>NZ_CP051151.1:0-1200000 GCF_013745115.1 Hujiaoplasma nucleasis | reverse complement strand
TGACATCAAAGGTGCATAAGCTTCTAATTGAATACTGTTTTTAGTGCAAAAATCTTGTAAAAATTGATTTTGTAAATGAATATGGGTTTCAACTTGGTTGACCATAGGTTTTATTTTAGCATTATCCAATAAGAATTGTAAATGGTGAACATTGAAGTTAGAAACTCCAACAGCCTTTACTTTTCCCATATCATATAAAGTTTCAAAAGCATTCCAAGTACGTGTTAAATGATCAAAATCTCTAAACCAGTGAACTAAATATAGATCAACATAATCAAGCCCTAATTTTTGTAAAGATTCATTAAATTGTTTTAAAGTTTTTCGGTATCCTTGTTCAGTATTCCAAACTTTTGTTGTAACAAACAATTCACTTCTTTTGACTTTAGAATCTTTAATGGCACGACCAACAGCTTCTTCATTTCCGTAAACTGCGGCAGTATCAATATGTCTATAGCCTGCTTTAAGTGCTGTTAAAACAGCGTTATATGCATCTTCATCCTTACTTCTAAATGTACCTAATCCAATGACTGGCATCAGTGTATCATTGTTTAATTTTAGTTTTTTCATATTTTCACCTCATAAATATTATACCACGTAAAATTTCAATTAAAAATAATTTGTTTTAAAGAATTTTTATTAATGATGAGTATTATAGAGATAAAAGGAGAGAAATATGAAGAAAATATTGCCGTTTTTATTTTTATTTACCATCACTTTGATTGCTTTTTCTTATCAAACACAGGCATCTCAAAGCGATTATTTGCCAGGAGGAAAGAACTATGTAGATTATGATAATTTTAGCTTTCAAGAAGGCGCTAATGTTTTTTCTACTAGCCAACCCATTCTTGTAAAACCAGAAACAGATTATGTATTTTGGTTCTCTGACCGTTTAATGTCGCCTTTATTTGAAATGTATTTTTCATTTTTTAATAATGATAATGAAGTCAATAGTGGTATGATTACTGAGCAAGAAATGGATTATCTGGACTTAGGTGATGGTGGAGCCCATTACTTTACTTTTAGAACAGGAGAATCTATAAACTATTTTTGGTTTGAAATTTTTGAGTCAGAAGTTACAGATTCAAGCAAGCTAATTGATATGGAAATTCAGTTAGAAGAAGGGACTAGTCCCACAACGTATGAAGAGTATATTACAGGATCAATGATTGATACAAACTCACCATATTTTCAAACATCTGGTACCATCATTTCTTATGTGGACCAACCCATTACTGTTGCTGAGATTCAGTCTTCATTAATTGCTTATGATAAAATTGATGGAGATGTATCAAGTAACATCACAGTGATTTCTGATGGCTATAGTGATTTTATGAGTCAAATAGGTTCTTATGAAATTGTCTTTTCTGTGACTGACTTAAGTGGAAATGAAACTTTGACAACCGTCACGGTTGAAGTCGTGGATGTCTTATCTCCTATTTTTGGAGAATTAGACAGTATTGAAGCAGTATATCCAAATGTATATACATTAGAAGATATCAAAGGAATGTTAACTGCTAATGATAATTATGATGGGGATATATCATCACAAATTGTTATGGTTACAGATAATTATACAGCCAACGCAAGTTTAGTTGGCGAATATGAGATGAGTTTTAAGGTTTCTGATACATCAGGTAATGAAAGCCTGCATTATTTAACAGTATCAGTTGTTGATGATGAAGCACCATTAATCACAGGACAAGAGTCAATACATATTGGATATAATATGGTATATTCTGAAAGTGATATACTATCGTCTATGTCTGTAATAGATAATTATGATGAGTCTTTAGAACTTATTATTGAATCAAACAATTATAAGAATAACAGCGAGATGATTGGTCAATATAATGTTGTTTTATCTGTCACAGATTCATCAGGAAATACAAGTCAAAAAACTTTGGTCATTCACGTTATTGATCAAGTAGGTCCGCTTGTATATTTAGATAAGTCAGTAATTCAAGTGTATTCTGATACTGTTTTACAATTACCGGATTTTCTTCATTTATTGACGAAAACCAAGGAGTTAGATGGAACAAAAAACTATATATACTCTACGAGATATGATAATTATACTAAGCATTCTAAGAAAGCGGGTATCTATAGTATTGGCTTAACATTTGAGGATGAGCAAGGTAATATTTTAAATAAAGACTTTCAAGTTAAAGTAATTGATAGAGGGATTGATGGAATCTATTTTGGACAAGATAATGTTGAAGAAAGTTTTATAAAAAAATATGAAGATTATTTTATATATGGTGGTATTGGAACAGCATTTATAGGTAGTCAAATCCTTTGGTTTGTAATCACTCGAAAAAAGAAGATGTGATTGACAAGGCCACTGACATACTGTATATTATTATCTATAAGGGAGTAGCTGGCCAAAGTGCGATTAAATCAACATCTTGGTGATATTACCTGGTTTAATTTTAACAGCAAGACTTATGCACTTTTTTGTGTGTAAGTCTCTTTTTTCTAAGAAAGGATGAATTTATGGAAGCTTTCAACAAGACAAAAAAACAATTATTAGACGAGTATCAAGTAAATCAAAAGCAAGGTTTAACTTCTGAACAAGTTGCTAAAAGACAAGAGGAATATGGACCAAATCAATTAAGAGAATCTAAGAAGAAGACCTTATTAATGATGTTCTTGGATCAATTCAAAGATTTCTTAGTTATTATCTTAATTATTGCGGCTGCAGTATCAGTAGTGGTTGGAATTATTGAAGGTGAAGGTTTGATTGATGGGATAATCATTATCGCCATTGTTTTATTAAATGCTATTTTGGGTGTTAATCAAGAACAAAAAGCCAATAATGCCTTGGCTGCACTTAAAAAAATGTCTTCACCAAATGCTAAGGTGATAAGAGATGGTAAAACCATTGAAATACCTTCACATGAGTTAACCATGGGAGATATTGTTTTATTAGAAACTGGAGATTATGTTGCGGCTGACATTCGTTTATTAGAATCAACGAATTTAAAAACTGATGAAGCATCACTTACTGGAGAATCTACTCCTGTGGAAAAAGATGCTAGTATAGAATTAGATGAATCGACGCCTTTGGCTGAAAGAGAGAATTCGGTTTATATGTCTACCCTAGTCACTTATGGTAAGGGTAAAGGGCTAGTATCAGCGATTGGAATGGATACTGAAATTGGTAAAATTGCGACCATGTTAGATGCAGTTGAAGAAGGGAAAACACCTTTACAAAAAACCATAGACCAATTTGCTAAAGTCTTGGGTGTCATTATCATTATTGTTTCAGTTGTTGTTTTCTTATTAGGGTTTGTTCAAAATTCTTTTGAGTTTGAATTAGAGTTGTTTTTAACTTCAGTCGCCTTGGCAGTAGCGGCAATACCAGAAGGGTTAACGGCAGTTATCACTGTAGTTCTTGCCTTGGGAATGCAAAGAATGGTTAAAAGAAATGCAATTATTAAAAACTTATCAACCGTAGAAACTTTAGGTCAAGCAACAGTAATTTGTTCTGATAAAACGGGAACACTAACACAAAACGAAATGACTGTAAGAAGAGTCTATGATTTAGATAATGTTTATGAAATTACTGGGAATGGTTATGAGACCAAAGGTGATATTTTATTAAATAATCAAGCGGTTGATTTAAGTCATAATTTAGAAAAAATTATGCAAATTTCTTTATTATGTAATGATTCGAAAATTGAATCTGCGAATAAAATACTAGGAGATCCTACTGAGGGCGCATTACTTGTATTGGCTGCTAAAGCTGGTATGTCAGTGGATAATCCTGAAGATAAATATCCACAGTTAAATGAATACACCTTTGATTCTACAAGAAAAATGATGACTTCTATTAATGAAGTTGAGGGTAAGAATTTAGTTTTAACTAAGGGTGCTACAGACCAATTGATAAAAAAATGTAATCGTATATCTATCAAGGGTGAAGTTAGAGAAATCACTTCAAAAGATATAGATAATATATTAAAGCAAAATGAAGAATTTTCAGGGCAAGCTTACCGTGTTTTAGGTTTTGCATATAGAGAAACAGACACACCAAAATCCATGGATTTAGAAGAAGATTTAATCTTTGTTGGTATGGTCGCTATGATAGATCCTCCAAGGGTTGAAGCAAAAGAAGCGATTGCTAAATGTCATAAAGCTGGTATTAGGGTTATGATGATTACCGGTGACCATATTACAACAGCCAAGGCTATTGCAAGTGAATTAAATATCTTAAAAGAAGGTGGATTAGCTTTATCTGGAGAAGACACTAGAAATATGTCAGATGAAGAATTTGAAGAAGCTATTTTAAAATGTGATGTTTTTGCAAGATCTACTCCAGCTGATAAAATTAGGATTGTTGAAGTATTACAAAAGAATGGTCAAGTAGTCGCCATGACCGGAGATGGTGTTAATGATTCGCCAGCTTTAAAACAAGCTGAAATCGGTGTTGCGATGGGTATCACTGGAACTGAAGTATCTAAAGAAGCTTCTAATATGATTTTAACAGATGATAATTTTGCTTCTATTGTTTCAGCAGTTGAAGAAGGAAGAACCATTTATAGTAATATTAGAAAGTTTACTATTTTCTTAGTGTCGTGTAATATTGGTGAAATTTTATTAATATTAGTGGCCATGATATTTGCGCCTTTCTTTAATGATTATTTACCTTTGTTAGCTATTCATTTATTATGGATTAATCTAATGACAGACTCTTTCCCTGCCTTTGCATTAGGGATGGAAAAAGCTGAAGGCAATACCATGGATAAAGCGCCAAGAGATACCAATGAAAAATTATTAAATAAAGAAACATTAATAAAAGTTAGTATTCAAGGTTTTGGCTTAATGTTGGCTGGTTTAGCAGCATTTAAGATTGGCTTAACCATTGATGGTAGATTCCAAGCAACAACCATGGCCTTTATCGCTGTTGTTTTTGGAGAATTGCTAAGAGCTTTTTCGGCAAGATCAGAAACAAAATTCTTATTCCAATACAATCCATTCAGTAACAAGTTCTTGAATTATTCTGTTTTCATTTCTTTAGGTTTGGTATTGTTATTGGTTTATATTCCATTCACAGCGGATATATTCAACTTAGAACCTTTAACCATCGGTGAATTACTCATTGCTATGTCTTTAGGTATTGTACCAATGTTGTTTGGTGAATTAACTAAAGTAGTTCAAAAAGGTAACTATTAAAGGCATATTTAATCATTCTATTGAAATATCTTAACAAATCAAGTAAAATTAAGTTAAGAATGGTGGTGGTTTTATGAACAACAACCTTATCAGTCAAATTAGATTAGGAAAAGAAGAAAAGGTTTATTATGATTTTAGTAAACTGAAAGGCAAAAATACAGATTGCCGTATCGTTTTGACCACAAAAAGATTAATCATTTATAATGATGGAATTTATTATCAAAATAAAAGAAAAATAAGAAAAAAAGGGATTAATGAAATTCAAAGAAATACCATCACTCATATCGAATACTACATTGAATATGTTAAATCTCATTATATAAGTAAAATGATTGGTTTTATCCTTATGATAGCTGCCATTGTTTTAGCTGTTTTTAAATATTCTAATTCAACTTACTTACCACTTGTTTCTGATTTAGCAATTGTTATTTCAGGGAATTATGTTTTGGTTAATGATCTTTTTTATTACGGCATCGCGTTGATTATCCTAGTCTTTGCCCTAATCATGATTTTTAAAACGAAGAGAACCCTGATATTTAAAGTGATTTCAGGTCATATGGATGATTATGCTATTCATTTAAAGAAAAAGAAGTATAACGAGGAAGCCATTAGAAGAATTGCTTCAAAACTATATATGCCATAATAAAAGCGCTGAAAAGCGCTTTTTCTTTTGAAAAAAGTTTATCATTAATTTTAAAGCGTGATATAATAAAATAAAATTAGTAACGACGAGGTGGATAATGAAGTTTAATGTCAAGAAAACAATTTATGTAGGTTTAGCGTTTTTAATGATTTCAATGTTTTGGTCACTCTATGATTCGCTCATAGGTAAAATATTGATAGATAAATTTGGATTAAACCAATTATGGTCTGGTGTTGTGATGGCCTTAGATAATATGTTGGCTTTATTTTTGATTCCTGTCTTTGGAGCCTTATCTGATAAATCTAATCACAAAAAAGGTCGCAGAACACCTTTTATTGTTGTAGGTACCGTTGTCGCTGCTTTTGCTTTTATGTCTTTAACTTTTTCTGATAATGTTCAAAAAAGTAAAATTGAAGCTGAATCTCAAATTATTGAAGATTATGATGTGATCTATAGAACCAATGCTGATTTAGAATTAAAAAAGGATTTTGATGAAGAAGATCGTTTATTGATTTTTTCAAATTGGCAAGGTATCCAATCGAATATTGAAAACGAGTGGCAAAAATTAAGGGATGAATCTGTGATCAGTGCGGATGAATACGCTGAATATGAACGTGATATTATACAACCTATGGATCAAATTTTATCCGATAATCAAATTACTGATACAGAAGGCGATGAATTAAGAGAAATCTTTAATCATCATGCCAATGAAAGAGCCAAAGTAATCACCTTGAATTCACCGGGTACTTTTATAGTATTTCTTTTAACTTTATTTGTGGCTTTACTAGCTATGCAATCTTTTAGATCGCCTGCAGTTGCTTTAATGCCTGATGTTACTGTAAAACCTTTAAGATCTAAAGCTAATGCCATCATCAATTTAATGGGGACAATTGGGGCTTTAATAGCCATTACAACAACCATGGTTTATGGTTTGAGTCAACACTCATTTGTTAATTATACACCTGCCTTTATCACTGTGGGTGTCATTATGTTAATTATTTTAGGGATCTTTTTGTGGAAAGTAAAAGAGCCTGAACTGGTCGCTGAAAGACTAGCTAATGAAGTAAAATATGGTATTGTAGACGAAGATCCTGACCATAAAGATTTAAGTCATGAAGAAAAAGCAGAATTATCTAGAAGTAAAAAAATATCTTTGATTTTGATTTTAGTTTCTGTGACTTTATGGTTCTTTGGTTACAACGCTGTTACAACAAAATTATCAGATTATGCGCCTAAAGTATTGTTAATGGGCTTTGCTATTCCTAATTATATTGCTTATGGTTCTGCGGCTTTAGCTTTTATTCCTATTGGTATTTTAGCTACTAAAATTGGTCGTAAGAAAACCATATTAATGGGTATTGTATTGTTAACTATTTGTTTTGGTTCAGTTTACTTTTTAACACCGGATACTTCTTTTATCATGTACATTATTTTTGCATTTACTGGTATTGCTTGGGCAACCATTAACGTGAACTCCTACCCTATGGTGGTGGAGTTATCTAATGAATCTAATGTTGGGAAGTATACTGGGTATTACTATACTTTCTCAATGGCTGCACAAATTATTACTCCGGTATTCTCTGGATTTCTTATGGATCAGTTTGGACGTAAAATATTATTCCCTTATGCAGCTACCTTTGTAGCGATTGCTTTTGTTACCATGTTCTTTGTTAAACATGGGGATGTTAAAATTCCTAAAAAAGGATCGCTTTTAGAAAACTTTGATGTAGACATGGATTAAATATGATTTATAATAAAGAAATCGAATTGTTAAAAAACAATATAAAAAAAATATATAATGAATCACAAAGTTTAATGGTAACTTCAGAACTTAAAGCCAAGCAAGATATCGTCACAAGTACTGATTTATTTATTGAAAAAGCCATTATTAAATTGATAAAATCAAGTTTTCCGAACGACCATTTTCATACTGAAGAGTATAATAATCAAACAAAGATGATGGATAGAACTTGGTTGATAGATCCAATCGACGGAACCAGTAATTACGCAAGTTACTTAGACTTATATTGCATTCAAATTGCCCTTTATGATCAAGATGATATTGTTTTATCATATGTATATATTCCTGCTTTTAATAAAGAGTATTATGCTATTAAAGGGCAAGGCGCTTATTTAAATGATGCTTTATATAAAATTAACGATCATATATCTAAAACCTTTATGGTATCTATGGTGGGAATCAGTCATAAAAATCAAGATAAAACTTATTATCATAAAATCATAGATTTAAGTATAAAAAATCAATTTAAATTAAGAATGTTAGGTTCTGTGGGCCTTGAAATGGCGATGGCTTCTGAAGGAATCTTTGATATCTTTTATACCAACGTCACCAATAAATGGGATTTATATCCTGGCCTCTTGCTAGAAAAAGAAGCTGGAGCGATTCTCTTAAATGAAAAAGGCGAAGATTATCATTTAGATGATTTGAATTTATTTGTTTGTAAAAATATTGAAGCTAAAAATATAATACAATCGATATTTAAATAAAAAAATAGGCTGAGTTCTTAGTGAACTTAGCCTATTATCTTTTCTCATATTCAGGTCTAAAAAATTCAAAGACCGCATTGTCATAATGTTTTTTTACTAAATTAAATTCTAAATTGTTTCTTGCGCAATAAGATATCACACAGATTCCTTTTTGATGAGCCTTTGTAGCATATTTGTTGGGTAAGTCTTTAATACCATAATTGATGAAATCAGGTTTGGTGAAATGATTAAAAAACATTGATTTCATTAAATATTTAATAAAAGGATTCATATTAGAATCATTTTTAAAAAATTCTGCTATTTGACCACGGATGACATCAGGATGATTCTTTTTGAACCATTTTACAATCCAAGGGCTAAAAGAATGAATGGCATAATTACCCTTATAGTTAGTCATCGTTTTCATAAAAGCTTCACATAATAGTTTATTATCGCCTTTAGGTTTTAATTCAATGAGTAAAGGTACTTTACCCTTAACTAATTGTAATACATCTGATAATAAAGGAATTTTTTCATTGGTATTTAATATTCTAAATTCCTTAATTTCATCATAAGTCACTTCATCTAAGTCAATATCAACTTTACACATTCTTTTTAGATTTAAATCATGAAATACCACGACTTTACCATCTTTAGTAACATTGACATCTAGTTCAATACCGTATTTGTAGTCAATGGCTCTTTTAAAAGCGATGAGTGTGTTTTCGGGGATTGATTTATCTAGTGAGTGAAAACCTCGGTGGGCTATAAAATTGTCCTTTATCCAAGTTAAATCCTTCATAGATTCCTCCAAAAAGATTATTATCCAATACATTATAACACGGATTGAAAAAAAATAAATGTATATGAATAATTATCGTAAATTAATCGACTCTTATATTAAAAGAAAATAAAAATATGATATAATAATCAAGAAAGAGGTGGACATATGAATAATTTTATATTTCATTCACCTACAAAATTCGTGTTTGGTAAAAATACAGAATTTCAAGTAGGTGCCTTATTAAAATCTTATAAGGCGAAAAAAGTATTGATTCATTATGGGACTGGTTCAATTAAAAGGTCAGGTTTATTTGATCGTGTGGTTCAGTCTATCCAAAAAGAAAATATTGATTTTGTTGAATTAGGAGGTGTGGTCCCTAATCCAAGAGACACACTTGTTTATGAAGGTATTGAACTTTGTAAAAAAGAAAAAGTGGATTTTGTTTTGGCTGTTGGCGGAGGTTCAGCCATCGACTCGGCTAAAGCCATTGCGGCAGGTAGTAAATATGATGGTGATTTCTGGGATTTTTATGATGGGAAAGCGACCATTGAAGATGCTTTAGGTATAGGGGTTGTATTAACCATACCAGCGGCGGGTAGTGAAGGTTCAGCTAGTTCAGTGATTACTAAAACAGACGGAATGTTAAAAAGAGGACATTACTCACCTTTTTATAGAGCTCAGTTCTCAATCATTAACCCAGAATTAACTTATACACTACCTAGTTATCAAACATCTGCTGGGGCAGTTGATATGATGGGACATATCTTTGAAAGATATTTCACCAAGAGTGAAAATACCTTGTTTGTAGATAGATTGGCAGAAGGTACTTTAGTTTCTATTATAGAAGCAGCTAAAGTTTTAATGGATGATCCTACCAATTATGAAGCAAGATCTGTAATTTGTTGGGCGGGTACCATTGCCCACAATGGTTTCTTCGGTGTTGGTAGAAATGAAGATTGGGCAAGTCACAGGTTAGAACATGAATTATCTGCTTTATATGATGTAACTCATGGGGCAGGACTTGCGGTGATTTATCCAGCTTATATGAAATACACAATTGATGTTGATGTTCAAAGATATAAACGCTTTGCGATGAAAGTTTTTGGTGTTGAAAGTATAAATAAAACAGATAAAGAAGTAGCCTTGGAAGGTATTTCTAAATTGGAAGAATTCTATCAAAGTATTGGTATGCCAACAAGGTTTGAAGGCATCAATGCTAAAAAAGAAGATATTGATTTCTTAGTTGAAAAATTAGAAGAAAATGTTGGTCAAGAGTTTGGCCATTATCAAGTTTTAAATTTAGAAGATGCAAAAAATATATACCTTTTAGCTTGTGCTAAGTAGGAGGTAATAGATGATTTTAAATATAGCTGAAGTTGGTTTTGACACAATACTATTGGCTTTCTTAGTCACATTATTTGCTGGTTTAGCTACAGGGATTGGTTCAATATTAGCTTTTTATAGAAAAAAAACAGACGCTACATTCTTATCAGCGGCTTTAGGTTTTTCTGCAGGTGTTATGATTTATGTTTCGTTTATCGAAATATTTCCTAAAGCCATTGATTCATTGGGTGGAGATAAAACTGCCTATATTTGGACAACCATTGCTTTTTTTGTGGGAATCGCTATTATAGCTTTAATTGATAAGATGGTTCCTAGTGCGGAAAATCCTCATGAAATGAGAGATGTTACTGACTTAAATAATGAATCATCTAAAAAGTCATTAATGCGTATGGGTTTATTTTCTGCTTTAGCCATAGCCATTCATAATTTTCCAGAAGGATTAGCAACCTTTATGGCTACCATTGAATCTCCTACTTTAGGTATCTCAATTGGTATAGCTATAGCTATCCATAATATTCCAGAAGGTATTGCTGTATCAGTGCCTATATATTATGCAACTGGTGATAAAAAGAAAGCCTTAAAATATTCATTTCTATCTGGGTTTTCCGAACCGATTGGAGCAGTCGTTGGATATTTCTTATTGGTTTTGATCTTTGGTCAAAGTGATGGATTAATGGGATTAATCTTCGCGGGTGTCGCTGGAATTATGGTTTACATCTCCTTGGATGAGTTATTGCCAACTGCAGAAAAATATGGTAAACATCATATAGCCATCTATGGTTTAATAGCTGGGATGATTGTTATGGCAAGTTCTTTGGTTTTGTTGGCTAAATAAAAATAAAATATAAAAAAAACCAAGTTTTAATGATTAATTGAACTTGGTTTTTTTTGAAAAAAGTATGAAAATTCTCAACTCTATGTATTATTTTTTTTAATTATGCTATGATAGGCCTAAATAAATAAAAAAACCGCAAATGCGGCTTTTTATCCACCAATGTGGGTCGAGTAAACTCGACGACGAGAATAAATTTTTATTTGAACTCGTATTGTTATCTATTGAATAGATACACAAATTATAATATGTTATTGAAAGGAAGTCAAGTATGGAAAACAAAAAAGTATATTTAGGTTTAGATTTAGGAACAGAGTCTTGTGGTTGGGCTGTTACAGATGAGAATTATGAAATAATTAAAAAATCTGGAAAGCATTTACATGGGGTAAGAAAATTTGCTCAAGCTGAAACAGCTGAAGTCCGCAGATTGAAAAGATCTTCTAGAAGAAGACTAGAAAGAAGAAAATTTAGACTTAAAATATTGCAAACATTATTTAATGATGAAATTATTAAAATAGATCCTAATTTCTTTTTAAGATTAAATAACTCTTTTTTTAATAAAGATGATAAAGATAATGAACTAGGTAAATATAGCCTATTCAATGACAAACTATTTACTGATAAGGAATATTATTCTAAATTTAAAACTATTTTCCATTTGAGACAATATTTAATGAATTCTACTGAGAAGGAAGACATTCGGTTAATTTATTTAGCTTGCCACAACATTTTAAAATATAGAGGAAACTTTTTGATGGAAGGCAATAAAATTGAAACTAGTTCAACTGATTATGGCTATATTTTCGGTGTTTTTTCTGATTTAAATGAAAGTTTACTAGATTTTTTCGGCGATGATTTAGATTACTGGTTGAGTGTGGATAATAATGATATAGATGAAATATTAAATGGAATTAAAAACACCACTTCGGTTAATGAACATTTTCATATTTTTAATAGAATTTTGAATAAAGATAATAACAAAAATGCAAAAAAATTGCTTGAGCTAATTTCAGATAAAACTGTCCAATTAAAAGACTTATTAGATGATGATAAATATAAAGATTTAGAACAACCAAAAATTAAGTTCTCTGATGCGAAATATGATACTGAAATAGAGCCAATCCTATTTGATATGGTTGGTGATGCGGCAGAAATCATTTTTAACGCTAAGAAAATTTATAATTGGTTTACTGTTAAGAGTTTCTTAAAAGATAGTAATTCTATATCAGAAGCAAAAGTTAGAGAATATAACAATCACCATGATGACTTGATAAAATTAAAAAAATTTATAAGAAAATTCTATGGTAAAAGAGAATATGATAAGATGTTTAGAGTCTCAGATGAAAAAATAAAGAATTATGTGGCGTATGTGAAAACCAACTTAATCAATAATAAAAAAGAATATGTCAAGGGATGTTCTTATGACGATTTTCTAAAGACTTTAAGAAAATTAATGAAAGACTTTGAAGAAAAATTTGGTGTAAATACTAAAGAGAATGCTTATAGCGATAAACTAGCCGAAGCTGAATATAAACAATATTTAGAACTAAAGGATAAGATAGATAATCAAACGATATTACCTAAACAAAGAGTAACAACCAATGGAGTTATTCCGTATCAACTTCATTTAAATGAATTAGAGACTATATTAGATAAGGCTTCAATACATTACTCTTTTTTAACTTCAATTAAAAATGAGTATACAGTCAAGGATAAAATTATAGAACTTATGAAATTTAGAATTCCTTACTACATTGGGCCTCTAAATGATACACATAAGGATGATAATGATTCTGGATTTGCTTGGATTGAAAGATTAGAAAAAGGAAAAGTTTTACCTTGGAATTTTGATGATAAAGTAAATGTAGATAAAAGTGCAGAAAATTTTATAAAGAGAATGACAAGAAAATGTACATATTTAAAGAACGAAGACGTTTTACCAAAAAATTCTCTATTATATAGTGAGTATAAACTCTTGAATGAACTTAACAATATTCAAATAAATAAAGAACCTATCTCAGTTGAACTAAAAACAAGGCTAATTAATGATTTGTTTAAGAAACATAAAAAAGTCACACAAAAAAGTCTTCTGAATTTTCTCTATAATGAAGGATTGATTGATTCAAAAGAAGAAATTTTAATTTCTGGTATTGATGGTGACTTTAAGAATAATTTATCTTCTTATATTTCGTTTAAGAAAATATTTGGCGATTTTGAGAGTGATTATAATAAGATTGAAATGATAGAAAAAATAATATTCATTTTAACAATATTTGAAGAAAAGGGTATGGCTATCAAGAAGATTGAAAAGGATTATCCTAGTATTAGCGAACAAGAAATAAAACTTATAAAAAGTTTAAATTTTCTAGGTTGGGGTAATTTGTCAAAAGAATTTCTTCAAACTAAAGTTATTAGAGTTGACAATCAAACTGGAGAAACGACATCTATTATTGATCTAATGAGAAGAGAGAATATTAATCTCCAACAAGCTTTATATGACTCTAGATATAATTTTATTGATAAGATTAACGAAATAAACGGAGTTAGAGATGAAGAAAAAAAATTATCTTATGAAGAATTGATAAAGGATGTTTATGTGTCTCCTGGTATAAAACGGTCTTTATGGCAAGCTTTAAAAATAGTTGATGAAATTAAAAAAATTCTAAATAGGCCAATAGATAAGTTCTTTGTTGAAGTAACACGAGGTGGCGGTGAAAAAGGTAAGAGAACAAAATCTAGATACCAACAAATAGAGAATTTATATAACTCAGCTAAAAAGGATGCTAGTGAAATCAATAAAATGAAAGATATTCTCGCTAAATATAAGTCAGATGAAGAAAAACATAAACTGAGAGCTGAGAAGTTATTCTTATACTTTATGCAATTAGGAAAATGCATGTATTCTAATGAACCAATTGATTTAGACAAATTAGAAACAAGTGAATATGATATTGACCATATCATACCTAGAGCATACTTAAAAGATGATAGTATAACAAATAAGGTTTTAGTTAAAAGAAACTTAAACGCAACTAAAACAGATAACTATCCTTTGGATAATAATATAATAAATAAGATGTTACCTTACTGGTCAAAGCTTAAAGATTTGAGTTTGGTTAATGATGAAAAATTCAAAAGATTAACAAGAAATTATCCTCTATCACCAGATGAAAAAGGAGATTTTGTTAATAGACAACTTGTTTTTACAAATCAAGCAGTAAAAGTATTAAATGAAATACTTATTAAAACCAATCCTGATTCTAAAGTAATTTATTCTAAAGCAGGTAACGTTTCTGACTTTAGAAACAAATTTGATATTGTAAAATCTAGGCTTGTAAATGACTTTCATCATGCACATGATGCTTATTTAAACATTGTTGTAGGGAATACTTATAATACTAAATTTGGTAGTAATGCCATAATTTTCTTCCGTAAAAATAATGATGTTGGCACCTTTACTAATACAGAAAAAATGTTTGAAAGAGATGTACCTGGTGCCTGGAAAAAAGATGGCGAAACTATAAAGATGGTTAAGAAAATGCTCTCTTTAAAAGATGTGTTAGTCACTAAAATGGTTACAGAGAGAAAAGATGATTTTTATGATGAAACTATTTATCCTAAAGGTACTAAAGCAGAATTATTCCCATTAAAATCAAAAGATAACCGATATAAAGATACAGATAAATATGGAGGTTATAAGTCTTTAAAAATAGCTTATTTTATAATTGTTGAACATACACTAAAAAATAAAAGAGTTATCACTATTGAAGGTATTCCCGTCATACATTCATATGAAGTTAAACACAATAACCTAACATTAGATGATGTTTTGAAAGATTATCTTAAATTAGAAGATCCAAAAGTCTTAGTTTCGAAAATAAAAGTTGGTACATTATTTAAAATTAAAGATGCTTATGCTAATTTGGCTGGCAAGGCTGATAACGCAATCATTACTCATAATTCAAATCAACTATTTTTAAATGAATCTTATATCAACTATATTAAATTAATTGAAAAGCATAGTAAGCAATATGACAAGATTACTGACATTAAAAATGTCGAAGAGGACAGCTTTGTTTTAAGTATTTCAAAGGACAAAAACAAAAAAAATCAGTCATTAAGTAAAGAAATGAATTTGAGTTTGTTTGATGAATTAATTTCTAAATTTAGTATAAGTATTTATAACGGGTTAACAATGGGAAATTATTATGAAAACCTGATTGAATCAAGAGATAAATTTGTAGCATTAAATGTACGTCAGCAAGCCCACAGTCTAAACCAAATACTTATCATGATGCATTGTAATGCATCTACTGGAGATCTATCGCTTTTTATGGAAAGGGCAAGTAACAAAGGTAGTAATAAGCGTAATAAAGGTATTACAAATGAAAATATTACCATATATGATGAATCTATAACTGGTTTTTATAGAAAGGTAAGGTGGCAAAATCAATAATGGGTTTTAGAACAGTAGTTATCAAAAAGAGGTGCAAACTATCCTATTCATTAAATTACTTAATTTATAGGGGAGAAGAAGAATATAAAATAAACCTTCAAGAAATATCTACACTTATCATTGAATCTACTGCAGTTTCGCTTACATCAAGTTTGATCGCCGAACTATCTAATAGAAAGGTAAATGTTATTTTTTGCAATAACAAACATAATCCAGAATCCCAGTTAATGCCTTTCTACGGATGTCATAATTCATCATTGAAAATAAAAGAGCAACTAACATGGACTAAAAAAACAAAGGATGAAATTTGGAAAAAAATTGTTGAACAAAAAATTGATGCTCAAAAACAAAATTTAGAGTTAATGAATTGTGAAGAGAAGAACATGTTAGAGGATTATTCTTTAAAAGTAAAAATAGGCGACGTTACAAATAGAGAAGGGCATGCTGCAAAAGTCTATTTTAATTCATTTTTTGGCAAGGATTTTACTAGAAGTTCAGGAGTGTTCATTAATACAGTTTTAAATTATGGTTATACCATACTTCTTTCACATATTAATAGATATGTTGTTTCAAGTGGATACCTAACTCAGTTAGGTATCCACCATAAGAGTGAGTACAATGATTTTAATTTTTCTTGCGATTTAGTTGAACCATTCAGACCTATTATCGATAGATATGCCATTTCGGGTGAAATTAATGAAGAAAACTTTAAGAAAAAGCTATCTAATTTAGATACAATTAAATTAATCATTAAAGATCAAAAAACTAATTTAGAAAACGGTATTAAAATATTCTGTTCCAGTGTTTTTAAAGCCCTTAACGAGAGAAAACCAGAATATATTGAAATGTATAAGAGCTATGAATTTTAGATATATGAGAACAATTCTAATGTTTGATTTACCTATGGAAAAAAGTGAAGAAAAAAGAAATTATAGAAAATTTCTAAAATTTATTAAGGGCGAAGGTTTCGTTATGTTACAAAAATCAGTTTATACAAAATTTCATGTAAATAGAGCTAATTTAGAACATGAGAAAAGATTAATATTTTCAAAAATTCCAATTAAGGGTTTTGTTTCAGTTATTAGCATTACTGAAAAACAGTTTCAAACCATGGAACATATTATAGGAAGACCTAAAAATAAAGAAATTAATACAACTGAAAGGTATATTGAGTTATGAGAATTATCACGAATTATTATTTTGATAAGAAAATGTTATTAGATAATAAAATAATGTACCAGTTAGTTGTTGAGAATAAAAAAGAGTACTATAATATGATTTATAAGCTTAAAAGCCAAATAATTGAAAAAGAAGAGGGTGATTTTAGATTATCCTGCGATAATGAATATATTGATTTATTTAAGAAAGCGGAATTAATCATTGATATTTTTAACATAAGTAATGATGATCGAAAGATTCAAAGTAATTTAATTAAGTATTATGAAAACGAGTTAAATAATACAGAATTAAAAATTGATTATTATGAGCTGGTTACCATCATAAATCAATTTATGTTAAAATTAAAGAATAATATCGATATTAAAATTGACTATACAGATGAATTGAATTTAAAAGATTTTCTCAAAACAGTTAAAATCAAACCAAGTATTAAGGATGATAATCCTATTGACTTGCTTATTGACTATATTAAATATTCTTCTGAATTAGCTGGAATAGATATTATTTTTATTTGTAATTTATCATCTTATTTAGAAGAAAAGGAAGTTGACGATTTGATAAAAGAATTACAGCTTAATGAAATTAATTTGATTATGATTGAAAATAAAAAAATTGATTATAAACACAAAGATGTTGAAACTATCATTATAGATAAAGATCTATGTGAAATTCATCAGTAGTTTGGTTGTAAAGAATCAAATTTTTTCTGTTCAAATGTATCAGGTTTAGTAAAAAACCTTCTCTACAGACCTATATTTGAGGTTTGAGAGTATTGTTATATTGAATGGATATCAAACACCAACAACATAATATTCAGCGGTTTCAGGGTTTGAGAGTATTGTTATATTGAATGGATATCAAACTATTTTATTAAATACTAAAACTTATAATCTGTTTGAGAGTATTGTTATATTGAATGGATATCAAACTATAATTTTAAATTATCAGAAGAAGAAGCAGTTTGAGAGTATTGTTATATTGAATGGATATCAAACAGTTGATTTAGATGTAAAGCTATTATCTAAGTTTGAGAGTATTGTTATATTGAATGGATATCAAACCGATCATACTAGATCATTCCCATAGTGTAAGTTTGAGAGTATTGTTATATTGAATGGATATCAAACGAAGAACTTGCTAAAGAATCGGCTACTACTGTTTGAGAGTATTGTTATATTGAATGGATATCAAACGTTTTTTGCCTGTATTATCAATGATAATATGTTTGAGAGTATTGTTATATTGAATGGATATCAAACTTTGGTGAGGTCCGTATCCTTGCCTTTGGGGTTTGAGAGTATTGTTATATTGAATGGATATCAAACATTGATACCCTCCATATGCCCCTGTTAAAGGTTTGAGAGTATTGTTATATTGAATGGATATCAAACTTGTAAGTTCTCTTAGACAAGTTAAGTTGAGTTTGAGAGTATTGTTATATTGAATGGATATCAAACTCTAAATCAACAGCACTAGCATTAGTCTTTGTTTGAGAGTATTGTTATATTGAATGGATATCAAACTAAATCTAATATTGTTAATTCTAGATCTAGGTTTGAGAGTATTGTTATATTGAATGGATATCAAACTCAGTTATTAAATTATTATCCAATTTCATAGTTTGAGAGTATTGTTATATTGAATGGATATCAAACATTTCTTCCTAAAGACCTTAATAGATATTCGTTTGAGAGTATTGTTATATTGAATGGATATCAAACGCAAATAGGTGTCAGAACAGGTGTCAAACAGTTTGAGAGTATTGTTATATTGAATGGATATCAAACAAAGATTAACATCCAAGTCCCTAAAACTGTGTTTGAGAGTATTGTTATATTGAATGGATATCAAACAATAAATCTTATGAAAGTAACACATGGGTTGTTTGAGAGTATTGTTATATTGAATGGATATCAAACGCGCTTGCTTGGCTTAACAATAGGCGCAAAGTTTGAGAGTATTGTTATATTGAATGGATATCAAACGCTTGTCAAACTCTTTCAGTGTGTCGTCTAGTTTGAGAGTATTGTTATATTGAATGGATATCAAACAAAGTATCTGAATAATCATAAGTAAAAACTGTTTGAGAGTATTGTTATATTGAATGGATATCAAACGCAAGATAAATCGATAGGTTGGCTTGATAGGTTTGAGAGTATTGTTATATTGAATGGATATCAAACTGCTGATTTACTTCCTTTGTTTCCTCTCATGTTTGAGAGTATTGTTATATTGAATGGATATCAAACGTATACGGTCGCTTTAAAATGATCAGATACGTTTGAGAGTATTGTTATATTGAATGGATATCAAACAACGAAGAAGAAAAACTTAAAGAAATGGAGGTTTGAGAGTATTGTTATATTGAATGGATATCAAACCTCATCGGCTTGCTCTCGTAATTTATCCCAGTTTGAGAGTATTGTTATATTGAATGGATATCAAACAGTAGGATAGACTTCCGCAATGAGTATGTTGTTTGAGAGTATTGTTATATTGAATGGATATCAAACGTGGTAGCACAGGCAAAGCCGTTATGATAGGTTTGAGAGTATTGTTATATTGAATGGATATCAAACGTAATGGTGGATTCATGTATGCGTCATGTAGTTTGAGAGTATTGTTATATTGAATGGATATCAAACCTTTTAGAGTACCCTTAATAATTAAGTTCTGTTTGAGAGTATTGTTATATTGAATGGATATCAAACAAACCACCTTTCTAAAAAACTTGTAGTGAGGTTTGAGAGTATTGTTATATTGAATGGATATCAAACTCGTGAAAAGCGTATTAAATTATATGAGGGGTTTGAGAGTATTGTTATATTGAATGGATATCAAACTACAACCATTTAAGAAGGAGGCTAAACAATGTTTGAGAGTATTGTTATATTGAATGGATATCAAACTAACTTAGGCATCGAGAGACAGTTAAGGGGGTTTGAGAGTATTGTTATATTGAATGGATATCAAACGAAGGCTCATATATAATCTCTGAATCTTTTGTTTGAGAGTATTGTTATATTGAATGGATATCAAACGCAAATAGGTGTCAGAACAGGTGTCAAACAGTTTGAGAGTATTGTTATATTGAATGGATATCAAACTTTAAAAGAGCAATCGGTTACGACTATACAGTTTGAGAGTATTGTTATATTGAATGGATATCAAACTGAAACTTATGGATTATTTTATATGGACGCGTTTGAGAGTATTGTTATATTGAATGGATATCAAACTTTTGCTTTTGGTTGAACACTAAACACTATGTTTGAGAGTATTGTTATATTGAATGGATATCAAACGATTCAATAAACATATAATATTTATCATTGGTTTGAGAGTATTGTTATATTGAATGGATATCAAACAAATATTTGCGTTTGTCCATCCGGTATCATGTTTGAGAGTATTGTTATATTGAATGGATATCGAATATGTGAATATTTATTTTATTTATTTAACCATCAAATTTATGATGGTTTTTTCTTTCAATAGTGAACAAATATTCATGGAAATATTTATTCAAATTTATTGTTTACAAAGACTATTTATTTTTGTTATACTATTGCTAGTTTACTTAACAAGGAGTACTTGAATGAAGAAATATTTTACATTAGCACCTATCTTTCATGACAACATGATTTTCCAGGCTGATAAGACTATTAGAGTCTATGGAAAGTGTAAAAAAAATATTGAAGTTAAGATTAATTTTTTAAATCAAGAAGAAGTCATCAAAACTAATAGTGAAGAATTTGTTTTTGAATTAAAAGCAGAAAAATATCAAGATAAGGGTTTTTCATTTACGGTTTCTTCAAAGAAGCAAGTAGAAACCATCTATAACTGTTTAATCGGAGATGTTTACCTATTCATTGGTGGTAGGAATATCACACAGTCATTAGCAATGAGTAGCAAACAAGAAGACTATACGAGTTTTGATATAAGATTTTTAGATTTAAATAAACAAAATCAGTGGATGGTGTCTGGTAGAGATTCTATTGATCAAATATCAGTTTTATCATATTTATTTGCTAAAAATCTTCACCAACAAAATCGTATACCTTTAGGTATTATTGTCTATGGAAAAGAAGATGAAAATATCTTTTCTTGGTCTAATAAAAATGTAATTTTAAACGACATTGAAATGAAGAATTATCTAAATGGAGTTTTCCAATTAAAAGAACATCATTTAGCTAGAGATTATAATTTTTTAAAGAAACATATTTTTAATTTTTCTGTAAAATCAATGATTCTTTACCAAGGAGAAAATGATTTTCAGCATTTTCATTTTTATGAAAAAGCTTTATCTTCTATGATTAAATCTTTTAGAATGGAATTCAAAGACTTATATTTACCGGTTCATATTATTCAAATTTCAAGTTTTGAAAATAAACATAAAAATTACATAGCATCTAGCGAAATAAGAATTGCGCAAAGCAATTTATGTGCTGATAAATCTAAAGTATATGTTGTCAGTGTTGTCGATATCGATGAAAAAGATATGGTCAGTTTAAACAAGAATATCCTGAGTCAAAGATTGGTTAAACTCGTTTTAGAAAAACAATACAATATGGGTAAAAATGCCCTGTGTCCACAATTATTTTCTTACCGACAACGTGCTGGTCAGGTAGATATTTATGTTCATAATAATTTTTTAGCTTTAGTATCAAAATCAGGACAAAAATTAGGTTTTTATTATACAAATAATATTGTTGATTTTTATCCTGTTAGAGATGTATTAATTGAAAACAACCAAATTTCACTTAAGATATGTGAAGATGCTAAAGAGATAAGATATGCTTATGATGACAATCCTACATGTGATATTTATACGTCTAATGGATTGCCTTTATTACCCTTTAAAATTGTTTTAGATCAAGCAAGTTAATCCTTGCTTTTTTTAATGGTCATTTTCGAGTATAATAATAGTGGTGATGAAATGAAAACAATTAAAATCTCTGTTAAAGATTTGGTTGAACTCATCTATGGTTCTGGTTCGATTACTAATTTAAAAGACTTAAAAAACCGAGCCAATGAAGGAACTGAAATCCATAGTTTTTGGCAAAGTCAATACCTTAATGAAGACCAAAAAGAAGTTGTGGTGAGTGAAACTTATATAAATGATGATTTTGAAGTAACCATCAGTGGTCGTATTGATGGTCTTTTGTTTAGAGATAACCACTATATTGTTGAAGAAATTAAATCAACGCATATTGATTTAGATAAGATCGATGAAGAAACAACGCCTGCTCATTTAGCACAGGCTAAAATATATGCATATATTATTGCGAAAAAAGAAGAATTAAGCGCTTTAGAAATTTGGTTAACCTACGTTGATGTAGAAAGTAGAAAGGCTAAATATTTAAAAAATTATCATTCATTTAAAGAATTAGAAGATTTTTATTTAAAAACATTGTCAGATTATTTAGATTGGCAAGATAAAATATTAAAACATGAAGATGCTAGATTATCTTCTATTCAGGGTTTGAATTTTCCTTTTGAAAAATATCGATTTAATCAAAGAAGAATGATGGCGGTAATTTATAGAAATATTATTGCTAAAGACATCGCTTATATTGAAGCTCCTACAGGTTTAGGTAAAACCATCGCAGCTATTTTTTCTGCTTTAAAAGCCATTCACCAACCAAGACAAAAGATTTTTTATTTAACAGCGAAAAATGATGGAAAAAGAACTGCTTTAGAAACTATTGAACTTTTAGAGAATAAGGGTTTAAAAGCAAAAACAGTTGAAATTACAGCTAAAGATAGTGTTTGTTTTTTAGAAAAGAGAGATTGTGATCCTAAGGTTTGTCCTTATGCTAATGGTTATTATTCAAAAGTATTTAAAGCCATTGAAGATATATTTGAAAATGAATCTATTTTTTCAAGAAAAGTTATCGAAAAATATGCTAGAAAACATGAAGTTTGTCCTTTTGAGTTAAGTTTAGATTTATCAAATTATTCTGATATTGTTATATGTGATTATAATTATGTTTTTGATCCAATTGTTCATTTGATAAGGTATTTTGAAGAACATGTTTATCAACCCATTGTTTTGGTTGATGAAGCCCATAATTTAGTTTCTAGGTCTAGGGATATGTATTCTGCGACGATTAATCAAAAAGCTTTTGAAGATTTTTTGGATATTGCTCATATGTTGAAACCAAATCCTACATACCAGATTAAAGAAATATTAACTATTTTTAAGCAAGCACAAAATGAATTAGATAAGGTTGACTTCATTAGACAATATCAAATCAATGATTTATTGGTCCATAAATTACAAAGTTTATTGGTTAAATTTGATGATATATTATCTAATGAATCATTAACCTTTGGAAAAGAAGAAATTCAAGAACTGTATTTTTTAGCCAATCGATTTATAAAAATGTCTTCCTTTTATATGGATGATTTTGTATATTTACTTGAAAGAGATCAAGAAGACATTTTAATTTCAATTAAGTGTTTAAATGCATCGAGTTTCATAAGAGAAGTGATGGATGAGTATTTGGAAAGTATTGTATTCTTTAGTGCAACATTAAAGCCTATTGAATATTATAAAAATTTATTAACAGCCAATAGAGGATCCTTTAATCAATTTTCTTCTGCATTTAAGCAAACGAATTTATTGGTTTTAGCCGTAGATAATGTTTCAACAAGATATCATGATAGGGACCAATCCATTCCTAGGATAATTCAAACATTAAAATCAATGATTCAAGCAAAGCAAGGCAATTATATTGTATATTTTCCAAGTTATTATTATATGAAACAAGTTCAAACAAAAGCTTTTGAAGAAATAGATAATGTTCATTTCATTAGTCAAACAAGAGATATGACGGGTTTAGAAAGAAGTGAAATGATGAATCAGTTTTCAGAGAATAAAGATCAAACCCAAGTATTTATGTTTGTTATGGGTGGAATTTTTGGTGAGTCAATTGATTTGGTTGGAGAATTATTAAGTGGTGTATTAATTGTCGGGGTTGGCTTACCTGCTTTAAGTCATTATAATAATGTTTTAAAAGCTCATTATGATTTAACTTTTAATCAAGGCTTTGATTATGCTTATACTTATCCTGGGTTAAATAAGGTTATTCAAGCTGTTGGTCGAGTTATTCGTTCGGAAACAGATAAGGGTGTTGCAATTTTATTAGATGATAGATTCACCATGAGAAAATATTTAAGATTGTATCCTAATGCTTGGAGTCATTTAGAAGTATGTAATGATCCTGATGATGTATATGATATGGTGAAAAGTTTTTGGGATTGTGAATAAGTTTATATAATAAGGAAAAGAAAATCATTTATAGGACTTCTGTCGATGATTTTCTTGTTTTTTTTAGAAAAATAGAGATTCTAAGTAAAAAATCCTTGCATTTGAAAATTAAATTTGATATCATAGTAAAGCCTATGTAAATAGGAGAGGCATAGATTTGTGAGGTTGCTGACACACACGAAAGCGTTGTAGTGAAGAGGTCAGGGAATTCACGAGGAGCCAGTATGTAAGCTAAATTATATGCGAAGGAGGAGCTAAAATGGCTAATCAAGTAATTAGAATAAGATTAAAATCTTATGACCACAGATTGTTAGATCAATCATCAAAAAGAATCGTAGAAACTGCGAAAAAAACAGGTGCTGAAGTTAGTGGACCAATTCCACTACCGACTGAAAAAGAAATTTTTACTATCTTAAGAAGTCCACATGTTAACAAGGATTCACGTGAACAATTCGAACGTAGAACGCACAAACGTTTAATTGATATCGTTAACCCTACGCCAAAAACAATTGATTCTTTAATGCACTTAGACTTACCGTCTGGTGTAGATATCGTATTAAAATAATAAAAATTTAAATTAGGAGGTGTACTCATGGCAAGAAAAGGTATCTTAGGAAGAAAAGAAGGAATGACACAAGTTTTCGATGAAACTGGAAACATGATTCCTGTTACAGTCATTTCGGCAGAGCCGAATGTTGTATTACAAAAGAAAACCATGGAAACTGACGGTTACGAAGCTGTTCAATTAGGTTTCATGGACAAAAGAGCAAACTTAGTAAATAAACCATTAACTGGTCACTTTGCTAAAACTGAAACAACACCTAAGCGCTACATTAAGGAGATGCGTCTTTCAGGAATGAAAGAGTATGAACCTGGCCAAGAGGTAAAAATAGATATTTTTACTGCTGGTGACTATGTAGACGTTACAGGAACTTCTAAAGGGAAAGGTTACGCTGGTGTGATCAAACGTCACAATCAACACAGAGGACCTATGTCTCATGGTTCTAAATATCACCGCGGTGTTGGATCAATGGGTGTAATTTCACCTAACCACATTAGAAAAGGTAAAAACATGCCTGGTAGAATGGGTCACGAAACAGTGACAATCCAAAACTTACAAGTTGTAAGAGTGGATATGGAAAGAAATATCATTCTAATCAAAGGTAATGTACCTGGACCTAACAAATCGTTAATCGAAATTAAAAACGCAATTAAAAAATAATATTCTTTGGAAGGAGGAAAAGCTATGCCTAAATTAGCAATGTTAAACCAACTAGGTGAATCAGTAAAAGATGTTAATTTAAATGACGAAGTGTTTGGAGTTGAAGCAAACAATCAAGTTATCTATGATGTTGTAAAACAACAAAGAGCTGCAATGCGCCAAGGTACTGCCATGACTAAGAATAGATCAGCAGTACGTGGTGGAGGTAGAAAACCATATCGTCAGAAAGGGACTGGACATGCTCGCCAAGGAACAATCCGCGCACCTCAATATGTGGGTGGTGGCGTTGTATTCGGACCAAGTCCAAGATCTTATGAATATAAAGTCAATAAGAAAGTTCGTCGTTTAGCGATGAAAATTGCTTTATCAGAAAAATTAAGAGAAAACAAAATTATACTTGTTGATCAAATTTCTTTAGAAGAAAATAAAACAAAAGAAATGGTTAAAGTGTTAGAAAACATTAAAGCAGAAGGAAAAATAATGGTGGTATTAGGAGATGTATTAGATTCAGTATTTATTGCGTCTAGAAACATTCCTAATGTTGAAGTAGATTTATATAATCATATATCAGTATATGATGTACTTAATTCTAACCAAGTCGTTATGACAAAAGATGCTTTAGATAAGATTGAGGAGGCTTTAAGTTAATATGGATAAATATATAGTGATTAAACGCCCAATCGTTACTGAAAAATCAACCAAATTGGCTGAAGAGAATAAGTACACATTTGAAGTTGATAAAAGAGCAAATAAAATTCAAATCAAAGAAGCGATTGAAGCTTTATTTGATGTAAAAGTTAAAAAGGTAAATGTCATGAACGGTAAACCAAAAGCAAAAAGAGTTGGTCAATACCAAGGATTTAAACCTGCTGTTTCTAAAGCTGTTATTACTTTAGAAGAAGGCTACAAAATCGACATTTATACAGCATAATAGGAGGAAAAAATAATGGCTATTATAAAGTTTAAACCACAAACACCTGGTACACGTCATATGAGCAAAAGCGATTATGCCGAAATAACCACATCACAGCCAGAGAAATCCTTATTAACTACTGTTAAGAAAAATGGCGGAAGAAACAATCAAGGTAAAATCACTGTTCGTCATCAAGCCGGTGGAGCAAAACGTAAATACAGAATTATTGATTTTAAAAGAAATAAAGATGGAATTGTTGGGAAAGTAGCAACTATTGAATACGATCCAAACCGTTCAGCTAATATTGCTTTAATCAATTATGTTGATGGAGAAAAACGTTATATCTTAGCTCCTAAGGGATTACAAGTAGGTATGGATATTGAATCTGGAGAAAAAGCCGATATCGTCATCGGTAATGCAAAAGAAATCAAAGACATTCCTGTTGGTACCGTGGTACATAACGTAGAATTATATCCTGGAAAAGGTGGCCAATTAATTAGAGCTGCTGGTGCATCTGCACAAATCTTAGGTCGTGAGTCTAAATATGTATTATTAAGATTAAAATCTGGTGAAGTTAGAAGAGTTTTAGGAACTTGCCGCGCTACGATTGGTGAAGTTGGAAATGAATTCCATTCATTAGTAAGTATTGGTAAAGCTGGTAGAAAAAGACATATGGGTGTAAAACCTACTGTTAGAGGTTCTGTAATGAATCCTAATGACCATCCACATGGTGGTGGTGAAGGTAAACAACCTATCGGTCATCCATCTCCACTTACACCTTGGGGTAAAGTTGCTCTTGGTAAAATTACTAGAAAAAATAAAAAAGCTAGCAATAAGTTAATTGTTAGAAGAAGAAATAAATAGGGAAGGAGGAACTCAATATGTCACGTTCAATTAAAAAAGGTCCATTTTGTGATGATCACTTAATGAAAAAAGTAGAAAATGCTAAAAAAACTAATTCAAAGAAAGTAATTCAAACATGGTCGAGACGTTCAACAATTTTTCCGCAATTTGTTGGCTTAACAATTGCTGTTCATAACGGTAAAGAACATGTTCCTGTATATGTTACAGAAGACATGGTTGGTCATAAATTAGGAGAGTTCGCTCCGACTAGAACTTACCGCGGTCACGTGGAAAAGAAAGCTGTAAGGGGAGGTAAATAAAGATGGAAACAAATCAAGTAACTGAAGCAAAAGCAGTTGTTAGATCTGTAAGAATTGCTCCTCGTAAAGTTAAATTAATGGTTGATTTAATTAGAGGTAAAAATGTTGGTGAAGCTTATGCTTTATTAAGAAATACACCTAAGAGATCTGCCATCGTTATTGGTAAACTTCTTAAATCAGCTGTCGCGAATGCTGAACATAATTATCAATTAGACCAAGATAAATTATATGTTAAAGAAATTTATGTTGGCGAAGGTAAAACACTTAAAAGAATGCAACCACATGCACAAGGTAGAGCATTCCAAATTTTAAAAAGAACCAGCCACATTTACATCACAGTGGCTGAGAGAGAGTAAGGAGGCGTTTTATGGGACAAAAAGTAAATCCAGTTGGACAACGTATTGGAATCATTCGTGATTGGGAATCAAGATGGTATGCTGAGAAAAATGATGTCGCCGACTTATTACATGAGGACATTAAAATTCGCGAACTTATCTCTGATTTATATAAAAATGCAAGTGTTTCACAAGTTGTAATTGAAAGAAGTAAAAAGAGAGTAATTATTACAGTTCATACTGCTAAACCAGGTATGGTTATTGGTAGAAATGCTGAAACTAAAAAAGCTGTTGTAGAGGAACTACAAAAGCTTACAAATAAAGAAGTATTCTTAAACGTTATTGAAATTAAACGTCCTGAAATTGATGCTACGTTGGTTGCTGAAAATATGGCTAGACAATTAGAAAACAGAGCATCATTTAGAAGAGTGCAAAAAGTTGCTATTCAAAGAGCGTTGAAATCAGGTGCTAAAGGATGTAAAACTTTAATTTCAGGTCGCTTAGGTGGCGCTGAAATGGCACGTAGCGAAGGATATAGTGAAGGTAATGTTCCTTTACATACTTTAAGAGCTGATATTGACTATGCATTAGCTGAAGCTAATACTACATATGGTAAATTAGGCGTTAAAGTGTGGATTTATAAAGGAGAAGTACTTCCTTCTAAAAAAAGGGGGGCTAAATAAAAATGTTAATGCCTAAAAGAACAAAATACCGTCGCCCTCATCGTGTATCTTATGAAGGGGTAGCCAAAGGTGGTTCAGATATCTCTTTTGGTGAATACGGATTAAAAGCTTTAGAAGGAGCGTGGATCACTTCACGTCAAATCGAGGCTAGTCGTATTGCGATGACAAGATTTATGAAACGTGCTGGGAAAGTCTGGATTAAAATATTCCCACACTTAGCAAAAACTAAAAAACCTTTAGAAGTCCGTATGGGATCTGGTAAAGGTGCTCCAGAAGAATGGGTAGCTGTTGTTAAACAAGGTACTATTATGTTTGAAATCGCTGGTGTTTCTGAAGAAGTTGCAAAAGAAGCATTAAGATTAGCAGCACACAAACTACCTATTAAAACGAAGTTTGTTAAAAAGGAAAGTGGTGATTCTAAATGATTTATGCTAAAGAAATCCGCGAGTGGGACACCGCAAAAATCTTAGAAGAAATAGAAAACTTAAAAAAAGAAATGTTCGATCTACGCTTTAAACAAGCTACAGGTCAATTAGAAAATACTGCACGCTTATCAAATATTAAAAAAACGATTGCTAGAATGAAAACAGTACTTACTGAAAGAGAAAGAAGCTAAGGAGGAAGATGATGATGGAAAAAGTAAAAAAATTCTTTACTGGAACTGTAGTATCAGATGCAAATGATAAAACAATCACAGTATTAGTAACAACCTATAAAAAACATCCATTATATGGAAAAAGAGTTATCTCTTCTAAAAAATTCAGAGCTCACGATGAAAAAAATGAAGCAAAAAACGGTGATGTTGTTAGAATAACAGAATGCAGACCTTTATCAGCTACTAAACGATTCCGTTTAGTTGAAATAGTTGAAAAAAGTCAGACTATTTAGGGCGGGGGAATTATTATGATACAACAAGAAAGTAGACTTAAAGTCGCAGATAACACAGGTGCAAAAATAATTTCAACAATCAAAGTACTAGGTGGTACTAGCCGTAGATATGCAAGTATCGGAGACGTAATCGTAGCTTCTGTTAAATCAGCTATTCCTGGTGGAATGGTTAAAAAAGGTGATGTAATTAAAGCAGTAATCGTTAGAACCAAAAAAGCGGTACAACGCCCTGATGGTTCATTTATACAATTTGATGACAATGCAGCAGTAATTTTAAAAGATGATGGCAACATGAGAGGAACCAGAATTTTTGGTCCAGTTGCAAGAGAGTTAAGAGACGCTAATTACACTAAAATAGTTTCTTTAGCTCCAGAAGTATTATAGGAGGCGCATTTATGAAATTAAAAAAAGGTGATAAAGTAGTTATAATCTCTGGCGCAGACAAAGGTAAACAAGGAACAATTTTAAAAGTTCTTAAAAAAACAGATCGTGTTGTTTTAGAAGGTGAAGGCTTGACTAAAATCAAGAAACATCTTAAACCATCTCAAGTAAATCCAGATGGTGGAATCATTGAAATTGATAAACCAATTCACGCTTCTAACGTGATGTTAATCGACCCAAAAGAAAAAACAAGAACAAGAATTGGGTATAAAACTGTAACTGAAACTAATAAAAAAGAAACAGTTACTAAAAAAGTTAGATTTGCTAAAAAATCTGGCAAAGAAATAAAATAGTGAAGGGAGAAAATAATGAATAGATTACAAGAAAAATACCGTAACGAGATTACACCTTCTTTAATGGAAAAATTCAATTATTCTTCCATCATGGAGACACCAAGCATCAGTAAAATCGTGATTAACATCGGTGCTGGAGATGCGGTTTCAAACCCAAAAGTATTAGATAATGCTGTGAGTGAATTAACTCAAATTACTGGTCAAAGACCAGTAATTACTAAAGCAAAAAAATCAATCGCGACATATAAATTAAGAGAAGGTATGCCAATCGGCTGTAAAGTTACCCTAAGAGGAAAAAGAATGTATGACTTCTTAGATAAACTTATTTCAATCTCTTTACCAAGAGTTAGAGACTTCAGAGGTATCAATCCTAAAGGATTTGATGGTAGAGGAAACTATACTTTAGGTATTAAAGAACAATTAATATTCCCTGAAATTGATTACGATAAAGTAAGCAAAATCAGAGGTATGGATATCGTTATTGTAACATCGGCAAATACTGATCAAGAGGCTTTTGAATTGTTAAGTCAATTCGGAATGCCATTTAGAAGATAGGAGGATACAATGGCAAAAACATCGAAAAAAGTCAGTCAAAAACGCGGCAGTAAGTTTCCTGTAAGAAACTATACAAGATGTGAACGTTGTGGACGTCCTCATTCTGTATATCGCAAATTCAGATTATGTCGTGTTTGCTTTAGAGAATTAGCTTACAAGGGACAAATCCCTGGTGTTAAAAAAGCTAGTTGGTAATATATTATGAAGAAAGTTAGTTCCTATAGATTAAGGAAGGAGGCATTATTAATATGGTCATGACAGATCCAATTGCGGATATGTTAACAAGAATTCGCAATGCAAATCAGATGAAACATAAAACAGTTGAGTTACCAGCATCTAAACTAAAATCAGAAATCCTAAAAGTTTTAAAACAAGAAGGTTATATTACTGATTTTGAAAGTGTTAATGATGGAGTTCAAGGAACGTTAAAAATAACGTTAAAATATTTAGATAATGAAGAAAGAGTTATTAGAGGTTTGAAGAAAATTTCAAAACCTGGATTACGTGTGTATGCTAAAACAGATGAGCTTCCAAGAGTTCTTAACGGACTTGGTATAGCAATTATTTCTACATCTAAAGGCCTATTAACTGATAGAGCTGCTAGACAAGAAAAAGTTGGTGGCGAAGTTATAGCATATGTATGGTAATAATAAATTAAGAGAGGTGCAAGAAAACTATGAGTCGAGTAGGTAACAAGTCGATAAAGCTACCTCAAGGAGTCGAAATTAACATCAGCAAAGAAAACTTTGTAGTTGTTAAAGGTCCTAAAGGGGAATTAAGCTTTAATTTCGATAAAAATATTAAAATAAATGTTAATGAAGACGAAATTTCTGTAACCCGACCAAATGATTCATTACGCAATCGTTCTTTACATGGAACAACAAGAGCGTTATTGAATAATATGGTTATTGGAGTCAGTGAAGGATATACTAAAGGTCTTGAGATAAAAGGTGTTGGTTACCGTGCGTCATTAAAAGATCCTAAAACATTGGTATTAAATGTTGGTTATTCTAATCCTGTAGAAATGGAAATTCCTGAAGGAATTACCGTGGAAGTTCCGAAAAATACAGAAATCGAAGTCAAAGGTGCTAATAAACAAACAGTCGGTGAATTTGCCGCAAATATTCGCAAGGTTCGTTTACCTGAACCATATCTTGGAAAAGGTATCCGTTATAAAGGTGAATATGTACGTCGTAAAGAAGGGAAAACAGCTGCTTAATAGCAGTAGGTGAATATTATGTTTAAAAAAATAGACAGAAATAAACAAAGACAAGTTAGACATCGTCGTATGAGATTCTATATTAAAGGAACTCAAGAAAGACCACGTTTAAACGTTTTCCGTTCTAACAAACAAATTTATGCACAAATCATTGATGATAAAAATCAAGTAACATTAGCACAAGCTTCATCTTTAGGATTAGAAAATGGAGCAAACATCGAAGGCGCAAAAACCGTTGGAAAATTAGTTGCTGAAAGAGCAATTGAAAAAGGTATTAAAAAAGTCGTATTTGACCGCGGTGGTTATTTATATCACGGTAGAGTTAAAGCTTTAGCAGATGCTGCTAGAGAAGCAGGGCTAGAATTCTAATGAAGGAGGTAATCTAAATGGAAAACAATAAAAAAAGAGGAAGAAAACCTCATTCTAAGAGAGAACCAAAACTTTACGAAGAAAGAGTAGTTAATATTGGTCGTGTTACCAAAGTTGTTAAAGGTGGTAGACGTTTTAAATTTTCTGCTTTAGTTGTTGTTGGCGATCAAAATGGAAAAGTGGGATTCGGAATCGGTAAAGCAAGTGAGGTTCCAGATGCCATTAAAAAAGCAATTGAGACCGCTAAGAAAAATATCATTGAAGTTCCTATGAGTGGAACGACTATACCTCATACAATTACTGGTAAATTCGGCGCTGGAAAAGTATTCTTAAGACCGGCTGTTGAAGGTACTGGGGTTATTGCAGGTGGTGGTGTTCGTGCCGTCCTAGAATTAGCAGGGATCAAAGATGTTTTATCAAAATCTTTAGGTTCAGATGCTCCAGTTAATATCGTGAGCGCAACTGTTGAAGCTTTAAAACAATTAAGAACTGTTGAAGAAGTTGCTGAGATGCGTGGATTAACTGTTCAGGAGGTACTACACTAATGGCGGATTTAAAAGTAACCTTAGTAAAAGGTATATCAAGAAGAAAACCAAATCAAATTAAAACAGTTAAGGCTTTAGGACTTACTAAAAGAAATTCATCAGTTGTTGTTGAAGACAATGATATGATCAAAGGTATGATTAACACAGTCAGCCATTTAGTAAAAGTCGAAGAAGTTACTAAGTAGGGGGTGTTGATATGAAATTACACGAATTAAGACCTAATGATGGTGCTACTCATTACAAAAAAAGAGTGGGTCGCGGATCAAGTAGTGGTTTAGGTAAAACAAGTGGCCGTGGACAAAAAGGACAGAATTCTCGTTCTGGTGGCGGTACAAGACTTGGTTTTGAAGGTGGACAAACACCTTTATTCAAACGTCTTCCTAAAAAAGGATTCACAAATCCTTTTAGAAAGGAATTCGCTGTAGTCAATTTATCTGACCTCAATCGTTATGAAGAAAATACAGAAGTTACACCTGAGTTATTATTAGAAGACAAAGTTATTCGTAAAGAGTTAGACGGCGTTAAAATCTTAGGTAGAGGAAAATTAGAAGTCAAACTAACTGTAAAAGCTCATAAATTTTCAGCTTCAGCAAAAGAAGCTATCGAAGCAGCTGGTGGCACTATTGAGGTGATATAATGGATACTATTAAAAAGATTTTCGGTAACAAAGAAGTCTTAAAAAAAATAGGATTTACATTATTTATCTTCTTTATTTTTCACTTACTAACAAAAGTTACAATTCCTTTAGTAGATAAAACTGCTTTCGGTGCTGCTTTTGATGGTAATGGATTCTTAGGAATTGCAAACTCAATTTCTGGGGGTGCTTTAAGAAACTATTCAGTTGTTGCTTTGGGTATTAGTCCTTATATTACCGCTTCAATTATTGTTCAGTTATTACAAATGGACATCGTGCCTTTCTTGAAAGAATGGGGCGAAGAAGGAGAAGTTGGTAAAAAGAAAATCGCAAGATTTACACGTTATTTAGCAATCGCACTTGCTTTTGTACAAGCAATTGCAATGACCTTTGCTTTTGATGGTGCCAACGTAGGATTGTTTACAACAGAAGCAATTACTTGGGCAACCTTAGGTGGTAGAAACCTATGGTTCATCGTTTACTTCTATATCGCAGTTGTTTTAACTGCTGGTACAGCATTAATGATTTGGATTGCCGACCAATTAACCCTAAAGGGTGTTGGTAACGGAACATCAATGTTGATCGTTGCCGGGATTATTATTTCATTCCCTGGTACTATCGTATCATTGGTTCAATATTATATTGCTGATCCAAATGCAATGTTACAAGGTGCAGCATCTGCTGTTCAAGGACAATTTGGTGGTTACCTATTGTTTGGTGTCAGCGTCTTAATGTTTGTGATTGTATTAGTAGGTGTTACTTACATGCAAATTGCTGAAAGAAAAATCCCTATTCAATACGCAAACAGACCAAGCACAAGTAAATTTAAAGGTAAAACGGATTCAAATATCCCTATTAAGTTGAATACTGCTGGTGTTATTCCAGTTATCTTCGCTTCAATTATCTTATCTTTACCATTGACAGTCATTGGTTATGTTTCTAACGCAACCGTTGAAACATCAAGAACCCTTAATTGGTTCCAACAAATATTTACTTATACTGAACCAATAGGTTTTGTATTATATGTTCTTTTAATTTTTGTATTCACATTCTTCTATTCATTTATTTTAGTGAAACCAGAAGATATTGCTGAAAACTTAAACAAACAAAACGCATATATTCCTGGGGTAAGACCTGGAAAAGAAACTGAAGCACATATTACTAAAACACTATTTAGAGTGACTGTTGTTGGGGCATTTTATTTAGTTGTAGTTGCTTCTTTACCAATCATTACATCAATGATTTTAGGACACAATTACGCTCAAATCGGAGGAACATCATTATTGATTATTGTTGGTGTGGCACTTGAAACAGCTAAACAAATTGAAGCTGATACTCAAGAAAAAGCTTACGCTGGCTTTATGAGATAGTATCATGATTAACTTACTGATTATGGGGAAACCTGGCGCTGGCAAGGGGACCCAAGCAAAAAAAATACTTGATCATTTCTCATTAACCCATATTTCAACTGGCGATATCTATCGTGACGAAATAAAAAAGGGTTCTGAAATTGGTCAAGAAGCAAAAAAATATTTAGATCAAGGCAATCTTGTGCCAGATAAGATGACAAATGACATAGTATGGGAAGTATTACAAAAGCATGAATATCCTAATGGATTTATGTTGGATGGCTTTCCAAGAACCATTGCTCAAGCTGAAGCTTTAGATGAAATGTTAAATACTTTAAATATTCATCTAACAGCTGTTATCAATGTTGATGTTGATGATGATGTTATTTCTGATCGAATGGCAGGACGAAGAGTATGTTCAAATTGTGGTGAAACTTACCACGTAGAATATCATCCTCCAAAAAAAGATGGGGTTTGTGATGTTTGTGGTCATTCTTTAATACAAAGAAAAGACGACCTAAAAGAATCAGTTTTAAATAGATTACAAATCTATAAAAACAAAACACAACCCTTACTTGACTATTATGAAAACAAAGACTTATTATTGGTCATTGATGGTGAAAATCCTAGTGACCAAGTATTTGAAGATATTTTAATTAAATTAGGTGAATTGCATGATTAAACTTAAATCTGAAAGAGAAATTGCTTTAATGAGACAAGCTGGTAAGATTGTAGCCTTAGCCCATCAAGCGGCTAAAGACTTTATTAAACCTGGCATATCTACTGAGGCACTTGATGATTTGATTGAAAAGGTTATTCGTGACCATGATGCAATACCATCTTTTAAAAACTATAATGGTTTTCCCGCATCGGCATGCATATCGATCAATGAAGAAGTTGTTCATGGAATCCCATCTAAATCAACCATTCTAAAAGAAGGCGATATCGTCTCTGTAGATATAGGTGCGATTTATAAGGGATATCATGGCGACTCTGCTTGGACTTATGCATGCGGGGAAATATCTGATGATGCAAAAAGACTTCTAAAAGGCACAGAGGAATCTTTATTCAAGGGCTTAGAATTTGCAAAAGCTGGAAACAGATTATCTGATATCAGCCACGCGATTCAAAAATATGCTGAGGGATTAGGTTTTTCGGTTGTAAGAGAATTTGTAGGTCATGGTTTAGGTTCAAACCTTCATGAAGATCCACAAATACCAAATTATGGTTTGCCTGGAAGAGGACCTAGATTAAAATCGGGAATGACATTAGCCATTGAACCGATGATTAATTTAGGCAATAAAGATGTAAAAGTATTGGCTGACGGTTGGACAGCTGTAACCAGAGACAAGTCATTATCTGCTCATTTTGAGCATTCAATATTGATTACAGATACTGGCTACGAAATATTAACCAAATGTTAAGGAGTGATTGGTTTGTCAAAAAAAGACGATGTAATTGAAATGGTTGGTACTGTTGTTGAGGTACTACCTAACGCAAAATTTATAATCGAACTAGAAAATCAACACCGTATTATCGGACACGTTTCTGGTAAAATCCGTATGCATTACATACGCATTTTACCAGGTGATAAAGTGAAAGTTGAAATGTCAACTTACGACCTAACACGTGGACGTATCACATATCGTATGAAATAATTAAATTAATAATGGAAAGATTTTAAGGAGGATCATGGTATGAAAGTAAGACCATCTGTAAAAAAAATCTGTGATAAATGTAAAATCATTAAAAGAAAAGGTAGAGTTTATGTCATTTGTGAAAATCCAAAGCATAAACAAAGACAAGGGAAATAGGAGGAAACTATGGCAAGAATAGCAGGAGTAGATATTCCTAGAGAAAAAAGAGTCGTTGTTGCTTTAACTTATGTTTATGGTATTGGTAGAACAAGATCTGAAAAGATTTTAGCAGCTGCTGGTATTGATGAAAACACAAGAGTAAGAGACTTATCTGACTCAGATATCGTAAAAATCAGACAACAAGTAGAGAAATTTACAGTAGAAGGTGACTTAAGACGTGAAGTTGCATTAAACATCAAACGTTTAAGTGAAATTGGCTGTTATCGTGGACTAAGACATCGTAGAGGATTACCAACACGTGGACAAAACACTCGTAACAACGCTAGAACACGTAAAGGTCCAAGAAGAACTGTAGCTAATAAGAAAAAATAAGAAGGGAGACTGAATAAAATGGCACGTAAAAATGTTAAAACAAAACGTCGTGTGAAAAAGAATATTCCATCGGGAGTAGCACATATTCATTCGACTTTCAATAACACTATTATCACTATTACCGATAAAAGCGGTAATGCAATAGCTTGGAGTTCAGCTGGTGCAATTGGTTATAAAGGTAGCCGTAAGTCTACACCTTTTGCAGCAGGATTGGCTTCTGAAGCAGCTGCTAAATCAGCTATGGATCATGGCGTATTAAAAGTAGAAGTTGAAGTTAAAGGGCCAGGACCAGGTAGAGAAGCAGCGATTAGAAGTTTACAAGTAGCAGGACTAGAGATTACTGCAATTAAAGATGTTACACCAGTTCCTCATAACGGTTGTCGTCCACCAAAACGACCACGCGGTTAGGAGGTCATTATGAAGGGCTTAAAATTCGAAAAACCTAAAACCGAAATTCTTGAGTTAGAAGATAACTATGGTCAATTTGCTATCTCACCTCTTGAAAGAGGCTATGGTATTACTTTAGGTAATTCGTTAAGAAGAGTTTTGTTATCATCATTACCAGGCGCTGCAATTGTGAATGTAAATATCACAGGCGTTGTTCATGAGTTTACACCTATTGAAGGTGTTGTTGAAGATGTAACAACCATTATTCTTAACTTGAAAGGTGTTATCCTTTCAATTGATAACGAAGATTCAAATGTTGAAAAACGTTTAGACATTTCAGTTGAAGGACCTAGAGACGTATATGCATCAGATATTATTGCTGATGAAGAAGTCGAAGTTAAAAACCCAGATCATTTTATTTGCCGTGTTAATAAAGGCGTTCTTAGAATGACAATGAAGGCTAGAAAAGGCAACGGCTATGTCAGCGCAGTTGAAAATGCAAAATACAAAGACGATGTGAATGATATTTCAATTGATAGTATTTATACACCAATCACACGCGCTAGATATGATGTAGAAAAAACAAGAGTAGAAGATAAAGCAGATTATGATAAATTAACTTTAGAAATTTGGACTGATAAATCAATCGGACCAAAAGATGCTTTAGGTTTGGCATCTAAAATGTTAATTGATCACTTAAATGAATTTGTTGATTTATCTGAAAAAGCAGCTGATGAAGACTTTATGGTTGAACGTGAAGTTGAAGAAAGCAATAGAAATTTAGAAAAACCAATTGAAGACCTTGACTTATCTGTACGTTCATATAATTGTTTAAAACGTGCAGGTATCAATACTTTATCTGAATTGATTGAAAAAACAGAAGAAGACATGATGAAGGTTAGAAATCTTGGTAAAAAATCATTGAAGGAAGTTAAGCAAAAGCTTGAAGAATTGAATTTAAGCTTAGCTAAACACTAATCGATAGGAGGAAATTATGGCAAGTAGAGGATACACTAAACTTAATCGTAATAGCGCTAATCGTAAGGCTCTAATTCGTGATTTAGCTACTCAACTTATTATGCATGAGAGAATTGAAACGACACTCGTTAAAGCTAAAGAAATCAGAAGAACTGTTGAAAAATTAATAACTCTTGCAAAAAAAGGTGACTTAAATTCAACAAGAATTGCTGAAAAAACAGTTAGAGAATTAAAAATAGATGATCAATATGCTATCGTTAAATTGGTTAAAGAATTAGGACCAAAATACAAAGATAGAAATGGTGGATACACTCGTATCTATAAAACTGGACCACGCTTAGGCGATGCAAGTCCAATGGCTATTATTGAATTAGTATAAGAATGTAAAAGTATCGAGTGATCGATACTTTTTTACTCTTTAGGAGGCAAACTTGAATAAAGAAGATAAGTTTATAGAAATATATAATCAATTGGATACTTATTTAAGAATTAAATATTTTAATGATAATCCATCATATACATCTTATTCAAAAAAGATATTTTATATAAAAAACCATAAGTTAGAACCAATTATGCAAAATGAACATTATTTTGATATCCTAAAAAAAGCAGGAGAAATCAGAAATATTGTCGCTCACAACAACAATATTATTGTTCCAAGTGATGAATTTTTAAATGAGTTTTCTAACTTGGTAGACAGAATAAGTAAAGCAAAAAGGGTTGATCAGATAATGACTCCTTATAGCCATTTACAGACAAAAGACTATCAAGATAGATTAAAAGATGTTATTGAGTTAATTGCTAATAAAGGTTACAATGCAATTCCGATTATAAATAATCATCAATTTGTAGGTATGTTTACTGAAAAGACGATTTTTGATTATCTAAGTATTTCTGATAGAATTATTGATAAAGAAATGTTCATTAAGGAAATGCATGAAGTGATTGATCTTGATGGAAAGCCGAGAGCATATTTTAAATTTATACCTAGGAATTTATCTATTGATCAAGCCTATGATATCTTCACTCAAGATTTTAAAGGCAAACATCAATTGTTATTGCTCCTAGTAACAGAGAATGGTATAAAAACAGAAAAATTTTTAGGTATTGTTGCATTAAGAGATTTAAAAAATGAATTATATTAGAGTGACTCCAATAGCAATTTCAATTGTATTTTGATATAATAATTGAGGTGATGTTTATGAGCTATATAGAGATTAATAAATTAAATTTTTCATATTCAAAAAATCATAAAGTTCTAAATGATATATCTGTTAATATTGAAAAAGGTGAATGGGTAGCGGTTTTAGGACATAATGGTTCAGGTAAATCAACTTTTGCAAAAAGTTTAGTTGGTTTAATTGAACCTTCTTCGGGGTCTATCAAAATTGATGGACATGAACTTAATGAAGAGACAGCTTATGATTTAAGAAAAAAAATAGGGATTGTCTTTCAAAATCCAGACAATCAATTTGTTGGTGTCACGGTAAGAGATGACATTGCTTTTGGTATGGAAAATTTATGTGTTGAAAGAGAAGAAATGTTAGAACGTATTGAATTTTATGCAAATAAAGTTCAAATGCTATCATTTTTAGATAAGGAACCAGGAGATTTATCGGGCGGTCAAAAACAAAGAGTCGCTATTGCTGGTATTCTAGCAATGAGAACTGATATTTTGATTTTTGATGAGTCAACATCTATGTTAGACCCTTCAGCTAGAGAAGAGTTGATGTCATATATTAAACAACTCCATAAAGAAGGTTTAACCATTATTATGATTACACACGATATTAATGAAGCTTTAATGGCTGATAAGTTAATGATATTAAAAGATGGGGAAGTTGCTGCTTATGATAAAGTCAATATTTTAATGAAAGATAGGGACTTATTCATACATTCGTATCTAGAATTACCAGTCGCTTTAGATGTGGCTAATTTACTTGATGATCATGATTTTCATCAGATTAAGGAGACATTATGGGCATACGTTTCAATGAAGTAACACATCAATATAGTTCGTTTTCTAAAATTAGTGCTTCAGCCATCTATAAAATATCCTTGGAAATTCAAGATACCGGAGAATTCATTGCTTTGGTTGGACATACTGGATCAGGTAAAACAACTTTGGCCAAACATATGAATGCTTTAATATTTCCTACTGAAGGTGAAGTTGAAATCTTTGGTAAGAAGATTACCAGCAAGCGCAATAAAAAAATATCATACAACAGCATTAGACAAAAAGTTGGTCTAGTATTCCAGTTTCCTGAGTATCAGTTATTTGAGGAAACTGTATTAAAGGATGTCATGTTTGGTCCTCTTAATTTTCATATAGAAAAAGAAAAAGCTGAAAAACTAGCTAAAGATGCTTTACGTTTAGTTGGTTTAGATGAAAGTTACTATAATAGAAATCCCTATAATTTATCAGGTGGAGAGAAAAAAAGAGCTTCTATAGCTGGCATATTAGCAATGGATCCTCAAATACTTGTTTTGGATGAACCAACTTCTGGCTTAGACCCTCATGGGAAAAAAGTATTAATGGAACTTTTTTTAAGTATTCATAAACAAACCAATAAATCTATTATTGTTATTACTCATGATATGGATTTGCTTTATCAGTATTTTAAAAGAACCATTGTGATGAATGATGGTGAAAAAATCTTTGATGGTTCACCGGAAGATTTATTTAGAGACCATGCTTTGGTTGAAAAATATTTAGATTATCCACATTCTATTAAAGTAATGAAACATTTAAATCAAGTCCATGGACTTGATATGGATATTTATAAAAAGTCTGTAGATGAAATCACCGACGAAATTAAAAAGGCGGTGAAATCATGAAATCAGTTGTTATGGGTCAATATGTTCCAGGAGATGGATTTTTTCATAAAGTAGATCCTCGAACAAAAATTATGGCTGTTTTGTTTTTAATGATTGCGACTTTTTTATTTGATGATATTTATCAGATTTTTGTAGCACTTTTATTAACATTTTCTTTATTGTTTATTGGTAAGATTTCGATCCTTAGAGTCTTAAAAGGATTGAAACCTATTTTGGTATTATTGATTTTTACTTTCGTCTTTCAAATTTTGTTAAATAAAGAAGGTAGTCTGGTTGTAGATGCTTCTTTAAATATCTCTTTATTAAACATTTTGTTTATAATTGTTTTATTTGTTATATGGCGATTTTTAGCGAAATTTAAGAAGTTTAAATTTTTGTTATTCCTTGCTTTTGTTGTAGGGTCTATCTATCTATTATCTAATGTATCTTTGGCCAATGATTATCCATTAACATCTTATCGATTGACCATTTATGAAAAGGGTATAGAGATGTCTGTTTTTGTTGTCTTTAGATTATTAATTGTCATTACTTTATCTACTTTATTGACACTTACAACCAAACCAACAGATTTAACACAAGGACTAGAAAGTCTATTAAGACCTTTTAAGAAGGTAGGCTTTAACTCTGATGAGTTTGCCTTAATCATCTCAATTAGTTTAAGGTATATACCAACCATTTTTGATGAGGCAAATAAGATTATGCAGGCCCAAGCATCTAGGGGTGCTGATTTTTCTGAAGGAAAATTAAAGGATAAGTTAAAACAAGTGATTTCTTTATTGATTCCAATGTTTATCATTGCATTTATACGTAGTGAAGAATTGGCTGATGCTATGGGGTCTAGAAATTTTGTGCCTGGTAAACCTAGAACAAGAATTCATATTTTAGAATATTCATATAGAGATATTTTTGTGAGTATTTTTACGTTTTTATTTTTTGTAACAGCTTTGTTATTTAGAGTCAATGTATTGGGGTATTAGATGTTTGATTTCCATGAGTTTTCTGCTATCAAAATTGATGATTTAATATTATTAAATCGTCAGGAAATTCTTGAATACATTAAAAATAACCAGATCTTATTTAAAGATCTGGTTTTAGACTTTTCGCCTTTAAGACATACAGCTTATGGTCATAATCAATTAGGACATTTAGTTAAGATATCATATAAGAATGATTTGGTTCAAAAGATAGTTATAGTTAAAAATAAATCTCATATAAATAGAGTAAAAATGGTAATTGCTTATGATGGTAGCCAGTTTCATGGTTTTCAATTTCAAAGCAAACAAAGAACAGTTCAAGGTGAACTTAATAAGGTCATTCAACCCATGATCGGATCAAATGTTTTAATCCAAGGGGCATCAAGGACGGATGCAGGTGTTCATGCTTATGGACAAGTGATTCATTTTGATACTAATCTTTTACTAAGTCCTGAACAATGGAAAGATATATTAAATCATCAATTACCTAAAGATATCTATGTTAAGGAAGTTTCTATGGAACATCTATTGTTTCATTCAAGATATGATGTTTGTAAAAAAACATATGTATATAAAATTCATCTAGGTCCTTATGACCCTTTACTAGCAAATTATTATCATTTTGATCAAAACTTAAATGTTGAAGCTATGAGACAAGCTTTAAAGATATTAGAAGGAAGACATGATTTTTCTAGTTTTTCCAAGTCAAAAGTGGATGATCCTATGAGAGAAATATTCCATACTTCTATAGAAGTCAAAGACAATATTATTAGACTAGAGATTGTTGGAAATGGCTTCTTAAGATATATGGTTAGGCTTATTGTTGATTATTTAATTAAAATAGGCAAAGACCAGGCTAAACTTTCGATGCTTGATGTTTTAAAAGAAAAGAGTCGTAAATATACCAACTCAATAGCCCCAGCACAGGCTCTATATTTAGATAAGATTGAATATTAATAAAAATGAGACAATCGTGGATTGTCTCATACTTTTATATTTCTCTTTTATTAACCGTTTTTTTAATGCGTTTAATATTGATAATTCTTTTGATAAAAGCTACTAATAATAAGATGAAAATATTAACAGATACAATAGCTGCCCCTGATGGGATTGAAACAGAGTAAGTGAGCCAGAATCCCACAAGAACTGATAGTTCAGAAAAAATAATAGCAATAATAACTGTAGACTTATAGGACCATCCAATTCTCATACCTGCAGCGACAGGAATGACCATTAAAGAAGAAATCAGTAAGACACCAGCGGCTTCTAATAAAACAGATACGACAATACTAAGCATGACCATAAAGATTATTTGGAAGATTCCTACATTAATACCCATGAACTTAGCGTTCATTTCATCAAAACTAACGGCTATTATTTTTTTACCGAATAAGATAAATACTATGATGACCACAATTAAAGTAGCGATAATAACCAACAAGGAATCAAATCCTATGGTTAGGATTGAACCAAAGAGGTATTCATATAAAGACCCGGTAGCGCTTGCTAGTGCAAAGAAAATAGCTGATAAAGCAGCACCTAGACTTATGACGATGACCATTGAGATTTCTTTATAGTTCTTATAGGACCTTCTAAAGAACTCGATAAGTAATCCACCAATAACTGAGAAAACAACACCTAGTAAAAATTCGTTTTCAAAAAAGAATTTAAAACCTAGAGAACTTAAGAATAAACTAAATGATATACCTACCAATGAGAAATGTCCCAAGGTATCTGCAATGAATGATAAGCGTCTAACAACCACGATAGATCCTAATAAAGGAGCTAAAATACCTAGGATAAAACCAGCGATTAAAGCGATTAAAAGAAAATCATATTTAAAGATATCAGTAATGAAGGATAGGGTCATCATTGTTGAACACTTCCTTCCATAGAATTCTTTCTAACAGAAAAATCATTGGTTAAATCACCATACATATCTAAAATGTGTGTATAATTTAAATGGGATATTTCATCCGAGTGTGTAATTAAGATAATGGTAATACCTTCTTTGTTAAGTTGGTCAACTGTATGATAAAAGAATTCTTTGTTTTGCTTATCAATTGAAGCTGTTGGCTCATCTAAAATTAATACTTTTGGGTTATTTAACATGGCCCTTACAATAAACACTCTTTGTAATTGACCACCGGATAAGGAATTGATATTTTGGTTTTGAATATCAAATATTCTCATTTGATCTAGTAATTTCAATCTCATTTGATGGCTAACACCCTTGGCACTTGATACACTTAATAACTCAGAAACAGTGATAGGGAATTCATAATTAAATTCATCAAAGGATTGACTAACATAGCCAAAATCAGTCCATGATTTAAATTCAGTAATATCTTTCTGGTCATAAAAAATAGCGTTAGGTTTGACTTCATTAATGCCAAGCAAACATTTAATAAAGGTTGATTTACCACTGCCATTTTTACCTTTTATAACTAAATAATCACCTTGATTTAAGGTGAGAGATAAATTTTTTAATACAGTTTTTATGCCATAAGCAAAAGTTAAATTGTTAATATATATTTGCATAATCAACCATCCTTGAAATTTATTGTAACATATTCGCCAAATTTATTAAATAAATATATTTAAAAATTAGCCATTTTATGAGATAATAATGAGACAAGTAGGTGATGATATGAAAGGGAAATTTATTACTTTTGAAGGAACTGAAGGTTCTGGAAAAACTTCAGTTATAAAAAAGGTAAAAATAGAATTAGAGAACTTAGGATATAAAGTTTTAACCACTAGAGAACCTGGAGGTATTAAAATTTCTGAACAAATTCGTTCAATCCTTTTAGATAAAGAAAATCAAGAAATGGATTCTAAAACTGAAGCTTTATTATTTGCGGCATCTAGGAGACAACATTTGGTTGAAATCATAATACCGGCTTTAAAAAATGGTTACGTGGTCTTATGCGATCGTTTTGTAGATAGCTCTTTGATTTATCAAGGTATAGCTAGGGAAATTGGAATTGATCAAGTCTATGATATTAATTATTTCGCTATTGAAGATGCCTTGCCTGATTTAACTATATTTGTTGATGTAAGACCAGAAGTTGGGCTAGAAAGAGTATTCTCAACTCCGGGTAGAGAAGTCAATCGTTTGGATTTAGAAGATTTGGATTTCCATCAAAAAATCTATCAAGGTTATTTAGGATTAGTTCAAAAATATGATAGAATAAAATGTGTGAATGGAGAACAATCACTTGATAAAGTGGTTGAAGATACTATAGAACTCATAAAATTAATACTCTAGGAGGATTCTATGATTTATAAGTCATGGTTAGATTTGTCTAAAGAACAAATGGTTGTTTCTCGTTTGTTACAAAATCATATAAAATTAAATCGTTTAAACCATGCTTATATCTTTGAAGGGGTTAAAGGCACTAAAAAACTGGAGACAGCCTTATTCTTTACCAAAGCAATGATGTGTCAAAACAAGGATGATGAATTGAATCCTTGTAATCAGTGTCATGAATGTTTAAGAGTGGATCATTTAACCCATCCTAATTTATTTATTGTTGAACCAGACGGACAAATGATAAAAAAAGAACAAATCAAACAATTGATTGATGAGTTCTCAAAAACTTCATTAGAATCTGGCCCAAGGGTAAATATCATACAAGAAGCTGATAAATTTAATTTATCTTCTGCCAATGCCTTGTTAAAAACTATGGAAGAACCTGGAGAAGATATTTATCAAATCATGATTACCGAGAATATTCAATCTCTATTACCAACCATACGTTCTCGAGGAGAACTTATCCATTTTAAAGAGTTAGATCGTAAACTTATTAGACAAAAACTTCAAGAAATGGAAATTTTATCATCATATGCCAATCCTATCAGTCAATATACTTCAGATATTGATGCGGCTATAGAGATTGCTAAAGATGATTTAATGATAGAAATCATTGACTTAGTGATTAGTATCTATGAGGCTTTTTTGGATTCAAAAAAATCAGCTGTAATTACTTTTTTAGAAACTAGCGGGAAAGTATTATCAGACCAATCTAGAACAGAGTTCTTTTTAGATTTTATGATTCTTTTTCAAAAAGATATAATACAAAAGATGTTAAAAAATGAAAATATTTGTTTTTTAAATCATCATATTATGATTGAAAAACTAGCAAAAAAAATAAATTTGGTTCTTGCTAAAGAACAACTTGAACAAATGCTTGAATTATCAAAAAGAATTAAGTACAATATCAATTTACCTTTAGCTTTAAATCAGTTAATACTTGTACTAGAAAGAGGTTATAAAAATGCTTTATAAAGCAGTTGCTATACAATTTAATTATTTAGGAAAAAAATATTATTTTTCTACCAATAATTTAGAATTAAAAAGAAAAGACTATGTCATCGTAGATACAGTAAGAGGTCTAGAACTTGGTGAAGTTATCTCAGATGTAATTGAACTTAGAGAAGATGAGTTGGTTTCACCCTTAAAACCTATTTTAAGATTAGCGAGTCCTGAAGACATTGAAAAATTTAAAATCAATATCAGCGATCAAGAAAGAATTAAAGAAGTTACTAAAGATTTAATCTTAAAACATCGTTTAGATATGAAATTGTTAAATTCAGAATATACTTTAGATCGTTCAAAATTAATTATTTATTTTACCTCTGAAGGTAGGGTTGATTTTAGAGAACTTGTCAAAGACTTAGCCAATGAGTTCCATGTTCGTATTGAGTTGCGTCAGGTCGGCGCTAGAGACGGCGCTAAGGTTATTGGGGGTATTGGACCGTGCGGGAGACAAACCTGCTGTACAACCTTTTTAAGAGAGTTTGAACCCGTATCCATAAAAATGGCTAAAACTCAAAATTTATCTTTAAATCCAGCAAATATATCTGGATTATGCGGTAAGCTTTTATGCTGTATACGTTATGAAAACGAAAATTATAAAAACTTTAAAGCTGAAACACCAAACATTAATTCTTTGGTATGGACTCAAGATGGTCAAGGAAAAGTTACCAAGATTAATTATAGTGAACAATCAGTGACAGTTCATTTCGGTGGGGATGAGTATAAGACATATCATATGAATGATGTTGCTCAAAATAAAGAAGATTTAGATATCGAAAATCAATTGTCTGACTTAGAGGATTAAGATGAGTAATTTACATATCCATGATTTGTTAGCTTATGATGGATTAAAAATCATCCAAAAAGATGATTTATTTAAGTTTTCATTAGATTCTTTACTCTTAGGTGATTTTGTTAATATCAATCCTCGTGTGAAAAATATCATTGATCTAGGTTGTGGATTAGGTCCTGTATCTTTTTATATGTCCTTAAAGACAAAGGCCAAAATTATTGGTGTTGATATTCAAGAAGAAGTTATTCATTTAGCTAGAGAATCTGCTAAATTAAATCATTTAGAAACGCAAGTTTCTTTTCTTCATGAGGATATTAAAGATGTTTATAAACATTTTGAAACCAATCAATTTGATATTGTGGTTTGTAATCCGCCGTTTTATAAGTCAAAAGATAGTAAACAACACAATGATTTAGCTTCATTGTCTATAGCAAGACATGAGGTCATGTTAAATTTAAGTGATTTATTTGATGCTGGTAAACGTTTGTTAAAACAAGGTGGTATCTTGTATTTTATCCATCGTGTTGAACGCATGGATGAAATTATTATTGAAATGAACAAGCATCATTTTGTAGCGAAAAGAATTCGGTTTGTTTATACATTAGCTCACAAAGAAGCCAAGATGTTATTGGTTGAAGCTAGATATAATGGTTCTATGGGGTCTTTAATCATTGAACAACCATTATATATTCACGATGAAAACAACCAGTATACTGATGAGGTATTGAGAATATTTCATCTAGGAGATGAAAATTATGAAAAGACATCATCATTATAAAAATAATAAAGCAACCTTATATTTAATACCTACACCCATAGGTAATTTAGAAGACATTACCTTAAGGGCTTTAAGGCTTTTAAAAGAAGTTGATATTGTGTTTGCGGAAGATACCAGAAATACAAGAAAATTATTTTCTCATTATAATATCCAAACCAAGTTAGATTCATATCATGATTTTAATGAAGAATCAAAAATGGGCATTTTATTAGATTACTTAGATCAAGGTAAAAACATTGGTTTGGTCAGTGATGCGGGTATGCCATTGATATCCGATCCCGGTTATCATTTGGTTCAAAAAGTCATAGAAAAAGATTATAATGTTGTTTCTTTACCAGGGGCTAATGCTTTATTAACGGCTTTAACCATGTCTGGATTAAAAACACAACCCTTTGTGTTTTTAGGTTTTTTAGATGCTAAAGCTAAGAAAAGAATAGACATGATTCAAAGCGTAAAATATTATCCTGAAACTTTAATCTTTTATGAATCTATTCATAGGATCAAAGATTCTTTAAAAGATTTATTTAACGAATTAGGAGATCGTCACTTTGTCATCGCACGAGAAATTTCTAAATCTTTTGAAGAAGTGATTTATGGTCAATTATCTGAATATATTCAAATTGATGATTTAAAGGGTGAACTTGTATTAATGGTTGAAGGTTATCAAGACCAAGAAATTAAAGATGGTTTAAGTATTGTCGAACAAGTCGATTACTTCATCCTACAAGGTTTTAAGAAAACAGAGGCTATGAAGAAAGTATCTTTGATGACCCATATACCTAAAAATAAAATTTATCAAGAATATTTACAAAGTAAAATTGAGGAGGAATAAAATGAAACTAGCATGTTTATTGGCTGATGGTTTTGAAGATGTTGAAGCTTTAGCAACCAGTGCCTTGTTAAGAAGAGCTAAGTTTACAGTTGATTTTTACTCAGTTTACAATCAAGAAAAAGTGACAGGAGCTTACCATACTGTTGTGACTGACTTACTAAAGATAAAAGATTTAAATCCTGATGACTATGATGGTTTATTGATCCCTGGTGGAAGAGCTGCTTTTAAAATAAGAGATGAACAAAGTGTTAAAGATATAGCACGTGCCTTTCATCAAAAAGACAAGTGGATGTTTGCTATTTGTGCAGCACCAACTGTTTTTGGTTTGCTAGGTTTGTTAGATGGAAAGAAATACATCTCTTTCCCTGGAACAGAAAAAGAGATGGGTCAAGCTATTAGAGTCAACGAAAAAGCTGTAAGAGATGAACAATTTATTACGGGTCGAAGTGCAGGCTCAGTTTATGATTTTGTCTTTAAAATTATTGAGACAATTCAAGGACCTGATGCTTTACAAAAATTCAAAGAAAATATTGTGTATTAGAGGTGAATGATTTGAAAACATTTTATATTACAACGCCGATTTACTATCCTAGTGGTAAATACCATATAGGTTCTGCTTATACAACTTGTTTATGTGATTCAGTTAAGAAATATAAAATCTTAAAGGGATTTGATGCTAGATTCTTAACTGGTAACGATGAACACGGACAAAAAATGGCTGAAACAGCCCTTAAAAATAATAAAACACCACAAGAACATGTAGATTATATGGCTGAATTATCAAAAGACTTGTGGAAAACATTAAAGATTGATTATGATGACTTTATTAGAACAACTGAAGATAGACACGAAAACGTTGTTCAAAGTATTTTTGAACAATTATTAGCACAAGATGATATTTATTTAGGTGAGTACTCTGGTCATTATTGCGTTTCTTGTGAAGCATACTTTACTGAAACCCAATTATTGGATGGAAATATTTGTCCTGATTGTGGTAAAGAAACAAAAATATTAAAAGAAGAAACATATTTTTTAAGATTATCTAAGTACGCAGATAGATTATTAAAATATATTGATGAACATCCTGGTTTTATAGTACCTGAATCAAGAAAGAATGAAGTTGTTCAATTTATTAAATCAGGACTTAATGATTTATCTGTATCTCGAACAGCTTTTGATTGGGGTGTTAAGGTAAAATCAAATCCTAAACATGTGGTATATGTTTGGATTGATGCTTTAAGTAATTATATTACTGCTTTAGGATATGGATCTAAAAATGATGATTTATTTAAAAAGTATTGGCTTGATGGTGATGAAGTTGTTCACGTTGTAGGAAAAGATATTTTAAGATTTCACGCTATCTATTGGCCGATTATGTTAATGGCCTTGGATATTCCTATTAAATTTAGGTTGTTTGCCCATGGTTGGTATTTGATGAAAGATGGTAAAATGTCTAAGTCTAAAGGCAATGTGATTTATCCTGAACAATTAGTTCAAGTTTATGGTTTAGATGCTTTTAGATATTATATTGTTAGAGAATTAACCTATGGTCATGATGGAGAGTTTACGCCTGAAGATTATATTAAACGTATCAATACTGATTTAGTAAATGATTATGGTAATCTAGTTTCTCGTAGTGTTTCAATGGTTAATAAATATTTTGGGGGTTCTGTTAAGAAAACAAAACACCAACATGATTATCGTGAATTTGAACTAGACTTGCAAGAAACTGCAAATAAAGCATTTAGTCGTTATCAAGAAGCTATGGATGACTTTAAAATTTCTGAAGCTATCTCTGAAATTTCTGCTTTAGTTAAAAGAACCAATAAGTTAATTGATGATACATTCCCTTGGGAACTTGCGAAAAACGAAGACCTAAAGGATGTCTTAGAATCCGTGATGTATCATTTGTTAGAAGGCATACGCTTAATTACTATTATGTATCAACCTTTTCTCATCGAATCAACCCCTAAGGTTTTTGAGGATATTCAAGTTGAAGAAGCATATCAAAGATTTTCTTCTTATGACTTTGGACAAAAACAAACTTACCATGTAAAAGAAAAAATCGAACACTTATTCCCAAGACTTGATCTTGAAAAGGAAAGTGAACTTATTAAAAAAATGATGGAAGAAAATGCTCCTAAAGAAGAATCAAAGAAAGTTTTTCAAATGAAAGATGATATTGAATATGATGATTTTTCTAAATTAGATTTAGTGGTTGGCCATATAGAAGATGCATCAGCTCACCCAAATGCTGATAAGTTATTGGTCTTTAAAGTGAATACTGGTGACAGGGTGAGGACGATTGTGTCTGGGATTGCTAAATTCTACAAAGCAGAAGATTTAATTGGTAAAATGGTCATGGTTGTGGCTAATTTAAAACCGGTTAAATTAAGAGGAATATTAAGTGAAGGAATGATTTTAAGCGCTGAAACAGGGGATAAATTGCTTAAGGTTATTGAACTTGACCAAAGTTTAGAAGCTGGAGATAAAATAAGTTAGAGACCAAGAATAAATTGTTGACTTAATTAAACCTAAGTGATATTATATTAAAGGTACATTTTTATTTTATATAACCCACTAGCTCTTTAAATATCTTAAGGAGGTATAAAATGAAAACTTTTATGGCAAATGCTAATACAATTGAACGTAAATGGTTCGTTGTTGATGCAGCTGGGAAAACATTAGGTCGTTTAGCAACTGAGGTTGCTACTGTATTGAGAGGGAAACATAAACCAACATTTACACCACATGTAGATTGCGGAGATTATGTTATTATCATTAATGCAAGTAAAATTGTTTTAACTGGTAATAAATGGAGTGATAAAAAATATTACACTCACTCAACATACAATGGTGGTTTAAAAACCAACACGGCTAAAACTTTAATGGAGAAAAAACCAACTAAAATGGTTGAATTAGCTGTTAAAGGTATGTTACCAAAAGGAAGACTAGGAAGACAAATGTATAAAAAATTATTCGTTTTTGCAGGCGAAGACCACAACAAACAGGCTCAAAAGCCTGAAATGATGGAAGTGAGAGGATAATATGGCTAACAATGTAATGTATCGCGGAACAGGTAGAAGAAAATCATCTGTAGCACGCGTCATATTAAGACCAGGTGAAGGAAAAATCATGATTAACAATCGTGGATTTGAAGAATATATTCCTTCAGCTTTAGCAAGATTAGACGTATCACAACCTTTAGTTTTAACTGCAAACGAAAATACATTTGATATCACAGTCAATGTCAATGGTGGGGGAATCATCGGTCAAGCTGGAGCAATCCGTTTAGGGATTACTAGAGCTTTACTAGAAGTGAACCCAGACTATAGAAAAATCCTAAAACCAGCTGGATTAATTACCAGAGATCCTCGTGTCAAAGAACGTAAAAAATACGGTCTTAAAAAAGCACGTCGTTCACCACAATTCAGTAAACGTTAAGAAAATGCCAAATACAAAAAACACAGGCCTCCACAACCTGTGTTTTTTTTGTCTTTATATTTTAAATTAAGTATATATTTGATATAATTAAAGTAGAGGTGATTGGTATGTGTTTTTTTAAAAAGTGGAGAGAGAAAAGAAAAGCTAAGAAATTAGCAAATGAATCAAAGAATAATGTAATGACTTCAAATTCAAATGACACCTTGGAAACTGCTATAAATAAGGAATTATCTAAACAAGAACATCAAAGCGAGAACACAAAAACACCTGTAGAAAAAGAGACTGTTGAAAAATTAAAGATTCGACCTTTTAGTAAACCTAAGGTCTCTAACCAAGAAGAAATAGAGTGGCCAAAAAAAGAAGTTATTCTTGAAGACAAACAAGAAACGACTAATAATGACCAAGTAGATAAAGATGAATTAGAAGATGTTTTAGTTGATGAACAAGATACTGAAGAAGAAAAATTAGTTGAAGAGTTAAAATCTAAGAAAAGCCCCGAACATCATTCTAGAAAATATCAAGGAAAGTATGAAGTCTATCCAGAATCTAAATCATATAAGTTTAGACTCAAAGCATCTAATGGTGAAATTTTATGTGTTTCTTTTAGATATTCTTCTGAAAAAGGTGCTTTATCTGGCATAGAAACCTTTAAAAAGAATGTTGAAGAAGGTTTGTTTAAAATCATGACAGACAAAAATAGTTTTTCTCAATTTCATTTATACAATACCAATGGTGCTAGAGTCATCATGGTCGGTGAAATGTATCAATCTGTCTCTAAGGCTAATTCAGCAGTGGATTCTGTTAAGAAATTTTATGATACAGATAAGATTGATATCTTAGATGAAGTCCCAAAATCTGAAATTAGAGAAGAGGATATTGAATTTGAAAGTGTTGAAGAATCCAACATGGGTAAGTATGAAATTTTAAAGGAAAATGATTTTTATTATTTAAGACTTAGGGCTTCTAATTCGCAAATTCTCTTTACTTCTCAAGGCTATTCAAGTAAGTCTTCAGCAAAATCAGGTTTAAAAACCATCCAAAAAGCTATTCAAGATAAAAATTTTACAGTGGCTAAAGATAAACAAAATCGTTATCAATTCAATTTATATTCAGCAACTGGACAGATATTGGTCACTGGTGAAACTTATTCACAAAAATCAAATTCTATATCAGCTGTGCATTCAGTTTTAAAATTCGGTTTAAAGGCAGTTATAACTGAAGCATAAAGAATAACCACTGCAAAGTGGTTTGTTTTTTAGATACTTAGAGGTTTATTATGAAAAGAATATTTGCAATATTTGCATTAGGTGTTTTCGCAGCTTTCGTTTACACTATTTCAGCCATGCAATACAATTATATTAATAATGTCATTCGTATATTTTCCGGAAACGTATTTGGTTTCATTGTTTCTGGTTTTTTAGGATTAATAGCCATCATTATTTTAGTTAGGGTTTTACTAAAAGAAGATTATGCATACAATAAGAGTTATTGGTTATTAATTATAGTATTAAATCCTATTTTAGGAATGATTCTTTATGGTATCTTCGCTCGTGACTTTCACTTAAGAAAATTTCCGAAGACAAGACCCTTAATTGCCCATAAGGCATTTTTAGCTTATGAGCAGAAATTAAAAGAGGATATATCTAGATATCCTTATCATGAGGTTTTTGAATTTATAGAAAACCATACTTCAAGGACGATTTATAAAGACAATACATCAGTTTTATTGTTAAATAATGGAGACCAATTTTTTCCTAAATTAGCTGAAGAAATTAATAAGGCCAAAGATTTTATTTTTATGGAATTTTATATTTTAAAAACCGATAATATAGGTAAGAAAATTTTGAATTTATTGGCTAAAAAAGTTCAAGAAAATGTAAAAGTCTATGTATTATATGATCATTTTGGTTCCAATAAACATATTGATTATAAGTACTTAGATGATTTGCATAAACAAGGCATTGTATTTTCTGTTTTTGACCCTCAAACTTTGTCTGTTTTTAACTCAAACTTAAATTTTAGAAACCATAGAAAAGTAACCGTTATAGATGGTAAAGTTGGCTTTATTGGTGGTATGAACTTAGGAGATGAATATAACCATCAATCTAAGAAATTTGGTTTTTGGAGAGATACGCAAATTATGTTAGAAGGTCAAGGAGTATTAGGTCTTTATAATGTCTTTATCAAAGATTGGTATTATGTAAACAATCATGTTTTAGACCTATATCGTTCGCCTGATAAAGTAGTGGATAATGGATTATTATCAGTGATTGAATCAGGGCCAGACTTTGAATCTGGTTTAATTAAACATGTATATTTGAAAATGATAACTGAAGCAAAGAAATCAATTAAATTAACCACACCCTATCTCATTCTTGAACCTGAAATTATGGCTGCTTTAAAAGTAGCTGCACATTCAGGTGTTAGGATTCAATTAATGGTTCCTGGCAAACATGATTATATAGCTGTGGGTTATGCGACCAAATCTTATTATGAACCCTTATTAAAAATGAATGTAGAAATTTATGAATATGAAGATAAATTTATTCATGCAAAAACATTGATGATTGATGATGCTTTAGCTTCAGTAGGTACCGTGAACATTGATCCTAGAAGTTTGAATTTAAATTTTGAAGCAACAGCTGTTTTTGTCAATAGAACCGTTGATGATTTGGTAAAGACATTTAATGAAGATTTATTAATATCAAAAAGAATAACGAAAGAAGAATGGCGTAAAAGAGGGATATTCACAAGAATTGCTCAAGGTTGGTTTAACCTCTTTAGTCCAATGTTTTAAGGAGAGATTAAGTGGATAGATTAGAAATTTTAATGTTGATTTGCATAGGTTTAATCCTTGTCTTGATAGTTTTAGAACTCTATTTTATTGTTAGAAAACATAAAGAAAAGGACATGCTTGATGATTCATTTGTTAAAGAAGTAAGACTTTTAGAAAACAACTTAAAAACAGAGATGACACAGTCCATCTTATCTTTTAATAATGAAGTTAATAAACAATTATTAAATGTTTCTGATTTATCTAGCAAAAATATAACGGATTTTAGAATTCGTGTTAACCAACAACTGAATGATTTTCAAGAAAAGATATCTGATAAGTTTAATTTGGAATTTAAGACTTTAACTGAAAGTTTTCACCATCAAATGCAAAATGTGAATCAAAAAGTTGAAGAAAGATTAAACCAGGGTTTTAAAGATACCAATGAAACCTTTATTAATATTGTTAAAAGAGTTGAAGTTATTGATGAAGCTCAAAAGAATATTAAAGCCTTATCTGAAGAGATGGTTTCTTTACAAAATATACTTTCTAACAATCAATCTAGAGGAGCTTACGGGGAATATCAGTTAAACCAATTGTTGTATTCTATTTATGGTGATAATAACAAAATGTATCAAACCCAATATGCCATTAATGATGATCAAAAATCATTAAGAGTTGATGCGGTTATTTTTATGCCTAAGCCCAACAGTATCATTCCGATTGATTCTAAATTTCCTTTTTCAGCTTATTCAAAATTATTTGATAATGAGGGTCTAACAAAGGAAGAAGAAAACTCCATTATTTCTCAATTCGCTAGAGAGGTAAAAAAACATATTACTGATATTGCTAATAAATATATTTTACCGCCAAAAACAACGGATTATGCCTTAATGTTTGTACCTAGCGATGGTATTTTATCCTTGTTACATTCTAAATCACCACAAGTCATTGATTACGCTAGAGAGAAATCAGTGACCATTGTATCACCAACAACAATCATTCCCTTATTATCTTCCTTTAAAGCTTTTGTGATTGATCATCAAAGATCAGAAAATATGGAAAAGATCAATCAAGAGTTATTAAAACTTGGAAAAGACTTTAAGATTTTTGGGCAAGAATGGTCAAAATTATCTAGGACCATTCAAACCATAAAAAAAGATTCTGATCTCTTAGATAGTCGGGTTGAACGTATAAGTTCTAAGTTTGATAGCATCCAGGATGTGTCCATGATTGATGAGGGTTCTAAGCAAGAAGATGGCCCTAATTAGCAAATAAAATTTGCAAATTTATTTATATAATTGTATAATAAACTTGCAACAAATAAGTAAAGGAGATTTATATGAACGGAACAGTAAAATGGTTTAACGCAGAAAAAGGTTATGGTTTCATCACTGATGAAGAAGGAAATGACATTTTTGCACATTACTCAGCAATCCAAGGCGATGGGTACAAATCTTTAGAAAACGGCCAAGAAGTAACTTTCGATGTTGTTGATGGAGATAGAGGACCTCAAGCTGCCAATATAGTGAAATTATAGAAATTAAACTGTAAGTTAAACAAAGTACAAACAAAAAGACCACAGTCGTGGTTTTTTTATTTGGATTGAAGAGGCTTGAAAAACATAGTTTTTTCAAATATAATGAAGTGTGATAGTGAGGTAATGATGAAAATATATAATTCTTATACAGATCAATTAGAAATTTTTAAAACAATTCATGATAATCAGTTGAATATCTATGTTTGTGGTCCTACTGTTTATAATTACATTCATATAGGGAATGCTAGACCAGTGGTTTTTTTTGACACGGTTAGACGGTTTTTTGAAGCTAAAAATTACCGGGTCAAATTTGTTTCTAACTTTACCGATGTTGATGATAAAATTATTCAAAAAGCTATTGAAGAAGGTAAAGATGAATTCATCATTAGCCAACATTATATTAAAGCTTTTTTAAATGACGTAGAATCTTTAAATTGCTTAAGTGATTATATTAAACCTAAAGTAACTCAGTATATGGACCATATCATAGATTATATTCAAATGTTAATAGACAAGGATTATGCCTATAAGGTTCATGGGGATGTCTATTTTAGGGTTGAAAAAATAAAAGATTACGGTAGATTAAGTAAACAAGAAGTTAACGACTTAAAAAGTGGATCAAGAATAGATGTCAATCCAGATAAAGAAAGTCCTTTAGATTTTACCTTATGGAAAAAAACAGATGAAGGCTTGAAATTTGAATCGCCTTTTTCAACAGGAAGACCAGGTTGGCATACTGAGTGTGTCGCCATGATCGATGATATTTTTGGTGAAAAAATAGATATCCATGGTGGGGGATCTGATTTAAAATTTCCACACCATGAAAACGAAATTGCTCAGTCTCTAGCTTTAAATAACCACAGATTAGCAAATTATTGGATGCATAATGGTAGGGTTTCTATCAAAGATACTAAAATGTCTAAGAGTATTGGTAATGTTATATTGGTTAAAGATGTAGATAATAAAATGGCACTTAGATATTTTTTATTAAGCACTCATTATCGTTCACCCTTGAATTATGATGAAGAAGGATTCCAAATGTATGTTAAAGAATTTGAAAAACTAGAATCAACCATGAAAGTCTTATTTAGAAAAGTTGATTTGTTGGGTCAAGTTCAAGAAGTGAAAATTACAGACCAAGAAATAGAAAAATTAATGAATGATTTTATTTCTTCTCTAGAAGATGATTTTAATACCGCCAATGCAATTACTGCCTTACAAGCACTAACAAAATTAATTAATATTCAAGTCAGACAAAATAAAACAAGTGATGAATATAATCAACTCTTATCTGCCATTAGATATATGACCTCTATCTTAGGTTTAAAAGTTGAACTGAAAGCCATGACTGATGAAGAAAGACAAATTTATCGAGATTGGACTCAAGCGAGAAAAAACAAAGATTTTGACCAAGCCGATATTCTAAGAGATCAACTTTTAGAAAGAGGAATTTTATGATTTTGTACAATGGTCTAACTTTGGCTTATTTAGGAGATGCAATATATGAGTTATCAATACGTAACTATTTATTGTCAGAAGGATTGACTAAGGTCAATGATCTTCATCAAGCTTGTATACAATATACTAAAAGTCAATCGCAATCTCATGTGGTTTTACAAATGTTGGATGGGTTCTTAAGTGAAGAAGAAATCGCTATTTATAAGCGAGGTAGAAATCAATCTAGCACCCATAAACCAAAGAACACAGATATTCAAACATATAACCAATCCACTGGGTTTGAAGCAGTGATTGGCTATTTGTATTTAGATCATAAAAAGGATAGAATGCAAGAGATTATTGATAAATCTATAGAGATTATCAATCAAGAGGTTAGAAAATAAGTGATATTTTTCAAAAATAATTTTATAGAATTATGTTATGATGGTAGAAAGGAAGTGGCTAATGTCTTTATTAATCTATGGTAGAAATACCTGTCTAGAAGTATTAAAAACACAAAGAAAGATTTTCAATGCTTTTATTATGGAAGATTCTAATCAAGATATCTTTCATCATGTAAAAAGACATCAAATTCCTTATGAAATCATGTCTAAACATGATTTTAAAAAGAAATTTCTTGGTAACCATCAAGGAGTTATCTTAGAAGTAGAAGATTACAAGACTTATGAACTTAATGAATTCCTTGATACCTTAGATTTAAAAACAAATCCCTTTTTAATCATGTTAGACCAAATTACTGATGACCATAATTTAGGCGCTATCATTCGTTCTTGTGAAGCTGGTGGTGTACAAGGGGTTATTATTCCTAAGAATAGGTCAGCTAAAATAAGTGGCACTGTAGCTAAGATTAGTTCCGGGGCCATAGAACATGTAAATATTATCGAAGTCACCAACTTAAGTAATGCTATTAAAATTTTAAAGGATTCTGGTTTTTGGACAGTAGGTACTGATTTAAACACAGATAAATCTTATCAAGACATTATTGTTGATGTACCCCTATGTTTAGTCATAGGCTCTGAAGGTAAGGGTATATCTAGAATTGTAAAAAGCAATGTGGATTATAATGTTAAAATTGATATGGTAGGTAAAATTAATTCTTTAAATGCTTCTGTCAGTGCTGGTATCTTAATTTTTGATATATTAAGAAGGAAGACAATGAAATAAATGAATTTTCGCGATTATAATGATTTTGAAATTATTAAACTCATTAAAGAGGGTGATGATGAAGCCTTCCAATTAATGGTTTATAAGTACAAATTCTTTATTGCGAAAAAAATCAAACAATTCAACCTAGTATATGATTTTGATGATTGTTATCAAGAAGCTTTAATTTTACTGCATAAATCAGTCATTAAATTTGATGAAAACTATAATAAAACTTTTACAAGATTTTTTGAGTTAAATTTAATTAATTACTATATTTCATATAAAAAGAAGAAAAATAATTATTTTCAGTTGGTACAAGAGACCTTGCCAGCTAAAACTTTATCTGTCTTTGAAGAAGCTAAAGTTTTTAATTATTTGGATGATGAAATTCATAGGGCTATTAATGAGTTATCTGATTTTGAAAAACAGGTTTATCAGATCAAGGTTATTGGACTGAAAACAGTGCGAGAAACTGCTCAAGAATTAAAAACGAATGAAAAACGAATTTATAATGCTTTAGATAGAATCAAGAAAAAAATTAAAATACACTTAATACGATGATTTTCTTGACAATTTAAGTAAATTTTGATAAATTAGATACGCTTGTGAGAGGATAATTATGAAAAATAAAGCTGTATTAATATGTGAAGAATGTTTATCGAGGAATTATGAGGTTAAGAAATCAACTGGACCGACTCGATTTCAAGTTAAAAAATATTGTAAAAAATGTCAAAAACATACACTTCATAAGGAAGGTAAATAGGAGGATATTATGGCAAACGATAAAAAACAATTAAAGCCTAAAAACAATAAAGACGAAGGAAGAGTCATGAGTATTCTTAAAAAAGAATACAAATTTGAAAACTGGTTACTAGCAATTTTATCTCCAGTATTAATTTTATACGGAGTATATATTGTCAGTGGTCAATTTGGAACAACTGATTTAACAGCTGTTTTAGGTAAATCAGGAATTGGTGTTATTGATTTCTTCTTCAATACAACATTAAAAAGATTATTAACAGGTGGATTCTTAATTTTAGTTGGTGCATTAGTCATTATCTATTTAGCCATCCCATTTGCAAAACCAAGTATTGTAGAAATGAAAAAAGTAAATTGGCCAACTGGTAAAAAATTAGCACAATCAGCGGGTAGAGTATTTACATTCTTATTATTCTTAATGCTAGTTTTCGTGGTTTATGATCTTGCCTTAAATCCTTTATTTAAATTAATATATGGGTAGGCGTTATTCATGAATGGTGAAAAACGTTTATGGTATATAGTTCAAACTTATTCTGGAAAAGAAGATTCTGTAAAGTCATCTCTTGAAAGACGTATAGAATCAATGAATATGGAAGATTTAATCTTCCAAGTGATGATTCCAGAAACCATTGAGATTGAAGAAAAACCTGATAAATCAAAAAAAGAAAAATCTATTAAAATATTCCCTGGATATGTATTTATTGAAATGATTGTTACTGATGATTCTTGGTTCGTCGTAAGAAATACACCAGGTGTTACAGGATTCTTAGGATCAAGTGGTGGAGGAACAAAACCTGTTCCATTAAAACCTGAGGAAATTCTTCCTATATTGAAGAAGTGTGGTATGCTTGAAGTACAACGCTTGAATGTTAAAGTTGGACAAACTGTTAGAATAGCTGATGGAAACTTTAAGGGTCAAGAAGTTGTGGTTGAAAGTATTGATGAAGATCAAGGTAAAATTCATGTACTTATTGAAATGTTTGAAAGACAAACATCAATGGAGTTGGATTTTGCTCAAATCGAAGTGATTAAATAAAAGATTTAGAACGAGAAAATTCTCGTTCTTTTTTTTCCTTTCATGTTATAATAACTAGGAGCGGAGGACTTATGATTAAATTAAAAAATATTTCTAAATTTTATAGCAAAAATCAAACAGTTAGCCTTGGATTAAGGAAAGTAAATCTTGAATTAGGTTTACATGAGTTTGTAGCAATCGTTGGGGAAAGTGGTTCAGGTAAAACCACACTTTTAAATGTGATCTCTGGGATTGACACCTATGAAGAAGGTGAACTTTATATCAATGATGAAGAAACTTCTTATTATTCCAAAGAAGATTGGGAAAATTATCGAAAAAAATACATTGCTTTTATATTCCAATCTTATAATTTAATAGAATCATATACTGTTTTACAAAATGTTGAAGCAGCTTTAATATTATCAGGTTATCCAAAAGACAAGTTAAGACAAAGAGCTTTGGATATTATTGGAAAAGTTGGTCTAAGTGACCATATTAAACATAAGGCAACAAAACTATCAGGTGGGCAAAAACAGAGAGTGGTTATTGCTAGGGCTATTGCTAAAGATGCACCAGTGGTTGTTGCAGATGAACCCACCGGAAATTTAGATAGCGAATCAGCGAAAATGATTATTAATTTATTGGCTGAAATAGCTAAAGAAAAATTAGTGATTGTTGTTACTCATGATTTTAGTCAAGTTGAAGAAGTCGCAACTCGTAAAATCAGGGTATTTGATGGTGAGATTGTAGAAGATAAAAAGATAGTAAAAGTTGTTCCTGAAAAATTACCTATATTAGAAGATAAAGATTATAAGATGAATTTTAAAGAAACAACTAAAATGGTTTTAAGAAACTTATTGGCAACCCCAAAGAAATCTTTGTTGTTGTTTGTGATTTTTGCTTTTGCTATATTTTTCTTTGCTTTTGCTTATGCAACTTTTTTAGATTCAAGATCTGGACTTACTGGCCAAAATTATGATTTTGGTTTTATACCAGAAACAAGAATTGTATTAAACAAAACAGATGGAAGTCCTTTTACAGAATCTGAAATTACTGACTTTGAAAATCATTCCAAAGTTAATACTGTTGTGCCTTTTGACTTTCTTATGACTAATAGTTATGGTGATTACGAATGGGAAATCAAAATGAGTAATAACATATATGATCGTGAGTATATGAATTTAATGATATTACCTATATCATTATTAGGTGATGAATATCAAAATTGGAATATTAATGAGGTCTTATTAACTTTACCAAATTATTATGAGGATGAAGCTTTAAGCAATTTCTTGGGCAAAGAGGCTACTTTAAAATTTTTCACAAAATCTTATAATTTTGATATTAATAAAGTTATTTATACCAATGATATCATTAATGTTGTTGATGAAGAGTACCGTTCTTATGTTTTTATACATGATGATAGATGGGATTATTTTGGTAAGCTTTTTGGCTTTAATAACTATGCGACTATAAAAATTGATAAGTCTGGTTCAAGTATTGATCTAAGTGATTATTGGGTTTCCTTGGCAAGTGATCTTAATGATGATGAGATGTACATCTATTATGATTTTGAAAATACTTCAGATTACCAAGCTGATATCATGTTTGAAACATTTTATACGAATAAAACAATTGAGAATGTCACTGTGAGACCTAAAGTGATGAGTCAATATGAAATTCAGTTAAGTCAGAACTTATTTGATCAAATTTTTGATGAGAATGTGCCTTATCAAATTTCTATATTTGCCAATGACCCTATAGAAGCTAGTCAATTATATGAAGACTTAAGTAGGGAAAAAGAGAATGGTGTAAATTTATATCAAGTCTATTATCCTGCCAATGTTAACTCAGGAGAATCTTTAGAGGGCTTAATATTGATCGTTCTTAATTTTGGTTTGTTTGTAATGTTTGGTCTAATGTTCTTAGCTATATATTTTATTTCATATGTTATTATTAAAAACATTATTAATTCTAAAATGACAGATTATGCTATTTTTAGAACCATTGGTGCTAACAAGGGAACCATTAGATCCTTTATATATTTAGAATCATGGTTTATGGCAGCTTTTGCTTATATCATATTCTTATTATTGGTTATCTTTATTTCTCCTTTTGTAGAGGTCGGAAGCCCACTATTTATTTTAAAGTATTTTGATTTTAAAAATTTACTTTATTTATTGTTATTCGTTTCTTTCTTTGCAGTAATTTTATCTCGAAGATATTTAAGTAGGGTTTATCATGACAGTGTGGCAGAAACATTAAGAAGGGAGATGGAATAGTTATGATTGAAATTAGAAATTTACATAAGTATTTTAATAAAAACAGATCAAATCAAATCCATGTAATCAATAATACATCTATTCAGTTCCCGGAAAAAGGTCTTGTAGCAATTACTGGTCCTTCTGGTTGTGGGAAAACAACTTTATTAAATGTTATCGCTGGTTTGGATAATTTTCATAGTGGTGAAATTATTTATGAAGGTGAGTCAGTAAAAAAATACAAATCATCTAAAGTTGATTATATACGTAATGAAAAAATAGGATTTATTTTCCAAAATTATCATTTATTACCAGATCAATCGGTTTATGACAATATTAAGACTTCTTTAAATATTGCTGGACTCTATGACAAAGAAGAATTAGACAAAAGAATTAATTATTCATTAGATAAAGTTGGTATGTATAATTATCGTAAAAGAAATGTACTGGCTTTGTCAGGTGGTCAACAACAACGTGTAGGTATAGCAAGAGCAATAGCTAAAAATCCTGATGTTATTTTTGCGGATGAGCCAACAGGTAACCTTGATAGTAATAATACTTTTGAAGTCATGTCTTTGATTAAGAATATATCAAGAAATAAACTAGTTATTTTAGTAACACATGAAAGACATTTAGTAGATTTATTTGCGGATAGAATCATAGAATTAAAAGATGGTATTGTTACCAATGATTATCAAAACTTTAAAAACACATCTTACCAACATAAAGATGATCGTTTTATTTATTTAAAAGATTTAAATAAAGAAGATTTAGAAACTAAGTTTATTGATTATTATTATGAAAAAGAAAATAATAAGCATTTTGATTTTAAAGTGGTGGAAATGAATGACACCATTTATATTCAAACCAATTCAGATAAGAAAATTCAATTTATTGATCATGAATCGGAAATATCTTTAGTTGATGACCATAAAAAAGAATTTAAAACTGAAGAAATGGAAGCTTTAGATTTTGATAAATTTAAAGCCATTGAACATCATCACCATAAATCTTTATTTAGGTGGAGAGATACATTATTTACAGGTTTGAAGAAACTCTTTACAAGAAGAAAGATAGGTAGAAAAATACTTGTTTTTGCTTATTTTGTGATTTCGGCTGTGGTGGCTTTTCAATTGGCTTCTTTAGGAAACATTATTCGAATAAACGAGTATGAATTTTTATCAGCGCCTAAATCATATGTGTCTATAGAAAAGAGTAATAAATTAAGCACTTCTGATTATGAAGAGATTATGGAAATTGAAGGTATAGGTTCGCCAATCTTATATTCAGATCAGTATTATTCTCAGTATGTTAATTTTTACCAACAAAGTTTTTACCAAACAAGTTTGAATGTTAATTTGTCTGTTTGGCCAATTAAAGCATCTTGGGTTGATTCAGATGATTTATTGGTAGGGAAATTGCCAAGCAATATTAATGAAGTAGCGATTTCTTCTTTTACTGCAGATATGATTTTAAATAACTATAGAGTTACGCAAATGGGTTATGAAGATGTTGAAGATCTATTGGATTTTTCTGTCTTAGCTAATGTTTATGGAGGAAGAAATAGGCTTGCTTTTAAAGTGGTTGGAGTGATCGATGCTAGCGAAACCTTAATCGTATATCCGGATAAGTATTATGGTCTTTCACACGAGAGTGCTTCATTTGTGTCTATTGTTGAAGCTTATGAAGATTCTATCAATATAAGCGAGGGCAGGATGCCAGCAAATGATACCGAAATTCTTGCTTATAAAAGCGCTTATTATTCGATAAATCAACAAGTAACTCTAGGTTCTGGTCTTTATAAAATCGTTGGTTTATATGAACTGGATAATGATAGTAACTTGAATTCAGCAACCTTTTTATTAACAGAAAAAGCAGCGGAAATAGTGGCGGTACAAAACAGCAATATTTATAGAGAAGGCGGGTATAAATTCTACGCGGATGATAAAGAGGCTGTTCTTAAAGCCTTAGAAGATTTAGGTTATGAAGCTTATGATATCTATGAACATGATAGAGAAATTTATCTTGAGGATAGAAATTTTGATATTTCAGCTTCAATTTCATCGATGATTGCTATATTTATTGGAATTATTTTGTTTATTTATTTCTTGATGAGAACTTCAATGATTAATAGGGTTAAAGAAATAGGAATATATAGGGCTATTGGCGCAACTAAAAAAGATGTTTATAAGATCTTTGTTTCAGAGATTTTAGTATATACAAGTTTATTGTCTGCGACAGGTTATTTAATTGCAGCCTATGTCTTAACAACCATTGAAAATTCAATTGGTTCATATTATCCAGTATTCTATTTACCGTTCTGGTTATTGATGCTTGGATTGGTAGGAATTTACCTGGTAAATTTAGTTTTTGGTTTATTACCGATATTTAATTTAATGAGAAAATCACCAGCTGAAATTCTCGCAAAATATGATATTTAATTCTTATAATTTAGACAGATAAAAATCTTGACTAATTATTATTTATAATGTATAATGTTCTAGCGTGCATTATGTAGTTTGAGTGGGAGATGTTAATCTATCACCACATCACGAAAATAAGGAGGTGTCTTTCGTGGCTAAAGAAATTAAAAACGTTGTTAAACTGCAAGTTCCTGGTGGAAAAGCAACACCAGCACCACCAATTGGACCAATTTTAGGACAAGCAGGCGTTAACATCCAACAATTCTGTGTGCAATTCAATGATAGAACTAAAGATCAGGTAGGAAATATTATTCCTGTTGTATTAACTGTTTATGACGACCGTTCATTTTCATTTATTACAAAAACTCCACCTGCAAGTGATTTATTGAAAAAAGCATGCAAAATTCAAAAAGGAGCTGGAAACTCTAAAACAGAAACAGTCGCTACGATTACTTGGGATGAATTAAGAGCAATCGCTGAGACAAAAATGGCTGACCTTAACGCAAATGATATTGAAGCAGCAGCTCGTATTATTGAAGGTACAGCACGTAACATGGGAATTGTCGTTAAAGACTAAGTTTATAAGTTGTTAATATAGATTATTATTCAACTATATAATTGGGAGGACATTCCGCTAAAACCAAATATAGGAGGAATCAACATGGCAAAAAAAGGAAAAAAATACACTGAAGCTTTAAGCAAAGTTGAAAAAAACAAAGCTTATCCAGTTTTAGAAGCTGTTGAATTGGTAAAATCAATTTCCTTTGAAAAATTTGATGCATCTGTTGAATTGGCTTTCAACTTAAACCTTAATCCTCGTAAAGCTGAACAAAACCTTAGAGGTGCTTTAGTTTTACCAAACGGAACAGGTAAATCAAAAACTGTATTAGTTTTTGCTAAAGGTGAAAAAGCTAAAGAAGCTCAAGCAGCTGGCGCTGATTATGTCGGTGACGATGATTTAGTTCAAAAAATTCAAGAGGGATGGTCAGAATTTGATGTTGTTATTGCAACACCAGATATGATGGCATCAGTAGGGAAGTTAGGTCGTGTACTTGGACCAAAAGGGTTAATGCCTAACCCAAAAACTGGTACAGTAACAATGGATATTGAAAAAGCTGTTAGCGATTCAAAAGGTGGAAAAATCACTTATCGCGTTGACAAATTTGGTAATATCCAAGTCTTAGTTGGTAAGGTATCATTTGCACCTGAAAAATTGGTAGAAAATATCGATTCAGTTGTAGATGTTATTAGAAAACTTAGACCATCAACAGTAAAAGGTGTATATCTTAAAAACGTTACGATTTCATCAACGATGGGACCTGGCGTTCAATTAGAAGTTAAAAAAACTGTATAACAATCGAAGACAGTAGGGGCTAAGGCTTAATCATCCTACCGAGATTAAGATTTTTAAATGTTCAATTTAAACCTCTTTTTCTCGTAAAAAGAGGTTTTCGTATTTAAGAGACAAGAAGGAGGTCTATGAATGGCTAATCAAAAAGTAATTGATACAAAACAATTATTAGTCAATGAAGTTGCTGAGAGAATGACGAACTCAAAATCAGTTGTGATTGCAGAATATCAAGGACTTACTGTGGAAAAAACTCAAGCTTTACGTAAACTATTACGCGAAGCTGGTTGCGAGATGTTTGTTATTAAAAACAATATTGCAAGAAGAGCTGCAGAAGAAAAAGGTTATTCTGAATTGGTTAATGATTTAGTTGGTCCAAACTCAGTTGTCTTCTCTTATGAAGATCAAGTATCAGCAGCAAAAGTACTATATGAATTTGCTAAGAAGAACAAAAAGCTTAAAATCAAATCAGGAATAGTTGATGGAGCTTATTATCAAGACGAGAAAATCAAAGAGATTTCTCAATTACCAAACAAAGAAGGATTGTTAGCTATGTTAGCTGGTCAATTATATGCACCACTAAGAGACTTAGCAATCGCATTAGATTTATTAACAAAAAATGATTCTGAAGAAGAACAAGAAAATTAATTAGGAGGAAATAACAATGGCAAAAATTAACGCTAAAGATTTTATTGAAGCATTAAAAGAAATGAATATTTTAGAAATTAAAGAATTAATCGATGCAATGAAAGAAGAATTCGGTATCGATCCAAGTGCAGTAGCAGTTGCAGCAGCACCTGCAGCAGCAGAAGCTGAAGACGAAGGTCCAAAAGAAGTTAACGTAATGATGACTAGCTTTGGTGGATCTAAAGTTGCTGTTATCAAAGTTGTAAGAGAATTAACTGGTATGGGATTAATTGAAGCTAAAAAATTAGTTGACTCAGTTCCTGTAGCAATTAAAGAAAAAGTACGCGAAGATGAAGGTAAAGAAATCGCTGCTAAATTAACTGAAGCTGGAGCTACAGTAGAATTAAAATAATTAATCAACATTTGAAATGAACATAAACCTGAGCGTGGCTCAGGTTTTTCGTTCGTCTATGAGGTGATGAAATGGGACACTATTTTACCAATGATGATAGTCTAAGATCAAATACAAAAATACATGATGTTTTGATAGCTAATAAACATTATTCTTTTAAAACAGACCATGGTGTCTTTTCAAAAAAAGGATTAGATTTTGGTTCAAGATTACTGATTGAAACTGTGATGAAGTACCCTTATCATAAGTTGTTAGATTTAGGGTGTGGTTATGGACCAATTGGTATTATATTAAAATCTATTCAACCTCAAGCCCTTGTTGATATGGTCGATATTAATGAAAGAGCAATTGAATTGGCAAAGTTGAATGCTAAATTAAACAATACAGATGTTTATCCTTTTGTGAGTGATGGTTTTAATCAAGTTAAAGATCAATATGATGTGATTGTAACCAATCCTCCGATTAGGGCAGGTAAGGCTGTCATTTATCGCTTTTTTGAAGATGCTAAGAAACATTTAATGCCTAAGGGCTTTTTATATATTGTTATACAAAAGAAACAAGGAGCACCTTCTGCGTTAGCATTTTGTCAAAGTGTTTATTCAAGTGTTGAAGTCGTTGAAAAAAAATCCGGCTATCAAATAATTAGATGTGGATTATAATTGACTATATTGAAAAATTATGATAAAATTATAAAATGCGTATAATGCGCATTTTTGCGTTTGCTTTTGTGTTTTAGCAACATAAAAAAAACACCAAATTTATTTATGAGGTGATTGTGTGAATTATAGTACTGTAAAGTATGGTAAGGCCAAAGAAAGAAGAAATTATTCGCGTGTTAAATCCAATGTGGAATTACCGAATTTGATTGAAGTTCAAACGGATTCTTTTAAGTGGTTTTTAGAAACTGGATTAAGAGAATTGTTTGATGATATTTCTCCAATAACGAATTTCAACGAATCTGTTGAACTTTATTTTGGCGACTTTAAATTCGATGAACCAAAGTATTCTATTGATGAATGCAAAGAAAAGGATTTGACCTATTCTCGCGCTTTGCGGGTTCAAGTTCGTTTGAAAAACAATGAACTTATTGATCCGAAAACTGGAGAATTAATTGATAACAATGATGTGTTAGAACACAGATTATTCATGGGAGATGTTCCTATGATGACACCAAATGGTACCTTTATTTTTAATGGTTCTGAACGTGTAATTGTTTCACAAATTGTTCGTTCTTCTGGTGTTTTTTATTCTGAACAAAAAGATAAAAAAACACAAGAGGTTAAATTTTTAGGGCAAGTCATTCCAACAAGAGGTGCATGGTTAGAATTCGAAATGGGTTCTAAAGATATGCCTTATGCTAAAGTAGACCGTTCTAAGAAAATTCTTCTAACTACAATGATTAAAGCCCTTGGTTTTTCAACAAGAAAACAAATCATTGATATTTTTGGGGAAAACGACTTACTTGAAAATTCATTTGCTAAAGATTTAACACAAAACTCAAAAGAAGCAATTAAAGAAGTATACGCTAAAATTCGTCAAGGTGAGACAGCGACTTTTGAAGGGGCGAGACAATTCTTTGTATCAAGATTGTTTAATGATAAAAGATACGATCTAGCAGATGTTGGTCGCTTTAAAGTGAATCAAAAATTAGATATAGTTCATATGATTAAAACAGTGATTGATAAAGATTTAGATGTTAGATTGTCTAAAGACTTAGTTGATGTAGAAACTGGCGAAGTTATTTTAAAAAGAAATACTGCTTTAACTTATGATAATTATGAAATTATTGGTCAACATAGAGCTGCATTAACTAAAAAAATTACTTTTGATCCTGATTTAGAAAAAGACTTAAAATTACTGATAGATCGTGAAAATAGAAATGAAATTATCGCAGATGATCCTAATGAAGATTTCTTGCAAAATGTCATTAGAGATGTTTTTGTTGAAGAATTAGAAGTAAGAATTAAAGATGAACAAGGTAACACTCAAAAGGTGAAGATTGTTGGTAATAATTCTTATGAAACTCGTTTACATATTACAACTTCTGATATTTTAGCTTCAATTAATTATTACTTAAATCTTTTTAAAGGTTTAGGTGAAATGGATGATATCGATCATTTAGGTAATAGACGTTTAAGATTGATTGGAGAATTATTGAAAAACCAATTTAGAATTGGTTTAGCTAAAATAGAAAAGAATGTTAAGGATAGAATGTCTACTAAAGATCCAAGAGAAATTACACCACAAAACTTGGTCAATATTCGTCCTTTAACTTCATCGTTAAAAGAATTCTTTGGTTCAAGTCAGTTATCTCAATTTATGCAACAAACGAATCCTTTAGATGAGTTAACGCATAAACGAAGAATTTCTGCCTTAGGACCTGGTGGTTTAACAAGAGATAGAGCTGGTTTTGATGTTCGTGACGTTCATCAATCACATTACGGTAGAATTTGTCCGATTGAAACACCTGAAGGTCAAAACATTGGGTTGATTAACTCTTTAGCAACTTATGTAAAAGTAAATAAATATGGATTTATGGAAACACCATATTTAAAAGTTGATAAGGAAAACTTGAAAACTACCAATGAAATTCATTATTTATCTGCGGATGATGAAAAAGATTTTATCATTGCCCAAGCAAATATTAATACAGATGATGAAGGTAATATCTTAGATGATAGAGTCGTAGCTAGAAAAAATGGTGAAACTAAAATGTTCTATCGTGAAGATGTCGATTATATGGATGTCTCACCTAAACAGATTGTTTCAGTTTCAACGGCTTCAATTCCTTTCTTAGAGCACGATGACTCTTCACGTGCATTGATGGGTGCCAACATGCAACGTCAAGCAATTCCTTTATTAAAACCACAAGCACCATATGTAGGTACTGGTATTGAGTATAAGGTTGCCCATGACTCTGGTTCAGCAATTGTTGCTAGAAGAGCAGGTGTAGCTGAGTATGTTGATGGTAAAGTCATTAAAATCAGAACTGAAAATGGTGAATTAGATACTTATAAATTAGATAAATTTATGCGTTCAAATCAAGGAACTTGTTTCAATCAAACACCAATTGTTTCTTTAGGTGAATATATTGAAGCAGACGCTATTATTGCTGATGGTTCTTCAATGTCTCAAGGCGAACTTGCTATTGGTCAAAACGTGACTGTTGCATTTATGACTTGGGAAGGTTACAACTATGAAGATGCTGTTATTATGAATGAACGTTTAGTTAAAGAAGATGTTTATACTTCAATTCATATTGAAAAATATGAGGTTGAGGCTAGAGATACAAAATTAGGAAAAGAAGAAATCACAAGAGAAATTCCTGGTGTTGGTCCTGAAGGTAGAAGATTCTTAGATGAAAATGGTATTGTTATTCCAGGTACTGAAGTCAAAGAAGGCGATATCTTAGTTGGTAAAGTAACACCTAAGGGACAAACGGATCCATCACCTGAAGAAAAATTGTTATTGGCAATTTTTGGTGAAAAATCAAGAGAAGTAAAAGAAACTTCTAAACGCGTACCACATGGTGGTGGCGGTATTGTTAAATCTGTTCAAGTTTTAACAAAAGAAAATGCAGAATTAAACCCTGGTGTTAATATGTCAGTCAGAGTATTTATCGTTCAAAAACGTAAAATATCTGAAGGGGATAAAATGGCAGGTCGCCATGGTAACAAAGGGGTTATTTCAAAAATATTACCTGAAGAAGATATGCCATATTTAGAAGATGGTACACCAATTGATATTATGTTAAGTCCACTTGGGGTTCCTTCACGTATGAATATTGGTCAGGTCTTAGAAATCCATTTAGGTATGGCTGCTAAGAGACTAGGTATTCATGTAGCTTCTCCGGTATTTGATGGGGTTGAGTCTAGTGATTTAGCTGCTATTATGGAAGAAGCAAAAATGAGACCTGATGGTAAGTTTACCCTATATGATGGTCGTACAGGCCGTAAATTTGATAACCCAGTTTCAGTTGGAGTTATGTATATGATTAAACTTGACCACATGGTTGATGATAAACTTCATGCTCGTTCTGTTGGTCCTTATACTTTAGTTACCCAACAACCTATGGGTGGTAAAGCACAAAATGGTGGACAACGTTTCGGAGAAATGGAAGTTTGGGCATTAGAAGCCTATGGTGCTGCTTATACATTACAAGAAATGTTAACTGTTAAATCAGATGATATTATTGGTAGAAATAAAGTGTTCAAAGCAATTGTTGATGGACAACCAATTCCTTCACCATCATTGCCTGAGTCATTTAGAGTTTTATCTCGTGAGTTAAGAGCACTAGGTATCTATGTAGAATTAATTAATCGCGAAACCGGAGAAAATGAGATAGAAAAATCTTTAGTCGAAAACGACAAGGATAATTATCTTGATAAATTTGGTTTTCAATCGTAAGGAGGAAAGATAATGAGTCAAAAATTTTCACATTTGAAGATTAGATTAGCCTCTCCTGAAGAAATAAGATCTTGGTCTTATGGAGAAGTTAAAAATCATGAAACAATTAACTACCGTACATTGAAACCAGAAAAAGATGGTTTGTTTTGCGAAAGAATCTTTGGACCTCAAAAAGATTATCAATGTGCATGTTCAAACAAATCTAAAAAATCTTCTCATCCAGGAAAAAAATGTCCGGTTTGTGGTGTAGAAATTACTGAATCTAAGGTTAGAAGAGAAAGAATGGGTCATATCGAGTTAGAAGCACCTGTTGTTCATACTTGGTATTTAAGAAACTCTCCTTCTCGTTTAGCTACCCTTTTAGATATCAAAGCCAAAGACTTAGAGGAAGTTGTATATTTAGCTTCTTATATAGTCACTGAACCAGGAGATACAGATTTAGAATATAAACAAGTATTATCTGAAAGAGATTATACTGATAAGTATTTTGAATTTGGTTCTCGCTTTAGAGCTTTAACTGGTGCAGAAGCCATTAAAAAGTTATTACAAGATATTAATTTAGAAGAAGAAACTTTAAAATTAAGAGTTGAGTTAAAATCAGCGTCTAAACAAAGACGTGAAAAAATCGTTAAAAGATTATCAGTGGTTGAAGCATTTGCTCAATCTGATAATAAACCTGAATGGATGGTTCTAGAAGTATTACCAGTCATTCCACCAGATTTAAGACCTATGGTTCAACTAGATGGTGGACGTTTTGCGACAACTGACCTTAACGATTTATACAGAAGAATTTTAAATAGAAATAAACGTTTAAAAAGACAATTCCAACAAGGTGCACCACACCTTATTACTAAAAACGAAAAAAGAATGTTACAAGAAGCAGTAGATGCTTTAATTGATAATTCAAAACGTGGACGTAAAGTTGTTGTTGAAAGAAATAGACCTTTAAAATCTTTATCAGATATGTTAAGAGGTAAACAAGGTCGTTTCAGACAAAACCTACTTGGTAAACGTGTGGATTATTCTGGACGTTCAGTTATCGTTGTAGGACCAGATTTGGAAATGTACCAATGTGGATTGCCAAAAGAAATGGCGATTACTTTATTCAAACCATTTGTGATTAGAGAAATGATTGAAAGAGGTATCTCTTCGAATCTTAAAAATGCTAAAACCTTAATCGATAGATTAGATGATAGAATTTGGTCAGTACTTGAAGATGTGATTAGAGAACATCCTGTTCTTTTAAACCGTGCACCAACCCTACATAGATTAGGTATTCAAGCTTTTGAACCTAAACTTGTGGAAGGTAAAGCTATTCGTTTACATCCATTGGTAACCACAGCATTTAATGCTGACTTTGATGGTGACCAAATGGCGGTTCATGTTCCTTTATCAGAAGAAGCTCAAGCTGAAGCAAGAGTTTTAATGTTAGCATCTAACAATATTTTAGCACCTAAAGATGGGAAACCAATTGTTACACCATCACAAGATATGGTATTGGGTAACTATTACTTAACAAAAGAATCTCAAGGTGGTAAAGGAGAAGGTTCTTACTTCTCTAACTATGACGAAGTCATGTTGGCTTATGAAAACGGATATATTGATTTACACACTAGAATTGCTTTGAAAATCGATTCACATATTCGTATGAAAAACAACTTTAAACCTGAAGAACATGATCAAGGTATTGGTTTTATGCAAGAAAACAATATTTTATCATTTGTTGATAGGGTTCCTGAGTCATACTTGTCATACTTTATGGTAACAACTGCTGGTAAATTGATTTTTAATAAAATCATGCCTGCAAGTTTCCCATATATTAATGAACCTACTGAATCAAACTTAACCATTCAAACACCAAGTCAATATTTTATTAAACCAGGTAGAAACTTAAAAGAAGAAATCGAAAAGATGCCTTTAGTTAAACCTTTTGATAAGAAATTCTTGGCTTTGATTATTTCAAAAATATTTGAAAAATATAAAATTAATGAAACATCTAAAATGTTGGATAAAATGAAGAATATTGGTTTCAAATATTCAACAATAGCTGGTATTACCATAGCAGCGAGTGATGTTGAAGTTTATAGTAAAAAAGGCGACGTTCTAAAAAGACATGAAGATACTGTGGCTGAAATTCAAGAAACATATGACCTAGGTATGTTAACAGATGCTGAAAGAAAAGCCTTGGTTATTGAAGAATGGAAAGTAGCTAAAAAAGAAGTTGAAACTGGACTTGCTGATGAGATGAAAGAAGATAATCATATTTATATGATGTCTAACTCAGGTGCTCGTGGTAATATCCAAAACTTCACTCAGTTAGCTGGTATGCGTGGATTGATGGCCAACCCATCTGGGGGAACCATTGAGTTACCTATTAAAGCATCCTTCATTGAAGGTTTAACCATGTCAGAGTTCTTTATCTCTACCCATGGGGCTAGAAAAGGTTCTACGGATACAGCCTTAAAAACTGCTGAGTCAGGTTACTTAACAAGACGTTTAGTTGACGTTTCTCAAGAAGTTGTTATTTCTATTGAAGATTGTGGAACAGATAAAGGTGTATACCTAGATGAAGTTCTTGATAGAGATGGCAAGGTTATTGTTACATTAGAAGATAGAATTAATGGACGCTACCCATCAGCGGATGTATTCCATCCAGAAACTGGCGAAATCTTAGTTCATAGAAATGAATATATCTCTGAGAAAAAAGCAAAAATGATTGTTGAAGCTGGTGTTAAGAGAGTGCCTATTAGAACCGCTTTATCTTGTACAGCTGAAGTTGGTATTTGCCGTAAGTGTTATGGTCAAAACCTAGCGACAGGTGAAAAAGCTGAAGTTGGAGAATCTGTAGGTGTTATTGCTGCTCAATCTATTGGTGAACCTGGTACACAGTTAACCATGAGAACCTTCCATACTGGTGGGGTTGCTGGAGATGACATTACCCAAGGTTTACCTCGTGTTCAAGAATTATTTGAAGCACGTAAATCTAAGAAAAAAGCTATTATTTCTGAAATATCTGGTGTAATCATTGATGTTGAAAAAGATAATAGTCGCACCATCATCCATATTAAGAGTGATGTAGAAGAGAAAAAATACACCACAAACCCTAAAGCAACAATTATTGTTGAAAAAGGTCAAGAAGTGAAAGCTGGTCAACAATTGGTTGAAGGAACGATTGATCCTAAAGAGTTATTAAGGGTTACTGATGTGGAAACTGTTCAAAAATATATTATTAACGAAGTACAAAGAGTATACCAATCACAAAAAGTTGATATCTCAGATAAACATATTGAAATTATTGTGAGACAAATGACAAGAAGAATGACGGTTGTATTGGAAGGGGATACTGATTTATTACCAGGATCTCAAGTTTCAATCAATCAATTTGTTGAAGCTAATAAAAAAGTTTTACAAGAAGGATTAAAACCTGCAGTTGCTAGACCTATCTTATTAGGTATTACTAAAGCAAGTTTGAAATCAGAATCATTCTTATCTGCTGCTTCTTTCCAAGAAACAACTAGAGTCTTAACAGACGCTACCATTAGAGGTATGCATGATCCACTTGTTGGTTTAAAAGAAAATGTTATTATCGGCGGATTGATTCCGGCGGGTACAGGTATCTTAAGAGACACAGAATTCCATTACGAGGAAGCTATTGTTGAAGAAGATCCTTACGAAGAATACGAAGAGTAGTTTTTATTTTTAGAATAAGAGCTGCTTTCTAGCAGCTCTTTTCTTATAAAAACTATCAAATAATAGGCTAAAAATAGCAATTTTATAAGAAAACAAAAAAAGTTAAAAAAACAGAGATAAAATTGTTGACACATAAGTTTGCCTATGATAGAATATATAAGCGTGTGAAAACGCAGACGAGAAAATGGTCTTTGAAAACTGAACATATACGAACGAAAAACGACAGAAAAACAAGACAAGTTTAAAAAACGTCAAAGAGTAAAAAAATAATGAGCTAAATAAACAATTTATATAATAAAATATGGAGAGTTTGATCCTGGCTCAGGATGAACGCTGGCGGCATGCCTAATACATGCAAGTCGAACGCACTAGTTTACTAGTGAGTGGCGAACGGGTGAGTAACACGTAGGTAACCAACCCATTAGACGAGGATAACCGATGGAAACGTCGGCTAATATTGGATAGGAGCTATTGACAGAAGTTGATAGTTTTAAAGGTAGCTTTCGGGCTATGCTTTTGGATGGGACTGCGTCGCATTAGCTAGTTGGTGGGGTAATGGCCTACCAAGGCAACGATGCGTAGCTGGGCTGAGAGGCTGAACAGCCACACTGGGACTGAGACACGGCCCAGACTCCTACGGGAGGCAGCAGTAGGGAATTTTCGGCAATGGACGAAAGTCTGACCGAGCAATGCCGCGTGAACGAAGAAGGTCTTCGGATTGTAAAGTTCTGTTATTTGGAAAGAAAGTGCTAAATAGGAAATGATTTAGTATTGACGGTACCGAATGAGGAAGCCCCGGCTAACTATGTGCCAGCAGCCGCGGTAATACATAGGGGGCAAGCGTTATCCGGAATTATTGGGCGTAAAGCGTGCGTAGGCGGAATGTTAAGTCATTTGTAAAAGATCTCAGCCCAACTGAGTAAGGCGAATGAAACTGGCAATCTTGAGTACGGTAGAGGTAAGTGGAATTCCAAGTGTAGCGGTGGAATGCGTAGATATTTGGAGGAACACCGATGGCGAAGGCAGCTTACTGGGCCGGAACTGACGCTGAGGCACGAAAGCGTGGGTAGCAAACAGGATTAGATACCCTGGTAGTCCACGCCGTAAACGATGAGAACTAAGTGTCGGGGTAACACTCGGTGCTGAAGTTAACGCAATAAGTTCTCCGCCTGGGTAGTACGGTCGCAAGACTGAAACTCAAAGGAATTGACGGGAACCCGCACAAGCGGTGGAGTATGTTGTTTAATTCGAGGATACACGAAGAACCTTACCAGGTCTTGACATACCATTGACCGGTGTAGAGATACACTTTTCCCTTCGGGGACAATGGATACAGGTGGTGCATGGTTGTCGTCAGCTCGTGCCGTGAGGTGTTGGGTTAAGTCCCATAACGAGCGCAACCCTTATTGCTAGTTGCTAATATTAAGTTAAGGACTCTAGCGAGACTGCCAGCGACAAGCTGGAGGAAGGTGGGGATGACGTCAAATCATCATGCCCTTTATGACCTGGGCTACAAACGTACTACAATGGCTAAGAACAAAGAGCAGCGAAGTCGCGAGATGGAGCGAAACTCATAAAATTAGTCTCAGTTCGGATTGGAGTCTGCAACTCGACTCCATGAAGTTGGAATCGCTAGTAATCGCGAGTCAGCAGATCGCGGTGAATACGTTCCCGGGTTTTGTACACACCGCCCGTCAAACCACGAGAGTTTGTAACACCCGAAGCCGGTGGCCTTTAGGGGAGCCGTCGAAGGTGGGACAGATGATTGGGGTTAAGTCGTAACAAGGTATCCCTACGGGAACGTGGGGATGGATCACCTCCTTTCTAGGGAGAAAGCGTTTTGAGTATCGTATATGTTTGGTTTTCAGGGACTATGTTTCTTGAAAGAGAACTTTCTAAAGAAAGTTCATAGAAAGAGAACTTCAATAAATGAAGTTCATAGAAAGAGAACTTTCTAAAGAAAGTTCATAAAAAAATGTCTATCGGACTTTAAAAAAAGTCCTTGCGACGCGGAATTTTTTTAAAAAAAAATTCTTAGAAAGATCTTTGAAAAGTGAATAAATTGTAGCAAAGTTAAGGAAATAAGAGCATAAGGTGAATGCCTTGGCACTAGGAGCCGAAGAAGGACGTGACGAACTACGAAAAGCGACGGGGAGTTGTAAGTAAGCAGAGATCCGTCGATATCCGAATGGGGGAACCCGGCAGTAGAAGACTGTCACACTCGTAAGAGTGAGGGAACGCAGAGAACTGAAACATCTTAGTACCTGCAGGAAAAGAAAGCAAAAGCGATTTTCTGAGTAGCGGCGAGCGAAAGGGAAACAGCCCATCTATCTAATGAGTTAAAAAACCATATTATAGTCGAAGTGTATTGGAAAAGCGAAGCAAAGAAGGTGAAACTCCTGTAGACGAAATAGTGTGGACTTGGGATAGAGAAGAGTACGGCGAGACACGTGGAATCTTGTCGGAAGAACGGAGGACCATCTCCGAAGGCTAAATACTACCTAGTGACCGATAGTGAACCAGTACCGTGAGGGAAAGGTGAAAAGCACCCTGGGAAGGGAGTGAAAGAGAACTTGAAACCATATGCTTACAACAAGTCAGAGCCCGTTAAAGGGTGATGGCGTGCCTTTTGTAGAATGAACCGGCGAGTTATGATATCATGCAAGGTTAAGATTGAAGGATCGGAGCCGCAGCGAAAGCGAGTTTGAAAAGAGCGAGAGTATGATGTTATAGACCCGAAACCGTGCGAGCTAGGTATGGGCAGGTTGAAGTTGCGTTAACCCGCAATGGAGGACCGAACCGTAGTCCGTTGAAAAGGGCCCGGATGACCTGTGTCTAGGGGAGAAATTCCAATCGAGCACGGAGATAGCTGGTTCTCACCGAAATAGCTTTAGGGCTAGCGTCAAGATAGAGTGTATCGGGGGTAAAGCACTGAATGTATAATGGCCACATCTCGTGGTACTGAATGCAATCAAACTCTGAATACCGATATATATGCTTGGCAGTTAGACTGTGGGTGATAAGATCCGTAGTTGAAAGGGAAACAGCCCAGACCACCAGCTAAGGTCCCAAAGTTTCAGTTAAGTGGAAAAGGATGTGGGGTTGCTTAGACAACTAGGATGTTGGCTCAGAAGCAGCCATCATTTAAAGAGTGCGTAATAGCTCACTAGTCGAGTGACCCTGCGCCGAAAATGTACCGGGGCTAAGCATAATACCGAAACTGCGGAACACGCACATAAAGTGTGGGTTGGTAGGTGAGCGTTCTAAATGCATCGAAGCTATACCGTGAGGAGTGGTGGAGCGCTTAGAAGTGAGAATGCCGGTATGAGTAGCGAAAGACGGGTGAGAATCCCGTCCACCGTATGACTAAGGTTTCCTGGGGAAGGCTCGTCCTCCCAGGGTTAGTCGGGACCTAAGCCGAGACCGAAAGGTGTAGGCGATGGACAACAGGTTGAGATTCCTGTACTACTTATTGGAGAGAAGGAATGACGGAGAAAGATAATCTGAGCCAGCGAGAGGATGTTGGTTTAAGGCTGAGAGGGAGTGTGGTAGGCAAATCCGCCGCACAGATATCCTGATCACTGATGACGCAAGTCAGATGAATCTATGCTTCCAAGAAAAGTTTCTATCGCTAATTCAATAAGTACCCGTACCGCAAACCGACACAGGTAGTCGAGGAGAGCATCCTAAGGTGAGCGAGCGAACTCTCGTTAAGGAACTCGGCAAAATAACCCCGTAACTTCGGGAGAAGGGGTGCTGACCATTTGGTCAGCCGCAGTGAATAGGCCCAAGCGACTGTTTATCAAAAACACAGGTCTCTGCTAAATCGAAAGATGACGTATAGGGGCTGACGCCTGCCCGGTGCTGGAAGGTTAAGAGGAGTGCTTAGCATTAGCGAAGGTACGAATTGAAGCCCCAGTAAACGGCGGCCGTAACTATAACGGTCCTAAGGTAGCGAAATTCCTTGTCAGGTAAGTTCTGACCCGCACGAAAGGCGTAACGATTTGGGCACTGTCTCAACGAGAGACTCGGTGAAATTGTAGTACCAGTGAAGATGCTGGTTACCCGCGACAGGACGGAAAGACCCCATGGAGCTTTACTGCAGGTTGATATTGATATTCGGTAACCAATGTAGAGGATAGGTGGGAGACGAAGAAGTCGGGACGCTAGTTTCGATGGAGTCGCCGTTGGAATACCACCCTTTGGTTATTGGATATCTAACCTGCAGATGTGTAATCTGGGGGACAGTGTCAGTCGGGCAGTTTGACTGGGGCGGTCGCCTCCTAAAATGTAACGGAGGCGCCCAAAGGTTCCCTCAGAATGGTTGGAAATCATTCGTAGAGTGTAAAGGCAGAAGGGAGCTTGACTGCGAGACCTACAAGTCGAGCAGGGACGAAAGTCGGGCTTAGTGATCCGGTGGTTCCGCATGGAAGGGCCATCGCTCAACGGATAAAAGCTACCCTGGGGATAACAGGCTTATCTCCCCCAAGAGTTCACATCGACGGGGAGGTTTGGCACCTCGATGTCGGCTCATCGCATCCTGGGGCTGAAGTCGGTCCCAAGGGTTGGGCTGTTCGCCCATTAAAGCGGTACGCGAGCTGGGTTCAGAACGTCGTGAGACAGTTCGGTCCCTATCCGTCGCGGGCGTTGGAAATTTGAGAGGAGCTGTCCTTAGTACGAGAGGACCGGGATGGACACACCGCTGGTGTACCAGTTGTTCTGCCAAGAGCATCGCTGGGTAGCTATGTGTGGATGGGATAAACGCTGAAAGCATCTAAGCGTGAAGCCCTCCTCAAGATGAGATTTCCCATTTTTTGAAAAGTAAGATCCCTTATAGATGATGAGGTTGATAGGCTAGAGGTGTACGCATAGTGATATGTTTAGCTGACTAGTACTAATAGATCGAGGACTTAACTTTGCATAATACAATTTATTCAGTTTTGAAAGAAGGTCTGGTGACTTTAGCGAAACGGACACACCTGTTCCCATCCCGAACACAGTAGTTAAGCGTTTCAGCGCCGAATGTAGTGCATCTTGCGCAAGACTAGGTCGTTGCCAGGCTATCTTTCTAAGTTAGCTAATTAATCCTGATTGAAAAATCAGGATTTTTTTTATATTTTGTAGAAATTAAATTTGAAATCATGTATAATGAACAAAAATAGGGGGAAAAAGTGAGAAAAAAATTATTATTTTTTATTTCAATTTTATTCTTGTTATTTTCCTTATTAGCATGTTCAACCATGAACCAAGTCGAAAAAGACTTTAATAAATACGGATATGAAGTTAAAATCATTAATGATGATTATAATGATGATTTTAATGCTACTGAAGCTTTAGAAAATATTTATGGTGTCTATGATTCAAAAGATTTATTGGTCGCAAGATTATATGAATTTAGTAGTTCAGGTGCTTTGGATAAATTTATAGAAGATGCGGGTGGTGAATTTCCAGGAACTTTACGAAATAAGGAGTTATTGATGTTTTCCGAAGTCGGTGATTATGCAGTACTTACTTTAATATTCTTTGGACATGATCCTAATGAATTTTTGAATAGATAGAATATTAACTATAAAAAGTTATTTTACGTTTTTAGTTATTATAAATATTATAAGGGAGAAGAAATATAAGGATGAAATTGAAAAAAGTATTAAAATTAATGATTGGGTTTGTATTCTTAATTACTTTGGTTGCTTGTTCAACCGTTGATTCAGCCATTTCAAAGCTAGAAAAAGAGGGTTACACTGTGGTTGAAATGTCTGATGAGGAAATCAATAATCTAATACATGATGAATTGTTAGAATATATCGAAAGTGTCTATGAAATTAAAGATTCTGATGATTTACAAGTTTCTATTATGCTTGTATATAATGATGAAGATTCTATTGATGAATACTTAGAAAAAATAGAAATAAGTAGAGAAGAAGCTGCTGGACTATTCTATAAAAACCTATATTTTGCAGCACTTGAAGGGCCAGCCGAAGATGTTCAATACTTAATTGATATCATTGATTAAGTAAATATAAAATAGGGAGGATATATGATGAAATTAAGAAAAGTATTAAAATTAATGATTGGGTTTGTACTCTTATTTACTGTGGTTGCTTGTTCAACCGTTGATTCAGCCATTTCAAAGTTAGAAAAAGAGGGTTACACTGTGGTTGAAATGTCTGATGAGGAAATCAATAGTCTAATACAAGTTAAATTGCTAGAATATATCGAAAGTGTCTATGAAATTAAAGATTCTGATGATTTACAAGTTGCACTCATGATTGAATTTATTGATGAAGATTCTATTGATGAATACTTAGAAAAAATAGAATTAAGTAGAGAAGAAGCTGCTGGACTATTCTATAAAAACCTATATTTTACAGCACTTGGATTGCCAGACGAAGATGTTCAATACTTAATTGATATCATTGATTAAGTAAATATAAAATAGGGAGGATATATGATGAAATTAAGAAAAGCATTATTTGGATTTATGTTTTTAGCTTTTTCTTTTATATTAGTCGGATGTAGTGCTATGGGATCAGCTGAAAATAGATTGGAAGATGAAGGATATCGTCTTGAAGAAGTTGATGAAGATGATGTCGATGAGTTTCAAGGTGAAGAGGAATCAATAAAAGCCATCTATCATGTATATAATGATAATGATATATGGGTCGCAACCATATTTGAATTTAAAAGTGCTGGCGTTCTTGAAGATATTATTGAAGAAGAAGGAGAATCAATAGAGGATTATGAAGAATTGATTCATAAAAATTTGTTTGTTATAACTTTATCTGAAGAGGTCATGAGTATTATTAAAGGTGAATAAGATTAGTTATTGATAGGTTCATATTTTCTATACAAAAAGTGATTTGTCATGTATAATAAAAAATATCTGAAAAGTATAGGAGCATTTTATTATGAAAAAGTTAGGATTATTTTTTATTATTTTAATAATAACTTTTACCTTAGTCTCGTGTAGTGGTTTAGATACTGTTCAAGAAAGGCTTGAGAGTGAAGGTTATAGTATGGAAAAGTTGAGCGAAGAAGATCTTGAAAAATATTTTCCAAATATGGATGAAGATATGAAATTCAAAAACCTTTACATGGTCTATGACCCTGAAGATGAGTATGTAGGATTAATTTATGAGTTTTCTAGTGAAAGAGCTTTGAAAAATGTTTTTGATGACATCAATGCTAAAGAAGAAGATTATGAACAATATGTATACAAGAACTTATATATTCAATCTTCTACTGAAGAGTTGAGATTAATATTTAAAGGTGAATAAATAACAAACTCTAAAAAAGGTTAATTGCCTATTTTAGAGTTTTTTCTTTAATGAATAACATTTTTCCTATTGTATTGATTATATTTTTGAAAAGAATAAGATTATTTATATAAATACATGAAAGGATATTGTCAAAATAAGATTTTAAGATAAAATATATATTAATAGTATAAATATATTAATTTGAAAGTTAAAAGGGAAACAATGAAAAAATTATTAATGAGCTTATCTATCTTAGGGTTGATGTTTGTATTGATATCTTGTTCTCAAGACCCAACTGAAAGTCCTCAATATTCAACCGAGGATATTACCTTAAGTTCTTTTCAAGTCGTTCAAGAAAGATTTTTTGATGCAGGATATACCTTGGTTGAAGAAGATAATTTTATTGATGAAAAAAACTCAACTCAAGCCGATTATTCATTAGAACAATGGCAAGCATATGGAGCTGTCAAAGTATATGTTGTTTATGATTCTAATGGCATTGCCAAGGCTGTTATTATTGATTTCGAGACACAAACTAAAGCTGAGGAATTTGTCCTATCGATGTTTGGTACTTTAGGTGATATTGATGATGGATTTAAAGGCAGTGATTTAATTTATGATTATTATTTAGTTTATCCATTAGATAAGTGGACTGAAGTCATTAATGCTTTTCAAGGTCAATAATAAAACAGGTGTTTGAAATTCAAACACCTGTTTTATTTAAATATTAAATTATTAGTGGTATCATAGAGGTGGGATACCTATGAATGATTATATGATTTTAAGAAAAGATATGGTTGATCATCAAATAAAGATGAGAGGTATTGTTGATGAAAGAATCCTCAATGCTTTCTTAAAGGTAAAAAGGCACTTATTTGTATCTAAATTTGATCAATCTTTTGCTTATGGAGACTATCCCTTGTCTATAGGTTTTAATCAAACCATATCTCAACCATATATCATAGCTTATATGATTGATAAGCTTAACATTAAGAAGACAGACAGGGTATTGGAAATAGGAACGGGATCAGGATATCAAACCGCTATTTTGGCTGAACTATCTAAGCATGTTTATACCATTGAAATTAATGAGTATATACATAAACAAGCTAAATATATATTAAAAGAATTATCCTATGATAATATCTTCTTTCATTTAGGTAACGGTTATGAAGGATTAATAGATTATAGTCCTTATGATAAAATAATAGTATCTTGTGCACCTAAAGAAGTACCTACATCTCTAATAAATCAGTTAAATGACCCAGGAAAACTAATAATACCCCTTGGTGATCATGTCTTTCAAAATTTATTGATGATAGAAAAATCAAATCAAAACATAAAAAAGATTCAACTTGATGGTGTAAGATTTGTTCCTATGGTGAAAGAAGGTTAACATGAAAAAAATGATTAAAATGACTCTAATTTTTTCTTTAATGATCTTTATATTTTTAGCTTGTACAAAACAATCATTTTTAAAGGTCGTTGAAGATCAAGGTTATGTTCTTGAAAAACAAGATACTTCTTATTGTGATTTATCTGTTCAATTTAGATACAACATTATAAAAGATGATCAAGTTATAGGTTATGTATATCAATTTGAATTTGTTGAAGATATAAATTTATATCTAGAAAACCATCCTGAAGTTAAAGACAATCAAATCTATGATTTTTGGATTGTATATGCTGAAGAAGAGGTTTTAAATAAATTAAATAACGCATGGAATAAAAAATAAAGCTTTTTGAGAAAAGCTTTATTTTTTATTTTCATGAAGAACAAATTTGTTTAACATTTTTTTCTTTAATCATTTGATCTCTTGACATGGTTTTCAAAGATAAAATATGAAGGCTTACCGATAGACCTATGATTAATAATATGAGTGTAACAAGTAATTTATTAACAAGAACAATAGATATAGTTAAACTTAACCATAAAAGAGATAAGGCACTAATCTTTGTTTTTAAATCAATGGCATGGAAATTAATGTATGAATAAATATAAATGCCAAATATCCTATGATTTAGTAACCAAACATATAATTTTTTAGAACTTCTTAAATAAAAGTAAGCTGCTAAGAGTAAAAAGGGTGTGGTTGGAAGTAGGGGGAGTATGATACCTATACTTCCAAGGCCTAATGAAATTGAACCAAGAAAGATAAATAAATATTTTTTTATGTTTTTTCTCATAATCCTGCTTCTGATAAAGGAATATTTAATGCCTCAGCTATGCCTTTTCCATAATCTGGGTCAGCTTTATAACAATGGACTATATGCCGTATTTTGATATCTTTAGGAATATCACCCATATGTCTAGCAGTGTTGGAGAAAAGTCTCTCTTGTTCATCTTTAGGCATTAATCTGAAGAGTTTTCCTGGTTGAGTAAAGTAGTCATCATCATCTTCTCTAAAATCATAATTGTATGCATCCCCATTAAGTTTTAATGGTGGTTCTTTTAAATTTTTATTGTCTTCCCATTCTCCATCACTGTTTGGCCAATAATGGGTTTTACCTCCTCCATTATCATCGACACGCATGAGTCCATCACGATGGTAAGAGTTCATTTTGTTTTTAGGTGCGTTTACAGGAATCATATTATGGTTAACACCTAATCGGTATCTTTGAGCATCACCATATGAGAATAAACGTCCTTGAAGCATTTTATCTGGTGAGTGTCCAATACCAGGAACAATATTTGCGGGATTAAAAGCTGCTTGTTCAACATCTCTAAAGTAATTTTCTGGGTTTTTGTTTAATTCAAAATAACCAACTTCTATTAATGGGAATTCATCTTTATACCATACTTTAGTTAAATCAAAAGGATTGTAAGGATGTTTTTTTGCTTGTTCTTCAGTCATGACTTGGATATACATAGTCCATTTAGGAAAATCTTTATTTTCAATGGCATAGAATAAGTCGTTTTGATGACTTTCTCTATCTTTTCCTACAAGTTCCTCAGCTTCTTGGTCTGTATAGTTTTTAATTCCCTGGTTGGTTTTTAAATGGAATTTAACCCAAATTCTTTCATTGTTTTCATTAATCATTGAATAGGTATGAGAGCCATAACCATTCATATGTCTGTAAGATCTAGAAATACCACGATCACTCATAGTGATGGTGACTTGGTGTAATGATTCTGGTAAAAGAGTCCAGAAGTCCCAGTTATTTTTAGCGCTTCTTAAATTGGTTTTTGGATCTCTTTTCACAGCCCTGTTTAAATCAGGAAAACGTAGTGGATCTCTGATGAAAAACACTGGGGTATTGTTACCTACTAAATCCCAATTTCCGTCTTCTGTGTAAAACTTCATCGCAAATCCGCGAATATCTCTTTCAGCATCAGCTGCGCCTCTTTCACCAGCGACTGTTGAAAAACGAACAAACATATCAGTTTTCTTTCCTATTTCTGAAAATATTTTAGCTTTTGTATATTTTGTAATATCATGGGTGACTGTAAATGTACCAAAGGCTCCAGAGCCTTTAGCATGCATTCTTCTTTCAGGAATGACTTCTCGATCAAAATGAGCAAGTTTTTCTAAATACCATACATCTTGTAATAGCATAGGTCCTCTTGGACCAGTAGTCATTGAATTTTCGTTATCATAAACTGGTGCACCTACATAGTTGGTTAGTTTTTTCTTATCTTCTTTTTTTGACATATTGCCCTCCTTTTTTTATTTAAAATCACCTTCATTATAAGTTATATATATTTTATAGTAAATAGACCTTAGTAAATCTAAAGAAATATGAAGATGATTATTATAAATATCTTGTAATTATTACATATTTTATGAAAATTACCTTTAATTTCTCGGATTGAATTTAATTATTATCTTGTTTGAGATAAATCAAGAAATGCACCATTACACATAATCTTCTCAAAAATACTATGGTTTGCTTAATAAACAGAATAATTTTAAAAATATCCAAATTTAAAAAGTTAGCAAATCACATATTCTTTTATATGACTGCTAACTTTTTTATTTATCTGATTAAGTATATTGTTAATAATCTATTTCTTTGTATTGAAGCAATTCTCTAGGAATAGGATCTTTTATTCTGAATGTAAGTTCGTGATAGTATCCGCCATCAGGATGTTTTATTGTGTTTGATTTGGATAGGAATTCAATTTCACCTAAATTAAAGTATGATGTACTTTCATATCCTAAGTGAGGGAATCGTGCACATATATGAAATTTATAATTACCATTTGTGAGTTCATTATCCTTTCGAACACTTTTTTCAAGTGTTGGCTTTTTTTGAGTGCAATATATCAAGGTATTGTTATCCAATATTTGATTAGAGTAATTTTTACGTACTTTTGATATAGTTATTGGGCAATAGACCTTTTTTTGGTCATTATCGACATATTCTCCGACTGCATTTAAGTAACAGTTATTACTATTTGTGTGAAACAAATATTCAGCTTTATCTATTAAATCAAATGGTGACATATGATAACTATCTTGTTTTTGGATTTCTTCAAAGAGCTCGATGTGTTCTTCAAAGAGTTTTAAGGCATGAAATTCTACTAATTTATTTTTAACATCTTTATTTAATGAGATAAATAAACCATGCTTTTGAAAGACTTTTATATAATTATTGCCTTTTTTATAGTATGAAGAATATATAGATGTTGCTATTCCGTTATCAATCTCATTGAATAGAAGAATTCGTTTTAGCAAATCATTATTGACTTGATTACCTTTTAATATGTTTATATAATCTTTAAGTATTTCTTTAGAATAACCTCTAAGCACAAATTGAGTGATAAGTCTAAAAAAGTTCTTAAGGAAAAAATTGTTTTGGTCAATACCATATTTCTTATTATAGTAATTACTAAATGGTGTATAGAAATCTTTATAGAGTAATTGTAATAGTTCTAAATCAGAAAAATTCGGATCCATATACATTTCTTTAAGTGTAGGTATGTACTCATATCGATGTAGTTCTGTTTCAAATTTTATTCTTAACTCGGTCTTAACTTTGAAGTTATTGGATATAGATTTGATAATCTTATCCATAGCTTCTTTCTCTATATCTACATTGATAAAAGGTGAAACCGTTACGAAGCCATTATTTGCGTGTTTGTATAATTCTCTTTTATCTGCGGTTTGATTTCCAGTTAACACCTGAGCAATTGAGTAATCATTTTTTGAATTACCGATGAGATCAAAGACTGTAACAAATTTATGTTCATCAAAGGTCCTTCTTAACCCTCTACCTAATTGTTGGGTGTAGATAATTGATGATGATGTGTTTCTTAACATGAAAATCGTATTAATTTCCGGAATATCAATACCTTCATTGAATTTATTAACGACACAAATAAGCTCGATTGTCCCTTTTTCGTTAGAAGATAAACTTACAATCCCTTCCTCAACGTCATCTCTAGATAATTCATTTGCGCCACTAATAGCAACAATTGATTTAAATCCCAATTTGTTAAGACCATCATTAACATCAATAGCTTCTTTTTTATCTCTACAAAAAACAATGGCTTTTAACTTTTCACCATAGTGCCCTTTTGTATTTATAAGATTTTTCATATAAATAGTTAATTCGTCTATATGGAATCTTTCGTTTGAATCTAATAATCTTTCTGGAATGTTTAAACCGAAATAAGTGAAAGGACATACAAGTTCATAATTCATAGCATCTAAAAGTCTAATCTCATAGGGAACATGATACTCGAATGTTTCAAATAGATATTCTGGATTTTTTGTTCTTTCAGGTGTTGCTGTTATACCAAGTGTATATTTTGGCTTGAAGTACTCTATTAGTTTTGAATATTGTGTGCTTTCTCCTATTTTGTGTGCCTCATCATAAATGATGTAATCAAAGTAATCTTCACTAATTTTATTATATAGATGTGCTTTAGCGGTCTTATCAGTGGTGAAAATAATTGGGTAATGATTTATTTCACTTATATTATCTGAAGTAAGTTCTAGAGTCTTATCATCACCAAATAAGCGATTGTAAGTATCAATAGCAGAAGTAAGTATGAGTCTATTATGTACTAAAAATAGTACTTTTTTTGCATTGAAACGCTTAACATCAAAAGCAGAGAGATAGGTTTTACCAGTTCCTGTAGCAGCAATTACCAACCCTTTTTTTGATTCTCTTTCTTCATCAAGCCTATCAAGTGCTTCTTTTTGCATATGGTTTGGTTTAATTAATTGGCTTTGTAAAGAAAGATTATAAATGAATTGTTGTGATTTTTTATAATCCTTATAGATTTCCTCATAACCTTTGACATAAGTGTCATCTAATATATCTGAGAAATTATCATTCCAAAGGTCTTCAAAAGTTGTTTTGTATTCTTCAACTATATATCCATCTTTATTAGCTTCAACTTCAATTGCCATTTCATGGACTAATCCAAAAGCTCTAGATGATATGTTTGCACTACCTACTAAAATTTTTCTTTCATCGTTTTTCTCAAAAAAATAGGTTTTTAGATGGAATCCTTTTCCCTTGTCTGTCGGAGAATAGACTTTCACTTGCATATCAAGCTCGTTTAGCTTCCTTAGAGATATTGGATCAGTCACAAATCCTTCAATGGTCAATATAAATCGGCTATCAGAACTGAATTTTTTTAGTTTTTCATAGATTAATTGCAAGCCGGACCAAACAGAATAACTAACCGCAATATCTACTCTGTCAGCTTCTTCAAGCAAACGAATGATCCTGTCTTTGATGTTCTTAGTGTTTCTATTCACAACAAGATTAGGATTATAAACAAAAGACTCTATTTTTTTATTGAATAGAGCCTTTTCAATTTCAATTCTTTTTAACATAGTGTTTACCCCATATTTTTCATTAAAATTTCAACAATAGGTATATCTGCTGGAGCCCAATCAAGAGTCATTAAGTCTTTTCTTTTTAACCATTTCTCACCAGTATGCTCACTAAGGACTAAATTTCCTTTTTTTATTTTCGTATAATATGCATGCATGGTTAATTTAAAAGAAGTATATTGATGATTGACAGTTGTTATATAGTCTAAAACTTCAATATCTGCAGATAGCTCTTCTTTGATTTCTCTTATTAACGCTTCTTCACTGGTTTCGCCAGCTTCGATTTTCCCGCCTGGGAATTCCCATTTTGAAGCGAGCTCACCGTCATTTTTTCTTCTTGCACAGTATATTCTATCTTGCTCGTCAGTGAATACTGCCGCGACTACTTCATAATGTTTCATAATTTATCACCTGCATTTATTTTATCATATTTACACTCTTAAGTAAGTGATATTTTAGGATTTTTTATATTATCTTTTAATTATTAATATTTGGTCAAAAATTAATTAATTTTTTCTTAAAATCAAGGATTTTTTCCTTGATTTTTCTTTGCATTCATGTATAATATTATAGGTTATTAAAATAGCGTTTAGAAATGCTTGACACGCCTAGATGTGTGGTGTATAATAATAACGCTTTAATATATAGTTAAAAATATAGGTTGCCCTGCAACCTTATAAAAATGACAAAAGCGCACCTCCCGGGTGTGTGGTAGGAAGGAGGAAAGTGAATGCCTACTATTAATCAGTTAATTAAAAAAGGACGTACTAACAAAACAAAGAAATCTAAATCTCCACAGTTAAACATTGGGTTTAATAGTTTGAAGAAGGTTTATACCGATCAATCTAGCCCTCAAAAACGTGGTGTATGTGTTAGGGTTGCGACTATGACACCTAAAAAACCTAACTCAGCTTTGAGAAAATATGCTCGTGTACGTTTATCAAATGGTGGAGAGGTTAATGCTTATATACCTGGTATTGGACACTCTTTACAAGAACACAGTGTTGTATTGATTAGAGGAGGTCGTGTTAAAGACTTACCTGGTGTTAGATATCACGTTATCCGTGGTACATTAGATACAACCGCAGTAGACAAAAGAAGACAAGGTCGTTCTAAATACGGAGCTAAAAGACCTAAATAATTTAATTTTAAGAAGAATTTGAAAGGAGGAATTGCATCATGCCTCGTAAAGGAAAAATTGCGAAGAGAGATGTTTTAGCGGATCCAATTTACAACTCTAAATTGGTAACTAAACTTATTAATAACATCATGATTGGTGGTAAAAAAACAACAGCTCAGTCAATTTTATATAATGCTTTTAACCGTGTACAAGAAGCAACTGGTAAAGATCCTATTGAAGTATTCAATGAAGCTTTAAATAATATCATGCCTGTCTTAGAAGTTAGAAGTCGTAGAATTGGTGGACAAAATTATCAAGTACCTAGTGAAGTTAGAGCTGATAGAAGAACAACTTTAGGTCTTAGATGGTTGGTACAATACTCTCGTTCTAGAAACGAAAGAACGATGGAAGAAAGATTAGCAAAAGAAATTATGGATGCTGCTAATAATACAGGCGCATCTGTTAAGAAAAAAGAAGATATGCATAGAATGGCTGAAGCTAATAAAGCTTTCGCTCACTATAGATTTTAATTTTTAGGAAAGGAAACACAAGTTATGGCACGTGAATATAGTTTAGATAAAACACGTAATATTGGTATCATGGCACACATTGATGCTGGTAAAACGACGACAACTGAACGCGTTTTATATCACACTGGTAAAATCCATAAAATGGGTGAAACACATGATGGTGCTTCACAAATGGACTGGATGGAACAAGAACAAGAACGCGGAATTACTATTACTGCTGCAGCAACGACGGCTTTCTGGAAAAATCATAGAATTAATATTATCGATACCCCAGGTCATGTGGACTTTACAGTAGAAGTATCAAGGTCACTACGTGTATTAGACGGTGCTGTAACGGTATTAGATGCTCAAGCCGGAGTCGAACCACAAACTGAAACAGTTTGGCGTCAGGCAAATGAATATAAAGTTCCAAGAATTGTTTTTGCAAACAAAATGGATAAGGTTGGGGCAGATTTTGCTGGGGCAGTACAATCTATCCAAGATAGACTTGGAGAAAACGCTGAAGCGATTCAATGGCCAATTGGGGCTGAAGACACTTTTAGCGGAATTATTGATTTGGTTGAGATGAAGGCTTATGATTTTGATGGAGGCATTAACGAGGAGTATGTAGAAATAGATATTCCATCGCATTTATTAGACGAAGCTAAAGCAAGAAGATCAAGATTATTAGAGGCTTTATCAGATTATGATGAAGACTTAATGATGTCTTTCTTAGAAGGTGAAGAAATTTCTGTTGAAATGGTTAAAGCTGCTTTAAGAAAAGCTACTTTATCAGTAACATTTTTCCCTGTATTATGTGGAACGGCCTTTAAAAATAAGGGTGTTAAATTCATGTTAGATGCTGTCCTAGATTATTTACCATCTCCAACAGAGGTTGCGAATATTAAAGGATATGATAAAAACGAAAATGAAGTAGCAGTTCCACAAACAGATGAAGCAGAATTTGTTGCCTTAGCATTTAAGGTTATGACAGACCCATTCGTTGGTCGTATTACATTCTTTAGAGTATACTCTGGGGTTGTAAATAAAGGTTCATACATTTACAATGCTTCAAAAGATAAGAAAGAAAGACTTGGACGTATTCTTAAGATTCATGCGAATTCAAGAGAAGAAGTTGATCAAGTTTATTCTGGAGATATCGCAGCTGCAGTTGGTCTAAAAGATACAATTACAGGAGATACTTTATGTAGTTTGAATACACACGTTGTTCTTGAGTCAATGAACTTCCCTGAGCCTGTAATCTCAGTAGCGATTGAGCCAAAAACACAAAAAGATCAAGCTAAAATGGGTGTAGCTCTTCAAAAACTATCAGAAGAAGATCCGACATTTAGAACTTATACTGATCATGAAACGGGACAAACAATTATTTCAGGTATGGGTGAACTTCACTTAGAAATTATTGTTGATAGAATGAAACGTGAATTTAAAGTAGAAGCTAGTGTTGGTAACCCACAAGTATCATACCGTGAAACCATTACACAAACAGCCAATACCGATGCTAAATTTGTTAGACAATCTGGTGGACGTGGTCAATATGGTCATGTTAAAGTGATCTTTGAACCTAACCCAGGTAAAGGTTATGAATTCGTTGATAAAGTTGTTGGTGGTACTGTACCAAGAGAATACATTAAAGTTGTTGATCAAGGTATTCAAGAATCACTTGCTGGTGGTGTTTTAGCGGGATATCCGTTATTAGACATTAAAGCCACTTTATATGATGGTTCATACCATGAAGTTGACTCTTCAGAAATGGCATTTAAGATTGCTGCTTCAATGGCTTTAAAACAAGTTAAACAATTAGGTGCACCTGCGCTTTTAGAACCAATTATGTCAGTAGATGTTGTTACACCTGATGATTATATTGGTAACGTTATCGGTGATTTAACCGCTAGACGTGGTAGAATTGAAGGACAAGAAATGCAAGGAAACGCACAAAAAGTTTCTGCAAAAGTTCCTTTATCAGAAATGTTTGGTTACGCAACGTCATTACGTTCAAATACACAAGGACGTGCAACACATACAATGCAATTTTCGCATTATGACAAGGTACCAAAAAATATTTCTGAACAAATCATGAAAAATAACGAGGAATAAGCCTCTTATTGATTTATTGATTGCAATATTTTAAAGAATGTTATAAAATAAATAATGATGTCAATTCATTATAAAAACAAATAATTTAAGAAAAAGGAGATATATAAAAATGGCTAAAGCTAAATTCGAACGTACTAAACCACATGTTAATATTGGTACAATTGGTCACGTTGACCATGGTAAAACTACTTTAACTGCTGCAATTACTACAGTTCTTGCAAGAGCTGGATATTCAGAAGTTAGAGATTATGCTTCAATTGACTCTGCTCCAGAAGAAAGAGCTAGAGGGATAACTATTAATACTGCTCATATCGAGTATCAAACTGAAACTCGTCACTATGCACATGTTGACTGCCCAGGACATGCTGACTATGTTAAAAACATGATTACAGGTGCTGCTCAAATGGACGGCGCAATCTTAGTTGTATCTGCTGCAGATGGAACTATGCCTCAAACTAGAGAGCATATCTTATTATCACGCCAAGTTGGTGTTCCAAAAATCGTTGTTTTCTTAAACAAAGCTGACATGGTTGATGATCCAGAATTAATTGAATTAGTTGAAATGGAAGTTCGTGAATTATTAGACGAATATGACTTCCCAGGAGATGACACTCCAATCATCGTTGGTTCTGCTTTAAAAGCATTAGAAGGCGACGCAGATAACGAACAAAAAATCTTAGACTTAATGGCTGCTGTTGACTCATACATTCCTGAACCAGAAAGAGAAACTGACAAACCATTCTTAATGCCAGTTGAAGATGTTTTCACAATTACTGGTCGTGGTACTGTTGTTACTGGTAGAGTAGATAGAGGATCAATTAAAACTAACGATAAAATCGAAATCATTGGTATTAGAGAAACATTAAACGCAGTTGTTACTGGTGTTGAAATGTTCCGTAAAATCCTTGATTACGCACAAGCTGGAGATAACGTAGGTTTATTATTACGTGGTATTTCAAGAGACCAAGTAGAACGTGGACAAGTTATCGCTAAACCAGGTTCAGTGACTCCTCATACATTATTTACTGCACAAGTTTATGTATTGAGCCACGAAGAAGGTGGACGTCATACTCCATTCTTCTCTAACTATAGACCACAATTCTATTTCCGTACAACTGATATCACAGGTGTTATTCAACTTCCTGAAGGTGTTGAAATGGTTATGCCTGGAGATAACATTGAAATGCAAGTAGAATTAATTCACCCAATCGCATTGGAACAAGGAACTAAGTTCTCAATTCGTGAAGGTGGACGTACAGTTGGCGCTGGATCAGTTGTTACAATTTTAAAATAATTTTATAATTGAACACCCTTTTCTTAAGGGTGTTTTTTTTATGTTTTATTAAGTTTTATCTTCGTCTTTTCTTTTTTAAATATATGAACTATGATATAATAATATGTGAAATTTTTTGTTTATATTTAAATAATATTTAGGAGTGAAATCATGGAAAAAACAATCCAATCAATGAAGTTTTTAGGACTTGATATGATCAATCAAGCCAATAGTGGACATCCAGGAATTGTCTTGGGTGCTGCCAACACAGTTTATACCTTATATACTAAACATTTAATTGCTAATCCAAATGAACCTCTTTGGTTTAACAGGGATCGATTCTTTTTAGCTGCAGGACATGGGTCAGCGCTTTTATACTCAACCTTGCATTTGGCTGGTTATGATATACCTATGAGTCAAATTAAAGAATTTAGACAATTAAATTCTATGACACCAGGCCATCCTGAATACAGAGAAACTCCTGGAGTGGATTCTACAACAGGTCCTTTAGGACAAGGGATGTCAATGGCAGTTGGAAATGCCTTGGCAGAAAGTTACTTAGCAGCTAAGTTTAATACCAAAGAATACCAACTTGTAAATCATTATACTTACGCTCTATGTGGAGATGGTGATATGCAAGAAGGAATCACCTTAGAATCTATGGCTATTGCAGGTAGATTTAAACTTAATAAATTAATTGTCTTGTTTGATTCTAATGATATTCAACTAGATGGACCGGTTGATATGGCTCAATCAGATAACATTGAACAAAAAGTAAAATCAATGAATTGGGACTATCAATTGATTGAAGATCATCATGATTTAGATGCTATATCTAAAGCGATAGAAACGGCTAAACAATCGGATAAACCATCTTTCATCGAAATAAAAACAATCATTGGAGAAGGCGCATCTTCTGCAGGAACTTCAGAATCTCATGGTAAACCAATTGGGGTTAAAGAAACTGAGGCTATGAAAAAAGCCCTTGCTTATGATAAAGGCATGTTTGAAGTCTACGATGAGGCCTATGAAGAATTTAGAACAAGTTTTATTGATAGAGGACAAAGTGCTTATAAGACTTGGATGAAAACTCTAGAAAAAGTCAAAGAAAAGAATGTTGAATTATATAAGCAATTTAAGGATATTATTGATAACAAGTTATCAATTGATTTTAAAGAAGTGTTTAAATATGCTAAGGTTGGATTGAATGAAGCATCTCGCTCAACTATGGGTAAATTAATTCAGCTTGCTAGTGAACATATTCCACATATGATTGGTGGGTCTGCAGACTTAACATCTTCAACCAAAGCCAAAGGTATTGATGGTGATTTTGATTATAATCACCGAACAGGAAGAAACATCAATTTTGGTGTTAGAGAACATGCCATGGCTGGCATTGTGAATGGGATGACTTTACATCATTTAAAAGCTTTTAGTGGAGGATTCTTTATTTTCTCTGATTATATGAAACCAGCCATGAGGATTGCTGCTTTGATGCATATACCATCTATATATATTTTCACTCATGATTCAGTAGCTGTCGGAGAAGATGGGCCAACCCATGAACCGATTGAACAATTAACCATGTTTAGAGCCATGCCAAATACCAATGTATTAAGGCCTGGTAACGCTTATGAAGTAGAACATGCTTTACGTTTTGCTTTAGAAGCAAAAGAAACACCTACTGTCATTGCTCTTACAAGACAAAATATCCAAACAAAAACAAAAGTAGATTATGATACTTTTAAAACAGGCGCTTATATTGTTAAAGACTATGAACATGCTGAAGCTATTTTCATAGCTACTGGATCTGAATTAGAATTAGCTTTAGAGGTACAAGATAAGTTAGCCAAAGAGCATAATATACAAACAAGGGTGGTTTCTATGCCATCTCAAGAATTATTCTTAAAACAGCCTAAAGAAATACAAGAAAGAGTATTACCAAAAAAATGTAAAAATATTATCGCTATAGAAATGGGTGCTTCAATGTCATGGTATAGATTTGCTCATAAGGTCTATGGTATCGATGAATTTGGAAGAAGCGGTAAGGGAGAAGAAGTTATTGATTTCTTTGGCTTTACTGTTAATAAAATTGTTAAAGACTACTTAAAAGAATAAATGATTACAAGGAGGACCTATGTTAATTGATTCTCACGTTCACTTAAATGATGAACAATTATTTACAAAAATAGAAAGCTTAATTGATAAGGCAAACGCAGTTGGTGTAAGTGCCTTTGTTGTGGTTGGTTATGATATTGATTCATCAAAATTAGCTATTGAACTTGCTAATATGTATGATTCAATTTACGCACTTATTGGTATCCACCCAAGCGAAGCATCGTACGTAAAAGATAGTGATTTAGAATGGATTGAAAAAAAGTTATCTCATCCTAAAGTAAAAGGTATCGGTGAAATTGGTTTAGATTATCATTGGGATAAAAATTTAATGGATAAACAAAAAGCTTTATTTATAAAACAAATTCAAATAGCCAATAAACATAAAATGCCTATATCAGTTCATATGAGAGATGCTACTGAAGATACTTATCAAATAATTAAAACATATAAAGATAAAGATCTTCCAGGTGTTATGCATTGTTATTCAGGATCAAAAGAATCTATGCAACAATTTATTGATTTAAATATGTATATTTCTTTGGCTGGACCAGTCACCTTTAAAAATGCTAATACACCTAAAGAAGTTGCGGCTTCTGTTCCAATGGATAGGCTATTGGTAGAAACAGATTCACCTTACTTGGCTCCAGTACCTTATAGGGGTAAACAAAACCAACCAAGAAATGTGGAATTTATTGCTAAGGAAATTGCTAAAATAAAAAACATATCTTTTAAAGAATTGGCTGAAAAAACTTATGAAAATACAGTCAAATTATTTAACTTAGAAGAATTAAAGAAAGAGGCTAAATAATGGGTTTAACCGCAGGTATTGTTGGTTTACCAAACGTTGGTAAATCAACCTTATTCAATGCCATCACCAAGGCCAATGTTTTGGCCGCAAATTATCCTTTTGCGACCATAGAACCTAATGTTGGTGTCGTTGAAGTTCCTGATCACAGAATTAAAGCACTAGAAGCTATGTATCATCCTAAAAAAACAATCTATACTGGATTTGAATTTAGGGATATTGCTGGGCTTGTAAGGGGAGCATCAAAGGGTGAAGGTTTAGGAAATCAGTTTCTCTCTCATATTCGTACAACAGATGCTATAGTCCAAGTCATTCGTTGTTTTGATGATGATGAAGTGACCCATGTAGATGGCTCTATAGATCCTTTAAGGGATATAGAAACCATTCTTATTGAGTTGATTTTTGCTGATATGGAAGTTATAGAAAAAAGATTACCTAAACTAAAAAAACAAGCTTCTTTAAAAGCGGATAAGTTGATCGTTCATGAATTTGATTTGTTAACCAATCTTTTAGCCCACTTGAAAGAAGAAAGACCTATTCGTTCTTATCCACTAGATAAGGACGACATAGCCATCATAAAAAACTTTTCATTTTTAACAGCTAAACCTATGATTTATGTATGTAATGTTGCTGAAGATGAAATTGAGATGGAAAATGAGTATGTTAAACAAGTAAAAGAATTGGCTGTAAATGACCAAGCTCAAACAGTTATTATTAGTGCTAAAATTGAACAAGAACTTCAAACGTTAGATGAAGAAGATAGGCTTGAATTCATGGCTGAGATGGGTATGGAAGTATCTGGTTTAGATCAGTTGATAAAAGTATCATATCAAACTTTAGGATTAAGGACTTTCTTTACCGCAGGGGAAAAAGAAGTTAGGGCATGGACCTTTAAAGACGGAATGAAAGCTCCTGAGTGTGCTGGTATTATTCATAGTGATTTTGAAAAAGGTTTTATTAGAGCTGAAACCATTCATTTTGATGATTTAATGATGGCAGGAAGTGAAGCGAAAGCCAAAGAAATGGGTAAATATAGACTTGAAGGGAAAAATTACGAAGCCAAAGATGGCGATATATTTAACTTTAGGTTTAGTGTTTAGGTATAAGTATGAAAGACACTAGTCAACAAATCTCTGATTTATCTTATCAACTTGTACAATTATTAATTAAAAAGAATTTAAAAATTTCTTTTGCCGAGTCAATGACTGGGGGTTTATTTGCCAGTGAATTGACTCGAATAGAAGATGCATCAAAAGTCTTTAAAGAAAGTTTTGTTGTCTATTCTGATCAAGCAAAAATAAATGTATTGAAATGTAAAAAAACAACCATTGACCAATATACAGTTTACTCCAAACAAGTCATTGAAGAAATGCTTTTGGGTTTAAGAAAACAATCTGAAGCGGACATTTTGGTGGCGGTTTCAGGGATTGCTGGTCCAAGAACTTATCATGGTTTGGATATTGGTACAGTTTATATTGGTATAGATTATCAAGGACAAATTATCAATGAGAAACATCATTTTAATGGGGATAGACAAGAGATACGCTATCAAACATTAATTTTTACTTTTAATAAGTTAATCGAATATTTGAAAAAATAAGAGGGGTATCTATGGATTTCTTAAAGTTAACTAAAAAACAAACAGGTTATGTTTTCATTCTCGCTTACTTAATTTCTTTTATTGTTGGTATTATTTCTTTCTATGCTTTTGAATCAGTAATTGATAATGTATTGTTATTAAGCTTTGTAGCAAACCTTATGATGACCATTGTTATTTTCGCTTTCAGTTTAATAACTAAGAACTCATCTATGTATGATCCTTATTGGTCAGTCATACCTCCGGTAATTATTTTGTGGTGGGTTTATTACCAAGCAGTTATGATTGATTTAACCACTGTTTTATTAATCGTTGGTATTATGTTGTGGGCCATTAGATTGACTTATAATTGGTGGAAAAACTGGACTGGTTTTAAGGAACAAGATTGGCGTTATGACCTCATAAAAGAAAAAACTACAAAATATTATTTATTGTCTAATTTTGGCGCTATCCATTTGATACCTACCTTGGTCGTATACATTCAATTAATCAATGCATATGAAGTAATAATTAAGGGTGGATCTATTAATATTTGGATCATATTAGGTTTTGTTCTAATGTTATTTGCGACATCCATTCAATTTTTAGCTGACAAGCAAATGTATGAATTTAGACAAAACAGAGATAGCAAATCACAAATTATTGATCGAGGCATATGGTTGTATTCAAGACATCCAAATTACCTTGGAGAATTATCAATTTGGGTGGGTGTTTATTTAATGTATTTGGGCATTAGTAAGACCCTTGATATGAATATTTTATATCCCCTAGCCATGATAGCTTTATTCTTATTTATTTCTATACCTATGATGGAAAAGAAACTAGAAAATAGGCCAGGATTTAATGATTACAAGAAGCAAGTTTCAATGTTGATTCCTTATCGAAAGATCAAGCAAAAATAAATCCTTTTCTTTCTTATTTTAGATATAAATATAGATGTTGACAAGATTTAGGTTATAAGTTATAATTTTAAGGACAAGATAGATATAATCTATTGAATTTAGGACGGTGGACAATGAAAAATTTAAAGAAAGTATTTTTAGCATTTGTAATGGCTTTTGCTATATTGGCTGTTACAGCATGTTCAGGATCAGAAATTAATAATGTTGATGAAGATTTTTTAGAAGCGGGATATCATCAATATACGTACAAAAACTCAATTGCTGTTAACTTTGATTTGGATAAACGTTTAATTCAAGCTCAAAGTACAGAAAATGCTGAACCTACAGTTGATAAAGTTTCAACAACTTCAATGTTTATTCCAGTAGATAGAATGTCTTTAGAGTTAAGAGCTTTAATCTTAGCTGAATACGATATCGAAGATAAAGCATTCACAAATCTTACACCATTCACACTTGAAGAAGATGTAGATTTAAAAGTCATTGATGGAATGGACTATAATGTATACGTTTATGGCGATTTTGAAACTTTAGAAGATGATAGTATCGATAGCAAAACTGCAGTGATTATTGAATTTCCTTCTGAAGAATATTTAAGAGAAGTTCTTGAAGTGAGTCAAGTGATTCAAGCACAATTAGAAGGAAAAGTCGAAGAAGATCATATCAATGGTTCTTTATTATTGTTAGTACCTTCTAATAGAATGACTCATTATGATGACATTGTTAGCATTTTTAATCAAAGTGAGAAAGAATAATAATTATTAATAATTAAAAGCGAGTTTCTCGCTTTTTTTATTGGACAAAAATAAGGCTTTATGATATAATTCTAAAAGTGATTTAACCTTGCTGCTTAGGCGGCAAAACCTTGCTGCTAATGCAGCCAAAGACCAAAAGGAGGTATACTATGAAAAGATACGAAATTATGTACATCATTCGTCCTAATCTTGAAGAAGAAGCTAGAAAAGCGTTAATTACTGAAGTAAATAACATCTTTACTAAATTCGATTCTCAAGAGCCTAAAGTGACTGAATGGGGCATGAGAGATCTTGCTTATGAAATTAATGACTTTAAAAAAGGTTACTATGTTATCTTAGATGTTCAAGCATCTAGCGAAGCAGTGAACGAAGTTGACCGTGTTATTAAAATCAAAGAAGATGTTATTCGTCACATTGTTATCGCAAGAGACGAAATGTAAGGAGAAATTAGAATGTTTAATAAAGTTGTATTAATCGGTCGTTTAACGAGAGACCCAGAATTAAGACATACCAATAACAACATTCCTGTTTGTAGTTTTTCTCTTGCAGTGAATCGTCCTTATTCTAATAATAATGGAGATAAAGATGTTGATTTCATCAACTGTACAGCTTGGAGAAAACAAGCTGAAAATATTGCCCGTTATGTTTCAAAGGGTTCTTTAGTTGCAGTTGAAGGAAAACTTCAGACTGGCGAGTACATGGATGAAAAAATCAATGCGAAAAGATATACTACAGATGTCGTATGTGACTCTGTGACTTTCCTTGATAGCAAATCACAAAGAGAAGATAATAATCCAAGTCAAAACTACAAACAAGAAGAAAAAATTGATACAGGCAACTTCAATGATATTGAAGATGACCTACCATTTTAAAAAAGGAGGATTATTATGGCAAGACCAGGATTCAAATCAAATAGACGTAGAAGTCGTAAAAGATGCTATTTCACTGAAAACAAAATAGCTTACATAGATTTCAAAGATCATGAATTACTAAGAAGATTTATTTCAGATAGAGGTAAAATTCTTCCTAGACGTGTTACTGGAACCAACGCTTATTACCAAAAACATTTGGCAAGAGCTATTAAAAGAGCACGTTTCATGGCTTTATTACCTTACGTAAAAGAATAGATTTTTTAAGGCTCAATGTGAGCCTTTTTCTTTTGAAAATAGATAAATTTTTAAATCTTCATGGTATAATATGATAGATTAGATAGAATGACCCATATTTTAATATGACTTATTCTATGTTATAATAGTCTATCATTAAGAAAGTAGGAGAAAATTATGAAAAAGTTCTTTAATAAGTTTCATATATTCCTGACATTCAATTATGTTTTATTGGTGATATTATCTTTTGTTTTTCACTTTATTCACCCCTTATATAATTTGTATATTTATACTTTTTTCAATATTGTTATTTTCATTATTTTTATTGGTATTTTATTATTTGAATACATATCAAGACAAAGAAGATTGCGTATTGAACAACTTGAAACAAAGATTAGAGAAACCAACGCTATTAATAAGAGAAAGTTAAATAATGAAGACATTGCTTTAAACTATTTACCGGTTGGTATCATTATTTATGATGATGATTTCAATATTTCTTATGCCAATAACGCTGCTAAAGAATATTTTTCTAATGTTTTGGTTGAAAGACCTTTATGTTTATTAAATAAAGACTTATGTGATAATGTTGAAAAACGTGTTGGAAAATTTATGGTGGAGTTGTACGATAAATTATTTGATGCTGTTCATTATCCTAAAAATAAGACAGTTTATTTCTTTGAAGTAACTGAAAGAGAAGAAATAAAAAAGAAATATTTTGAGAATCAAAATGCTGTTGGAATTTTATCTTTAGATAACTATGTAGAAGCCACAACCAATATGGATTACCAAACCAAATCTTCTATAGAAGGATCTTTACTTGGGATTTTAAATCATTGGTGTGAAGAAAATCATATTTATTTTATTTCTTTAAGAGTAGATAGGGCCATTATAATTACTAATCGTAAGAAAATTGATGAGTTTATCGAAGAAGGTTTCCCTATCTTAGATCAAATTACTGCTAAAGCAGAAGAAAAGGATATTCGAGTTTCCTTATCTATGGGTATAGCCTCTTTTGATGAAGATGCATCAAGACTTGGTGAATACGCTGAGGAAGCATTAAAGTTAGCCATAGATCGCGGTGGCGATCAAGTGGTTGTTAACTTTAAAAATCAACCTATTAAGTTTTTTGGTGGTCGTTCTAATACTGTTGAAAAATCTTCTAAAATTACTGCAAAAGTAAATTCAAATGCATTGAGCGATTATATTGCTGAAGCTGAGAATGTATATATTATGCCACATAAAACAACTGATATTGACGCTTTAGGAGCGGCTATAGGTTTATTGGAAATGGGTATAGCCAAGGGTAAGGCAATTAAAATCATTATTGATTTTGATGATATTGATCAAACAACACAAAAAGTATTTAATATGTTAGAACATGAATATATTAAGTTGTTAGAATATGTGATTGAACCTCAAGAAGCTTTAAATAAGGTTAACCAAAATACCTTACTTATTATTGTTGACCATCATTCACCAGTTCAATCCAATGCACCTGAGATGATAGATAAGACAAAGAATATTATTGTTATAGATCATCATCGAAGAATACATGAAGCTATTCCGGATTTATTAATGAACTATGTTGAACCTTATGCTTCATCTTCGGTTGAACTTGTCACTGAATTGGTAGATTTTTTTGAAGATGAAATTGAAATTCATAAATTTGAAGCAACCATTATGTTGGCGGGAATGATGATTGACACCAATAATTTTTCTCATAGAACTGGCGCTAGAACATTTGAAGCAGCTGCTAAATTAAGAAATTTAGGCGCAGATCCATCACAAGCTAGGTTAATCTTAAGAGAATCACTAGATGATATTAGAACTAAATCAAATTTGGTTAATAAAGCTAGAATTATTGATGATAGATTTGCCATTACTTCTTTGGATGAAGTAGAGACAACTGATCGAGTCCAACTTGCTAAAACAGCAGATGAATTATTAGAAATCGATAACATCATCGCTGCTTTTGCTGTGGGTAAATTGGATGGTTCAACCATCGGAATTTCTGCTAGGTCTGTCAGCAACTTTAATGTGTCTGTGATGATGGAAAAATTTGGTGGTGGAGGCCATTTAAATAATGCCGCTGCCCAAATTAAGAATTCAAATACGGATGAAGTTATAGATAAAATTGAAAAATTAATAGAAAGTACATATAAGGAGGAAACGACCATGAAAGTCATTTTGATTAAAGATGTTAAAGGTAGAGGTAAAAAAGGTGATGTGATTGAAGTCGCTACAGGTTATGGCAATTACTTGTTAACATCAAAACACGCAATCAAAGCCAATACTGCCAATATGGAAGCTCTAGAGAGAGATTTAACTGAAAAAAAAGAAAAAGAAGACAAGGCTCATAAAGAAGCTTTAGAACTTAAAGAATTAATCGAAAAGAGTCCTATTAGTCTTTATGTAAAAATAGGTGATACTGGTAAATTATTTGGTTCAGTCAATACCAAACAAATCGCTGATGAACTAAAAAAACAACATAATATTATTGTGGATAAACGTAAAATTGCTTTAGATGATAAAATTAACTCTTTAGGTAATTTTGATATTGAAGTTAAGTTACATAAAGATGTTGTTGCAACGATAGATGTTCAAGTATTAGAAAAAGAATAGAGGGTATTTATGGAGATTAAGACACCATATTCTCAAGAAGCAGAAGAATCAGTATTAGGTTCCATCTTTTTCAGTGAGAGCGAAATAAAAACCATAGCGGATAAGTTGACTGTAGAAGATTTTTATAATCCTTCACATCAAGAGATATATGAAGCCATTTTAAAGTTATTTAAAAATGGTAATTCTATTGATGCCATTACCGTCAGCAATTTCCTTGAAAATATTAATACTTTAGAAAAAGCAGGTGGAAGAGAATACATTGTCTACCTTTCTTCAGTAGTGCCTTCAACTGCCAATTTGATGGAGTACATCAATATTGTTAAAGATAAGTCAGTCTTACGTAAACTTCAAGAAAGTTTTACATCTTTAATTGAAGCCTCCCGTTCTGTTGAAGATACGCCTCATTTTATCGATCAAGTAGAAAAAGAAATATTTAATATTACTAAAGATAGAAGATCAACTGATTTTGTTAATATAGCAGAAGCTGCTGAGAAAACTCTAGCTAAAATTGCTGAACAAGCCCAACATGCTAATGAAATTAGTGGTCTAGATACGGGTTATTACCAATTCAACCGATACACCTTAGGTTTACAGCCTTCAGATTTATTAATTGTAGCTGCTAGACCAGGGATTGGGAAAACAGCCTTTGCTTTAAATTTAGCATTGAATATTGGGATGTTGCCTAAGGCACCTCATATTGCCTTTTTCTCATTGGAAATGGGTGTAGAACAATTGGTGATGAGATTGTTATCTTCAGTTTCATCTGTAGATAATACATCTTTAAGAAAAGGTGATTTAAAACAATACGAGTGGGAAAGATTACAAACAGGTGTTCATAATCTTAAAGGCTCAAATATCTATTTTGATGATTCTGGTACTGTACAAGTATTGGATTTAAGAAGTAAATGTCGTAAATTAAAACAAGATAATAAATTAGATTTAGTGATTGTTGACTACTTACAGTTATTAAGTGGTTCACAACATAATAAGGGAAATAGAGTACAGGAAGTATCTGAAATTTCTCGGGTATTAAAAGAAATGGCAAGAGAGTTAAAAGTGCCTGTTGTGGCGCTTTCGCAATTATCTCGTAATCTTGAACAAAGACCAGATAAAACACCAAGAATGTCAGATTTAAGAGAATCTGGATCTATTGAACAAGATGCGGATATTATTATTTTCTTATATGTTAAAGAAGAAGATAAACAAGATGAATCAAGACAAAACATCACACAATTTGTGGTGGCTAAAAACAGGCATGGACAACCTGGGGATTTTGAGTTGTTATTTAACAAAAACACTTCTAAATTCTCTGGAGAATTTAATAGCGGACTGAAGGGGTAATATGTTAGCAGATAGATTAGAACAAATAGAAGAAAGATATACAGAGATTGGCAAGCAGATGTCAAATCCTGAAGTAGCCACGGATATTAAAAAAGTTACAGAATTAGCCAAAGAATATTCTAAATTAGAAAAAACAGTGGTTAAATACCGTGAATATAAACAATTATTAAGCCAATTGGATGGATTAAAGGAAATGTCTAAAGAGACTGATCCTGAAATTAAAGAAATGGCTGAGATGGAATTGGAAGAAATTAACAATAGAATTCCAATACTTGAAGAAGAGTTAGAATTATTATTAATTCCTAAAGATCCTAATGATGAAAAAAATGTTATCGTTGAGATTAGAGGGGCAGCTGGTGGAGATGAAGCTAATATTTTCGCTGGAGACCTATTCAGAATGTATAGTAAATACGCTGAACACATGGAATGGAAGATAGAAGTTTTATCAGCTGAACCTAAAGAAGCTGGTGGATATTCACAAATTGAATTTATGGTTTCAGGAGATAGTGTATATTCTCATATGAAATATGAATCAGGGGTTCATAGGGTGCAAAGAGTACCTCAAACTGAATCCTCTGGAAGAGTTCATACATCAACAGCGACTGTTGTTGTCTTACCAGAAGCTGAAGAAATTGATTTTGAAATAGATATGCAAGACATTAGGGTTGATACTTATTGTTCTTCTGGACCAGGGGGTCAATCAGTCAACACCACCAAGTCAGCGGTTAGGGTTACCCATATACCAACAGATACAGTAGCTCAATGTCAAGATGGGAAGTCTCAACATGAAAATAAGGCTTCTGCCTTAAAAATCTTAAGATCAAGACTTTATGATAAAATGCTTCAAGAAGCTCAAGAAAAAGAAGCTGGAGAAAGAAAGTCTAAGATTGGTACTGGAGATCGTTCAGAGAAAATTAGAACTTATAACTATCCACAAAACAGGGTGACTGATCACCGCATTAACCTAACCATCCAACAATTAGACCGTATTATTGATGGAAGATTAGAAGCAGTGATTGAAGCTTTAATTTCTGAAGAACAAAAAAGAAAGTTAGAAAAACAATAATGGCTACTTATAAACAAGTTTTACAAGATGCAAAAAAACAAACTAGAAAAGTCAATAAAGAAACCAGTGCAACTGAGTTACTCATGTTGCATTTTTCTAAGTTAGAACCCACGGATTTATATTTAAAATATGATGAACCTATGCCCCAAGAAAGCCAAGATGAATTTTATAAGGCTTTAAGTTTATATTTAGACCATAATAAACCTGTTCAACAAATTATTGGCTATGTCTATTTTTATGGTTATAAATTTAAAGTCACTGATCAGGCTTTAATACCTAGATTTGAAACAGAAGAATTGGTTGCGAATGTCTTAATGTTATACGATGAGTATTTCTCTAATAGACAAGTATCCTTGGTTGATATTGGGACTGGATCTGGGTGTTTAGCTATCTCTTTAGCAAAAGAAGAAGCTCATTTTAAAGTTTCCGCAACGGATATATCTCATGAAGCTCTAGCATTAGCTAAAGAAAATGCTGATTTATTAAATGCTGATATTGATTTTTATCAAGGAGATATGATTGATCCTGTAAAGAATCAAAAATTTGATATTTTAGTATCTAATCCGCCTTATATTCCTACCATTGAGCAAGTAGACCCTTTAATATTAGATAATGAACCCCATTTAGCTTTGTTTGGTGGGGAAGATGGTTTAAAATTCTATAAACAAATCATCAATGACTCAAAAACGATATTAAAAGATAAAGCCATGATGGCTTTTGAACATGCTTATGATAAGGCTGAAGAGATTAATAAACTGGTAAAAGAAACTTATCCACAAGCTGAAGTTTTTACTCTAAAAGATATGCAAGGACTGGATAGGATGACCTTTGTTTTAATTAATTTAAAAAAGAAAGAAAATCAAATTTAATTAAAATATTATTTTAATTAGAAAGAAATTTTCTTTTTTTTCTGAATATTTTTCAAGAGAAAGCATTTGACATTTCAAAAAAAGTCTTTATATTATATAGTGAAGTGAGGTAGAATATATGTCAAAAAAATTAGTCATTGTTGAATCACCTACAAAATCAAAGACAATTTCACAATATTTAGGTAAAGACTATGAAGTGAAATCATCTGTAGGACATATACGTGATTTAGCCACAAAAGGTAAGGGAGGATTAGGTGTTGATGTTGATAAGGATTTTCAACCAACCTATGAAATTATCTCTGGAAAGAATAAAACAGTATCTGAATTAAATAAGGCTTTAAAAGACGCTGAAGAACTTTACTTAGCAACTGACCCTGATAGAGAAGGGGAAGCTATTTCTTGGCATCTTAAAGAAACTTTAAAAATAAAAAATCAAAAAGTATACCGTGTTGAATTTAATGAAATTACTAAAGAAGCCATTTTAAATGCTTTTCAGCATACAAGAGATATTGATGAGCATTTAGTATCTTCTCAAGAAACAAGAAGAATTTTAGACCGAATTATTGGTTTTAAATTATCAAAATTATTACAAAGTAAGATTAAATCTAAATCAGCAGGACGTGTACAATCGGCAGCTTTAAAACTGATTGTTGATAGAGAAAAAGAAATATTGGCTTTTGTTCCTGAAGAATATTATGAAATTTATGCAAAATTTAAAGATATTGAAGCTGGACTTCATCAAATAGATGGTGAAAAACCTAAAATTTCATCTGCTAAGGAATCCAAGGACTTGTTGGATCGTTTAGATGAATTGTTTACAGTAAGTGAACTTTCAAAAAGACAAATCAAAAATAATCCAAACAAAGCTTTAACCACATCTTTATTGCAGCAACAAGCCTCTAGTCGTTATGGGTATTCTTCATCAAAAACTATGTCTTTAGCATCTAATTTATATGAAGGTATTGATATCGGTAATGAAACTGTTGGTTTAATTACTTATACGAGAACTGACTCAACCAGATTGTCAGAAAGTTTCGTTAGTAAAACTCGGCAATATATTCAAGAAAACTATGGTAAAGAATATTTGGGATACTACCGAACTGATCATAAAAAACAAAATGTTCAAGATGCCCATGAAGCGATTAGACCTACAGATATCTATCGAACACCTGAGTCTATTAAATCAGCCTTAAGTAAACAAAAGAACGGGTCTCAATTATATAAACTATATAGCTTAATTTATTATAAAACCTTAGCTTCATTAATGAAGGCTTCAAAAAATGAAGTCACAACCTTATTATTAGAAAATAATGGCTTAGTTTTTAAAACAACAAGTTCAAAACAATTGTTTGATGGATATTTAAAGGCCTTAGAACATATTGATCAAAGACAAAATCAACCTGCTTTAGATTTATCTCAGTTTAAAGAAGGCGATCAATTAAAAGCTGATGAAGTTTATGATAAACAATTATTCACTAGCCCTCCAGCTAGATATTCTGAATCTAGATTGATTAAAGAAATGGAAGAATTAGGAATTGGTAGACCTTCAACTTATGCACAAACCATTTCTACGATTATAAAAAGAAGATATGTTGAGTTCAAAGAAAAGAAATTTTTCCCAACTGAACAAGGGACTCTGACTATTGAAAAATTAGAGAAATTCTTTAAAGAGTTTATTTCAGCGGATTATTCTAAAAATATGGAAGAAATATTAGATGATATTGCTGAAGGTGATGAGAAACAATTAAAAGTATTAAGAGAATTTTATGACTATTTTATGCCTTTGGTCGATCACGCTAGACAACATATGGAAAAAGTAGAAGCTGAAGAAACAGGAGAAATGTGTCCGAAATGCGGCTCTCCTATGGTTTATAGGATGGGTAGATATGGAAAATTTGAAGCTTGTTCAAATTTTCCTACATGTAAATATATAAAACCCAATGAAAAAACTAAAGAAAAAGCTTTTGATACTGGGGTTGAATGTCCTGAATGTAAAGAAGGAACCCTTGTTTTAAGAACTGCTAAATCAGGAAAAAACAAGGGCAATCAATTTTTAGGTTGTTCAAGATTCCCTAAATGTAAATATATTAGCCCTTATGAAGTGGTTAAAGAAAACTGTGACCAATGTGATAATGTTGTTGTAAAAGATAAAGAAGGTAATGTTTTTTGTGTTGATGGAAAAAATTGCCAATAATCACAAAAACATCAAAATGATATGGTAAACTTTATATAAACTACATGATGTAGTTTAAATTTCCCTTAAAGTGTGAGAGCACTTACCCTTCCTAAAAAATCCGTCTTCTAATAAGATGGATTTTTTTTCTTAATAGTTTATTCAAATCTTATTTTATGATATACTATTAAAAGATTCATTGACATAGATAGCGAGGTATCTTTATGGGCCTTTTTAAGAAACTTTTTTCTTCTAAAGAGAAAAGACAAAAAGCTGAAAAATATAAAATCGGGATGATGAAAACTAGGAATAATTCCTTATCATCTTTAAAAGATTTACTTAAGAATTCAAAAACCATTGATGATGACCTATATGGTCGTTTAGAAGAGATTTTTATTATGGCTGATGTTGGCGTTGATACGGTCGTTGAATTCATTGAAGAATTAAGAGAAGAAGCAAAAAAACAAGAAATTACTCAACCGATCGACTTAGAGAATTTAATTGTTGATAAGATGTTTGAATTATATTTAAAGGGTCAGGTTATTAATACCAACATCCGATATAATAAAGATGATTTAACAGTGATTTTATTTGTGGGAGTTAATGGTACAGGGAAAACCACAACCATTGGAAAACTTGCTCATAAAATTAAGTCAGAAGGAAAATCTGTGATGTTGGCTGCAGGCGATACCTTTAGAGCTGGAGCCATTAATCAATTAAAGGTTTTTGGTGAAAGAGTGGGTTGTCCTGTGATCGCTAAAGAAGCTGGATCAGATCCTGCTTCAGTGATTTTTGATGCGATTAAAGAAGCTAAAGAATCTAAAGTGGATGTTTTATTAATAGACACTGCTGGTCGTTTACAAAATAAAAAGAATTTAATGAATGAACTTGGTAAAATCAATCGTATTATTGAAAGAGAAACTGGTAATAATGTTTACGAAACTTATTTAGTGATTGATGCAACTACAGGTCAAAATGGTTTATCACAAGCAAAAATTTTCTCAGAAGTTACTAATATCAGTGGCGTTGTTTTAACTAAATTAGATGGAACAGCTAAAGGTGGTATTGTATTAGCCATTCGTAATAAATTAAACATCCCTATTTCTTTTGTAGGTATGGGAGAAAAAATTACAGATTTAGAATACTTCGATATTGAAGATTATATCTATGGTTTATTCTCAGATTTTTTTGAATAGGTGAGATGATGAGTTATTTAATAGAAGATTATGTAAGGCTTAATAGTTTATTTGATCTATATCAACCCTTATTAACCCATAAGCAACAAGATTATTTTAAATACTATTTTAGAGAAGATTATTCTTTGTCTGAAATTGCTGAAATTATGCATGTAAGTCGTAATGCAGTTCATTTACAAATTAAGAAAATTTCTTCATATTTAGAAGATTATGAAAATAAACTTAAACTCTTAAAGAAACAAGAGAAAAGAGAGACATTATTGGATGAATTATTGAATGATTCGTCTTTGAGTGATGGTCTTAAAGAAAAAATATCAAAATTAGAGAAGGTGTAATGTATGGCATTTGAAGATTTAACTGGCCGCTTTCAGATGGCGCTTAGAAGACTAACTGGAAAAGCAAAATTAACAGAAAATGATATTGATGAAATGATGAGAGAGGTTAGACTCTCTTTATTAGAAGCCGATGTCAACTATAAGGTTGTTAAAGAATTTACTGAAGATGTTAAAGTCTTAGCTTATGGTGAAAAAATCCTTAAAGGATTAAAACCTGGAGAGCAAGTCGTTAAAATTGTAAATGATGAATTAACAAAACTTATGGGTGAAGAAACCAGTGAAATTAACTTAAAAACCAATGATATGACGGTTATGTTAATGGTTGGTTTACAAGGTGCTGGTAAAACCACAACAGCTGGTAAATTAGCAAACTTTATAAAAAACAAACATAATAAAAAACCAATGTTGATTGCAGCCGATGTTTATCGTCCAGCTGCCATTGAACAGTTACAAACTGTGGGTCAACAATTAGGTATAGAAGTCTACCAAGAAGGATTGATTGATCCAGAAACTATTGTTAAAAATGGTTTAAAATATGCTAAAGAACAAGCCTATGATTTAGTGATTATTGATACTGCAGGGCGTTTACATATTGATGATTCAATGATGGACGAAATCCAAAAAATTGAAAAATTAAGTAAACCTGATGAAGTATTATTAACAGTAGATGCCATGACAGGGCAAGATGCAGTTAATGTTGCAGAAACCTTTAATAAAGCTTTAAATTTAACGGGGTGTATTTTAACTAAATTAGATGGAGATACACGTGGTGGTGCTGCTTTATCGATTAGAAAAATGACAGGTGTACCTATTAAGTTTTCTGGTACTGGAGAAAAGTTAGAAGATATCGAAGTCTTCCATCCAGAAAGAATGGCTTCTAGAATTTTAGGTATGGGAGATATTTTGTCTCTTGTAGAAAAAGCTACTCAAGAAATTGATGAAGAAGAAGCTTTATCAATGATGGAAAAAATGATGACAGGTAAATTTAACTATAATGATCTTTTAAAACAAATGAAAATGATCAAAAGAATGGGTAAATTTTCTGGAATTTTAAAAATGATGCCAGGTATGAAAAGTCTTGGCAATATGGATAAAGTTGATGATAAACAATTAGAATATATTGAAGCTATTGTTGGTTCAATGACTGAAGAGGAAAGAAAAAAACCAGAACTTATCAATCGTTCTTCTTCAAGAAGAAATCGTATTGCTAGAGGTTCTGGCCGTTCATATTCAGAAATAAATAAATTGGTTGATATGTTAGAAAAACAACAGACCTTGATGAGACGTATGCAAGGTATGAATCCTGATTCTTTACAAAATATGGCTCAAGGTAATTTCCAACCAAAAGAGTCTCGCAGTGAAAGACGAGATAAAATGAAGAGAAAAGGTGGATTTAGATTTTAATATGTTAAAAGGATAGCTCAGCTATCCTTTTCGCTTTCTAAAAAATCATTTAAAAATCTAAATACCCCATCTTCTCTTGAGTTATAATCAAGGATTATATCAGCTACCGCTAATAATTCAGGATGAGAATCTTTCATAGCTACGCCTATTCCAGCATAGGAAATCATTTCGATATCATTATGGCCATCGCCGATAGCCACGATGTTTTCTCTTGGTATTTTAAGGTATTCTCCCACGTATTTAATGGCAGAACCCTTATTAACTTCGGGTGTGAAGACTTCTAAGATAGAATCATATTCACCTGATAAATTCCATATCCTTGATAAGACTTGACCTTGGTAGTTTAAATCAATATAATCTTTGATTTTTTGACCTGTACCTTGGTGACCGATGATAATCATACCATTAATATTTTCCTTGATTGTATCTTGGAAAGGACCTATGGTTATCTTGGTTGCATGGTCAGCATGCAACAAGGGTTCAATGGCTTTTTCTTTTTTATATAAATAGATATCATCGTTAAGTTCAGAAAAAGCATTTCTGATTAATGACTGATTTTTATCAAAAATATCGAAGATGATTTCTTTCTCAATCAATAAAGAAATAGGTTTAAACTTAGGGTCTAAAGGATGATGGATTAAAGACCCATTGTAGTTGACTATAGGTGTATCTAAGGCAAAAGCTTCATAGATAAATTTTGAAGAACGATAGGGTCTACCTGTTGCGATCATAACTTTGTGTCCTTGGTTTTGAATTTCGCGAATATATTGACATAAAGTTTGAGAAATAGAATCGAAATCATACAAGACTGTTCCATCTAAATCTAGGACAAACAAATATTTTTTTTCTGACATAATTCTTGTCTCCTTTATTACTTGTGACAATATTATCTCACAAGCATTTTAATTATGCAAATGTTTATATGGATTGAATAAATATGTCTTTTAAGATATAATTTAGATAGTAACGAGGTGGATAAGATTGGACCTATTATTATTGTTTTTACAATTTGAATTGTCAACCATCCTTAATTTTTTATTGGGTGTTTTAACTGGAATTATTTTATTCTTTTTGTTTTTTTTATTGTTTTCAACATTGAACTCGAAAAAACGATATCGAAAAAGAATGTTAAATCAGTTACCTTTAGAGGATCATGAAGTTTATGAACTTATAGAAATGAAACAAAATCAACTGATAGAGACCGTTCGACTTACAGATAATGCTTATTTCAAAGTTGCGTTTGATTTAAGTTTTGAACTATTAGAAGAAATAGCTAGTCATTATTTTCCTCAATCTAGATATCCAATCTATGAAATTACCATTGAAGAGTTAATTGATCTTAATCGTTATATTACCAATCGTTTAGAAGAAATGGTGAATGGAAAAATATTAAGGCATTTTAAGAGTTATAGGATTTCTTCGATTGTAAATATGCTACATATGAAAAAAGCTGTAGATAATTCTAAAGTCATGAAGCTAAGTAGAAAATTAAAAATTTCTAAATTTTATAACGCAAGTCGTACAGTTTTAAATTACGCAAATCCGATTTATTGGTTTAGAAGATTAGCTATAAAACCTACCACTGAAGTTTTAACCAAGGAAGTATGTAAATATATCATCGCAGTCGTTGGTGAAGAAACCAATAAAATATATTCGAAAAGTTTTTCTGAAGTGATTAACGATGATGATTTAGAAGAAAAATTTGATGAAATCATCGAAAAGGAGTCTTGATATGTTTTTTAAAAAGAAATTCAACAATGAAAGAATTGTTCCAAAAACAACGAGATCTAAAGATAATAGACCTTTTTATATACCACAAATAACTTCTGTAGAAGATAAAAAAAGATTAAGACAAGATTTTATAACCCCTGCAGGAACAAGTGGTAAGAACGTGATTTCTGTTTCAAGTGACCGAAAAGGTACTGGAGATATAGATAAGAAATATGATGCTTTCAGAACCAATAAACGCTTAACAAAAGAAGAGGCCAAAAAAAGATTTGGACATTCTTATTATGAGTTTATTTCTGTTAATAAAAAAACCTTACCTAAAGTTTATACTGAAGAAGGTTTATCTTATGATGATGTAACTTTAAACAAGAAAGTTCAAGAAGAAGATATGATCAATACTGAAGAAATTATTAATGATCATAAAAACATTCATTCAGTACCTGTGGATGAGTTTTTTGAATCAGAGAAAAAACATCAAGAAGATTTAAGTGCTAATGAAGTTGAAGAAGATGATGTTTTAAAAGATCTAATGATGAATCAAGAAGAAAAGAAAGATCCAATGCCTTTGCAATTTGAAGAAGATGAAGAAGAATCTTTAGATGATATCTTGTTTGAAAAAGCTGAAAATAAGACCATGGATGTTGAAGATATTCAATTTGATGAAGATATTGATTATGAAGAATATCAACCCGAACAAGTTCCTGATCTACCTAAGAATGATATGGCTGATTATCAATTACCACCATTAACATTATTTAAAAAGACCAAAGAAACTGAAAAAGAAGAACCTGCATGGGTCAAAGAAAACACTGAAGTGATTAACGAAACCATGTTTGCTTTTGGCGTGGATGGGAAAGTAACCAATCACACCATGGGACCAACAGTTACTCGCTATGAAGTGTCCTTAGGTTCTGGTGTTCCAACGAAAAAGATTACAGGCATTTCTGATAATTTACAAATGAATTTATCAGCTGTTTCTTTAAGAATTGAAGCGCCTATCCCTGGTAAAAACACCATTGGTATAGAAGTTCCAAACAAAACAAGAAAACCTGTTTTCTTTGGCGATGTTATTGATCATCCTAAATTTACCCAATCTAAAGATCCTTTATTGTTGGCAGTAGGTTTGGATATTGATGCATTACCGGTTTATACCTCAATAGAATCTATGCCACATGGTTTGGTTGCTGGTTCAACTCAATCTGGTAAATCAGTTTCAATTGCTGCGACAATTGTTTCACTCATTGCTAGGAATAAACCAGATGAATTAAAATTATTATTGATTGACCCTAAAAAGGTTGATTTACAACAATTTTCAGATTTACCTCATTTAATCACCCCAATCATTGATGATACAAAAATCGCTATTGAATCATTAAAATGGATGGTTGGTGAAATGGAGAGACGTTATGATGTTTTAAAGAAATTTAAGGCTATTAATGTTTCTGATTATTATCAAAGAAGATTTAATGATCCGAATTTTGAAAAAATGCCAAGGATTGTTGTGATTGTTGAAGAAGCTTCAGATCTGCTTTTAAGTGGGGGCAACGAAATTGAAGAAAGCATTTTAAAATTAACCCAAAAATCAAGGGCCGTGGGTATTCATATCATATTAGCGACTCAAAGACCTTCAGCTGATATATTAAAGGGTACGATTAAAGCTAATATCTCAACAAGATTTGCTTTTAGGGTGCCTTCATCGACGGATTCATCAGTCGTTTTAGATAAAACAGGTGCTGAAAAGTTATTGGGTAAAGGTGATATGCTTTTATCTGAAAATGGTTTGGTAAGACGTATACAAGGTGCTTATTTATCGCCTGAAGAAATAGAGAAAATCACAGATTTTATTAAACAACAAATGGAACCGGATTATATTTTTACTCATCAAAAATTATCTATGGAAATGAAGACTCAAACAGATATAGAAGAAATAGATGAATTGTTTAAAGATGTGGCTAATTATGTTGTAGATGAAGGAAAATGTTCTTTAAATAAAATCACACAAGAATTTGGTATTGGCTTTAATAGGGCTAATAATATTGTAAATACTTTAGAAAAGTTTGGGATTGTTTCAGCCAATGCTGGTACAAAACCAAGAGAAGTCTTGGTTGATTATGACCAATTGAGTCAAATTTTCGAAGGAATGAATTAGTGGAAAATACAGATTTACATTTAAATGAATATGAAAAACTGATGAAAAAAACAAAAAGAAGACTCATCAGTTTTTTCTTCATCAATATTTTAATCATTGTTCTATTTATTCATTTTCAAAGCAATCCTTTGTTTTTGTTTAGATTTAACCGGTCAGTAGATAGTGTTTCTGCTTATGGGTCTTATCAATTAATTTCAATGATTTTATTGGCGATTGTTTTTTTATATCTAATATCATATTTAGGTTTAATTGGTTCCTACATTTACAATAGAAAAAAAGACGTAGACAAAGAAAAATTTATTAAATCTTATAACTTTTTTGATTTTTTTTCTATCATACCAATATTCTTTTTAATCATGATGACTCTTAATGGATGGTTATTTACCTTGGCTGTGGTTGATGGTGCCAGTATGGAACCTACTTATGAAACAGATGATGTTGTTTTAATTTCTTATCATACCGATATTGAAAGACTCGATGTAATTGTTTTTGAATATGATAAATTGTATATAAAAAGAGTTCTTGCCCTTCCTGGAGATTTATTGGTTATTGAAAATAATGAAGTTTGGGTTAATGATGTCTTCATAGAATCTACAACTTATGCCTTTACATATGATGGGATTATTGAAGAAGGTTACTATTTTGTTTTAGGGGATAACCGTTTTAATTCTCGTGATTCTCGAGATATTGGCTTGATTTCAAAAGAACTATTAATAGGTGAAGTGATTTTAGATTTAAATTAGTACTAGAAAGAGTGATTTGATGAAACAAATACAATGGTATCCTGGTCATATGGCCAAGGCTAAACGCCTTATAGAAGAAAAATTAAAGATTATTGATGTTGTTTATGAACTTGTTGATGCAAGAATACCAGAGTCATCAAGAAATCCGATGATGGACGAAATTACCCATAAAAAAGATAAGATATTGATTATTAATAAAACCGACTTAGCAGATCCTTCATTAACAAAAGCTTGGATGAAATATTATGATCAAGAACAAATACCCTATGTTTTATGTAACTCATTGAATGATAATATCACTCAAAAAGTTTACGAAAAAACAATGAAAGTATTAAGTCATCTACATCAAGATGATATCAATAAAGGTAAAGCAAAGAGAAATTTTAAAGCCATGGTTATTGGTGTACCTAATGTTGGTAAATCACAGTTTATAAATAATATGGCGGGAAAAAATAAGGTTAAAACAGGTAATATGCCTGGCGTGACTAAAACACAAACTTTTATTAAGGCAGAACACGATTTATTACTCTTTGATAATCCTGGGGTTTTATGGCCTAGATTTCAAAGCCAAGACCAAGCTTTTCGTTTAGCTTTGATGGGAACCATCAAAGATGAGATACTTCCTTTGGATGAGGTTGTTATCTATGGTATAGAATACTTAAGAAAGCATTATCCAAAAGCTTTAGAAAAACGTTATGGTTTTATGGTGAAAGATGAGATGACAACCATAGATATCATTGACATGATAGGACGCAAAAGAGGCGCAATTATGGCTGGTAATGAAATTGACTATGATAGAGTTTTTAATTTGTTTTTATATGATTTAAGAAATGGTGCCTTAGGAGCGATGAGTTTTGAAAAACCACAATGATTTATATAAGTATGAACATGCTTTAATCAAAGAAGGATATAAGTTGATTGCTGGGGTTGATGAAGTTGGTCGTGGTCCTTTAGCGGCTGGTGTCTTGGCTTGTGCTTGTATCTTAGATTTGGATCAAGAGATTGAAGGTATTAATGATTCGAAAAAACTAAGTGAGAAAAAAAGATTAAGTATGCGTCAACTGATTGAAGAAAAAGCCATAGCCTATGCCTATGGCTACTGTGATGAATCTGAAATTGATGATTTGAATATTTATCAAGCATCAAAACTAGCGATGATAAGAGCTGTTAATGCCTTAAAAGTAAAACCTGATTACTTATTAATAGACGCTATGAGTTTAGATATGGGTATACCTGAAACCAGCATTATTAAGGGAGATGCTTTATCAGTTAGTATTGGAGCAGCATCCATTTTAGCCAAGGTAAAAAGAGATCAGTTAATGGAAGAATATGATGTTATTTATCCAGGATATGGATTCTCTAAACATAAGGGTTATCCTACAAAATATCATCTGCAACAATTAAGAAAATTAAAACCTTGTCCCATACATCGTAAGTCCTATAAACCAGTGAGAGACTTGTACTTAAAACAATTACAACTAGATTTGGAGGAAGATAATGATTAAAGCCGTGATTTTTGATTTAGATGGTACTTTATTAGATACCATTCAAGATATAGCAAATACTTGTAATAAACTTTTAGAAAAAAGATCGTACCCAGCTTTGCCTTTGAAAGATTATAAAATTTATGTAGGTAAGGGCGTCAAACATTTAATGATTAAAGTGATGGAAGCTTTAAATATACCTAAGTATTTATTGGACGATCTTTTACGAGATTATTACGAAATATATAAAGATGAATCATCTAAAACAACCAAGGTTTATGAAGGTATTAATGATTTGTTGAAAGAATTAATAATTCAAGATATAAAAGTTTGTGTTTTGTCTAATAAACCACATGAACAAGTGATTGATTTAATGCCAAAGTATTTTAAAGAAGATTTGTTTTCTATAGTCTATGGTAAACATCATGGGATAGAAGCCAAACCCAATCCTGCTTTGTTAAGAAAAATGATTAAGACATTAAGACTTAAGAAAACAGAAGTTTTATATGTTGGTGATACAAAAACGGATATGGAAACTGCTTTGAACGCAGGTGTTCAAAGTGTTGGTGTCTTATGGGGTTTTCGAGATGAAATGGAATTGGTTCAAGCGAGGGCTTCATATATTGTCAAAGAACCTAGTGAAATTTTAGACGTCATTAGAGAAAAAAATAATGATTATCGAAAAACACGCATAAATTGATTGCTTTTTAAGTTGTAGATTTTTAGTTTCTATTCATATAGAAAACGAATAAAATTGTTGAAGAAAAACTAGTGTTAATTTATATTTAATAAAGATTGTCAAAACAAAGACTTTTTGCTATAATTGTTATGTTTAAGGTTCTTTGAAAAACAATCATATTTTAATAAAGGAAGGAACAATTAGATGAGTAAAGTAGTGGTATTTGATCATCCGTTGATTCAACACAAGTTAAGTATTATTAGAGATAAATCGACCAATACGAAAACCTTTAGAGAAAATGTTAATGAAATTGGTTCTTTGGTCACTTATGAAGTCACTAGAGATTTTGAAGTTAAAGAGATTGATATTGAAACACCAATCACTAAGACTAAAGCAAAAGTCTTGGTTAAAGACGTGGTTATTATTCCTATATTAAGAGCCGGACTTGGTATGGTAGATGGTATACAAAATGTAATACCTACTGCTAAGGTTGGTCATATAGGTTTGTATAGGGATGAAGAGACTTTAAAACCTAATAAATATTATGCTAAGTTCCCTATTGAAACTAAACAAGCCACTGTTTTAATCGTCGATCCTATGTTAGCGACAGGAAACTCAGCCATAGCTGCCATTGATGAAGTGAAAGCTTATGGGGCTAAAGATATCCGTTTTGTAGGGATTGTAGGATGTCCTGAAGGTATCAAGGCTTTACAAGAAGCTCATCCCGATGTGGATATTTATATCGTAAGTATTGATGAAAAATTAAATGAGGTAGGCTATATTGTTCCTGGTTTAGGTGACTGTGGGGATAGGTTGTTTGGCACAAAATAATGAAATCACATAAAACTGCTTTTCTTATTTTTAATATGATTACTCAGTTTTTCATAGAAACTTTTGTGGCCATGATTGCTGGGTATTTCTTAGGCAAATGGTTGGATGGTATATTATTTGATCAAAAGGCAATATTAACCTATGTATTGGTTATATTAGGTATATTTGCTGGTTTAAGAAATTTTATTAAAAGAGCTTTAAAGTTTGAAAAAGAAGGAGAGAACAATGAAAAATAAAGACATCATTGAAAAAACATTTTTATTGGCTTGGCCATATGCTATATTGTTTTCGCTTGTTCTTTATATGATTACAAAGAATTTTGATGACGTACTGAGTTTCATATTAGGTTTTGGGGCATCGATGATGGTTCAATCCATGAATTATCGATTTATGAAATCGACTTTTCAAAATGAACCAGATAAAATCAAGGGAAGACAAGTTATCTTATTCCTTGTTAGGTATGCTTTTATGGGATTGATACTTTATATCTCATATTCTAGTGAAGAATTTAATGAGTATTTAACTTTTGTTGGTTTATTATCTTTTGTGATTGTTGCTATACCAACGTCTATTATTTTCAGTCGAAGAGGTGTTGAAGAAGATGAATGATTTTACTTTATTTGAACCCCTATCTTCAGCCGCAAGATCAACCATTATAGTATTTGTCTTGTTATCAGTTTTATTAATTGTTATTGGTATGAAGATTAAGAAACTAGATCCTAAAAAAACGCCTAAGGGCTTTTTATTTGGATGTATTATGTTGGTTGATACCTTCAATAACTTTGTGTCTGAATACATGGAAAAAGATAAATTTAAATTCTTTGGTCCTTATTTATTCACCATCACAATCTTTTTAGCAACAGCCAACACTATTTCTTTGGTAGGTTTAACACCACCTTTATCAAATTTAGCTGTGGCTTTAGCTTTTACAGTTATTACTTTTATAGTCATTAAGATTGCAGAATTTAAATATATATCCCTAAAAACTAAGGCGAAAAATTTAATGGGGCCTGTTGTTTTTATGTCACCGATTATGTTGCCGATCAACTTGATTGGTGAAGTATCAACACCATTTACGATGGGTTTACGTTTATTCGTTAACTTATTGAGTGGGGTTGTTATTGCAACAATGGTTTATTCAATATTAACTTTTTCATTAGGTATCTTACAAGGTTTATTCGGGATATTTGCAGGTGTATTCTTGCATGTCGTATTTGATATTTTCTTTGGTTTGATTCAAGCTTTTGTATTTTTAATGTTATCAACCATCAATATTTCATTAGCAACTGATTCATAGAATCAGTTTATATAAAAAAAATAAATAATATTATAATAAACATTTAGGAGGAAAAACAATGTTTGAAACAATTTTAAACTTCGCAGCAATTACAGATTCAGGTTTAGCTTGGTTAGGTGCTGGATTCGCAGTTATCGCTGGTCTTGGTACTGGTATTGGTCAAGGGTATGCAGCTGGTAAAGCCGCTGAAGCTGTTGGTCGCCAACCAGATGCACAAGGTAAAATCTTAGTAACAACCTTAGTAACTCAAGCAGTTGCTGAAACCACAGGTCTTTATGGATTACTTGTTGCACTTATTCTTATTGGAAAATAATAGAAAAAAAATCTTAACAACAAGGAGGTCTTGGCCTGATGACAATATTAGATAGATTAGTCTCTGGTGTAGAATCGGCTGTTGAACAAGCTTTGGGTGTCAATATACTTGATATGATTGTACAAATAGCTGCTACAATCATTTTAGTGCTGATTGTCAAAAAATTCTTCTGGGGTCGAATAACTGAATTTCTTGATAAAAGAAAAGAAATCATGGAAAAGGAATTAAGGGACGCTGAAAAAGCTAGTAAAGAAGCTGTTGAACTTAAGCATACCAGAGAAGAAGAATTAAAAGAGATTAGATTGAAATCAAAAGATTACTTTGATAATGCCAAAACTCGTGGTGAAGAAGAGCGTCAAAGACTTATAGACCATGGAAAAAAAGAAGCTGAGATTATCATTAATAATGGACACAAAGAAATCGAAGCTGAAAGAAAAAAAGCCAAACAAGAATTAGAAAAAGAAGTTGTTCAAATTGCTAGTTTAATGGCTGAAAAAGTTATTGGAAAGAAAATTGATGAATCAGAATTTCAAAATGTAACTATCCATAAAATAGAAAGCAGTGAAGAGCTATGACCAATACGTCAAAACAATATGCCTTAGCTCTTTTTTCGCTTGCTTCTGAAAAAAAAGAAATTGAAATCATTTACCAAGAATTGAATCAACTGATTCAAGGTTTGGATGATGATTCATTTAAGTTCTTTTTAAACCCTAAGATAGAAAATAAAGAAAAACATCAAGTTATTGAAAAAGTTTTAAATAATCAATTGCTTATTAATTTTTTTAAAGCTTTAATTGATAATAATCGTTTTAATTTTGTTGAAGAGATTCTTAAGGCTTATAAAGAATTGTTAAATGAAAGTCAAAATATAGGAGAATTAATTGTCTTTTCTAACAAAGCTTTAAGTCAAGAAAATAAAGATAAATTAATCCAAAAATTTACAAAAGTTTTGAATAAAAAAATAATCATTAATGAAGTTATTCAGCCATCAATAATAGGTGGCATTCGTATAGAGTATCAAGGAAGCGTGATTGATCAAACAGTTGATGCTTCTTTGGAACAAATCAAATCTTCATTAATAGGATGATGAGGTAAACAAGTGAAAATAGATTCTTTAGAAATAAGTTCATTACTAAAAGAACAGATAAAAAATTATGAAAAACAAATAAAAACAGAAAATGTTGGTTCTGTTATTTCAGTTGGTGATGGTATTGCTCTTGTTTATGGTATTGATCGTGCGATGAGTGGAGAGTTATTGGTTTTTCCTAATGGTGTTTATGGTATGGTTCAAAATCTTGAAAAGAACCATGTAGGTGCTATTCTTTTAAATGACCCTAACCTTGTTAAAGAAGGCGATGAAGTAAAAACAACTGGTCGTATTCTAGAGATTGGGGTAGGGGAAGAGATGATTGGTAGAATCATTAATCCACTTGGTCAAGCTATTGATGGGTTAGGTAGTATTAAAACCAATAAGACAAGACCTATAGAAAGAAAAGCAACAGGTGTTATTGATCGTCAATCTGTAAATGAACCTTTACAAACAGGGATTAAGGTATTGGATGCCTTAGTACCTATTGGTAGGGGCCAAAGAGAATTAATTATTGGGGATAGACAAACAGGGAAGACAGCCATTGCTGTTGATACAATCATCAATCAAAAAGATAAAGATGTTATATGTATTTATGTAGCAATTGGTCAAAAACAAACCACTGTTTTAGATGTTTATGAAACTCTAAAAAAACATGATGCTATGGATTATTCAATTATCGTGGCTGCCAATGCATCTGACCCAGCTCCTTTATTATATTTGGCACCATATGCTGGTGTGACCATTGCTGAAGAATTCATGTTTGAAGGTAAACATGTTTTGATTATCTATGATGACTTATCAAAACACGCGATTGCTTATAGAGAACTTTCTTTATTATTAAGACGTCCACCAGGACGTGAAGCCTTCCCTGGGGATGTTTTCTACTTACATTCAAGATTGTTAGAAAGAGCCGCAAAATTATCAGATAAACTAGGTGGAGGGTCAATTACCGCTTTACCTATCATTGAAACTCAAGAAGGGGATATATCAGCTTATATTCCTACCAATGTTATTTCTATTACTGATGGGCAAATATTCTTGCAATCACAATTATTCCATTCAGGGATTAGACCAGCCATTAATGCTGGTTTATCAGTGTCTCGTGTAGGTGGAGCGGCTCAGCATAAATCAATTAAAAAAGTTTCAGGAACTTTAAGGCTGGATCTTGCTTCTTATCGTGAGTTAGAAGCTTTCACTCAGTTTGGTTCTGACTTAGATGATAATACCAAAGCCAAACTAAACCGTGGTGAAAAAACTGTTGAGATTCTTAAGCAAGGTTTACATAGTCCTATGCCATTTGAATTACAAACGATTAGCATTTATGCTTTAACTCATGGTTTCTTAGATAAGGTAAAAACAAGCGAAGTAAGAAAATATGAATCTGAATTACATAGTTTCTTTTTAAATGATACTGAAGCGAATAAGTTATTAAGAGAAATGCGTGAAAGCAAAAATTTACCAGATACAGATAAATTAGATCAAGTCATAGATAGATTTAATGATCAATATTAAAAAGGAGGCAGATGATGGCTTCACTTCGTGATATCAAAAAGCGTATAGAAGCAACAAAGAAAACATCGCAAATTACCAAAGCGATGAACATGGTCTCTGCTTCTAAACTAAGAAAAGTTGAAAAGAAGTTTCGTAATTTTCAACCCATTAAAGATGAAGTAAAAAGATTGTTAGAAGATGTATTGTCTTCAAACCCTGATGCTATGCATCCTCTATTAGAACATAGGGATATTCATAAAGTTGGATATATTCTTATCGCCAGTGACCGGGGTTTAGCTGGTCCGTATAATTCTAATATATTTAAGTATTTTGAAAGTATTTTAAAAGACAATCCTCATGATTTTATCGTAGGAACTATAGGTTATAAAGCTTATTCTTATTGTAAGAAAAGAAATTATCCTTTATTGAATAAAGAATCAATTTCTTCTAGAGATGAAATTAAATTTATTGATTTTCAAGCCATGTCTAGAGCCTTTATTAAATTATATTTAGATAAAGGTGTGGATAAAATTGTGATGATTTACACTGACTATGTCAATACGTTGACTCAACATGTGACTGAGCAACAGTTATTGCCAATTACGGACTTGGTTAAGTCTAAGGTCATGGTGTCTTCTTATGTCTTTGAACCAGGTGCTGATGAAGTTGTTCAGTCTCTGCTACCTATTTATTTAGAAAATACTTTGTATGGAATTATTTTAGATGCTAAAACTAGTGAGCATGCATCAAGAATGACAGCGATGAAGAATGCAACTGACAATGCCAAAGAAATTATACAAAAACAAAATTTAATTTATAATCGTGCAAGACAAGCACAAATAACCATTGAACTTACCGATATTATCGGTGGTGCAAATGCAGTTAATTAGGAGGAAATGATGCCTAACAAAGGAAAAATAGTACAAGTTATGGGACCAGTTGTCGATGTAATGTTTGAAGGGGATATGCCTCAAATTAACAATGCATTAACGGTTAAGGTGCCGGCGGATAAAAATCATGGTATAGCCATTGATTTAACTTTAGAAGTCTCTTTATTTTTAGGGGATAAAATTATTCGTGCAATTGCCATGGATTCAACAGATGGTTTGGTAAGAGGACTAGAAGTTGTTGATACTGGGAAAGCTATTTCTGTTCCTGTGGGAAAGGTGACTTTAGGACGCATGTTTAATGTTCTTGGTCAAGCCATAGATGGTTTAGAAGTAGAGGGTGATTATGAAACCTTACCTATTCATCGTCCTGCACCTAAATTAGAAGATTTATCTGCTGAAACAGAAATTTTAGAAACGGGAATAAAAGTTGTAGACTTATTAGCGCCTTATATTAAAGGTGGTAAAATTGGTTTGTTCGGTGGTGCCGGTGTTGGTAAAACCGTTCTTATTCAAGAGTTAATTAATAACGTTGCACAAGAACATGGTGGTATTTCTGTTTTCGCTGGTGTTGGTGAAAGAACCAGAGAAGGTAATGACCTATACTTTGAAATGAAAGAATCAGGGGTTATTAATAAAACAGCTATGGTCTTTGGTCAAATGAATGAGCCACCTGGAGCAAGAATGCGCGTTGGCTTAACTGGCTTAACGATGGCAGAGTATTTTAGAGATCAAGAAAAACAAGATGTTTTATTATTTATTGATAATATTTTTAGATTTACACAAGCAGGTTCTGAAGTATCAGCGCTTTTAGGACGTATGCCTTCAGCCGTTGGTTATCAACCAACTTTAGCTACAGACATGGGTCTATTACAAGAGAGAATTACTTCTACTAAAGCAGGTTCTATTACTTCAATTCAAGCTGTTTATGTTCCTGCCGATGACTATACGGACCCTGCACCAGCAACAACTTTTACTCACTTAGATGCAACAACCAACCTTTCAAGAAAGATTTCTGAAGAAGGTATTTATCCAGCAGTGGATCCATTAGCATCAACATCTAGAGCTTTAACACCTGAAATTGTTGGAGAAGAACATTATAAAGTGGCTAGAGATGTCCAACAAACCTTACAAAGATACAATGATTTATTGGATATTATTGCTATCCTTGGTATGGATGAATTATCAGAAGAAGACAAGTTAGTGGTTCATAGAGCTAGAAGAATCCGTCTTTTCTTATCACAAAACTTCCATGTAGCTGAACAATTTACAGGTCAAGTTGGATCTTTTGTTAAAGTTGAAGATACAGTCAAAGGATTTAAAGAATTATTAGAAGGTAAATATGATCATTTACCTGAAGATGCTTTTAGACTTGTTGGAAGTATTGAAGACGTGATTAAAAAAGCTGAAAAAATGAAAGCGTAGGAAACTATGGATATTACAATCGTTACACCAGATGGTGAATTGTACAAAGAAACCGTAAATTCAATCATCGTATCGAGTTCTAACAATGGTAATTACGAAATTTTGCCTGACCATTTACCTATTGTTTCAACCATTGATACAGGCTACATCAAATTATGTCAAAATGATTTGGTTTATTTTGTGGTGGTGATTAATGGGATTGTTGAAAATAGAAATAATCAAATTCGTGTCATTGCCCAAGATGCATATATAGGTAAGTCTAAGGATCAAGCCATGGAAAATCTTGAGCAAATTAGAAAAGACCGAATCAATGAGAATAAAAAACGTAATATCGAATTGGCAAAAGCGGAAAAAGAGTTACAAAAACAAATTAAACAGACAGGGGCTGGAAGTTTATAGTGAGACGTAGAGGATTTGAAATCGTTGAAAAATATAAAAATCAAGACTTGATACTACCAGAAAGAAAAACCAAAGGTTCTGCAGGTTATGATATAGCTTCTAGAACAGATATGATCATTAAAGCAAAAGAAGTCGCTTTTGTGCCCACTGGTATTAAGGCTTATATGGAAAGCGACGAAGTTCTACAAATCTATCCTAGAAGTTCACTAGGCTTTAAAAAGCATTTATTGAAGGTCAATAGTGTTGGAATCATTGATTCTGATTATTATAACAACCCAGATAATGAAGGTGAGATTTCTTTAATTCTTTATAATTTTGGGGATCAAGACGTTCATATTAAAAAAAATGAGCGGATAGCTCAGGGTGTTTTTATGAAATATTTAAAAGCAGATAATGACAATACTTTACTTAAAAGATTGGGTGGATTTGGCTCTACAGATAAATAGGGTCATTGATAAAAATTACTTGATTTATTAGGTAAAATTTGATAGAATAATTTGGCCATTAAAATACACACATCTATGAGTGATTTGTCAAGAGCCTAAAATAGGTGACAATAGCGATGATTAGGTGGAGGTATAAAAATCAAAAGGAGGATTTAAAAAATGGGAATTGTTACAATGAAAAGCCTGTTAGAAGCAGGGGTACATTTTGGACATCAAACTAGAAGATGGAATCCAAAAATGGATCGTTACATTTTTACTTCAAGAAATGGGATCCATATCATCGACTTACAACAAACATCTAAATTCATTGACGATGCATACAAAGCTTTGTTTGATATCGTAGCTGAAGGTGGAGAAGTATTGTTTGTAGGTACAAAAAAACAAGCACAAGAACCGATCCAAGAAGCAGCGATTCGCTCTGGACAGTACTATGTGAATCAAAGATGGTTAGGGGGAACCTTAACGAACTTTAAAACAATAAAACGTTCAATCAATAAACTTCATTCATTATACAAGATGGAAAAAGATGGAACATTTGATTTGTTGCCAAAAAAAGAAGTTGTTCAACTTAGAAAAGACATCGCACGCTTAGAGAAATTCTTCTCAGGTATCAAGGAAATGAAAAAATTGCCTCAAGCATTATTCATTATTGATCCTAAAAAAGAAAGAAATGCAATTTTAGAAGCTAGAAAATTAGATATTCCAGTATTTGGTATCATTGATACTAACTGTAATCCTGATGATTTAGATTATATCATTCCAGCAAATGATGATGCTTTAAGATCAATTTCATTAATTGTTGATGTTATGGCTGATGCTGTAATTGAAGCTAAAAATGCTCAAAATCAACCTGTAAGCAAAGAGGAAGTTAAACCTGAACAACCTAAAAAAGCACTTAAACAAGAAGCGGTTAAAGAGGAAGTTAAAGAAGAAGTAAAAAAAGAATCTAAACCAGTAATTGTTAAAGTATCTAATGCACCAGAGAAAAAAGAAGTTAAAGAAGAAACTAAAGAAGCAGTTAAAGAAACTGTTAAAGATAATGATAAAGAATTACAAGCTAAACTTGAATCTCATACAGTTGTTGAGTTAAGAGAAATGGCAAAAGAACATGATTTATCAGGATACTCATCATTAAGAAAAGCTGAGTTAATTGAATTAATTAAAACAGCACTTTAATCAATATTAGGGGGCTACGGCTCCCTTTTTAAAAAAAATTAGATATTGGAGGAAATATTATGGCAATTAGTGCACAAATGGTAAAAGATTTACGTGAAAAAACTGGTGCTGGCTTAATGGATTGTAAAAAAGCATTGGTAGAAAATAATGGCGATTTTGATAAATCAATTGATTGGTTAAGAGAAAAAGGTATTTCTAAAGCTGAGAAAAAAGCTTCTAGAGTAGCTGCTGAAGGTTTAGTAGAAGTAAAAACAGATGGAAATCATGCAATCATTTTTGAACTAAACTGTGAAACTGACTTCGTTGCTAAAAACGATAAGTTCACCGCTTTGGTTAAGAAAATTGCTTCTGCTTTAATTGAAGCTAAGAAACCTTGTGAAGAATGTGCTTTGGAAGTTGAAGTGGATGGAAAAGCATTAAAAGATGTTTTATTATCTGAAACAGCGACTATTGGAGAAAAAATTACTTTTAGAAGATATGAATTAATCACAAAAGAAGATAATCAAGTTTTTGGTTCTTATGTTCACTTTGGTGGATCTATTGCTTCTGTAGTGGTTTTAAATGGTGAAAACGAAGAAGTCGCAAGAAATATTGCAATGCATATTGCTGCTTCAAACCCACAATACATTTCAAGAGATGAAATTTCTGAAGAAGTTATTAAACATGAAACTGAAGTCTTAACGGCTCAAGCATTGAATGAAAATGCTGAATCAGATAAACCAAAACCACAAAACATTATTGAAAAAATGGTTATTGGACGTTTGAATAAAAACTTCCAAGATATTTGCTTATTAAGTCAACCTTATGTTAAAAACCCAGATGAAACAATTAAGTCATACTTAAAATCAGCGAATTCATCAATCGCTTTATTTAAACGTTTAGCTGTTGGTGAAGGCATCGAGAAAAAAGAAGATAATTTTGCTGAAGAAGTAATGAGTCAATCAAGATAATTAAAAGGACAAATTTTGTCCTTTTTTTACAAGTTTATAGGAGGGTTATATTATATGTCTAAAAGACGAATCATGATTAAATTAAGTGGTGAAGCACTTGCTGGAGAGTCTGGTATCGGTGTTGATCCAAAAAAAGTTAAAGAGATTGCTCATGAAGTTAAAGCTGCTTATGACCTTGGTCAAAATGAGATTGGAATCATTGTTGGTGGCGGAAACATTTTCAGGGGAAAACTAGCAGATGAAATGGGTATTGAACGATCTAGTGCTGATTATATGGGAATGATTGGTACCATCGTGAACGCACTTGCTTTACAAAATTCTTTAGAGGCCATTGGTGTTCAAACAAGGGTGATGACATCTATTAACATTCCTGAAGTCGCTGAACCTTATATTAGAAGAAAAGCTTTATCACATTTAAATAAAGATAGGGTTGTTATCTTTGGTGGTGGAACAGGTAATCCTTATTTTTCTACAGACACAACGGCTGCTTTAAGAGCTGCTGAACTTGGTGCTTCAATCATTTACATGGCAAAAAATGGAACAGATGGGGTTTATGATAAAGACCCTAGACAGTTTGAGGACTCAAAAAAGTATAATAATATTACTCATAAAGAAATTTTAAACAATAATTTAAATGTTATGGACTCAACTGCAGCTGCTTTATGTTATGATAATAATATAGATATCTATGTTTTTGATATGAATGAAAAAGGAAACATTAAAAAAGCCATTCTTGGAGAAAACATCGGTACATTAATTAAAAACGATAAGGAGTGAGTGATATGCCAAAAGAAATTTTAAAAGAATCAGAAAATAGAATGAAACACACGATTGAATCTTTAATCAAAGCTTTCTCACAAGTTAGAAGTGGTAGGGCAAATCCAAAAATGTTAGAAAAGGTTCATGTTTCATATTATGGTGTTGAAACACCAATTACACAAATCGCTTCAATTTCAGTTCCAGAAGCTACACAAATTTATATTAAACCTTATGATAAAACATTAGTATCTGAAATTGAAAAAGCTATTTTTGGAGCGAATTTAGGGGTTACACCTTCAAATGATGGTATTGGAGTTAGATTATCTTTACCACCTATGACTGAAGATAACCGTAAACAAGCTGCTAAAGAAGTACATAAAATGGCTGAAGATGATAAGGTCGCAATAAGAAATATTAGAAGAGATGCTATTTCTCAATTTAAGAAAATGGAAAAAGCTTCTGAAATCAGTGAAGATGACTTAAGATACTATGAAGATGAAATTCAAAAATTAACTGATAAATATGTTGAAAGAATCGATGAACTAGCAAAAGAAAAACAAAATGATATCATGCATGTATAATTGACGATGCTTAAAGATACAAGAATTCAAATCTTGTATCTTTTTTTAAATTCTAGTCTAAGTTTAAAATCATAGAATTATCACATAAAATGTTGTATAATCTATATGAAAGAAAAGGTGTTTAAAATGTTTAAAAGAAGAGAAGAAGACTTAAATATTCCTAAACATATAGCTATTATCTTAGATGGTAATGGTCGTTGGGCTAAAAAAAGAGGAATGCCAAGGACTTATGGTCATCAAAGAGGTGTTGAAAATATAAGAACCATCGCCATAGCTGCCAGTGATTATGGCATTAAGGCGCTTTCAGTTTATGCTTTTTCAACTGAAAATTGGACTAGGCCTCAAGCTGAAGTTGATTTTTTAATGAAATTGCCTGGTGAATTTGAAAAAAAATTTAAAGATGAATTTAAAAACCATGATATTAGAGTTATGTTTTCTGGAAGAAAAACTAAATTAAGTCAAGAAAATAGAGAAATTTTAGAACGTATTACTGAAAGAACTAAAGATAGACAAGGTTTAATCCTTAATATATGTTTTGATTATGGTTCACAAACTGAAATCTTAGAAGCTGTACAAGATATAGGTCTAATGATTGAAAATAAAGAGCTTAAAGCCAAGGATATTACTAAGGACATGATTGAAGAAAGATTGTATACCAAAGAACTACCACCGCTTGATCTATTAATTAGACCTAGTGGTGAAATTAGATTATCTAATTTCTTATTATGGCAAGCAGCTTATGCTGAATTATATTTTTGTAAGACATATTGGCCTGCATTTTCAAAAAAAGAATTAGAAAAAGCATTGGTTGATTATACAAAAAGAAATAGACGTTTTGGAGGATTAAAGCAATGAAAACAAGATTAATTACTGGCACGATCCTTATTATCTTATTTGGGGCTGTATTAATATTTGGTGAAGGTGATTTAGCCTTTTTATTCTCTGGGGGTATTGTTTTACTTTCTACGATGGCGGCTTATGAATTTATGATTAAGTGTCATCGACATAATAAAGACTTATATTGGTATCACTATTTACCTATCTTATTGACATTTGCTTTTGTTTTAATCAATGTTTTATCTTTCAATTTTGTGCATTACTATAAAATAGTATTCTTATCTTTACTAACCATTGTTTTTTTATATTTTATTTTATATTTATTTGATCAAAGAATGCATCGTGGTGAATTAGCTTTGTCAGTATTGGCGATATTTTATACCAGTATTGGCTTTATAGGCTTGGCTTATTTGCGAATGGTTTCTTTAGAGATGGTTCTTTACTTATTAATAATCACTATTTTAACGGATACATTTGCCTATTTTATTGGAATTAAATTTGGAAAGCATAAGCTTATACCTAAGGTGTCTCCTAAGAAGAGTATCGAGGGAGCTGTAGGCGGTTTGGTCTTTGGAGCGGTATTTGGAACTCTTTTTGCTTATGTGATGGATTTATTTACTATTCACCTTATTTTGGTGATCTTATTATCTATATTATTATCGATTGTTTCACAAGCAGGAGATTTAATTGCTTCTAAATTTAAAAGAGAAGTGGGAATTAAAGACTATTCTAATATTTTCCCGGGGCATGGTGGGGTATTAGATAGGTTAGATTCAACCATGTTCGCAGCTGCTTTATTAATGATTGTATTGCAGGTGATTTAATGAAACATATATATTTATTAGGCTCTACGGGTTCTATTGGTAAACAAACATTAGATATTATTAGAAAACATAAAGACGAGTTTAAGTTGATTGCTATTTCTGGTTACTCACAGTATGAGGATTTGCTTAAAATAACTAAAGAGTTTTCTCCAAAAATGGTTGTCCTTAAGGACCAAGAATCTGCTTTAAAATTTTCTTATGTTTTTCCTGATGTAATGGTTGATTATGGAAAAAACGGGCTTAAAAAACTAGCTTCATTCAATAAAGAAGATAAAAACGCTTATTTAATCAATGCTTTGGTAGGCATGGTTGGATTAGAACCTACCATTGAAGCTATAAAGATTGAAAGAGATATTTTACTGGCAAATAAAGAAACTTTAGTTGTTGGCGGACATTTAATTAATGATTTAAAAAAAGAATATTCTTTTAATTTGTATCCCATAGATTCTGAACATAATGCCTTATGGCAACTTTTAAATCATGAAAAAAAAGACCATATAAAACGTTTAATCATTACAGCCAGTGGCGGATCTTTTAGAGATTTATCTAGAGAAGATTTAGAGAATGTAAGTATTGATCAAGCTTTAAACCATCCAAATTGGTCTATGGGGAGTAAAATTACTATTGATTCAGCAACCATGATGAATAAGGGTTTTGAAGTGATTGAAGCTTGTTATTTGTTTGATATTGATATTGGAAAAGTAGATACTTTTGTTCATAGAGAGTCTTTAGTCCATTCTATGGTAGAATTTATTGACGGATCAATTGTGGCTCATTTCTCTGAACCAGATATGCATTTACCGATTGCCTATGCTATGTTTTATCCATCAAGAGTTGAGACAAATATTAAAGCTTTAGATATAATGAAAATGAACCAATTAACATTTGAAGAGATGGACGAAGATAGGTATCCTTGTTTAGCTTTAGCAAAGGATGCTTACAAAAAAGGTGGTTCAATGAGAACTGTCTTAAATGCAGCTAATGAAGCTGCAGTGGATTTGTTTTTACATAAAGAGATTCAATTTTTAGATATAGAAAAAATAATTAGAGAGATGATGGATGAACACCATGTAATTGATCATCCTTCTTTGGAAGAAATTTATCAAATAGATGCTTTGGTAAAAAAGAAAATTTATCAAAAATATCGTTAGGAGTTTTTAAATGATTTATACTTTAAGTTTTTTTGCATCAGTTTTGGATGTAACAATTAATATTATTATATTTTTACTTGTTTTATCATTGGTTATTTGTATTCATGAATTAGGCCATTTGTTCTTTGCGAAAAGAGCAGGGATTTTATGTCATGAGTATTCTTTTGGTATGGGACCTAGATTATGGAGTATCAAGAAAGGTGAAACAAGATATTCTATTAGAGCAATTCCTTTTGGCGGTTTTGTTTCTATGGCTGGTGAAGAGTTAGAAGCAGAGGTTGTAAAAGTCGGTGAAAGAATTGGTCTTGTTCTAGACGATAAACAAAATATCAGCAAAATAGTATTGAATATAAAAGATAAAAGATATCCTGAGATGATTGAAACGCTTGTTGAGGATTTTGATTTATCAGATGTTGATAATTTAAACATTAACGGCCTTAAGGTTAATGAAAAAGCCATGTATGTTTATCCCAAGGATGAAATGCAAATCGCTCCTAAGGGTAGAAGATTTAATGATAAATCTAAAGGTAATCGTTTTTTAACTACCTTTGGTGGACCTTTAATGAATTTTGTTTTAGCTTTTCTTATTTATTTAGTGATAGGTTTATTTGCCGGGGTTGCTGATAAAGAAAGCACTGTGATTGGTGGTATATCAGAAAACTTGCCAGCGGATCAAGTTCTTTATGAAGGTGATAAGATAATTTCAATCAATGGCGTAAATGTCGACTCATGGGTTGAAGGTGAAAATTCAGTTGTAGAACAATTAAGTTTAGGGGTTAATGAATATGTATTTGTCATCGAAAGGAATGGTCAAGAATTAGTTAAAACGATTCAACCTATGCATTTCTTCTTTAATTTAGGTTTTTCTATAGATGGAAAATCAGAATCTTTAATCATAAGTCAACCCTTGTATATCAATACTGAATTAATGTCAGGGGATAAAGTTATTAGTATTGATGGACAAACATTTAATACTTTAGATGATTTAATTGTTTTTGCTGAAAATTATGCTGATGGAAGTAGCGAAGAAAATCCAACAACTATCGTGGTTGAAAGGGATGGACAAAGTCTTACTTTCACTTATAAGGCTTATAGCCAAGAAGTTTTAGAAACACAAGGCTATGATATTTATTTTAAGCGACTAGGGATTGAATCTTCTACGAAGTTTAGTTTTTTTGGTTCTTTTGGAACAGCTTCATCTAATTTTCTTGGTGCCGGTACTTCTATTTTCTCAACTTTAAGGTTATTGTTTGCTTCTGATGAAGTTGGAATAAGAGATTTATCTGGTTTTGTTGGTATCTTCTCTTTGGTTAGACAAGCATCATCTCAAGGTTTAATTGCTCTTTTTTCATTTATTGCTTTACTTTCAGTTAACTTAGGTATATTAAATCTACTTCCGATACCGGCTCTTGATGGTGGGAGAATTGTATTTATTGGTTATGAAGCCATAACCAAAAGAAAGCCAAATCAAAAAGTTGAGAACTTGTTACATACTGCGGTATTCTTTTTATTACTTGGATTAATGATTTATGTAACTTATCATGATATTTTGAGATTATTTGGCTTGAAATAATTTCGCTTTTATATTAAAATAGATATCACGAATATGAAGAAGTACAAGGCTTTTACACCTATTTGCTGCTGTTTTGATGGTTTGTTGGATAGGATAAAAAAAAGTTAAAAAAACTGGTCAAAAATGATTGACTTTAAATATTCGCTATGATAGAATATATAAGCGCGTCACACTGACGTGTAAAGAAAATGGTCTTTGAAAACTGAACATATACGAACGAAAAACGACAGAAAAACAAGACAAGTTTAAAAAACGTCAAAGAGTAAAAAAATAATGAGCTAAATAAACAATTTATATAATAAAATATGGAGAGTTTGATCCTGGCTCAGGATGAACGCTGGCGGCATGCCTAATACATGCAAGTCGAACGCACTAGTTTACTAGTGAGTGGCGAACGGGTGAGTAACACGTAGGTAACCAACCCATTAGACGAGGATAACCGATGGAAACGTCGGCTAATATTGGATAGGAGCTATTGACAGAAGTTGATAGTTTTAAAGGTAGCTTTCGGGCTATGCTTTTGGATGGGACTGCGTCGCATTAGTTAGTTGGTGGGGTAACGGCCTACCAAGACGATGATGCATAGCCGACCTGAGAGGGTGATCGGCCACATTGGGACTGAGACACGGCCCAAACTCCTACGGGAGGCAGCAGTAGGGAATCTTCCGCAATGGGCGAAAGCCTGACGGAGCAATGCCGCGTGAGTGAAGAAGGCCTTCGGGTCGTAAAGTTCTGTTATTTGGAAAGAAAGTGCTAAATAGGAAATGATTTAGTATTGACGGTACCGAATGAGGAAGCCACGGCTAACTACGTGCCAGCAGCCGCGGTAATACGTAGGTGGCAAGCGTTGTCCGGATTTATTGGGCGTAAAGGGCGCGTAGGCGGAATGTTAAGTCATTTGTAAAAGATCTCAGCCCAACTGAGTAAGGCGAATGAAACTGGGAAACTTGAGTACAGAAGAGGAATGTGGAACTCCATGTGTAGCGGTGGAATGCGTAGATATATGGAAGAACACCAGTGGCGAAGGCGACATTCTGGTCTGTTACTGACACTGAGGCTCGAAAGCGTGGGGAGCAAACAGGATTAGATACCCTGGTAGTCCACGCCGTAAACGATGAGTGCTAGGTGTTGGAGGGTTTCCGCCCTTCAGTGCCGCAGTTAACGCATTAAGCACTCCGCCTGGGGAGTACGACCGCAAGGTTGAAACTCAAAGGAATTGACGGGGACCCGCACAAGCGGTGGAGCATGTGGTTTAATTCGAAGCAACGCGAAGAACCTTACCAAGTCTTGACATCCTTTGACCACCCTAGAGATAGGGCTTTCCCTTCGGGGACAAAGTGACAGGTGGTGCATGGTTGTCGTCAGCTCGTGTCGTGAGATGTTGGGTTAAGTCCCGCAACGAGCGCAACCCCTATTATTAGTTGCCAGCATTCAGTTGGGCACTCTAATGAGACTGCCGGTGACAAACCGGAGGAAGGTGGGGATGACGTCAAATCAGCATGCCCCTTATGACTTGGGCTACACACGTGCTACAATGGCTAAGAACAAAGAGCAGCGAAGTCGCGAGATGGAGCGAAACTCATAAAATTAGTCTCAGTTCGGATTGCAGGCTGCAACTCGCCTGCATGAAGCCGGAATCGCTAGTAATCGTGGATCAGCACGCCACGGTGAATACGTTCCCGGGTCTTGTACACACCGCCCGTCACACCACGAGAGTTTGTAACACCCGAAGTCGGTGAGGTAACCTTTATGGAGCCAGCCGCCGAAGGTGGGACAGATGATTGGGGTGAAGTCGTAACAAGGTAGCCGTATCGGAAGGTGCGGCTGGATCACCTCCTTTCTAAGGAGAAAGCGTTTTGAGTATCGTATATGTTTGGTTTTCAGGGACTATGTTTCTTGAAAGAGAACTTTCTAAAGAAAGTTCATAGAAAGAGAACTTCAATAAATGAAGTTCATAGAAAGAGAACTTTCTAAAGAAAGTTCATAAAAAAATGTCTATCGGACTTTAAAAAAAGTCCTTGCGACGCGAATTTTTAAAAAAATTTTAGAAAGATCTTTGAAAAGTGAATAAATTGTAGCAAAGTTAAGGAAATAAGAGCATAAGGTGAATGCCTTGGCACTAGGAGCCGATGAAGGACGTGACGAACTACGAAAAGCGACGGGGAGTTGTAAGTAAGCAGAGATCCGTCGATATCCGAATGGGGGAACCCGGCAGTAGAAGACTGTCACACTCGTAAGAGTGAGGAACGCAGGGAACTGAAACATCTCATTACCTGTAGGAAGAGAAAGAAAATTCGATTTCCTGAGTAGCGGCGAGCGAAACGGAAAGAGCCCATCTATCTAATGAGTTAAAAAACCATATTATAGTCGAAGTGTATTGGAAAAGCGAAGCAAAGAAGGTGAAACTCCTGTAGACGAAATAGTGTGGACTTGGGATAGAGAAGAGTACGGCGAGACACGTGGAATCTTGTCGGAAGAACGGAGGACCATCTCCCAAGGCTAAATACTCCCTAGTGACCGATAGTGAACCAGTACCGTGAGGGAAAGGTGAAAAGCACCCCGAGAGGGGAGTGAAATAGTACCTGAAACCGTGCGCTTACAAGCAGTCAGAGCCCGTTAATGGGTGATGGCGTACTTTTTGTAGAACGGACCGGCGAGTTACGATTGCATGCAAGGTTAAGTTGAAGAAACGGAGCCATAGCGAAAGCGAGTCTGAAAAGAGCGAGAGTATGATGTTATAGACCCGAAACCGTGCGAGCTAGGTATGGGCAGGTTGAAGTTGCGTTAACCCGCAATGGAGGACCGAACCGTAGTCCGTTGAAAAGGGCCCGGATGACCTGTGTCTAGGGAGAAATTCCAATCGAACTTGGAGATAGCTGGTTCTCTCCGAAATAGCTTTAGGGCTAGCGTCAAGATAGAGTGTATCGGGGGTAAAGCACTGAATGTATAATGGCCACATCTCGTGGTACTGAATGCAATCAAACTCTGAATACCGATATATATGCTTGGCAGTTAGACTGTGGGTGATAAGGTCCATAGTCGAGAGGGAAACAGCCCAGACCGCCAGTTAAGGTCCCGAAATTTATGCTAAGTGGGAAAGGAAGTGGATTCGTATAGACAGCTAGGAGGTTGGCTTAGAAGCAGCCATCCTTTAAAGAGTGCGTAACAGCTCACTAGTCGAATAGATCTGCGCCGAAGATGTACCGGGGCTAAGCATAATACCGAAACTGCGGAACACGCACATAAAGTGTGGGTTGGTAGGTGAGCGTTCTAAATGCATCGAAGCTATACCGTGAGGAGTGGTGGAGCGTTTAGAAGTGAGAATGCCGGTATGAGTAACGAAAAGATGGGTGAGAATCCCATCCGTCAAAAGTCCAAGGTTTCCAGGGGAAGGTTCGTCCGCCCTGGGTTAGTCAGGTCCTAAGGTGAGGCTGAAAAGCGTAGCTGATGGATAACAGGTTGATATTCCTGTACTACTTATTGGAGAGAAGGAATGACGGAGAAAGATAATCTGAGCCAGCGAGAGGATGTTGGTTTAAGGCTGAGAGGGAGTGTGGTAGGCAAATCCGCCGCACAGATATCCTGATCACTGATGACGCAAGTCAGATGAATCTATGCTTCCAAGAAAAGTTTCTATCGCTAATTCAATAAGTACCTGTACCGCAAACCGACACAGGTGGACGAGGAGAGAATCTAACGACGCGCGAGATAACCCTTGTTAAGGAACTCGGCAAAATGACCCCGTAAGTTCGCGAGAAGGGGAGCTTTAAGAAATTAAAGCCGCAGAGAAGCGGCCCAAGCAACTGTTTACCAAAAACACAGGTTTCTGCTAAATCGCAAGATGAAGTATAGGAGCTGACACCTGCCCAGTGCTGGAAGGTTAAAAGGAAGACTTAGCGTAAGCAAAGGTCTGAATTGAAGCCCCAGTGAACGGCGGCCGTAACTATAACGGTCCTAAGGTAGCGAAATTCCTTGACAGGTAAGTTCTGTCCCGCACGAATGGTGTAATGACTTGGGTACTGTCTCAACAAGGGACTCGGTGAAATTTTAGTACCTGTGAAGATGCAGGTTACCCGCGACTAGACGGAAAGACCCCATGGAGCTTTACTGTAATTTGATATTGATATTCGGTAACCAATGTAGAGGATAGGTGGGAGACGAAGAAGTCGGGACGCTAGTTTCGATGGAGTCGCCGTTGGAATACCACCCTTTGGTTATTGGATATCTAACCTGCAGATGTGTAATCTGGGGGACAGTGTCTGATGGACAGTTTGACTGGGGCGGTCGCCTCCCAAAGAGTAACGGAGGCGCACAAAGGTTCGTTCAGAATGGTCGGGAATCATTCGAAGAGTGTAATGGCAGAAACGAGCTTGACTGCGAGACGTACATGTCGAGCAGAGACGAAAGTCGGTCATAGTGAACTGGCAATCCCGTATGGAAGGGATGTCAATCAACGGATAAAAGTTACCCTGGGGATAACAGGCTGATAGCTTCCAAGAGTACACATCGACGAAGCTGTTTGGCACCTCGATGTCGGCTCATCACATCCTGGAGCTGGAGTAGGTTCCAAGGGTTGGGCTGTTCGCCCATTAAAGTGGTACGTGAGCTGGGTTCAGAACGTCGTGAGACAGTTCGGTCCCTATCTGTCGCGGGCGTTGGAAATTTGAAAGGAGCTGTTCCTAGTACGAGAGGACCGGAATGGACACTCCAATGGTGCACCAGTTAGTCTGCCAAGGCTATAGCTGGGTAGCTAAGAGTGGCAGGGATAAACGCTGAAAGCATCTAAGCGTGAAGCCCCCCTTAAGATTAGATTTCCCATTTTTTGAAAAGTAAGATCCCTTATAGATGATGAGGTTGATAGGCTAGAGGTGTACGCATAGTGATATGTTTAGCTGACTAGTACTAATAGATCGAGGACTTAACTTTGCATAATACAATTTATTCAGTTTTGAAAGAAGGTCTGGTGACTTTAGCGAAACGGACACACCTGTTCCCATCCCGAACACAGTAGTTAAGCGTTTCAGCGCCGAATGTAGTGCATCTTGCGCAAGACTAGGTCGTTGCCAGGCTATCTTTCTAACCTTTGCCTCAATAGCTCAGTTGGTCAGAGCACATGACTGTTAATCATGGGGTCCTAGGTTCAAGTCCTAGTTGGGGCGCCATTAATATGGCCCGTTGGAGAAACGGTTAACTCACATGCCTTTCACGCATGCATTCACGGGTTCGAATCCCGTACGGGTCACCAGCATAAACATATAAGTTAGCAATAATGCTAACTTTTTTTATTTTTGACGACATTAATTTCGATTATAATCTAAATTTTTATTGATTTTTCTATTTGTTTCGATTATAATCTAAATAGAGGTGGTATGATGATAAAAAGAATTAGATATCTTAATATATTAAATAATTATAAAGATAAACCGATCATTAAAATATTAACTGGTTTACGTAGGGTTGGTAAATCAGTTTTATTGGATTTATTTATTAATGAGTTATTGGAAAGCAATGTTAAGAAAGAACATATACTAAAATTAAATTTTGAATTACCAGAGCATTTTGATATACAAGATTACAAAGATTTATCTGATAGAGTTATCTCTTGGAGTGAAGGCAAGCAAGGAAACTTGTATGTCTTTCTTGATGAAGTTGGAAGGGTTAAAGATTGGGAGAAAGCAGTGAATGGTTTTCACACAATGGATCAGTTTGATATATATGTTACAGGCTCTAATGCAGATTTATTATCATCAGATTTATCAACTTATTTAGCTGGAAGATATATTGAAATCTTAGTTCATCCTTTTTCCTTTAAGGAGTTTAGACAACTTAAACCTAATGCAAGTTTAAACGATTATATTACATATGGTGGTATGCCTTCGATTGCAGCTTTTGATTATGATTATGAAATATCAATGAACGTTCTAAGAGACTCATTTAATTCAGCTGTATTACAAGATGTTATTCATAGAAACAAGATAAGAAATTCAACTGTTTTAGAAAAGTTAATAGAATATGTTTTTAATAATACAGGTAAAACCTTTTCAGCACTTTCTATATCTAAATATTTTAAGTCCCAAAGAATTTCTGTTTCAGTGGATACTATATTAAATTATTTAAAAGTTATTAGAAATGCCTTTTTAATTTATAAAGTAAGAAGAAATGATTTAATGGGTAAATTAGTACTTAAAACTGAAGAAAAATATTACATAGCCGATCATGGAATCAGAGAAGCCATCGTCGGAAATAATGAAAAAGTCATCGAAATGATATTAGAAAATATGGTATACGTTGAACTCTTACGAAGAGGATACACAGTTTACATCGGAAAAGTTAATGAACAAGAAATTGATTTTGTTGCAAAAAAAGGAAAAAATATCAAATATTACCAAGTGAGTTACTTATTAGAAACTGATAAAACCAGAAACAGAGAATTTGGCGTATATGAGCATATAAAAGACAACTTTGAAAAATATGTATTGTCTATGGATAAAATAGATTTTTCACAAAGTGGCATCATACATAAGAATATCGAAGACTTTCTTTTAGAATAGTATATAATTTGGTTAAGAAAGGTTTTTATCAAAAATCTATGGGGTTAAAATAGGGGTCAAATTTAATGCCATAGCGATATTTAGCCTATATTTGGCATTTATTCTATATTATATTGCATGCCTTTCACGCATGCATTCAAAGGTTCGAATCCTGTACGTGTCACCAGCTTAAATTTATTAGTTAGCTTAATTGCTAACTTTTTTTGTTAATATAGGTGATTGAGTTTATTTTTCTCTTTACGTCTTGTATAATGTTGGTGTAAGTTTAAAATGGAGTGATTTTTATGCTGATATCCAAAATCAAATTTTTTTTAATAATATTAATTAGTATTTTCTTACTAACATCATGTAATGATAGATATCCATTAACTGAAAATCTTGATACCGACCTTCCTTTAACTGAATATCCATCAACTGAAACCCCTAATACTGATTATCCTTTTACTGAATATCCATCAACTGAATATCTTGATATCGAATGTCTTGATGATGAAGAAATAGTAAATGGATCCTGTATAGATTCTGAGTTGATTGAGTTATCAAAAGATATGAATGCTGTTTATATTTTCGATGAAGAGGACAATATTGTTAAAGAAGATGTCATAGATAATATTGAAGTCATCGTTGATTATTTATTAATTAGAGGTATTACAGAAGATAAGGAAATTACTTATAATGTATCTATAGATAATATTAATTATTTAAATTCTTATAATAATCATGTATATTTAAATATTGATCATATTAATTCATTTGATACTGTTTTTCATACATTATTAGGCCTTTATTCAACAAGTGCAAATTATGGACTGATTTATGGTTTAGCTTCTTATATATCTGTTGATTTAAGCTATATTGAAGAAGAAAATCGTACAGATAAAAGTGTGATTTCATATTTTCTAATGGAAGAGAGAGAAGATTTAATGGATTTGACTTTTCCCACATTAGATGAATCATATACTTCTGGTTATTTGTTAGAAAATGTGGAAGATTTCGCTCAGCATTTTGCTAGATATATCATTGAAAATGAAGGGATTAAAAGTTTTGATGAACTTTTAAATATCAGTGATTATAATCAATTTGAAAGCGAATATAATGTAAGACTTAATAGGTATATAAGAACCAATGGTTTTGCTTATGAAATCGCTATGAATGAGTATCCAATATTTTTTGACAGAAATCCTTTAAATTATCATGTAAAGTGGTATACCAGTCGTGCAACATGGTTCTTGCATGAATCATATGGTAGTCGAACTGAGACACGTTTGTTTGGTGATTTTATGTTTGAGTCATACAAGAGTTTAAAAGAAAATATAATTCTATTTGAAAATGAAATGACAAGAATAGATAATATTTTAAAGGATAGTACAGTAGAATATAAAGACTTAAAAATATATATAGAAGAGGTTGATAATAGTTATTATAATAGGGGTGGCCATATATTTCTAAGATCAGTACGCAGTTTTAGCCATGAATATATCCACTATATTACATATGCTTATATGGATTATGATACAAGAAATGATGAATGGCTAAGAGAAGGTGTAGCTTGTTTTTATTCAGAAGATTTTTATTATCAAAAAAAGTATTATGAGTATTTGATTTTAGATGCAAGAATACTTAATGGTTCAATTAATAAGCCGGAAAATGCGGTTACTATGTTTGGAGAAATATATGATAGAGAAATTGATTTTGAGAAAGACCGAAATGAACTCTATGATATGTATGTCTATTTATCAGAATCATACGATGACGTTTTTCAGAAGGATAGACCATTTAAACATACATTTTTATATATTTCTTTAAATAATTACTTTATTGAAACTTATGGTGAAGAAACTTACAAACTCGCTTTTTCTAATAGATCTATTATCACTGATTTAACAAATAAAACTTGGGAAGAGATCGTAAATGATTGGGAACAATATATAAAAGCAAAATATGAATAATTTTTAAATAATTCTTCCATTTTGAATATTAATTAATTATTATATAGTTTTATTTTAGATATGCTTTCAAGATTCTTATCACATAAGACTCACCTGCTTATAAACATAAAATTAGCAATCTTGAAACAAACCCTCAAAAGTAGACCCAAAATAAATTGATATGATACCTCTTAAGTAGACACTAAAAAAAAGAAAGTAATCTTAATGATTATGAGTAGATTAGTTATTGTCCAATACTTTGGAGGTTTTTTTATTGGCGATGAAAATTTCTATTGTTAGATTGATAGACTTATATTATAATCATTTTATAGCTTTGATATAGAATTGAATATTCAATTGACCAAAAGACTTATATTATAGAAAGATAAAGAGGAAAAAATTATGGCTTATGTTTTAAAGAAAAATATTTTTTATTTATTATTGTTAACAATGTTATCAAGCCTTATTATGGGATGTACTGATGATGGAACAGAAAAATCGCTTATTAATAATCCGGCAATAGAAGATGTCCGCAATGCGATTTCATCAATAGACCATATTAGTTTGATTGAAATTGTGACTGAAGAAAATGATCCAAATGGGAATCTTGGTAAAGATGGTTCTTATACGGGAGCTTTATTTTTCTTATATGATCTTGTAGAAGGTAATACTGAAACAAGCGCATTAGAAGCAGGAACTGATGGTGGCGGAAGTATAGAAGTCTATGCCAATGCAGAAGATGCTAAAAAAAGAAATGACTATTTAAGTGCCTTTGATGGAACCATATTTGCTAGTGGATCACATGTTGCCTTAGGAACATTAGTCATTAGAACATCAAATGAACTGACTGCCTCTCAACAAGATACTCTTGAAGCAGCAATCATCAATGCGCTAAATAATTAAGAAAAGTTGTAATAATTATAAAAAAAAGTAGCTAATAAAAAACTAAAAGACTAGCATTAGATTAATGATCTGATGCTTTTTTCTTTATTAAATAGACTACCACCGATACAATATGTTTTATAAAGCAGAAAAAGTACTTGAGAAAATGGAGTTCACATAATTACTTAATAGAGTTTATACAATAAATATTAGACAAAAATATCCATGCATATTGCAGTAAAATGTGCTTAGGCGTATAATATAATTGAATTTTGTTTGCTTTTAGTCATAAAATAAGTATGGTGGTGTCTATATGTGGAGAGAATATATTCATAGTTCAGAACAATTAAATATTATGGTCGATGCTATGAATGCAGGTTCTTGGGTATGGAACATTCAAAGCAGAGATATTATGGTTAATCAAAGGTGGCTTGAAATTATTGGTTATAGTAAAGATGAACTAGAACCGTTTACTATTGATACTTGGATTAATTTAGTTCATCCCGAAGATCTAAAAATATCAGAAGATGCCTTAAATAAGCTGATTAATCATGAAACTGATTTTTATTCGGTAGAAGTAAGAATGAAACACAAAAATGGTTCTTGGGTGTGGATTTTAGATAGTGGTAAGGTAGTTGAATGGTCAAGTAATGGGCAACCAATGATTGCTATTGGAACTCACATTGATATAAATGATAATAAAGAATTGCAATTAAAGTATAAGTATAACGAAATTTTTCTAAAGCAAATCATTGAAAATACCAAAGATATTATTTATAGAATGGACTTACAAGGGAATTTTACCTACTTGTCTCCAGCTTGGACTAAAAATTTAAAACATCCACTTCATCAAGTTTTAAATCATTCTTTTAAAGCCTTTGTTCATCCTGAAGATATCCATATGCTTGAAGACTTTTTTTCTAATATAAAAAATTCTAGTCAACATCAAGAACTTACAAAATTCCGTTTAAAACACCTTGATGGACCATGGAGATATTATCAAACGAGTGCATCACCAATCTTTGAAAACGGAATAATTATAGGCTATGCAGGTATAGCTAGAGATATCTCAGACTATGTTAGTATAAACCAACAATTACAAGCTCAAGTAAAAGAATTAGATGTATTTTTTGAAGTTTCTTTAGATTTACTAGCCATCGTTGATTCAAAAGGTTTTTTCTATAGGATAAACCAATCTTGGGTAGATTTATTAGGATATTCTATTGAAGAATTAAAAAGCAGACCAATTATTGAATTTCTTCATGAAGATGATATAAAAATGACTAAGTCAATTATTGATAATGTTATCCATAAAAAAAAGGAAATAGCTGATTATATCAATAGATACCGTTCTATAGATGGTCAATACCATTATATTGAATGGAAAGCAATTCCCTATGGTGAATTTTTTTATGTATCTGGTCGAGATATTACTAGTGAAGTTCAAATAAAAAAAGATTTAATCAATCAAAAAAAACATTATGAAGCAACTCTTATGTCAGTTGGGGATGGTATCATAGTGACTGATATCTTAGGAGTGATTACTAATATAAATAAGGCAGCTGAAAAATTAATTGGTTTTAAGCAAAAGGAAGCTTTAGGGAAACCACTAAGTTCTATTTTTGATATTTATAGAAATAAGCATTTTACTAAGTTAGAAGATATCATTAGTAAGGTTGTTAAAGAGAAAAAACCCTTAGAAATTCATGACATCACCCTTAATACAAAATTTTCTTCATACATGCAAATAGATGATTCAGTTGCGCCTATTTTTGATGATGAAAACCAAGTAACAGGCATAGTTATTGTTTTTAGAGATGTTACTAAAGAACTAGAAAATAAGAAGAAGATTGAGTATTTAAGTTATCATGATTATCTCACTGATTTTTATAATCGATATTACTTAGAAAAAGTTGTTAATGAAATCATAGATGCATCTTTTTATCCCTTAGGTATTATATCTATGGATATTAATGATCTAAAAAGTGTAAATGACAACTATGGTCATTCTAAAGGTGATTATATCATTAAAAAAGCAGCTGAAATAATTAGAAAAAATATAGACAGTGATTATTTTTTTAGAATAGGTGGAGATGAATTTTTAGTTTTCGTTCATTCGAAGAATAAAGTTTTATTAGAAGAAATTCATAAGAATATCATCCGAGATATTAGTCAAACATATAGTGAGGAATGTCCATTATCATTGGCTTATGGTTATGTATATGTGGAAAAAACTGATTTAGATATCTATGAAGGAATTAAGTTGGCTGATTCTAATATGTATGAAAATAAGAAAAAATATAAATAATTTCTACATTCATTGATTTCAATAAAATAATACAAAAAAACATACCACATTTAATTTAATGGGTATGTTTTTTTGTGTATGGTAAAGGGGATTATATGTTAATCTTGGTAGATAGGATTTTCATAAGATGGTAATGTCACTGAATTCAATATGGTTTCTGGTTGGCTAATTAAAGAAGCCTTTATATACTGAGATGAAATGGTATAGAAGTATTGGTCAATAAATTTAATTTTGTAGACATATACTTCTTCATCAGAGTTTTGATCATGGGTTATAAAACCAGATTTACTTAGTCCATTGATTTCATCAAAGTGATATACTAAGATACCACTATTATAAACATAACCTGATTCTTGACTCCAATCATAAGTTGAGAATGGTAAAGCAATAATACCTTTAGATAAAGAGACAAGTAAATCTTTATGATTGTAAGTTGCAGAAGACCAACCCCATCCAAAGTCTGCGTAATCAAATATAACTTCATCGAATACTTGAGGATTTGTCTTATCAGATATATCATAAATGGATATCTTTAATCCATTAGTTCCACCATTTGAATCTCCGAAACCAATCCCTAACATAAATTGATTGTTAAGGGTTTGCAAGTAAGTGCTGAATCCAGGAATTTCTAGTTCGCCTTCTATAAGAGGGTTTTCAGGATCGCTTAAGTTAATGACATAGAAAGGATCTGTTTGTTCAAAGGTTACGATGTATCCATAGTCACCAACAAAACGTACACTTCGAATAGTTTCTCTTGGTTTACCAAGATTTTCAAGTCTTGAAACTTCATCAAGGTTTTCGTCAAGAATAAATAGACGATTGTTAATATCTTCACCCCACCAACCAGTGGTTGTGGCGATTCTTAAGTAACCATCTGATTCATCCATTGAGAATTGATTTAAAGTGTAACCTGGAACGATACCAGTGTTAGAGTATTCAAGATTTGCATCATTGATTGAAATTTTTTGAATAGCCGTTTTAGGTTGATAATAATTTATAGTCTCGGTAGACTCATCTTGGTCTTCAGCTGGATAATAATATATATTTCCTACTAAATAAATATTGTTGTGAGAGACATATAAATTATAGCCACTATCACCTAATACTACTTCCAAATCAATACTTTCATTAGCTAAATCTATAGCAAAAAAACTTGTGAATGAATTAGGAGCGATACCTTTAACATAAGAAATATCTTCATATTTTGCAACATTTGATTCTTCATTGATAGAATAAGTTGGTAAGTAATCATCAATGACTATATCTTCATTATTCAAAGGTAGCCAAGAATTGGTTACAACATAGATTTTATCATCAATTTTACGAGTTCCGATAAGATTACCTGACAAATCATATTCACCGGTTAAAGCAAAATCATCATTTTTGTCATATACATAGATTTTGACATTATTGTTGTAGCCATACCAGTAATCATAGTAGTAGACATCTAGTGTAGAATCCTCACCATTTTTAATAGGATTACAGTAATATTGATATTCAGACCCAACCACAACTAAATAATTATCATCTACATAAAGACCTGTCACATACATACCACTAGGGCAAGATGTTTCTTCATCAATATATTCAATGATTTTATAGTTTGAAAGAACATTTGATTCTTGAGAAAAGGTATATGCAAGGGTAATTAATACTTGGTTGTTTCGCATTTGATAGATATATTTGCCATCAGTGATGACATTATCCATTTCATCAACCCCTTGAACTTGTACATTGGTTTCAGAGTAATCATCAGAACCTTGTTCGTTTTCAGGACTTTCTGCAGCAGCATCTTCAAGAAAGATATCATCACGATTTTCATAGAAAGAACCTGTGAGTTCTTGATACTCATTATAAATTTCTAAAATATCATTAGAACTACGAATTTCTTGTAAATTACCACTTGGAATGCTTGGTGGATTTACACTAAGAGCCACAATCAATACAAAGATCAAGATTGGCGCAAAAGCTGTGGTGGTTAAAAGACCCATTCTTTTGGAAAAAGAACGATTAACACCAGATATACGCATTTGACTATGTTTTTCTTTTAATAATTTGTTAAAGTAAAATTCTCTTACGACTTTGACCATCATAAGAATTAGAAAAGTAAGGGATAAGATTCCAGCAATAAATAAATATAGATTTTCAAAGATAATTGACATAAGATACCTCCTTATAGTTTAAGGGCTTCCTTAAACTCTTTTAAATAATAGCGATTGACTTCACAAAGATCACCATTGTCCATTTGTAATTCTAGTTTAGAATTTAAAAGAGAGCGAATGTAGTTGATTTTTCCAATGTTAACTAAGCAATATTTACTGACACGTATAAATTGTTTGTCCAATAATAGTTCCTCTAACTCATAGAGCTTCATTTTTACAATGAGTTTAGTTTGAGATAGAACTGCAAAAACATCATCTTGTTGGGAAATAATGTAATGGATATTTCGGCATTCAACTCTTTTTTCACCAAATTGATTGTAACCATTGATATAAAGATCTTGACCCTTGACAAGTAAATCTAATACTTTATTCATTTCAAGGATGTGATTGTGGTTAAAGACTATATTGATTTTGTCTTCTTCCACAAGATTCTTATCGTCTGTAATAACGTAAGAATAGTTTGGTGATTCTTTTAACTTCAATTGCTCTTTGATGTTTTGGTGTTTATTATCTTTGACTTTCAATTTAAACATGAGACGCTCCTTTTGAAGTCACTAATAGTCTAGCACTTCATTTTCTATATTTAAATATCTGTAAGGTATCCTACATATATTTTACACCAAGTTACATGATTATTAAAAAAATAAAATAATTTATACATCGATATAACTGATTTGGTCTTGAATTAAAAAAGAAGAATAAGGATAAAAAAAACGGACATTATTGGTCCGTTTTGTATGATATCTTCTCAGTAAGTAAAGATTCTTTCAGTAATAAATAGTCACTTGATTCAAAATTTCTCATACAAATGTTTGCGCCTAAAGCCTTATATGAGATTCTAATATTTCCAATGCTTTCAATTAGAAGTAGAGGATTTTGTTGGTAAGTTATCATCTGGATTCTAGTCTTTTTTATCATTGTTTTTTTCAAAGTGAAAGCTCCTTTTTGAAGAAAGTAAGTATTCTTATTTTTTCCAATAATATGGTTATTCATCCATAAGAATAAACCAATAATATAAAGAACCGACAAAAGAATATTCATGATTACTGGAACCATAAAATCAATGATAGGAAATGAAAGAAAAATATAGATTGGTATGTTGATGATTAATAAGAATAATATAGGTAAATATATAAAATTAAGCAATCTAAATTTTTTAGGTTTTAATAATTGGAAGTCATCTAAAGCTGGATAGTCTAAAAAACTGATTAATTCATTCATTGTATGCTTTTTCACCATAAGTAAGAGTGATTTACTTTCAATTTTATTTTCTGAATTACCGAAATTATCACCGATACCTAATGCGGAAACACTAAGCTCATAATAACCAAAGAACCTAAAAAGAATAGATTGGTTGATATGAATAGCATTAATTCTTTTTTTACTTAGTTTAAATTCTACTTTATTGAACAAACCATAACGATAGCTAATGCTATCACCTTCAATATTTAATCGATAATGATAGAATTTAAACAAATAATAAAGCATTAATATTATAAGAATCAAGATAAGAATTATGAAATATATGATGATTAAGATTATCAAAAGTTTCCTTTGATTGATTTCTGGATCAAATTTCGTAATTGTCATCACAAGTCCAAAAAGAATGACACTTATAAGTAAAGCAACCAATAAGAAGCCTTGTTTTAAAAGACCCATTAATAATAGTTTTGTCCATTTAGCTTCATATAAATATTCTAGATTTTCTTCTTCATCTTGCTTAAAGTCAACTGGTGATGGTAGCGAAGTATTTTTATTGTTTCTTTTTTCTTCGATAAACTTTTTTAAGACAGGTGCATAAGCCTTATCCACAACAATATTTCCTTCAGGAGCGATAGTAGTGGTAGTGCCAGTATCAAATTGAAGGGTAGAAAGGCCTAATATTAAATCCCTAAACCTTCTCTTTATAGAGATAGTATGAATGTTTTTATATGGAATATTAACTTTTCTTTTAAAAAATAGCCCTTTTTCAATTAAGAAAGATTGATCTTGGTCAGAAAAAATATACTTTCTTAAAATAAGCCAATATAGGATAAGTTGAACAATAAGTGTGCTTATAAATATAGTTGTTATGACAAGTGATTGACTCGTACTTAGTTCTAAAAGTTCTTCCTCGGCTTTTTCATAGAGAAGACCAATTGAAAAACTAGATATTATAAAGGAAGTAAAAATGGATTTAAGGACATCATATATATACTTTCTCTTGGCAATATGATATTTAGGATTCATCAATGATGACCTCTTTAGAATCTAAATAAACTTGAAGGTTTTCTCTGATTTGTTGAATAACTAAGTCTATTTCATCTTCTGGAATGCCCATAATAAAATCATTTGATCCAGCTGTATATATAATAAGAGTTGTAATCTTAAATAGACTTTGAATTGGACCTTGAAATTTATCTAAATGTTGTATTCTTTTTATAGGAATGAAAGAATTTTTTCTAAATAAAACACCCTTCTTTATAAGAAGATAATTCTCATTGATCTCATAGCCATATAGTTTATAAATAAATCGAGTTATGACGAAATTGAAGATCAGTAAAATAATAACAATAAAACCTAATAATATGAGTGCTAGTGTTTTAAAGATATCTTCTCCAAAAAGATTCATTGGCAAAAATATGAGTACTATGAAGCCGATATAAAAGATGCTAGAGCCAATAGCACGTGTGACTAGATGGAACTTATTAATATTCTCTGCTAATTTTTTTTCCATGGAAAACCTTATACTTTTCTAGTATTTACCTTTCATTATTAGTAATGATATTATATCACAAGCATATTTAGATTAGGATACTATTTTTGAAAATCTCGTCTATTTTATATACTATTTTAATTTTGTGCAATAATGACTATTTGTCTCTTAAGTTGGCTTTTTTCCATAATATGAAATTTTATATGAATTATTTATGAATTACTAAAGAAAATTATAAAAATTAATAGCCAGCAAGTTAATGAAATGCGAGCTCTTAAAAAAGATATCTTAAAACATGATGAAAAAGCCTATATAGAGATATCAAAGCTAAACAGTGAGTTATTAAATCCACAAAGAATTATTGAAAAACAAAATATAGAATTAAAGAAATTTAATCAATTATTAAAGAAAATTTCCATTGAAGATTCTTTGACTGGTTCTTACAATAGAAGATATTTTTATAATTATATGAGAGAAAATGTTTTGCCTTCTCAATCCGATAATAGTATGGGCCTTGTTTTAATCGATTTTAATCATTTTAAAGCTATTAATGACCAGTTTGGTCATGATACTGGTGATTGATTATTAAGTAGCTTTGTTAAAGATACCCAAAATATCCTTAAAGAGCAAGGAACGATATTTAGACTTGGCGGAGATAAGTTTTTAATTTTATTCAATAAGTGTAGTTATCAAGAATATATGAATTATATGGAGAATATTGATCAAAAGTTTAAAGATCACTCTGAAATTGCTTCTTTGGCTTATGGGCTTGTTGCTTTTAAAGAGAGTGAAATAAACCAAGAATTTGATTTAACTAATTTACTTAAAGAAGCTGATGAATTGATGTATATCCATAAAAATAAAATAAAGAGTGATAAATAATGGATAAAACCATTATTTTTTCTTTCTTCAATCAAGATTGAAGGATATTGATTTATCTTATGTTAAAATAGATAAATAAGAGGTATTTATGGCGACAACTATTTTTTTTATCACTTATTTATTTTATACAATAAGCTTATCTTATTTTGTAAGTATTTGGTTTATTCCCTTATGGATGATAGTAACTTATCCATTGGGTTTTTTATCAGTGATGTTGGTTTATTATCTACATATACCTATTGTCTTAATACTAAAGCCGACACATCCATATAAAACTTATTTATTAAGGAGCATTTCTTTTTTTCTTAATAAATTTATATTTGGTTTAGATATAGAATACAAGGGTCAAGATAATATACCAAAAGATGTTCCTTTGGTAGTCTACGCGAATCATAAATCTTATTCAGATGCCTTTCCAATCTTACAGGTTTTTAATAGGCCGATTACATTTTCTCCAAAATTGTCTATTTCTAGATTGCCTTTTATCAGTTTATATTTAAGGTCTTATAGGGCATTTTTTATTGATAGAAAGAACATTAGACATACAGCGAAGTCTTTGACTTTTGCTATTGATACGATAAAGAGTGGTATGGCCTTAATTGTGTTTCCTGAAGGTAGTGTAAAATATAGGGAAGATGAAACGGTAAGTAAAATGAAAGCAGGTTCTTTTAAGTTGGCTTTAAAATCTCAAGCAAATATTTTGCCTATTAGAATTGATGGGCTTGATAGGGTTAGGGATAATTTCCCTTTTAAGAGAACTAAAAGAAAAGTAACGATATTAAAAGCGATCCCTTATGAAGATTATAAAGATATGTCTACTATAGAAATAGCAAAAGTAGTCATGGATCATATTAATAATTATAATAACTGATTGATGATTTTCTTGAAAAGTGGATGCAGTAAAAAGCATCTGCTTTTTTTCAATTAATAAAAATTATTTCTTAGTTTTTATTCTTATATACTTGAATTAATAGGGTTTTTTCTATGTTAAACCCCTAATAAATTGTATTTTTATTTTTTTAATGATATGATTATCTTATCAAAAAACTACATTTTTGTGTTAGGGAGAAATTTATGAAGTTTATCAAAAAACCAATGATATTGGCTAGTATCTATCTCATTATTTCTTTTGCGACCCTTTCATATTTCTTTTTTATGTCTTATCAATTGGTGGAAGAAAAGCAAAAAGAAGTTTTGCTTGTTGAACTTGAAAATACTTGCAAAGAAATAAATGAAGAATTTATTGAGATTGATACGATCATTAAAACCCTTGAATCTTATTTAAGTCTAGATACGAATGATGGTGAATTATTAGATTTATTAGTTACTATAGATCAAAAATATGAATCCATAGCATCTATCTACTTGGGTAAGACAGATAAATCTATGGTTAATTCATCGGGTTTTGTTCCAGGGCCAGATTTTGATTTAAGGACTAGAATTTGGTATAGTTCAGCCATTGCTTCGGAAGGCACCATTTTTACGCCAGCTTTTGTCAATGCATCAAAGGATAGGGTTATTGTAACAGCGGCTAAGGCAATCTATGACCAAAATACTTTAATTGGGGTTTTGGCAGTAGATATAGATATTAGAACAATAGCTGCCTTTGTTTCCGAAAAAGAAATAGGAGATAATGGGTACGCAATATTATTAGATTCTAACAATCACTTATTAGCATATCCAGGAATGGATTTAGCTATCATTGAGTTAAAAGATGTTAGTAATTTTGAAGAGAATTTACTAGCAGTTCGTGATCAAGGTACATATGAAGATTTTTATATTAGCGATGAACAAGGTGTATTAAGTGTTGGTGAAATTGAGTCGAATAATTACCAATTATTGGTTTTCTTACCTCAAAGTGAATTTGCTTTAAGTTTGATTTTTATATCTCGGATGTTTGTCTTTTTAGGTCTTATTATGTTAGTTATAGCGGTTATTGTATTATTGATATATAATTTTAGGGTTAGAAAGCCATTAGATTTATTGTTAAGAGATATAGATCAAATCGATGTTTCAAAAACAATAGACTATCGCCTGCCTAAATTACATAAAGATGATTATGACCATATTAGAAATGCCTTGAATAAGGTTTTGGAAGCTACAGACTTGTTTTTTCAAGAAAAACAAGATGCTCAACACCAACTATCTATAGAAAACCAAAGGGTTAGACTCTTAATGGAGTCTGCCACAGATATTATTTTTGAGATAGATAAAGATAGAAGGTATGTTTCTATCTTTGGTAGAGGTTTAAATTTGTTACAGTTGAAGGCAAGCGATTTTCTTGGTAAGACAGTTGTAGAAATATTTGGTGAAAAAAGTATAGAAAGAGATAAAATTTACGAAGATGCATTAAAAGGTAAACATAGAGTTTATGATTGGGAATATCAAATTGATGGCTTAAGTTTATTTTTTGAATCTTCTATTTCGCCAATTTTTGATGAATCGAAAAATATTGTTGGTGCTGTAGGAATCACTAGAGATATTACTGAACCCATGCAAAAAACAAAAAGAAATTGAGTACATAAGTATTCATGATTTTTTAACAGGTATTTATAATCGCCGATATTTTGTTGAAGCCTTTATGAAGTTTGATCACCCTAATTATTATCCTTTGGGTCTTATGATGGTCGATTTGAATGGATTGAAAATCCTAAATGATGCTTATGGTCATGATAAAGGTGATATAGCTTTAAAAGAGGTTGCTAGAGTTCTAAATGAAGAAACACAAAAAGAGGATATTGTTTGTCGAATAGGCGGCGATGAATTTGCGATTATTTTTAAGAACACTCAAGTTCTTATCTTAGATAAGATTAAAGATAATATTGGTAGAAAATTATCTCAGGTGTTTGTCGAAAATATACCATTATCTGTAGCTGTCGGCTACGAAGTTAAGCTTGATGAAGTAAGAACTTTTGAAGAGATAATGAAAAATGCTGAAAATCAAATGTATCGTAATAAGTTGACAGAAGGTAAATCAATTAGAAACAACTCAATTAAAGCCATTTTAAAAACTTTGACTGACAAATTTGAAGAAGAAAAAATTCATTCGGACAGAGTGAGTCATTATTGCCGACTTATTGGCCAAAAACTGAATATTAAAACTGATGATTTGAATGAATTAGAAATTGCAGGTTTATTTCATGACATAGGTAAAATTTCAATTCCTGATCATATTTTGCATAAAAAAAGCTTTTTAAGTAAAGAGGATTATGAAATCATTAAAACACATACTGAAAATGGCTATAATATATTACGTGCTGCAGATAAGTACTCAAATTTAGCAGAATATGCCTTAACACACCATGAACATTGGAATGGTCTAGGTTACCCAAGAGGATTATCAAAAGAAGAAATACCTTTGTTTTCTAGAATAATAGCTATAGCGGATGCTTATGAAGCAATGACTTCAGATCGTGTCTATCGAAAAGCTATGAGTCAAGAAGATGCTGTTAGAGAAATAATAAGGTGTTCGGGTTCTCAGTTTGATCCTTTGATTGCTAGAATTTTTGTAGAAGAAGTTTTAGGATTTGATTTTGATAGTGACATGAGTTAGCTTTTTGCTAACTCATTCTTTATAAGTATTATTTTCAATATCTTCTATTTTTTTAGATGAATTTTCACTTGCTTTTTGGTATAATATGATAAGTCAAGGGGTGTTGTATGAAAAAAACAAAACGTAAATGTTCAATTGTCCTTTATTTGATGATTTTTATTTTTTTAGCATATTTAGAAATGACCATTAAATTATCTGTGACAAGTTTAAAAAGTGAATATATATTTCAGGTGATAGCTTTTACGGCATCTTATAGTTTTTTTGCTTTTCTTTTTGTAAGACTTTTACCAAGAAAGATATTTAAGACTTTTATATTAGTCTCTATTATTTTAATTACTCTTTTATATTTTTCTCAAGATATATATTACCGAATTTTAAGTTCTTTCTTCTCTTTTGATATCGCTGGAGATGCCCATAAAGCGACTGCTTTTACATCGAGGATATTTAAGAATTTAACTTATGTTCATATCATGTATTTAGTACCCATTGCTTTGGTTACTTATTTTGCTATAAAGTATAAGAAAGTTGAAATCCCTAAAAAATATTTCTTTTATGAATCAACATTTGAATTTTTACAAGTATTGGTTGTAGCGGTGCTTTTATTTACAACTGTGGTTCATACACTACCTAAAAAACCTGAGAACTATAGTAAATCTGAATATATATATGCTGATTATGATTTTTATGATAAAGTTCCAAGTGCTTACCAAACCATCAATAAATTTGGTATGATAACTTATTTCCAAAGAGATATAATGAATAAATTTAAAGAAGAACCAGATGAATTATCCATCTATGAAGAAATACATTCTTATGGAGAAGAAAGAATAGATCGTATTGAAAATCCATTCTATGAAGGTTATTTTGAAGGTAAGAATTTAATTTTAATAATGGCTGAGTCATTTGATACTTTTGCTATTGACCCTGCTTTAACACCGAATATATATGCTATGCAACAGAACAGTTGGAATTTCACTAATTTCTATTCGCCTTTATATTATCGGAATACTGCAGATACTGAATTTATGTCTCAAACGGGCTTTTATACCAGTAGAAATTCACCTTTAACCATGGAAGCTTATCAAGACAATTATTTTCCTTACACATTGCCTAGGATTTTTTCTAATAAAGTTTTAGAAAGTGGCAGATCTTATGGAACATATTCATTCCATAATTATACTGATTATTTTTATCCAAGGTCTGTATTCCATCCTAAAACCTTAGGATATGATGAATATTATGGGGCTGTTGATTTCGGTATGTTGCCGGAACCTAAAGGTGTTATTACTAATCACATATGGCAAAGTGATTTAGAGTTAATGGAAAAATCATTAGATATTTTATTAGAGAAACCTCAACCGTTCTTTTCATATATTCTAACTGTTTCGGGACACTTAGATTATGACTCTAGCAATCCTATTGCTAAAAAGAATTTAGATATTATTAAGGATATTTTTGAACAAGAAGAAATGCAGTTACCAGAGAATAATGAGTTCTTATACTATCACGCAGCTAATTATGAACTAGACCTAGCAGTGGGTTATTTAATGGATACTCTAGAAAACCAAGGTCTTTTAGAAGATACTGTGATTATGTTATTTGGGGACCATTATGCTTATGGAATTGATCGTGAAGAAATCGCTTTGTATGATGAATCAAAATCTGATGAATCTTCTATTTTAGGTGACTTAAGATTTCAAAGGGTTCCGATGATGATTTATCATTCTGACTTATATTATAAAGAGTTTGACCAAGTTTTTGCTTCTATCGATATTATGCCAACACTGGCTAATTTATTTGATTTAGAAGTAGAATATGAATTAATTTTTGGGAAAGATATTTTTAGCAATCAAAGAAGGGCTGTATATTTTTCAAATGGTAGTATTTTAACAGATGATTTTTTCTTTGATTCTGAAAATGAAGAATATATCATATATGATGAAACTTCAGAAATTACTTTAGCAGACGCTGAAGCCTTATATGGTGAGTACTTATATAGGCAATTAATCAATGAGTCCATATTGGAGATTGATTATTTCTGGCTTCAAGATCAATTAGATTTAGATTAAGCGATATCTTAGATATCGCTTTATTCTTAGAAAGGATACTTATGAAAATTATAATTTCTCCTAGCAAAACGCAAAATGAAAGTGGACTAAGTCATGGTCAAGATAAATTAATTGATAGGGATAAGTCTTTACAATTGTTATCAATACTTAAAAATTTAAATAAATTAGAAATCAAAAAAATAATGAAAACCAGTTCAAAACTAACAGATGAAGTTTACCAAATGTATCATAATTTTAGGGAAAATAATCCTCGGTATACGTCTATTTCTTTGTATTCTGGACTAGTTTTTGAACAATTAGAATTATCGACTTACAATCAAAATCAAATGGATTATATGAACAATAATTTGCTTATCTTATCAGCTATGTATGGGCTTTTATCTCCGAATATAAAAATATGGCCATATCGCTTAGATATGACCATGAAACCTAATAATATTAATTTATATAAATTTTGGCAAAAGACCATTGAACAATATTTTAATGATCAAGAATGGATTATCAATTTAGCCTCGAATGAGTTTTCTAAAATGATAAAAAATCATAAAGATAAAATGATTAATATTGAGTTTTATCAGAGAAAAGATGATGGAAAATTAAGGAGCCTTTCTTATTACGCCAAAAAAGCGAGAGGTCAGTTCTTAAATGAAATGATTAAAAGGCAAATTAAAGATATTGAGACGATAAAAACAATTACCATTGATGGCTATCATTATTCTATCGAATATTCTAAAGATCAAAATTTCGTTTATATTAAAAATTAATAAAGAATTTTAATTAACTCATGGATATATTTTTTTCTAAAACTTGGTGTTTTTAGAGATAATATATCCGTTTTATTTTTGGTTCCTAAAATTTGAATAAATAGAGGGATTGCGAAACTTGAAAATAAGACTAGATATTTCACTCTTAAAGTTTCAATATCTTGAGTATTTGTCGATTCAGCTATTTTTTTATAGATGTCTCTAGTAAAAGGTGAATCACTAAAGAATTCTTTGATTAGAATGTGAGAATTTTCTCCTTGATATTCATTTTGCAAGAATAAGTAGTTGATGATGCCTATGTTCTCAATAGCGAAAGAGTAAGTTAGATTTAATATAAATTCCATGGTGTTTTCATTGTTTGAATCTTTTGGTAAGTCGTCAATAGCATGTGTAAGGAGTGATTTTAGTTCATCTATAATTTCTTGTAAAACAATATTTAATAAATTTTCTTTAGAACCAAAATGATAATTAACAGCCGCTATATTAATAAAACATGCATCAGCAATTTCTTTGATTGTGAAAGCTCCTTGGGTTTTAAGCAAATATTTTGCTTGTTGGGTTATTTTCTCTTTAATATCTAAGTTTTTTTGCATGATATCCTCCAATTCTATTTTAAATTGCTTTTAAAATCACGTTTCAATCGTGGTTTATATTGTTATTATAAGCTTTTAAATATATGATTTAAATAGATATTTTAAATTTATATTTAAAAGAGGTGTTTAAATTGAAAATTTTAATTAAGAATAATGCAAGATGGTATATTTTGGTCTTGACCTTTGTCATTTTAATTGTATCTGTGATTTTATCATTTCAAATAAAAACCAATTATGATATGACTGAATATTTACCTAAAGATTCTGAAACAAGAAAAGGCTTATTGGTTCTTGAGGATACTTTTGGTAACCATGCAAGCATTGAGTTGATGATTAAAGATGTATCTATTGGTGAAGCTTATGAGATTAAAGAAGATGTTCTTTCTGTTGAAGGGGTGTTGGATGTTGTATGGTTAGATAATTATGGGGATATAGTAAATCATGAAGATATAGACCCCTTGATTAAGAATAATTTTTATCAAGGAGATAATGCTTTAATGACATTAGTTTTTATTGAAGATGCTTATCACTTAGATGTGGAAGACTCGATTATAGAAATTAGACAATTATTGGTAGATGAAGACATTTATATGAGAGGAGAAGCTTTAAATAATATTGAGTCAAGAAGTATTGCTCAAGCAGAGGTCTATAAAATTATTTTGATTATATTACCTATTTGTTTTGTCATTCTTCTCTTTGCTTCTAAGTCTTGGTTAGAGCCTTTGATTGTTTTGTTTGTTTTGGGGATAGGAGTTATTGTAAATCTAGGAACCAATGCTTTATTGCCAAATATATCATTCATTACTTTAACGATTGCTTCTGCCTTGCAACTGGCTATTTCATTGGATTATTCATTGTTTTTTATCCATAGGTATTATGAACTAAGAGACGAAGGATATGAAGTTTTAGAGGCTGTGAATAAGGCATTTAAGAAATCATTACCAGTCATAACAGCTTCAGCTGTCACAACCATGGTTGGATTTTTAGCTTTATTGATGATGAGATATAGAATTGGCTTGGATATAGGTTTGGTGTTATCGAAGGGTATTTTCTTAAGTTACTTATCAGTCATTATTATTTTGCCTGCCATCATTGTAGTTTTTAATTCTTTAATAGATCGCTTTAGACATAGACATTTGATGTTTCATTTGGGTGGATTTAGTAAGTATTTAATTAGATTTAGATATATTTTTCTTTTTTTGTTTCTTGTACTTCTAAGTTTTGGTTTAATTTTTCAATCAAAAACAGATTTTTTATATGGCTCAAGTTCTTATGCAGGACAAGAATCTTTGGTAAGTAAAGATAAGAATGAAATTAGAGAATATTTTCCTGAGTATCAAAGTCTTACTATATTGCTTAAGGATTCAAGCAAGGAACAAGAGCTAGCATTAATTGCGGCTTTAAGTGAAAATGATCATGTAGAAAAAATTGACGCTTTATATACAGTGATTGATCCTATGACTCCTGAAAATATGATACCTGAGCCTATAAAATATCAGTATGTTCAAAATTCTTTTACAAGGATAACTTTGTGGACGGATATTTTAGAAGAGAATGATTCAATGTTTGTTTTTAATGATTATGTTAACAAGCAAGTTGATTTAAATTATGATGAGTATTATATTTTAGGTTTGATTTCTTCTACAGGTGAAATCAAAGATACTGTTTTAGCTGATACACCTATTGTCATGTTGGTCAGTGTTATTTTAATTGGTATAGTATTATTCCTAATATTTAGAAAGTTATGGATACCTTTTATACTGATATTGGTTATAGAAGCCGCTATATGGTTTAATATGTCCCTGTTGGTTATGAATGATCGTCAGGTTATATACATTGGATATTTGGTGGTCATGTCCTTACAGTTAGGCGCCACGATTGATTATGCAGTTCTTTATGCAAGTCGATATATGGAAAATAGACAAAATATGAACAAAGGTGAATCAATGGCTATGGCTTTAAGAAAAACAAGTATTCCAATCATGATTTCAGGTATTGTTTTAGCATCTGCAGGTTTTACCGAAATGTTGTTTTCTCATATTGAGGTAGTTAGTGATATTGGTTTATTAATTGGTAGGGGAGCCTTATTAAGTTTAGGCTTTGTTCTATTGTTTTTGCCAATTTTATTATATCTTTTAGATTCAATCATTATAAATACTAATAAAGGCTGAAAATAATTATTACTTAAGCTAAGTTGAAGGAAGATTAAAGCGCATTAAGATAATTTTTTTCTATCAAGAAGTTATTATAGATAGACTCAATCTTGATATCATTGAATTTTCATTGAATAGTAAAAAACTCATCAGTTCATTAATGGCGGTGAGTTTTTTAAATTCGTTTAAATTTTGACTAGGATTATTATATAATAAATACAAAGGTGGTTATGATGAAAAAACTTATTTTTAGGATCTATCAAAAAATAATGTATTTGATGTCGTTTTTTATTTCTTTTAAAGAACCTGTTGTTGTTAATGATTTAAAGGATATTATAAAAATTTTGGAAAACTCTCACCAAAGTAAGGTGATGATAGTTAGTGATCAATATTTATCTGGTACTGCAAAATTTAAAGCGTTCACTGATCTCTTAAAAGCAGAATCAATTCATTATTCTTTGTATAATGATACTTTACCCAATCCAAGTATTCCTATGATTGAGGAAGCCTTATCTATATATAAAGAAAATCAATGCCAGGGAATCATTGCTTATGGTGGTGGTTCAGTGATAGATTTAGCAAAAGCATTAGGGGCTAGAGTTGTTAGACCAAATAAAAGTATAGAAAATATGAGGGGAACTTTAAAGATTCTTAAAAAACTTCCTTTGTTGATAGCTATACCTTCGACTGTAGGGACTGGTTCAGAAGCTACCCTAGCAGCTGTAGTATCAAATCCTAGAACTAAAGAAAAATGTGCACTCATGGACCCGGTTTTAATGCCAAAATATGCTATTCTTGATCTTAGTGTGGTTGAGTCTTTACCTCCAAAGCTAATCGCTGAAACTGGAATGGATGCTTTAACTCATGCCATAGAAGCATATCTAGGTAAAGCGAATACAAGAAAAACCAAGAAAATGGCTTTATCAGCTATAAAAATTATTTTTAATCATTTAGAAAAAGCTTATTCTGGAAATATTGATTCACTTGGAAAAATGCAAGTAGCTGCTTATCAAGCTGGCGTAGCTTTTACTAGGGCTTATGTAGGAAATGTTCATGCTATTGCTCATCAATTAAGCGCATATTATCATTTAGGTCATGGTTACGCAAACGCGGTTATATTACCTTATGTTTTAAGATATTACCACCATAGTATAGATAGAAAGATGGCTAAGATTTATGATGATGTATTTGGTGATAGCGATTTATCTTTACAAGATAAGTCTATTTCTGTGATAGAAGCAATTGAATCACTAAAAGATAAATTGATGATAGATTCTAGTTTTAAGGGTTTAATAAAAGAAGGAGATGTCTTAGGAATTGTTGAAAAAGCCTATAAAGAAGCAAATCCACTGTATCCTGTCCCTAAAATTTTTGATCATCAAGATTTCTTAAATGTTATACAAATGATTAACCAATAAACATGGATTTACCTTGACACTTAGGGTTATTTTTAGATATACTTAATATAAACAACTAGGAAGGGCGTTGATATTTTGAAGAAAAGGTATGGGGCTTTTGTTTTATTTGTTTTACTCTTTGTTTTTTGGTTTATTTTATCCTTTGAATTTTCTTTAGAGGTCGCTATTATTGGTCTTCTTGCGTCTTTAATGGTGGTTTTTTTTAACTATGATTTAGTCTTTAATCAGCAGGCAATAACAAAACTTACAATCAGAACAATTATTCGTTTTTTTGTTCTGATTTTTATTTTGATTTATAATATTATTTTATCTAATATTCATGTTGCTAAAATTGTATTAAGTAAAAAAATGCCTATTGATCCTGGATTCGTTACCATCAAGCAAAAGCTGAAGAAAGAATTAAACCAAAGTCTATATGCTAATGCGATTACTTTAACACCTGGTACTTTAACAGTTGATATGAACAAAGATGAAATAGTAGTTCATGGTTTATTAAAAAAATATGTAAGAGACTTAGAAGGGTCTAGTTTAGAAAAAGCCTTTTTAGACTTAGAAGGGGTGAAGAATCATGATTGAGACTGCTTTATTAATTGCTACAATCATATTGGTGATTTTAACTTTTGTAGGTTTATATAGGGCTGTGGTAGGACCAACCGTTGAAGATAGAATGGTAGCTATCAATATGATAGCAACAAAAGTAACAACGATTATTGTGATGATTGCTCTTTTACAAAATCAAAAGTTTTTTGTTGATGTTGCTTTAGTTTATGCTTTATTAGGTTTTATTACTACGATTGGTTTAGCAAAATTATTGATGAAAGGAAAATTAGGAAAATGACAATTGTATTAGATATTATCATTATTTTATTTTTAATTGCCGGCCTATTTTTCTTTTTCGTTGGTGTTGTTGGTTTATTAAGGATGCCTAATGTTTTTACAAGAATGCATGCAACAACAAAATGCGATACCATGGGTGCCGGTTTAGTTTTTGCTGCTTTAATTATGTGGCAGGGTTTCTCATTTATTTCAGCAAATATCTTATTGATTTTGATATTTGTATGGATTACAAATCCAACAGCTGCACATGCAATTGCAAAAACAGCTTATAAACGGATGGAAGCCGAAATAGATTTTGATGAGGATGGTGAGTAAGATGGTTTATGTAAATTTGCTTATTGTCATTTTCATGATTGTATGTGCCTTAGCAATTGGGAAAATTAAGGACTTAATTGGTGCTGTTGTATTATTTTCAGCATATTCTTTAATGATGTCTATATTATGGCTTTTGTTAAATTCTCCAGATGTTGCGATTACGGAAGCAGCTATTGGTGCGGGTGTAACATCTATTTTGTTTTTCGCAGTCATTAGCAAAACAAAGAGGTATGAAAAATGAAAAAAGTGATAGCCAATATCTTATTTATTATTTTATTCATTATTTTAGTCTTTGCGATCTTTGAAATGCCAACTCAAGCATCTGTTGATGCTCCAGCCTATAATGATGTTGTAGATTATTATATAGAAGAAGGAGCTAAAGAAACCAATGCTTCAAATTTAATCGCAGGTATTTTAGCGGATTATCGTGGATTTGATACATTAGGCGAAACCATCGTTCTATTTACTTCAGTTGTGGCAGTAGGTTCTGTTTTACGAAGTACCAAGCATGATAAAGAACTTAAAAAGGGTGTGAAGATAGATGAATGATATTATTATTAAAAATATTACTAAAATAGTAATTCCTTTCGCACAAGTTTATGGAATCTTTATCATTTTAAATGGCCATATATCACCAGGTGGTGGTTTTGCTGGAGGAGCAATTATTGGAACGACATTGATACTATATACTTTAGTTTTTGGACGAGAAAAAGGTAAGAAAAAGTTTTCTCATAAAACTTCGGAAATAGCGGAAAGTGGCGGTATATTGTTTTTTGTATTTATAGGTGTTATAGGAATATTTGCTGGTGGTTATTTTTTAACTAACCTAGAAGCAGGTTTTTTTGAAGGCGAAATTGGCCAAATTCTTTCTGGGGGCTTTATTCCATTATTAATGATTGGTATAGGTATTAAAGTTGCTTCTACTATGATATCTTTGTTTAACTTACTGATTGATGAGGAAAAAATATGAAAATATTTGAAATGATTTTAGACAATGTCAATTATATAGGTGCTGTAGCCTTATTCTTAATAGGATTAAGAATTGTCGTTTTACACACCAACCTAATCAAAAGAATTATGGGATTAAACATTATGGGTACAGGGGTATTTTTGTTTTTTGTGGCCATAGGTAACGTCAGTGGTGGAGTGGTGCCAATAGTTGGCGCTAACCAAGAAAATTCAGTTTTTGTTAATCCCTTACCTTCTGTGTTTATATTAACTGGTATTGTTGTTGTAGTATCAATTACCGTTTATTCATTGAGTTTAGTTATTCGTATATATGAAAACTATAATACCATTGATCAACGAGAATTATCTGAATTAATAAGTGAGGAAAACAATGAACATTGATCAATTACCAATTCTAAATTTAATATTGTTTATTTTAATGGCTTTGATCATACCATTATTAAAAAGAAGACCCTTTAAAATCACTTTGATTTTAGGTTTTATAGTTTTGATTTTTGTGACTATTTCTTCTGGATATTTATTGTGGTATGTGAATAATGTTAGAGATATTTCTTATACCTTTGGGGGTCATGAAAGTAGATATGGTATAGAATTTTTAATAACGCCTTTTTCTGCTTTATTTACCATTGTAGTAATTGTCTTGGCTGATATCATATATATTTATTCAAGTGGCGATGCTACAGATGGGATTGAAGATACCGAATATGGTCGTTATTATATATTATTATTTATTTTGCTTCTTTCAATGTTTGGTATTTTGTATACCAACGATTTATTCAATACTTATGTTTTTATTGAAATATTATCGATTACAACATGTGCAATTATTAGTATTAAAAAGAAAAAAGATACATATACTTCGGCTTTTAGATATGTAATGATGAATGAGATAGGTTCTTTATCTTATTTATTTGGTGTCGGATTAATTTATATGGCAACTGGTTATACCAATATTACTTTGGTGGCTGAAGCAGTTGAAGTTGCCTTTGTAAATTATCCTATGAACATTATTATCGCCTTAGGCTTTATGGTTGTTGGATTGGGTATTAAAGCAGCAATATTCCCTTTTCATATTTGGTTACCAGATGCTCATTCAAGTGCACCATCAACATCTTCAGCTATTCTTTCAGCTATTGTGATTAAGGTTTATCTCTTGGTTTTGGTTAAAGTTTTGTTTAATGTTTTCGGAGTAGAAATCCTTAATGAAATGAATATGCCTGTCATATTGTTAATTCTTGCGGCGAGTGCAATGATCTTGGGTTCTGTTTTCGCTATTGCTCAAAAGGATGTAAAAAGAATGCTTGGTTATTCATCGGTAGCTCAAGTAGGGTATATTTTGTTGGGGATAGCTTTGGTTAGTTTTTTTGGATTAAGGGCAGCTTTTTTCCATATAATATCTCATGGTTTAATGAAAACAGCTTTGTTCTTATCGGTGGGGGAAATCATTTTTTATAAGAAAACTAGAAAGGTTAATGACTTTGATGGTATGGGCTTTATTATGCCTCTAGCAATGGGGGTATTTTCTATTGCGGCCCTTGGTATGATTGGAATACCATTGACCAGTGGTTTTATTTCGAAATTGAATTTAGGTATCGCTGTTTTAGAAAATAATTATATTATATTTTTAGTAATTCTCATAGTTAGTTCTTTACTTAATGTCATCTATTATTTACCAATCATCATTCTTGCGTTTTTAAGAAATGAGAAATACCATTACCGGATGACAACGATTGAAAAAACGCCGAGAACAATGATTTTTCCTTTGATTATTTTAGGGACTGTGATTTTATTGTTGGGTTTATTCCCTAATACAATCATGCCTTATATTGAAGCAGCAGCTAAAGTATTTTTCTCTTAGAGGTTAGTTCATGAAATTAAGAAGAATGGACATTATTGATAAAATGGCCAAGACCAACACAGCATTGGTCGTTTTTACTCTTGCCTTATTGTTTTTGTTTATAGCATATGCTGGTGATTGGTTTTCTATAAAGTCATCCTTTACGACGACTCATTTTTATCAAAATTTATTGCTTTCAACGTGGATAAAATATATTCCGTTACTTATAGTTTTTATCCCTATGTTTGGTGCTGTGATAGAAGCGGTTGTTGCAAAAACATCAATTGATCATAGGGATAAATCAGTTATTTATTTGGGTTTGTTGACATTAATTATCGTGGTTTTTATATATCCCCTTGCTTTGGAAGATCTAATAAGACTTGAAATACCAAATATATTATTATTGGGTATGAGTTTTAGAATAGATATGTTGAGTTATTCTGTCTTGTTATTATCATCCTTTATTTGGTTTTTTGTGATGATTTATGCTCATGAATATATGAAAAAAGAAGAGAAAAGTACAAGGTTTTTCTTCTTCCTATCTTTAACATATGGGTCTGTTTTAGGGGCAATTATGTCAGGTGATTTACTGACTATGTTTTTATTTTTTGAGATTATGACTATTGTATCTTATATGTTGGTTATTCATGGGCAAAATGATGCATCTTATAAGGCTGGATATAATTATATTATTATGGGGCTTATCGGTGGTTTTTTAATTTTAACGGCATTATTATTAATTTATTTTAATATTGGTGATTTGCATTTTGAATCTGCCATTGATGCTTTTTCTCAATTAGGAAATTTAAAGTATTGGGTTATGGGGCTTTTAGTTTTTGGTTTTGGTATAAAAGCTGGGATGGCACCTGTTCATGTATGGTTACCAAGGGCCCATCCAGTAGCGCCTACACCGGCCAGCGCCTTACTATCTGGTGTGATGATTAAGGTTGGGGCATTTGGGATTATTAGAACAGCTTCAAGTTATTATTTTCCTAGTAAGGAGACCATAACATCGGTGACTGATCCAATATGGATTACAGCTGAAAATATTGGAGCTATCATTATTTGGACCGGAATTATTACCATGGCCTTAGGAGTTTTTCTAGCCCTCCAACAGGAAAACATGAAGAAGATGTTAGCCTATCATTCAGTCAGTCAAATGGGTTATATAGTGACTGGCATTGGCGTGGCTCTATATTTAGGTTATCAAGGGGCTATGGGTTATACAGGAGCTCTTTATCATATTATAAATCATGCTCTTTTTAAATCTTTATTATTTATGATAGCTGGTGTGATTTATTTTCATACAAAAGAGTTGAATATGTATAAACTTGGCGGTTTGTGGAAGAAATTACCATTTACGACTATAGTCTTTGTTGTGGCGGCTTTGGGTATAAGTGGTTTTCCTTTATTTAATGGTTATGTTTCTAAAACTATTTTACATCATGGCTTAACTGAAGCTTATCATTATGGACATTCTTCATTTGTTTATGCTGAGATAATCTTTATTATTGTGAGCGCTGGTACTGTATGTTCTTTTATAAAAATGGGCTATTATGTATTCTTTAAAAAATCAAATAATGATTATAAAAGTATACCTTTTGATTATTCTAGTCATGATATTGCTTTATGGGCCATGGCTTTTATAATTATTCTTATTGGTGTTTTTCCTAAATTTATCATTTATCAATTAATCGTACCACAGTTGTATATGACGACTTATGACCCAGATTTTATTCATCATTATATTCTTGAACTTAATGTCTTTGAAATCAAGGACCTTTTAACTACATTTGGAATTGTAGCATTTGGTTTTGTTATTTTCTTTGTAGGAAAAAAATTCAATTTATTCCACTTGCATTTGCCTAAGTGGATGAGTGTAGAATACATATTCTTTTTACCTGCTTACTTAATAATGAAAAATCTTTGTAGGTTACTATATGGAGATAAGTGTCCATATAATGAAGATGATTTTAAAAAGTTAAGTGAAGAAGATATTGAGAAAGTAGGTTTTATTGATAGGTTTGTTATTACTTCAAATGTTCTAAACAGAAGGTATGAATCTTCGATGATTCGTGGGGATGCATTTATATATACCTTATCATTAGTCCTAGTTTTTGCCTTAATGCTTATATTCTTATAGGAGTGATTTTAATGAAAAGAAAAATTAAAATTCTTGATAAAATGGTCAAATCTAATTCAATTTTAGTTGGATTATCTTTGTTGGTTTTAATTTTCTTTATTGCTTTTTTAAGCAATTGGTTTTCTTTTCAAAATTTCCTTGTTGAAAGTCGTTTTTATCAAGAGTATTTAAATTTTTTAAATAAACAATCACTTGATATATTTGTAATTATTCTTATTCCAGTTATTGGAGCTACCTTTGATCTTATTTTTAGAGATAAAAATGTTGATGGAAGAGATAAGGCATTGATCTATATGGGCTTTTTTGTGATTGTTTTCATGATTTTGATTTATCCTAAGGTCTTGATGGGGACCATAGATTATCAATATAAGGATGTATTGTTACTGGGTATAAGTTTTCATATAGATATGTTAAGTTATACAGTTTTATTAATATCTTCCTTTGTTTGGTTTTATGTAATCGTCTATGCTCATGAATATATGAAACATGAGTTGCATAGTACACGTTTCTTTTTCTTTTTAGCTTTAACTTATAGTTCGGTTTTAGGGACCATGATGTCAGGCGACTTATTAACTATGTTTTTATTTTTTGAAATTATGACAATAGCGTCTTATACTCTAGTGATTCATGGCCAGAATGATGAGTCTTATAAAGCTGGATATAACTATATAATTATGGGTCTTATCGGTGGTTTTCTTATATTGACTGCTATTTTGTTATTGTATTTTAATCTTGGAGATTTAAGTTTTGAATCAGCCATTAGTGAACTTAGTCAAATGGGATCAATTAAGTATTGGATTATTGGTTTGATAATCTTTGGTTTTGGAATTAAAGCAGGTATGGCACCAGTCCATGTTTGGTTGCCAAGGGCTCATCCAGTTGCCCCTACTCCAGCCAGTGCTTTGTTATCTGGGGTAATGATAAAAGTTGGGGCTTTCGGGATTATTAGAGTTGTGACATCTTATTATTTCCCTGATAGTTCATCCATAGATCACTCATTATGGCTTACATCTAAAAATATTGGATATGTCATTATATGGTCTGGAATAATTACCATGGTAATGGGAATGATTCTTGCTTTACAACAAGCTAATATAAAAAAATTATTAGCTTATTCATCTATTTCGCAAATGGGTTATATCTTAATGGGCATAGGCATAGGGCTTTATTTAGGTTATGAAGGCGCTATGGGATACACTGGAGCTATTTACCATATTATTAATCATGCTTTATTTAAGTCTTTGTTATTTATGGTTGCTGGTGTTGTTTATTATCACACCCATGAATTAAATATGTATAAATTAGGTGGTATTTGGAAGAAATTACCTGTCACAACTATAATTTTTGTGATAGGTATGTTGGGTGTTATTGGTATGCCATTGTTTAACGGATATATATCTAAAACTATATTACATCACGGCATAGTTGAGGCTTATCAACACGGTTCGCAAATTTTTATTCTTGCTGAAATATTATTTATTATAACAAGTATAGGTACTGTAGCTTATTTAGTGAAAATGTTCTATTATGTTTTCATTAAGGACAATCAAAAAGAATATAAGGATTTGACTTTTGATTTCTCATCATTAGATTTGGCTTTAATATCGATGAGTTTAATTATTATATTAATCGGTTTGAATCCTAATTTTATTCTTAAACAATTTATATTACCTCAATTAAATAATCTTGCTTACTCAAGTCATTTTATTGAGACATATATCCAACCATTAAATGTATTTAAATTTTATGATATTATAATGGCTTTAATGATTATCTTCGTGGGAAGTGTAGCATTTCTAATAGGAAAGAAGTTCTCATTATTAAGCTTGCATTTTCCAAAGTGGTTAAGTATAGAGTATTTGTTTTTTTATCCTGCTTACTTGTTAATGAAAAACCTATGTAAAATAATTTATGGACACAAGTGCCCTTACAATGAAGAAGAGTTTATAAAATTGAGTGATGATGATTTGAATAATGTTGGTTTTATTGATCGTTTTGTGATTACTGTTAATGTTCTTAATCGTCGTTATGAACAAAGTTTAATCTATGCAGATGCTTTTATTTATGTGTTTGTATTATCAGGTGTCTTTATATACTTTTTCTTCTATTATATATTGTAAGTTTATATTATTATTCTTGTTTGCGGGTTATTTCTTATGAAAATGAATCTGATTTTGCTATAATAGTCAAGGTGAGGTGATGAAATGGACCAGGCAAGAAGTGATTTGTTAGGAAAAACAAATGTTAAAAAAGCTTTAATACAATTATCTATACCTGCCACAATCGCAATGATTGTGACAGCTTTATATAATTTAACTGATACTATTTTTGTTGGACAAGGTTCTGGTGATATTGCTATTGGAGCTTTATCAATAGCAAATCCAGTACAAATGATTGTTATGGCTTTTGGATTAATGATTGGGGTTGGAGCTTCGTCAATATTTTCAAGAGCTTATGGTAGAAACGATAAGGTTACCATGCGTAGGTCAGTTAATACTGCCATATTTATGGGGGTATTTTTTTCTGTATTAATTGCAGTTATCGGTTTGATATTTTTAGATGATTTATTATTGTTTTTTGGCGCTACTGATGGGCCGGATGGAAATCTTCATTACGCAGAAGATTATTTATTTTATATTTTAATAGGACTTGTGCCTTTTTCTTTATCTGTGATATTTAATAATCTTGCAAGGGCAGAAGGCCGAGCTAAGATTGCGATGATTTCCATGGTAATTGGCGCGGGAGTTAATATTATATTAGACCCAATATTTATTTTTGATTGGGGATTAAATATGGGTGTAAAGGGTGCAGCTATTGCGACTGTAATTGCAAAAACAGCTTCTTTTATCTATGTATTTTTAGCCTCTATTTCATCACAATCAAAATTAAATATAGATCTAAAAAAATTGTATGAAATTGATAAAAAGATGGTGCTGGAAATCTCTACTATAGGTTTTTCATCTTTTATAAGGAATGCTTTAGGTGCTTTTTTAGTCATCATTATTAATAATATTATTAAAGATATATCATTGACTCCTGAAATACATATTTCTATATTTGGAGTCGTTAATCGACTGGTTATGTTTTTATTGATGCCTGGTTTTGGTTTGGTACAAGGTTTACAACCTATTGTGGGATACAATTTTGGTGCAAAATTATATCATCGTTTACATGAGGTTATTGCCTATGCAATGAAACTATTAAGTTACTATTTTGTTGGCGCATTATTATTTACAATGGTTTTAGCAAAACCACTGTTTATGCTCTTTACTTCAGAAAGCAATTCCTTATTATTATCCGAAGGTCCGGCAGCCTTACGGGTTGTTGCTTTAGGATTTGGTGTTATTGGTTTCCAAGTCATCCTGTCTTCAGTTTACCAAGCCATGGGTTATCCATTAAGAGCCTTTTTGGTTGCTGCTTCTAGACAATTTATTTTGTTTATACCTATATTATTTATCTTGACCCATTACTTTGGGATAGAAGGTATTTGGTGGACATTCTTTGCAGCTGATGTTATTGCTGGTATAGGTTCAATGTTTGTATATAGGTATGAAATGAAAGATTTACATGATAAAATAAATATACCTGTTCAACAATTAACATAAAAGGAGTTATTGATGGCCTTTCTAATCAGTCATTCAAATGATATTTTAAGGAACTTAGCCATAGAAGAATATTTGTTAAGAAGAAAAGATATTCAAGAAGATATTCTCTTTCTTTGGTATGGATCCAAAGCCTTTGTTTATGGAAGAAATCAAAATCCATTCATTGAAATACACCCTGATTATATCCTGGATGATTCTATCATCAAAGTGAGAAGAATTTCTGGGGGTGGAACCATCTACCAAGACCAAGGTACCCTAAATTTTTCGATAATTACAAATGACTTTAAGAATAGAATCAATAATTATGAATATTTTTTAGAATCGATTAAGAATATTTTAAAATCACAGGGTCTAAACGTACACTTTAAACCAAAATCTCATTTATTTGTCGATGATTATAAGATATCTGGTAATGCTCAGGCGTTTATTAATAATAAACTCCTACATCATGGGACAATTTTATATGATACTGATCTTGATATTATTCAAAAAGCATTAATTCATTTTCAAGCAAATGCTCAAGGGCATCAAGTCTTATCTAATAAACAGGCTGTTATTAATTTAAAAGATATGATTGGTTTATCAAAAGAAGAACTCATGAATCAAATAAGCTATCAGATGATTCATGACTATCATATTAATGAGAGCGAAATAGAAATAGAAGAAGAAAAAATTCAAGAAATAATTAAAAATAAATATCAAACTTGGGAATGGAATTATGGCAAAACACCGACCTTTACCATAAAAGAGGCTATTGATGATTCGGTCTGTGATATTACTATAGAAAAAGGATATATTGTTAAAATATCTCCCCTAGTTGATGATCGATTATTAAATACCAAATATTTCAATCAAGATTATATTAAACATATAAAAAGAACCTAATCATTTTGAAAAAGATTAGGTTCTTTTCTTATTATAAATTAAATATGAATAGCTTTATCTACAATACCCCAAGCTGCTTCATTAAATATTTCTGAAGTCGTTGGGTGAGGATGGATAGCATGAGCTATCTCATCAGCTGTTCCTTCAAGTTTCATAGTCATAACAGCTTCACTGATTAAATCAGAGGCTTGTTCAGATAATATATGGACACCAAGTATTTCATTGTATTTTTTATCTGCAATGATTTTGATAAATCCATTATTTTCATTGGCTGATAAGGCCTTACCATTGGCTTGAAGAGGGAATGTAAATGTCTTGTAATCTAACTTAGCTTCTTTAGCTTCTTTTTCAGTATAACCAATTTGGGCAATTTCAGGGAATGAGTAGATAGCAGAAGGAACTTGCTTGTAATTCATTGACTCTGTTTCGCCAAGAATATGGTTAATAGCAATGATTCCTTGATGACTGGCTACATGAGCCAGCATCATTTTTCCATTCATATCGCCAATAGCGTATACATTACTAATAGAAGTTTGTAATTGTTCGTTGACTTCGACAAAATTTTTATTCATTTTGAGATTTAGATCTTCATAGCCTTTTAAATTGGCCTTCATACCTACTGATAATAAGACTCTATCTGCTTTGATGCTTTGTTCGTTGTTGTCTGAATCTTTGTAATAGACTTTATCTTTACCAATTTTACTGACGGATGAACTTGTAAGGACTTCTATCTTGTCTTTTTTCAAGGTTTTCATCATTTGATCTCTAATGTCATCATCAACATTTAAGAGAATTTGATTTTCTCTTTCGATAATCGTGACCTTTGTGCCGAAGCTATTAAAGATTGTTGCAAATTCTAAACCGATAACACCACCACCAATAATAACGAGTTCTTTAGGTATGGCATCTACATCAAGTAGTTCTTTAGAAGTCATTAAGAATTTAGATTCATAAGCTTCTTTTAAACCGTCAATAGGCGGAAGAATTGGTGAAGCGCCTGTAGATAATATAATATGTTTGGTGGAAATAGTATCATCATTAACTTTGATTTCATTCTTATTGATTACTTTTCCAAACCCTTCGTAAATATCCACATTATTTTTCTTTAGCAGCATTTTGACGCCACCAGTTAATCGTTTTACAACTTTATCTTTTCTTTTAATGATTTCTTGCCAATCAGCATGAACATCATCCTTATTTTTTACGAGGATACCATAATCTTTAGCATGCATAAATTGTTGGAATACCTTGGCACTTTTTAAAAGCGCTTTTGTTGGGATACATCCCCAATTAAGGCACACACCTCCAATAGCTTCTTTTTCGATAATGGCAGTTTTTAAACCTTTTTGAGCTGCTTTGATGGCGGCTACATAGCCGCCAGGTCCAGCACCCAATATTGTTACATCATATGTTTTCATAAAATCATCCTTTCTAATTCATGAGTAGTAGAAGAGGGTCTTTTAAGTATTTTTTGAAAGCTCTCATAGCTCTACCACCATCAGCTCCATCAATGATTCTATGATCAAATGTTAATGATAAAGGAAGGATATCTCTAATGACGATTTCATTATTTCTTACCACAGGTTTCTTATCAATTTTACCAATACCTAATATAGCAACTTCAGGATGTTTAATGATTGGGGTGCCTGATATAGCATCAAAAGCCCCAAAATTAGTGATTGATATGGTACCTCTTTGTAAGTCAGACAATTGTATTTTTCTTTCTTTAGCTAAACTTGCGATTTCTTCAACTTTTCTAGCGATATCAAACAAACTTAAAGTATCGGCATTTTTAATGTTTGGCACAATCAAACCATCAGGTGTATCAACAGCGATACCTACATTGACTTGACTTCTATAGATGATCTCTTCATTGATTTGATCAAAAGAAGCGTTTAAAATAGGGTAATCCTTGATTGCTTTTGTTAAAGCTTTGATAATAAATGCCATATAAGTTAATTTAACACCTTCATCAGCGGCTTTTCCCTTATGGTCATTTCTAAAGTTTACTAAATCCGTAACATCTAATTCATCAATTAAAGTTGTGTGTGGAATCACTTGTTTTGATAAAGTCATAGCATTGACAACAGATTTTCTTAGAGAAGATATTTTTTCTCTACGATCAGCTTCATAAACTTTAATTTCTGGTGCATTAAAGACTTTTTGTCCTTGTCGGTTAGTTTGTTTTTGGCTTTGTCCTTTATGGTTTTCTATGTCTTCTTTTAAGACTCTTCCGTGTTCGCCACTACCTTTAATCTCTTGAATATCAATATTTAAATCAGATGCTAGTTTTCTAGCGACTGGTGTCGCAAGAACGCGTTCAGATTTTGATTTTTCAGATTTTGTTTCATATGATTCAATCATTTCATCTGATGATTCAAGCTTACCAACAACGCCGCCTTCATCCTCTTCGATGTTGTCATCCTCTTTAGTATCTACTTGTTTTTCAGTTTTTTCTTCACTGGCTTCTTCAGAGTCACCTTCACCATCATCAATACGGGCTAATAAATCACCAACCTGGATAATTTCACCTTCAGGTGGACCTAATTTAACGATAGTCCCATCCACCGGAATTGGAATTTCAGCATTGACTTTATCAGTTTCTATGATGACTAAGGTTTCGCCTTCTTCAACCTTATCACCTTGTTTATATTTCCATTCTAATATCTTTCCTTCGTGAATTCCTTCACCGATATCTGCGAATTTAAAATCAAACATAATTAAACCTCCTATGCCTTTTCAGCCATGAGTTTTTTAACCTCATAAGCTATTTGTTCTGGACTAATGATGAAATGGCCTTCCCCTTTTGGTAAAGGCACAGTCACATCAAAACCAGCAAGTCTTCTTGGAGCTGCTTCTAAATAGAAGAAGGCTTCTTCATTGACTCTCGAGATGATTTCAGCTGCAGGACCAAATGATTTATATGCTTCATGGACGACCAAAACCCTACCAGTTTTCTTAACTGATTTTATGATTGCTTCAGTATCCATTGGCGCAATGGTTCTTAAATCAATGATTTCAGCATCCACATCTAAAGTTTTCATAGCTTTTTCGACTTCTCTTACTAAAGCACCCCAGGCAATAATGGTTATATCTTTTCCTTCTTTAACCATTCTTGCTTTTCCGATTTCAACTTCATAAGGTTCGTCAGGTATATCTTGTTTAAAGGCTCTATAAATTCTTTTTGGTTCCATGATAATCACTGGGTCAGGATCGTTTATAGCTGCCATGGTTAAACCTTTTGCGTCATAAGGTGTTGAAGGAATCACAAGTTTTAAACCTGGAATATGGGCGTATAGGGTCTCTAAACTTTCAGAGTGATGTTCTAAGGCTTTAACCCCACCACCATATGGCATTCTAATGACCATTGGTAAATGATATTTACCTCTTGAACGATTTCTAAATCTTGCCACATGGGTTACGACTTGATTGTAAGCAGGCAGCGAAAAACCTGAAAATTGCATTTCTACAACCGGTTTTAATCCATTAATGGCCATACCTACTGCAGAACCAGCAATGGCTGCCTCAGCGATTGGTGTATCAAAGACTCTGCCCTCTCCATATTTCTTTTGAAGGCCAGCAGTTGTTCTAAAGACACCACCTTCAAAACCAACATCTTCACCATAGACTACAACAGATTCATCCTTTTCCATTGCTTGGTCAAGGGCTTCATTAATTGCTTGTAAAATTGTTTTAACAGCCATTATTTTGCACCTTCCTCATTTAAAAATTCTTGATAATATTTCATTTGTTTTTCTAGTTCAGGTGTTAATGATTCATAAGTATATTTAAAGATATCTTCTAAATCAACTTCTCCTGAGTTTTCTACTTTTTTAAATGTATCTAAGACTTCTTTTTTGCTAGTTTCATGCAAGTCTTCATCTTTTTTATCTGTCCAATATTTTTTGTCAATTAAATATTTTTTAAAACGTTTCAAAGGATCTTTTTTCTCCCATTCTTCAACTTCAGAATCTTCTCTATATAGTTTAGGATTGTCTGATGTTGTATGAGGACCCATTCTATAAGTTACAGCTTCAATCAACGTTGGCCCTTCACCTTTTAAGGCTCTTTCTCTAGCAGTTTCAGTGGCTAGATACATTGCCAAAGGATCGTTACCATCTACTTGGATACCAGGGATACCATAAGCGATAGCTTTTTGAGCCAATGTTTTTGACTTAATGGTTTTCTCTCTTGGTGTAGAAATAGCGTATTGATTATTTTGGATTATGACGATCATTGGCAAATCATAAGCAGAAGCAAAACTCATACCTTCATGGAATTCACCATGAGATGTCCCGCCGTCACCAATATAGGCGATGGCTACTTCTTTAGTCCCTTTTAGTTTTGCAGCATAAGCAAGACCTGCAGCATGTGATATCTGTGAACCAATAGGGACATTAATTGGTAAAACTTTGACATCATCATTAAATCTAGATCCCCATTCATTACCCAACCAATAAAGGAAAGATTGTTCTAGAGTAACACCCTTATATAACATGGCGTTCATTTCTCTAAAAGCCAATACCAACCAGTCATCATCATCCATAGCTGCAATAGATCCTAATTGGGCAGCCTCTTGGCCGTGGTTTGGTGCGTATGTTAACATACGACCTTGTCTTTGAAATTGAAGCGCTTTCTCATCAGCGATTCTACCTAAAACCATGGTGTGATACATTTTCATTAAAGTATCTTTTTTAATCTTAGGTACTAATTTATCATTAACGATTTTTCCATCTTGATCCAATATTTGTAAGGTTTTTCCCTTTAGCGGATCAAATTCTTCGAATAACATAACATAACCTCCTATGTGATTATTAATATATCTCTATGCTTATATTATAAATGATTTGTTAGACGCATCTAACTAATATGCTTACTTCTTGGGTCTATAATAAACTATTTCTAATTCGAATTAATTATACATTGTTTATCTTTACATTAATAAGTGATATACTAGATTTATCAATAAAAATAGAGGTGAATTTATGGAAGTAATCATTCAGATTTTGGTTTATGGAATTTTGATTTTTTTGTTTGTTTTTGAACTTGTTTTATCTATTTTGAATTACAAAAACAGAAATGCTAAAATTCCTGAATCCGTTATAGATGTTTATGAGGAAGAAGAATATAAAAAGTATCAAGCTTATACCATGGCCAATTTTAAGTTTTCCTTATTTGTAAAAGGCTTTGATTTGCTATTAATCATCATTTTATTAGTCTCAGGATTCTTTCATTGGATTCATAAAATAGCTCATCAAATTTCTGATAATTATTATTTGTCAGTTTTATTATTCCTCTTTTTTTATTTTTTACTTTCTTTTATTAGTGGTTTAGTCATTTCGTATATAAAAACCTTTAAGATAGAAGAATCATATGGTTTTAATAAAATGACTTTGAGAACCTTTATTTTAGATAAGATAAAATCATTGATATTAACCCTTGTTCTTGGTTCAGCTTTACTTTATGGACTCTTAGCCATTCACCAAAATACCGGTTCTATGTTTTTTGTTTATTCGTGGATTGGATTAACCATCATTATTGTCCTTATGAATTTAATTTATACTTCATTGATTGTTCCAATTTTTAATAAGTTAAAACCTTTAGAAGATGGAAGTCTAAAAGATAAAATTGAGACTTTCGCTCAATCTGTGGGCTATCAAATAGATAAGATATCTGTCATGGATGCATCAAGAAGATCTTCTAAACTTAATGCATTCTTTTCTGGATTTGGCAAATCAAAAAGAATTGTATTATTTGATACTTTAATCGATAAAATGACTGAAGATCAAATAGTCGCTGTTTTGGCCCATGAAATTGGTCATAATAAACATAAACACATTATTTTTAACTTGTTTCAGACAGTATTAATGTTAAGTATTTACATTTTAGTATTATCCTTATTTTTGAATCAGGCTATTTTTTCACAGGCTTTTGGTTTTGAAAACATAAATCTAGGTTTTAATCTGATATTGTATGTGATTATATTGTCGCCAATCTTATCTTTGATATCTATTTTTACAGCTTTTATATCTAGGAAATTTGAATATCAAGCTGATGCCTTTGTTAAAAATAATGGTAGTTCTGAAGATTTAATTCAAGCACTCAAGGTTCTAGCAAGAGAGAATTATTCAAATTTAACACCTCATCCATATTATGTTAAGATTTTTTATTCCCACCCACCTATTGCCAACAGAATTGATGCTTTAAAATAGAAAAAATCACGTGATAACACGTGATTTTTTAATGTTTAAGTATTTAATTTAGAAAATCTTTATCTTCAAGCATTAAAGCTAATATTACTTTATCAGTATCTTTCATTCCAAGACTAGCCATTTTACCTACAGCTGTAATGGTATCATCTGCAGAGTCTTTTAAAATACCTGATAGTGGATTATATTGTCTATTTTCCATAGCTAGATGATGGCCTAAAAATGAAGCTTCTAATCCAGTGACGATTTTTGAGGCACAAGATGGTTTAGCTCCATCACATACGACGCCTGATACATTGGCTAAGGCATTGGTAATGGTCATTTTTATTTGCTCAAGGCTTCCGCCTTCAAGATAAGTCAAAGTAGCACCTGAAGAAACTGTAGCACTTATAGCTCCGCAAAAAGCAGATAATCTTCCAATAAATCCTTTTTGATATATGGTTAACAGGTTTGATAAGACCAAAGCCCTATGCATGGTTTCATCGCTTACACCTAAATGTTTTGAATAAATGATGACTGGAATTGAAGATGCAATACCTTGATTACCGCTACCAGAATTGGTAATAACTGGTAATGAACAACCGCTCATTCTAGCTTCTGAAGCGGCAGCAGTATAAGCTTTTATTTTTCCATAGATGGTTTTATCATGTTTTAAAATAGTTTTTCCGATTTCAACACCGAATTGACCTTGAATGCCCTTTTCAGCAATGGCCATGTTATCATCGATTTGTCTTTTTAGTATCTTTCTTAATGTTTCTATATTAGCTTTGTTAGCAAAGTTTAGAATATGTTCGATGGTTAAGAAAGAACGATCTGTTTCAACTCCAAAATAATCTTCTTTAACATCTTCTTTAAAATAGATATCTTTATTATTTTTACTAATTCTAACTATATTTGTGTGAAGATTTTTTATTTCTATGATGACTTCATTATTATCTTTTTGAGCTTTTAAAATAAAATGTAAATTTAAAGGTGTATCCAATAAAGTGACTTTAACCATTTTTTTTAATAAATATTGGTGAATAATATTTAAGTCGCTTTCTTTAATGTTAGAAATCACTTCTAAATCTAAAGAAGCATCTCCTCCTATCATACCAGCAATAGCAGAAGCTTCTATGCCAACAAGATTACCAGTGTTAGGCACCGTAACACAACGAATATTCTTAATTAAGTTGCCACTAGCACTAACGATTATTTTATCAGGAATTTCACCTAGTACCTCCCTAGCTTTTGCGGCCGCAAAGGCGATGGATATAGGTTCAGTACATCCCTTAGCCGGAACCAATTCTTCCTTTAAAATATCAAAAATTTCTTGTTCGTAAATAGTGCTTGTCATATGCCACCTCATCTATGTTTGATAATACGATATTAGCATAGCGTGTAGACATTGTCAATTGTCTATATGGCTTTTAATGATATTCAAAATAAAGACTTTATGTTATAATAAATTCGATATGATTTATAGAATGGAGTAATGATATGAACAAGAAAGAAATGATTGCTAATGCTATTTTTCCAGACATTAAAAAGTCTGTTTTAGATTTGGAAATTGAATTTCCAAAAAGAAATTTAAAAGAAGGGGCTATAGTCACAAGATTCGCCCCTAGTCCTACTGGGTTTTTACATACAGGATCTTTATTTACCTCTCTAGTATCTTGGCGCTTCGCTAAACAAACAGAGGGAGTCTTTTTCTTAAGATTGGAAGATACTGATCAAAAAAGAGAAATAAAAGGATCAGGTGATAAAGTGATTGAACAATTAAAAACTTTTGGTATTGAACCTGATGAGTCTTATTTAGAAGAATCAATGTATGGCCCTTTAATTCAGTCTGAAAGAAAGGAAATTTATCATACAGTGATTAAAGAAATGATTATTTCTGGAGATGCATACCCTTGTTTTTGTTCTCACGATGATTTAGCTGATATTAGACGTTACCAAGAAGACAATAAATTGTTACCGGGATATTACGGAGAATTTGCGACTTGTCGTCATCTGAATGATGATGAAGTCTTAGATAGAATTAAAAAAGGTGATGATTTTGTTATTCGTTTTAAATCAAATGGTCAAGCAGATCAAAGAGTTTCTTTTGATGATGCTATAAGAGGCACCATTGAGTTTCCTGAGAATATTTTGGATATTGTTATTATGAAAACTGACCAATTACCAACATATCATTTTGCCCATGTGGTTGATGATCATTTTATGAGAACTACTCATGTAACCAGAGGTGAAGAGTGGATGTCTTCTGCGCCAATTCATTTAGAAATTTTTGATAGATTGAATTGGACCAGACCTATATATGCTCATTTTCCAGTCATCATGAAGTTAGATGATGGAAAAAGAAGAAAATTATCTAAGAGAAAAGATGAAGAAGCTTCAGTGGATTATTTCTTAGAAAAAGGTTATCCTATTGAAGGTTTTTTAGAATATTTAATGACCCTAGCAAATTCGAATTTTGAAGAGTGGAGGATAGAAAATCCACAAGCAAATATCTTTGATTTTGATTTGTCTTTTAATAAGATGAGTCTTGATGGTGCTTTGTTTGATATAGAAAAAATTAAGTCTATATCTAAGGATAGATTATCCTTAATGAATGCTCATGATTTTACAGATAATGCTCTTGCTTATGCTCGTCAATATGAGCCAAAATTAGAAGAAATGATAGAAATTGATAGGCAATATTTTGAAGATATTATTAACATTGGTAGAGATCAAGAAAAACCAAGAAAAGATTATGAAAAATACGCTGATGTTTATGATATAGTGGCTTTTATGTATGACAAGAACTTTTATGATATGATTGAAGAACTACCTTTTAATGAAAGATTTTCTAAGGACTTAATTAAAGAAATATTAGATGAATATATTGAAGATACAGGCCTAAATTTAGACCAAAATGAATGGTTTTCAGCTTTGAAAGATAAAGCTGTTAAGAGGAACTTTGCTCCAAGACCAAAAGATTACAAAAAGAATCCTGATCAGTATATTGGCCATGTAGGAGATTACGCTGAGATTGTAAGGATTGCTGCATGTGGGAAACCTGATACACCGAATTTTTACGATGTATTAAAAATTTTGGGACAAAAAAGAGTTGTAGAGCGAATATCTTATACAATAAATTTATTATAGATTTTTTTAAATTTTATGCTATAAAAAAACCAGTTTATCTTGTATAATAAAATCATTACCGTGATATTAAAATACAAGTTAAAAACTGGTATTTTTTTTAATAAAATTTTGGAGGGAAGAAAATGTATGTAATTAAGAGGAATGGTGTTCAAGAAAAGTTTGATAAAAGAAAAATTGCGGATGCTTTATATAAGGCTTATCGCTCTGTAGGAAATAAAAAAACAAAAGTACAATGTACCGAATACGCTAAAAAAATCTCTGATGAACTCATCAATTTCGAAGAAGTCTCAATTGAAAAAATTCAAGACTGTGTTGAATTATTTTTAATGGAGAATAAAGATTACGAAGTTGCTAAAGCATATATTAAATACCGTGAAAAACAACGTTTAGACCGCGAAAATCCTTGGAGTGATAACGATGAAAGGCAGGATTTAATCCTCCAAAAATACTTATTACCAAATGAAACAAAGAAAGAATTTTTAAAAAGAGTATCATTTAAAAGACCTGCTTTAGAAAAAATACTTAGACATAAAGAAGCAATTTTTGCTGGAAGAAATTTATATGCTATTGGTAGAGAAGGCAATATTACTGGTAGTAATTGTTATGTTACTGAAGACCCAGAAGATAACTTAGAAAGCATCTATAAAGTTGATTACCAAATCGCTAGAACCTATTCATATGGCGGCGGTCAAGGTATGAATTTATCTAAAATTAGACCTAAGGGAGCTAAAGTAAACAATAGTTCAAATACAACACCTGGAGTTATGGTTTTTGCTGAAAAGTATTCACATACAACCTTAAATACCCAACAAGAGAGTCGACGCGGCGCATTAATGTTGGTTTTAAATGTAGATCATCCTGATATCATTGATTTTATTACAACAAAACTAGATTTAAATAAAATCAATGGTGCTAACATTTCAGTGGCTATCTCAGATGCCTTTATGCAAGCTGTTGAAGAAGATGGTATCTGGACTATGAGATATAAGACGCCTTATGAAGACATAATCAAAAAAGTAAAAGCAAGAGATTTATTAGAATTAATTTCTTATTCAGCACACACCATGGGAGATCCAGGTGTTATGTTTATAGATCATATGAATGAATATCACTTAATGAGTGAATATGATGAAGTCAAATTTACTGCAACAAATCCATGTGGAGAACAACCATTAATGGCTCATGGTTCATGTAACTTGGCTAGTGTAAATTTAAACGCTTTTGTTAAAAATCCTTTTACAGATGAATCATTCTTTAATTGGGAAAGATTTGATCATGTTGTTGAAGAAATGATTTGGTCATTAGATGAACTATTAACTATGTTGGGTGATAGACACGCCTTGCAAGAACAAAGAGATCATGTAAAAAAATACCGTGAGGTTGGTTTAGGAGTCATGGGCTTAGCAGATTTGGCTTTAAGTATGAATTTACCATACGGTTCGCAAGCATTTATTGACTTTTTAGATGAATTAATGAGTCGTATGATTAATCAAGCCGCAAGAGCATCTGCATTGAAAGCAAAAGAAGATGGAGTATTTCCTGTTTATGATTATAAAAAAGTTTCTTCATCTAAGTTTTATCAATCGGTAATTACGGCTGAAACAGATGAAATTATTAAAAAATATGGTTTAAGAAACTCAAGACTATTAAGCATTGCTCCAACAGGTTCAATTTCAAATATCTTTGGTGTTAGTGGCGGTGTAGAACCATACTTCCAAATAAATTACACTAGACGAATTATTTCTATGTTTGAAGAAGAAAAGAAGATTACTGTTTGGGAAAAAACACCGCTAGCAATGGCTAAGACACTTGGTGTTGATCCAGATGAATTACCTGAATGGACTCGAATAACATCGCAAAATATTTCTTTTGAAGACAGAGCCAATGTTCAAGCGACCATTCAAAAATATGTAGATACAGCTATTTCTTCAACCTTTAATTTACCTAATTCAGCATCTATAGATGATGTAATGAATATTTATATTTCTTCTTGGAAAAAAGGTTTAAAAGGCGCTACTGTCTTTAGAGATAGATGTGCAAAAATTGGAATTTTATCAGGCGTAAATGAGGCGACAGAAGATTTAAATCCTGCTGTAGCTCCTCAATTTGGTATTGATGAGACTTGGGCTAACCTAAAATCAGGAAAGGTTAAAGAATATAGAACTCATGTCTTGATTGAAGAAGCAGCTTATAAGCCAAAAAGATTTGAAAAAGAATTATGTCCTATTTGTAAGTCGGTCTTAGTAAAAAAAGAAGGTTGTATTCAATGTTCAAATAATGATTGCGATTATGAAAAATGCGCTATCTAAAATCAAAGTGTTGAGATTTTCTCAACACTTTTTTCTTAGAAAATTATATAATATGTTATAATATCTTTGTTGTAAATTTATTAAAAAGGATGACTTATGGATACATTATTATTTGCAATTAATGCAGTATTACCAATCATTATTTTAATGGGACTTGGTTACTTATTAAAACATATCAATTTCATCAATGATAATTTTTTAAGTGTAGCCAATAAATTTGTTTATAGAATTGCCTTGCCATCAATGTTATTTTACAATATCTATAAGATTGAGTCTTTTTCTGATATTCAATGGAATCATGTGATATTTGCTTCAACAGCTATACTATTCTTGTTTATACTTGGAATGATTATTGTTAAAATATTCATACCTGATGAAAAGCAAAAAGGCGTTATTGTTCAAACTATCTTTAGAGCTAACTTTGCAATTATAGGAATACCTTTAGCCGAAAGTATAGGTGGAGAAGCAGCTGTTATTAATCTTTCAATGATATCAGCGATTGCGATTCCACTGATGAATATATTGTCTGTTTTGGCCTTAACAATGTATATTAAAGAAGACCAAGGCAAACAAATCAAAACAACAATAATTAAGATATTGAAAAACCCCTTAATTGCCGGTATTTTTCTTGGTATGATAGTTTTATTTGTAAGATCTTTTATTCCCTTGGACAAGCAAGGTATACTTGTCTTTTCGTTAGAAGAGGACCTTCGATTCTTATTTTTACCTGTTCAATGGTTAGGTCAAACAACATCTCCGATTGCCTTGATTGTCTTAGGTGGAGGTTTTCAGTTTTATGTAATCAAGAACCTATCAAGACAAATATTTATTGGTACCTTAATTAGATCATTTATTACACCATTTATTATTCTGTTGGCAGCTATTATCATTGATAAGGAATCAAACTTTTTCAATTTTAATTATCTAGTATATCCTGCTTTTATTTCTTTATTTGCTTCTCCAACAGCCATTACTGGAGCTGTTATGGCCAAAGAAATGAAGAATGATTATGATTTGGCTTCTCAAACTGTTGTTTGGACAACGGTGATGTCAATAATTTCTATATTCTTAACTGTTTTATTGTTAAAGATTTTAGAAATATTATAAAAAAATAATTCCAAGCATCTGCTTGGAATTATTTTATACTTAAATATATCTTTGTGTTTTCAGGATCCTTTAATAAAATACCATCATTGGTTTCTTCAAATTCAATATTTGCTTTTTTTAAATTTTCAAATGTTTCAATAAATTTTTCGCAATTTGGATAAGTGATAGTAAATGATTTCATTCTTTGAACTCTAGATCTTTGGGGGCTCCAAGAATTTATTGCTAAATGATGATGGTAATTTTTGTCAGACATGAAGACTGCGTTATTTATTTTATCATTCACGATATTAAAACCGATAATTTCATTGTAAAATTCTTTAGTTTCTTTAAGTTTATCAACTTGTAGATGTAAGTGTCCAATAATGGTGTCAATTGGCAAGGACCTAAAGATGTCATCCTCATCAGTAGCGTAATATACACCTTTATAATCGAAAGGCAATGTTTCCATTTCAATTTGCTGATTAGAGTAATTCCATTGAGAATCATCCTTGTCAGAGTATATTTCGATTCCTATACCATCAGGGTCTTGTAAATAAATTGCTTCACTCACTAAGTGATCAGCAGCTCCGTCTATAGGTATTTGTTTTGAAATTAAGTGATGTAGAAATTTACCTAAATCTTTTCTGCTTGGTAAAAGTATGGCAAAATGATAGATATTATTCTTTTGATTGTTATATGATTCGTCTTCATTTAAATGAAGACGAATAATTTCTGTTTCATGATCTACTGTCAAAGAAATATAATTTTCATTTTCTTTTAAGACTGAAAAACCTATACTGTTTGTATAGAAATCTTTACTAATTTTTAAGTCTTTTACAAGTAAATCTATTTTAGATATATGTATTGCATCTTTATGATAGTAATAAAGCATAATTCTCACCTTCTTATCAACATTATAACTAAATTTAGTAGAAAATTCTCATGATATGCTCGAAAAATAATTTTCACTTTATTAAATAAAAAACTTGCTTTTTTAATTAATATTTGATAAGATATATATCGGCCTTGAAATTAGGAAACGATGCCTTTACCATACAAATGCATCATCCAACAAAAATATGGCGATTTGCGCTCATAGCTCAATTGGATAGAGCGTTTGACTACGGATCAAAAGGTTTCGGGTTCGACTCCTGATGAGCGCGCCAGTATACGGGAAGTAGCTTAGCTTGGTAGAGCGCCTGGTTTGGGACCAGGAGGTCGCAGGTTCGAATCCTGTCTTCCCGACCATCAAAAAACTAAGAGTAAGGCGACTTACTCTTTATCTTTTATTAGGACCCTTAGCCAAGCGGTAAGGCACGGGACTGCAACTCCCTCACCGCCGGTTCAAATCCGGCAGGGTCCTCCAGGTTGATTATACCAAGTTGCTTTATAGCGTTTGACGTCTAAATATAGACGTTTTAAATGTTTTAACATAAAGCAACTTTTTCTATTATTTAGGGTAAAATTAGTGATTTTTCATTGATTTTACTCTTTTTTTATTGGGCTATATTGATTAAAACACCTTTCACAAGACCGGACTTGAGTTTTTGGCTAAAAAGGCCATTTTTTGACGACCCGACCGTATTTGAACTAGGCTAAAAATATAAAAAAAAGACCGTTTTTTCAACGATCTATCAGTTTTTTAAGCTCTATTATATACAAATCACCTTACTTATTGATTGGTGAGTTGTTTTTCTAATTGTGTAATAAGTCATTAATTCAGGAAATGAGTATGTGATTTTATCCTCATCAGTATTAAAGGGGTTTAATATAAATTCAAGTCTATCTCTACTATAAACAATTGCCTTGTCAAAGAATGCTTTGAAAGGAAAATCACTTAAGCTTGATATAGGCTTTTTGTAGTCTTTTAAAAGTAGCTTGTATTGTTTGAGTTTAGTTTCAACATTATGAGATGTTAATAGCTTATTTCTGTTTCCGGTTAAAGCTGTTTCAATGCTTGCTTTTCTTTCTTTTAGTTCTTCAAGGACCTTTACCTCAAATTCACTGTCAATTGATACTAAGGACTTGATATGTTCATTAACCTCATCTAACTTATCTTCTAATGTGTGATTATCAATATTAAGTTTTCTTATCTCAGGGTGAGATACCAGGACTTCATGAAGCGTGTTTAGAAACTCGTATTTGTTTTTAATCATATCATTTATATGTGATAGAAGTTGATTCTCAAATGTTTTAACAAACAAGGCATCATTCTCGCATGTTTTCTTTTCTCTATTAGATGCACAGATTAAAGTTTCTGTTGCCCATTTTTCTTTTTTGTTATTGACTTTGAAATGATAGTTTTTGTCACAGACACCGCACTGGACAAAACCACTATAAATTGATTTATGCTTGGCTTGTTCTTTTAACTTTACAATATCAGTTGTATGATTGTATTTCATCATTCTTTGGTTTCTTATAGCGTGAACCTTATCCCATAAGGCTTTTGTAATAATCTTTGGATGAGAGTTTTCCACATAATACTTTGGATGAGTTTGTTGGTTTTTCTCTCCGATTCTACTACCTACCTTTTTTCGTTTTGATTTTTGTAGTAAGGCATTACCAGTGTATTTCTCATTGATTAGAATCCCTCTAACAGCACCTTTTTTATAAGGTAAGTTTTTATACTTGGTTTTATGACCCGCTTCATTTAACTTTTCTGCTATATAATATAATGAATAACCTCTAGCATAAAGATTAAATATCTTTCTTACAATCTTAGCTTCTTTATCATCAACTATGATATTGTTGTCTTTGTCTCTTTTGTAACCCAAAACTTTAGATGTGACCATGGGAACGACCCCATCTTCAAAACGCTTTTTAACACCCCATAATGTATTCTCACTATTTATCTTTGACTCCTCTTCAGCGACACTTGCATAAATGGTCATGGTTAATTCAACTTTAGGATCAAAGGATGAGATGTTTTCCTTTTCAAACCAAACCTCAACCTTATGTCTTTTTAAGTCTTGAATAATCTTTAAACAGTCAACTGTGTTTCTTGTAAATCGTGATATTGATTTGGTAATGATTAAATCAATACCACCCGCCTTGGCCAGTTCAATCATTTGATTAAATTGAGTCCTATGTTTTGTATCTGTCCCAGACTTACCAACATCATAGAAGACTCCGGAAAAGTTCCACTCAGGTTTTTCAGTGATCAACTTTGTGTATGTTTCCACTTGTAAGGCAAGAGAAGTGGCCTGTAGCTCTTTAGTTGTTGAAACCCTAGCATAAGCACAGACATTTTGTTTAGCGTTCTCTTTTTCAATTTGATTTAAGTCAATGATTTCTACAGCGCTCATTTTGCTTTCCTTAAATCGATAACTTTATAATGGATTTCTTGTTTGCCATTAGGACTTTTTGCATATCCTGTATAAATAGGTGAGATGGCTTTATAAATATCCAAGTCCTCATCAATTCTCTTATTAGTAATGACTTCATCATTAATGAGTAGAAGTGCTTCAGATGGATTAAGAGCAATGATAAACTTATAAGCATTAAGTAATATATTCTTGTTTAATCCAATGTGACCATCCAAGAATAACTTCATTTCTTGTATACGCTCTTCATGTAGGTGTTTGCTTAGAAGTAGCGATTTCTTATTGCTTAGCTTGGCTTTCAAATCAATCAGCTCAGCTTTCTTTTCATCATAAATTGATTTATAAAAATCACTATTGTTTGATATAGAATCGACATTGATGTTGATAATATCTTTGATGTCTTTTTGAGTTTTGGTGATGTCTTTTTTTAATGATGTAATCTCATCTTCTATATGAGTAGAGTTTAGGCATGATTGAACTATATCCAAGGTTTCATCAATGATATTTTCATCGGATAATTTAAGTGCCTTAATAGAATCAATAATGGCCTTTTCTAATGTATTATTGTCTATTGGTTTGTTTGAACAAACATGGCCTTTATTATTTTTTCTGCAGGTCAAAACAACTCTTTCATTATCTTTGCCATAATTATAATAACTCCGGTTCATAACCGCACCACACTGGCCACAAAAAACGATACCACTCAGGGGGTATATATTACCGTAGTTTGATTGCTTGCGCTTCCTTGAGCGCTTTTTCTTTAGTTCCTGGGCAAGTTCAAACTTGGTCCTTGATATAATGGGTTCATGGTTATTCATAATGTAGTACTTGGGTGCATGGCCATCATTTTTAACTGATTTATGCGTTAAATAATCGACAGTCACTCGCTTTTGTAAAATGGCATCTCCACAATACTTTTCATTGGTAAGAATGGCATTTACTGTCGCTGATACCCAAAAGACCTCACCTCGACCATTCTTGAGTTGGTTTTCTGTTAAGAAGGAAACGATCTCTTTTAAAGAAGCACCTGATATATACATATCAAAGATAATTCTCACTGTTTTAGCTTGTGCTTCATTAATAATGATTTTTCCCAAATCATCCTTATCGTAACCAAGAAATCTCTTTGTATTAATGTGTACCTTACCCTCTTTAAATCTTTTTCTAAAACCCCATTTTACATTTTCACTAATGTTCCTTGCTTCTTCTTGGGCGATAGAAGAGAAGATGGTCAGCATAAAATCAACCTTTGTATCGGATGAATAAATATTTTCTTTTTCAAAGAATACATCGACGTTTTGTTCTCTTAACTCTCTAATAATGGTTAAGGTATCGACAGTGTTTCTAGCAAACCTTGATAAGGACTTGGTTAGTATTAAATCAATTTTACCATCCTTAGCATCTTTAATCATCTTTAAAAACTGTGGTCTTTTTTTAATACTTGTGCCAGATAAACCTTCATCTGCATATAGGCCAATGAAATCCCATGCTTCGTTTTCTTGGATCTTTTCAGTATATACACTCTTTTGGGCTTCGACACTATGTAGTTGATCTTCTGAATCAGTAGAAACTCTAGCATATGCACATACTTTCAACTTTGGTTTTAAAGTTGGCAAGCCATTTTTATCTTCGTGAATCACTTGAGTAGGTTCTATCACAATTACTCTCTTTTTTTGCATTTTTTCCTCCTTTATTTTCTTACTCCATATATCACTCAAAAAGCAATAAATAGCAAGTCTTAAAGACCCTATTTGTTGCTTTTTTCTATAAAATGATCGATTAACTTTTGTATACAACGATACCACTCAAAATCTGTAATCAATGCTCTTTTCTTTAACTCATTAATGATTGAAACTTGTTGTTGAAACTTTATATTGTTATCCATTTATATGTCCTTTCAAATAAAAAAAGAGCCGCTAAGAAAGCGACTCCTCTTAAGAAGGACTGTTAATTATGCAAAATATGTCTAAACCACCACGAGTAGTCTATCATAAATATTTTTTCTTGTGAATGCGCTTAAAGTGCTAATCGAAAAAACAAGGAATATCCATGCGTTTATTAAGGTCTGCCATAAGGACACCTTTAAAGATGATGTTTTCAGATCCTGGTTTGTTAAAGTATTTAGGTTCATCATTGATATAGAAGTGGCCACCACCACTGTGATTATAAAATACTTTTGAGACATATATCTTATCATAATAATCAAATATCATAACATGGCCTACTTGATTGAGGTTAGTCTTCCAAAAAAACAAGTAGTTCTCATTATCTTTTTTATAACAAATAACATCATCAAAAACAGTGGATATTGTTATTGGCATTATTTCTTGAATCTCATTATCGACAGTTTCAAAAGACCTAAAAGCTAGAGTCTTATCACTTTTTAGTGATGATGGATTCGCGACTAGGACATCAAGTGACACATTATAAAAACCACTCAGTGTTATTAAATCTTGAATGCTAATATCTCTCAGACCTTTTTCATAATTTCTGTAACCTTGTCTCGTTTTTCCTATGACGTCCGCAACTTCGGTCATTTTAAGTTTGTATGACTTGCGTAGCTTTTCTAAGTTTTCTCCAATAAATAATTGATTTGAATTATCACATAAATGGTCAGCTGACATGTATTCCTCCGAGAATAATCATAATTGACAACAGATTGTTGCCTAGTTTTATTTTTTCAAATAATTATCATAATAATATCATAATATATAAGAAAAAAGCAATACAATTTGTTTCGTTTTAAATTTTGTTCATATAAGTTATTTTCAAGATATATCTTTCCATATACAATAATATTACAGCAAATTTTAAAAGGAGGAGGAGAAAAATGAAAGAGAAGATAGTTTATAAAAAAGTGAAACTTCACAGAGAATATTTAAAAGTGCAAAGAGATAAGTTAAAAGTAACTGGAGAGGATGTTTCAGATAAAATAGGTATTAGTTATCATTACTACGCTCAAATTGAAAACGGTGAGAAAGGCTGTAAGTTATCCGTTAGAATGTTACTTAAAATGGCTCAGGCTTTAGAAGTTGATATATGCAATCTAATAGAATCTGAAAAAGCATATATTGAGTCCTATGATAAAGCCAATAAATTTAACTTTAATGCATAGTCAAAAACTAAAAGAACAGGTACTTGAATTTATAAAGTATCACGATGTTAAACCAATTACAAAAGAAAGCTATAGAAGGATATTGCTTAGGTATGTAGAATATGTTGAACATTTAACTGAACCACCAATTCGAGATGATGTTAAACAATATCGTGATACTTTGATAAAAGACCATAGTGCTAATACTGTTCAAAAATATATTGTCGTTGTTAGATTGTTTTATGCCTGGCTATACGCTGAAGGCAAAGGAGACAATATCGCAATCAATATAAAGGGTCCAAGAATAGAAAATACATTCAAGCGTGAATCATTAAGTGAAAAACAAGCAAGACAACTCTTAGAATATGCTAAAAAAGAATCATCTAAAGGCATTATCGAATATAGAAACTTTACAATGATTGCATTAATGATTTCAACAGGATTTAGAACGATTGAAATAGAAAGAGCAGATGTCTCAGATATTCACTTCATTGGTGATTCTCATGTGCTATATGTTATGGGTAAAGGTAGAGATGAAAAAGACTCCTATAACAAACTTTCACCCCTAGTATATAAACTAATTGAAACATATTTAATGATGCGTTCAGATGAACATAAACCCTTGTTTATTAACCATGGAAGCACATATAAAGAAATTAGATTAAAAACTAGATCAATCAGTAAAATAGTTAAAAAATATCTACTTGGAATTAATATTGATAGTAAAAAATTTACAGCTCACAGCCTGCGTCATACAGCGGCGACTCTAGCAATGGAAAAGGGTGCTGATTTATATAGTGCTCAACATATGCTCAGACACAAAAACACAAACACTACCAAAATCTATTTACACAAAATAAATAGGCGCAAAGAAAAATATGAAGAAATCATAGGTGACGACTTACTTAAAGGGCTTACCTAACAAAAAAGACAACAAAAAAATTACTCGGAGGATTAAAATTCAAGTCATGATTAGAACATTTAAAAATGCAGAATATGGAACAATAAGAGCTGCAGTTGTAAATAAAAAGCCGTACTTGTGTCTAGTAGATATTTCTAGAACACTAGGTATAGCCAATTCACAAACAAGTAGGACAGGTATTCCTGATTCAGACCTAAAGCGTATAGAAATAAAAGAAAAAAGCAAAATAAAAGTAAGATTGTTCGTAAAAATTAAGCATTTAAGTAAGTTTATCTATAAATCAAAGAAACCTGAAATTGATGAAATAAATGATTGGTTTTATGCCACCATTCTACCAAAATTACTAAACTCACTAGACTATAGCATAGATGAATATGAAGATGGTGAAAAAATAATTAAACTCATCGAAGAAAACAAGCATTTAAAAATAAGAAACACTGTACTAGAAACAGACATGAATATGTTAAAACCTAAAGTCAGATATATCAACGAACTACTTGGATCAAAAAATTGTGTTGACCTAGACAGAGTTTCAAAAATCATTAAATATCCAGGTATAGGGAATACCAACTTATTTAAAATTTTAAGAACAATGAATATATTAGATGAAACCAATCAACCCTATCAAGAGTTCTGTGACAAAAGATATTTTAGAGTTGTAGATGCTACAGTTATTGTTGCAGGAAACGTTGTCAGTTCGCAAAGAACATACGTTTATAAAAAAGGCATAGCATTAATAGAAAAAATACTAAAGGAGTATAAAACAAAAAACCATGAGAGATGAAACAAGAGATTTTTACACAGTACCAGAAATAGCAAAAGTATTAAAAGTATCACCACAAACAGTATTAAAATTATTAAAGAAAAATGAATTAAAAGGATTTCGTATGAGTAACCAATGGCGCATATCAAAACTAAGCCTAGATGCATTTATTGATAGAAATTCAAACGAAAGAATCTTAAAGAAATAAAAATACATACAATAGGAATAATGCTTGTGAATGCACCTTAGAAAAGTGAAACAGATATCTAAAGCATTATACAAGCATTATTTGCTATACTCAAAATGAAGAGGTAAAAGCATGGCTAGACCAATAAAAAGAGGGTTGGATTACTTCCCTCTGGCAGTCCGTGCTTTTGAGGATGAAAAGCTTGATGATCTACATTACGATTACGGACCAATGGCGCAACATATTTATATTAGAATTTTGATGCTCATTTATGCGAATGGATATTGCCTGGAGTTGTCAGAGAAAAAACTGATCAACAAACTTCATAAAGTGTTAGGACCAAAGTGGGTTGAACGAACGGAAATTGAACTAGCTGTAAGAGCATGTGTCAATCTTGGGTTGTTTGATAAAGACTTATTTGAAGAGGGTGTGATCACATCACCAAAAATCCAGGAGCAGTTCATATTCGCAGCCAAGAGACGTAAAGAAGTAGACATCAGTAAATATTGGTTACTAGATTCCAAAACCATGGAGAAGCTTGGAATCCTTTTAAGTATGGATAAAAAGAAGGATAAAAAACAAAAGAAACAAGTTAATGTTAACAATAACTCGGTTAATGTAAGCAAAAACTCGGTAAATGTTGACAATAATACACAAAGAAAAAGAAAAAGTAAAAGGGATATATTGATAAAAAAAGATAAAAGCATTTATGGGTACCCCAAAATGCACTTTTTAACTCAATTAATTATTGATCGTAAATACATTTCAGAAGTAGATGCGAATATCATGAAATATAATATCTTATTTGAAACAGCAATCTTGGATTATGGATATGAGAATGTATTAAGTGGTGTGAACTATTTAATTTCATATGCTAAGAATCCAACACCACCTATTGATGATAAATATAGTTTTATGAAAGTATCGCTTATAACGAATTTAGAACGGTTTAAGAAGCTAGAAGATAAAGGAGGCATCAAGTTTGAAGAATGGTTCAAAAACGGATTTTTACAAGTGGATCGATGATATAAAAAAAGCCTACAGACATAAAGAAGAGTTAGAAGAAAAACTCAAGTTTTATGAATCGAGACTAGTTGGGTATAATGCAGTTACATATGACCATGTAGGTTCAGGAACTAGCAAGAACAATGTAGAGAATAATTTGTTATATGTTATTGATAAGATAGAAAAAGTGAATAAAAACATAGAGAGATGCAAATCTATAATAGAAAGATACAATAATTTCAAAAACTCTTTAAATAACAAACAATATCACATTCTTACATCTTTGATTGAGACCAACATGTCTAGGAAAGAAATAGCAAAACAGATGAAACTTTCTAGAAGTCGTTTTTATCAATTAATAAATCAAATAGAGGATTACACTAAGTAGTTTGATTTAATAATCATTCAATTGATAGTCACCCTAGATTATGCTATAATAAATCTTGATGATTGAGACAGAAAATAGGATGAGATAATATGAAGAACATTAACTATGCCTTGGTAGAAGATACGAGACCGCCATTATATACTGCAATGAAATATTGGGGAAAAAAACCTCACAACATATGGCACGAGTACATCAAGAATTATACTGGTGTAGAGGGTATTTACTTGGACCCGTTTTCAGGAAGTGCTATGAGTGCATTAGAAGCTGTAAAAGCAGGTAAGAGGGCAGTTGCATTTGACATAAACCCACTAACCTCTTTTTTAATTGACGTATTTACAACTCCATTCAAGAAAAAAAGTTTTGAACTTGCTCTTGAAAATATTATTCAAAAAGTTTCAGCAAATATAAATTATCAAAAATTATACAACTATAATTCAGATAGAAATGAGTATATCATTCAACATGTTAAATGGAATAATGGGAAAATTTACGAAATTGGATATTTTGGGAAGAATCATAAGTCAAGAAAATTGGGTTTACCAGAAGATTTGGATTATATTGATTTCGATTTTGAACAGAAAATAAGTGACTGGATAAAAAAAATAGAGTTCCCAAAGCATATTGAAATTTCAAACTCATTTAGAAAATTAACTGAGAATAAGGTAAGTTCATTATGGACAAAAAGAAACATATATGTTCTTTCGTTAATATATGAACTAATACTTAAAGTGAATGATAAATCCGTCCAAAAACATTTATTGTTCGGATTTATTCAAACAGTTCATTTAGCATCAAAAATGTGTATTCCCAGGTCAAAAGCATCAAACAGACCATTTTCAACTAGTTGGGGAAGATCTGCATACATGCTTCCTAAAAAGCAAATGGAGATGAATCCTCTACTTTTGTTTGAAAGTAGTTGCAAAGGTAAACAATCTGTTTCTAGCTCACTAAGTAGTGTACAGAAATATATTGGGAAAATACCAAAAAGCAAATTTTTATCAAGAAATGATGTATTTTCCTTTGATGATGCTGATATAGTATATGGAATTCAAGATATAAACACTTTAGCAGATATTCTACCTGCAAAATCAGTTGACTTTATACTAACTGATCCACCGTATGGAGGGTTGGTGAAATATTTAGATTTAAGTTATATTTGGCTGGTTTGGTTAGAGAAATTTGACTCAAAATATAAGGCGGAGTTCGAGAAAGAAATTACTGTAAAGAATGATAACGATGTCAACAGATTTGAACAAGATCTTACTAGAGGATTGACAAATTTAAGAACTGTACTAAAAGATAATGGGAAATTAGTGTTCACTTTTCATAATAAAAATCTGCAAATTTGGAATGCGTTTTTGAGAAGTATTGTAAATAGTGGATTTGAAATTGAAAAAGTAATTCATCAGCAGAATAAAAGAAGTGGTGAATCTAATGTGAAGGATCCTTACGGAACTTCAAGCTCCGATTTTTATATTAGGTGTGTAAAATCCGAAACACAAACTTCAACAAAAATGGATAAGAAGGATTTAGAAGAAATAATAGTCAATACAACTGAAGAACTTATAAAAAAGAGGTTTGAACCAACACATTTTCAAATATTATTTAATGCTTTACTGGTTGTGTTTTCTGAGAAACATTATAATTTAAATAATTTTGATGCAAAGATTAAAACAGTGCTCGATCATTATTTAGGAAGTAAATTTATATTAATTGATGGTAAATGGTGGCTAGCTGGTATGGATTTTGATTCAAATAATAGCAAGACTTTGAGTAATAGAGTAAAAATATTTGTTAATAAACTTATAAAAGAAAATGAGAAAATTAAGAAAAATTATATATACAAAAAAGTGTTTATGAAATTTCCCAATGGTATGACACCCGATGTAGTTTTTCTAAAAAAATTAATAAACAACAAGATCAAGGAGTGATAACATGGGTGGTAGATATGATCCAAGAAACAAATTAAACAACTTAACTGGGAAAGATTGGTTATTAAGAACCAAAAGTTTTGTTTTTTCTGAAAAATCAAAACTAGATAAACCTGCATATGATCATCCTGCACCATTCTTAGTAAAAGATGTGCAAAAATTTATCGAGATGTTTACTAAAAAAGAGATGGTAGTTTTTGATCCGTTTATGGGATCAGGAACAACAGCAATTGCATCCTTTTTATCAAATAGAAAATCAATTGGTATAGACTTGAACCCGGAGTACAAAACATTAGCACAAAGCAGATTTGATGATTTAGAGATGATAGAAAACGATGACTATGTTTATATGGTTGGAGATTCGTTGATCAAGATTGATGAAGTTGATGAGTTTGACTATCTTATAACTTCTCCACCCTATCACAATATTTTACAAAACAAATCAAAGGGATTAAGAGATGATAGGTCTTCTAGAGGATATCGTAACGGTTCAAGACAAGGTGTAGAGTATTATTCGGAAAAGGACAATGATTTAGGAAACCAAGAATATTATGAGGATTTTATTGAACTGTTTAAGAAAATCATGGAAAAGGCTTTTAAAAAATTAAAAACCGGAGCATATTGTAGCATAATCATTAGTGATTTTACTGTAGATAAAAAAGAGGTATTTGTACAAGGTGATGTTGTTAGAGCTATGCAAGAAATAGGATACACTTTTGTAGGAACAATTGCCTTATTACAGGATCATAAGCCTTTATTCCCATTTGGATACCCATATGCATTTAAGATAAATCACATGCATCAAAATATTATAAATTTTAGGAAGGAGTAGATTATGGGCGGTTTAAGAGAAAGATATAGGAATTATATTGATTCTGTTGATGGATTTAATAGGTTCCACAATGACGTTATCAATATGCCAAGGCCAGATTTTTCAAACATCCCCGATCTGCTAACATCTATTAAAACACTAATATCATATATTAGTTTAGTTGATAAAGAAAAACTACATGAGTTTAATTATAAAAAGTTATTAGCAGAGATAATTGAGGAAATTAAACTAGGAAACTATCCTAACGAACGTTCTACAGATTTTGAAAAACGTTACTTTAGAACTGATATAGATATTGATAATCTTTATAGAACCCAAGGTCGGATGTTTAGACATTGGATGGGTTGGTTGCTTTTCTTTAATATCATAAAAAGTATTTCTAGACAAAAAAAAGTACTGGATTTTGATAAGTGTAATGAGTTTTTATATTCGGATGAAACAGTTTTATTTGATATTTATAGAAGTAACCTTATTGAAATGTCTATTAAGGAAAATGAGTTTATTAATGCTGAACAAAGACTTGAAATAGATGATGATGCAGATTATAAACCCACAATATCTATATTACAATATATGAGTAAAATTGGTAGAGATGTTACGAAATTTGAACTGTCCGTATTGCTTGGAAGGGTAGATTCTGTTCAAAAGCAACAAGTTGTATTACAACACGCCTTTGAAATCGGTAGTATGCTTCCGTCTAACCAGAGTGATCAGATTAAATACTTTTTTGAAGAACTTGGATGGTTTGATGAATCTGGAAGGTTTACTTATGTTTCCTCACAACAACCTTATTTTAAGTTCAACTCTTTTTTACTATTAATGGAAACCTTCGGTTTGATTACTATTAATGAAATCTATAATACTATATCTTTAACAGAGTATTCTAGAAACTTAATCAGTAATAATGTTCCAATTGAACTTACAGTTCTAGATGAGTTACTAGTGAAGATTGATGAGGGACATAAAACACACAATCAATTATTATCTGTTGTATTGAAAAATCGAAATATTTTGCTAAAACACGCACTTGAATCTGATTCTGAGTTAGTAGTAAAACTAAATATTAGGTCGATTAAATATCCGATAGTTAAGAAAAACAAAAGAGTGCGAAGTAGGTTAATTAAAGAAATTGCGAAAATACAAAAGAACTATACATGTGAGGCTACTGGCCTACCAACCTTCCAAACTCCCGAGGGGTTAAATTATGTTGAAGCACATCACATAATAGAGTTTAATGGTGAGGATGGACCTGATATTACCGATAATTTACTTATTTTGGGTCCAGAAAAACATAGACTATTACATAATGCATGTAACGAGGAAAAAGAAGATTTGTATAGACACCTTATTTCTAATGGCAGTCTAAGTGTTGCATTGTTTGAAAATATGATTACAACATATCATTGCCTTACTAAAAAACATGTTCGTATTTTGAAAGATAAAAAAATAATTTCTAGTTTTGACATGCAAAGATTGAGTACTTTAGTAGAACAATATGAATCTAAACCGTTATAATATATTAATCTAAATAGGAATAATACATGTGAATGCTACCAAGAACAATGAATAAACACTTAGAATAGATAAAGACTAATAAATGGCTATACAGTTTTAAGCAGGTAAATTACTAACAAGCGCTTTTAGCGTATGGACAAAATTTGACTTATTTGATAGAGTATAGATATCGTGGAGTACTGGCTAAGTGGCCTAGAAGAAATGGAATTCAGTCATATGAGTTCCTTTTTCTTTTGCAGAAAGATTTGTAGTATTTAACTGGTAAATGATTACAGTTTTGAACATTTTTACTGTACAGTTGGAGTGATTTAAGTGAAAGGAAAAGTGCTCGATTACTACGAGAGATGGAAACGTGATGGGGTATTAAATAGAAAGTTAACCGATATAAAAGATTTAGTTTCTAAAAACATTACACAAAAAGAAATATCTAAAGTATTAGGTGTTTCAGAAAAAACTTTGATTAAACTTAAGAAGAAGTATCCTAAGTTAAATCAAGCCTTTGTTTTTGGTAACGATGAACTCAAATATACATTAATTGATTCAATGCTTAAAAAAGCAACCGGTTATGAATATGAAGAGTCTCAAACAACCATTGAAGAAACTAAAGCAGGAACAAAGAAAAAGATTGTGAAGTATAAAAAGAAAGCTCAACCAGATATGAATGCCATTAGGTATTTGTTGATCATTAAGTTTGGTAGAGTCTTTAATGATAAAAAGGAAGAAATAGATGCTATGTATGAGCGTTTAAGAAATCGAGAAGAGGAAAAGTGGTCAAATGCAAGTCATCATGAAAAAGATAAAGAGTCTAATTGAATATGATAATAATCCTAGAAATAATGAAGAAGCTATAGAAGCGGTTGCTAATTCTATAAGAGAGTTTGGGTTTAAAGTGCCGATTGTGATTACAAGTGACGATGTCATTATAGCCGGTCACACGCGTCTAAAAGCCTCTGTGTCGCTTGGCTTAGAAGAGGTGCCCTGTATTATCGCAGATGATTTAAATGAGGCACAAATCAAAGCCTTTCGCTTAGCGGATAATAAGACAGCAGAGTTTGCCACTTGGGACTTATCTAAATTGGAAGATGAATTAGCAAACATTGATATGGACATGTTACAGTTTGGTTTTGAAGAACTAGAAAGCCTTCTACCTGACAATGCATCTGATGATGACTTTGATATTGAAGGTGAAATACCAGAAGAGCCTTTTTCTAAACCAGGAGATATTTATCAATTAGGTAATCATAGAATTATGTGTGGTGATTCAACTAACGGGGATGATGTGGCTAAGTTATTGGATGGCCAATTAGTTGATATGGTATTTACAGATCCACCATATAATGTTGATTATGAAGGAACTGCAGGTAAAATTAAGAACGATAAGATGGAAGATGATAGCTTCTATCTTTTTTTGTCGGCTGCTTTTAATAATATGTTTGAACATACAAAACTTGGTGGCGCAATTTATGTATGCCATGCGGACACAGAAGGTTTAAACTTTAGAAATGCATTTAAGAATGCTGGTTACAAATTAGCTGAGTGTTTAATCTGGGTTAAGAATGCACTTGTTCTTGGTAGACAAGATTATCACTGGCGTCATGAGCCTATTCTTTATGGATGGAAAGAGGGTGCAGCTCATTTCTTTGTGGATGATAGAACTCAAGATACCATCTGGGAATATAACAAACCTAAAAGAAATGATGAACATCCAACAATGAAGCCTTTAGAGTTAGTTGGTAGGGCCATTAGTAATTCATCAAGAAGATATGAATCAATTCTTGATCTATTTGGTGGTTCTGGTTCGACGATGATAGCATCTGAGCAATTAGACAGACATTCATACTTAATGGAGTTAGATGAGAAGTTTGTTGATGTGATTGTTAAAAGATATATCAGACATACTGAAAGTAAAGAAAATTGTTATTTAATCAGAGATGGGAAAACATCTCCGATTAGCCATTTTGATAACTTTTAAAAATAAGTCACTATAGTGAAAAATTGACTTGCTATTTAGTCCCTTTTGAGTGATATATAGAGTAAGCAAAACAAAGGAGGCTAAGTTAATGAAAAAAGAAATGACCGTAAGAACATGGATTAAAAGGTTTAAACAAGGTGATTTTGAATCAAGGGATTATCAAGTTCAATGTGAAGCAGGATGGTATGATTGGTTTTGTAGAGAAACAAGTCTTGCCGGGAAAACAAAAAGAATGGGTAATATTATTAAACAAGTTAAAGATGGTGGAAAAGTTAATCTTGATACCATGTATGTTTGGTTTAAAAATAATTGTCCACTTCAAGGACCCTTATATGATGATTTCAGATTCGCAAGTATAGAAATAGGTGACACATTATTAACCATACAAATAGCAAGCATCCACAATGATAAACGTTACACTGTTTATGGCAGAAAGAATCATTTTGATAAACCACTTTTTGAATCAGACTCATCAAGAGAACTTGTGAAATGGTTAAATGAAGGGTGGCAGTTATAATGTATAAAGAATATAATGCACATCCTAAAGGATTAAAAACAGGTGATTGTGTTGTAAGAGCAATCTCAACAGCCACTAACACGGATTACTTAGAATGTAGAAGAGAATTAAACAGAAAGAAAAGAGAACTAGGGTATACAAGTTATAAGGACACCAAGTTCTTATATGAGTATTTAAAAGAATATCCAAGATTAATATTTAAAGCGGTTAAAGGAGAACCAAGGATTAAAGGTAGAGATTTTACTAGACTTCATCCAAAGGGAACTTACATCTTAAAAATGGCAGGTCATGTTACAGTTTGTGTAGATGGAGTGATACTTGATACTTGGGACTCGACATACCGTTCAGTATACACAGCATGGGAGATTACAAAATGAAAGTTAACCTTATAAGAAAAGCAACACCTGAAGAATTGTTGCCACAAGATGAATTTATCATAGAAAAAGAAATCATCATAGCAGAAGATTTGTTTGAAAGGTTCATACACGATCCACTTGATGATTATGATTTTATAAAAGAAAACATAGATATAATGTATTGTGATAAAGAAGATGTGTTCCATTGTATTTTCATAACAAGTAAGGCACATGAATTTGGTATCTTGGTTGAAAGCGAAGGTTATCATTACGCAAGATATACAGCTTATATAAATAAATCAGTACTAAGGAGCGAATAGCTCCTTTTTTAGTCGTTAATAAGGAGATGGATAAAATGCAAGTAATAACAAGTGAGTCAGTATTCTCTGGTCATCCGGATAAAGTCTGTGACCAAATCAGTGATGCCATATTAGATGCTTTATTAGAACAAGATAAAAACTCAAGAGTAGCTGTTGAGACAGCCATTAAGGATGATTTAGTTATTGTCTTTGGAGAAGTTACAACAAGAGCTAAAGTAAACTATAAAGATATAGCAAAACGAAAACTTAAAGAGATAGGTTATGATGATGAGTTTTTGGTCATGGAAAAGATAAGCAAACAATCACCTGATATCGCTCTTGGTGTAAACTCAACAGACTCACATGAACAAGGTGCAGGGGATCAAGGGATTATGTTTGGTTATGCTTGTAATGAAACACAGGAATTCATGCCTTTGCCGATTATGCTTGCGAATCAAATCTCCAAAGAAATGGATAAGATTCGTAAAGAGAAGTATTCGCATATCTTTGGTCCAGATGGTAAGTGTCAAGTATCAGTAGCATATAAAAACGGTAGACCAAAGAAAGTAAAGACTATTGTTATATCAGCGCAAACCAAACCTCATATAAGAAAAGAACTCTATGAAGATATAATCATCAATGAAGTTCTAACCAAGGCCTTTGATTATGATACGATAATGAAGGCTGAGGTATTAATTAATCCGACTGGTGAGTTTGTCATTGGTGGACCTTATGCAGATTCAGGTTTAACGGGTAGAAAGATAATTGTAGATACATATGGTGGATATGCTAGACATGGCGGTGGAGCTTTCTCAGGAAAGGACGTAAGCAAGGTTGATCGCAGTGCGGCTTATTATGCTAGATACGTAGCAAAGGCCGTTGTTGGCGCAGGTTTGGCCACACATTGCGAGATTCACTTAAGCTACGCTATTGGAGTAGCGAAGCCGGTTAGTGTTTTAGTTTATACATTTGATACAGGAGTGACTTGTGATGAAGAGATACAAGCGCTTGTGAATTATGTATTTGATTTCAAACCAGAGAACATAAGAAAGGAGCTTAAACTTGATAGTGTTAAGTTTCAAGACTTAGCTGCTTATGGGCACTTCGGTAGAGAAGATTTAGATGTTCGTTGGGAGCATGTGGATGATAAGATTACTGAATTGAGACAGTTATATGAAAAAGCCTAAAGAACTACATCGATTTTATAAATCTAAGGACTGGAAGTTGGCCAGAGAGATTAAGATATTTGATGCGAATGGAAGATGCGAGAGATGTGGTGCATTAGGTGAAGAAGTTCATCATAAGAAAAGTCTCACATTAAATAATATTGGTGATACAAATATTAGTTTGAAACAAAATAACTTAGAACTCTTATGTAAGAAATGTCATAATAAAGAACACAAGCGTTTCTCTAATCAACAGCAATTTGATAAAGAGGGGAACTTAATTTCTAGATAGCCTCGTTTTTATAATTTGTTTTTGGTATAATTATAAAAAAGAGGTATTAGAATGATTGATAAAAAAACTTATTCGATTGCTTTACAAGATATTCGTAAGCAACTAAGTAACAGTGGTAATTTGATTGACGAAAAATATAATCAAATCTATGATAGTTTCCCTAATGAAATTAGGGATATACTTGCTATTCTACACTCGAAATTAGATAGTTTAATATCTTTTTTATCTTATAAAGGTAGAACACACAACATGTATAATCCCGATACGGAATCAATCCATTATAATGCTCATGAGAGCAGAGAACTTATTTTTATTATCAGTATTATTCATAAGCTAAAACAAATTTCAAATGTCAATCAAACATTCGTTATAAATCAAACGTATATAGATTTTATTGAGTTTATGGATCCACAGTTATGTGAAAGTGGAGGCAGTAAAATTACTGGTTATCAAAAACCATTTAAAACAGTAGATTACGAGCCAATTTTTAAGTTAGACAAGAGTTTTAAACATGGTAATATTAAAAATATTATATTTGCTTCAACATTGAAACCTGAGATAGTTCTAGAAGATGCTTTAGAGAACAACATACAAATAGTTAAGAATGAAAAATATTCTTTGATTTATGATAGACATATTGATAACTCGAGTTTGAGTATTAATGATTTAATAAATTGGTGGAAAGATAAGAGTGAAGAAAAGTTATTTCCTAGACTTATAGAATCAATTAAAGGAAATGAAGTCGAAATTAAACTCTTTGATATTTATTATAAACAAATTGTAAAAAATGATTTTGATTTGCCTGCTTTGCTTCCGCAAGTATATTTACATTACGATCCCAAGACAATAAAAGAGTTATTTGGTGAAAAAAGGCTAATTCATCAGAGAATGGATTTTCTAATGTTATATGCTGGTAGAAGAATAATTATAGAGATTGATGGGGTTCAGCATTATTCAGAAGGTGGGAAACCTTCACCAAAAAAATACGCAGAAATGGTCGGTTATGATAGAAAAATGAAACTTCATGGATATGAAATTTATAGATTTGGCGGACACGAGTTTATTGATAGTGATATTGATAATGTTATTGAAGATTTTTTTAAAAATCTAATCAAGAAAGTCAATGATTGATATGGCTTGTACAATTCCGAATTTTATCAATTTAAAACATATTGATTATCGGCCAAGGAAAATTTTTGCGAATAGGTATTATTTGTACTTTAAAATAAAGAGAAAAAAGAGAAAAAAAATTGTCTTTATTATTATGAAAAACCCTAGTGAATCCTTTAAAGGGTATCATTTGAAAAAAACAAAAAATTACACTGATAAGTTCTTAGATATAACTACCACGAAAGCCATAACTCTAGCTAAGAAAAAAGGGTATACAGATATATTTTTGTTGAACTTGTATCCTTATTATGATTCGGTGGCAAGAAATATTAATTCGCACTATGGATTTGTGAAAAGGTCAAACCCAAAATCTAATCCAGTAGCAAATGATGCTGTCAGATATTTAAAAAATATTGAAGTTATTGAAAAACTCTATAATAAATATAAAGAATTAAAGCCTGATGTCATTTTGGCTTGTGGTAATGCCAATGGTATTTTTAGGGGATATTATGATGCTCGAATTAAAGAGATATTAAATTTTGCTTGTAAGAATTCTATAGTCCTTAAGGAAGTAGCAAGGTATAAATCAAAGTGTAAAGGAATATCTAGTGGCAAAATTTGTTATCCAAAACATCCTCAAAGATGGGGTTATAATGATAATATTTATTGAATAATACGTCCCCCGGCTACAGAATGATGTTAGATTTAAGGGTACCGCGTAGGGTGACGCTTAAAATACACGAGGCGAAAATTTTGAAAATCGAGGTTTCTTGAACACTTTATAAAGTGCAAATATAATGATATAATCTATTATGGTGATTTATATGGAAAATAGAATAGGTATTGTGAATTATTTGATAGTTTTACAAATTTGTAATTTTAATAGAAATAAAGCTCATATTGAATATATTAAAAATGAGTCCTTTTTACTATTAAAGCCATTTGAAGAATGTATATTTGATTTTGATTCAGATTCAATGAAATTGTATGATAAGTATGACCGAAAATTGCTAGATAATGTAAATCATTTTCTGGATGAAATGAGTAGCGATGAGACTGTTATTTTTTATAAAAATGAGAATTATCCAAAATACATGTTTGATGTTGATAAATATCCATTGTGTTTTTTTGCTAAAGGAAATGTTGGATTATTAAATAACCATTCAAGAGCTATTAGTATTGTTGGCACAAGAAATCCTAGTGATAATGCTATAAATAACACAAATAGAATAGTTAGGTTTCTTATAAATCGTGATGTTACTATAGTGTCAGGTCTTGCAAAAGGGATTGATGGCATAGCTCATAAAGTTTGTAAAGAATATGAATATAATAAATTGATCGGTGTTATTGGAACACCATTAAATAAGTCTTACCCAAAAGAAAATAGAGAATTACAAAAATATGTATCTGATACTGGTTGTTTAATTTCTGAGATGCCATATTTTGAATCTACTAAAAGATGGAGTTTTACTAGGAGAAATTTTGTAATGTCATTATTTTCAAAAGCATCAATCGTTATGGAAGCATCTGATACATCCGGTACAATTTCTCAAGCCAGACATACATTGAGAAATGATAGATACTTGCTTGTTCCTTATAATGTGTTTTCAAACCCAAACAACTCGTGGCCTTCAAAATTTAGAACGGAGTATAACAAGATATATTCGTTCAATAGTTTTGAAGAGTTAAAAGGATTGATGAGTGAGATACAGTTATGATTATTTATGTTGACTTAGATACAATTTCAAATAAGGGTGTGTCATTGATTAAAGAAAAATATAATAGGTTTGGGAATAAAGTTTTAGAAGTTTCAGGAGATAGTGTATGTGTTGAAAAATTGCAAACTGAACTAAATTCAATTTATATCAGTTCGAGCGACGCTCCAAAATTTAGGTTAGTGTATAATGATAAGTATTATCATCCAACTATTATTCAAGTTACTGATAATTTATTTTGGTTTGAAAAGGATTCCTACATTGATGCAAAAGTACGGAATGTTGAGGATTTTATCAATGGTAATATTTTTACTTTGATAGGTGAAAAATATAATTTTAGCTCAACTAGTAATGTAGAAAACACATCACTTATGTTACATGAAATGACTAATCCTAATGTATCAATTGAAGAGTATTTAGATGATAAAGGCAATTATAAGGTTTTTATTTTAGGTAGATATTTTAGTTCTAAGCATCATCATTCTAATCTTGACTACTATTCTAATAGGCTACTTTACAATAAGTGGGGGAATGATAATTCTAAGCATTTCTATAAAGATTTGATAGAATTATTTCTTGAAAGAAATAACATTAAATATGATTATATAATTACTGTTCCTGCTAAACGGGATAAGGATGTTTTGGAACTTGTTAGAACTATTGATGCTGTAGATCTGAAAGAAACTTATGGTTCATTAAAAGCATCTAGTTCATTACAAGAAAGACAAGAATTAGTAAAAGGGAAGTTCCAACTAAATCAAAATGCACAATTGTTAGAGAACAAACATCTTCTTCTTATTGATGATATAGTTACTACTGGTACAACTTTATTTGAAGTGATTGATACTCTTAAAATAGCTAAACCAAAATCTATTTCTGCAGTGGTATTTGGGAAAACATTCTATAAAGAAGATTATGAACTTGTAGAATCTAGTACTGTTAATTGGGTTTGTCCAAGGTGTGATTCTCCCTTGAAGGTCAGATTCGCAAAAAGTGATGGACATATTTTCATAGGATGTTCCAATTATCCTAACTGCAATTTTATATCTAATAATACAGGAGATGCTAAACAAAAAATCTATGAATGACTTAAAAATATGATTAATATAGAATATAAGCGGCTAAAGTCGCTTTTTTCTTTGGTTGATGAATCAAAGAAAGAATTAGTAGACAATTTAATATATCAAGCAGCTTTTATGAAAGTAGAACTTGATAAACTACAAGACCAAATACGGAAATATGGTGCCATTCAAATATCAAACAAAGGTGCACAACGTCAAACTGAAGCAGCAAAATACTACACAAAGATGGTCAACTCTTATGGTACGGTGATTAAAACTCTAAATACAATACTAGGAACACAAGTTGATGACGGAGATGATGCGTTTGATGAATTTCTTAAAAAGGCAAGTGAATGAACTATTTAATTGAATACTATAAGGAAATCATTGATGGCAACATTGTCGCTGGAGAAGAGTTAAGAAAAGAACTAGATCAACTGATAAAGGATCTTGATAATCCTAGATATTATTTTGATGAAAAACCAGGCAATCTAAGAATAGACTTTATTGAAACATTCTGTAAGCACACAAAGTCACCATTTAATGGTAAGCCTTTTATATTAGAACTTTGGGAAAAAGCACTTATCCAAACTGCATATGGCTTTAAAATATCTGATTCAAAACTTAGAAGATTTAATGAAGTTATATTACTCATTGCTAGAAAGAATGGTAAGACAACCTTTGTTGCTGGGATAGATTTAGCTGAGTTCTTTTTATCAAGAGGCGGTGTTGATATTGTTTGTGCTTCTAACACAACTGAACAAGCGAATATACTCTTTGAAGAGATAAACAATATGAGAGAACAATCGCCTGCCTTATCAAAAGACACAAGAAGTAAGAAGAATATCTATCACATCTATTCTCCAAAGACAAAGAATAAGATAAAGAAACTATCAGCTCAATCAAGAAATAAGGATGGATACAATATCGAAGTTGGCTGTATTGATGAAGTGCATGAAATGACTGATTCTAAAGTGTATGATGCAATCAAGCAATCTCAATCAACTAAAAAAGAACCACTCATATTTGTCATAACCACCGAAGGGACTACCGTTGGTGGTTTTTTAGATAATAAACTATCTTATGTTAGAAAGATGTTAAAAGGTGAAATAGAAGATGAACGTGTTCTACCTTGGCTATATACACAAGACTCAACAAAAGAAATATATGATGATCAAAAGACTTGGCAAAAATCAAACCCGAGCCTTGGATTGGTAAAGCTAACTAATTACTTAGAAGATGTTATGAATAAATCAAAACATGACTTGTCTACTAGAGTCACCATGCTATGTAAAGACTTTAATATAAAACAATCTGACTCTGGCTCATGGCTATCATTTGAGGATTTAAACAATGAAGCTAAATACTCAATCGATGATTTAAGAGACTCTTATGCTGTAGGTGGTGTTGATTTGTCATCAACAACAGACCTTACAGCTGCAGTTTTAATCATTCAAAAACGTGACAGCAATCAAAAATATGTTATCTCACATTTCTTCATGCCAAGTGAAGTTGTGGGAAAAAGAATCAAAGAAGATAATGTTCCATATGACATTTGGATTAAAAAAGGATTCATTACTCTAACTGAAGGCAATCAAAATGACTTTAGTTTAGTCACACAATGGTTTATGAAGATAATTCAAACCTATGGTATTAGACCTTTATGGGTTGGGTACGATCCATGGAACTCTCAGTACTGGATAAAAGAGATGGAAGACTTAGGGTTCAATATGGAAAAGGTCAGACAAGGTATATATTCTCTATCTGAACCTATGAAGATATTAGAAGCTGATTTAAAAAATAACTTAGTAAACTATAATAATAATCCAATTATGAAATGGTGCATTGCTAATACACAAGCTAAGGTGGATTTGAATGGAAACATCCAACCATCGAAACTGAACTCGAAGTACAAGCGTATCGATGGAACGGTTGCAATGATAATTGCCTATGTAGTATTAAACAGGTATAAAACTGACTACGAAAATATGTTATCATGATTTTTTTTACTTAATCAATGGTATAATTATAGTTAATTAACTATTGTGGAGGGTATTTATATGGCTAAGAAATCATCAATACTATCACTCGTGAAAAACTCATTATCTAAAAATCAAAAATTAACAAAGGACGAAAATAGTAAAGCTATTATGGAAGCTAGATTCAGTTCATCTGGGAAACCTATAAAGCAAAGGTATGAAGATGAAAAAAAGAAAATACTTAAAAACAGAAAACATGAAGGAATTACTCTTAAAAAAAACGATCCAATAATTAAAAAAAAATACAATCATAAAAACCAAACTGCTCATCGACCTCAAAGCGTTAGAAATACTGTAACATGGAAACCTAAACACGATTCCATATTTGATAAAATAAATTCTGAAAGAAATAAAGAAATAATTATTAAGACTTCAAGATTCGTCGTAGAAAATATTTTAAAAACTAGCGGTTTTAATCTAAATAAAAGTGAACTTGATAATATGAGTGGTTTCTTAAGCTTAGTTGTATCAGAAAGTATCTCTCTAATGCTTAAAGAAGAAATCATAATAGGCAAAACAATTAATGCTTATATATCACTTGGTAAAAATGTATATAAAGCTATTGTATACATTAATGAAAAATACGAAGTTTCATTCTCGGATAAATTAAGGTTAGCAAATAGGGATGACATCAAAGAGTATGAGCAATTTAATATACAGCATTTAGATACAATAAATAAATATTATGGTGGATTAGAAAATTTGAATCAAATCAACAATGAAAGAAATGATGTTAATTACGAAGTAAATGGAAACTTATCAAACATTGGAAAGTATAATGTTTTTAGCAACACAATCGCTATTGTTATGAAAGAATTCAATCAAATATTTGGGTCTAAGATCATGAATAAATATCCACTACTCATTGATAACTGTAATAATGTTGAAAAAGCAAACTGTGGACATACTCCAATAATTACTCCTGTATTAAAACAGATATTAATCATTAAGCTAGGTATTGATGATTTTGGAAATGAAGCAAAAATTATTTTTCAATTAGCGCATGAACTTTGTCATTATGTTTTTTATTCAATTGAAGGCATTACAAAAACCATGGCAGGCGAGGAAGAAGAAAAATTATGTACCGCTATGTCTCTCATAGTATTGAAAAAATTATGCGAAAATAGTATTTTTGAACGATACTGCACTCATGTGAAAGACTTGCAAGTTGCTTACTATCGCAACGGTTATTTTTTAGCAGAAGAACTTGAATTTGAAATAGATTACATTGTTGATAAAATTCTAAAGAAACAATAAATATAAGAGGTAATTATGTTAATATTCAAACGAAAGAAAAAAACTGGATCATTTGATACAATCCAGTTAACAAGTAATCTTAATAAATTTTACACACCCTTTGGAACGAATATTTCTAAAAGTGATGTGGTAAAGATTTGTATAGATAGAGTCGCTAGTCAATGTGCGAAACTCAAACCAAGATATATAAAAACAGAAAACGATAAGACAGTAACCGAGAAGAAAGGTAGGCTGTCTTTTCTTTTGAAATATAAACCAAATGAAATAATGACACCTTATGATTTTATCTATAAAACAACAACCTTACTTTTGTTAAACGATAATGCATTTATCTATCCAAAGTTTGATAGACAAACTGGTAAGCTTAAAGGGATTTATCCATTAAGACCTGTAACAGTAGAGATGATTGTTGATGATGTGGATACATACTTCATTAAATTCATATTTGAAGATGGAAAACCCTATACCTTGCCATATGATAACATCATTCATCTAAGAAGACACTTTGCACAAAATGATATCTTTGGTGGGACTGGATCATCTGGTGATCATGAAGCTATTCTTAAAACCATATCAATCAATGATAGTTTGCTACAAGGCATTGATAATGCTGTAAAATCATCCATGCAGATAAAGGGTATTGTAAAGATGAATGGCATGCTATCAGAAGCAGACAAGAAAAAGCAACGCGATCTATTTGATGCTGCATTATCAGAGTCAACACATGTAAAGGGTAGTTCAATTATTCCAATTGATTTGAAATCAGAATATATCCCTTTAGATGTTGATCCAAAGATGATTGATAAAGATACCTTAGAATTCTTACAAAGTAAAATAACCGATTACTTTGGTGTATCAGTTCCAATCTTTACAAGTCAATATACAGAAGATGAATATAACTCATTTTATGAGTCAACCATAGAGCCTCTTGCTATTCAATTAAGCGAGGCTTTTTCTTTAGGTTTATTAACTGATAATCAACTTGAACGAGGAGAACAAATAGTTTTTTATAGTGAAAGATTACAATATGCTTCGTGGAACACAAAAGTCAATGCCATAGAAAAACTCATGAGTCTAGGGATTATGTCGCTTAATGAATCAAGAGCCTTATTAGGACTAGAACCAATAGAAGGTGGCCATAAACGTCTTCAATCATTAAACTTTGTGGATGCAGATAAAGCAAACCAATATCAAGTCGGTACTAAGGAGGAAGAAACAAATGAAGATAACAATTAATGGAAAGATATCAGAAGATGCACTTAAATCAATCTTAGAAACACAGAAGAAAAAAACAATCATTATTGATGAGTATTGTAAAAAAGAAAAACTAAGTGAGCTTAGTTATAAAGACTCAGAACTTGAATATGAGTATCAAAAACAAGTAAGACCAAAACAAAAGAAAGTTGAGACCAGAAAAAATGATAAAGGAAACTAGACTTGCTAATGTTACTCTTCATGAAGAAGATGACAAGATGATATTAGAAGGCTATGCTTTAGTCTTTAATAATGAAACCTTAATTGGTGATGAAGCCTATGGTTTTATTGAAGAAATCGATGCTAGAGCTTTAAGTGAAACAAAAATGAAAGATGTTCCCATGAAATATAATCATATGGACTCATTTTTGATTTTAGCAAGAACAAGAAATAAATCACTCACTTTAACAGTGGATAGTATCGGTTTAAAAGTTAGAGCGGAGTTATTAGATACCCATACTAACCAAGATATTTATAAAATGGTAAGAAGTGGCTTATTAGATAAAATGAGTTTTGCTTTTACAGTTGATGAACAAGTATGGAATAGAGAAGGTAGCATTCCTAAGAGAACAATTACAAAGATAGAAAGGTTGTATGATGTGTCGGTTGTGGATACACCGGCATATGATTCAACGAGTATATATGCTCGTTCTTTAGAGTCCATGGAGTTGGAACTAAAGGCTATGGATATGGTAGAGCAAGAAGAACAATCGAAACTAATAAAAAAACGGATCAAAATCAAATCACAAATCTAAAGGAGAAAATGATGAACCTAGAATTAAGACGAAAAGAAATTGAATCAAGACTGACTGAAATCAGAGGTCTTGTTGATAATGAAAAAGATATTAAAGCACTTGAAGCATTAGAAAGTGAAACAACTAATCTTCAAGAAGAACGTAGTGTCATTGATAAGAAAATGGCAATTGCCAGTAAAGCGGAAATTAAACCAATTGTCATTGAGAAGAAAAGCAAGGTTGATAAAGAAAAGTTAGAACTTAGAGCAACTAGCTTAAGAGAAAGCAGAGTCATCCAAGTATCAAGTGAAGAAATCTTACTACCTGAACACACAGCTTCAGGATTAGATCCATTACCATTTAAACAAGTATCAACGCTTGTTGATAGGGTGAATGTCATTAACTTAAATGGTGGAGAAACTTATAAGAAGTCTTTTGTTAAGAGTAATGGCGTTGCTGGAACGACTACTGAAGGCGGGGCTTATGCAACTACTGAACCAAGCTTTGGTTATTTAACTATCTCTAAAGTAAAGATTACGGCTTATACAGAAATTACTGAAGAGTTAGAAAAACTACCTGCTATTCCTTATCAAGCAGAAGTTCTTAGAAACATTAACATTTCACTTAAGAAAAAAATTAGTGAACAAATCTTAAGAGGTGCAGGAACAACCAATACCTTCACTGGTATCTTCAGTGATGCTGCAGTTGCACTTGCTGATACTACACCACTTGAAATTGAAGCAATCACAGATTCAACCTTAGATGATATTGTCTTTGCCTATGGTGGAGATGAAGAAGTCGAAGGCGGGGCAGTCCTTATTTTAAATAAGAATGACTTGCGTGCATTTGCGGGACTTAAAACACAAGAAGGTCGTAAGGTTCATACAATTGATTATGTCAATAAAACAATTGATGGCATTCCATATATCATCAACTCAAACTGTAAGGCAATCTCTGATAAGAATACTGTAGCTGGAGAATATGGTATTGCCTATGGAGCGCTTAAGAACTATGAAGTTCCAGTCTTCTCACCTGTAGAAATCGGTAAGTCTACAGATTACAAATTTAAAGATGGCATCATTAGCTATAAAGCATCAGTATTCACAGGTGGGAATGTTGTCGGCTATAACGGCTTCTTGCGTATTAAAAAGAAAGCTGCTGCTTAAAGGTAGTATAGACTAAATTAAGAAAGGATTGATTTCATGGCCATATTAGATATTGTAAAAAAAGCATTACTTATTCCTTTATCAGAATCATTTGCTGATGAAGAGTTAAATACACATATCAACTCATGTAAAGCGTACCTTGCAAGCTGTGGGATTGATCCTGCCTTTATAAGTGATGAATCAAATCCAATGATATCAACCATTATCATCATTTATGTAAAAACATTTTTTGGTTTTAAAAATGATGGAAGTGCAAAAGAACTACCAAAAACATTTGATATGCTAGTCGGCCAAGTTGCACTTACAAAAGGAGCAAACTGAATGTATCCTAATTCCCCTAATGTAAGATTAAAGTTATTAAGAATGGAACTCATTCAAAACTCTATTGGATCTGCGATCTATCAATTACAAAATGCTAAAGAAGTCCTAGGCATTAATTTTTCTATCAGATCAAGTGAATATTATGAAAGTAAACGATCAGACATTAAAATTGATATTGCTTTAAAGATACAGGGCTTTCTTTATGACAATAGCAAGTACGCTGATATTGCAGGTGTCATTTATAAGATAGAGAGAACTTATCAAATAGGACAATTTATTGAACTATACTTAAATCGATCTAACATAAGAAAGCGTGATATCATTGACTACATTTGATAACTTAGGAGAAAAAATAGCAGACATGGTTGAAGACTATGCAGAAGACATCATTAAAAAACTTGAAAAACGCTTAGATGAGACTGCTAATGATATTGTTAAATATATTAGTATGCATGCACCAAGAAGTGGTGGTTCAAAGCCCTTCGCTGATTCTTTTATTGCTGAACCTCAAGGCACAGGTGTTAATAAAACAATATCCATATTTTCAAATGAAAAAGGCGGCTTAACCCACCTATTAGAATTTGGTTTTACACATAGGAGTGGTAAATATGTAGGACCACGTCCTTTTATGCGCCCAGCATATGACATCTTAACACCTAAGATGATAGAAGATATTAAATCGATTATTGAAAAAGGTGATAGCTAATGCAAGAGAAACTAGAGGCCTTGTTTAATACCCTAGACTCTGTATTACCAGGTAAGGTATCATATGGAAGAAGAGAGAGTTTAGTTGATGATCCTAACTATATTATTTATCAAGTCTTAAGCAATAGAAATCTTGTTTATGCAGATGATAAATCACTGATTAAAATTGCGACCTTTCAAGTTAATTTAATCACTAAGAAAAAAGATCTATTTATTGAAGAAAGATTAGAAGCATCCCTATATTTTATGGGATATGAATATGAATTATTATCTGAATTCATCAATGAAGATGGTTCAGTTAACAGGGTATATGAAATCAAACAGGAGGTATTTTAAATGAGTAATAAAGTAACATTTGGTTTAACCAATGTGCACTATGCATTAGCCACTCAAGCTGAAGATGGGTCTTGGACCTTTGCCGCGCCTAAGCGATTAGTTGGTGCACAAGAAATTACAACTGAGGCAATCGGTGGTAGCACACAAGTTTATGCAGATGATAAAGTAATTGCAACCTTAGTATCAAACTCAGGAACAACTGTAACACTTAAGTTTACAGAAATAGATGATATATTTAAAAAGGATATATTTGGAGTTTTAGAAGATACAAATGGTAACCTTGTAGAAGTTGTAAATAATGAAACAAAAACATTTGCTCTAGGTTATGAAATACAAGGTGATATTAAAGCAAGACGCATTTGGTATTTTTTATGTACAGCGACTCCTTCAGGTGATGCTAGTAAATCTAAAGCAGACTCAATAGAAGCAAATTCGATTACATTAAATATTACAGCTAGACCGATTGAGTCTGGTGACAATCAAATCTTAAGAGTGATTGCAGGTGTAGGAGATACAAACTATGCAGGTTTCCTAACACAAACACCAGCTTTACCTACATTTATTTAAGGAGATAAGAAGAAATGGAAAAGACACTTAAACTAGGCGATAAAGAATATCGTCTTCATTCATCACTATTTACAATTATTGATTATCGTAATGTCTTCTCTACTGAGCTATTTAGTGATATTAAAAAATTAGAGAAAACTAAAATAAAGAAAGAATCAGACCTATCAACGGCTATTGATACGATATTTCGTATCATCTATATCTTGCAAAGACCTTTTAATAAACAATCCTACAATGACTTTTTAATGTCATTAGATTTTTCTATTTTAAGTAATCATAGTGAATTAGAGAATCTAACCAACACAATAGGTGAAATGCTAGGTACCTTTCAAAAAGGAGACTCTCCCAAGCACCCCTCAAAAAGTAAATGATGAATCAAATATAACTGCAAACATCATCTTTAATCTGGCTCACTTAGGTTTATCAATTGAAGATACCAAGAGCTTTGATCTAGACACATATTTTGAGATTGTTGAACTGGAAATGAATGTGATTAATGGTAATCAATCATCAAAAAAAGCAACGCAAAGTGATATTGATGCCTTTTTAGTTTAAGGTGTTTCTATGATATTTGTATGGTATAATTGCTCTAGATGAGGATGGTGAAGTTTTATGAATTTGTATTTTATGAAAAAAGATTCTAAAGTAGATAGTTATGGTGATATTAAAGAGGCCTTCTTAAAAAATAAAACTAAGAAAAAAGATTGGTGCGAAGGAAAAAGTGCTGAGTCACTTTGTAGATATTGGTTTAATGAAGATAACAATGAATTTGATAAAATGATTAGTGAAAAGTTTAGTGGATTTAAATTGAATGATGGCTATTTTGAGGCAACAACATATTTTGATAATTATAAAGGCGGACCAAGAAACCATGATCTTCTTTTTAAGAAAGTAATATATAACAAAGGGCAAATGACAATTGGAATTGAAGCGAAAGGTAATGAAGAATACGCTGAGTTGATTAAAGATAAATATCAATATGTTATTAATACAAGAGCTAAAGGAAAAAAATCAAATTTAGATTTAAGACTTGATGCAATTTTTGATTCGCTGAATCGTAATAATAATGATTTATCATACGATGAGTTTAGCGGATTAAGATATCAGTTATTTTCAGGTTTGATTGGAACAATTACTGAGGCAAATTTAAATAAGTCAGATGTTGCACTATTTATCATTCATCAATTCGTTACTCATAAAACTATAACCAGTTCTTTAGAAACAAATAAAAGAGACCTGAAAAAATATTTAAAATTTATTGGTGTAAATAAAGAGTTAAGTTCAGGTGATATTATTGAATTTCCTTTGAAATTTAAAGAAACCAATAAAGCCAAAATAAAATATAAATCTAATGAATTAAATGTCTATATTGGATACTTGATAACAAAACTAGATTAAACACATCAAAACTGATGTGTTTTTCTTTTACACTGGAGGTGACTATTAATGGCTGAGACAGTCAAAGGATTAAATATAAAGTTAAGCCTTGATGGTAAAGATTTAGAAAACGAACTAAAAGGTATCAAAAAAGACCTTAAAGAACAGAACAAAGATTTAAGAGCTATTAATACAAACCTTAGATATGATAGTACTAATCTAGAACTTTGGAAACAAAAACAAGATAAACTAAATGATATCTTAGTTCAAACAAAAAAGAAGTTAAGTACTCAAAATCAAGAACTTGATAAAGCTAAAAAAGCTGTCCAACTTGGTGATATGAGCCAAGAGGAATTTTCTAAGTTAAAACGAAATGTTCAATATACTGAAGCATCCCTTGCTAAGTTCAATGGACAACTAGAAAAAACAGGAAATAAGATAAAAGAATTGAGTAATGCTAATTTTGAAAAGATTGGTAAAATTGGCTCTACATTAACAAAATCTGTAACGGTTCCTATATTAGGAGCCGTTTCTGCTTTAACAGCATTCTCAATAAAATCTGCATATGCATCTGATGAGATAGGTGACACAGCTGAAAAACTAGGATTATCTGCAGAACAAATGCAGGAGTGGAATCACTCTGCGACTATTTTAGGTGTCTCAACTGAAAGAATGGAAAAAGCCTTCATGAAGGTTAATGGTCTTTTGGGTGAGATAGCGACAGGTAATGGTGACAAGTATGCAGATAGCCTTGCGTTAATTGGGCTAAGTATTGATGATTTAAAAGGTAAGAATGCTGATCAAGCATTTGCACTTATTAGAGATGCTTTAAGTGAAGTAGAAGATGAAGCCATAAGAGTTGGTGTGGCTAATGATTTATTAAGCGAAAGAGTGGCAGCTGATATTATTCCTGTTTTAACTCAAGAAGCAGCTACTATAAACGATTTAAGAAATGAAGCAAGAGAACTAGGTATCGTTACCAATGAACAAGCCGCTCAAGCTGGTGAGTTTACAGATGCACTAGATAGAACTAAACAAGCGGTCTCTAGTTTAGGTGTAGACCTAGCGTCTACCTTACTTCCGGCCATTCAAAGTCTAACGATTAAGATAAGAGATAATGTGATTCCAACTTTAAAAGACTGGATCGATAAATGGAAAAATATAGACTCAAGTACAAAGAAAATCATTGGAACTTTAACAGGACTTGTAGTTGCGATTGGACCTGTTTTAAGTGTTGTAGGTAAAGTTGGACCTTTGTTAAATATGGTTTCAATGAGTTTAAAAGCAGTGGGTACATCAGGTATATTTGCTGGAGTTGGTATCAATGCAGCGACACTTGGTATTGGTGCTTTAATTGCTATATTGGTGATGGCGCTATTTCAAAGTGAAGAGTTTAGATCCTTGCTAGAAAGACTTATGGAAACTTTCATGCAGTTACTTCCGCCTATACTTGCAATAGTCGATAGTCTCATGACGGCTTTACAACCAATCCTTGATGTCATCATTGAATTAGTCATTATGCTAGTTGAACTCTTAGTGCCTATACTAGATGTCATTTTAATGCCACTGATTACTCAAATTCAGATGTTTGCTGAGATACTAGGTTTATTAGCACCACTTATAACTGTCGTAGGAGAAGTTTTAAATGCAATCTTAGTTCCAGCAATAAATATCTTAAAAACTGTTCTTGATCCAGTCTTAAAAGTTGTTCAAAAAATAGTTGAGTTCATTCAAAAGATATTTGAGTGGATTGGTGAGCTTCCTTCAAAGATTGGGGACTTTGGTGGTAAGGTCAAGGATACCTTTTCAAGTGTAACAGAAGGCATATCTAATATTGCTAATAAGGTTACAGATGGCATAGGTGACTTTGCCTCTAATGCAGCGAGTAAAGTTGGAGGCTTTTTTGGTGGTGTTGGAGATTTCTTTTCAGATACCTTTAATTTAAAAGGATCAAGTACTGTTAATAACTCTAACTCTAGTTCATCAACAAACAATACAAACAACATAACGATTAATACAACAGCGCCAACCTTTGACATTGATTCTATTAATCAAGCATTAGGAGGTAATGTCATTTGATTAGACAATTTTACTTAGAAAATGAATACGGTGATATTTATTATTTCAACCATAAAAACCAGACCATTATCTCAGAGATTAGTGGTCTTGGTTTTTCTCTAGATTTAAAGTATCTAGAATATAGTCAGTTTTATCAACGCTCAGATTATAATATACCATTATCTGAAATTACAGAAACCTTAGTTTTTTTAAAAGGTTATCAGGGTTATAAAGCCTTTGTGGATTTTATTAGTAAGGGTCATAAAGCATTTAAACTCTATTATGAAAATGATGCATTTAAAGCGTATTGTTGTGTTGATATTGCAAGTCTATCAAAAGCAGAACTTGTAGCAAGTACAATTCAAAGCCAGATTATCTTTAAAAAGTTATCCTTATGGTTAAAGGAAAAGACATATGAGATTATTGCCAATGGCTCAAGAAGTGGAAAAGTCTATCCTTACATGTATCCATACTTTTATTCAAGTTCATATGAAGGTAAGGCTTATATTAAAAATGAAGGACTAGATCAAGCACCACTAGTAATTGAAATCTTAGGTAATGTTAATAACCCTGAAGTGCTTATTAAGAAGAACCAAGAAGTGGTATCGATATTGCGTTTATATCTAAGTGCAGAAAATGCAAATATCACAATTAATGCAATTCCTAGCCAACAAGAAATGACTATGGATGAATCAGGAGTCATTACTGACATCTATGGTCTTCAAGATTTTGAACTTGATAACTTTATATTCTTAGATCATGGGGATTATGAAGTTGAGTTTAAGCCAGGTGTTTCATCTGAGTCTATCTGCAAGATTAAGGTTCTTGAAGGTTACTTGGGTATATAGTTATGAAACTAATATTCCTAGATAGACACACACTTCAATATAAGGATAACGCAAGAATTTCTAACAATTATCAACTTGTATTAGATATGGTCTTAATTAAACGATCGAGTTTCAAAGTTAACAAAATAAATATAAATTGTAAAATTGGGGATATTTTAGTCCTAAAAACGGATAAGTTTTCTTATATTGGTATCTTAGAAAGTATCGAATTAAATGATGATTTTACAAGCATGATTAAATCTCTCGATTTTAGAGAGATTTTTAATTTGGATACACCAGCCATTAGTTTTAGTGGTGATGTAGCAGACTATATATATCAAGTCATTACAAGTCATTTTAAAAATAACTCAGATAGCATGCAAAACTTAAATTACTTAACTATCGAGAAGGAAACAAGTGTTAATGGACAATTAAACTTTGACTCAGATAAAATTATTAATATATCAAAGATATTTGAACTTGGATCAAAAAGTTATGGTTTGAGTTTTTCAACGGATGTCACTTATTTAAGAGGACGAATCACAGGCATTGTTTTTCGTATCCTTCCAGTTAAAAGTGGAATTAAAATGAGAAGTGACTTTTCTTCTATCTTAAATATTAAAACCAATGACTCAACTAGTCAGCTTATAAACAAGGTAATCTTTTATCCAAGAAGTGATAATCAGATACACAAATCAATAAAAACTTATTATTTGCTTACAAATGGCCATATTACAGAAAGTCCAATACCTGATAAAAGATACAATAGTGTCATGTCTAGAACTTATATGTATACAGATAAAGATTTTGATACATTAGATACTAAAGCAAGAAGTGACATGGTCAAATCAAAGTTAGATCACAATATAGAATTTATGATCGATATGAATAATAAAGTCTTTATACCATTTGAAAATATCAATTTAGGCGATTATGTTTCCTTTATCCATAAGGGAAAAACATATGAATCAATCGTGACAGGTATTAGCTTTAAAGATTCAATGAATTATGCATTAGTTACCTTAGGGGAATATAGAGTCAAGTTAACAGAGAAAATACAATTGCTAAGTAACAATAAATCAAAGCAAACAACTAGTAATATAACCATAACAAACACAAATATAGATGGAGGAGAGTTTTAATGGGCATACAAAAGATAACCTTTGAGGGTGGTAATGTGACCTCTAAAGTAGATGCTGACTTATATCATTTTTTGTTTTCTGCTGATGTAGGGATTTTAAAAGGCTTAAAGGGAGAATGTGATTATACACTAGCCAATAACACCATTACCTTTAGTGATGGCTATGTATCAATTTATGGAAGAATTATCTATATAGAAAATCAAACAAGTATTGGCGTTTCACCTGATTCAAACAAACATGGTTTTGTTGTTTTAGGTGTTAATACATCAGATCAGACAGCTAGTTTATACTTAAAGGAACAAACAGGAAGTTATCCGTCTTTAACTAGAACAAACTTAAATAAAAGCGGTGGTTTATATGAACTGGTCTTATGTGCTTACACAAAAACCACAACTGCTCTGTCACTTTCCAACTATGAAAGATTTATGATTGAAAAAGATAAGATTAGAGTAGATGACTTAGATGCAGACATAAAAAGCAGGTATTTACCTAAAAGGAAAACACTGAATAGAGTGATGAGCGGTACTTATACCTTTTCAGTTGCGAGTTCTGTAGAATTAATGGACTCTATAGTTTATGTCACCATTAATAATTCAACCATCATTACCTTTCCAGGTGAAGCCATATTTTTATTTGTGGGATCTAATACATCTATTGCTTATAGGTTTGGGAGTGGTGATTACTCACTTGGTGTTGTTTATGAAAACGGCACAGTCACCTTAAGTGCAGGTAGTAGCATACATAATATTACAAGTGTGTTTTTGAAAAAGTAAAGGAGATAAGAAATGGCAACAATTCAAATTAAAAGAAGAACAACTTCAGGAACCGGTCCACTAACTGGGTCAAGTGGTTCTATAAAAGCAGGAGAACCACAAGTTGATTTTAATGGTGAGCATTTATATATTGCTAAAGGGGATAAAACGGGTAATAGTTCTAACCCATTAGCAGAATCAGACTATTTAAAAATACCAGGTGTAGGCAAGGTAAATAACCAAATCGATACAAAAATAACTGCTTTGAATCTAGGAACAGCCTCTACTAAAAATACAGGAACCAGTAGTGGAAATATTCCTGTTCTAAACTCTAGTGGAAAACTAGCTGATAGCATTGTGCCAAAGATTGCCATGACCAATACTTATGTAGTATCAAGCCAATCAGCAATGCTTGCTTTATCTAATGCACAAGAAGGGGACGTGGCCATTAGAACCGATAAGAATAAGTCTTATATCCTAAAGAACTCAAGCTATAATAACTTAGCCAGTTGGCAAGAACTACTTAGCCCAACAGATGCAGTCTCTAGTGTGAATGGGCAAACTGGAGCAGTAACTATATCTTTAGCAGGATTAGGTGGTGTATCTAATGCAACATTTAATGCCCATAAAGGAAATGTATCACACTTAACAGATATTCAGCGAAACACATTGAATACAATTGCAGATGCTAGAATATATGAATCAACAGGAACCTCTCTAGCAACGTCTCCAACAAATTATGCTAATAAAGCTATCTATAAGGGACTTGTCATGTATCCGGTCATTGACAGTGATTACACTCCTAAAAGAATTACATATCAATTAGGTATTGATGAAACAAAAGTGCTTCAACCAACGTCTGTCATTGATGGTGGGACTTACTAGTGGCTATTATCAGAGTCAAAAGAGGCTCGACCAAACCCACCACTTCTAATATGTCTCATTTGGGTGAGCTTGCCTTTGATTATACAAATGAGGTTCTTTATGCCAGAGGTCAGTCATCCGTTGTAAAAATAGGTGGAGCTTTTGAAAGAGTTTATCTATCAGAGGCTTCATCAACTTACAGAAGCATATCATATGACTTTGATCCAGATTATATTTATAAGGTTCATGTTATAGCAGGTACCTATGGTAACTCAAATGATACATCTGATACTTTCATTTATTACAGAACATCAAGTAGCTCAAATCTATATGGTTCATATGTATCTCATCATGTTAATACTGAAAATACAACTCATACAAAGGCATCAAACTCAAATCAATACCGCTTTTATATTGAGGATAGTTATGTATCAGGACCAAGTATCATAAGTGGTATTACAAAAGTCATAGATTTTGAAATATCACCAACATTCAAAAGAAATTATCTAGATACAGAGCAGTGGGTTATTTATGGAAAAAGTATCACAACAAATAATGACCAAAATGATGCATCGATTAAGATGGTTGATTTTGCCCATTCAGTGAATGGTAATCTTGGTGGTATATATATTAATCCTGGTGTTTCAGTTGGTATACCTGATAGTATATCTGTCACAATCTTTAGGATGAAAAGAAAGTAGGTAAAATAATGGCAATTATAAAAGCGTTATACACAAAGTTTGATATATCGGTAAGCTATCACAGGATTACAGCTTTTAATATAAGTTACGCTCATAAAAAGATTACTATCTGCCTAGCATCTTATGTATCGAAAGAAGCTAGAGCCAAGCAAAGTAAGCCGATTGAAGAACTAGACATATCCATACCTTTTGAAGATTATCCCTTGTTTTTAGGTGTTAATCCGATTGTAGCATCTTATAAATGGCTTAAAGAAAACGTGATAGGTTTTGAAGATGCTCTAGATGATTTTGATGTATTAGAGCCTATGCTTACTAATTTAGAAGGTGATATAGATGGATGATTTATTGTCTTTCGTAAGGAATATCTTTCCAACATGTAAAGTATTGCTTCTATATTATTCAGGCTCTAGAGGTTATGGTTTTAATGATGACACTAGTGACATAGATATAACGGCAGTCTTAGATGGTTTTAAAGGTAACATGCATGTGCAATTGGGTGAAATTGATATCTTTGCCTTTTCAAAAGAAGATTACATTAAAAGACAATTCTTTGATGAAACTATCATTGATTACTATAAGAGTGCAGCTGATGATATTTTAGTTTGTAAAGATAAGGTGATTTACCTAGATAATGACTTTGAGCAAGATTACCAAAACTTAAAACAATTTGATCATAAGAAGTTTTTAATTAATCAACTTGATGCCTTATTAAACTATACAAAGATGCGCTTTGGAATAAAGAAGAACTTTAAATCCCATTATCATATCTTTAGAATGAGGGGTATGGTTGATCATTATGATAAAACAGATAAATATGAGCTTGTTGTAGAAGCACCCTGGTTTACAAAGATGATGGACTTTAAACATAATTGGGAAAATGAGAAATCAAAACCCTATATAAAAGAGATAAAAGAACAAGTAGACTATTTAGAAAATTACCGAAATGAGTTGATTAAATGTGGACTGGGATAACCTTATACACTTATTTAGAATGGAAAACTTAATTTATTGGATTGTAACTATGGTTGTTGTTATTCTTACAACGATAAAACAATTCAGCAAACAAGATAAACATAACAAAACAAAAAATGATGAAATCATCATTAGGTTACAAGGGATTGAAAAGCAAAACATCAAAATGCTTAATTTATTGGAGATGCATGGTCAAGATATTAAATCACTAAAAAAAGATGTTAATGTCTTAGAACACCGAGTATCAAGATTAGAAGATTCACAAGTTAATATTTATAACCACATAGGAGGAAAAGCAAATGACAACACTTGAAAGCATATTGCTAGTTACTAATGTTTTAACACTTGTTTTATATGTGTCATCAAAGTATAAAGAAGGCACCAATCTGTCAACTATCATTAAAGAAGTTAAAGATGATATTAAAAGCTCATCAGAAGTTGTTTCAGATTTGGTAAGCAAAGCAACTGATATTGTCTTTGATGAAAGTATCCAAAAGACTATAAAAGAGTTCATTATGATCGTTGAAGAGAAAAATCAAATTGCCAAAGAAAAAGGTGAATCATTTTTAATGGGTAATGAGAAAAAACACGCAGTTATTAAACGTCTTAGTGAATGGGTAGCTAACCTTTCTGGTTCTACAGAAAAAGCCATTGGCTTTGTAGAAGATAACCAAAGTAAGATTGAATCTATTATTGATGACTATATATCGTTTTCTAATAAAATGCATGGTAAATCAACCCTTTCTGAAGCAGAAAAAATCATCGCAGATAGATTAAATTATAAATGTGAGTAATGCTTGATATAAGTCCTATATTTAGGTAACATGTATCACAAGAAAACTGAGGAGGAAATTATGTTAAACCAAGTTGTTTTAGTTGGAAAAGTATCTAAGCTAGATAAACAAGCAGGTATTGTTCTGGTTCATATCAATAGAGCCAATAATAAAGATTCTGATTTGATTCCTGTTAAGTTAAATGAGATATTGATGGACAACGTTCTTGAATATCTAATTGAAGGAGCGATCATTGGAGTTAAAGCATCCTTAAATATCGATGACGACATTCTAAGGATAGTTGCAGAAAAAGTCACATTTATAAACACCAAAAAATAAATTAAAAGTAAATAGATAGAAAAAAGCCATATTCAGTTATTAAAATGAATATGGCTTTTCGTATTTTAAAAGCAACTTTATCATGATATACTTATATTAAATTAGGCAACTTAGGGGGTACAGATGGATAATTTTGAATTAGCTATGATGGGCGTTAAGATTGCATCTAAGATATTACAGATTAAGACGCCTGAAGTGCGTTATTTTAATAACGAGTTACTAGATAAAAAAGGCATTAATGCAATATTCCAAAAAGAAGATTACATCATCGCCTTTAATGAGAATTGGATTGAAAGTGTTAAGAATAATATGGAGATTATGATCACTTGTTTTCATGAGTCAAGGCATGCGTTTCAGTACCAGATGATTAAAGGTAACTACAAAGGGACTGAAATCATTAGTAACAATACAATAGAATTATGGAAAAGTGATTTTAATCAATATCATACACCTTCTGGTGATAAAACTAAGGATAAAGAGTATTTGATTCAAGATATTGAAATCGATGCAATTAGCTTTGCACATCAGATGATGCAAGAACATTTTGGAGTTAAAACAATTGTGCCTGATGAGATTAAAGAAAAACGATAACGAGTTTAGTGAACGAGGTGTAGAGTATGTTGAACGTAGGATTAATTGTTTTAATATCAATAGATTTTGTCCTTTTATTTATTGGTAATGTAAAATTCTATTTGAGAGTATTTAAAATATCGAGTTTTAAAGATTTTATTCAGAAAATTAAAAATTCAGTTCCAGAGAAAAATAAGAAACAAGAGCTAGTAGAAGATCTAAATGAAGGTACTGAAGAGACACAAGAAAAGAAGCGCAGTTTATTACAAAGAATATGGGATTGCGTTTTAGATTTGCTATTATTTGCTCTTAATTTAATTGGTGCAATAATATTGATTGGTATTGGATTAGCAATTATTATATTGTGCATAGGAATTCCCACTGCAAGCATATGGGGAACAACTCTTATAGCAATTTACTTTGGACTATTATATGCAGTTTTATTTCTATTTGCTTTTAAAATAATTATGTTTCTCTTAGGTTTTGGCTTACTAAGGCTAGCTAAAGTTGACAAGAAGAGGCAACAAAGAATATTAATTATGGATGCAATACAATTTTCTATGCTAAGTTTGCTAGTTTTTCTAGCTGCTTTTGGGTATCCATTAGAAGTAAATAGTATGGTTTTGGTACCTTTTGAGTGGGATATCACACTTAACAACTTGCTTTCAATCATCATTCCAATGTTATTTTATGCATTACTGATTACAAACATTTTTGCACTGGTTATTCGTATAAAAAATATTTTTACAAAGAATACGAGTAATCATAAAATAATTAGGTTACATCAGTTATTATTTATATTTATTGCTTCTTGTTTTTTTGGAATATTGTATATAACTGATTATGACTTAAGTTTTATGACCGAAATAGAAAGAACGATGTATTTGCAAACTCTTGGAGTTGTTAAATGGATAATAACTTCAGTATTTATTCCACTGTTTCTTTATACAATAAATAACTTTAAGAAATCTACAAATATAGTTGTAAGACGACCTAGAAAAAGAACTAGCAGTCGTTAATAGTAAAGGAGGTTATTATGAAACAGAATGAATTAGATTCTTTAAAAAATGAATTAAAACAAATCTATGACAGAAAGATTGAAGTTACTAATCAGAACGGATTTTTGGACCGAAATCAGATTCCAAGTGGTAAAAAAGTATATAATATTGAAACATCCTTGATGTTTATAGATATAAGAAGTTCAACAGTTCTATCTAGTACAGTTGGGCGAAAAACAATGGTAAAAATATATCAAATGTATACCAAACTTTGTAAGAAAGCGATTAATGAAAATAATGGTATGATTTTACAAATTGTTGGTGATGGCATTTTATGTGCTTTTACGAATGATTCAACTGGAAATTCAGGACAACGAGCAGTTTATACTGCACTCAGTATTCATACTTATATAGCTGAATCGATGAATCCGTTGTTGAGTAAAGAGTGGGAAATAAGTTGCGGAATAGGGATTCGTACGGGTCATGTATATGTAACAAGATTAACTACTGATAATGGTAGCGAAGTGGCCTATCCGAGCGATATTACAAACTATGCATCAAAATTTTGTGGATTAGCTGAAAAGAATCAAGTAATAATTGACTCTAAAACATATGATCATTTAAATAAGAAGTTTAAAGAGTACTGTGAACCATATCAAACAAGCATGCCAAACACATATATTATAAAGGAGGCAACATGGGAAATAGAGTAGAGAATGTATTTGATAAGGAAACTTCATTAAGAATGCTCGAGATAGTAAACTCATGGATAAGAGCAGCTGATAGTAAAACTTCTATTTTAGTAGCATTTATTGGATTGATTGTTGGCTTATCTGCTAGTACATATGGAAAACTATCTGAATTATTGGTTAATGGAAGTATACCTCTAATTACAATAGTTATTGTATTTGGTTTGGCATATTTAGTGATTCTTGGATTGACAATCTTCAATTTAGTATCTGTTTTTATAGCAAGAACAAAGAATGTTGATATTTTTTCTGATAATCTATTCTCTTTTGTATCAATTGCAGAAATGGATGATGAAGATTTTATTAAAGAAACTAAGGAAGTTGATGAAAAAAAAGCCCGTGAAATGATTCTCTCTCAAATATCAATCAACTCAAAGATTGCTATAAGTAAAATGAGATATTTTAATGATGCTTTGAAGTATGGTATAGCACTAATACCTTTGACTATTGTCTTAATGTTACTAGCGGGTTAAAGTAGAATGAGAAAGTTTACTTTTGATAACGAAGAAAATATTCTAGATTATTACCGCTGTCATGATAATCGTCCACTAGCATTCCCTGAATCTGATGATGTATGGGATATTTTTCAAGCGACTAATGATGAAGATATCTGGAAAACATGGGAAAATAGTTCTTTAAAATCAGATCCTCCACCAGATTTTTACAATGATGATTTAAAACTAATGATGGAAGTCATGAGATTTGATGACCAAGCAACCAATAAAGGTAAGACTCATGTAACAAAGGCTAAGGAAAACAAAATGTTAAGACAATTAAGGGATTTGGGTGTAGAAGGTAACTTTCCTAATCTAAAACAAGTTTTTCTCTTTGGTGATAGTGGATTGCCTTTAGAAGAAGATCATAACTTTACTAGATATAGAGAAAATTTTAATAGAGTTATCTCAAAGCATGCAAAGAAAGTCACTTATTACAAAAAGAATCATCCAGGATATAAATTAATATTTTTTGTTCTAGATGAATCTTCAGGGATATACTTTGAAGAGTATAGTCATGAAAAAATTAATGTTGAGTTAGGAACAACATTGCTAGGAAAGCCACATTGTTTTTGGGCTGATAAAATAATGGTTGAGGCAATTAAGAATAGTAATGCAGATTATCTGATATGGTATAAGCCATTTAGTTATTTTGAACTTTCTGATAGGAAGAAGCAAGACTTACCAAAAGTTATCATTTATGAATTGAATAAGTTAAGCATAGAAACAATTCAATATAACTCAAAACATATGGTTAGTTCTGAAATTTAGCTAACTTCATTCAAAAAGAAGAAATCACATATTGATTTCTTCTTTTTTTCTTATGAAATATTCATTGAGGACTTCAAATGGATTTTTATTAAAATCCTTAACAAGTTGCTTGAAAAGTTTATGGTTTGCTTCAATACTTTCTATGGATATTGAATTAGATAAGGATTTTGCTATGAATTCATCAGCTTCTGAGAACCTTTCAAGTTTATATAAAGCTAAAGCTCTTGTCTGATATAATTTTGTCAGTGATTTTGAGAAGGAATTCTTAATACAGTATTCAATGCCTAAAGAGTTAATCCTTAGTAGGTCATTGAACCTATTAAGTTTTCCAAGCATTATAGATACATTTGAATATATAGGGGCTATCAAATCCCTTTTTTCCGGACTTAAATATAAGTGGTTTGGATTATTTAGAATTTTAATTAACTGATTTAAAGCTTGAACCTTCTCTGTCTTTACTTGGATTTCTGCTAACAATAGAAAGAATAACACATCCACAAAATCAAAAATTTCTTTCTTACAACATTCTTGAATGTTAATGTTCTTACTGATCTCTTCTACTGCTTGGTCACCTTTGTATTCTTTTTGTGTATAGAAAAATCTTATCTTACAATATTCTAGTAGTCGTTTATTTTGAATAGTTAAGTATGAATATTTAAATCCTTTGTCTAGGATTTTCTTCGCATCAGAGAACTTATGATTTACAATTAAATTATAAAGTTCTTTAAGAAGATTAAAATCATATTCATCTTTTTCATTTAATGTGTAATAAAAATCTCTAGAGCTAATTCCTAATTTTTCACAGAACTCAAGAAGTCTAATGTCACTTATATTATTATCTCCGCTTCTGTATTTTCTATATTGACGATCGTCGCATATGCCATCACAGAGTTCCTTTATTGTGATGTTTTTTTTGAGTCTAATATTGTCTAGGTGAAACATATATTGTTGTCTTATCCTATCCATGGCTACCTCACTTTTTGAAAAACGGAACTCTCAGGTCCTATGCGAATTTATGTTTATATTATAACATAAACTCACAAGGAGGCAAAAATGAAAAAGAGAATAGCGATACTTGCAATCTTATTCTTTAGTTTTTTCGCTTTTGCTTTTTCGAATCAAATTACTATACAAGCTGATGGTTTTGATGATATTGATTATGAAGAAGTAGATATCGGATCACAATAGATTAGGAGTAAGTAAGAAAACCGTAGATATTTATCTACGTTTTCGCTTTTGATTTTTCATTTAAAAAAACAAATGAATATTGAAGAAATCATAAGAATTGAATTAGAAGGTATATCGCAAACTATTATTCAATACACAAATGATAATTTTATTAAAAGCTATGCAAAACAAATATTGAGTATTGAATATCCTAGTGACAAACAATTACTTGAAAAATTAGTCAGTTATTTAGTGGACTGGTATTCAAAGAAAATTGATGTAATAGAATCTAGTGATTATGTTGTTTCAAAGGATGCACATTATAAAAGTTATGAAATTCTAAAAGAGTTAAAAGAACAACTCAATAATTATAATTGAAAGGGGGGAGTAAAAATGCCAGTATATTCAGTATCATATGAACCAAACATGCAAGTAAAAGTATTAAAATAATTATGAAAGGAGAAATATACTTAAAAAAATTAGTATATAATAGTAAAAATGAAAAAATTGTTTATAATATTTATGTTAATTTTTGTTTCATTATCTACAACAAGTGTTTTTGCGGGAGTTAATCATTTTGATGATGGAACTGGTGGAGGCACGACATACCCTGATGAAGACACTATAAAGCCGGTAATACATTTGAGTGAGACCAGTATTTCTTTAGAGGCGGTGAAGGACAATTACATTCCGCCTCTTTGTTCTGTGACAGATAATAAAAACCAACTAAGTTGCATTATTAGTGGAGAAGTGAATGATGATGTTCCAGGGACTTATATTGTTGCGCACAATGCTATTGACTTGGCAGGAAACAGAGCCATAACAAAATACTTAACTGTTGATGTGACAGAATATATGGGTCCTTACTATTGTAATATTGACTTTGTAGGTCCGATAGTTGAAGAAAATTGCACTAACTATAAATATGACCTATTTGATGACTATGACTATTATGGACCCGCCACTCTCAATGATAATAGGTTGACTGTTCCTATTTCGGAGGATGAAGATGTAGAATTTAATAATGTTACTTTTCTACCAAGTGATTTTCAAGGTATTATAGTATGGAATTATGATTTCAGAGCTAGTATAAGTAATTATAATAATCTTAGTGGACATCGATCTTATGTAGAAAGAATGATATATTTTAGTCCTGAAGCCTTGAATTACTATGATCTAATATTTACGACTTATCCTATTAACTCCTCATTAGAATGGATGCAAGAAATATTAGAAACACCATATGCAAAAATTACAATCTATTCTTTATATGCTTATTTGATATATACATCAGGTTCTAAACTACTTTCTGAAGTCATGGATAAGGTTAAAAACTATAGTTCATTATTAGGTAGTTTATCTGCCGGAATAATTTCGTTTTCAACAACTGAAATTTATGATTCAATAGTTGACTCTCTATATGATTCAAGCTATAATAATATTCTAGAGTCAGCTGATACCGATGGTGTGAATGGTTTTGATAGAGGTATACTTTTTAAGCAATCTTTTCAAACTTTTAGGCCAACTTATTATAATCCACTTCCGGAGATGAGATCCACAGAAATTACTTTGTGGGATATAACTACTGGTGTCGAAAGGTTTAATGGCGCGGATTTTGGTACGTTTACTGTAATTCCGCTGGACGATATAGAAATTTTTAATGTCAATTAAACTTAGTTATTTATATAAAATAAAAAGAGGTATATTATGTCCAAAAGTAGATATACAAGTTTTACAATAATTTCATTAGTATTAATGTTTGAAAAAACTGCATATGAATGGTGGATCCCTAAAACAAGGTTTATTGACTTTTTAGTTTTTGTTATGTATATTTTTGCCATTTGGTTGTTTTATGAATCTTGTGAAGAAAAAGAAAAAAAGGATTTATAATGGGCTGTGAATCCGAAACTTATTTAAGATTTTACCCATTCTAAAAGAAAAACCACCAGCAATGAGGGGCACTGAAATATTATGTAGTACTTAGGGTATACATTAGTGAACATTAACCCATTTATCTATAAAGGTTATTACTATGATAAAGATACAGGCTTGTATTATTTACAATCAAGATATTATAATCCAGAAATAGATTATGGTTTTGGATTCTTTGAAAGCCAATTTAGTGTAGGTGAAATTGATAAACTATGGGATGCATCATGTGAAGGTGGTGTATGCACTGTCAATATGCCATCCATCCTTAATTTGTTTGGTGTAAGAAGCACAACAAACTTCTCATTAGGACTCACTAGCGAAAATGGTTTTTATTTTGGTTACGGTCATTCTTTTGAAACAGCTAATGGTGTTGTAACAACAACACACGGAATTAGAATTGTGCCATATGCATTTGCTTATGCAACAGTTAAGACATATAATTATGCAGCCAATGCATATAACTATATTAAAGAAAAAGTTCAAAGTGTTGATTGGGGCGTTATAGGAAGAAAAGTTTTAATAGGAGTTGGAATAGTTGCTGGTGTAGCAGCATTAGCTGGTTTAACATGGTTTTTAGCAATAACTGTTCCTGGATTATTACCAGTAATATTTAAAGTTACCGCACCTGCTGGCGCTTCATTTATTATATATTTGAACTTATAGGAGGATTATGTATATGGAATTTAGTTATCAGCTAAGTAAAGGGAAAGCGTAAATTGTTGCGAAAGAAAATGTGATATATGGTTGGGCTTTTCGGAAAGTGTTAGCAAAAAAAGGGTTTACTACTTTGGCGATTATAGGGCTATTTGGTTTTATTTGGACTTTAATTTTCAAAGACTTATTTACTAAGTTTGCACTCCCACTTATGCTACTATTTGTCATTACGGTATTAATATCTATAGCTATACTTTATAAAGGCGAAGAATTACAAATAAAAGCATTACAAAATCAAACACTAAAATTATATAAAAACAAATTAAAATTACAACGCAAAGTTATTATAGATGAAAATCAAATAACTATTAGCTATGAAGGTAAAAAAAGCAGATTATTCTCCCTAGACTCCATAAAACATATTACTTATAGAAGTGATTTAGGAGGAATATTTTTCTCAAAGAGCAAGCTAGCAAGATTTGTGTTCTTTATAGATTTATCTAACTTAGAGGAAGATTCAAAAGAAGAAGTATTTAAAATACTATTAGATAATCTTACAGATAAAGATGCTCAACAAGAACTAAGGAATTCCTTACCTCAAAATCACTAAAATTATTATAATATTTAACAGAAGAATATCACCTTAGGGTGGTATTCTTTTTCATAGTTTAGTATTTGATCTGAATAAAAAGCAACTCCGTAATAAAGCATACAACTTTCCATACGAAAAGGAGTAAAACTCCGTATGAAAACAGTGATTTTGGAGTAAAACTCCGGAATGACAAGACAATGTATAAATTATAGAGATGCTTTTTTAAAGGCATCTTTTTTTCTTCTTATTAACGACATAGTCAAATATCATGTTTAATTCAATTATGAAAATAACAAAACAAGGATAAAATAATCAATAAACTATCCTCGTTACCTTGACGTGACTAAATACTTGTGATATGATACATACGAGGATAAAATAAATAAAAAATTAGTCGCGAGGTGTTTTTATGAACAAATTACCTTTTAGTATCAATCTAAACAAAGTTGAGATACTTAAACAACTAAATGCTGCAAATCATCATATTGGTGAATTAAAAGGCATCTTGAAATTGTTGCCTAATCCGGCAGTAGTTTTAAGTTTGATTAATTTAAGTGAATCAAAAGACTCATCTGCAATTGAAAACATTATTACTACTTATGATGAAATTTTCAAAGAAATTGTTACTAAAACACCATTAGGTGGTAAACCAAAAGAAGTTATTAATTACAAGAAAGCGATAGAATATGGTTTAGAACTTATTAAGCAAAAAGGATTTATAAGCACGAATATTCTCGTAGATATTCAAAATATCATTGAGCTAAACAAAGGTGGTATTAGAAAGTTACCAGGAACTGTAATTATGAACGATAAAAACAATGAAATTGTACATACTCCATCGAAAGAAGAAGCCGAGATTAGAGATTTAATGCAAAATTTAGAAATATTTATCAATGAAAATGAAGACTATGATCCACTTATTCAATTAGCGCTCATTCATTTTCAATTTGAAAGTATTCATCCATTTTATGATGGTAATGGAAGAACTGGGAGAATATTAAATATCCTATATTTAGTTTTAAAAGAAAAAATTCACCAACCTATTTTATACTTAAGCAAGTATATTATTGAGTATAAAGATAAATACTATGAGTTATTGAGAAAATGTAATGAAAATCTTATTTATATTGAAGATTTCGTTATGTACATATTAAAAGGTATTTCTGAAACATCTCAACATACTGTTGATCTTATTTTAAGAATTAATCAATCTATTGAACTTACAAAAAGTGAAATGAGAAAGAGACTTCCTGACATTTATAGGTATGAGATAGTAGAACATTTATTTTCTCATATGTATACAAAGAACGAATTCTTTAGAGATGATATCGGCATTTCTAGAGCGACAGCAACAAAATATTTAAAACTTCTTGAAAAAGAAGGTTTTATAACATCAGAACAAGTAGGTAAGGAAGTTATTTATAAGAATATCCAATTATTAAATCTTGTAAAAGATTAAGTGTAAATTTGGAGGAATAGCTTATAAAAAAAGGATTTGACGTTTTTGGAAAGGCATATGAAGCCGTGTTTCGAAACGATCTACATGATGAGGACTCTGTTGATTATTATATATTAAGAAATAAGATTTTTTTTGATAAAGATTCAAAAGCTCTCTTATATCAAATGCCAACACTGGATTGGTCTAGTTTTTGAACAGGGGGTTGTTATATCATATGCATAATGAAAGTAACTAGATAGAATAGTTCAAGATGAAATTGTTAGATATAAATAGATTTAAATCAATAATACTATCCATACTATAGATGGAAATAATCAATTGAATTTTAACCTATTGACTAATAAAAATAATATTTCTAAGAGGTGGAAAATGAAAATAAAAGAGATTGATTTCAATGATATTAAAGAAATTGTTGTAGATTATATGAAATACTTTAATGATATTGAGGGCGACCATTGGACTGAAGAAAATGTATTGAGGCGTTTAAAGCAATTAACAATTCGATTTGATTATTTTGGTTTAGGAATTTATGATGGTTCGAGAATTATAGGCTTTTGTGTTGGAAATCTATCGCAGTTTGATGATGGGGTTATTATGCATTTAAATGAAATTTTTGTTATAAGCGAATTACAATCAAAAGGTTATGGATCAAAGCTATTGATTGAATTTGAAAAAAAAGCTAAAGAACTAGGGGCTTTTAGAATTCAATTGGAAGCTGTAGATGATGATATACACTCGCGCTTTTACAATCAATATCATAGATATGTAGATACATCTTCTAACCTTATAAAAGCTAAAGCGATATAAAATTATGATAGTATCTCATATCTTCTTGTTTCTTGTTTTTTAATCCTGTATAATGATAATAATTATTGATATTTATAGAAAGGAAATTGAATGTTGAGATTTGAAGATAGACTTTTAAAAATAGAAAATAAATATTTACATAAATATGAGGAAAAAAAAGCTTTAGAAAAATTAATAAAAAAGTATGATACATATGTTGGATTTCATACTAGTACTTTTATTTGGATATCAATATATGCCTTAATTCATTTTTTATCAACCTATTTTATTAATCGAGACAGAAATTTAGACAATCCTTATTGGTATGCAGGATTAATCTTATCTGGATTAATGTTTTTATTTTTCCTATATAGAATTTTATATTATCATTTTTTTACAAAGAAAATTGTAAATGCTTTTTTGCTAAATTGGGAAGAAAAACTAAAGGTATATGAAAATAATATTGGTTAATTCCTCGATTTATACTATATTTTAGGTATGAATTGATTGTATTTTATATGTTTTTGTGTTACAATTTTTCATGGTATAAACATATGTTAAATACGGAGGATTAGCTTAGTTGGTAGAGCACCTGACTCTTAATCAGGGGGTCATCGGTTCGAATCCGATATCCTCCACCATTTATAAATAAAGACTTCTTCGGAAGTTTTTTTAATTTTATAAAATAGTTTTAATATTTTATTTTAACTAGTATAATAATTATATGAAATAATTGAAAGGGTACCTATGGTTAATACACGAATATATACATTAAAAGACCTAGATGATTTAAAAGTACAGGAAGACATAAAGAAAAGTTTGCAACATGGTAAAAATGTTGTTTTTCCCACTGAGACAGTTTATGGTATTGGTGCTAATGTTTTAAGTCAAGAAGGCGTTAATAATATCTATAAGATTAAGGGAAGACCAAGTGATAATCCTCTTATAATGCATCTAGCATCAAGTGATGTGCTTGATGAATATGTATATATAAAACAAGATTATGTTGATAAGTTAATAAAAGCTTTTTGGCCAGGTCCTTTGACTTTGGTTTTTGATAAAAAATTTACCGTTCCTGATTATTTTACTGGAGGATTAGACACTGTAGGTGTTAGAATTCCTGGAAGTGACATTGCCAGAAAAATTATTCAAATTGCTAATGTCCCTATTTGTGCACCTAGTGCTAATATTAGTGGAAGACCTTCTTCAACTTTATTTAAGCATGTCTTAGAAGACTTTAATCATAAGGTAGATATACTAATAGACGGTGGTAAATCAGAAGTCGGTTTAGAGTCAACAGTATTGGATGTTACTAAAGAGGTCCCAGTCATTTTAAGACCTGGCATGATTACTTATGATATGATTTCTAATATCGTTGGAAAAGTATACATATCAAACGAAATTAATGAAGATCAAATCCCTAAAGCGCCTGGTATGAAATATAAACATTATGCTCCAAAAGGTAAATTAATGATTGTTGAAGGGAATCCTTCTAAGGTTGTATCGTATATTAACAAAAAAATTGATTTTCATAAAAGCAATAATCAAAGTGTTGGTGTTATTATAACTAGGGATTATAAGGATTTAATTCATTGTGACTGTATATATGAAATTGGATCAGCTGATAATGAAATTGAAATAGCATCAAATATATTTGCTTCTTTAAGAGAAATGGACTCAAAAAATATTGAATATATTTATTCTTTTTCTTTTAATCAAGGTATATATAGTGAAGCTATTATGAATAGGTTGTTAAAAGCCGCAAACAACAATATAATTAAAGTTTAATTTATTATAATAAATTTACATTAAATCGTTTCTTAGCGAAGCGGTTTTTTTCTTTTTTTACTAGTATTTAGGTTATAATAAAAGAGAGGTATACTATGAGTGAAATTTCTTTAAAAAAAATAACGATAGACAATTTTGATCAAGTGATTAAATTATCTGAAACCCTAAATGATTATCAGAAGAGGTGTGTTGCGCCAAATATGGTCTCACTCGCTCAAGCTTATGTTGAATATGAAAGAGCTTGGCCAAGAGTCATTTATTTGCATGATGAACCCATTGGTTTTATGATGTTGGCTCTTTGGGATGATGATATTCCTAAAGAAGATTGGCCAGCTTATTATTTATGGCGTTTAATGATTTCGGCTCAGCATCAAGCTAAAGGTTATGGTAAAAAGGTTTTAGACATCATCGTTAATAAGTGTAAAGAAGATAAAATTAAAACTTTGTATACTTCTTGTGAGATGAGTGGGAACCAACCTTATGACTTTTATATTAAGTATGGATTTGAGGATACAGGGATTAATGATGGCGAACAAATCCTAAGGATGTTGATTTCTTAAAATAAAGATTTGAATGTTTTCTAGTAAATAATTAATTTTAAAAAATAGGGGGATTTTTTATGAAAACAGCTTCAAAAGTTCTTGGTATTATTTCGTTTGTATTAACAATATTTATAGTGATTTTTATGATTTCTTCTTTAATGATGCCATCTACTGGCGGAGATGGCTGGGAAGATTTAGGGCTATTATTAATGGCTATTGTATTTATTGTTATAGCTTTGATATTAACTATACCTATGCTTATTTTCTTAAAAAAATTGAAACAGGATAATATGAATTTTTACTTGAAAAGTCAAATAGCTTTAATTGTTGTTTCGATTATAAATTTTATTTTTACAATCTTGAGGATTTAATCAAAATAGTTTATAATATTATATGAGTAATTTGTCGATTTGTTGATTTAGATTAATAAATCGACATTATATATGAATTTATATTAGTAATCTTTATTTAAGGAGGGGGCGTAGCTCAGCTGGGAGAGCGTATGGCTGGCAGCCATAAGGTCGTGGGTTCGAGCCCCATCGTCTCCACCACTTTATATTGAAGTGGCTTCCAAAAGTTGGAGATATGGTATACTAAACCATACACTCTAATGAAGGGAGCCTTTTTTATATGAAAATTCTACACGATTACATTTCAAAATACACGATTTAATAAGTTTACGGTGGATTTAATATATGATAAGGGTAAAATTACCCAAAAAGTCAAATAGCGTTTGAAAATTTATGATTTCTTGGTATAATTAGTTTATAAAAAGGGTAAAAATACCCAAAAAGTAAAATAGGTGATATGAATGGTTATTGAAAGAAACGAGTATTTAGATAAAATCATCAGGCATAAAAATAACGGATTGATAAAAGTAATTACGGGTATGAGAAGAGTTGGTAAATCATATCTGTTGTTTAATTTGTATTACGATTATTTAATTAATAATGGTATTGATAAAAACCACATAATAACATATGCGTTAGATGATAGAAGAAATAAGGGATTGAGAAATCCAGATAATTTATTAAAGGCAATTGAAGAAGGGATAAAAGATAATGAAATGTATTACATCTTGCTAGATGAAATACAAATGGTTGATGAGTTTGAAGATGTTTTAAATAGCTTGTTGCATATGAAAAACACAGACACATATGTTACAGGAAGTAACTCGAAGTTTCTCTCAAAAGATTTAATTACTGAGTTTAGGGGAAGAAGTGATGAAATAAGAGTATATCCGCTAACATTTAAAGAATTCACTTCGGTATTCGATGGTGACGTAAATGAAGCATGGAATCAATACTATACTTATGGTGGATTACCTTTGATCCTGAATTTTACAGAGCATGAAGAAAAATCTAATTATTTAATGAAACAATTTGATAAAGTATATATTAGTGATATTGTTGATCGATATAACATTAGAAACATCAGTGAATTAGAAGAATTGGTGAATGTATTATCATCAAGTATTGGTTCACTTACAAATCCTAAAAAACTTTCAAATACATTTAAAAGTATGAAAGGAGTATCTGTTACAGAACCAACGATAAAATCGTATTTAACATATCTAGAAGACTCATTTTTGGTAGAGAAGTCAATGCGGTATGATGTAAAAGGTAAGAAGTACATTTCAACTCCAAGTAAGTATTACTTTACAGATTTAGGGTTGAGGAACGGTAGACTGAATTTTAGACAGCAAGAAGAAAATCATATTATGGAAAATATCATTTACAATGAATTGAGAGTACGTGGTTTTAATATAGATGTTGGTGTTGTTGAAGTTAGAGAGCAACATGAAGGTAAGTCACTTAAGAAAAAACTAGAGGTTGATTTTATTGCACAAAAAGGGAATGAAAAATATTATATTCAATCAGCTTATGAAATGAGTAATATAGAAAAAAGAAAACAAGAAGAAAAATCATTATTAAATATCTCTGATTCCTTCAAAAAAGTAATCATTGTAAAGGATAATATAATGCCAAAACGTGATGAGTTTGGAGTTATTACAATTGGTTTGTATGATTTTTTATTAGGAAAAGTTGGGCTGGATTATTAGAACAAACTAGATCTAAAACGAAGTAGGAGGGAGTTGATCACATGAAATATATGAGTTTTAATCGTTCATGTTCATATATATGTTTAGCTTATATGATTGGGGACTATGGTTTAGAATATACAGATAAAGATATAGCGATTGAAATGAAACTAGCTTATCTTTTTTATAATGACTTAAAGAAAGATGAATATTTATCTGGAGCAATGTTACAAGGGAAGCGATGGTTTGATTTATTCTTGAATCGACACTTATTAGAGTTTATGGAAGATAAGTACAATAAAGTTGATGCATTGTCTGTTATTAAGAAATCGAACAGAAAATTAATGATGGGGATAAATTTAAAAACCGGTAAACACGCTATGGTTTATTGTCCATCAGAAACACAACGCTTCAGATTCTTTAATCCTCATTATGAGAATGATGGTGCTGTTGACTTTTTTAATTATTCAGAACAAGAATTACTTGTACTACTAGATGATAAAGTGACTATTGGCTACATTAATCATAATCCAAGAAATACAGAACCTAAGTTAGAACTATATGGTCATTCAAATGGATACCTGGATAAATATGTAGTAGATATAATTGAATTTTGTTCAAATGAACATACTTCTGATGAGATACGAGAAGTAAAAGAATCATTATTTGCTGGACTATTACTTTCTCCAATACCATTGTTAGAGTTTGAGGGAGAAACTGAACTTGTTGAATGCTTAAAAAAACTGCAAAAAGACCTTATTAGTGCGCTTCAACATAACAAACAGACAATTAAGCTGGTTGATTATTTAAATCCAATAGAGCTTAATATGTGTGCTAGAAAGTATAAAGATGCAATCAGGAAGAATACACCACCTAAATATGAAAATCTATAGTATTTTTGGAGGTAAATATGGGATTGAAAGAGTTAAGCAGTTATAGGTCCTTGTGGAAAGGCTATAATTATTACATACAAGGAAATGTTTTAGAAATAGAGAAAGTGAACAATCAAGAGTTTAATGCAAAAGTAAGAAATGATAAAGATAAGATATATAATATTCACTTAGACTTAAATCATCCACGAAAATCTACATGTAATTGTCCTCATGCAGACGGAAGAAGAGTAATTTGCAAACATATGGTTTCATCTTACTTTGCTATTTTCCCAGAAGAGGCAAGAGAATATATTGAAGAAATTGAGCGTTATGAGAGAGAGGAAGAAGAACGTTTCCAACAATCTCTAATTATGCGAGAAGAACGAATAAAAGACATTGAGAAATATGTAAATAAACTTACAAAAAAAGAGCTAAAGGAAAAGCTTATGGAATATATAATTGATTCTGAATTTTTTGATGATGAATTGTATTAAAATAGTTCATTCAACCCATATTGAAATGAAGTGGCTTCCAAAAGTTGGAGATATGGTATACTAAACCATACACTCTAATGGAGGGAGCTATTTTTTATTATGAAACTAACATTGGAAGAGAAAACAAATCAACAAAAATCGAAAAAAAAGAAACATAATAATTGGAATAAAACATTTACATTTATTGGAATTGGTTGCTCTGCTATGAAAAATAGATACACAAGCCCTCTCTTTATGGGAGAAGATAACAACAGCGTATAATATATTTATAAAAGCAAATATATAGTGAATCAATATTCGCAAAACTAAATATTTATGCTATAATGTATGTGAGAGGTGATTTGCAATGTCAATCGTTTATAAAGGATTATTTGAAGTGTTAAGTAAGAAAAATATTTCTATATCAGAAATGTCGAAAGACTTGAACATATCATCGGCAACTCAAGCTAAATTTAGAAAAGGCGAATATGTTTCGCTTCAGACATTAGAATCTATCTGTAAATACTTATCAGTGGGTATCAACGATATCGTATCATTTCTGACTGTAGAAAATTCATCTATCTTATATCAAAGATTAAGAGAAGAAATGTCTCATAAAATTAAAGGAAGTATTTATCATGAAACACAAATACTATTAACTTATAATTCAAACCATATTGAAGGAAGCCAGCTATCACCTGATCAGACTAGGTATATTTTTGAAACTAACACCATTAAAATAGATAAAGATAGTTTAATTAATGTTGATGATATTATAGAAACTCAAAATCATTTTAGGTGTATTGACTATATGATTGAATCTACTTTAGAACCATTATCTGAATCATTAATAAAGGATTTACATAGAATATTAAAAACTGGGACAAGTGATGCTAAACTCGATTGGTTTATTGTTGGTGAATACAAACAAAGACCAAATACAGTAGGTGGTATAGCGACAACTAAACCTGTTAAAGTTCAAAACGAATTAATATCATTGATAGGTAAATATGAAAATAAAAAAGAGTATTCTTTTGAAGATATCATAGAGTTTCATTATCAATTTGAATGTATACACCCTTTTCAAGATGGTAATGGTAGAGTCGGAAGATTAATAGCATTTAAAGAATGTTTACGTCACGGATTTGCTCCATTCACGATAGATGAAAGTATTAAACTATTTTATTATAGAGGTCTAAAAGAGTGGAAAAGTGATAAAGGATATCTTATTGATACCTGTCTGTCTGGACAAGACAAATATAAGAAATTACTTGATATGTTTAATATTAGTTATGAGTGATGGAGAAAATATGAGAAAATCAAATTATAAAAACAGTGGAGTTAAAGAATTATTAACAGAAAGATATGCCAATGATACTATATTGTTGATAGCCACTTCAAACAACAATGTACCATCTGTTAGAAGTGTAGATAGTTTTTACTATGAAGATTCTTTTTGGATTGTCACTGACACAAGATGTAATTATGTTAAGGAAATCCAAGAAAATCAGAAAGTGATGATCTCTGACGGTGGTCATAATAGATTTTGGTGTAATGCATTCGTTACTGGACATCCCTTAAATCCAAATAATGAGTCAATTCGCGAAATCTTTATGAAAGTATTTCATAACTGGTATAAAGAAGTTAACAATGAAGATTTAGAAAGTGTTTGTTATGTTAAAGCCACGCCATATAAGGGGTATGTACATAAAGAAAAAATAGGATATCAATTTGATATAAGTGAAGATTTAGTTGATACAGATAATATTAGTCATCATATTGATGTTAAACTAGAGCCTATTTGGTAAATTAAGTAAATAATAAAATACTTGTAAATATAAAAAAAGACATCAATTATGATGTCTTGATTTTTTATGTACAATAGCAACTAATTACGAATGATGATAAAGATTATATAGGCTACATATACAATAGATAATAATAAGCCTTCTGTTCTATTGATTTTACGTTGGTGTGTTGTTGAAAATATAAGTAAGAGTAAAGTCAATCCGATCATTAAAAGAACATCAAATAATATTTTTGATTCAACAACTAATTCAGTTATTGTTGCAGATATTCCTAATACAAATAAAATATTAAATATATTACTACCTATAATATTTCCTAAAGCAATTTCGCTTTCTTTTTTGAGAGCAGCTGTTATCGCTGTAACCATTTCTGGTAGTGATGTTCCTATTGCGACAATGGTTAATCCAACCAATGTTTCACTCATACCTAAAGATAAAGCAATTGATTTTGCATTTTCTACAACAAGCCATCCCCCTAAAATGATTCCACCCAAACCTAAGATTGTTTGTATTGTTGCTTTTTTAATATTTATAGAATGTGTTTCATTTAACAAATAATGACCATTATTTTGGCTTTTTAAAGCAACTTCAATGATATAGTATAAGAATACAGAGAAGAAAGATAATAAAATCAAACCATCAGCCCTTGATAAAGATGATACCAAAGAATTTTGCAAACTTTTATCTAAAATGAGAATAAGTAAGGCTATTGATCCTAAGAGAGCTAGGGGAATTTCTTTTCTAATGGTGGCTCTTTCTACTTTTAAAGGAAAAATACAGGCTGTTATCCCGATAATCAAAGAAATATTGATTAAGTTTGAACCTACAATATTTCCCACAGAAATACTTTCACTTCCTTTAATAGCAGCTGAAATACTTACAGCTGCTTCAGGAGCGCTAGTACCAAAAGCAACAATAGTTAAACCAATGATTATTGGTGGTATTTTAAAGAATTTAGCAAGACCTGATGAACCAGAAACGAATAAATCTGCGCCTTTTATTAATAAAATAAAGCCTAAAATTAATAGTAAATATATCATCTTATTACTCCTGTTCAATAGAAAAGACCATTAACTGTAATTGTTAATGGTCTTACACTTTGTATAACAAAGGATAAAGCCAGATCAAAGATCGGTTGTTGACTTTATCACCTAATATAGGTTGTTACTCCCCATTATGAAAGCGAAAATATTATATCACAGGTAATCTTTGATTACAAGTTTATTGATTGTCCTTTTTGCTTTTTAAATTTTCAGGTAAAGCTAGGTTTAAAATGATACCGACCATGGCTGCCAAAGACATTCCGGTTAAAGAAGATGCTTCATTAATAGGGATAGCGGCGCCACCTAAACCAATAACAAGCATGGTTGATACAATAATAATATTTCTTATATTCGCCATGTTTGTTTTTGCTTTAATTAATACTTTAATACCATTACTCGCAATTAATCCATAGAGTACAATGGTCATTCCTCCCAAAACAACTTCAGGAATACTACCAACAAAGGCTTGAATATAACCTAAGAATCCTAATGAAATCGCAATAATAGCTGCTAAGGCTACTACATAGACACTGCCGACTCTAGTCATCGCTACTACACCAGTGTTTTCGCCATAGGTTGTATTGGCTGGTCCACCTAAAGCAGCACTTACAAAAGTTGCAATACCATCTCCAACTAAGGTGTTTTTTAGGCCTGGATCTTCTAGAAAATCTTTTTGAGTGATTTCACCTAATACAACGTGATCACCAATATGTTCTGCAATGGTCACAAAAGCTATGGGCAAGAATAAGAGTGCGGCTGAGAAATCAAGTTTGTAAGTTCCTAAGAATACAAAATCAGGAACTTGGAAAAAGTTGATATCTTTAAAGACTTCTTTAACATCCACAATACCAAATATGATTGAAGCGATATAGCCAATAAGGATCGCTATAATAAATGGGATTATTTTGAAAAATCCTTTACCAAATACTGATATGATAACTATGGTTATAAATGTAATGATAGCTACAAGGACTGATAAGATGTCCTTAGAACCATCTAAGCCTGAATAACCAATTGCAATAGGTGATAAGTACAATCCAATAATGATAATCATTGGACCAATCACAATCGGTGGTAATAATTTCTTGATCCATTCACTACCAAAGAATCTAATGATAAAAGCGACAACAACATAAACGATACCGACAAGCATTAAGCCGACATAAGCAGAGTCGTAACCAGTAGCTGCCCCAGCTAATGAAATGGCGGTCATATAGGCGAAACTTGATCCTAGGTATACAGGGACTTTACCTTTTGTACATAAGATATAAATTAAAGTACCTATACCACTTGCGACTAAAGCAACTCCATGATCTAAACCTGTGACAATTGGGACTAGGATGGTCGCGCCGAACATCGCAAATACATGCTGAAGACTGAGGACAATCCATTTGGTGATTGATTTTGGTTTTTCATTAATACCAATAATTAAATTGTTTTCCATAATAACCCTTCTTTCTATTTTTTTATATTAAGAAACTATGTTTCAAAACATTATTATAAAAAAAACACCTTTTCATATAATAACTGAAAATAAGAAAATAAATATCAGTATAATATATGAAAAGGTGTTTTTAAGTATCATCAGAAATGAATTTATTGTTTTTTTGAATTTAAAGATAGAAAAAACGAGAGATTTTTTTATGAGAACTAGGATTGGGGGACAAATATTTAACTTTTTTAGTTTTTTCATTCGCATAAAAAAAATCTCCTTTCTATGTTGGTTGTACACATACTGAAAGGAGATTTAATCTCTTTAGTTTATATCATGTATTATAGTCCCAAGTTTAACGGTATGGGGTAGAGACGATTGAACCAAATCTTCAATCATATATAATACAACCTTCTTAAATATGCTATCAAAGAAGTTTTTAAAATGCAAGAATTATTTTATTAAAAATTAAATTTTTTAAATAATAATGGATAAAGTCCAATAGCAACAATAACCATTAAAGCGTATCTTATGAAGTCTAAAAGAACGGCAAGTACAGATAAGATGCTTAAGTCTGTTAAGTCACTTGTATCAATAATCATAGAAAATATAAAACTTAAAAAGACTCTTATTATCATGACAATAGCAAGACCTAATATAAATCTTATAATATTGTGAGTTAAGTTTTTATGATGTGAAAAATTAACATATTTTTCTTCAATTTCAATACCAATAATAAAGCCAATGAGAGCTCCAATCATTTTGGAAATTGTTTCTAGGTTGTAATAGAATAAATTACCATCAAAAAACTGATCAGAGTTGGACTTGATTCCATATATGATAATAAACAAAATATAAGCTAAAAAGGCAATATAGCCAACAGATCTATAAACTTTAGATGGATGAAGCGTTTTAGTAAGAAAATAATTAAAGACATAAACAATAATTAATGATAATATGGCGCCGACGACTACATCACTTAAGTAATGTACACCAATATAGAGTCGACTAAATCCAACCAATAAGGTAATTAATATAGCGCTTATAATAAGGTATTTCTTTTTAAAGAAGTAAGCAAGTCCAAAAAATGTTGTTCCTGCAGTTTGAGTATGACCACTTGGCATAGCATATGAGGATGAAGTTTCCGGTCTTAAATTAGATATAGAATCATCAACCTGAAAAGGTCTTGGTCTAGCGATTAACACTTTTAACATACTGTTAATTCCTATAGAGACAAAAACTGTCATGGCCAATCTTTTTCCTATATCCTTATTAATAACCCAATAGATAAAGCCTAATAAAGCTATGACGATCATTTCTTCACCAAAATATGTAATAAACTCAAAAAGAAAATCTAGGAACGATGTTCTAAATTGTTGTAGCCATTTTATGATTTCAATTTCAAATTGCATAGAATCCCCCTCTTTTGTATATTTTATCATACATAAGATATTTTTTAATAATTATTGTAAATTGGTTCTTATAATTGATTATTTTCATGATAGCTTTTGTAACAATGATTGAATCATGATAAAATAAAGTCATAAAGAAGAGGGAATATGGAAAAATTTACATTGAATGTAATCGAGATTATCAAAGCTATACCCAAAGGCAAGGTTATGACATATGGTCAAATAGCTTTTATAGCTGGAAATCCTTTTGGGGCTAGACAAGTATCAAGAATTTTACATACTTTAAGTGTTAAGGAAAAATTACCTTGGCATAGGGTAATTAACTCTAAAGGACAAATTTCCTTAGGTGGAGAGATGGGTTTCATTCAAAAGTCAATGCTGATAGATGAAGATGTGGAATTTAAAAACGATAAAATTAATTTACGTAAATATCAATATCACCACAACTTAGATTGGAGAGAAAATGAAAATTAAAGATTATTTCACACCAAAATCATTTGTATATTCTGGTAAACATCAAAACAAGGAAACGATCATTAGACATTTTCACTATAATGATTCTGAAGTTATTGAGACATCTGATTTTAAGATGATTGATGGATATAAATCCTATATTCAAGTCATTGGATTATCAGATATAAAGAAGATAGAACAAGTAAAGACAATTATTTCTATTGATAATTTAGTTTTTGAAGATATTTTCAATGTTACTCAAAGAGAGAAGATTGATGTTTTTAAAGATTATATATTCTCAGTAATACATGGTTTGTTTTTAAAAGATAATCGCTATATAAAAGAATATATGAGTATGGTTTGCCTTGAAAATATTGTTATTAGTTTTCACGAAATTGAACCATGGTATTTAGAAGCAACCATCAATGCCTTAGATAATTACACAGAACTTAGACAAAAATCTAGTGATTTTTTGTATTATCATATTCTTGACTTAATTACCGATAATCACATTGATGTATTTGATAAACTGAACGAAGTTATCAGTCATTTTGAAGATGTTACATTGAATGAACAAATTTTACCACAAGAAGAATTTTATAGGGTTAGAAAATCTTTTGTTCGACTAAAGAATAATGTCTATTATTTATTAGAGCATTTGGAGAGATTGTTAATCCATAATCATGTTTTTATGAAAAGTGACGAAAAGGAATATTTTGATGATTTGATTGACCATTTGAAAAGACTTGATTCACAAATTAATTTATCTAGAGAAAATCTAAGAAACTTAGTGGATGTTAATATTAATAATCAATCTAATAAGATGAATCAAATCATGATGACATTGACTTTGTTTTCAGCAATATTTATTCCATTATCATTTTTAACTGGTTTCTTTGGAATGAACTTTGTTCATTTTGAAATTTTGTCCTATGAGCATGCTGTATGGTTATTTGTTGGTTTCTGTATCTTAGTCATTGTATTCATGATATGGTTTTTTAAAAAAAGAAAATGGTTATAATAATAACCCTTGGAGGCTTGTATGAATAAATATGAATCATGGTCAAAGAATGATTTAATTGAACACATTGAACATTTAAATCAGAGATTAGATGATCTATTAAAAAAGGAAAACTATAAGTTTTTTGTAGAATTTCCTTGGGCTGGTAATTTGGGTCAGTGGTATTGGTATATCAAAGAAAATAAAGTCATATTTAATGATAGAAAAGTACTTGCTTTAGGATATGATCCTAAAGATGTTGGTCAAGTAGGTTTTGAATTTTTTACTGATAAAATTCATGCCAATGACTATGAAAGGGTTATGGAAAGTATGAGAAATCATATGTATGGGTTATCTCCGGCATATGAAGTTGAATATCGAATTAAACATAAAAAGGGTCATTATGTTTGGTATTATGATCGAGGAACTGTCACAAAACGATCAGACGATGGCAAACCTTTATTGTTACAAGGTATAGTGTTTGATATTACAGAATCTAAGAAGATAGAAGAAAAACTTAGATATTTATCTGAAAGAGATTCTCTAACCAATGTATATAACCGAAGAACCATGAATATGAAACTTGAAGAAATGATAGAAGTCCATAATAATTATGACCAATCTTTTTCTTTGATTATGTTTGATATTGATCATTTTAAAAAAGTAAATGATCAATTTGGGCATTTAGTTGGTGATGATGTTCTAAGAAGATTAACTGAGTTAATCATTAATGATAAAAGAACTGATGATATTGTATGTCGCTATGGTGGAGAAGAGTTTTTCTTGCTATTACCTGATACCAATCTACAAGGGGCTATCATTGTTGCAAAAAGACTCCATAAAATGATTCAAAAGATGTTTATTCCAAAGGTTGAAAGTATTACGGTTAGCATGGGCCTTATTGAACACAATAAAGGCGAAAGCATTGATCAAGCCATAAAAAGGGTTGATGATTTAATGTATCTAGCAAAAAGCTCAGGTAGGAATACTATTAAATATTAGGGTGAATACTCGATTTCGTTTTAGATAAGGGGAGAAGACAATGAGTGATTGGTTTAAAACTTTAGATAGAAGTCATTCAGATTCTATTAAATGGATACTAGCGAAAAATAATTGTCAAAGTAAAGAATGCTTGACATTTGATATCGCCGATAGTGATTATGAAACAGCACCATCAATAAAACAAGCTCTTTTAGAGAGAGTTGAACACGGGGCTTTTGGTTATACTTATAAGGGTGATAACTATGAAGAAATAATCCAAACTTGGAATTTAAAAAGATACCATAGTCAAATTGAAAAAGATAAAATCATAGCGATTCCTTCAGTTTTAAACGGATTGGCCATGATATTACAAGAATTAACAAATCCTATGGATCGGGTAATTATTCAAAGTCCTGTGTATCATATGTTCAAAATGGTTATTGAAGAAAACAATCGAATCATGGTAGATAATCCGCTAATTGAAGGTGATACTTATCAAATTAATTTTAAACATTTAGAAGACTTATATAAAAAAGGAATCAACACATTGGTTTTTTGTCACCCTCATAATCCTGTAGGAAGAGTTTGGACAAAACAAGAATTGGATGATCTAGTAGACTTATCAAAAAAATATGATGTAACGATTATTTCAGATGAAATTCACGCAGATATCATTATGCCAGGAAATGAAATGGTGTCCTTATCTTCTTATATGGATAATTATGAAAAAATCATTGTTTTGCAAGCGCCGACAAAAGTTTTTAATATCGCTGGTATAAAGATTGCGACAATGATTCTGAAATCTAATGATTTCTTTTCGAAACTAGAAAAAGCATATGCTAAATTACATTTATCTTCTCCAAATTTATTTGCCTTAACAGCTATTAAGGCAGCCTATCAAAATTCTGATAAATGGTTAATAGCCCAAAATAAACATATACACGATAATTTCGTATTACTAAAAAGTGCATTGCAAGACTTTGATTTTGTCAAAGTATTTCCTTTAGAAGGAACATATTTGGCTTGGGTAAAGCTAACAAGTAAACACTTAAATATTTCAGAATTATTAGAAAAACTTCAACTACAGGGAGTCTTCATTTCTGAAGGAAGCAAATTTGGTCATGGTGATTCATTTATTAGGCTTAGTCTTGCTTGCTCCAAAGAACAGTTACTTAAAGGTTTGGATATTATAATCACACAAATAAAAAAAGCCATGTAATCATGGCTTAATTTGAGAAAATTATCAATCTATTATTTATTATTAAAGACTTGAATTGATATATGTTTTTTATATATTCTAAAGTTTTTTTACTGTAAAAAATTACATGAGTTTCGTCATTTTTATAATGCCATTTTTGAAAGTCAATAGAATCATCATAGAGATAAGTCATAAAAATCCATTGGCCATTGGTTTTAGTGGATTTTTTTATTGCGTTAAAAGATGATTTAGGATGATTAAAATGTTCAATCACTTCACAAGCAATAATATAGTCATAAGATTTATTAAGTAATTCATTATCAGGATGAAAAAATGGATCATACTGAGAAATTGAATATGATTGATCCATCAGCAGTTTTGAAATTACTGGGCCAGGACCAGCCCCGAAATCTAAACCTTGATCATCTTTATCAAAGTGATTAAGAATATAATTGGTGATGGGTGATACAAAGCTTTGATAACCTTTATCCATAATATCGTTATTATGGGTATCATACCTTTTCTTTTCATCCATAGGGTTAAGTAACTGTTCATGATCCAACTGAATTGAATCGCATTGAGGACAACGATAATAATCTCTGTTTCTCGCTGAATCAAAGAAGTCCATAGGATGTTGGCATAATCTACATTTTTGCGTCATAAGAGTCCTTTCTATAAATTGCTTTTTTTGGAGTAAATTTTCATAAATAGTAAAGTGAATATAAGATTATAGATAACACCAATAATAAAATAGATGGTAAATGTAAAGTTTACATTAATCGTTGGTAATAATTCAATTTGGATTAATCTCGCTGGCCAAAATCCAGGTGCGAAGACTAAAAAAACTTCTTGCCAAGATTGAACAAAAAATGCTATTACTGGAAAGGCAAGTATTAAAGCTGACATTTTCATAATGACGAACCCTTCAACTTTATTTGTTGCAAAACTATTAATAATTAGAGCAACTCCTGGTGCCTGTAAAGCGCCTAATATAGATATTAATAAGATTGTCCAAAAACTAGCATTCGGTAAAAAATTCGTAGTTAGTATAATAACCAAACTTGCTGTAAAACCAAAAATAAAAGAGATTAATAACTTAAAAGCGACATATGCTTTCACAGATATTGGTGTTATTTTTAAACTAATTAATACATTATCATCTTTATCATCTAATAAAGTAAAAGCTGTAATGGCACCAAAAATAAAACCTGTCATCAAAATAAAAATCATTGAGATAATTTCTGGTACTAATGAATTAGCTGATACTTGATCTTCAATATAGGGAATCAAGAAGTAGCCAACAACACCTAAAATAACTGGATATAACATAAAAAATAAATACATAGAATCTCTAAAAATATTCTTGATTTCGGCTTTGATAATATGTTTTAACATATATTTACACCCCACTTATAGAGACTGCATAGGCTTTAAACTTATCTAAGACCAAGTATTTATATATCAAAGCTCCACTAATGATTAAATAAAATAAAGAAAAGAAGTACTTCCAATCCAAATTTATGGGTAAGAAACTTTGACTAATAATCACATTGGCTGCTTGAATTGGATTAATTAAAAACACATATTCCCATATTTCTCCTTTAATCACACCAAGCATTAACAACATTGATGGAATCAATAAAACAAAGGATATGAACATGACTGTCATTAGCAATGTTGTGAAGTCTTTTTGGTAATAAGATAATAGTAATCCTAAGCTGGTATGGTAAATTGTAACAATTAAGACAGCTAAAGCAATTAATAGAAAATTGATTTGAACGTCTTTAAGAAAATAAAAAACAATAATAATAAGAAAAGTAGATAGAAAATTATGGATCGTATTTGATAATATTTTAGATAAAATAATTTCAGAATTTTTAGAAGGTGTCACAAGCATTGTTGACATCGTCGATTCTTTTTTTTCAAAAAACATTACAGATCCAATATAAAGTAAAGACATCATGGTCCCATCCACTAGGATTAAGACTGGTAATAATGAATTAAAAATATCAGCTTCAACGAAATATAATACAATAGACCAAATAAGAGCTATCAATATACTTATACTTGTGACTTTATATTTGTGTAACCTTATTAGTTCACCTTTTATTAAATATATGAGCCTATTGTTCTTCATTTAAAGTCACTCCAGTCACTTTAATAAAGATGTCTTCTAGGGTTGTTTCACCACTATGGATGGTTTCTATATCCTTTTCTTTAATAGTTTTTAAGAATTCTTCATTATCACCAATCTTTTCCATAGCGAATTTCTTTTCAATAATTTGATTATTTTCTTTATATTCTACTTTGATATTTCTTTCACCATATCTAATTTTTAAATTTCTTGGAGAATCAATTTCTTTGATTTCTCCATTGACGATAAAAGCGACCCTATCACATAGTTGATCAATATCTGACATGATGTGAGAAGTAATAAAGACTGTGCCACCGGAATTTCTAAATTCTTTAATCAAATCTTTTAGTATTTTTGAGTTGCTAGGATCTAAACCGTTGGTTGGTTCATCTAAAAATAACATGTTTGGAGAATTGAGTAAGGCCCTTACAATATTCAATCTTATTTTCATACCTTTTGAATATTCAGCCACCATTTTATCCTTATCTTCCCATAGGCCAACTCTTTTCATTAAAGTTTCTATATCAGCCTTTTGTTTGTATAAATTTTGAAAGAATTTAATATTTTCTAAAGCTGTCATTTTTGAAAAATGAATAGGCATTTCAAAACTAACCCCAATATCTTCGAAGAATTCTTGATGGTAGTCTGATAAATTTTTACCCTTGTAATGAATTTGTCCTTGATAATCTTCGAGGATTTTTATAATGATTTTTTGTGTGGTTGATTTTCCAGCCCCACTAGGCCCTAAGAAACCAAATATTTCACCTTCATATATATCAAATGAAATATTTTTCAATACATTATTTTCATTGTTTTTATATTTGAAACTTAAATCTTTAACTTGGAAAATTTTATTCATGCGTTTCTACGCCCTTTCTTAATATATTAAGTATATGATGAATATTCTTATTCATTTTTTCATAACTCTCTTTAGGATGACTTAAATCTAAATCGTTTATAGTAACGTTGGTTGTAAGATCAGAAATAATTTTAGCTAAAGTATAAGTGTCTATATCTTTTCTTATTAAGCCCTTATCTTTATCTTGGTTTATAAGTTTTGAATAATAGTCTACTGCATATTTAAGATTTTCTTTCATTATGTTTTCATAAATTTCATTTTGATTGTGTAGCAGTTTATCAAATATTTTAACGTATTTTGGATGGTCTATAGCAAATATTATGCCTAGTTTATATAGAGATAATACTAAATCTAAAAAAGGAATATCTGAACGGTTAAAAGCATCTGAAAGATATTCCATTTTCTTTTCTTTGATGATGTCTATGATATATAAGTATAAATCTTTTTTATCAGTAAAATATTGATAAAAACTTCCTCTTGGTATATCAGCATTTTTAATAATAACTGATAAATGAACTTGTTCATAGGCCTTATCAGAAAATTCATTAATAGCTGATTCGAGAATTTTTTTTCTTTTAGAATATTCTAAATTAAAAAATGTATTTTTTGGCATAACTCACCTCACATGACAACCTTGTCATAATTATAATTGATAAAGTTAAATTTGTCAATAAAAATAAAAGAACACTTAATGAAAAGTGTTCTTGATGTAATCATCAACTTGTTGAGCAGCACATTTTCCTGCCCCCATAGCTTCGATAACTGTAGCGGCACCAGTGACGATATCTCCACCTGCGAAAACGCCTGGAATAGATGTTTCACAATCTTTTACAGTGATTCTACCTTTTTGATCTGTAATTAAATTTTCAGTATGATTTTTAATGATTGGATTGGGACTTTGACCTATGGCTATGATACATGAATCAATATCGATAGTTATGAAATCATCAGTAGGCATAGGTTTCTGTCTTCCTGATTGGTCTTTTTCTCCAAGTCTCATGACTTGGGCTTTAATTGAATTAACTTGATAATTTTCACCATAGATTTCTACAGGATTCAAGAGTAATTTAAATTCAATGCCTTCTTCAATTGCGTGATGAATTTCTTCTTTACGAGCTGGGAGAGCATCCATGTTTCTTCGGTAGAGGATAAAAACATTTTTAGATCCTAATCTCTTAGCGACTCTAGCAGCATCCATGGCTACATTACCGCCACCAACAACACATACATTATCGCCAACTTTAACAGGGGTAGGATGATTAGGGAAATCATAGGCTTTCATTAAGTTTACTCTGGTTAAGAATTCATTGGCGTAATAGACGCCATTCAAGTTTTCGCCTTTAATATTTAGTGAATTAGGTAGTCCAGCGCCACTAGCAATAAAAATAGCCTTGTATTTATATTCTTCTTGAAGTTGTTTAATGGTTAATGTTTTTCCAACAATAACATTTTTAAAAAATTCTATATTTAGTGATTCTAAACGGTGAATCTCTTTATCAACAACTGATTTTGGTAATCTAAATTCAGGAATACCATATCTTAAAACACCACCAAAATCATGTAATGCTTCATAAACATGAGTTGTATAGCCTAGTCTACGAATGCTGGCGGCAAAACTTAATCCAGCAGGTCCGCTGCCAACAACACAAACTTTGTCATGGTTATCAACAATATGTTCATCTATACAGCAATCATTTTTTAATGAATAATCACCTAAGAATCTTTCTAAAGCCCCTATAGCAACTGGTTGATATTTTATTCCTAAAATACAAGAACCTTCACATTGGTTTTCTTGGGGGCATACTCTACCACAAACACTAGGTAAAATATTATCTTCATAGATGGTTTGATATGCTTTTTCATAGTCTTTATCAAGGATTTCTTTGATGAATTTAGGAATATTAATATTTACGGGACAGGCTTTAACACATCTAGGGTCTTTACAGTCTAAACACCGACTTGCTTCAATGTGAACTTGTGAAAGATTAAAACCTAAAGCGACTTCTTCAAAGTTTTTATTTCTTGTATCTTTATCTAATAAAGACATTATTTGGCGATTATTCATGGTTGTTACCTAACTTCATGCGACATTGGTGTTCTTCATTCTTATAATAGTTTTGTCTATGTATAAGTTCGTCAAAATCTATGCCATCGGCATTAAAGTCTGGACCGTCAACACAAGCAAAATAATTTTTTCCATGGATACTGACTCGGCAGTTTCCGCACATACCCGTCCCATCAATCATAATGGGGTTTAAAGAGACTTCGGTTTCTATATTTTTTTCTTGGGTAAGAAGGGCTGAGTTTTTCATCATGATTAAGGGTCCGATAATGATGGATAAATCATAATGCTCTTTTTCAAGCAAATCTTTCATGACACTTGTTACGAAACCTTTTCTGCCTAAAGAACCATCATCAGTGCAAATATAAACATGATTACAAATTTCTTGGTATTCACTTAGTAAGATTAAATGTTCTTTATCTTTTGCCCCTATGATAAGGTCTATTTGGCATCCTAAGTCTTTGTAAGCTTTAATTTGTGGATAAAGAGGGGCGGCTCCTACACCTCCAGCTACCGCAAGAATCCGTTGGTGGTAGTTGATTGTTTTGGCTTTACCAAGTGGACCCACAACATCTTCAATATATTCTCCTTGGTTTTTTTGACTCAATTCAAGTGTAGAAAAACCAAGCTTTTGATAAATGATGGTGATCGATCTTTCATCATTTTTTACGATGGTTAGAGGAATTCTCTCACTATCTTTATTGGTTCTCAAAATCATGAAATGACCAGCTTTTGTATTTTTAGAAAGCAAAGGAGCTTCTATTTTCATGAGTTCAACATCAGGATTTAATATTTCTTTTTTAAGTATCTTATACATAACATCACCCACAATTATTATATCAAATAAATCTCGTGTTTGATATAAAAAATCAGCTTATCCTAGGATAAGCTGAAATTACTATTGAGCTAGGGCGCCCATTGGGTCCAAGGTCTTAATTGAATACTTTTCGTTTTAAGGGCTTTTAATTGTTCTTCTGAGAAATATTTTTTATTGATGACTGCCTGATAAACAAATTGATTAAACCATGAATCACTAGCCATATAATATCCTTTTTTTCTGATTTATCGCCCCAAGAATTTTCGATTTTCCATTTTCTTGCTTGACCATTATGGATAGATACACCTGTTAATACCATGGCATGATTCATCCTTGAATGATTGTAATCTAACATATTGGCTTTTGATATAGATAAGTCAATGTTTAAAATTTCATCATAATCAAAACGTCCATCATCCCAAATACCTAAATCTCTATCACCAAAGAATCCTACATCACATCCAAACCAGACGACTTCATCATCCATTTGTTTGATGATTAAAATCCTTTAGTTCATTCATAGGTAAGTTAAGGTGTCTTATAGGATGACCTCCGATAACATTACCTAAATAGTCAATGCCATAAGTTTGATGAAAAGGTTTATCATCGGTTGGAGAGTTAATGATAGAAACATAGTCGAGTAAATCACCACCACCATACTTATGATAGAAATCTAAGGGTTTAATGTTATTAATGATATGATAATTTTTATCTTTGTCCACATATTCAAATGAGAAAGACTGTGGTGGTAAACCAAAAGAAGCGACCAATAATTTATAGAGTTCTTTTAAGGTTTGTTCTTTAATGAGGCCAATTGGCTAACATTTCCGATTTCTCTTGCCTTGGCAGTATATTGCCTTAATTTCGTATTTATAATTTTGTTCAACGGATAAGTTTGGGAACTTACTTTAGTTTCTATCATAGCGTCTTTAGGAACTAAGCCATATTTTTCTACTAATGATACAAACATATCCCATTGTCCTCCATCTTGAATACCTACAGACAATATATGTTGGAGGGTTCTGTCATCTTTTTCACAATTTAGGAAATCATCAATACTTTCAATGAAATAATTAACTTTTTCTAATTTATCATAGAAAGCAATATAGTTTTGTGAAAACTCAAACTCTTGAAGGTTATATTTCTTTGCGATTCGTTCCCTTATGAAATTTAAACCAGCCATAATCCAGCATCGACCAGTTTTTTCTTGGTTGGTTACAGGAAGGGTTTCTATCTCTTTAGAAAATCTAAAGGTATTTAAAGACGCTCTTTCTTGTTTAATAGCAATCTTAGATAAATCGTTTTCAACGAGAGCTCTTCTTAATGTTTTATGCTTTAAATCCTGATTAAGTTCTTCATTCCAGTTTTGAATCCATTGATCTTTCATTTTTTCCATTGATATCACCTCAAAGAATATTTTATTATAAAAAAAGCGGAAGTAGAATACTCCCGCCAAAAGTATGTTATTCAGTTCTTTCATTTCCTACGTAGAAGATGGCAATTGTATCAACACCTGAGTGAGCACCAATAACTGGTCCAATTTCATTGATTAGAAAATCTTCTTTAGTAAGTCCTATTTTTTTAATGATTTGATCTCTTACATATAAGGCATCTTGTAAAGAATCACCATGAGATATATAGATTTGATCATTTCTATCTTTATCATATGTAGCTTCTAATCTACTTATTAAGTCATTAAGTGATTTAAATCTTCCTCTTGCTTTTCCATAGACTTTTAATTTTCCATCAATGCTTACATGTAATAGAGGTTTAATATTGATTAATTTGCCTAAAATAAAAGATGCATTTGATAATCTACCGCCTCTTTTTAAGTGACCTAAATCACTAACGGTAAATAAATGACAGATATCTTTTTTAGTATTTTCTACAAAATCAGCCACTTCATTGATTGATTTTCCACTTTGTTTTAGTTGTGCAGCCTTAACAACCAAGAGACCTTGTCCCATTGATGCAGAAAGTGAATCTAAGATAATTATTTTTCTATCCGGATATTTCTCAGCCAATTCTTTTTGAGCAATCAAACAAGAATTGTATGTGCCAGACAATTGGCTTGAGAAAACAATAAATAAAACATCTTCCCCATTTTTTAAAACTTCTTCCATGATTTCAATACACTCTTGAGGATTAGCTTGCGCAGTCGTGGCGGTTTCTTTGTTCCTTAATAAATCATAAAATTGTTTGGGATTAATTTCTCTGTGATCTAAAAAATTACTGTACTCTTTACCCTTAATGGTAACTTTTAAAGGTAAAATTTGAATGTCAAGTTCTTTGGCTAAAACATCTGGTAAATCAACACATGAATCTGAAATAATTCTAAACATAAATTCCCCTCCAATGACTTTATTTATAATATAACATTATCAATTATTTTAAAATGTGTCAAGAACAATAAACTTTAATCACTTTATTTGTCATAAAATCTAATGTTTAGTATAATATCTAACGAGGTGATAAATATGAATTTTCATTCATTAGAAATAAAAAAAGATATTTTTTTTGTCGGTGCAGTTGATAAGGATTTAAGAGTCTTCGATATTATGATGGATACCGAATTCGGTTCTACATATAATTCTTATTTGATCAAAGGTAGTGAAAAAACTGCTTTAATAGACACTGCTAAAGCACCATTTAAAGATCAATTTATTGAAAGAATCCAAGATATTATGGATATAAAGGATATAGATTACTTGATTATTAATCATGCAGAACCTGATCATTCAGGAACTGTTTCAGATATATTAGAAATCAATCCTCAAATTAAAATATTTTCTTCAGGTCCAGGACGTATGAATCTAAAAGCTATCATCAACGGTGAAGCTGATTTCAATGTTGTAAAAGAAGGGCAAAGCTTATCATTGGGCGATAAAACCTTAAGATTTACTTTGCAACCTAATTTACATTGGCCAGACACTATGTTCACATATTTAGAAGAAGATAAAGTCTTATTTACCTGTGATTTCTTTGGAGCTCACTATGCTTTTGATGGTGTTATGGAAGATAAGATTCCTAATAAAGCTGATTATGATCGTAGCATCAAGCATTATTATGACTCTATTATGAGTCCGTTTCCAAGAGATGTGAGAAGAGGGGTTGAAAAAATCAAAGAACTTAAGCCGGATATGATTGCTGTATCTCATGGAGCTGTTATATCAAAACCTTATATTAATAAGGTGATTGAATGGTATGAAACATGGTCAAAAGAAAGACCAAAGAATCAACCTAAGATTGTGGCAATCCCATATGCTAGTGCTTATAAATACACGAAAATGATGGCAGAAGCCATTAAAGAAGGTATTGAAGAAAGCTTTAATAATGATATTGATATTAGGATGTTTGATGTTGTAGAAAGTAAAACAGAAGAAATTGTTGAAGTTATCAATATAGCTGATGGATTCTTAGTAGGTTCTGCAACCCTTGTTAGAGATGCTGTCAAACCTATTTGGGATATACTTTCTTCCTTGAATGTTGAAGTAACTAAGGGTAAATTAGCGGCTGCTTTTGGGTCTTATGGTTGGAGTGGAGAAGCTGTTCAAAACTTGACTGAAAGATTGAAACAATTGAAAACAAAAACTTTAGAAGGTATTAGGATTAAGTTTAAACCTTCTGAAGATCAACTAATAGAAGTTAAAGAATTTGGTAAAAACTTCGGGGAAGAGTTAAAAAAATTATAAAAAATATGGTCAAGTTCCTAGGAACTTGACCAATTTATTATTCTTCATCTAATTCATCTTCATAAATTTTAAATTCAATGGCATTTACATCAGGTTTGCTTTCTTCTATTTTATCAGTAAACATAACCCCTAATAAATGATCATATTCATGTTGGAATACGATGGCAGGATAACCCTTAATTTTCATTTCCTTGAATTCGATAAAACCGGTTTTTAAATCAACAAAATGAGCTTTGACTCTAATCCACTTTGATCTTAAAACAATACCAGTTGTATCTTCATCAACCGATAAACAACCTTCACCACCAGGTAAATAAGTTTGGGCTTCTGAATATGAAACAATTTTTGGGTTAACTACGGCATATTGATGCATAGTTTCAAAGTTTTCATCCAAAGTTTTCATACAAAACATTTTTAATGATAAATTAATTTGAGGTGCAGCGAGACCTACTGATGGTCTTAAATCATATTCCTCAACCAAGTCATCATTTTGAGAGTTCTCTATATAATTCATCATTTCTCTTAAAGTATTTAAATTTTCTTCACTCAATGGCAAGTCTACCTCTTTAGCTCTTAATCTTAAAGTAGGATGGCCATCTTGAATAATATCTTTCATTAATAACATAATTATCACCATATAAATTATAGCATTCTTAAAGTGAAAAATAAAGCATTATACGCTTGTTTGATTGAAAATCTAAAGGACTTATGATATATTATTTATAGAACAAAAGGGTGGTATGCATGGTAAAAAGAAAAGGAATTGTGGTTTATTTTAAGAGCCATAAAGTTATTAAAAGATTATCTGAGTATAAAATAAATATTACCTATATCAATAAGCTTGGCAAGTATTTAACAGGCTATGTCGATGAGAGTGATTATAATCAAATTGAAAAAGAATTGAAGAAAATGAAAATGATTAAATATGTAGAAAGCTCTCGTATTGATATGGAAGATTTAAGTTTTATAGGATAATATACCTGTCAAGTAAAAAACCTTGACAGGTCTTTTTTTTTATGTTAATATTGTTAAGGATTAAATTATAGGAGGTAATAAAATGGTAAAATTAAGATTACAAAGATTCGGTACTAAAAAGAGACCGTTCTACAGAGTTGTAGCTGCAGATTCAAGAAAAAAACGTGATGGTAGATATTTAGAAATCGTTGGGACATATGATCCAACAACTCAACCTGCCTTAGTTGAAATTGACAATGAATTAGCAAAAAAATGGTTACACTTAGGTGCTCAACCAACTGACACTGTAAAAAGCTTATTTACTAAAGCTGGTGTTATGAGCGAATTCTTATCAGAAAAGAATCATAAGTAGTAGGTATTACAATGGCGATAGATTTTGAAAAACTAGTTTTTGATTTAGTTATGCCATTAGTCATCCATCCTGAAGATCTTTTAGTAAAAAAATTCTCTGAAGATGAAGAATTGATTACAATTCAAGTCCTTGTTAATAAAGAAGACTTAGGTAGAGTTATTGGTAAGGGTGGAAGAATTGCTAATGCAATTCGTACAATCTCTTACGCGGCTGCATCTAAAATTGGTAAAAGAGTAAAGATTGACATTGATTCATTTGAATAATGGATAAAATTGGTCTTAGTGCTTGTTTATTAGGTGTAGGTTGTAAGTATAACGGAAAACATAATTTAAATATTGATTTGATAAAAACTTTAAAAGGAAAAGAATTAGTTCTTATCTGTCCAGAAGTTATGGGTGGATTATCTACACCGAGAATTCCTAGCGAAATTCAAAGTGATGGTCGTATTATCAATCAAGACTTTGAAGATGTTACTTATTTTTTCAACTTAGGTAAGGACTTAAGTTTAGAAAAACTTAATAATAACCAAGTTAAAAAAGTAATTTTAAAAGATGGGTCTCCATCTTGTGGTTATAAGACTATTTATGATGGTAGTTTTACCAATACTAAAATTAAAGGTCAAGGCGTAACAACAAAACATTTATTAAGCAATCAAATTGAAGTTATTGAAATTGATTAAGCCAACTTAGTTGGCTTTTTTTTCTTTATGATAAAAAAATATCAATAATATGGTAAAATAAGTATATATTTGATAGAAAGTCGGCGATAGTATGAATGTATATTTTTGGATTGTATACATCATTATTGGAATACTTTCTTTTCTTCCTATTGTAAGAATTGATTTGTTTTCAGTAAGTAAAAAATATACTTATTTCAAATACTTAAGCATTTCCTTATTTATCTGGGCAGCAATAACTGGTTTAACCCATGTCATTGAGGATTCCTATATTTTATATCCTATGTTACTGGTTAAGTATCCAGTTATATTTTTTGCGACTGGAGTGACTGTTGTTGCTTTTATGAGATATTTAGATATGAAAATTCCTAAATTTCTTATAGGAGCTTTATGGTTGTTTTTATTTATAGAGATTGGTATTGCCAGTACAAATCATTGGCATCAATTATTTTTGGATATTACTTTTTCAGAAGACATTACTGCTCAAATGATTTTAACTGCTTCTACTGGAACCTTCTTTTTGATACACACAGTGATTTGTTATTTATTACTTTTGATATCTTTAATTTTAATTATCTTTAAGATGTACAGTTCTTTAAAAAAATACAAAGACACCTTTCCTTTTGTGTTAATCATTATTGTAATGATCATAGGTATCATATTAAACTTTATTCATGTTTTTATTGAACAATTTACCATTGATCCAACCTTGATCATTTATGTTGTATTTTCTTCGGTAATTTATTTTATTTTCTATATTCGTGATGTCCGTTTGATTTTAAAAATGAATAACAATCAATTTGTTTTACAAAATTTAAGAGAAATGTATTTGATTGTCAATCACCATGATGAAGTCGTGGCCGCTTCTAAATCATTGTTAAATAAGTTTAATATAAAACTAAATGAAGGGATACCTATGGATGATTTCATGATGATAATTCATGAAAAAGCCATTGTCTATTCTGATTCTAAAGGTTTAGAATATGATAGTGATAAAATGTATATCCATATGCAAACAAAAAACATTAATTTGCCTTTTTTCAAATACCAAGCCCATATGATATTGTTTTATGACGAAACACAAATACAAAAGTATATCCATGATATGGAATATTTAATGAACCATGATTTAATGACTCAACTCTATAATCGTAATTATTTAGAATCTATACGTTCTAAACACGAAAATATTGAAAATTATACTTGTATCTTATTTGACTTAGATGGTTTAAAATTATTCAATGACTATTTTGGCCATCATGCGGGGGATGATTTATTAAAAAGATTTGCTTCTGTATTAAATAAATTATCAGAGGAAGATCAAAATATTTTGCCTATCCGAATGGGTGGAGATGAATTTTTAATTATTGCGACCAATAAAAGCGAAAAAGATATATTAAATATTCTTAATATGATCCAAGAAGAAACCAAAGATGAAGATCCTCTTAAGCAAATAGGATTTTCCTATGGTTACCACGCTAAAGAAGCTGGTGAAAAAATGTCACAAGTATTGTCTAAAGCCGATATTAATATGTATCAAATGAAAGTAACAAGAGAAGTAGCTAAGAATAAACTAGAAGAAACCTTAAAAAAGAAGGCTCGATATAAAGAATAATTGACAAATAAGAGTCTTCATTTATAATAGAAGGGAATAAGGGGGATTTATGAAAAAATTAGGATTGATGGTGTGCACAAATTCAGCGATCGATTATATCGATCACAATATTGATGTAAGGGTCGTACGATCTACTATTCTTTTAGGCGATAAAGAATATGTTGATTATGAAGAATTAACAGCGGATAAATTTTATGATAAATTAGAGGAAGATTCAAGTTTATTTCCAAGAACTTCAATGGCATCTACAGGAAAAATGTTAGAGTTTTATGAAACTTTAAGAGATGAAGGTTGCGATACTATTTTATTTGTGACTATTTCATCAGGCATGAGTGGAATTTATGATAATGCAATGATGGCAGCTAAAATGGTTGAAGGCGTAGATGTTCATGTTTTTAACTCTAAGTCTGTAGGATATATTGAATGTAAAATGATCTTTGAAGCCTATAAAGCTTACCAAGAAGGAAAATCTATTGATGAAATCATCAAAGACTTAGAATATATTCGTGATAACAATCACATATATTTTGCGGTCAATGACTTAAGATATTTAGTAAAAAATGGTAGATTAACCAATGCTCAAGCTTTTATGGCAAATATATTAAAAATAAAACCTTTATTAGAAATCAATAATGAAGGGAAAGTTGTTAGTATTGAAAAAATTAGAACATTTAAAAAAGCAGTAAATCGTGTGATTGAAAAATTCTTAGAAGAAACTGAAAACACTGATGTTGAGCCATTTATCATTCATGCTAATAATCCAGAAACTGCTCAATATGTAAGAGAACAAGTTTTAGAAGTTAGACCAGAATATAAAGAAATTAAAGATTATTTATTAACTCCAGCTGTGGGTGCACATTCTGGCCCAGGAGCGATTACTATAGGTTATATTAAAACTAGAAAGTAGAAATTTATGATAAGTTCTGATGTTATTCGCGGACATATTGATACCATCATCTTAAATCTTTTAACTGATAAAGATATGTATGGTTATGAATTGGTCTCTGTCATTAAAGAAAAATCAAATAGTTTATTTAACATCAAGGAAGCTACACTTTACTCTGTGCTCCAAAGACTAGAAACAAAAGAATTGATTGTTTCTTATTTTGGCGAGAAAAGTCACGGGAGAAAACGTCGTTATTATAAAATAACACCTTTAGGTAGAGCCTATTTAAAAGAAATGATTGAAGAATGGAAAATACTTAAAAATATCATGCATCACATGTTAGGGGTCCAAAAAGATGAATAAAATAAAATCATTTATATCTAAATTATTAAAAGACTACTTTAACGAAGAAGATAAAAAAGAATTAATAGAGTTATTGACAATCTCTTTAGAAGAAAAAGTTGAAGATTTAGTCGAACAAGGGACACCTAGAGACGAAGCAATTGAAAAGTCTATTCAAGAATTTGGAGATACTGAAGATGTTTTAAAAGCCTTTCCTGATAAGCAAAAACGAGCTTCTTTAATCAATAAGAGAAAAAACCAACTTTTGTACTCTATTTGGGGTTATATAATTATTGTAGGCTTAGCTATATTTATTAACTTTACTTTTTTCGAAATTTTTGCTAAAATACCTTGGTTTGTTATTGTGTGTTTGGGTTTATTATTTTGGCCGATCACCATGCTATACAGGTATTTACTTATAAAGAAATAGGGGATTTTAGTGAAAACAAGAAAATTAGTTTTTTTAGCAATTATGATTGCATTGGCTGTAGTGTTGAGTATCGTTGAATCGATGATATCTGTAATTTTTATTCCAGGTGTTAAACTTGGCTTAGCCAATGTCATTACATTGATTATTTTATTAACTTTTTCGGAAAAAGATGCATTTATTGTGGTTTTAGCTCGATTATTAATAGTGGCATTGACTTACAGTGGATTGTTTTCTAATTCATTTTGGATTTCTTTAACGGGTGGTATATTTGCGATTGTATCCATGATTATCATTAAGAAATTTAGTTTTTCTATCTATGGTATATCAGTCCTAGGATCGACCATGCATATGGTTGGTCAGGTTTTAGCTGCAATGACTTTGGCTGATCCCGCATTGGCGGTTATACTACCATATTTAGTTATGTTATCGGTACCTACTGGTTTATTGACTGCATTTCTTGCAAACAAAATAATTGGTAGTTTAACAGATCAGTTTACATATTTTTCTAAATAAAAAATACCTTTGAAATGATCAAAGGTATTATTTTTTTTATAAGTAAACAAAATAATCCATGAAATTTTCTGATACTCTAATATCATCTTCACTGAAGTACCAAATTGCTTCAAGCCCTTCAACACTATTGACATAATCTAAAGCATAGTCAAAGTCCATTAAGAAAATTGCAGTTGATAAAATATCAGATTGTCCTGTATTGGTCGTAATAATGGTTAAAGCTAAAGCTTGACCCCCGGGTTGGTTAGTTCTTGGGTCGATGATGTGATGGTAGATGGTTTCATCATCCAAATCATTAATGTTTTTAAAGTATCTTTGATAAGATCCAGAACTTACTACTGAAAAAGAGTCTTCAATGATAGCTGCACCATAATAAGATGTTGATAAGGATTCAAAATCTGGTCTTGTAACTCCAATAGCGTAAGTATCAGCACTTGGATTAGAAATGTTCTTACCAGCAACCAATACATTTGAGGCACCAAGATTTAGAATATAATTAGCATCATAGTTTGCTAAAGCATCTTGGATAATCATCGAAACATAACCTTTAGCAAAACCACCCAAATCTAAGCCCATATTATCTTTTAAAAATTCGATGCTTTGGTCATCTCTATTTAAAAGAATATCATCTGGATTTGTATTGTAGTCTGCTTCTAAGTCTTCTTGACTAGGCAATGGACACAAATCATAAAATAAACCTGTTTGACAATCTTCACTATATCGGGCATCATGCCATAATTCTAAGACGGGTTCATAAGCAATGTTGAATAATAGTTCTTCACTATTAGGGTCAATATCTTGATTGTCTAAAGCATATTCAATAGCATCATATAATTTTTGATCGATAACAATTGGTCCTTGGCTGTTGTTGATGGTATAAATATTATTCATGTCAGGGAAGGCTTCATAGGGATCAAATAATTTATCATATTCTAAAATGATTGATTCAACCATATCGTATAGATTTTCGATTTGATAGTCTTCTTGACCATTGATATAGAATGTGGTAGAAATAACCGTATCAAAAGCAAAGAATTCTTTGGTACATTTATAAACCCCATTGACTCTTGTGGTATCACAATAACTCGGAATAAATATTTCTTCAGTTGAGTTAAGGTCAGTGGTTTGCTGTGTATCACTTGTGATATTTCCGTTTAAATCACAAGCCATTAAGATTATTGATAATGTTAAAATCATCATCATTGTCAGTATTTTTTTCATTTGAGCTCCTTATTATTTCTTTAATTATTGAATAAAATATTATATAATATGTTGGTAAGTAGGTGATAGTATTAAAAAGCGAGATATTGTGCTCATTGTTGTGATTTTAGTCATCGCAATTTTAAGCACAGGTGTTCTAGGCATTATAGATAAAGTAAACTCGACAGGAGAGACTTTTGCTCAAGTGACTTATGCCGGAGAACCCATTATAAAAATAAATTTAAACAATCCAGAACAATATCAAGTCTATAACACTGTTTATAAAGATGATGTTGTTACGTCACGTGCAAAAGATGGAATATTTTATGTGCCAGGCGAGGTCACAACTGATATGACCGAACTTTATCGAACCGATGATTTTGCAAGAGAAAATCAAGTGGTTGGCATTAAATTACAAGTGAAAGATGGTAAAATTTCTGTCTTATATCAAGAAAGTCCTAGAGATCTATGTCAATTAGAACCACCTACGGATTCAAGTTTAAAACCAATTGTTTGTTTGCCTAATAAAGTTGTTATTAGAATCATCACATCAGAAACTATAGATGATATCTATTTAGATGATGTATTGGAGTGATTATATGTTAGCCTTAATTGAAGATAGTCCTTTTTTAATCGCAAGAATTTTATTATTTTTTGTGGCGACTTATTTTATATACATAGCCTTACAATCCATAGAACTAAGTAAAATCTTTAAGAAGAATTCAGCGGATAACATCAGATTTTTATTTATGGTCATATCCATGATTCTTGGACACTTATTCGTGGATGCTATCATTTCATTATTCGAAAATCTTAATCGTTTACTTTAGCGTATACTATTTTTTCTTCGATGACCTTAACCTTATCTTCATAGTCAGTTAAATTAGATAAGTGTTTTCTAACTTGGTCAACATTATGATTATAGACTTTAAAGTGAATATTAACTTTATCACTATAATCAATATGATCAATATGAGCATGATCTCTTAGATAACGTTCTATATCATTTAAAGATTCATAAGGAATCGTTAAAGAACAAGAATATTGAGTCACTTTTTTAATAAAAGTGGCTTTTTTTATAGCTTCAGCAATACTATGAGAATAAGCTCTAATTAATCCACCAGCCCCAAGTTTAATACCACCAAAATAGCGAATAACTATGGCCAAACAATCGTTTAAGTCATTCTTATTTAAAACTTCTAAAACAGGATAACCAGCAGTTCTTTGAGGTTCGCCATCATCGGAAGCTTTTTGAATTGTTTGGTCAATGATGTAGGCATAAACATAGTGATTGGCTCCAGGATAATCTTTTTTTACTTTAATTAAGATGTCTTCAACTTCTTGAACTGATCTTACATGAAAAATAAGACCTATAAATCGAGACTTTTTTTCAGTAAATTCATAGAGCGTTTGACCCAAAATAGATTGCATATCATCACCCAAAGTATTATAACATATGTTCTTTTGTTTATAAACTATTTTTATGTTTGATGATTGTTGGTTTTGCCTAATTTATGATATAATGGATTGGGTGATTTTTATGAAAGATTTGGTTAAATCTGGCAAAAAAATATTGAAAAAACTCAATGAGCATGCTTATGAGGCTTTTTTTGTTGGTGGCTATGTTAGAGACCAAATTTTAGGTATAGAATCTGATGATATCGATATTACAACGAATGCTTTACCTGAACAAATAGAAGCCTTGTTTGAAAAAACCATACCCACTGGTAAGAAATTTGGAACCATCACAGTCTTGCTTGATGGTTTTAGTTTTGAAGTCACCACTTACCGTGTTGACCAAGAATATAAAAACCATCGTCAACCTTCACAAGTTTTCTTTTCAAAAGATTTAAGAGAAGACTTAATACGCAGAGACTTTACCATTAATGCAATGGCAATGGATATAGATGGAGTTTTGATAGATTTGTTTGGTGGACAAGAAGACATTAAAGAAAAACGTATTAAGGCTATTCAAGATCCTTATCAACGATTTAAAGAAGATGCTTTAAGAATATTAAGGGCTATTCGATTCGCTGGTAAACTTAATTTTAATATTGAAGAAGATACCATGAAAGCTATGAGGGATGATGTCTATTTACTAAAGAAACTTGCAAGAGAACGCATTAGCAAAGAATTTAAGTTGATATTAAGTCAAGAATATGTTGGAAAGTCATATCTCTTAATGAATGATATACAACTGTTTAAAGTCTTTGATGATCTAGGTCAAGCCATTGTAAAACTTAATAATAAAACAGAAAATTATTCTTTAGAAGAATTTTTTGCCTTAGCAATTTATCCTACCGGGGTGTTAAATGACCGACAATGGCGATTATCTAAAAAAGAAAAATCAAATATAGAATCCATCGTCTATCTTATGGAACTCTTATATAAACATAGGATAAATCCTATGGTAGCCTATCATTATCAAGAAAATCATATCTTATCTGCGGATAAACTGTTAAGCCATTTTTATGATTATCAAAGTCAAAAAGATAAAATTATTAATTTATATAAACACTTACTGATTTCAAATTACCAGGATTTAGATATTACAGGTCAAGCCATTTCTAATCTTGTGAATGATAAGTCAAATACAGGACGGATTATAGAAAAGCTAATTGAAGAGGTTTTATTAGCAAAAATTGAAAATAAAAAAGAAGTATTACTTAATCGCGCCAAGAAATTAGCGGAGGAAATCAATGAACTATAAAAAATTAAGCGCATATTTGGATGATTCAGATATTATTACAGTTATTGTTGATCAAAAATACTATCATGATGAAAATCAACTCTCAATATATCATGAAAAAGAAATGATTGACTTTGAAAAACATACTGAGAATTTATATGATGGATATTATAAGCTTACATTAAGAGTAGACAAAACCATCAATTTAAGAGAAAATTGGAGACTGACTTTAGACGAATCATTAGAAACCGAGATTATGAGTGGTAAAGTGGTTAGAACTAAATCATTTCTTAGTGAAAACCATTATCAAAAAAATGATTTGGGTATTACTTATCATTTTGATTATTCAATTTTTAAGTTGTGGGCACCTATCGCAAAAAAAGTTCATATATATATGGAATCACCACAAGGTCAAAATTATACACATGAACTTTCTTATGAAGAATTTGGAGTTTGGTCTTTAAAACTAGATGGAAATTATGAAGGTTATGCCTATATTTACCACGTGTATGTTAATGGTTCTTGGAAAAAAGTGAAAGATCCTTATGCTCTTGCTTCAAAAGCCAATGGTGAACTTGCCTATGTCGTTGATTTAGATCAAACATACGCTATGTCGCATTCTTATCGAAATAATAAAGACAACCTTATTTACGAACTTAGTGTTAGGGATTTTACAGCTGATCATAATATAAAATTTAAGTATCCCAAACAATATTTGGGGATGATTGAAGAAGGTCTAATGTCTAAAGAAAATCATCCTATCGCTTTTGACTATCTTAAAGGCTTAGGTATTAGTCATATTCAACTGATGCCAGTTTATGATTTTACAGGTATTGATGAATTAAAAGCCAACGAATCTTATAACTGGGGTTATAACCCTAACCAATATTTTGTTCCAGAAGGCTCTTATGCAAGTCAGCCTAATCATCCATATTCTAGAATCAATGAATTAAAACAAGTTATAGACACTTATCATAAAGAAAATATAGGGGTCATTATGGATGTGGTCTATAATCATGTAGATGAATATGCTGATTTTCCCTATGAAATTCTTGTGCCTGGCTATTCTTTTAGATTAGATGATAAGGATATGATGACCAATTATTCTGGCTGTGGAAATGATTTAGATGCATCAAAACCAATGATAAGAAAACTCATTATTGATTCATTAAAACATTGGTTAAGTTTTTATCAAATGGATGGATTTAGGTTTGATTTAATGGGATTGATTGATGTAAATACCATGAATGAAGCGAGTCAAGTATTAAAAGAATTAAGACCTGATTGCTTAATCTATGGTGAAGGATGGCGTATTGATCAAAATAATCAATTGGCACATATGTTTAATAAAAAAGTAAGTAAGGACATAGGCTTCTTTAATGATCAATTTAGAGATACATTAAAGGGTTCCACCTTTAATGTATTAGATAAGGGTTTTGCCTTAGGCAATATGTCATATAAAAAGGTAGTCGATGCCTTTTTGAAAGCCAAAAGTTTATTAGATGTAAATCAATCAATTAATTATATAGAATGTCATGATAATCATACTTTTTTTGATAAAGCTATGACTATTTATAATGATGCTGAACTGGTTAGAAAATATCAGTTAATAGGCTCATTATTGACCATCTTAGCACCAGGAACACCTTTTATACATTTGGGACAAGAGTTTTATAGAAGTAAGTCTATGGTTGAAAATTCTTATAATTCTGGCGATGGAGTCAACCATATAGAATGGAAATCAGTAGATGAATACTATGAAGATATTCAAATCTTTAGAAAAATCATAGCTTTAAGGAAGCTAATGACTTCTAGAATACCTAAAAATATCGAATGGTTTGACTCTGCATTAAAAATAACTTATGATAAATATGATGTTTATATACAATTAAAAGCAGGAACTATGGTGGTTGATCATACTTATCCTGTATATTTATCTTCATTTAAGCTACAAGAAATGAATCAAAAGTATTTAATTGATGGTATAGGTATTCTGATTTTAGAAAGGAAAGAATTATGATAGAAGTCGGACAAACATACGATTTTTTTGGCAAAGTTAATCTCATTGATGATTCAACTTATGAATCTTATCCAGTCAATGTGACAACTGAAAATAATGAGACTGTGATTGTTAGAGTAAAACAATCAAAAAAAGTAGAACTCAATAAAATTTATTTTTTTAACACAAAGGCAATTGAGTTTAAAGATAAAATTCACTTAGAAGCTTCTAATTTTACTCCTATTGAAGATACAGATATAGAAGATGAGAACAGAGAAAAATTAATGAAGTTTTTCTATGAATATGCTCCAATCAATATTGTTGATATAAAAAAAGATATTGAAGTGGCTATAGGTCAAATTAAGAACAAAGTCATTAAGGATATTTCTGATAAAATTTATCAACGCTTTCAAAAAGATTTTTATCTTTATCCAGCAGCCAGTAAGTTTCATCACGCCTATATATCAGGGTTAGCTTACCATACACATTCAATGTTAAGGTTGTCTGAAGGTTTTATGGCAGTTTATCCTTTTTTGAATAGAGATTTAATGGTATCTGGCATTATTCTACATGATATATGCAAGATATTTGAATTTACTTCATATGAAAACAGTGAATATACCATTAAAGGTAAGTTGATTGGCCATATATCTATGGGTGTTAACTTAATTCATGAAGTAGCTAAGGATTTAGGTTATGAAGAAAGCGAAGAAGTGATGTTACTAGAACATATTTTAATATCACATCATTATTATGGTAATTTTGGTTCTCCTAAAAAGCCAAATATAGCAGAAGCTTTAATGATTCACTTCATAGATAACATAGATTCAAAAGCTTGTGTATTAGGCGAAGAGCTAGATCTAGTTAATAAAGGGGAATTAACTAAATCTATGCCAGTCTTAGATAGAGAAAGATATTACAAACATCACTTAACCAATGAATAAGAGGACGAAATTTTCGTCCTCTATTTTTTTATATTAATTTTTTATTTATTCTTCAAGTGTTTCAATCGTGTTGTAGTAATAAATATCAAGTAGTAAGCCCATGTTTGTATCAAATTCTGCTTGTGTAATTGCATTTGATACTTGACCTTCTTGGATTTCTAATATGTAAGCATAATTTACCATGTAAGTACCAAAGATAGATTCTAAGGTTTCTTCAGCATAGAAATTTAAGTTTTCTAACATATCATTTGGAATCACTGGTAAGGCTATACCATAAATATCTTCAACATCAACATTATCTAAATCATAGAAAGTTTCATAAAGTTTGTAAGTATAATATGTTTCAATTTGTGATAAAGATGGTTTATCTAAGTCATTTAATAAAGGATCAGAAACGCCTTCAGTAGCTTTTAAAGAAATACCATCAAAGTCATCGCCTTTTTCAACTCTAATTAAGTGTAAACCAAAACTTGTTTCAACAAATTCATTTGATAATAAATGACCTTCTTCAGCATTTAATGGATTTTGATATTCATTATATAAATCTATTAAAGCGGCTGTAAACTCTTCTGCAAATGAATTTTTAACTTGTTTGTAAGTTAATGATTCTTCAGTTTGTGATTGGCCTTGTCCTGATGTAGGATTTAATGATTCATATTTTAATATGATACCAACTTGTTTGAACTCACCCCAAGTTTCGTCGTCTCTACTTGCGTTTTCGTAAGCTTTAACGATATCTTCTAATGAATCTTCAGATTCTTTAATAGCAGTTTCTAATGATTTAGTAAGGGCATCAAATTCACTTTGTTCACTTGCGGATAAATTATCATAGTATTCAAAGTAATCATCTGTTTTAGTATCTTCATCAAAATCAAAGAATACAAGAATGTGTTCTGTATCTAATGAGAAGAAGTTTTCATAATTTGTTTCAACGATTGAATATATTTTATCAGTTATGTTTTCAGTTTCCAATACATCTTTAACATAAGATAATCTTAATTCACCAAGGATTAAATTTTGTAATAATTGTTCGTCATTGTAAATATGGTATCTTGTGTATAAATATGATTGATAAGTATCTAAATTGAAATTATAACCATAGACCATTTTATAGTAATTATAAATATCAGGGTTTTGAACAAAATATGAATACTCTTGTTTAATCATAGATGAACGGTATTCTAAGACTTCCATTAAGTCTGAATTATTTTTATCTATGTCTTTTTGAGAACCAAATAATGCTTGGAAATATTCTGAATTTAAACCTTCTTTAAATTGAGCTGCATAGAAAATCATTAATGATGGGTTTCTATTTAAACCTCTTTGATAGAATTGTTCAGCTGACAATTTGATTGTTTGTCCATCAACATCAATACTAGCTATTGTATTATCTTTACCGTCTTTAAATTCATAAGCTGAATCATAATTTTGAATGTAGTCTAATGATAAATAGTAGTCAAATACTTGGAAGTTAGCAGCTTTTCTTGCTTGGTTCATATAGTCATCTATAACAGAAGAAGTATTAACTTTTTCTTCTAAGACAAGGTCTTTAATATCGTTATATAATGTATCATCACCAATCATTTCAGTTAAGGTGATTTCTGGTAAATCATTTTCAACTAAATCTTGAATTTCAGTGTTTGCACTTCCACTAGCTTTAACACCTACACGAACAGTACCAGTTTGTGTAATGCCTAAAACTTTAATGGTATAAGTTAAAGTTACTAAAGAATCTTCTTCAGGAATGGTTACTGCACCATTATTAGCAATAACAGAAGTTTTTGAAGATCTCCAAGTGATTGTTGAATCATAAGGACCTTCAGCTGGAAATTCTAAATCAGTAATAGTTTCTTTAGGTAGTTCAATAGATTGTTTAATCACATTAATGATGTGATCTTTCATGTCATATTTTGTGCCTTCAGATAATTTAAATACCATGTATGAATAATCACCAATTGTTTTTGGTTCTGCTGAGTATACTTTGTCATTTAGTTGGCTAATATCTGAGAACATGTAAGTAGCTAATGTAGAATTAAGTTCTTTAATATCTTGGAAGTTATATTGTAAATATTCATTATCTAGAGCAATTAAGTCTTCAATGCTAGCCAATTCATCTAGTTCAGTACGGAAATTTCCATAAATGTAATTGTACATTTGAATATAATATGATAAAACTTCATCTTCTGTTAATGGACTAGTATTGTTAGATGTAAATGTTTTAACATCTTCAATCGCTGTGAATTCCTTATTGAATCTTAAATCAATAGAATCAGTCACATCATTATCGTTAATATCATAGATAATATCATTTTCAACAGTATAAGTTAAAACATCATCTAAGGTATAAACTTCAATTATTTCATTATTTAGAATAACTTTAAAATAAGTTGTGTTTTCTTCTTTATGGTTTACAGCATCTTCTTCGTTAGTAAAGATGAAATCATGTTCAATAACTATATTTTCTTCATCATCTAGTAGATTTCCATTATCATCTAAAGTAAATTCATCATCATCTTGATTGGTGTAAATTTCATTATCAAAATCATAGGCTAAGTTACCATAAGAATCAAGAATATCACCAGAAGAATGGAAGTAGTAAGTATCGATAGTGATTTGAGCTTCAATGATATCACCGTTTAAGTCCTTTAAAGACTCATCTTTGAAAGAAAAACCATTATAAGTGGTTAATAATCCATCAAGTTCAGCTAAATTAAAATGATATAAGATATTCATAGCATCATCTTTATTTAAGAATCTTAAGCGAATAGCATCAATATCTTCAAAATAATCATTTAAGTAATATTCAGCAATTTCACTTTCAGTGATTTCATCATTGTCAATAAGATAATCTCTTACAAAGTTTTCTCTAGCAATTAATATTTTAGCAAAATCTTCTGGATGGCCTTCATAGCCTGATAAAATAATTAATTGTCTATAGTTTTCTTCTAGACCTTCTTTAACATCATCAGAATAACCATCAATCACTTCTTGGTCATTGGTTTGATATTTCAAGTATTCAAGCCTTTCATCGATATCATCTTGACTAATTTGATCTAAATAAGAAGCTAATAAAGATTCATCTAAAATCGATAAGATTTGATTCATCCCATTGTTTCTTTTCATTTCATCAAATAATTCTTGTTTGGTGATGGTATATAAGACATCACCATTATCATCAAGTTTTGAATAAACGATTTCATCTCCGTTTTCAACCCTTGGGATATTTGTGTTATTTAGTGTAAATGCTAATACAACTGAGCCCACTGTTATCACTAAAATAATAGAAAAAATAACAATGACTCTCTTCGTTAATATGCTTTTCATAGTTTCTCACTCCTTAATAAATTCCGCAATATATATCATATCATTATTTACGATTAAAAACAATAAAAAGATTGTTTAAATTTAAGCGTGTTTTGATAGATTTCCTGCATATTTTATCACGATATTAACTAATAAATCTAGAAAATTGCATAAAAGAAGATAATTATTGACAAAATACCATCTTTTCTATATAATAAACTTGTAAATAGCAAAACTAACGAAAGTTAGTGACGCAAAGCTATAGGGCCTTCCTATATGGATGGTAGCCAGTTGCCGTTGTCTTAAAGACGAGGGCATTTTTATTTTTTAGGAGATAAAAGTGCTTATCAAAAAGATGATGGCTTTTTTTATAGGTGGAATATGAAGCATTATAAAAAATTATTTTTACCCTTAATTTTTTTCATATTGTTGATAGTAAGCACCCTTTTCATTGGTGTTTCTTTGTCATGGTTCACCAGCCAAGAAGAATATAATTATACTGGTCAAATGGGTTTTGTTGATGTGGATTTAGAAGCTTTCTTTGTTGATGAATTTGGTCAACCTACTGAAGCTATTGAAGTTGAGATTACGCCTGGTGTTTTCAAAAAAGGAGTTTATAGGATTAATATCACATCAAATACCCAAGAATATTTCATTGAAGACTTAAGAGTAAATATTATTGTTAAATCTAATATTGATACATATTTTAGGGTTGAAATATATGAACAATTAACTTTTATATATACCAATTCTAATGATGAAGTTATCGAAATGGCTGTACCTTACGAAGAGGGTGTTGATTTAAATTACAATACTGTCAACTGGTATGACAATAGGATATTCGATAATTATATTTATTATACTGAAAAAGTCACCAGAATAAGCCAAAGTGAAAACTTGGTTATTCCATTAATAGATTCATATTTTCAAGATCAAAACTTTGACACTAGATCTCCTGGTTATTCTCTTCAAATGGCCTTTTCAGTTGAAGCTGTTCAAGCTGAAGGCGGCCCTGAAAACAATTGGGATTTAGTATCACCACCATGGGGAGGTGCTTGGTAATGAATAAGATTATTAAGAAAATTTCATTATTTATTTTGGTTCTTATATTCACTTTCATGACCTCAGCTTATGTTATCAAAATCGAACCAAAGGTATTAGCCAATAAACCTAGTCAAGTTCAACAAAACATGGACTTTGATGGTGAATATGATTGGGAAGTAGATCCTGATACTAAAATAGATTCAACAGATTATATTAAATATAGTGATTTAAGAACTGATTATATTGTGCCTATTCAAAATTCATCCAAAAGCATTAGTGAATTAGAAACAGCTGTACAAGGAAAACTCATTCGTTTTGATACAGCTGAAGATTTGTATAATTTTTCTAGGGATGTTTCATTTATTGAACAATTTACAACCTATAATCCAATCAGCGAAATGTATGAGTTAAATGCATCTATTGATGAGTCCTTAGTGCAAACACTTTTATCTTTGAATTATGTCTTAGGGAGAGATATCGATTACTCTGTTATGGAATCTAGATCATTTGATCCAATTGCCTATGATTTCACCTTCCAAGGGACAAGTTATTCTAATCATTTTACAGGAACTTTCAATGGGCAGGGATTTGAAATTTCTAACCTATATTTATCTGGTTATGACAGAATTGTTTTAACAGATACTATAGGTGAGCCAATTGATGTGCCTATTTCATCTTATTATGCAATGTTTAACTATGTGAGTGGAGGAGAAATAAGGAATTTTGGGTTAATTGATCCAAATTTAGAAATTCTTCAGTTAAATGATGATTTAACAAAACTTGCAAATATAGTTGGAGAAAATAACGGTACGATTGATCATGTTTATGTTGTTGATGAAAGAGAGTCAGTAACAGAAGCAGGGATTAGATATCGTGTAGGTAATACACCAATTATTTTTCAAGCAGCGGGCATTGTTCATACAAATAACGCTAATCTATCCAATGTTTATTATGCTTCAAAAGTTGTTGTAAATGGTAACTATATTAATAAATTTACTTTAGAACCTATTGTCTATACTAATAATTCTCCAGCAACAACCACAAAAATAGTTTATGACCAAAGCAGATATTTACTTAGTGTGACTGTGGGGTCTTCGGTATTCACTATTAATTCACCTACCCATGGCGTCGGTGAATCAACATCTTTAATAAAATCAGATCAATCTTCATTAAATACAGGTGATTGGTATTTTTATCCATTGGATGGATATCCCATCCTCCAAGGTATGGATTTTCTATCTGGATACTATCAAATTGAAGATGCTAAAGACTTAGCCTTCTTTCCTGAATTAATAGAGTTTATTTCAGAAGATTATAGAGATGCTTCATTTAGACTTATTAATGATATTGATATGTCTATATTGGCAGCTGGAATATATCAAACGCCTTCAATTACTTTTAATGGTCAATTGATAGGGACCAACGATCAAGCTTTAGACCAAAGCGACCATTATTACATCTATAATTTACACCAAAGAGATTATTTAGCCATTAACTCTAAAGTATATGCTGGTTTGTTTAGTGTCTTGGGTAATGGTTCTTTAGTTAAAGACTTAAACATTACTCAATCTAGTATTGTTTTATCCAATACCAACCAATATTATTCATATGGGCTTTTTGTGGGTAGTATTGCCGGTGAAATGATTGCGGGCAGCATTGAAGATATTTATGTGGATGTAGATATTGATTTAGGTGACCAAGCTTTAGGTTCTATAAGGTTAGGCGGTATAGTTGGTCAAGCTTCTGGAGTCATTGAAAGAGTATCTAATCATGGAAATATTTATGTCAATAATCATCAATATCAAGCATCAACCTTACCTGTTGATGCAAGGCACTATATTGGTGGTATTGTTGGGAGAACTTCAAGTGGAAAACTTTCACTTAATGAAGTCGTTAATAGAGGGAATATAGATTCATTCCAAACTGATGCAAGTATTTCTTTAACAAGTGGATCTTCCTTAAGCATTCACACAGGTGGTGTCATAGGTTTTATAAATAATACTAGCGTTGTTAAACATGAAGTTGTTGACGTTACAAATTCAGGACAAATTACAATTTATCCTATTTCTCAGCCTACAAGTGGTACAGGACAACAATATGTAGGTGGTGTCATTGGTCTAGGTCAAGGAAATGCACCAATATTGGAATTAAATGATCAAGTTATGTTCGCTGGTTTTGTTAATAGCGGATCTATTCATTATGACTTTGACTCAGGAGCCATTCAGGTTTATGCTGCTGGTGTTATGAATACAAATTACACTCAAGTTTATGAATTGGCTTTAATGAAGAATAGTGGAACATTAAATTATATAATTACTGGTGCAAGTGAATCAGACTTCAATTATGCTTCTCTTGTAAATGATTTAGGTAGTGTAGATTTTACTTTAACGAGAATTTATAACGAAGCAAATTATACATATAGCAGTTCAATTTACAGTGAAACTTATGGTATGGTTTCTTCTTTAAATAATAACGATATAATTATTAGGTATTCAGCAAATTATGGGGATATTTCATTTATGAATGTGACCTTAAATAAGAACCTTGAAATCTTCGCGATTACTGGTGAAAATAATGTAGACTATTACAATGTTCATAATTATGGTCAAATATCAGTTGTAGATATTAACACAGGTGTATATAGCTTATATATTGCTGGTTTTTCACCACAACTAACCAGTGAAAAAGTTTTAGAAAACTCAATCAATTTTGGTGATATCACTTTTGCGGATATCAGTGGAAGTGGATTGATTTTTGTTGGTGGATTTGTAAACACCAATTTTTCTGGAGATCTAGAAGACTTTACTTTAGATGCTGCTCAACCAAAAGCGACCAAAGGAATTATTAATTCTATGAACTATGGTAATATTTCAACCACTTACTATGTTGATGATGTTGTTAGTAATTATGGTATTAATGGCACCAATAATACATTTGTTGGTGGCTTGGTAACGTTAAATAAGAAATCTATTCAAGATTCAGCTAATTTAGGTGATATAGCTATTGTCAATACAAGTTCATCTGGCGTTTCTCAATTTTATCAAAGAAGTTCTAGTGGTCAACCCTACTATGATCCTAGTCAGTATTATGGAGGATTGATTGGTAATTATTCAGCTGGAGTCGTTGCTGGTGGCGTTGCTGCTATGGTTATTGATAATAATTCTAGAATATATGATTCAAGTAACAGTGGTGATGTTTCGGTTAAAACTCATCGTTTTTCTAGAGTTGGAGGTATTTTAGGTGTAAGTCTTTATCAAGAATCTATTGCAGGTGGGTTAAATAGCACACATGGTTTAAATACAAGTGATGGAACTGTGGAATTATCAATATTATCAAATGGTTTAAATCTTGGTGATATCACTGCTATAACTCATGTAATTGAAAAGTATCCAACATCAGCAATTACTAGGACTACTACATTGATAGTAGGAACACAAGATCCTAATAATATAAATGTTAGTCCATCAAATAATCCTTATAGGTTGATTCCTTATAATTATTCAGACACTAATGGTTCTGGGGTGAGGTTACCAGTTTATGCCTCTGCCGGTGGAGTTATTGGCTACGGTTTATCTTTTATGAGAAACATGCTGAATCATGGTACTATATCATCTACAGATGTTGCCGGTGGAGTTGTTGGAGCTACCTTTGTTCTAGGCGGAAGTAATGGTTTTCCAACAACATTAACTTATATATCTACAGCGGTAAATTACGGAGAAATTCGGGCTCTTTATAGTGACACAGTGAATGTAGGATTAAGTTCTGGGTCTTTACCAACGATATTAAATAGTCAGCTTATAGCTGATAATTTTCCATATATGAGTACTAACGATCAAAATTCATTCTTATATCCTTCAGGTTATTCACCTGAAGGGCCAATGTCTAAGCGTGGTTATGGAGGAGTTTTTGGACGTTTACAAAGAGGAAATAGGGGGATTATGACTCCAAATGGAACCTTCTCTAATGGACAACAAGGTAAGTTTGATTTTATTGTTAACGCAAATCCAAATATAGATTTGATTGGTAGGTTAGACCAAGTAGGCTTAGATTCAAGTGGAAATGACTTCTCTAATACAGTGACCGCTTATAGGTTCAATAACGCAATATATTATTCTGCAAAATTAAATGATACTACACAAACGGTTTTTACAGGTTTTTTATATGAAGGTGGGACTGTCACTGATGTAGAGTTTATTAGAACATATTCAACTGGTAGTTGGATTTGGCGGACATATTATCATGAGTATAATATAACTGTCACTATAAATTCGAAATTATTACAACAAGGAATTGAATCAAGTTATGATTCTGAATTAGATGAATCATATTCTAATACATTTATAGAAACAATCAATACTGGTAGCAGTAGTACAGACCCAGGATCAAATTACAACATAGGAGATTTTGCTCCAGGAGATGTATATATTAATTCAAAACCTATTCCTTGGATTACTGAAGAACCTAATGATCCTAATATTACTGATAGTGATTCTCAATATATGTATGATGAGAATTTTCCTATGAGAACAAATTCTAGTTTAACAGAATATATTTATTATGCAGAAGAAGATTTGTTAGCAGATAGGTTCCAAACTGGAGGAGAAAATCCAAGACCTAATGGAATGTATGTTTTATCAACAAGTGCAGGGCAAACTTATGGTGCGGTCTTACCTAGAAACATCGATAGAAATGAAACAGAAATTTTAGATGAAGGATTACAACCACCCTTAGATTTTTATGGGGATATAGATGATTATCGACTTTCTTTACAATCGATTATAGTTGATGATCAATTAGGTCTCACTGCTGTTGATTTATATAACGATCTAAGACAAACAACCTATTCTGATCAAGCAAACTTAATTGATGACGATATTAATCAAGAATTTATTATTGAAGAATCAACATTAAGTCAAAGTATATTAATAGCTAATGAAGTCAATAATTATCTTGGTAGTGGTGTTAATTTAGGAATAGATTATGTTAATAATATTATTACACTTGCTGTCAGTATGGAGTCATTTGACCCTAACCAAGATGTTGTTAGTTATGATATAACAAAAGCTTTAAGTTCTGCAAATGCTCTTATTGGTGTTAGAATTGAAGATTATTTTATGTTAGACGATTTAATTATAAGTGAATATATAGAAGGATCTAATAGTAATTTAAACAACGCCATTGAAATCTATAATGGTACCGGACAAGCAGTAGATTTATCTAACTATTCATTAAGGATATATAGAAGTGGTGCTACGACAATAGGTACTAGTATAGCATTAAGCGGAACACTACAAGATGGCGATACTTTTGTAATAGTCAATGATCAAGCAACTCAAGAGATGAGAAATCTTGCGGATTTAGTCATTGCTATGAGATACAATGGTGATGATGCTATTGCCTTAGCAAAAGGTTCAACAAACATAGATGTGTTTGGTGTCATTGGCCAAGATCCTGGTGCTGAGTGGACTTGGACTGGTGGAGGAAGTTCAATGAATAGAACTTTAGTAAGAGACTTTACTACTTTGGGACCAACTAGTTCTTGGGATTCAAGTCAATGGGTTGTTTATCCTGCTGATACAATTGATTATCTAGGTAATCATAAGGATTATTTAGAAGAAAATTATTATAAACATATGAGTGATTTGCTATACGAGGAAAGATACAATGATATTGTAACAGACCCAAGCTTAAAAGCTCTTTTGACTATGGACTTGCCAGATACCCAACCGACCTTATTAACTTTAGGATATTTTAGCGTTTATTCTGAAGCTTTTTATATGGATTCTTTAGATGAAACTTATGAATTTTCTAATTCAAATTATTATAATGATTATCGAATTGATATTTATTTCTTGCCGGATTTAAGTCAAGCATCAAATACTACAGGCATAACTTCTGTTAGTTTTAATGGGGATTCTAATCTTAATATAACATCAGCCAATAATGTAGATTTAAGAACTAATGGCACTGTTGATTACAATGGTTCTCTAAGCTTAAATTATGTAGATAATAATGACATATTGATACCAGGTTATGATTTTAAAGATCTATTTACTTTATATTATAATGACGATACTTTGGTACCATCAACTTATTATAGTGTAAGCACCATTCCTACATCATTATCTGGGACTTATTCTATTACCTTTACATTCTCTGAATTAATTAGATCGGGAGATTATTATTTCGAGTTTTCATATTTTCCAGTTTCAACCAAATATAGAATTGATTTTGATAAAGGGGCAGCGCCTAATAATCAATTGATAGATTTTACTTACAATACTGAATATGATTCTGTACCTCAAGTTATAGGTATTGATTTTGATTCATTCATTGATATTAATGAAATTTTAGGTGATTTTACCATTAGTTCGCAAGCTGGACCTGCGACTTATTTATCATCTACTTATGATATTGGTTTTATGAATAATTTAATCATTTCTCCTTTTGCTTCAGTCACAAATGCTGAAAAAACAGGTGAAAGATTTGAATCTGGTTATAAAGTACATGAGTTAACCTATACCATAACTTCAGAAAGTGGAAGTCCTCAGGTATATACCCATGAAATTTATGAAAGACAAACTGAAATTGAATCTGTTGAAAAGAATAACAATGTGGTTTCTTTAGAAGATGTTTTCGCGACTAGAGAAGATGATAACACCACATTTACAATTGATTTAGGATTAAATCAAGCCATAGATGATGATGGAATTTACTTTTATGGAGATCCTGATCAAGTTTTTGATATACAAATCGTCGATGATTTAGGTAGTTTAAAGACTTACGAGGGTATTTCATGGTATTATGATGAGTACCTACATATAGACGTATCTATAGAAACATTGCCTGGAGATTATTACATTCAAATTAGGTATTATAGGAATTTAACTGATTTTATTGAATTTAAGACAAGTCTAGGAAGCAATTTAAAAATCACAAAACTTCAAGGGACAGATGCATATTTAGATGATATTCGTTTTTCTGAATTTGCCAATGAAACCAATTACCCTGAACTTGCTGTATATGATAGTCCTGGTTATGGTGATGGTGGTCTTTTAAATACTCAATATGATCCACAAGCTTACTTTAATGGTTTTGATTATGATGGATCTAGAATTGCTTTAGAAAGATATTTTAGAATTGATGGTCAAGTTTCTAATGTTCCTTTAGATGATTATCAACCTATCTTTGATGGTTTTATTCCAGTTGGAGCCATCGTTGAAAGAAGAGATTGGAATGGAAGTGCTTGGGTATGGGTGAGTGATTTATCTGCAGACTTTACTAAGGATCCTGTAACCGGTATTGAACCTGGCCCTGAAGATGATAAAGTCACCATACGTTATCGGGTTGTACCTGAAGATGGTAATGTTAATAATATTGTTTATTATGATATTTCTGTAACTGATGTTGTCTTTAATGTGACTTTTATATTTGATATCTATTATTGTAGTGAAGGATTAGAAGGTTCTTGTGTTCTTGCTAAAGACAGTGTGGATTTTAACCAACAATTGGTGATTATTAATGTGCAAAATATAATAACTGATGGTAATCAAACTTTTGCTAGTGATGACCCTGCCAATTATCCTGCTTTTTCACAAGTCTCTGGATTGGTCAATAAAACCATTCAATTTTTCTACACAGATAGTGATGATTATACCTATAGATTTGCTAGAAATAGATCATACTTTTATAATTTTGCTATAGAGTTGCCAAAAGATGAGTACTTAAATGACCTTTATGACTACTCAATTGAATTTGAGATTGGTTTAGATACTTATGATTTAAACGATGCTAGCGATTATGTTCCTGGATTACAAGGAAAGTATTATTATATACAAGATTCAGTTAACTTAAGAACAAGACGTTTTAATGTTTATATATATCCGATTGAAAATCCTTCAACGGATAAACCTTTTGGTTTGTTTGATTTCTTTAGAACATGGGGTCAAAACAATGAATAATAAATCACAAAAAAGATATTCTTTGACTAGGAGAATTGTGGGTCTTACTATTTTTATAGACGCACTTTTTCTCATTATAGTCGTCTTTATTGGAATGTTTTTGTTTTCTGTGATTGCCAATGATTTAAAAGAAAGATATGTTGAAACTGAAACCGACTTTGTTCTTAATTCGAGTCAACATATGTTGCAAGGTATCCAACAGGATGCAAATGCTATGGCATTATCAACAGATATGATTAATTATATTGAGTATATTAATGCAGGTAATGATCCTGTAATTCCTGAAACAGACCCTAATTATTCTTTATATGAAAAAGTTATGTTAATTATGAACAATACACTAAATCACCATAATGATTCAGCTTACGCTTCTATTTTTATAGCTGTAGAAGATAGTTGCTTGGGTCAGACTACAGGCTGTTTGATTACCAGTGATGGCCAAGTCTTAGGTGCTGATGAGGGATGGATTTTAGCTGATAGGGAATGGTATAGCCAAATGGAGAACCAAAGTCATATCCTGACCAATCCTTATAGTCAAGACTTAAGTAATACCACACGAATTTCTTATGTTCAAAGGATTTTTGATTTACAAGGACAAACGATTGCTTATATAGGTGTCGCATTGGACATGGTATATTTTGAGGATTATTTCAATACTTTAGTTGAAGCAAGTGATAATGATATTCTTGTTTTATCTTACAGAGATAATCAAGCTGATTTTGTTTATTTCACAGATGATTCTTACCAAGATTATTTACTTAAAGACCTTGAAGATTTTTCTAGGATTGACCAAGAAAATGGTTTTGATGATCAAGGCATCGCAAAGATTATTAATGGAAGAACAGATCAACTTTTATCTTTAGATGCTTTTGATAATAATTACATTATTACATACAATCAAATAGAAGATTTTAACTGGGAAGTGATTGTTTTAGTCCATGATTCTCAAGTTTTACCATTTGAGATTTTGTTAATTATTGCCTTATCGGTTGTTTCGCTTTTAATTGTGATTATGGGTATATTAATAAATGTGCGTGTAAAAAAAGCCCTACAACCTTTACATGATATCATTCACTCAATTGATGAAATAAAAAATGGAAATTATCAAGTCCAAGCAAAGGTTTATGAAAATAATGAAATTAGAGAAATCGCTGACGCGATTAACCTTATGTCAGAGGAAATTGATAGACAAGTAAAACTGATTTATGATAATTTCGCATATGATCCACTCACGGGTTTAAAAAATAAATCTGCAGTGACAAAAGAAATCAATCAAACCTTACTTAAGGGCGATAAAAAAACAGCAGTTTGTTTATTGCAAGTAGATAACTTAAAAGATATCATTATTATTAAAGGCCAAATGATGGGTGATTCTTTAATCAAAGCCATCGCAGAAGAAATTCAATTGATTATTTCCGATGATGAATATTTATATTCTAATGGTGGTAATGAGTTAATTTATATTATTCCTAATTTCAAAAATTTAGCTGAGGTTCGAGATAAAGTTAGTCGAATCGTCACACGATTTAAACAACCAATTGTCGTGAACTATATTAAGTCTGAAATTAAAATATTTGCAGGTATAGCAACTTATCCTACTGATGATTATCATTTAGATGAGTTAATTAAGAAATGTGATATATCCATATTTAAAGATAAAAACACAGATAAAAAACAAGTGATTTTCTATAATGATAAAATTTCACAAGAAATTTCATACCAAGCTGAAGTATCAGAACAATTGGCACAAGCTTTAGAGAAAAAAGAGATTTTCTTAAAATATCAACCATTAATCGATAAACAATCTGAAATCTATGGTTTTGAAGCACTTGCTAGGTGGGCTTCACCTGTCTTAGGAAATATTTCTCCAGAAGTATTTATTGCCAATGCTGAAGAAAACTATTTAATTATTCCTATTGGTACATGGATATTAAGGGAAGCTTGTAAGATGCAAGTGGCTTTAAGAAAAAGATTTGAAAAAGAATTTGTTATATCTGTAAATGTTTCATTAATACAGATACTTCAAAATGATTATGTAGATATAGTTAAATCTATTGTTAAAGAAACAGATATTAACCCGAATTATTTGACCTTAGAACTTACTGAAAGTATTTTTATTAAATCAACCATTGCCTTAGATGATAAAATTGAAGAATTACATCAAATGGGCATTAGGTTCTCGCTCGATGACTTTGGTACGGGTTATGCATCATTGACTTATTTAAGAAATATAGCCTTCGATAACCTTAAAATTGACAAATCATTTATCGATGGTATATTAGATACCAAGAAGGAAAATAGAATTGTTGGGACCATCGTTAACTTGGTACATAACTTGGATATGAAGGTTATAGCTGAGGGTGTTGAACATAAGAGTCAATATGAGTATTTAAAACAAATTTCAACAGATATTTTCCAAGGATATTTAATGAGTAAACCTTTAACAGTTGAAGAAACTGTTGAATATATTGAACAATTTTACAAGGTGGCTAGAAACAAACGTGTTGATGTCTTAGCCAGCAAGAATGAATAGAGGTGGATGATGAACATCTTATATACTTTAGAACAAACGGTTGGACAAGCTAAACCATATGAAATTGTGGTGGCTATTTTAATCGTGGTTATATCAACTGCAGCTTTATTTTTCTTATATAGAAATGTTATTAACCATTTACGTATGGAAAGAAAAGAAAGGCAAGCCATCAACAAAGAAACCAAGGCCATTAAAGAAAAGAAGGAATTTAAATTATTTTCTAAAAATAAAATTGTGACTTCATCAAATTTAAAGGATAGAATTAATGAAGATATCAAACAAACCAAAGAAGGGGACTTAAGAATCCTATATAGTATTGATATTGATGATTTTAGACAATTGGTTGAAAAATATGACCAAAAAACCATTGATAAGATTACCAGCGAAATGGATAAGCGATTAAATAAGTTCTCTGATCAAAAGAATATTTCTGGACACTTAGAAAAAGATAAATTTCTTTATTATTACATGGGACAAGTCAACAATGAAGTCATTGCTCAATTGGGTGACCAACTATTATCGGTTGTTAATGAACCTTTAAAAGTTGATGATATCTCTGTGACAGCGTCCATAGGTGTTGTGGTTTTCCCTTATGATGGGATTGACGCAGATGGTTTGTTAAAAAACGCAGATCTAGCAGTTTATGTTGCTAAAAAAGAAGGTAAGGCGAGATATCACTTATATTCACAAGACTTAATTGAAAAAGAAAGATTTAATATTTCTTATTATGAAGAAATTAAAAATGCCATTGATAATGAAGAATTTTTACTATATTATCAACCTATCGTAGATGTTAAAACAGGAAAGATTATAGGTTTAGAATCCTTACTTAGATGGCAACATCCTGAAATGGGAATTTTACCTCCTGGTAAGTTCTTAAATGTCATGGATTTAACCGGAGATATTACTTGGTTTGGTCTGTGGGGCTTTGAGAGAGTGGTTAAGAAATACAGTGATTGGTTAAAAGAGTTTAGGATTAGGCAATTATTTATTTCTATTAATTTAAGTCCTAAGCAATTATATATTGATGATTTGGCTAGAAAGTTTTATGATTTAACCAGTAAATATGGTATGAAACCAGATAATTTTGCATTTGAAGTTCTTGATTATTTTTCAATTAACAAAAATCACGTAGCCATGACTAATTTACATGAATTTAGAAAATATGGTTTTAGGGTAGCTATTGATGATAATGGAGATAATTTTGAATTGGCTGATCATATGCAAGATGTTGCGGCAAATATCTATAAGATTCCAAGAAATGACTTATTAATGGTTATGGATAATGATCCCTTATCAGAAGATATATACAGGGTAGTTAAAGCAGCTAAAGACAATCATAAGATTGTTATTGCTGAAGGTGTAGAGAATACTGAGATGATTAAAAAGATGTCTGAATGGGGTGTTAGGTTCATGCAAGGCTTTTATTTCTCACAACCTGTAGATGTGGATACTGCTAAAGAGATGGTTAGGAAAAGTCCATGGAATATGGATACATTCGATGAATATACAAAATAGTAAAAAAGAGCGATAAATCGCTCTTTTCTTTTGTTAATATTTTCTTATTTAAATAAACCTTTGTCTAATAATTTCATGGATTCTTCAACAACAAAATCAACATCTTTTTCATTTGCTTTGTTTTTAAAGAGAATTTGTAAACCAACAAAATTAGCAATACCCATAAGTATATAAGATACTGTTTCTAAATCGATGTCTTCTCTAACATCACCGTATTTTTGTAGATTTTGAACATATGATTTTGAGAAAGTTGAATAATAGTCAATGAATAATTTTTGATCAACAAATAATGATTCCCAAATGAGTTTATAGGCTAGTGGTTCTTTTATCACATACATAATGAAGGCTTTTAGACCGGCTCTCTCGATGTCTTTTCTTGATGTTAAATCTTTAGTGGCGATTCTAGCAGCTTGTCTAATTTTTTCTTGGTATTCATCTAAAAGGTAATGATAAAGAGCTAATTTAGAATTGAAATATATGTAGTAAGTGCCTACAGCCACATTGGCTTTGGCAATAATATCATTGATTGAAGTCGAATGATATCCAGACTTAGCAAAAAGCTGTTTACCAGCTTTGATTATTTTATTAAATGATTTTTCACCGACTTTAGTTTTTGCGCGTCTAAAAGTTTCTTTCATATTATCACCGGTTTTATTGTAAAGCATAAGTCTTTAAATTACAAGTCTATCCTTTACATCTTATATAAATTGACAATTTGAATGATAAAGAATTATGATTTATTTTTTATTGTTGGCAAAATGAGTGAAAGCGCTTGACTTTTTAGGGTAAATTTGATTATAATGATTATGAAATATGAACAATTATTCATATTCACATTATTAAAATTTTATAGGAGGTTTTTGAATGAAAAAGAAAGTTTTTATTGTTGGGGCTAAAAGAAGTCCTATTGGTGCATTCTTAGGATCTTTAAAAGATGTTCATCCAAGAGAAATGGGTGCTCAAGTTTTAAAAGAATTATTAGATGAAACAAAAGTACCTGTTGAAAAAATTTCTGAAGTGATTGTTGGTAATATTTTACCTGCAAATCTAGGCCAAGGTATTGCTCGTCAAATATCAATGACCGCAGGAATTCCTGAAACAGTACCTGCTTATTCATTAAATATGGTTTGTGGTTCAGGTATGAAAACGATGATGAATGCTTATATGGGTATCCAAGCCGGTTTTTCTGATATCGTCGTTGCTGGTGGTGTAGAGTCTATGTCTGGGGCTCCTTTCTTGGTAGATGGTTCTATAAGAAGCGGAAGAAAAATGGGGCATATGGAAATGAAAGATCATATGTTATATGATGCTTTAACTGATGCTTTTGGTGATATGCATATGGGTATCACTGCTGAAAATATCGCTGATAAATATCAAATCACTAGAGAAGAACAAGATGCTTTTGCTTATGAGTCTCAACAAAGGGCTATTAAAGCTATTGACCAAGGTAAGTTTAAAGATGAAATTGTTCCAATTAAAATTCAAACTAGAAAAGGTCAAATCATTTTTGATACTGATGAATATCCGAATCGTTCAACAACTCCTGAAATATTAGGTAAATTAAGAACTGCTTTTAAAAAAGATGGTAGTGTTACTGCTGGTTCATCTTCTGGTATTAATGATGGGGCTTCATTCACTATTATTGCCAGTGAAGAAGCAGTTAAGAAATATAACTTAAATGTCTTGGCTGAAATTGTTGATATTGGTCAAGGTGGGGTAGATCCTAATTATATGGGTATGGGTCCTGTACCTGCTATTAGACATTTATTAAATAATGCTAATATGTCTTTAAAAGATGTTGATTTAATTGAATTGAATGAAGCCTTTGCTTCACAATCATTAGGAGTTATTCATGAATTAGTTGAAGAACATGGTGTGAAAAAAGAAGATATCTTAAATAAAACCAATGTGAATGGTGGTGCCATTGCTTTAGGACATCCTGTTGGAGTTTCTGGTAATAGAATCGTTGTAACTTTAATTCATGAAATGATCAAAAGAGATTTAAAAACTGGTTTAGCTAGTTTGTGTATTGGTGGCGGTATGGGAACTGCTATCTTAATTAAACGATAAGGAGAAGAATATGAAATTAAAAGATAAAATCGCTGTTGTTACAGGTGGAGCTCAAGGTATTGGGCAAGAAATATCATTAGCTTTAGCCAATGAAGGTGCTAAAGTCATCGCTGTCGATATGGGCGAATTAAAATATGAACACGAAAATGTTGAAGGCTATAAGTTAAATATTACAGATACTGAAGGCTGTAAAAAATTCTATGATCAAACCATAGAAAAATATGGTCGTATTGATATATTGGTCAATAATGCTGGTATTACTAGAGATTCTATGACAAGAAAAATGACTGATGAACAATGGGACTTGGTTATTGATGTTAACTTAAAAGGTGTCTTTAATCTAACCAGATATATTGGACCACAAATGGAAGCTATTGGTGGAGGATCAATCATCAATATATCTTCTGTAGTGGGTGTCTTTGGTAATATCGGTCAAGCCAATTATTCAGCGACTAAAGCCGGTGTATTAGGTTTAACCATGACTTGGGCTAAAGAATTTGCAAGAAAAGGTGTTCCTGTAAGAGTGAATGCTATTGCACCTGGATATGTGATGACAGATATTTTAAAAACAGTACCTCAAGACTTATTAGACCAATTCGCTGGATTAACCATGTTAAAACGTTTAGGTCAACCTGAAGAAATAGCAAAAGTTGCTTTATTCTTAGCGAGTGATGATGCTTCATATATTACTGGTCAAACAATCAATGTTAACGGTGGTATGAGATTATAAATTTATATTAGAAAGATGTGATATTATGAATAAACCTAAGGTGGGAATCGTAGGTACAGGTATATATATTCCTGATCAATGGATGACAGCTTCTGAAATCGCTGAAAAAACCAATGGGGTTTGGGCTGAAGAAGCTGTAGTTGAAAAGTTAGGGATTAAAAAGAAAAGCATTCCAGGAGATAATGATGGCACCCAAGAAATGGGTGTCAGAGCGGCTTTGAATGCTTTAGAAAATACAGGAATGGATCCATTGGACATTGATGTCATTATTGGTGTAGGTGAAGAATGGAAAGAGTATCCATTAACCACTTCAGCCTTATACATTCAAGATAAAATTGGTGCGAAAAACGCTTGGGGTATTGATGTTGCTAATCGTTGTTGTACAACTGTTTCAGCTATGAAAATGGCTAAAGATATGTTGATCGCTGATGATGATGTACATGTGGTTATGGTTGTTGGTGGTTATAGAAACGGTGATTTCGTTGACTTTACTGACAAGCATATGTCAATGATGTATAACCTTGGCGCAGGTGGTGGTGCCATCATCTTAAAGAAGAATTATGGCAAGAATTTACTATTGGGTTCACATGTGATTGCTGATGGTTCATTAGCGAGAACAGCTGGTGTAGAAATTGGTGGTATTGTAAACCCTATCACAAAAGAAAATGTTGATGTGGCTTATAAATCTCTGAGATTGATGGATCCTGTGAAAATGAAAAATCGTTTAAATGAAGTGTCTATGCCTAATTGGTTTGAATGTATTGATAAAGCTTTAGAGAAATCTGGTAAAGAAAGAAAAGATATAGATTATTTAGCCATTCTTCATATTAAAAGATCAGGTCATCAATATATGCTAGATGAACTTGGATTAAGAGAAGATCAAACCATATATTTAGAAGATTATGGTCATATTGGTCAAGTCGATCAAATTTTATCTTTACATAAGGCTTTAGAAGAGAAGAAAGTGAAAGATGGGTCAGTGGTTTGTATGATCGCTGCTGGTATTGGTTATGTATGGGCAGCGAATATCATCCAATGGGGAAATACACAACATTAATGAAAATTTTACAAATAGTCCACACATAGATAGGAGAAATACATATGTCATTATCTACAATTATAACCTTGCTCTTTAGCAGTTTAAGGTTGGGGTCAATCGTAGCTTTAGCAGCCCTTGGAATTGTGCTTATATTTAGAACTTCTAAAGCAACAAATTTTGCGCAGGGTACAATTGGAACCATGAATGCTTATGTGGCAGCTTATTTTACAATGGTCAAAGGATATCACTGGTTGGTTGCTGTTTCACTGGCTTTAGTCGCTGCCTTTATTACTGGAATTGTGATTGATAAATTATTTATTAGACCTGCAAAGAAAGCGAATATTGTCGGCAAACAAATTTTAACCTTTGGTATCATTATGATATTAACTGGAATTATGAATTTTGATAAAGGGATATTTAAAGATTTATTTCCTTCAGTACCCATTAGGCCAGAACCATTATTTCCGATTTCTTTAAGGGTTAATATTTTAGGTGCTGGTATCGAAGTGAACACCATATTTATTTTCACAGTTACTTTGGTTTTATTGGCATTTGTTTTCTGGTTTATACAAAAAACAAAATGGGGTTTGGCAACGCGAGTTACTGCTTCAAGTGAAGAAACTGCAATGTTGATGGGTGTTCCAACGAAAACTGTGACCATGTTTTCATGGGCATTTGCTGCTATGCTAGGCGCACTTGCGGGGATATTCTTATCTTCTCGAGTGGCAATGGATCCGTTATTACTTGTAAGTGTTCAAGTTGGGGCTTTTTTTGCCGGTGTTTTTGGAGGTTTCACAACTTTCCATGGTCCAGTAATTGCTGCATATTTAATTGGATTTGTCATTAATATATCGAGTTATTTTACATCAAGTGTTTTGAGAAAAGATGCTTTGTATGCTGAGGTTGCTGTTTATTTATTGATATTAGTTATTTTATATTTTAAACCGTATGGTTTGTTTGGTAAAAAACCAACTAGAAAGGTTTAGGTGACGTCATGGATAAACAAGAAAAACAACTAAATTTTTCTAATTTTATTATCAAGTCAAAAGAAGTTATATTAAAAGTACTTTCTATGCCTCAGGTACATTATATTCTTGTTGGTATATTGTTATTGTATATTGGTAGGAGTATTGTAAATGGACCTAAAGCACCTAATATTAACTTTATGGCTGAGGTACTTATATATACAATTGCTGCTTTGGGGCTAAATTTACTATTGGGATTTAGCGGGTTGGTTTCTCTAAGTACCGCAGCTTTTATTGGTGTAACAACCAATGGAATGAATTTATTAATCAATACATTCGAATATAGTTTTATTTTATCTGCAATCATTATGATAATTATTTCAGCTTTGTTTGGTTTATTGATTGGATTTTTATCTTTACAGATGGAAGGTATTTACCTTGCTATCGCGACATTGTTTGTGGGTTATATCTTAACTCAATTCTTCACTGCAACAGAGATTTTTAACAATGGTAGATCAGTTAGAATAGGTGCAGTAAATCTTTATGGTGATGTAGTTTTGAATAATATTTTACCAGCAGATAGAATCGTGTTATATAATATTGTCGTAGTGATGTTGGTGCTTATGTTTATTATAACCCATCACATCATTAAAAGTCCCACGGGTAGAGCTTTAATGGCGATTAGTCGGAGTCAACATGCGGCTCAAGCTATGGGAATAAAAGTGAAAAAGTATCGTATAATGGCTTTTGTAATTGCGACTATTTTCGCATCTGTTGCCGGGATTTCTCATGTCATTTTTTCTCAAACAACAGGTACCGCTGATAAATGGGGATTGAATTTGTCACTATTGATTTTAGCTGTCGTTGTCATCGGGGGTATGAAGTCTGTGTTAGGTATGCTTCTGGGTGCCTTCATTATCTTTGGTGTACCTTCATTGTATTTGCAAGATTTAGAGTGGTTTAAAGGTGTTGAAAGTATCATGACAGGACTATTGTTAGTTCTCGTAATAATTTTCTATCCTTATGGGTTGGCGCATATTTACTACGACATAAAAAAAATATACTATAAGATTAAAACCAGAATAAAAGCAAGGTTGGTGAAAAATAATGAGTAATCCAATTTTACAAATCAAAGATTTATCCTTGTTTTTTGGTGGTTTAAAAGCTGTTGACGAACTTAGTTTTAATGTTCCGGAAGGGGAAATAGTGGCGTTAATTGGACCAAATGGCGCCGGGAAAACCACAGTGTTTAATTGTGTGACACGCTTTTACGATCACTATACTGGTGACATAATCTATTACAATAATTCTGGTGAAGCTATTAATTTACGTGATTATGAAGTAACCGATGTAATATATCAAGGTATTGCTAGAACATTTCAAAATATAGAGTTGATTCCTGATTTATCAATTATTGATAATGTTTTGATTGGTGCTCATAAAGAAATCAAATCAAGCGTTTTTGAACATATTTTCAAATCACCAAGAATGGTAAAACAAGAAAAAGTCCTATATCATAGGGCAGAAGAAATTTTAAATTTTCTAAATATTGGAATGATTAAGGATATGTATGCATTTGGCTTACCTTATGGGATTCTTAAGAAAATTGAACTGGCACGAGCATTAATTGCCAAACCCAGATTATTAATATTGGATGAACCAGCTGCAGGATTAAATGAGCAAGAAACTGATGAACTAGCTAAAATAATTAGAAAATTAAAATCTGAATGGAATATGACAATTTTATTAATTGAACATGATATGAGTTTTGTGATGAATATTTCCGATCATGTATGTGCAATTAGTTTTGGTAAATTCTTAGCCTATGATATACCAGAAAGCATTAAATCAAATCCTTTGGTTCAAGAAGCTTACTTGGGAAAGGATGAATAATTATGAACATGATTTTAAAAACAGAAGACCTTCATGTTTCCTATGGTGGCATTCGCGCATTAAGAGGTGTGAATATCAATATCCCTCAAGGGGAAATTGTGGCTATTCTTGGAGCCAATGGTGCAGGTAAAACAACGCTTTTAAGAACTATTTCTGGTCTGGTTAAATCAGAACAAGGCAAGGTTATATATTTGGACAATAATATTACCAAAGCGCCGGTTGAAAAGATTGTTAAAAACGGTATTTTACATGTTCCAGAAGGAAGGCAAATATTTGAAGATTTATCAGTTTTTGAAAACCTCAAAATTGGTGCGTTTTCAACTGAAAAAAAAGAAATGAAGTTCCAAAATTTAGATTCAGATGTTCAAAAATTGGTTATTCAAAGATTAAAACAATTAAGTATCAAAGATAATCCTACAGTGATTTTGAATAAACAAGAAGCATTCATGCAAAATTTATCTTTTGTATATCGTTTATTCCCTGTACTAAAAGAAAGAAAATCACAAATTGCAACCACCTTATCCGGTGGTGAGATGCAAATGTTGGCGATTGGTAGAGCCTTAATGGGGAGTCCCAAATTATTAATTTTAGATGAACCATCATTAGGATTAGCCCCATTAATCATTAAGAGTATCTTTGAAACGATTACCATGTTAAAAGAACAAGGTTTATCAATTTTAATCGTTGAACAAAACGCTTTACAAACTTTAAAAATCGCTGATTATGCTTATGTATTACAAATTGGTAAGGTGGTTAAAGAAGGTAAGGCAAAAGATTTAATCAAAGATCATAGTTTAATTGAAGCTTATTTAGGATAGGTAATTATTCTGTATTACAGAAATTACATAAAAAAAATAGAAGAATAAAAGGAGAGAAGTATGAAAAAAATTCTATTAGTTGTTACTTTATTTATGCTAGCAGCTACATTAGTAGCTTGCGGTGGAACAGAAGAAGGGACGAAAGAACCATTGGTACATGCTCAAGGTGTTTCAGATACTGAAATTATAGTCGGAAATACTGCAGTGAATGATGGGCCACTAGGTTTTGTTGGTGCGCCTTTCTTAGCAGGTATGGAAACATACTTTAGTATGGTGAATGAAGCTGGCGGTGTCCTTGGCCGCGATATTCGTTTAATTCACTATAGTGATGGTTTCGATGGAGAAACTGGTCTAACACATACTCAAACGCTAGTCGAAGTTGACAAAGTATTTGCTATGGTAGGTCATTTTGGTACACCTACTGTTGGTGCTACCGCAGAATATCTAGAAACTTTAGGCGTTCCTAGAGTATATTACGGCACTGGTACTTCACTAGTATACGAAGAAGATGTAGAAGGTAGTGCAAGTTTCCCTGTACAACCGGTTTATGAGTATGAAGGTGAAATGATGGCTGCAAGAAGTATCGATTCTTTTGATGCTCAAAAAATTGGGTTAATCTATACCGCTAATGAAAATGGTTTTGAAATTAAAACTGGTTTAGAGAGAGTTGCCTCTGCCCAAGGGGTAACTGTTGTATCAGCTCAAGTGTCAGGAACAGATTTTGCTTCAGCTGCTTTAACAATCATCGATGCTGATGTTGATGTAGTTGTTCTAGGGATGAATCAATGGAGCGTTGTTTCTGCTTTATTAGAGTTGTTTGCTAACGGAAATACAAAACCTGCAATCATGAGTTATGTTGCGGCAGATGCTTCAGTAATTGCGCAAGTTAAACAAGTTGCAACAGCATTTGATGTTTATGCAAATGCATGGGTTAACACAATTGACGATGAAGGGAATATCACACCTGAATTTGAATTATATCAAACTGAAATTGTTAAGCAATATCCTGAATATGAAAACAATTCATTTGCGATAGCTGGTTGGATAGCTGCCATGGTATTTGTAAAAGGTTTAGAACGTATGGACGCTGATGAAGCAATTTCATGGGAAAACTTTATTGAAGCGATGGAAGAATCAGTATTTAATTATGGATTAGGAAGCCCGTTAGACTTCACTGGAGGAAAACGTGTTGGAACACAAATTATGTCTTTCTTACAAATGAAAGTTGAAGACGAAGTTGGTTATTTTGAAATTGCTGAATCAATGGAAGCAGTTGATCAAATATTAGCAAGACAAGAATAAAACAATCATTAAAATTTCAGATAAAAGGGAGAGTTCATTCTCTCCCTTCATATCTATGAGAAATGAGGGACAATATGAAAGAAGCAAAAAAGGTAACGATAGACAAGATTTATGATTTAGTCCAATCAAATTCTGAAATTGTTGTTGGTATGGCTGCCAATGAACCTCAAGAATTTATGAAAAACCTACATACCATTGCTGACAGTGTTAAGTCTGTCACAGTGACCAATTGTTTGCCTATAACAAATGCAGACTTTTTTATGAATGGAGACTATAGGGATTCATTCTTTTTAGATTCATGGTTTTATACAAAAACATTAAGAAAAGCAAGTCAACATGGAAATATTTCGTTTATTCCTAATCATTTACATTTTGCAGGAAAAAAACGATTAGATTATAGAAAACCACATATATTTATTACAGCTGCGACACCACCGGATAAACATGGCTTTATGTCCTTATCAACATCTAATGTTTATGAAAAAGAAATGGTTGAAGCTGCCGACATCGTCGTCTTTGAAATCAACCCTAATTTTCCAAGGACCTTTGGTGATATGGAAGTCCATATCTCAGATGTTGATTATTTAGTTGAAGTGGATTATCCTGTACCAACACTACCAAATGTAGAGCCTAATGAAAAAGACTTAAAAATTGGTCAGTTAATAGCTGAACATATTCATGATGGTGATAATTTACAATTGGGCATTGGTGGTATACCAAATGCAGTGGCTAAGTCGTTGATAGATAAAAAAGACTTAGGTATTCACACAGAAATGTTTACATCTGGGATGATTGATTTAATCGAAGCTGGTGTCATTACTGGTAAAAAGAAAACCTTACACAAGGGAAAACACGTTTGTTGTTTTGCCATGGGTTCAAAAGAACTTTATGACTATATTGATAACAATCCTTCAGTCATGATTTTACCTGGATCATATGTTAATGATCCAGCTGTCATGGGTTTGAATGACAATCAAGTATCTATTAATTCAACCATTGAAGTTGACTTAACTGGACAATGTTGTTCAGAATCAATAGGAACCATGCAAATTTCAGGAACTGGTGGACAAGCCGATACAGCCATTGGGGCTCAAAATGCTAAGAACGGTCGTTCATTTATTTCTCTATATTCAACAACAACCCTAAAAAATAAAGAAACTGGTGAATATGAAGAAGTATCAAAAATTGTTCCTACTTTAAAAGCAGGGGCTGCAGTTTCTTTATCAAGAAATGACGTTGATTATGTAGTTACAGAATATGGTATTGTTAATTTAAGAGGCAAGAACATTAGAGAACGAGCTGAATTATTAATTTCCATTGCCCATCCTAAATTTAGAGATGCTTTAAGAAAAGAAGCCATAGAAGCAGGTTTTTTACATGAGCATTTTTAAGTATAAAGATAAAAATGTTTTTTATCAGTTAGATGGGAATAAAGATAATCCAAAATTATTAATTTTAAACGGTATTATGATGTCTACTAAGTCTTGGCAACCTTTTATGGAAACATTAACTGAACATTTTCACGTTTTAAGGGTTGATTTCCTTGACCAAGGTCAATCAGATAAAATGACTGACAACTATAAACAAGACATGCAAATTGACTTATTAAAAGCTTTATTAGATGAATTAAAGATCAAGAAAATAAATTTAGTTGGGATTTCTTATGGCGGGGAAGTTGCTTTATCTTTTGCTTTGAAACATCAAACTTATGTTCAAAGATTAATTTTATTTAATTCATCAGCCTATACAAATCCTTTATTAAAAGATATAGGAAGGTCTTGGATTAAAGCAGGTCAAACCAGAGACGGTTCTTTATATTATAAAACAACCATTCCAATCATCTATTCACCATCTTATTATGAAGCTAAGTTAGAATGGATGCAAAAAAGAGAAGAAATCTTAACACCTATTTTTTCTAATCCAGAATTTTTAGATGCTATGGAGAGATTGACTTTATCAGCTGAATCTTTTGATGTAAGAGATCAGTTAAAAGATTTAGACATACATACATTGATTATTACCGCTGATGAAGATTTCTTAACACCTAGAAAAGAACAAGAATATTTAGCTAAACATATTAAAAACGCCCATTGGATGACCATACCGGGGGTAGGTCATGCCTCAATGTATGAAAATCCATTATTGTTTACATCATTGATTACAGGGTTTTTCTTAGTTAAACAAGAAACTTATCAAATATAAGGAGTAGAACTTTATGGAAAAGAAAACTATTCAAATCAATAATAATGAAACAATTGCTTATTTAGAACAAGGAAAAGGATCAAAGTATTTAATCTTAGTTCATGGTAATGTATCATCTTCTGTTTATTTTAAACCTTTACTAGAAAGATTACCTGACCATATCCATGTTTACGCACCTGATTTAAGAGGTTTTGGTGACTCATCATATGATCAACCTATTAAGTCTTTAAAAGACTTTGCGGATGATTTATATTTATTTATGGAAAAACTAGATATTCCTAAGGCTGATATATTAGGTTGGTCTTTAGGTGGTGGGGTAGTTATGGAATTTGCGGTTAAGTACCCTGATAAGTTAGATAAGCTTATTTTACTGAACTCAGCTTCTCATAATGGCTATCCAGTCTTTAAAAAAGATGATAAGAATCAAATGATTATTGGCCAAGTTTATGAAACAAGAGAAGAAATGGCAAAAGATCCAGTTCAAGTTTTACCATTATTAATGGCTTATCAAACCAAGAACAGAGATTTATTAAGAACCATTTATAATATGACAATCTATACTGTTAATAAACCAAATGAAGAAGACTATGCTTTATATATAGAAGATTCTTTAAAACAAAGAAATTTAGTCGATGTTGATTTTGCCTTAGCTTCTTTAAATATGGGGGACACCCACAATTTATATTCTGAAGGCGATCATAGCATTCAAAATATTAAAGCACCAACCCTACATATTTGGGGAAGTCATGATATTACTGTTCCTGAATCGATGGTTAAAGCCAATATAGAGAAGATAAATGATTCAACTTATGTAAAATTTGATCAGTGTGGACACTCACCTTTAGTTGATAAAGCAGATCAATTAACAGAGACAATTCTTGATTTTATAAAATAATTTACATTTTTGGGGGGCTTAAATTAGCCCTCCAAATAAAAAAAATAAAAAAATTAATAAATTCAAGGTATTTTTATTGACAAATAAAGCTTGATAGTTTATAATAAACTCGTAAATAGCAAAACTAGCGAAAGCTAGTGACGCAAAGCTATAGGGCCTTCGATAATCGATGGTAGCCAGTTGCCGTTATCTTGAGTGATGATGGCATTTTTTATTTCTTAGGGAGTAAAGAATGTCGAAATCAAAAGATGATGGCTTTTTTTAAAACAAAAAGCCAATTATGAAGATAGGGGGAGGGGATGGTATTCGAATATGGGACGCAAAGTAAGATTAGCTGATAAAGTATTATTTGCTTCCAAAGCGTTTAGACTAACAAAAACTGCCAGGTTCGGAATCATCGTCACAGCAATCTTATCCTTCTTAATCTTCGCTATCTCGTTTTACGGAATGGAAGCAGGGAACTTTACATTTACCGTGGATCAAAGAGCTTATCAAATTGGTGTTTCACTTTATGAGAACTTAGATAATAAACAATTTTCAACAAGATTATTAGCCGATAAAGTCGATAACGCTGATGGTATGACTGACCTTTGTGGCATCATGCCTGATAGGGATCCTGGACATCCATCGTGTATACCACCTAATGAAGAAATCCATTCAGTAGAAGGATCAAACAACGGAGAGTCTTACATCGCATATACCTTTTATGTAGAAATGCAATCCAATGGAAATTACGCCGCGGATTTGCTTGCTGAAATAGATGTCATTTCAACATCAAAAGGGGCAGAAGAAGCATTAAGAGTCAAAGTCATTATTGATGGTGAAGCAACAGTATATGCTAAGAGACAATCAGAGAACGGGCAAAACCCTGGAGAATTAGAACCTTATGTAGATCAAAGTTTCTTTGGTCCCTCAACAATAATGAGGCAAACATTTACTAATTTCTTTCCAGGAGATATTAAAAAAGTATCAGTAGTGATCTGGTACGAAGGCTATGATCCAGACCATACCATCAACTTATGGAGTGGTGGAGTTAAATTAGCAATGAATTTCACAGTAACAAACATCGTCTTAATTGACGAAGAAACATCTTAATTAGAAAGTAAAAAAAATAAAAAAAATAAAAGGAGAAAAAATTTATGAAAGCTTTAAAAACAAAAGTGATTCTTTCAGGAATCGTATTAGTATTCGCGTTTATCGCAACAATAGGTACAACATTTGCTTGGTTTACAGTAAGTCAAACTGCAACTGTTGATACAATGACGTTAAATGTAACTTCAGCAGATTCTTTACTTATTATGCCTTTGACACCGACTGAAACTGCAGGAGATTTCGTTAATGATAATTCTGGCAATCCTAATGATTTACAAACAGCTGGAAATTATATGACAGTGATTGAAGTTGCTGATTTATATTCTGATGGATATCAAATTGGACCTAGCGCAGCTACACCTTGGAGAATATCACCGGCATCTGTAGTCTCAAATGGATATGCAGCATATGATGCTAAAAATTTAACATATTTAAGTGACTTTGAAAATAGAACACTTGCTTCAGCTACAAAAAATAATGCTGATGGCCAATATTTAGAATTAAGATTCTGGGTTTTATTACAAGGGGATAATGGAGACACTGCTGCATTAGAATTAATTGATACTTCATCAATCGCTTCAAATGCTGGTAACTCAGCAAACCAAGCAGATATTGCAAATGCTGTAAGATTAGTAGTTTGGGGAGATAACACAGACTTTGGAGGTTCAACAGTTGGAGATGCATTTGTTTTCGGTAATGGCATTGATTATTCATATACTTTTACTGGCGACTTTGCAGGGACATCAAATAATACCTTATCTGATTTAGAAGCTACAGCTGGAGATTTAGAAAATTTAACAAACTTAAACTCATCAGTGATTGATCATTTTGAATTATCTTCATATACAACTACTGGAAATCCTACTGATTTAATGATTATTGATGCAAACGTACCTACTTTAGTTACAGTATATATCTTTGTTGAAGGTTGGGATGCAGACGCAACAAATAATATTTCATTAGCTCAATTCGACATTTCATTCGGTTTCCAAATTGGAACAACTGACTTATAATATCGAAATATTAATTAAAGTTATTTGAAATTAACTATTAAAACATAACTTAGGGTTTATCCCTAAGTTATGTTACCTTATAGGGTATAATTTTAGTTCTAAGGTAAAATAAAGTCTTTTTTATAAGATAAATAGTGGTATTTGTTTATTTTATTAAATTTAATAATGAAAAATGTTACATAATAATATATAATAAAGAGAGTATCTATTTTATTTTAGGAGTGAGATTAATGGAGAATGTAAAAGGGAAAAATGATTTACTTAAAAAAATAGGCAATATTGCTTTTTATGTTGTGTTAGGAATTGTGTTATTATATGCAATATTCGCTTTATTTTCTAAGAAAGAAGAAAACCAAATTTCTTTCTTTGGTATAACGTCTTTAGCTGTTCAATCAGATTCAATGAGTCCTACTTTTGATAAGGGTGATTTGATTTTTATTTCTACGGATTTTAATTTATCTGATATTGTTGAAGAGGAAGGTGTTGTTATAACTTATTGGGATAGTACTTTAGAAGAGTATAACACACATAGAATTGTTAATGTTTTTGATGCTGGGGAAGGGGTGTATTTTTTAACAACAAAAGGTGATGGAAATCCAGATAACGATAGAGTTTTGTTAAGAGTTTCTAGTGATGATTTAAATGATATTGTTGGGGTATGGAATGGACGTTCTTGGTCTAACTTTGGATCATTTGTTGATGGATTTACTGGATTTTTAAAATCAAGTTTAGGATTCTTTTTATTAATTGTTTTACCTGCAGTTGGATTCTTAGCTTATGAAGTTGTTCGTTTTGTTAAAATATATGCTGAATATAATAATAAAAAGACAATGGAAGATAGAGTTAAAATGCAAGAAGAAGCGATTGCTGAAGCTAAAAGACAATTAGAAGCAGAGCAAAAAAAACAAGAAGAAGATAAAGAATAACGTTTTTAATATTTACTAGTATTCAATTACTGGAGGCTATATAATGAATGAATTTTCAAGATATTATGTTAGATTGTTTACAGCAATCTGGCAACATATAGTATTCTTTTTCAGAGATATTCTCTGGGAAGGTATTATTGTTAGATTATTTAGAAATATTGGCGATTATTGGGAAATTTTAATACAAGAATCGCAAGACTTTACTGTTGTTTCATGGTTTATGGTTGTGATTGCGGGTGTTATCAATATTTCTCTTTTTGTCTTTATCTTGATTAGAACATTCTTATGGTTAAGAAAGTATATTGGTTTTAGATCAGTAGAAATAGAAAAACAAGAGCTAATTGATGAAATTGCGATGTTAAACGATAGAGTCGTTGAACTAGCCGATGAGAAAAACCAAATCATGGCTATGAAGGTTTCTCAATTAGGTATTAATGCAACAACAAGATCAGAAGTTGGTGAAAATTATATTCCACCTGCTGCTTCAGCTGGATCAGGTCAAACCATTTATTTAGCTGATGGTAGAAGCAGGTATGGGTCAAGACCAAGTTCTATTACTTCTGACGTTCAATCTTCTCCACAAGCACCACAAACTCAAAAACCTAGTGGTCCTTCAAGATTTGTTAAGTTAATTGAAGTGGATGAAAGATATGCTGGGAAAGATACCCATATCTTTATGGAAGATGAAGATTATATTGCTTTACCTGAGTTAGTCACAAGATTTGTTAATTATTCAGCTTCACAATTAAAACTTTATTACACACCAAAAATGATTTCCTTATTCTTTTCTGGTATGGCAGCTTCTAAGGTTGTTTTATTAGAAGGTATATCTGGTACAGGGAAAACCTCTTTACCTTATGCTATGGCTAAGTTTTTTGGTAATAAAGCTGAAATTATCTCTGTTCAACCTTCATGGAGAGATAGGGCAGAAATTATTGGTTATTTAAATGAGTTTACCAAACGATTTAATGAAACTGATTTCTTAAAAGCCTTGTATGAATCAATTTATCGTAAAGATGTTAACTTCATCGTTTTAGATGAGTTGAACTTAGCGAGAATTGAGTATTATTTTGCTGAATTCTTATCAATTATGGAAATGCCAAATCCTTCTGAATGGAAGATAGACTTAGTGCCTGATGCTAAACCATCAGATCCATTAAAAGTGATTAACGGTAAGATTACTGTACCAGAAAACGTTTGGTTTATTGGTACAGCCAATAAAGATGATTCAACATTCACCATTACAGATAAGGTATATGATAGAGCCATGTCTCTTGAATTTGAAAATAAAGCTGAAGCATTTGATGCGCCTGAACAAGAGCCTATTCATATGTCTCATGCTTACTTACAAGAATTATTTGATGAAGCACATTATAAATATCCAGTATCTGATGATGTTTTAAAGAAATTTGATATCTTAGATAAATTTGTTCAAAATAAATTTAAAGTTGCTTTTGGTAACCGTATTATGAATCAAGTACATAAATTTGTTCCTGTTTATGTAGCTTGTGGCGGTACTGAAGAAGATGGCATGGATTATATTTTTGCTAATAAGGTCTTACGTAAATTTGAAAGTTTAAATCTAGCCTTTTTACAAGATGAGTTAAAAGATTTGAAAGAACAAATCAAGAAAACATTTGGTAAAAATTCTTTTGAGGAGTCTCAAAAATTCATTGATAATCTTCAAAAAATGTTATAGGTGATTAGATGAAAGAAGGCACTGCTAAGCGTTATTATAAAAAATTAAATACAACCATTGAAGGTTTAAATAAAGTTGATGAATTTGCTAAGCAGTTTAGAAAACTTTTGAATAGTTCTGATATGGAACTATATCAAAAAGAACGACGAGAAAAACGTGTTTTTGATGATTCTTGGATGGATGAAGTTGAAGATATTATACCTATCATTGATAAGTTAACCAGGAATCCAAGAGAATCATTAAAAAAAGTATCTGAGGTTGTCGCAGTTGAAAGAGCTAAGAAGATTGACTCAGATACCATTCGCCATTTGGCTGCCAATACTCAAAACATTAAAGAAAGAGATCGCTTTGGGAATGTGATTCCTTCAAAGGTATTAACATCTTATTATGATCAAGATTTAGGAACCTATGAAAATAGGTTTTTAATGTCTTTAGTCAATAAATTGTTTACATTTATTGAGTTAAGATATAATTTAATTGTTGAAAAAATGCATACGGAATACGCCAATGTGTTAAATGTTAAATCAAAATTAGAATGGGAAAAAACTTATATCGATTATGATATATCTTTAAATATTCATCGTGATATTGATGATGATGAAATGGGACAAAAAAACCAAGAGTTATTGGAAAGAATGACTGAAGTAAGAAAAGCCATTACCAATTATAAAATGTCTCATTTTATGCAAGAAATGAAAGGTTTTCCTCCGGTTAGAAGTCCTATTATGATGACCAATATTATTCGTAAAAATGTAGATTTTAATAAGTGTTATAATCTATGGGTAACCTTGGATAGGGTCGATAGAGTCGGTTATGAATCAGATGTTTTTGATCGAGATGTTTTATTAGATAAAAAGTATGAAGATCAATTAAAAGAAGCTTTAATGATTCTTTATGCGACGGTATCTAATTCACAAATTGAAGATTTAGATTTTGCTAGACCACTTAATTATTTAAGGGAGAAAAAAGCTAAGGTTCTTCAACGTATTGATAAAGACCAATACTTACAAGCTGGTGAATATCTTTTAGAAGACCATACTTTAAATCAGTATTTTCTAGATAAAATTAAAGAAGCGAATACTGAAAGATTTAAGACTTTAAAAGACGCTGGTATTGCTGAAGAAGAATCTATTAAAATTGTTTATAGAAAATTACAAGAAATCGCTGATAATGCTTTTGTTGATTTTATAGAAAGTAATTATAAGCCTGATGAAATTGATGATATACATGAACGTATTAAGGTTCAAAGACAAGTTATGGATGTTTATCGTGATATTGAAAAGGTTAAAGCTGAAAACAATAAAGATTTTAAAACCAATAAGGCTTTGGCCTTATTAAACTTAAAGAATTATCGTGATGAGTTAAAGGCTATTGAAGAAGCTAAGAAACAAAAACAAAGAGAAATCGAAGAAGAAGAAAGAAGACAAAGATTAGCTGCTTTAGATGAAAAAGCCAGAGAAGAAGTCTTAAAACAAGAGAAAATTCAAGAAGCTAAAAGGATTCTTGAAGAAGCCAAAAAAGAAAGACAAAAAAAGAAAAACAAATAGAAAACGAGAGGTGATATTATGAAAAGAAGACTACATCTTTCACTAGCAGCTTTAGTGGGATCAGTCCTTTTGTTCATTGTCACCTCTTTGGCTTGGTTTTCAGTATCTGAATGGGTTAATGTAGGTATGTTTCAATCTTCGGTATCTGGTTATAGCATTGATTATACCTTATATGAATCTACTGATGGCTTGGTTTATAATGAAATAGATTCTATTCAAATGTCTATGCAGGTTCCTGGTGATGAAAAATATTTTCGTTTGGTATTATCCAATCCTTCAAGCAGGAACTATGATGTGATTGTTTACTTATCTTCAATCAATGATGTCCTTACCAATGGATCAATATCATTGATCGAGGTAATTCAGGTGACTTCTACTGTAGATGGACTTGTGAATAGAGATGATACCTTAGAAAACTTAATGTCGGGTGGTATGGCTCCTTTAATTAACCATATTGATATAGAAGGCAGTGGAAGTGAAACCATAGATTTTACTTTAGGGGTTTTACCGAGTGCTGGAAATGAATATCAAGGATTAGAGATTGAAATAGATGATATTAGAATCTATTTCAATGCTGAGTAGGTGGTTTTATGAAAAAAAATAGACTTATACAATCCTTGTTATTATTAATTTTTGCTTTTTTATTAACCATTACAGCCACTTATGCATGGATTTCTTTGTATGAATCTGCAGGAAGTGTTCAAATCAATACTGGGCAAATCTCTTATACCTATCATGGTTCTTTTATTGATGAAAGTGAGATTATTTTTCCTGATAAAGAATTATTAAATGAAGATATCTTTGTTAATAATCAATCCAATATAGATACTTCTTTAAGACTTAAAATAGATTATACTTTAGTAGAAGAAGTCATTAGTCTTAAGACCTATAAAAATGAAGCAAGTGATGATTTGTTTGTTGAATTTGGCAGTTCATTTGTTTTAGATGGAGATTATTGGTATTATATAGCAAGTGACCATGCTATAAGCAATACAGGTGTGATTGCTTTAATCAATTTTATCTATTATGATGGATTTAAAGCCAGTAATGAATATGCAACAAATCAAGTGAGTCTTTATGTTCTCATTCAAGTCAAACAAGCAGACCATGTAGAATGGACCGATTTAACGAGTATAGATTTTAACGGATAGAGGCTTTACTTATGAAACGTAAATTTAAAAAAATATTATCATATATGCCTTTTGTATTACTTGCTATAACGCTTTTGTTAATTATGCAATTGGGTTATTCTTTAGCCAATGGAGAAGTTCCTACAATTTTTGGTAAGGCTATAGCTTATGTTCCAACAAAATCTATGCAAGATGAAATCATGGCTGGAGATATGATTATTATTGATACGAGCTATGACCAAGTATATGAAGGTGATATCGTTTCTTTTTATGCCAATGTTGATGGGAAGAGAGTGAGTATCACCCATAGAATTATTGCAATAAATGGTGATGTTTTCACCACTAAGGGTGATAATAATGATATTATTTATGATTGGGAAAAAAATATCAGTAAAGATAATATTATAGGTGTCTATAGGGGTTCAAAGTCTGCTTTTATAGGGGGAATTTATGGAGCTCTATTTTCTAGTAATTTTAATATTTTATTTTTATTGATTATCTTAATATTTGTAGTTATTATGGTTTTAGAAGCCATAAATATAATTAAACAAATTCAAGAACATAAGCAAAAAGATGAAAAAGAAAAGTTGATTAATGAAGCTAAAGAAAAACTAAGAGAAAAAGAGGATGATGCATGAAAATTACAGTGGTGGCAAGTGGATCAAAAGGTAATGCAACCTTAATTGAATTTCAAGAAGACCAATATTTAATTGATTGTGGCTTAAGCTACAAACAATTAACTTATAGATTAGAAAAACAAGGCAAGTATTTGAATAATTTAAAGGGTATTTTTATTACCCATGAACATAGAGACCATGTTTCAGGTTTAAGAGTATTGTTAAATAAACATGATATTTCTATATATTTAAGTGAAGGGACTTATAAGGGTTTCGATAAAAGGTTTACTGGGGATATTAAAGAATCTAGTCTTGTGTTTTTAAGAGAAGAAGAAATTATAGATTTTAAGCATTTTCAAGTTTTACCTTTTTATACATATCATGATGCTATTGAGCCTTTGGGTTTTCGTTTTATAGAAAATGATGAATCTTTTGTTTACATGACAGATACTGGTTATTTTCCTTTAAGAAAGTATGATTTAATTAAAAATGCTAGTGCTTATATGGTGGAAAGTAATTATGAATCAGAAATGTTATTAGAATCTTCAAGGCCTTGGTTATTAAAAAGAAGGATTCTTGAAGATACCGGTCATTTATCTAATGAAGATTCGGCCAATTTAATTTTAGATATTATGGGGGAGAAAACCAAACATATTATTCTGGCTCATATATCTGAAGATTGTAACTTACCCTTAGTGGCTAAAGGAACTTATGAAGAATGTTTTAAGTTGAAAAAGCAAGAATTAGATAAATATAATGTCATTATAGCCAAACAATATGAATCACTTAATGAGCTTATCATTGAGTGATTTTTTTCTTATTTTTAAATATTACGACTGTTTTGTTTTGTATTGATTATTATCTAAAAATAGCGTTGTTTTTATTAGTTGAATGCGTTATAATATCAATGTATGAAATTTAGATTTGATAATAATTTATATAGGAGGTCAATATGTCTAAAAAGAAAGTATTCCAGTCTATGGACGGTAATCAAGCAGCAGCTTATACAGCCTATGCTTTTACTGAAGTGGCTGGTATTTACCCAATTACACCATCTTCACCAATTCCAGAACATGTGGATAATTGGGCAGCACAAGGCAAAAAGAATTTATTCGGTATGCCGGTTAAAGTTGTTGAAATGCAATCTGAAGCAGGCGCAGCAGCGACTGTTCACGGATCTTTAATGGCTGGAGCATTAACAACAACATTTACAGCATCTCAAGGGTTACTATTAAAAGTTCCAAATATGTATAAAATTGCTGGTGAGTTATTACCAGGAGTTATGCATGTAGCAGCACGTTCACTTGCAGCTCATGCATTGAGTATTTTTGGAGATCATCAAGATATCTATGCTACAAGACAAACAGGTTTCTGTATGTTAGCTTCAGGTTCTGTTCAAGAAACCATGGACTTAGGTGGGGTTGCTCATTTAGCAGCTATTAAATCTTCTATTCCATTCATGCATTTCTTTGATGGTTTTAGAACATCTCATGAAGTTAATAAAATTGAAGTCATGGATTATGATGTTTTTGATCGTTTAATTGATCGTGAAGCTGTTAAGAAATTCCGTCAAAGAGGTTTGAATTCAGCGACACCTAAAACTATGGGTTCTGCTCAAAATGATGACGTTTATTTCCAAGCAAAAGAAATCCAAGAAAAATATTACAAACCTATTCCTGATATTGTTAACGAATATATGGAAGAAATTTCTAAGGAAACTGGTAGAGAATATAAACCTTTCGTCTATTACGGAGATCCAAAAGCAACAAAAATTATTGTGGCTATGGGTTCAGTAACTCAAGCTATTAAAGAAGTTGTTGATAACTTAATGGAAAAAGGAGAAAAAGTCGGTTTAATTTCTGTTCATTTATATCGTCCTTTCTCAAGCAAATATTTCTTTAATGTATTACCTGATACAGTTGAAAAAATTGCTGTTTTAGATAGAACTAAAGAACCAGGATCTGCTGGTGAACCTTTATATGTTGATATTAAATCTATTTTCTATAATAGAGAAAAACAACCTGCTATTATTGGTGGTCGATATGGTTTATCAAGTAAAGATACAACGCCTGATCAAATCTTAGCTGTTTATAAAAACTTAGATAATGAAATGAAAGATAATTTTACAATCGGTATTGTAGATGACGTTAATTTCTCTTCATTAGATTTGGAAGACCATATTGATACTGTTGATAAAGATACAACAGAATTATTATTCTTTGGTTTAGGTTCAGATGGTACTGTAGGTGCTGTTAAAAATGTATCTAAAATTATTGGTGATTATTCTGATTTATATGGTCAAGCTTACGCTTCATATGATTCTAAAAAATCTGGCGGGGTTACAAGAATGCATTTACGTTTTGGTAAAAACCCAATTCGTTCAACTTATTTAGTAAACCATCCTCATTTTGTATCATGTTCACAAGAAGCTTATGTAAGTCGTTTTGATTTAATTAAGGGTATTCGTAAGGGTGGTACATTCTTACTAGCAACTCATAAAAATGCAAATGAAATCGAAGACTTATTACCAAATAAAATGCTTAAAATATTGGCTGAAAGAGATGTAAAACTATACATCATTGATGCTTATAAATTAGCAAGAGAAATTGGTAGTGAAAAAATGGTTTCTACCATTATGCAATCTGCTTTCTTCAAACTTAATGAACAAATCATGAAGTATGAAACTGCTCAAGAAGCTATGAAATCTTATGCGAAAAAATCATTCTCAAGCAAGGGTGAAGATATCGTTGAGATGAACTACAAGGCTGTTGATTTAGGTGCTAATGGTTTAGTTAAAGTTGAAGTTAAACCTGAATGGAAAGACTTAAAAGTGGAAAAAGTTGAAGTTGAAGATAGACCAGACTTCGTTAAAAATATCGCAGATCCTGTTAATGCTATTAATGGTTATGATTTACCTGTTTCAGCATTTGAAGGTATTGAAGATGGGCAAATGCCATCTGGTACAGCTCGTTATGAAAAACGTGGTGTAGCTGATGTGGTTTCTACATGGATTTCTGAAAATTGTATCCAATGTAACCAATGTGCTTATGCTTGTCCTCATGCATGTATCAGACCTATTTTAGCAACTGAAGAAGAAGTCGCTAATGCGCCTGTTGATAAAGAATGGTTAGATGCTAAAGGTAAAGGCTTAGAAGGTATGAAATATCGTATCCAAGTTTCAGTCTTAGATTGTACTGGATGTATGGTTTGTGTTAATACTTGTCCTGCACCTAACAAAGCTTTACATATGACTAAATTAGAAGAAAACGTTGAAGAAAAACAACACGTTTTAGCTGATTACCTATACAATGAAGTACCTTATAAGGGTGACTTAGTTGGTAGAAATACTTATAAAAATGCAGTATTTAACCAACCATTATTTGAATTCTCTGGTGCTTGTGCTGGTTGTGGTGAAACACCTTATATCCGTATGGCAACGCAATTATTTGGCGAAAGAATGATGATTGCTAATGCAACAGGTTGTTCTTCTATTTATGGTGCTTCTTTCCCAGCAACACCTTACACAACAAACGCTGAAGGCAGAGGTCCTGCATGGGCTAACTCATTATTCGAAGATAATGCTGAATATGGTTTCGGTATGAAAATCGCTGTAGATACAATGAGAGATAGAATGCAAACAATTATCTTTGAAAATATGAATACTTTTGAAGAAGAATTACAAGAATTATTTAAAGAATGGATTGAATTCCGTGAAGATGGAGATAAGACTTTAGAGTTATCAAGAAAAATCATTCCATTGTTAGAAAAATCTAAATCAGAATTCAAAGATGAATTGTTAGAACTTAAGGGTCAATTTGTAAGACAATCTAATTGGATTATTGGTGGAGACGGTTGGGCTTATGATATCGGATATGGCGGATTAGACCATGTTTTAGCCAACGCAGAAGATGTAAACATTCTTGTTTTAGATACAGAAGTTTACTCTAATACTGGTGGACAATCATCTAAATCTGCACGTTCTGGTTCAATTGCTAAATTTACAGCTGCTGGTAAACCTGGTAAGAAAAAAGACTTGGCTGCTTTAGCCATGACTTATGAGTCAGTTTATGTAGCGTGTATATCACATGGTGCGAACCCAACTCAAGTGACTAAAGCTATGAAAGAAGCTGAAGCATATCCAGGACCATCATTAATTATTGCATATTCACCTTGTATTGCTCATGGTATTGATGGTGGATTAGGAAATTCTCACCAACAAGCTAAGTTAGCTACTGAATGTGGATATTGGCCAACATTTAGATATGATCCTCGCTTAATTGCTCAAGGTAAAAACCCATTGCAAATCGATTCTAAAGAACCTAAATGGGAAAAATATCATGACTTCTTATTAAGTGAAAATCGTTATCAACAATTGGTTAAAAAAGATCCTCAAGCTGCTGAAAAATTATTACATCAAAATATCATTGATGCTAAACGTAGATGGGCTTCATATAAACGTATGGCCGCTGCTGATTTCTCAGAAGTGATTGAATAGTATTCCATAAAATAAACCCTTAAATTGTCTTCATCAATTTAAGGGTTTTTCTTTTGAAATTTATTTTTATTATTGCCTATAATGTTGTATAATATATAGATAAGACATAAAAAGGAGTTAAATACGATTATGAGCAAACTATTAAAAAAATTAACAATGGTTTCTTTGATGCTTTTGACATCACTGGCAATCATTTCATGTGGTGAAGAAGCCACAAGCGACCAACCAACGACGGATGAAACTATTAATCACACTTTTGACTTTAATACAGTCTATTATCGTGGTGATGGTTATGAAATCACATATAAAGAATTATTTGATTCTATTAAAACCAATGATGGAGCAGATCAATTAATTGAAATGGTCGATAGAGAATTATTAAAAGATTATTTCCCTTTGGTAACTTCTGAAGATATTATCGCTAAAAGAATTAAAATGATTTATGGTAGCAATGACCAAGAAATCCTTGATGATATTAAAGAAGACAAAAAAGAACAAATGGAAAAAGCCTATGAAGATGGCATGGTTGTTTTAGGTTTCTCTGAAGATGATACACCTTACTTAGAATTATTGGTTGCTAGAGATTTATATGTTAAGGATTTATTAACAAATCCTGATATTGAAGACAATAACTTATTTATTGATCCTCTAGATGTTGCCAAAGAATATCATGATTCACGCATTGGTCAAGTCAATGCTATTTTGATTCGTTATGATTCAATCTCTAAAGTTAATACTTTATTAAGAAATAATAATTTGGTTGAATATAATGGAGAATTAAGATTATACACTGATGAAAATATTCCTTTATCTGAAGTACCAAGTCATCGTTTAAATGATGATAATACTAGATCTTTAAGTGATCAAGAATTATTGACTTATTTTATTGGTTTTTACAATGCTGCTTATGATGGTCAACGTGATCCTATTTCTGAAACAGCAACAGTCAATGATTTGTTAGAATTAGAAGATTTGACTTTTGATTATGAAGCTCTACAAACCATTAATGTGAAATTAGGTAACTTATTATTCACTGGTTTATCGACCATGCAAACTGATGATAATATTTTCTATACTTATAAACCTTATGAAGTGAGAGTTTCTAACGCTAATAATTATTATTTAGCATTAAATTTAGACCGTTCATTTATTGATGTGAGTAGTTTTGATGGTAATGAAAGTGACTTGATTAATCTTATTGGTCAAGAAGCTTATGACCAAGTGTTAAATACTTTAATTGATGAGAGATTAAATGAATCTAGATTTGTTGGTGCTGCATTAAAAGATTTAAGAGAAGAGCATGACTTAGAAATCTATGATTATTATTTAAAATTAGATTATGAATCAGTTGTACCTAAAGATATGGAACCAACTGATTTAAATCAATCTGATTATGTGATTGCTTCTGTGGACGGTGAAGATATTTTAGCCAAGGATTTACTGGCTTTTGCCTTAGAAAGAAAAGCGCCATTATATTTATTACATGCTGCTCAATTAGATATCCTAAGAACAAAACATTATGAAGATGTATACTGTGATGATGAAGGTAATTGTGAGTTAGACTATACTCAAAACAACTCAGGAGCTATGAATAATCATATCGCTGAGTATGAAGAGTTAGAAGAAAGTTTTAAAAATAGTCAATATGCTGCATATTATTCTTTTGAAGATTATTTATATTTAGCTTATGGTGTTAAAAATGACGTTGAAATGATGAATAACTATGTTCAAAGAACCTTAGAACCTATTTTCATTTTCAATTACATGTTAGAAAACATGGATGACTTAACAAGTCAAATCATGCCGATTTTAAATGAATATTATGATAATTACTTCTCATTAGATGCTAGACACATTCTCATATTTATCGATGATAATGGAGATGGAAAACCTGATGATTTTGATGATTATTATGATGAATTAGATGATCAAGTTGCTTTTGATAACTTAGTTGATCAATTTAAAGCAGATATTTTATCTTACTTATCAGAAAATGATGATGATTTAGCAGGTGTTGTTGCTGAATTCAATAGTGCTGATAGAGATGATGAAGTATGGGGCATTTATAAAAGAACTGGATTAAGAATTTTAACTGAAAACTTATCGGCTCAAAAATCACTTACTTATATGAATACTTATAAGTCTTATGAAGAAGGTTTTGTGACAGGTTTAAAAGCCGTTTATGACCAATACTTATTAGAAGAGAATATTGATGAAGCCTTTATCTATAATGATGAGTGGATTCAAACATCATATGGTTTACATATTGTTAAAGCTGAAAAAGGTGATGATTTTGAATTAGAAAGCGCTGAATTTACAGTGCCTGAAGACACTTCATTTAATTATCCTGAAGCTTTAAACAATAACGAATATAGATTGAACGAATCACAATTACAAGTCTATTTCTCTTATAGAGTTTTCGATATCGTAAGTTCTGTGGTTGATTTAGAAACAATTTTTGATTTTGAAAAACCTGATTTACCATCTCGTCTTCAAGATTTAATGGTATTATTAGCTAGAGACTTATATGATGCATACTATATTACTGCTTATTTAAATATGGGTATGATGGATGTCTTGGTTGAAGGTGAATTAATGGATAATGGTATTTATTCATACTATACTATGACTGAAATTACTGCCTATTTTGCTAATTTAAGCGCTTCTTACAGTGGACAAATGTTATCACAATACAAATAAAGAAAAAGCGCTTTTAGCGCTTTTTTAACGGAGATTTCAATGAAAAAAGTAGAAGAAAAAATCATCAAAAAAAATACATTTTTAACCATTATTATGAATACCCTCTTAGCTATTGCTAAATTATTTGGTGGTATTTTAGGTGGATCAGCTGTTTTGGTTGCGGATGCGGTTAATTCTATAGGCGATATTGCGACTAATATTGTTGTTTTTGTTTCTGCGAAATTTTCTAAAAAAGAAAAGGATGAAACCCATCCTTATGGTCATGAAAAATTTGATTCAATGATATCTATATTTTTGGGTTTTGCTTTGTTGATAACAGCTTACCAGTTAGGTAAAGATGCTGTGGAAAGATTTATAGATATTGTTATTGAAGGTTTACCTTTTTCTACACCTATGTGGTATACATGGTTCATTGCGATTGTGACTATTATTGTTAAAGAAATGTTATTTAGAATTACAAAAATAGATGCTAAAAAAGCCAAGTCACAAGCCTTAATGGCTCAGGCTTGGGACCATCGTTCAGATACTATAGTTAGTTTTGGTGCGATCATTGGGATTGTTGGTGCTATTTATGGTGTTGGCTTTTTAGATCCCCTAGCTTCTTTTGTTATTGGAGTTTTTATCTTTAGGCTAGGGTTAAAAATCATTAAAACAGGTGTATCTCAAGTGGTTGATGCATCCGCTGATGACGAACAAATAGTGAAAATTAAAGAAATTGTTCATGAAAATGACAAGGTTAGAAGAATTGATGAAATTAAAACAAGAATGTTTGGTATATCATTCTATGTAGATTTAGAAATAGCTTTAGATGCTCATTTGTCTTTAGAGGAAGCTCACGCTATTGCTGAAAGCATTCATGATCGAATCGAAGAACAAATGCCTGATGTGATTCATTGTATGATTCATGTCAACCCGTGTGAAGAAAAAAACAAAAATATCGGAAAAAAGAAATAAAGTAGGATTAATTATTATTAATTAAGACTTATTCTTTCTTTAACTTGAAAATTGAATTTGTAAATGATATAATATCTAATTAAACTATATCCAAATTTTCATGAATAAAAGAAGGGGTGACACTATGGATTTTTTAAACAATTTTTTAGGTGAAAACTATGGACCGGGCATATATGAAATATTACTAAGAATGGGGTTGACCGCTTTCTTTGTTGGTATCATTGGTCTTGAAAGACAAATGAGACATAAAATTGCTGGAATTACAACACATTTAATGGTAGCTTTCGCTGCCGCTGCCATAGCTATATTGCAAGATGCTTTATATTTTGCGGCTATTCAAGACGCTATCAACTTAGGGGTAGAGGTTCAAATACAAAGACAAAGAGTGATTGCTCAAGTCATCACTGGTGTTGGTTTCTTAGGTGCTGGTACGATTTTAAAAACGCGTAATGGTATCTATGGTCTTACAACAGCTTCGACTTTGTTCTTATCAGCCATGATCGGTTTGATTTTTGGTATGGGACACTATGTCTTAGGTATTGTTTTATCATTATTTGCTTTCCTATTCCTAACAGTTTTCCGAAAAATATTAGGTATTACATCTTTGAAACATCAAGAGAGTCCTAATATCATTGGTTCAGAAAAAGTAGACGATTAAGAGGTTCTTATAGAATCTCTTTTTTTCTTGCGAAAAATGACTAAAATATTCATTCATATACTTTGCATTAAAGGCTAAAATAAGTTAAAATGTTTATGGAAATCTGGAGGTGCAATATGTTGCTAGAATTTATAGATTTGGTGGTTTCTGTAGAAGGAAACACCATTTTAAATGGAATTAATTTAAAAGTTTCTGGTGGTGAAACACATGCAATTATGGGCCCGAATGGTACGGGGAAATCTACCTTGGCTTCTATATGCATGGGACACCCTAAATATAAAGTAGAATCTGGAGATATTTTATTAGATGGTCAAAGTATTTTAGATAAATCTGTGGATGAAAGATCAAGACTAGGTATTTTCCTAGCCATGCAAAATCCTATTGAAGTCCCAGGTGTGACTAATTTTGACTTTATTAAATCTGCCTTACAAACAAGGATGGAAAAAGGTAATCATTTAAGGGTAGGTAAATTCATTTTAGAATATGAAAGAGTTGCTTCAGAATTAAAAATGGGTAAAGGTTTAGCCCATCGTTTCTTAAATCAAGGTTTCTCTGGTGGAGAAAAGAAAAGAAATGAAATATTGCAGATGAAGATGTTAAAACCTAAATTTGCTTTTTTAGATGAGATTGATTCAGGTTTAGATGTGGACGCTTTAAAACTTGTGGGTGAACAAGTCACTAAACAAAAATCTAAGGATTTAGGTTTGGTCTTAATCACTCATTATCAACGTTTATTGGATTATATTGAACCTGATTTTGTTCATATTATGATTCAAGGACAAATTGTAAAAACAGGTTCAAAAGAATTAATCGCTAAAATTGATCAAGATGGTTATGATTGGGTTAAAGCAGAATTAGGCATTGTTGATGAAAATAAAAAACCCTATTCATTAGGCACTTGTGCTACAAAAACTATGGTATAGCAATGAAGATTCCTAATTTCATTAAAAACGCTTCATCTTATATTGTTTTATCCGATCAAGAAATCATAAACCATTCTCAAGCCCATCAGGAAGATAATCAATTTATTTTTAAGGGTGAAGAAGAAGTATTTATATACTTAGATAATTACCAATCTGAATTAAACATAGTCATTGATGCATCTGCCAATATAAAATTATACTTATTATCAAGAAATTCAAAACAAGTAGATTATAAAATTAGTATTGATATTTTAGAACAAGGGCTTTTAAAACTCTATAGTGATTTTAAATCTACAAGAAAGACAAAAGTATTTATTAAAAGAAATTTTAATGTCAAAGCTAAAGGATCTTTGATTTTATTAAATCATCTAGCTTATCATGGTGAGATTAATTTAGATGATAATATTTATTTAAGTGAATCTTTAGCCAATTTAGATATTGATTTACTCAATGTAGGTTCTCAAGATGATCAGGCTTATGTTCATCAAAATGTCTACCACCAAGCTAAGAAGACTTATTCACAAATTCATAATTGGTTGATTAGTCAAGATCAAGCTAAGTTAAATTACCATGTTAATGGTAGTATTGAAAAAGGCAAGGAGAAATCATCTTGCCAACAAAAGAATAAGGGAATTATTCTTTCGCAAAATGGACAAATTACCGTGGTGCCAACCCTACTTATTGATGAGTATGATGTTGAAGCGTCTCACGGGGCAGCGATTGGTCAAATTGATGAAAGCCAATTATTCTATTTATTAAGTCGAGGTCTAAATCAAGAAGAAGCCAAGGCTTTAATCATATCTGGTTATATCAACCCGTTTATAAGTAAAGTCAAAAATAAAAAGATAGAGTCTTTATTAAAAAGAACCATTCAAAGTAAAATTTAGAAGGTGAGATTTTTGGAACAAAATCATTGGATTAAGGATTTTCCACAAATTAAAGATAATTATCGCTTTTTCGATAGTGCAGCCACAAGTTTAAAGCCTCAATCAGTGATTGACGCTGTGAATGATTATAATCAAAGGTTGTCTGCAAATATTCATCGTGGTATGTACCAACAAAGTCAAGAAGCTACAGAACTATATGAAGAGGCGAGGGTAAAAGTCGCTTCTTTTATCAATGCTTTAGAAGAAGAAGTTATTTTTACTAGAGGGACGACCGCTTCTTTAAATTTGGTGGCAAGATCTTATGGATTGAATCATATCAAAGAAGGTGATGTTATTCTTACCAATATGGCAGAACACCATTCTTCTATATTACCTTGGTTTAATGTTTCAAAAGAAAAAGGAGCTACTCTTAAATATATTACTTTAAGCCCAGAGGGTAAAGTCGGTCTTGAAGCATTTAAAGAAGCCATTAATGATAATACAAAAATTGTGGTGATTCATCATGTATCTAATGTATTAGGTTATGCTTCACCTTTAAAAGAAATAATTAAAATAGCCCATGAATATGGGGCCTTAGTGGTTGTGGATGGGGCACAAGCCATCCAACATCTTAAGGTTGATGTTAAAGCCTTAGACGCTGATTTTTATGCCTTTTCTGGCCACAAGATGTTAGGTCCAACCGGCATAGGTGTCTTATATGGTAAAAAGCAACTTTTAAATCAAATGACGCCTTTAGAATTTGGCGGAGATATGTCCTTGGATGTTGAAAAAGATGGTTTTTCTTGGAAAGAAAGTCCTTTTAAATTTGAAGCAGGCACCATGCCGATTGCCGAAGCAATTGGTTTGAAAGCTGCTATTGAATATTTAGAGAAGGCCACAATTGATAAGATTCATACATATTCAGAAAAACTTTATCATTATTTAATGACATCTTTAGAATCTATTCAAGGTATCGACTTATATAATCATCAATCAGATACTTTTATTTTCACTTTCAATTTAACCGATGTACCTTCTCATGATGCCATATCATTTTTCGCTGAAAAAAATATTGCTTTGAGAGCTGGACAGCATTGTGCTAAGTTAATCCATGATCATTTAGGTATCCATAGTTCCTTAAGAGGAACCATCTATTTTTACAATACCTATGAAGACGTTGATCAATTGGTATTAGCCATTAAGGAAGCCATTCAATATTTTAAAGAACTAGGTTTTTAAGGAGTCAATCATGAATAATTTAGATCATTTATATAGGGAAATTATTATGGAACATTATAAAAACCCAAGAAATAAAGGGTTAATTAATGATGACCATTACCATAAAAATAGAATCAAAAATCCATCTTGTGGCGATGATATCACCATACAAGTATTAATTGAGGATGGATTCGTTAAGGATGTTAAACAAGTCGCAACAGGTTGTTCTATATCGGTGGCTTCAGCTTCAGTTTTATCGGAAATTATGATAGGTAAAAGTGTGGAAGAAGCAAAGAAAATCGTTGATACTTATATCAATATGGTAACCAATAAAGAATTTGATGAATCTGTTGATTTAGAAGAAGCTGCAGTTTTTAGTGGTGTAAAAAAATTCCCTGCTAGAATTAAATGTGCTTCCATTGCTTGGATTGCATTTAAAGATAGCTTAGAATAGAGGTTATTATGAGTCAAAAACAAGATTTTGATTACAATAAAGATTATAAATATGGTTTTAAAACAGAGACTAAATCTGTTAAAGAAACCAAAAGAGGATTATCTGAAGAGGTTGTTAGAGAAATTTCTCAGATAAAAAACGAACCTGATTGGATGTTGAATATTAGATTAGATGCTTTAAAAGCCTTTTATGAAATTAGTGACCCTAATTGGGGACCTGATTTATCTGATATTGATTTTAATGACATTATATATTTCATTAAGTCTTCAGATAAGGTCGAAAAAGATTGGAAGGATGTTCCTGAAGAAATTAAAGAAACCTTTAATAAATTAGGAATACCTGAAGCTGAACAAAAATATCTATCTGGGGTCACAACCCAATTTGAATCTGAAGCAGTTTATCATAGCACGATTCAAGAATTAAGTGATTTGGGTGTTATATTTTTGGATACAGATTCTGCCTTGAAAGAACATTCAGATTTATTTAAAGAATATTTTACCAAGGCTGTCCCATATATAGATAACCGCTACGCTGCTTTAAATACTGCTGTGTGGAGTGGAGGTTCTTTTATATATGTACCTAAGGGTGTTCAAATAGAAAAACCTTTACAGTCATATTTTAGAATTAATTCTGAGCGTATGGGTCAATTTGAAAGAACCTTGATTATTGTTGATGATCAAGCATCTTTAAATTATGTTGAAGGTTGTACAGCGCCTATATATTCTAATTCTTCCTTGCATGCGGCTGTGGTTGAAATATATGTAAAAAAACACGCTAAATGCCGTTATTCTACCGTTCAAAACTGGTCTACTAATATCTATAACCTAGTAACTAAACGTTCTATAGTTGAAGATTATGGCCATATGGAATGGATTGATGGGAATATTGGTTCAGGTTTAAATATGAAGTATCCTTCTTGTATTTTAAAGGGAGACTATGCTAAAGGAACAACCATTACCATTGCTTTTGCAGGTAAGGGTCAATATCAAGATACCGGGGCTAAAATGATCCATATTGGTAAGAATACCACATCTAAGATTGTTTCTAAGTCTATAGCCACGAAAGGTGGAAAAGTAAATTATAGGGGTGTTGTTTCTCAAGAAGGTAAGGCAGAGAATGCTCGAGCCACCATTGAGTGTGATACTATTTTAGTAGATAGAGATTCTTCATCAGATACAATACCAACCAATATTGTTAAGAATTTTAAGGGTCAAATTGAACATGAAGCGACTGTTTCCAAGGTAAGTGATGATGAACTATTTTACTTAATGAGTCGTGGTTTAACTGAAGACCAAGCCAAAGAAATGATTGTCATGGGCTTTATTGAACCTTTCGCTAGAGAGTTACCTATGGAATACGCTGTTGAATTAAATCAATTAATTAAATTAGAAATGACCGATTCAATCGGATAAAAGACATAGACATATGTCTTTTTTTGTTTAACACAAAAACTTTTTGTGTTTTAGACAAAAAGTTATTGCGTTTGACACAATTATGTGGTATTGTATATTTAGAGGTGATTGTATGAATACCCAAATGAAAAAAGGTATTGTCGAATTATGTATTATGAAGTTGATTCAACATAAGAAATCATCAACATTTGAAATTCTCTCAAAAATGAAAAACTTAGAAGTATCTGAGAATACTATATATCCTATATTAAGACGTTTATATAGTGATGGTTTTTTAAAACAAGAGAAAGCTAATAATGAAGTTGGTGCACCAAGAAAGTATTATGATTTAACAGACAGGGGTTTAGAACAATTAAATTTATTGATGGGTGAGTGGGAAGAGTTTACACATTCAGTGAATCAAATATTAAAGGGGGAAAATCATGAGTAAGGAAAAGTATTTAGAAAAGTTAGAATATTATTTACAGGAATCAAATTTTGATCGTGAGGAAATTCAAGATATTTTAGAAGAATATACCATGATTATTGATGAAGCAATTGATAATGGTATTTTAGAAGAAGAACTTGAAGAACATATTGGTCAACCTCGTGAGTTGGTTAGACATCTACGTAAAACAGTGGTTATAAAAAGAGTCAAGAAAAATCGTTTGGTTGCCTTATCTCCTTTTATAGCAATGATTGTCTTTTTTGGTTTAGGTTTTGCTAAAGGCTGGTGGAATGTTGCTTGGTTAGCTTTTCTTTTAATTCCAATTTCAGGTATCATCTCATCTAAAAGAAAATCACCAATGAAATCATTGATTGAGTTAGCGCCACTGATTTCCTTACTTATCTTTTTAGCTATTGGTTTATCTTTTAAGGTTTGGCGTCCGACTTGGGTTATTTTCTTTATAATTCCAGCTTTATCGATTTTAGAGAAAAGACAAACTTATAGGGTTATTTCATTTATTGTATTTATTTCATTACCAATTTTATACGTCTTGTCATTTTATTTCTTTCCATTTAGGTTTAATTGGCTGATATTATTGGCTATGGTTTTACCTGCCTTTTACTCTAATGTTATTTTTTCTTTCAGAATTAATGGATTAAGGGATAGAAGAATTGAAATGTTGATTGGAATGTTGGTCTTAACTTTATTGACAGTTTATATTGTTTTTGGTTCCTTGTATGATATCTGGCATCCTTTATGGTTGATTTTCTTATTGGTGCCTGTTGCTTCAATTCTATTATCATCAGCAAGAATGAATCAAAAAATATCCTTGGTTGCTTTATCACCATTTGTAGCAATTACTCTATTTTTCTTATTTGGATATTTTTTCAATGGATATTATTGGTCTTGGATGTTTTTCTTCTTAATTCCTATGACAGCAATCATTAAAAATTCATAAGATTTTTTAAATATTGATACATTTTCATATTTTTATGTTAAAATATGTAAAAGGAGGCTGTTATGAAACTAGTCATGGCGGTTGTATCAAATGATGATGCGAATTTAGTCATCAAGACTTTGATTCAATCAGATTTCTTTGTAACAAAACTCGCAACGACAGGTGGTTTTTTAAAAAGCGGAAATACCACAATCATTATAGGTGTTCAAGATGATAGAATGGATGAATGCATTGAGTTAATTTCAGAACATTCTAAGCAAAGGACAAAATTAGTGCCTAATGCTATATCTAGTGAATTTGGAATTTTTTCTTCTACACCCGTTGAAGTACAAGTAGGTGGTGCCACTATCTTCGTATTAGATGTGGAACAATTCATAAAAACATAAAAAGAAGGAGCTTCCTTCTTTTTTTCTTTGAAAAAATTTAGGAATAATTGAAGGTTTATTAAGATGGATTATATTAAATTAATCAATTATAAAATCTATGTATGTCAAAATCAAAATATAAGAATATATGATGAACCCATTGTTCGTTTTTTTAATCGTATCTTAAAAGATGGTTTGGTTGATCTAAAGACTAGAGAATATTTAACAAAAAGAAAGTTTGGTTTTAAGAATAAAATACCCCTTGTGGTCAATCAAGAGATGGCTTTTTTATGTATTCAATCCTATCGGCTTGAACAAGCCTTTTATATTAACTATCATCAAATTTTGTATTGGGAAAAATCTCACAAATCAGTGATCATTTATTTTAAAGATGGACATTGCCTGAAAGTCTATTCGTATGATATATTTATCAAGCAAATTGACAAAGTAAAAACGATATTAAATTTATGACTTCGAATTCAAAATAAATCTAATTTTACATGATTAATTGTAGAAAAAAACCAATAAATTTAGTATAATAAAGAATGTGATAAAGGAGGATCCAATGAAAAAGAAAACCTTAGAAGATATAAATGTTTTTGAAAAAAAAGTTTTAGTAAGAGTGGATTTTAATGTACCTATACAAGATGGTGTGATTACGGATGATAATCGTATCGTCCAAGCTTTACCGACCATCCAATATTTATTGGATGAATCAGCTAAAGTGATTTTATTTTCACATTTAGGAAGAATAAAAAAAGAAGAAGATTTAGCTAAAAATTCATTGAAAATAGTATCAGAGAGATTAAGTGAATTATTGGGTAAAGAAGTCGTTTTTGTTCCTGAAACTAGGGGAGAAAAATTAGAAAAAGCCATTAATGATATGAAAGCAAAAGATATTGTTATGGTTGAAAACACTAGATTCGAGGACTTAGATGGTAAGAAAGAATCTAAGAATGATGATGATTTAGGTGCATATTGGGCAAGCTTAGGTGATGTCTTTGTTAATGATGCTTTCGGGACTGCTCATAGGGCTCATGCTTCAAATGTTGGAATAGCTAGTCGTTTAGAAACAGCTGCTGGTTATTTAATGGAAAAAGAAATTCGTTATATAGGATCTACAGTCGAAGAACCTGAAAGACCTTTTGTGGCTATTTTAGGGGGTGCTAAAGTTTCTGATAAAATAGGTGTTATTGAAAACTTATTAAAGGTCGCTGATAAAGTGTTAATTGGTGGCGGTATGGCTTATACTTTTATGAAAGCACAGGGTTATAATATTGGTAATTCTATTGTTGAAAATGATAAGTTGGATTTAGCAAATGAACTTTTAGAAAAAGCTAAGGGTAAAATTATCTTACCTAAAGATTTAGTTGTAGCGGAAGAGTTTTCAGCTAGTGCACCATTTAGGGTAACTGATTATAAGGGTATAAAAGATACTGAAGAAGGTTTAGATGTTGGCCCTAAAACAATTAAATTATTTAAAAAACATTTGAAACACGCAAAGACTGTTGTATGGAATGGACCTCTTGGTGTATTTGAATTTGAAAATTTCGCTAAAGGTACCGAAGCCATTTGTGAGATTCTTGCTCATTTAAAAAATGCAAGAACCATTATTGGTGGAGGAGATTCTGCAGCCGCAGCTATTCAAATGGGCTATAAAGATAAATTTACACATATATCTACTGGAGGTGGGGCATCACTTCAATTCTTAGAAGGCAAGCCTCTACCTGGTATTGATTCTATCGATGACTCAGTGGATTGTGGATGTGGTGATTCACACTGTGGACACTAAGAAAATAAACGTAAGGAATGATTTTATGAGAAAACCTATTATCGCTGGTAACTGGAAAATGTTTAAAACAAGAGATGAAGCTTTATTCTTTATCTTGAAAGTTTCAGAGAAAATGCCAGAAAAAGAAAAAGTTGATACAGTTGTTTTTGCTCAAGCACCTTTATTAAGATGTTTAATTACAAGACAAGGTGAAGAATTAAGAATTGGGGCACAAAATATATTTTATGAAGATGAAGGCGCTTATACAGGTGAAATATCTGGTCCTTTATTAGAATCATACAATGTTGAGTATGTCCTTATTGGTCATAGTGAAAGAAGACAGTACTTTCACGAAACTGATGAAGATGTTAATAAGAAGATAAAAGCAGCGATAAGAAATGACTTGTTGCCAATTGTTTGTGTAGGAGAAAAACTAGAAGAAAGAGAAAACAACCTAACAAATGATGTTTTAGAAAGGCAAATCAAAAATGCTTTTAAAGATATTCCAGCCATTGAAATGAAAGATATTGTGATTGCCTATGAACCGATTTGGGCAATTGGAACTGGAAAAACTGCAAGTGCTGAACAAGCAGACGAAGCATGTGGTTTTATTCGTTCACAAATCAAGAAACTTTATGGTCCAGTGGTTTCTGAAGGTATTAGAATTCAGTATGGTGGTTCAGTTAAGCCTGCCAATATTGAAGAATTAATATCTAAAGAAAATATTGACGGAGCCTTAATCGGTGGTGCTTCTTTGGACCCAGATCAATTTATTGAAATGGCCAATGCACCTTTGAAAATAAAAAAATTTATTAAATAAACATAAAAAAAATCCCTAGTTTTCATGAACTAGGGATTTTTAAATTTAAATAAATAAATTATGATTTGAATCAGCGGTATCACCTAAGTAAGTCGCAACTCCAGCGATTTCAATACCGTCGATTAATTCTTCTTTTTTAATACCTAAAATATCCATACTCATTGCACAAGCAGTAAGCTTGATATCTAACTCTTTTGCTTTTTCTATCATGAGTTCTAATGAATCAACATTTTTCTTTTTCATAATATGTTTCATCATAAGAGGACCCATTCCAGCCATATTCATTTTAGAAATAGGTAATTTTTTGCTACCTCTTGGCATCATTTTGCCAAACATTTTTTCTAAGAATGCTTTTTTAACTTTTTGTTTTTTAGCTTTCCTTAAGATATTTAATCCCCAGAATGTGAAGAATAGTGATACATCTTTACCCATGGCCTTAGCACCTTGAGCGATAATGAAAGCAGCTAATGCCTTATCTAAATCTTGAGAGAAGACAACAATGGTAGATCCATCTTTTGCGGCTGCAGGAGAAGATGGAATATGATGGGTTCCTTTACGAATAAAAGCAGTCATGCTTTTATTTTCTTTATTAACAGTTAATAGTTGATGTCCACCTTTTTTAGCCCATGTTACAACATCTTTTTCAAAACCTGGATCACTTGCTGATATTTCTAGTATTTGCCCATCTTTAAGGCTTTCAAGACTTTTGAATGCTTTTACAATTGGTCCTGGACATTGTAAACCAATGGCGTTTACTTGTAAGTCTGATTTAATATCATTTAGATCGATTTGAGGTTGATCAATAATCATAACACCTGAATCATCTGTTTCTTGGCAAGAAGAAGTCTCGCCTGGGTTAAAGACGCATTGATAGGTTCTAAAGGCTCCATCTAAGTTGTAAACATCGAAACCTTTTTGACTTAATATCCTATATGCGTTATACGCACGGATACCAGTTTGACAATAGATGTATATTTTTTGATCTAGAGGAAGTTCATTTAATCTATTTCTTAGTTGTGGTAAGGGAATATTGACAGCACTTGGAATTGATCCTAATTGATATTCAATTTCATCTCTAACATCTAAGATAAATGATTTAGATTTAATGAGTTCATTGACATCATTCCATTCGATGACTTTAACCAAATGGTTGATGATATTTTCTGCAACAAATCCAAGCATATTCACTGGGTCTTTGGCTGAAGAAAATGGTGGTGCATATGATAATTCTAAATCCTTTAGTTCAGTGACTTTTAGGTTAGCACGGATAGCGGTTGCTATAACATCAATACGTTTGTCTACCCCATCCATACCTACAGCTTGGCCACCATAAATTTTTTCAGTTTCAGGATCAAATAAGAGTTTCATAGCTATGGTTGTAGAACCTGGATAATAGCCCGCATGAGATCCTGGGTGGATATGAATGGTTTTATATTTCAATTTCTTTTTAATTAATGTTTTTTCATTATTACCAGTTGAACCAACGGTATAATCAAAGACCTTAGCTACTGAAGTTCCCATAGAACCTGTGTATACAGATTCAATGCCGCATAAGTTATCTGCGACGATTCTTCCTTGTTTATTAGCTGGCCCTGCTAGAGGAATCATGGTTATATCTTTAGTAACAAAATCATTGACTTCAATAACATCACCAATAGCATATATATTAGGATCTGATGTTTGTAAATATTCATTGACAGAAATCCCGCCAAATTTACCCAATTCAATCCCAGCTTCTTTGGCTAGCAGATTTTCTGGTCTAACGCCAATTGAGAAAATAATTAAATCTGTTTGGATTTTCTTGCCAGAAGTCAGTTCGATTTCTTTACCTTCATTATTAAAAGATTTAACACCATCAGATAAGATTAAATCAACACCTTTATTTCTAATATGTTGGTGGATAATCTCAGCCATTTCAATATCAATTGGACCCATAACTTGGTTTGCCATTTCTACAATTGAAACTTCCATTCCTAAATGATGTAAATTTTCAGCCATTTCTATACCAATAAAACCACCACCAATAACACTGGCGTGTTTTGGTTTTTCTTGGTTGATATAGTTTTTAATGATATCCATATCAGCTATATTTCTTAAGGTATATAGGTGTTTAGCTTCATTAATACCTGGAATAGGTGGTTTAACAGGAAATGCGCCTGTTGATATGACCAATTGATCATATGATTCTTTGTAAATTTCATTACTTTTAATATTTCTAATAGTAATGGTTTTCTCTTCACGATTAATTGATGTTACTTCAGAAAAAATTCTAACATCAATATTGAATCTTGCTTGCATATCTTCAACTGTTTCAACAATTAAAGCGTCTCTAGATTCAATAACCCCACCTATATAATAGGGTAATCCACAGTTTGCGAATGAAATATATTCGCCTCTTTCTAACATGATAATTTCTCTTGTTTCATCAAGTCTTCTTAATCTTGTAGCAGTAGAAGCTCCACCGGCTACACCGCCAATAATAATAGTCTTGTTTTTCATGAATAGACCTACCTTTCTCACACGATTGTTATTGTACGCCTATTAGAAAGAAAAATCAATTAGATTGCATAAAAAAAACCGAGAAATTCTCGGTTTTTAAAAATCTTATTTGTTGTATAACTCTACGATTAAATTCTCATGAATTTCAGGTAGAATTTCATTACGTTCTGGTAAGCGTGTGTAAGTAGCTACATTGGTTTCGTCATTGAAATCAATATACTCTTGTCTTGATGCTTGAGCTTCCAAAGCTTCTTTAATAATAGCTAAGTCTTTTGATTTTTCTTTTAAAGAAATTTTTTGACCTGGTTTAACTCTCATTGATGGAATCGTTGCTTTAATACCATCTAATAAAATATGACCATGGTTAACAAGTTGTCTTGCTTGTTGACGAGTTCTTGCGAACCCAGCTCTATAAACTAAGTTATCTAATCTTGATTCTAATAAGAATAAGAAGTTTTCACCTTGTTTACCTTGCATTTTCTTAGCTTCATTAAATGTTTTACGGAATTGTTTTTCATTGACACCATAAGTGAAACGAACACGTTGTTTTTCTTGTAACTGTAAACCATACTCAGATAATTTACGACGTCTTTTTTGACCGTGTTGTCCTGGTGCATATGGGCGTTTATTTAACTCTTTTCCTGTTTCAGAAATTGAGTATTCTAAACGGCGACTTTTTTTCCATGTTGAACCTGTAAATCTTGACATATATGATCCTCCTTTTAAATTTAGTTACACTGTAATTGAGGAGTTTTACATTCACTTAGCTTGATTATTTTGATGGTTTCTTGTTAAGCAGTTAACAATACTAACAACCCTATATTTTGGAATAATCAAGATCTAAATCAATTTCAAACAACTGCTTTTTATTACATGCGCACAAGGTATTATACACGAACGACTATAAAAAGTCAAATAAAAAATCGACTGCTTTTTCTAGTATTTTAACGGTTTCTTGGTCAAACCTATTCTTAATTGGAGAGTCAATATCTAAGACCCCAATTAAGTTGTTATTTTTGATGATTGGGATGACAATTTCTGAATTAGATGCATCATCACAAGCAATATGACCAGCAAAAGCATGAACATCATCAACCACTAAAGTTTGTCTCTTTTCAGCTGATGTTCCACAGACACCTTCCCCCATAGGGATGGTTTGAACAGCTGCTTTTCCTTGGAAGGGACCTAGGTATAACTCCTTACCATCATATAGGTAAAAACCCACCCAATTTAAATTAGGAACCATCTCTTTAATGATGGCCACAAAATTCGCTTGATTGGTTAATGTTTGATAATTTTTGTCTAAATATAATCCTAAATACTCATTGACTGATATTTGAGCCATAGATAACACCTCACTTCTAAATATTATAATTTATCACTCTATAAATATCAATGAATATGATAAAATATAATTGAAGAGGTGTGCCATGTACGATTACATTATGATTAAATATGGGGATTTAATCCTTAAAGGAAAAAATCAACATATATTTAGAAGGAACATTAATAACCAAATTGCCCATAAACTTCATGGCTTTGAAGTTGATATTATTTTCCAACATGATTTGGTTTTTATAAAATTAAATGAAGAATCTCCAGATGAAATCATTGATAAACTTAATTATATTTCAGGTTTATCTTCTTATAGTAAAGTCAAACATTGTGATTTTGATTTAGATTTGATTGCTCAAAAAGCTGTGGAAATGATAAAGGAAGAAATTCACAAAGAAACCACTTTTAAAATTGAAACAAAAAGAGCCGATAAAAGAATTCCTTTAACTTCTTTAGAAATTACTAATCAATTATCTAAATTGATTTTAAGACAAGTTCAAATATTAAAAGTCGATGTTCACCATCCAGAGAAAACATTAAACATAGAAGTCAGGAATGATGGTACTTATATATATTTAGATAAAATTCCTGGTTTAGGGGGTTTTCCTACCAGTATTGGAGGAAAGGCCTTGGTCATGTTAAGTGGCGGTATTGATTCGCCAGTGGCTGGATATTTAGCGATGAATACAGGTTTAGAAATAGAGTGTATTCACTTTGAATCAACACCCTTAACGCCGATTGAATCGGTTCAAAAAGTCATTGATTTAACTTATAAATTAGCTAAATACGCAAATGGATCCAAAATCAATTTACATTTAGTGCCTTTTAGAGACTTACATGAACTTCTTTTAAAGGATTGTGAAGAACCGTATTTGATAACTGTAATGAGAAGGATGATGTATCGAATTGCTGAAAAAGTAGCTAAAAAGAATCATATACCCGTCATTATTTCTGGTGATTCTATTGGTCAAGTCGCTTCTCAAACCATAGAAAGTTTAATTGCAGTTCAAGAACCTATCTCGACTTTAATTATTAGACCTTTATCAACTTATGATAAGGCCGATATCATCAAAGTAGCTAGGAAAATTAAGACCTTAGATATATCTAATAAAGCATTTTCTGATTGTTGTACGGTTTATGTGCCAAAGAATCCTGTCATAAAACCATCCATTCAAAAAGCTAAAATGATAGAAGAGAATTTAGATTACGAACTTTTATTAAAGAAAGCAGTTAAAGATTCAAAATCAGTCATGATTAAAGACAGAGAGAAATTTAATATTACTGATTTAGGTTTTACTGTAGAGGAAGCCTTCAATGAGATCTTTAGAGACAAAGAGACTAATTCTAAGAAAATTTAATACAACTGATGTAAAGGCTGTATATGATTATGCTAAGTTAGATACAGTTGGGCCAATGGCTGGTTGGAAACCCCATAAAAACAAAAAAGAAACAAGAGCAGTGATTGATAATTTTATCAAAAAAGATGATGTTTATGCGCTTGTCTTTAAAGATACAAGGAAAGTAATTGGTTCTATAGGGGTTCACTTAACCGAACTTGGATCTTTAGGTGAAGTCTATGAACTTGGTTATGTATTACACCCTAAGTTTCATCGAATGGGTTTAATGACGGAAGCTATTGATATAATTTTATATGAAGTATTTTTTGAAAGGAACATAGATTGTCTTTATGTAGGACATTTTTATGAAAATTTAGCTTCTCAAAAACTTATTGAAAAAATAGGTTTTGAGTGGATTGAAGATATTCTTTATCAATCTAGAGACTATGGAGAAAAGAAAGCAAAAATTTACCAACTAACAAAATTAAATTTTGTACTAATGAAAGGGGAAAAATAATGAAAAAATGGAGTTTAAAAAGTTTGTACTTAGGGTTTGATGACCCAAAATATTCGGAGGATTTAAATCAACTAGATCAATTAATTCTTGAGATTAATTCACAATCTGTAGATTTTGATAATTATGATCAAAAGGAAAGAAAATTAGTAAAGTATTTAGAAAATGAAATGCTTTTAGAAGCATTGATTGATAAATTATATCATTTTGCTTCTTTAACATCTTCAGTTGAATCAACCAATCAGGAAGCCAATAAAATGGTCAACTTATTACAAACAAAATTAACACAGTTAACTAAAATTTCAACCTTATTTACCAATTGGATGAAAGATTACCCAAATTTAGAAGAAGATATAGCTCATAATGATTTTTTAAAAGAACATCAATTTTATTTAAATGAAGTTAAAGATCATGCAGGTCACTTACTAAGTACTGAATTAGAAGTAATGCTTGCTAAATTAAGACAAACAGGTTCTTCATCTTGGGGACGCTTACAATCTTTGTTAACATCAACATTGGATGTTGAGTATGATGGTAAAATTATTACTTTATCAGAAGTAAGAAATTTAGCCACTGATAAAGATCCTGAGGTAAGAAAAAAAGCTTATGAAGCTGAATTAAATGCCTATAAAAAAATAGAAGATTCTGTTGCTTTTGCCTTGAATTCAATTAAAGGAGAAGTTAACACTGTTTCTAAAGCAAGAAATTTTGACTCACCTTTGGCTGAGGCATTGAACAAGTCTAGGATGAAGAGTGAAACTTTAGAAGCTATGCAGTCAGCTGTTAAAGAATATTACGGTATTTTTAGAAAATACTTACAAAGAAAAGCTGAATTGTTAGGTCATAAAAATGGATTGCCTTTCTATGATTTATTTGCACCTATTGGTAAAAATGATACGAGTTTTACGATTGAAGAAGCCAACGCTTATATATTAAAGAATTTCAAGACTTTTTCTAACAGTTTGCATGATTTAGCTAAAAGAGCTTTTGATGAAGAATGGGTAGATTATACTCCAAGAAAAGGCAAAAGAGGTGGTGCGTTTTGTGCCAATATGCATGTGATTAAAGAAAGTCGAGTTATGACTAATTTTACAGGGTCTTTTTCTGATATGATTACCTTATCTCATGAATTAGGACACGCTTATCATGGGGAAGCAATTTTTAAGGAATCTGTTTTAAATAGTTCTTACACCATGCCTGTGGCTGAAACTGCATCAACTTTCTGTGAAACTATTGTTAATAATGCGGCTATAAAGGATGTGACTACTAAGGAAGAAAAAATCTTTTTATTAGAGTCTTCATTGCAAGATTATACACAAGTTGTTGTTGATATTATGTCTCGTTTTATATTTGAAAAATCTGTTTTTGAAGGCAGAGAAAAAACTGTTTTTGATGCTAAAGAATTAAAAGAATTAATGCTTGATGCTCAAAAACAAACTTATGGCGATGGCTTAGATGAAAACTTATTACATCCTTATATGTGGATATGTAAACCTCATTATTATTCTGGTGGTTTATCTTATTATAATTTCCCATATACTTACGGTTTATTATTCGCAAAAGGCTTGTATGCAAAGTATTTAGAAGACAAAGAGGCTTTTGTTAAAATTTATGATGATTTATTAGCTGCGACTGGTCAAATGCAAGTTGAAGAAGTTGCTGCTTTGGCTGGGATTGATGTGACTAAAAAAGAATTTTGGGTAAGTTCCTTAGAATTACTTAAGAAAGACATAGAATTATTTTTAGAATTAACTGAATAAAAACGGAGGTGTTTTTATGAAGAAATTATTAAGCTTTACCTTAATGCTTTTTCTATTTTTTGCTTTAGTCGCTTGTGGAGAAGAAGCGATTAACACTAATGAAACCACTGAAGATATCAGTGAAGAAACAAGTGAAGAAATTATAGAAAGCGATTATTTAAAACAATTTTCAAGTCAAGAAGAAATGAATGATTATGTAAATTCTTTGGCGCAAAAGACTCAATATTATGGTGGAGATAATATCTTAACACCAGAAGCCGGTTTGGATGACACCAATGAAGAAGACCAAGAAAGGCATTCTGAAACCAATGTTCAAGTGAGCGGAGTTTCTGAAATGGATACCATCATTACTGACGGGAATTACATATATATGGCCAAGAACCAAGATTTAAGGATTGTTGATGTAGAATCAATGAGTCTAGTCTATGAAGATTCTTTAATAGATGAAACAGACCAATATTATGCTTATGCTTATTACCATGGTATCTATTTGTATGAGGATAAATTAATTGTCTTATACGACCAATACCAAAGAATGACTGATGATGATCAAGTCACTCCTTATTATTGGTGGTGGGGATCTTCAAACTTACGAATTGATGTTCTGGATGTTAGTGATAAGTCAAATATTCAAGTGGAAAGACAATTCGAGTTTAAGAACACTTATTTGGTGGATAGTCGAATGATTGAAGGCGATTTCTTTATTATGATGTCTTCTTATCATTGGTGGTATGATGAAGAAATAGTCACACCTTCTTACAAGGATTCTCTTTTAGGTGATGACTTTATTAATTTAACTTATGAAGATATCTTTTATTATCCTGATTCTGATCAAGTCTCATCTTATTTAATGGTTGCTTCTTTTAATGTAAATCAAGAAGTAAGTATTGATTTAAATGCTTATTTAACCTACGCTTATGAGGTTTATATGAATCAAGAAAACCTATATATTTCTGGCCATGTCTATCATTACAGTGAAGAAGATGAAAATTATAGACAATACACCAGTATTTCAAGGTTTAAAATTGTAGAAGGTAAGCTTGTATTCCAAGCAGCAAATCAGATCGATGGATGGACTTTAAATCAGTTTTCTTTTGATGAGTATGAAGGAATTTTAAGATTAGCTACAACAGATTATATTTATAGTCAAGAAGGTGTAGAATTAACCAATCAACTCTATTTGTTAGATGCGACAGATAATGAACTAAGTATTATTTCTGTTTTAAGAGGATTGGGAAAACCAAATGAACGTATATATGCAGTAAGAATGAGTCAAGATATTGCTTATGTGGTGACCTTTGTTAATACAGATCCTTTATATAAGATTGATTTATCTGACCCTTATCATCCGGTGATTCTAGGTGAATTATACGAAGAAGGTGTGAGTGATTATTTACACCCTATCAATGACGATTTAATGATAGGTATTGGGCGTCAAGCGGATAATTCAAATGGATTTACTATTTTTACGGGCGTAAAAGTCGCCTTATATGATACATCAGGTGACCAACCTATAACTTTAGAAACTTTGTTGGTTGAAGGTGAATATTCATATTCTCCAGTCACCTATGATCATAAATTATTTGTAGAGTATGAATGGAATAATTCTTTATTGTTTGCTATACCTGTTTATGCTTATTCTTATGGATATGGTCAGTATTATCAAGCGATTTACTTATATCAGGTTGATGAAATGAATCATTTAAGTCAGGTAAGTATTTTAAGGAATACACCAAGCAATTATTATGGTTATATCGAAAAAGCTATATTTATCAATGACAAAATCTATACAATTTCATACAATGAAATTAATGAATTTGATATGTTGAATGATTTTAATAGAACGTCATCCATTGTATTTAATCAAGAAGTTAATCAGGGTGATGATTCTAGTCAAGTAGAGTAAAGGGGTGTTTTTATCAAAGAGATTACTTCTATTAAAAACCAGTTAATTATTGAAACAGCCAAGCTAAAACAAAAAAAATACCGGCAAGATAAGCGTAAATTCTTAATAGAGGGGGAACACCTTATTAAGGAAGCTTATGAAGCGGGTCTTTTAGAGATAGTTTTTCATCTAGGGCAAGATTTGCCTTATGAGATAGAAAGTTATTTAGTAACTGAAGAGATTATTCAAAAGTTATCAGATGTTTCAAGTCCTCAAGGACTAATAGGTGTCTGTCACTTTCCCCAAGAAAGTCATATTTCAAAACAGGTTCTTTTGTGTGATGGTATTCAAGATCCCGGAAATATGGGAACACTGATTCGATCTGCCCTTGCTTTTGGCTTTGAAAGTCTTGTGGTCGATCATTGTGTGGATGTCTATAATCCTAAGGTCATAAGATCTACCCAAGGGGCCTTATTTAAGATAAATATCATTGAAGATAACATCATAGATTTCATGGATAAACATCCTATACATTATTATGCAACTGATTTATCTGCCCAAGGCCAATTTGAAAAAAAACATCATGAAGAATTCGGATTAATTTTAGGTAATGAAGGACAAGGAGTTGACCCTGAAATTATCAATAAAGCCGATTCAGTGATTAAATTAAAAATGAAAAAAGTGGAATCATTAAATGTAGCTGTGGCAGGCAGTATTTTAATGTATGAACTAGGAGGTAATCGTTGATGGATTATTTATATGATGATAATAGAATATACTCTGTGGATGATAACATGATTTTATTGGCTGAAGTCTTATTTCCAGCTCGAGATCAATCTAGAGTGGATATTACCCATGTCTTTGTCGTTCCTGAGCTAAGAGGACAAGGGGTAGCTTCAGAGTTGATGTTGAGAGCCTATCAGTTTATCAAAAGCCAAGACTTAAAAATTGTCGCAAAATGCCCATATGCCATTTCTTGGTTTAAGAAACACCCAGACTATCAAGACATCGTTATAAATGTTAAAACCAAGGTATAATATTCTTGATTTTACATAGGCCCTGTGATATAATGTTTTTAGCATAAGGTAAAGTGAGAGGGTCATCCCCTCTCATTTTTATTGGAATTTTTTAGTGAGGTGATAGGATGCAGGTTCAAGAAATTAAAGAAAAGGTTAAATCTTTTTTAGAAAACATTGGTTTTGATCTATATGATTTGGAAATAGTAAAGGAAAGAAAAGAGACTATTTTAAGAATTTATATCGATATAACTGAAGGCGTCAATATGGATGATGTTGTTTTAGCAACTCAAGAATTAAATCCCTTCATCGATGAATTAGACCCTATAGAAGGTGAGTATATGATGGAAGTATCATCTCCAGGGGCTGAAAGGGAACTAAGAACAGCTGAAGCGATTAAACACGCCATAAATCATTTGGTTTATGTTGAAACCTTTACTCAAAATTTTGAAGGTGACTTAATAGCTTTTGATGGAGATACCTTAACCTTATCGATTAAAAACAAAAAAGTAAAAGTAAATTATATAGATGTTAATCTAATAAGATTAGCCATTGATTTTAGGAGAAGAAAATGATTAGTAAAGATTTTTTTAAAGCATTAGAAAATTTAGCCATTGAAAAAAACGTAAGTCAAGAAGAGATTTTAAAGATCTTCGGAGACGGGCTTATCAAAGCTTATGAAAAAGCTTATGGGGGTAAAAATAACGCTGAAGTTATTTTTAACTCAGAAAAAGCGGAAATTGATATCGTTTCTAAATCTATCGTTGTGGATGAAATAGATCCGAATAGTGAACCAGGACATGAAATCACTTTAGAACAAGCAAGAGAAATCAAGAAGAATGCTAAAGTGGGAGATATCATTAAAGAAAAAATCACGCCAAAGAATTTTGGTCGTTTAGCAGCTTCAACTGCCAAACAAATGTTGACTCAAGGTTTAAAACAATTAGAGAGAGATAAAAACTATGAGTATTTTGAGTCACGTGTTGGCGAAATGATTATTGCTGAAGTCATTAAGATTAAAAATGATTTTGTGACATTGTTTTTAGGTAGAGATACTGAAACGTCAATTCCATCTAGAGATTTACTTGCATCTGATTTGATTGTTGGTTCAAAAGTGAATGTATATATCACAAAGGTAGAAAAAACCAACAAAGATCCAAAAGTATATGTATCAAGAACTGACCGTAATTTAGTAATTCGTTTAATGGAAAATGAAATTCCTGAATTAGCTGAAGGTATTATTGAAATTTTTGGTCTTGCTAGAGATCCTGGAGATCGTTGCAAAGTATGTGTCTTATCAAATGATGAAAATGTTGATCCTGTTGGGGCTTGTTTAGGTCGCAATGGTATGCGTATTAAAAATGTTATTGATAGTTTAAATGGCGAAAAAATTGATATATATAAATATAGTAAAAACCCTGAAGAATTAATTGCTAATTCGATTCAACCAGCAAGAACTTTGTCTGTCCAATATGATGAAAGAGAAAAATCTGCCATCCTTGTTGTTCCAGATGATCAATTGTCTTTGGCCATCGGTAAGAGAGGACAAAATGCAAGACTAGCTGTCCAATCTTCTGGATGGAAAATAGATATTAAAGCTGAATCTCAAGCCTTATCTGAGGGTATAGAATTCTAGGTGATAAAAATGAAAGTTAGGAAAATTCCCATGAGAAAATGTGTTGTGACCAATGAACGCATGGAAAAAAAAGACTTGTTAAGGGTTGTAAGAACTCCAGAAGGGCAAGTTATTTATGATCCAACAGGTAAAGCGAATGGTCGCGGCGTTTATCTATCAAAAAACAAAATAGTGATTGAAAAAGCCATGAAACACAAAATATTATCTAGACATTTAGATGTAGAAGTTCCTAATGACGTTTTTGAGACTTTGTTCAAAGTGATTGACAATGAATAAAGAGAAAATATTATCTATCTTAGGATTATGTATGCGGGCTAACCGCTTAATTTCTGGGGAAGAAATGTCTTTAGATAAAATTAAAAGCCAAAAAGCTCGCTTGGTTTTTCTAGCAAGCGATGCTGGTTTTAATACAAGCAAAAGAGTTAGTGATAAAGCCAAGACTTATCAAGTTCAAATCATCAAGGATTTTACATCAGATGAGTTGAGTAAAGCCATTGGCAAGAGTAATCGGATGGTCATAGCAATTCAAGATGCTGGATTCGCTAAAAAGATTATAAGTTTACTATAGTATTAAGAAAGAGGTGGTCATATGCCAAAACATGAACCAAATAAAAATAAGAAATTTACAGGAAATAAGAAAAATCAAAATAAGCAAAATTCACAACCCAAAAAAGTGATGCCTAAATTTGTAACATATAAACAAGGTATGACAGTTGGAGATTTCGCTGATCAAATTAACAAACCAGCATCTGACGTTATTAAAAAATTAATGTTTTTAAAAATAATGGCAACAAAAAACCAATCCATTGATAGAGAAAATGCAGAATTATTAGCCATGGAATATAATTTAGACTTACAAGATGAAGTAGTTACAGATCTTACTAGATTTGAAGAAATCATTGAAACAGACAAAGAAGAAGATTTAGTTTCTCGTCCACCAGTCGTTACTATCATGGGTCACGTTGACCATGGTAAAACAACCTTGTTAGATACCATTAGACATTCTAGAGTTGTATCAACTGAAGCTGGTGGTATTACTCAACATATTGGTGCTTATCAAGTTGAGAAAAACGGAAAGAAAATCACTTTTATTGATACTCCTGGACACGCGGCTTTTACAGAAATGAGAGCCCGTGGTGCTAGAATTACTGATATAGTAATCTTAGTTGTAGCAGCTGATGATGGTGTTATGCCTCAAACCAGAGAAGCTATTGACCATGCCAAAGCATCACAATGCGAAATTATTGTGGCTGTTAATAAGATGGATGTACCTGGCGCTAATCCTGATCGTGTCAAACAACAATTGGCTGATTTAGGTTTATTATCTGAAGAATGGGGTGGAGATATTCCTTTCGTGGAAGTATCAGCTCTTAAAAACCAAGGTATTGATAATTTATTAGAAACCATACAAGTTGTGGCTGAATTAAAAGAGTTAAAAGCAAATCCTAATCGTCAAGCAACTGGTTCAGTTATTGAAGCTAGACTTGATAAAGGCAGGGGGCCAGTAGCGACTATTTTAGTTGATAACGGTACCTTAAGAGTTCAAGATTACTTTGCTGTTGGTGCAACCTACGGTAAAGTTAGAGCTATGACCAATGACTTAGGCGACCAAATTAAGGAAGCTGAACCTGGACAAGCTGTTGAGATTATTGGATTAAATGATGTTCCTTTAGCTGGAGATCCTTTTAGAGTTTTTGAAGATGAAAAAACTGTTAGAGATATAGCAGATGAAAGACAAAATAGAGCTTTTGATAAACAACATAATTCTAAAGAAGTAATGTCATTAGAAGACTTCTTTAATCAAGCTTCTGATGATACAAAGAAAATGAATTTAATTATTAAAGCAGATGTTCAAGGTTCAATTGAAGCCTTTAGAGGGTCAATTGGAAAAATTGATGTAGAAGGTGCTGATATTGATATCGTTGGTACAGGTGTTGGTGCAGTTACAGATGGTGATATCTTGTTGGCTGAAGCATCTTCAGCAATAATAATTGGTTTTGGTGTTGGTGTACCTGCATCAGTTAGAGAGTTAGCTAAAGAAAAAGGCGTGGAAATTAGAACTTATCGAATCATATATGAAGCTTTAGATGATATTGAAGCAGCTATGAAAGGTATGTTAGACCCTGTCTTTGAAGAACAAGTCATTGGTGAAGCAGAAGTTAGAGAAACCTATTCAGTATCTAAAGTTGGGACCATTGCAGGATGCATGGTAACGAGTGGTGTTGTACGAAGAAATTCAATGATTAAAATTGTTCGTAATGGAAAAATAATTTTCGAAGGAAAATTAGGTTCTTTAAAAAGATTTAAAGATGATGTAAAAGAAGTGCGCCAAGGATTTGAATGCGGTATTACCATTGAAAACTACAATGATATCAAAGAAGGAGACATCATTGAAGTTTCAACAATGAAAGAGGTGTAATATATGGCAAAAGTTGCTCATTTAGAAACAGATGTACAACGAGTCTTAAGCGATATACTTCAAAATGATATTAAAGATAAACTTGCTTTTATCACAATTACAGGTGTTAAAATCACCAATGAGTTATCATTTATGTATGCTTATTACACAGTTTATGGTTCAAAACAAGATATAGAAAAAACAAAAGAAACTTTAGATAGAGCTAATGGCTTTATAAAGAATCAAATTGCTAAACGTGTTAAAATGAGAAAAGTTCCAGAATTGGTATTTAAATATGATGAATCTTATCAAACCGGTAAAAGAGTTGATGATATCATTAGGAATATAAAATAAACTCTAGCTTTGCTAGAGTTTTCTCATATTGATAGAAAGGTCTTATTTTGGTATAATTTAAATACAATGAATGTCGATATCAAGGAAAAAATAAAACAAGTACCTAACAAACCTGGTACCTATCAAATGCTTGATCGTAAGGGTAAAATTATTTACGTAGGCAAAGCTAAGAACTTAAAGAATCGTGTAAGTTCTTATTTTGTCGGTGCTCATGATGATAAAACGACAAGACTGGTCCATGAGATAGAAGACTTTACCTATGTTATTACCCAAACTGAAAAAGAAGCATTTTTATTAGAATTATCACAAATCAAACAATATTTACCTAAATATAATATAAAACTTATGGATAATAAAACTTATCCTTATATCGAAGTAACTGATGAAGAACACCCAATCATTAGAGTCACAAGAAGTGTAAGTAAAAACAAAAAGAATGTATTCGGTCCCTATCCTAACGCTACTTATGCTAATGAAACGGTAAGGTTATTAGATACAATATTCCCCTTTAGAAAATGTTCTCAGTTCCCAAAAAAAGTATGTTTGTATTATCATATAGGACAATGTTTAGGTCCATGTGAATTTCCGGTTAAAGAAAGTACTTATAAAGACTTATTAAAAAAAGTGAGAAGTTTTTTATCAGGAAACACAAAAGAGTTTGTTCAAGAATATAAACAAAAAATGGAAATACATTCTCGTAATTTAGAATTTGAAAAAGCCAAAGAATACCGAGACATGATTATCGCTATTGAAAAAACGACTGAGCAGCAACAAGTTATATTTAACGATAACTTAGATAGGGATATTGTAAATTTTGTGACTTATGATCATTATATTTCTATAAATATCTTATTTATGAGAAATGGGCGTGTTTTATTCTCTCAATCAAAAATCTTTTCATATTATGGTCAAGTTGAAGACATCTTATTAACATATCTTGTTCAATTTTATGAGCAACAACCCATACCTGATGAGATCCTTCTACCTAAAGACTACAATTATGATATTTTTAAAGAAGTTCTTGAAGATAAAATATTTATTCCTCAAAGAGGAAAAAAAGTTAAATTACTAGAAATAGCTTATGAAAACGCTAAAAACCACTTAAATAATAATTTATCAGCCTATTTAAATCGAGAAAATAAGACCATTCATGCACTTAGGGAATTAGAAAAAATATTAGGTGTAAGTTCTATTAGAAGGATTGATGCTTTTGATAATTCAAATATCTCTGGACAGAACTTAGTTTCAGCCATGGTGGTATTCACCAATGGTTTACCAGACAAAAACGAGTATCGAAAATATAGGGTTAAAACTGTGGAAACTAATGATGATTACCATATCATGAAAGAAATCATCTATAGAAGATATTTATCTGTAATGATGGATGACTTAGAAAAACCGGATTTAGTGATTGTTGATGGAGGATTAATTCAATTAAGAGCTGCAAAACAAGTCCTTGAAGAATTAAAATTAGATTTGAATCTCATTGGTTTAAAGAAAAATTCACGGCATAAAACTGAATCAATCATTAAGCAAAATGAAGAAGAAATCATTTTAGATAAACACTCTAATCTCTACTCATTGCTTTACAAAATACAAGAAGAAGTCCATCGGTTCGCGATAAGTTACCAAAGAAATGTCGCTAGTAAAAAAATATATGCTTCTATTTTAGACACCATTCCAAAAGTTGGTAAGGTGACAAAGAATAAACTATTAAAAAAATATAAGAATTTAGAAAATATTAAGAATGCGCCAAGAGAAGAGCTCAAAGCTTTAAAAATACAAGAAGAGGCTATTGATAACATCTATTTGGCTCTAAATACTTATCAATCAAAGAAAGAAGATGAATCATGATAGAAACAGTTTATGGAAAAATTGTAAAAGTTAACGAAGATAAACGCTTAATCGCCATCATGCAACATAAAAAATTAGCTTATTTCTACATGAGCAAAGGCATGTTTAGACAGTTTTTAGATTATTTTCATAAAGATATTTATGTTTTCTTGAAAGTAAAAAAAGAAACGAGAATTTACAAGGATTTTATAGTTCAAAATGTTGTTAGTATTGATAAGGTATTGTCTCCTAGGGGCAATCAACCAACAGTTTTCTATGATATTTCAATGATAAAAACCGAAATTAAAAAATTGATTAATCAAGAAAGATATCGTTTATTTATCGATTTTGAAATGTCTATGCCACCTTATCAAAATTATAATAAATTCATTTCTGAGATTATTCAAGTTGGCTTTGTTTTAACGGATGCTAGAGGCAAAGAAATTCAAAGATATAACGCTTTTGTTAAACCAAAGTTATTTCCGAAACTATCGAAAAGAACTTTAAAGTTTTTAGATTTAAGTCAAGATGATGTTGATCATGGTACGAAGTTTGAAGACTTATATCAAATTTTATATAATATTAATCAAGAGTATCAACCCATTATTTATGTTTGGGGTAAAAATGATAAATCTGAATTATCTAAGTTGAATAGAATCCATGACCTAGATGACTTTATCAATGATATGCAGTTTGTAGATTTGTTAAGTTTACATAAAACTTATTTTAGGTTAAAAAATGATTTGGGTTTATTTAATGCATACAATATGTACGCTAAAGAAGATTTAAACCAACAAAGACACGATGCCTTAGAGGATGCTATGGTGACCAAAGATGTCTTTTATTGGTTTAAAGATGTTTGTAATCATAAAATGAAAGTAGAAATTTAAAAAAGCAGAATTTCTGCTTTTTTCTTTTATAAGACCATAATGATTGGCATAATCATTGGTTCCCTATTAGTTTCTTCTTTAATATAAGCTTTTAAAGATTTTGTTATATCATTCTTGATACCATTCATGTTTAATTTTTTAAATTCAGGATTCAAGTATTTTTTAGAAGATTCAATGACTATTTTTTGCATATCTTTAATCATTTGAAAATTGTCTCTAACAAAAATAAAACCTTTTGAAACAATATTTGGCATGCAGATTACTTCGTATTTTTGTTGGCTAATGGTTAGAACAACAGAAAGTAAACCATCTTCAGATAGCTCTCTTCTATCTTTGATAACCATGGATCCTACTTCACCTATACTTTCGCTATCTACATAAACGTCTGAAGTTTTAACCTTGCCTTTTATATAGGCTTTCCCATTAGAGAAGGCCAAAACTAAGCCGTTTTCTAGGATGAAAGTATTGTTAGGTTCTACTCCGGTATCAATGGCTAATTGTTGGTGAGCCTTTAACATCCTGTGTTCACCATGGATGGGTGCGAAAAACTTAGGTTTCATAAGTTTTAGCATTAATTTCAATTCGCTTTGACCACCATGACCTGAAGCATGGACATCTGCAAATGGTGATTGAACAATGACATTAGCGCCATTTTTTTGTAGTAAATTAATGGTTTTATTTACAGACTCTTGATTACCAGGAATTGGTGACGATGATAATATAACTGTATCTCCAGGAATTAATGATATTTGTCTATGAGATTTATTGGCTATACGAGTCAGTGCAGCAAAGGGTTCACCTTGTGAACCAGTAGATATAATGGTTAATTCTTTGTTTTTTAAGGCATTTCGGTTTCTTGTATCAATAAAAGTGTTTTTAGGAACATTAATGTAGCCTAATTCCATTCCAACTTCGATATTTCTCAACATTGAACGACCGAATACAGCTATTTTTCGACCTGTAGAAACACTGGCTTCAATAATTTGTTGGATTCGGTGAATATTAGAAGCGAATGTTGCGATGATGACTCTTCCTTCGATATCTTCAAACATTTCTCTAATGGTTTCAGAAACAACTTTTTCTGATGTTGTGAAATCTTCTAATTCAGCATTGGTTGAATCTGATAATAAACATAAGACACCTTCATCGCCAATTTTTGCCATTTTATGGTAGTTTGTATCTTTTCCTGTTGGTGAAAAATCAAATTTAAAATCACCTGTGTGAACAATAGATCCTGCAGGTGTCTTGACACGAATTCCAAAAGTATCCGGAATTGAATGGTTAGTCCTAAAGAAATCAATTTCTAGTTTATTAAATTTAATGACATCATCATCAGAGAATTTTTTTAGGTTAACTGGAAAGCTGACTTTTTCTTCTAATTTAGCTTGGATTAATCCATAAGATAAACCAGAAGCATAAATGACAGGTATGTTCACTTGTTGGACTAGAAACGGGATACCACCAATATGGTCTTCATGACCATGTGATACGATTAAGGCTTTTATTTTATCTTGATTTTCGATGAGATAAGAATATTCTGGAATGACATAATCAATACCGAGTAAGTATTCATCAGGGAATAAAATGCCTGAGTCTACAATGATTAGTTCATCCTCATATTGAATCACATACATGTTTTTGCCGACTTCTCCAAGTCCGCCTAAAGCAAAAACAGCTGCTTCATTATTTAGTTTTAATAAGTTATTCATTTTATAATTCCTCCATATTTTAACATATCTATTATATAGGTTATTGAGTGATTTTGCAATCAATTGAAACCTTCTTAATCTTTTTTAATCAAGATAAAAGTGATATAATATAGTTCAGGAGTATTTATGTTCGCAAAAGTTTTAGTTGATGTAAAATCTAAGAATGTTGATAAAATGTATGATTATTTGATTCCCAAAAAATATGAGAATATTTTAACATTGGGATCACGTGTAATCGTACCTTTTGGTAGTCGTCAAGTGATGGGTTATTGTTTGGGAATTTCAGAACATTCTGAATATCATAAGGAATTGAAGTCAATTGAAAGGCTTGTGGACTTAGAATCATATTTAAACCAAGAATTGATTGAATTAGCTCAAACTTTAAGTCGAGAAACAGGATATTTATTAATATCTGTTTTAGAAACTATTTTACCCTCGGCTTTAAAAGTCATGTATAAAGCTAAATTATCTTTGATTGATGAAGATGGTGTCGATAAAAATTTGCTTGACTTATTTAAAAAACAAGAGGAGATTTATTTAGATCAAATTGATGAAAGTATTTATGAAGAAGTCTTATCCTTAATCAAAAAGAAGAAATTAAAGCAAAATTACGATATTAAGAAAAAAAATAAAAATCTCTCAAAAAGATTTGTGCAATTACTTATTAAAGATAATCAATCCTTAACAGATAAACAAAAACTTGTTTATGATTATTTATATCATAGACCTGGTCATAAGGATTTAGTAAATATTGTCCTAAATAAAGTTGATATTAGCGCTTCTGTATTAAATACTATGGAAAAACATCATTTCATTAAGATTTTTGATAAAGAAGTCTATAGAAAAGTAGAAACTGTATATACTAGAGAAAGTTTTGATGTTACTTTAAGTCATGAACAAGAAGTTGTATACCATGAGATTTTAAGTCAATTAGGCCATGAACATACTATTTTATTGCATGGTGTGACAGGTTCTGGTAAGACTGAAATATATATGAAAGCCATTGAATCAGTTATCGAAAAAGATCAAACTGTAATTTTACTTGTTCCAGAAATTTCTTTAACACCGATGATGATTCAACGTTTTAAAAGTAAATTTAAACATCTTGTTGCTTCTATTCATTCTGGTTTATCATCTATGGAAAAATATGATGAGTGGCGTCGTATTATCAATGGTGAAGCAAAAATAGTCATTGGTGCTCGAAGTGCATGCTTTGCACCCCTTAAAAATATAGGATTAATGATTGTTGATGAATGTCATGAAAGTTCTTATAAACAAACAGAGAATTTACCTTATTATGCTATTGATATTTTAAAGAAAAGGGCTAAAAACCATCAAGCTTTGTTGCTGTTAGGATCAGCCACCCCTAATATTGAATCTTATGCTAGAGTATCTAGGGGCTATTATCAATTATTGAAATTAGAAAATAGAGCTTTAAACTCTAAGCCTCCACTTATCAAAATTATTAATATGTTAGAAGAGTTTAAAGATGGTCATAGTGATGATATATCAAGAGCCTTATTAGAGGCAATCAAGCAAAGATTAGACAATGACCAACAAGTCATTCTTTTGATTAATCGAAGAGGTTATTCTAATTTCATGATTTGTAGGGAATGTGGTCATGTATTAAAATGTAAGAATTGTGATATCTCTTTAACTTATCATCAAGCTTCTCAACAAATGAAGTGTCATTATTGTGCTTATGAACAAGGGGTTCCTAAAACTTGTGAACACTGTGGGTCAAGGGATCTAGAATTTATGGGAACAGGTACTCAAAAAATAGAAGCTGATTTAAAGAATAAATTTCCTCATGCGAAAATATTTAGGATGGATACAGATACAACAAGTAAGAAAAATTCACATGAAAAATTATTGCATCAATTCCAAGAAAAAGGCGATATTTTGATAGGTACACAAATGATAGCCAAGGGATTAGATTTTCCTCGAGTTACTTTAGTGGGTGTTTTACAGGCAGATGGTAACTTGTTTGTTCCTGACTTTAGAGCACCAGAGAAAACTTTTCAATTAATTATGCAAGTTTCAGGTAGATCTGGACGAAGAGATACTTTAGGTGAGGTTTATATACAAGCCTATAATCCAAATCATTATGCTATAAAATATGCCTATGAAAATGATTATCAGGGTTTTTATGAACATGAGATGAGATTAAGGAGAATTGCTAGATATGAGCCTTTTTACTTTTTAATTCAAATGGAATTAACAGGCGTATCATTGAAACACATCATGGTTTTTGGTATGGCTTTGGTTAAGGATTTAAAGAAAGAACTTGCTGAAGATAGTATTTGTCTTGGACCTTCTTCAGATGTTATAAAAATAAAAAATAAGTACACAAGTAAGATCATGATAAAATTTAAAAACGAACCTGATATCAATGAAATTATCCAAAAGATGATGACAAAATATGTTGATAAAGATATCTATATTAGAGTTGATCATTTTCCAGGAATATGAAAGGAGTTACTATGAAAGTATGTTTTATGGGCAGCATGGATTTTGCTGTTAAAATATTAGAGGAATTAAATAAGAAATTTGAAGTTGATTTGGTGGTGACTCAGCCTGATAAACCTGTTGGAAGAAAAAAAATATTACAAGGGACTCCTGTGAAGAATAAAGCACTTGAGTTAGGACTCAAAACCTTTCAACCTGAAAATATAAAGAATGATTATCAATGCATATTACAAAGCAATTATGATTTTATGATTGTCGCTGCTTATGGTCAGATTATTCCAGATATAGTTTTAAATCATGCAAGGTTTAAAGCCATAAATGTTCATGCATCCTTATTACCTAAATATCGAGGTGGAACCCCTATGCATCGGGCTATTATGAATGGTGATAAAGAGACTGGTGTTTCAATTATGTATATGGTGAGGAAGATGGATGCTGGACCTGTATTGGCTCAAGAATCATTAGTCATAGAAGATAATGATGATGTAGGTTCTTTAGAAATGAAATTAGCTGATTTAGGTTCAAAATTACTGATAAAAACATTAGATGAACTTATATTGACTAATTTACAAGCCCTAGCCCAAAATCCTGAAGATGTCACCTATGCTTATCATATAAAAGATGAAGAAAAAATCATTGATTTAAAACAACCTGCCAAAGTTTGTTATGACTTAGTTAGGGGTTTGCATCCATGGCCAATCGCTGAAATGCTAATCAATGGTCAAAAATTAAAAGTCTATAAAGCAGATTATCAAGAAATATCTACCGAGCATCCTGTAGGTCAAGTCGTAGATGTTAATAAAAACGGAGTATACATACAGACTGGCAAGGGTTTGCTTATCTTAAAAGAAGTTCAACTTCAAGGTAAAAAAAGAATGGATATTCAAGCCTTTATGAATGGTTTAGGGAAAGATATCTTTAAATTAAACACATCGATTTAACATTTATTTTATATTGTAAATGTGTTATAATTAATAATTAAGTCTATTTTATAAAGAGGTGTAAACAATATGAATAGAGATAGAAATTTATTTTCTAGAGAAGAAATGTTAGAAATGAATATTGAAATGTTAAAATCTAGAGGAGTTTCAGTAGATGAAATTGCTAAGATTGCTTTTCGTCAACAGTCAAAATGGAAAGATAATATTTCATACCAAGAATGTGTTGAATCTGTTGAAAAAATTCTTTCATTAAGAGATGTATTTCATATTTTACAATTGGGTGCGGAAATTGATCGATTAACAGAAGAAAATGCTTTTAAAGGTCCAATTCAATCTATACTAGCCACTGATTTAGGTATGTTTGGTATTGATGAATTATTTGGGATAGAGCTTGCTGGTTTATACGGGACCATTGGTAAAACTAATTTTGGTGATATTGATGTTAATAAACCAGGAATCGTTTCTGAACTTAATGAAAAAGGTAAGGGCGAAAAAAAAGCTTGCCATACATTTTTAGATGATATTGTTGGTGCAGTAGCTGCGGCAGCTTCAACTAGAGTTGCTCAAATCGAAAATGAGTTAGAAGCAAGAAAAGATCCTAGTATTATAGAAGAACCTAAGTTATTCTAACTTATCCATTAATAATTCTTTTAAGGAAGGGGGATGTTTATGGATGATCGTCAAAAAACCTTAGATGAGTTTTTTCGAAATAATAAGTCGAAAAGGAAGAAAAAAGAAAAAGATTCTAAGCAAATTGATGAGTATTTTAATGATGTCTCTCAACAAAAATCTAAAAAAACTTTTTCTGACAAGGTTGTTGAATTTTTTAGATTAATTTCATTTAAAAATAAATTTGATGAAAATAAAGTATCATCAAATAAAAAAAGAACTGAAATTATTAAATCTACCCATCTTAGAAAAAGATGGTATCATATTAAAGATTACTTTATAAGGAAATTCTCTTTTGAAGCTGGTGTAGATATTCTTGATGATACATCTGTTTTGTTTAGAAAAAATATTGTTATTCAAAATATTATTACCATCACCAACATTGTGTTTTTATTGTTTACTTTGATAGGTTCAGATGGTTTAAATCAACGGATTAATATCATAGTTACCTTTGTCATTGGTTTAATTATGGTGATTGCTGGCCAATCTATCGGTAGTATTATCAAAGAAAAACCAACCACACTTCATAAACAACAAATGGGTCAATATTTATCAGGTATATATGTTTTAATGATGGCCATCGCTGTTTATATAAAACTAAGACTCACTTTAGGTGATTCTTTAGAGGGCGGCTTCTTTTCTATCACTCAAGCTGGATATTCTTTAATTTATTTTTCTTTGGTTGTGATAGCCTTATACCAAGATCCTAAGTTATTAAATGTTATCTTTAAGATTACCATTGTTGCTATGACCATTATTCATGTGGTGGTTATGTACCCAGTTTATCGCTATGCCAATGATTTCGTACAACTATGGGATTATATTAAGGGTCCTATATTAACCGACTTAATTCTAAGAACTTTGATTTTAGCAATATTTATGATTGGTTTATATTCTACAGTTAAAATATCTGAAGATATTAATATAAAAAGAAAACAAGAACTTGTCAAACGTAGAAAAATGGAAAAAGACTTTAAAGATGTTGTATCAGATGTCTTTGATGTGATTTCTGTATATAAACAACGTGGAGAAGATATAGCCGAAAGGCAATATGCTGAATCTGCTAAAAGAGTGGCCAAAATAGCCGGTGAACTTGGTGGTTTTTTAGGATATTCTTCTAAACTCTGTCAAGAAATATTTGAATTTTCTACCATTCATATCGATAAAAGAGATATCCTTAATGTAGATGAATATGATTCTAAGGAACAATTAAATGAAGCCGATTATAAGTCTATAAGACAAAAAACCATTGTTGGTTCTATTATTATTAAGAGGCTTCAATTAGATAAAAAAGCTGAAGATATCGTTAGAGCTCATTTCGAAAAAACGGTGAGTAGAGATTTTATTAAAGAAATGAATGGAATCCAAAATAACCGAGAATCTCAAGTCATATTATTATCACACATCTATGATATATTAAGACAAGAACGTAATTATAAGAAGAAATTAAATCATCAGCGTACGATTGATTTAATCAAATATGAGTTTAATGAATATTTTGATCCACAAATTATTGATCGATTTATTAAGTATGAAGCTGAATTTGAATCAACGTATCATGATTTACTAGAAGAATAGAGGTCGTATTATGTATAAATATTTTACATCTGAATCGGTGACAGAAGGTCATCCTGATAAAATTTGTGATCAGATATCAGATGCTATATTAGAAGAAATTTTATCAAGAGATCCATCAGCTAGAGTTGCGGTTGAAACACTTGTTTCAACTGGTTTAGTATTGGTTGCTGGTGAGGTCACCACAGAAACTTATGTGGATATTCAAAAAATAGTCAGAGACAAAGTTGAAGCCATTGGTTATGACCGGGGGAAATATGGATTTGATGCTCAAAATTTAGCTGTCCTAGTTTGTTTAAATGAACAAAGTAAAGACATAGCTATGGGTGTAGATGAAACAACTGAAAAAGAACAAGGAGCCGGAGACCAAGGGATGATGTTTGGTTATGCTATTAATCAAACACCAACTTACATGCCTATTAGTCATTATTACGCGAGTTTACTTGCTAGAAGACTTGCCTTTGTTAGAAAAGAAAATATTCTTGATTATCTTAGACCTGATGGTAAAACTCAAGTCACAGCTAAGTTTTCAGATGATGGGAAATTTTTATTTTTCACTGATATTTTGATTTCAACTCAACATGCTCAAGATATCTCTCAAGAACAAATCAGAGAAGATATTATTAATCATGTTATTAAAGTAGTGGTTCCTGAAGATTATATCAAGGAAGACACTAAAATTCATGTGAATCCAACCGGTAGATTTGTGGTTGGAGGACCACAAGGAGACTCTGGCTTAACTGGAAGAAAAATTATTGTTGATACTTATGGTGGTAGAGCTCACCATGGTGGCGGTGCTTTTTCTGGGAAAGATCCTTCTAAAGTGGACCGCTCAGCTGCTTATGCGACAAGACACATCGCTAAAAATATTGTCGCTGCTGGACTGGCTGATGAAATAGAAATTCAAGTTTCTTACGCTATCGGTGAAGCCAAACCAGTGAGTATTGGCATTGATTGCTTCAATACAGAAAAAATATCAGAAGTTAAGATCATAAAAATTATTGAAAAACACTTTGACTTAAGACCAAAAGCAATTATAGATAGATTAAAATTAAGATCTGTAAAATACAGTCAAGTAGCTGCTTATGGGCATTTCGGTAGAGATGATTTAGATTTGCCTTGGGAAAAACTAGACATGGTTGATCTCTTAAAAACTTATTTGACTAAGGATGTGATTTAAATTGAGTCCTTATAGTTTAAATATTTATTTAGAAATCAGTATTTTGGTCATCATTTTATTGGCTTTAATTGGTGTCGCATCTGTATTTATAGTTAGACATTTAAGAACTGAGTATAAAAAAGTATATAAAGTTCAATCTAAATTCGATATAGAGTTAAGAAAATTAATCAATATCATGCATAACTTTTTAGAGATTGATTCATTAGAAAAATATCATAAGCTTGTGATTAAAAAGTTATCTCATGATGAAAAATCACAAATTTTAGATATTATTGAAAGTGCATATCAAGACATTAATTTAGAGCTTGAAGAAAACGCATATATTATAGAAACATATCAAAGACTACAAGAAGTGAGAAGAGATAGAGATTCAAAGGTTATTATATACAATGATAAATTATCTTTATTCCCTTTTAACCTCTATGCTAAAATTTTAAAATTTCAAAAATTTTATCTTTATACTCCAAAAGAATAAGGCGCAAATATTTGCGCCTTAATTTTTTTTGATTGTGATTAAAATTGGTGGATTATTTTTATTGAATAATTCGATTTTAAGAACATCAAATTCATTATCTAAAGTCTTAGTATAGGCAAGGATACTATACATTTCTTCTTGATTATGAGGATAAAGTTCAATGATAACCAAGCCATCTTTATTCAATAACTTTAAAACTTTCTCGAGTGAATTTAAAGTTGAAGAAGTTTGAGTGATGATTGAATGATCATGGTTGGGTAAATAACCTAAATTATAGATACAGACATCAATTCCTTCATGAATGTATTGGTCTATAGCTTCGTGGTTATCTAGAATGTATTGAATATTATCATAAGTTTTTGTAAGATTTTTAGCCTCTATCATGGCGACCTCTTGGATGTCAAATGCATAGACTTTTTTTGAAATATGAGATAAAAATAGCGTGTCATTGCCATGACCACAAGTCATATCTACAGAAACTTGAATATTTTTCTTTTCTTGAATTATATTATGATATATTTGGGTGAGTTTGATCATTAATAAACCTCTTTTTCTTAACTAAATAATTGACTCTCGTTGTACCATAGATACCAATAATAATCAATATACCACCAATAAAATGATTTAAGTAAATATCTTCTTGTAAGAAAAAATATCCTGCGAGGACTGATACAATGGTTGAAATATTGGCATAAATGCTAGAAACATGGGCAGGAACCTTACTTAGGGTAAAGTTCACCAAAAAGAAACCAAGTATTGAAGCGATAACACCTAAATATAAGATAGGAATAACCACTTGTATATTTATTAAATTTTCATAATAGCGGTGGATTTGATTGTTTGATAAGAGTTGAATGATATAAATACTGTTAAATGAAATCATTCCCATAAACATCATTAAATAAGTGGTATCAACTGCCTTATGAGTTTTAGAAGCTGATCTAGATGCTATATTGAAGAGTGCAGCTGAGATAACAGCCAATAATAATAAGGCAAAGCCTAAAATATTCGTATTAAATCCTATGTCAGGTTTAAATAACTGAATAATGATAACGCCAATGAAAGACACTAAAATAAACAAGACTTGAATGGTTTTAGGTTTTTCTTTGAGTATGAAGGCAGATAAGATAGTCACAAAAATAGGAATTAAAGCAATCATTAGACCAGCTTCAGCACTGGTTGTGAGTTGCAAGCCAAAAGTTTCAAATATAAAGTACATGACTGGTTGAAATATTGCGACTAGAAATATGGGGAAGCTTTCTTTTAATTTAATATTAATTTTTACTATTTTAAGTTGTCTTAATATTTCAAAAACTAGAAAAGCAACTAAAAATCGATAAGCTATAACGCCCATAGGCATGATGAAATCTAAAAGTATTTTTGAAAACATAAAAGAAAAACCAAAGATAACTGAAAAACCAATGCCTGATAGATGTGCCCATTTATTCATGATAAGAATCTCCTTGATAGTCTTTGTTTTTTCTCATTACTTTATCGATCTCATTTGACACAACAAACTTTTTTAAAGTCCATAGAGGTTCTACAAGCAGGTCTTTAGGCGGGTCTCCTGTGATACGATGAACGATGATGTCTTCTCTTAAATTTTTTAATTGTTTAACGGTGATATCAACATACTCTTCTAATGTAAGTATATGGAAAGGTTGCTTCTTATAATAATCTTCAAGAGCGGTATTTTTTAATACATACAACATGTGAATCTTAATGCCTTGTATATCTAATTGATTAAGATAATCAATGGTTTTTAACATCATAGATTCATCTTCGCCAGGTAGACCATTAATAATATGGACAACCACATCGATCTTTCTTTTTCTTAGTTCCTTAACTGTCTTGGTAAAAGTAAGGATATCATGACCCCGGTTAATTAGTTCTAAGGTTTTTAAATGAGAACTTTGTAAACCTAGTTCTATGGTTAAATAAGTTTTTTGATTGAGTTCTTCTAATAAATCAAATATTTTCGGACTAAAACAATCTGCTCTAGTCCCTATATTTAACCCCACAATATTATCATCTAAAGATAAGGCTTCATTGTATAAATTTTTTAATTTTTCTATAGGTCCATAGGTATTGGAATTTGCTTGAAAATAAGCAATATACTTGGCATTATCCCATTTCTTCTTCATCATAGCTAAGATATCATCAAATTGCTTTCTTAAAGAATCTTCTTTTTGACCAGCAAAATCACCAGACCCAGATTCAGAACAAAATATACAACCCTTTGACGAAAAAACACCATCTCGATTCGGACATGAAAAATCACCGTTTAAAGCAATCTTCATTATCTTTGATTGGAAGCGGTGTCGATAATAATGGTTAAGTGTATTATAATGTTTTTCATTTGTAAAATAGTTCATAAAATCACCAATAAAATTATATCATAGTTTATGAGTTTTTGATGATGTTTTCACTAGAAGGACATTATTTCTTGCAAGTCATATATTTATTGTTTATAATAGGTGAAGGTGGTTTTATGTATAACATTATTAGAGAAAGTATCACAGCTCCAAAAGAGATCATTAAATATCATTCAAAAAAAGGCTGGTTTGTATTTTTTTACATGCTTTTTTTCACTATACTTTTATCATTAGACATCATTGTTTTATTAATAGCTACTAACAATCCTATGGTTAATGAAGAAACAACAAATTGTCAAGTGGTTGATGGTTCTTTTGAATGCAGTGAAAGATTGATTGAAAGTCAAGATTATTCTGCTTATGGGATTCCTATTTATTTTTTATCTGATAACCAAGAAATTACTGATATTACTGATAATGACTATGTAATTGTTGTGAAAGACCAAAGCATGACCTATCGTTTTGGAAGCACACAATTCTATCAAATGGATATTTCATCTTTTAAGTCAGTCTCTGACTTGTATGATTTTATTAAAACCACGGTTGTTGTTCCATTGATTATTGCGACAATCTTACAAAATATTTTAATTATTATTTTTATTGTTTTAATTTCAACCCTTCCTTTCTTAAGGTTTAGGAAAGAAATCAGATATAAAAAAATCTTCAAGATGGTTACTTTTGCTGCAACACCTATTTTCATTGTCTTATCAATTAATAATTTATTAGAATTGGACATGATCATTTTCTTTGTTGTGATGTTCTTGGCCTATAGATCAATATTTGTCTTACAAAAAGAACTTTACGTTCGTTCAATGATGAGAAAACAAAAACAGTATTATGAAGATCGTTTCCATGAAACGGATAAAGATGATATTAAAGAAGAAGACGTTATTGATCAAGAAGAGGATGATGAATAATCTTGTTAATTTTTTATAATATGATATAATAAATTCAAATACAGTGATACAGAAATAGTAAATCAATAAATATTTTAGAGAGTTGGTGGCTGGTGAAAACCAATATAGGAATTGATTGAATTAGTCTGTGGAGTAGATTTTATGCAGCTCGTAAGTAAAATCCGTGACTCGCGTTAAGAGATAAAGTGCTAGTTAACTAGAACTAAGGTGGTACCACGGTGATTAATCGTCCTTTATACAAGGACGATTTTTTTTAATATTTAAGGAGGACAATCATGAGTGAATTTATTCCAAGTTTTGAACATGAAAAGATTGAAAAAAAATGGCAAGATAAATGGTATAGCAAGGACTATTTTAAGGCTATAGATTTTTCAGATAAACCAAAGTATTATTCTTTGGTTGAATTCCCATACCCAAGTGGAATGGGTATGCATATAGGGCATATCCGTGCTTATTTATCTCTTGAGGTTATCTCAAGAAAAAGGAGAATGGAAGGTTATAATGTTTTATTTCCTATTGGTTTTGATGCCTTTGGTTTACCAACAGAAAATTATGCCATTAAAACTCAAATTCATCCAAGAAAAATTACTGATCAAAATATAGAAACATTTAAAAACCAATTAAAATCAGCAGGTATTTCTTTTGATTTTTCTAGAGTAGTTGATACGACAGATCCAGAATATTATAAATGGACTCAATGGATTTTCTTGAAAATGTTTGAAAATGGTTTGGTTTTTAAAGATAAAACTTATGTGAATTATTGTCCATCTTGTCAAGTCGTATTGTCAAATGAAGAATCTCAAGGCGGCAAGTGTGATCGTTGTGATACCCAAGTCACACAAATGGAAAAAGATGTTTGGTTTTTAAAAATCACCAATTATGCCAATGATTTATTAGAAGGACTTAAGGATTTAGAATCTAATGAACGTATTAAGACTGAACAAGAACGTTGGATTGGCAAGTCTGTCGGAGCGAATTTACATTTTCCAATCAAAGATAGTGACCGATCATTAGAAGTATTTACCACAAGACCAGATACTATTTATGGAGCGACCTTTATGGTTATTGCTCCAGAACACCCTTATATTGAAGTCTATAAAGATCGTATTAAGAATATGGATGAAGTTATCGCCTATCAAGAACAAGCAAAAATGAAGACTGAATTTGAACGTGTTGAACTTGTCAAAGATAAAACGGGTGTTAAACTTGAAGGGTTGGTGGCTATTAACCCTATCAGTAAAGAAGAAATTCCTATTTTTATATCAGATTATGTCATGATTACTTATGGAACCGGAGCTATTATGGCTGTACCAGCCCATGATACAAGAGATTATGATTTTGCAAAAAAATATGATTTAAAAATACTTGAAGTTATTCAAGGTGGTAATATTGAGGAAGAAGCTTTTACGGATACAGAAACAGGTGTTTTAGTTAATTCACCTTTGATTGATGGTTTATCAGTTAAAGAAGCTAAAGAAAAAATATTAGATATTATCGAAAAAGAGAAAATTGGTAATAAAGCCATCCAATTTAAAATGAAAGATTGGGCTTTTAACCGCCAAAGATATTGGGGAGAACCTATTCCTATTATTTATTGTGATCAGTGTGGTATTGTGCCTGTTCCTTATGAGGATTTACCAGTAACTTTACCCTATGTAGAGAAGTTTTCACCTTCATCTACAGGTGAATCACCCCTTGCATCTATTGATGATTATGTTCAATGTACTTGTCCTAAATGCCAAGGAAAAGCAAGAAGAGAAACAGATACTATGCCTCAATGGGCAGGTTCTTCTTGGTATTTCTTAAGATATATGGATCCTTTTAATCAAGAAGAATTTGCATCCATGGATAAGCTAAAATATTGGGGCCAAGTGGATTGGTATAATGGTGGTATGGAACATGTGACTAGACACCTTATTTATTCAAGATTTTGGAATCAGTTCTTAAATTCAATAGGCTTAGTCCCTAATAAAGAACCTTATAAAAAAAGAACAGCCCAAGGCTTGATTTTAGGATCAGACAATGAAAAAATGTCAAAATCCAGAGGTAATGTTGTTAATCCAATGGAAATAATTGATGAATATGGGGCAGATACATTAAGAACTTTTGTCTTGTTCTTAAGTGATTATGAAATGTCTACACCTTGGAATGATGATGGTGTTAAAGGTGCTAGAAGATTCTTAGATAAAATATGGAGAATGTTTCCTAAAGTAACTGATCAAATGGATTATTCTAAGGCTTTAGAAAGGGACATTCATTTAACCATTAAAGGTTTTAGTGAGGATGTTGAGAATTTAAAGTTTAATACAGCCATTGCTAAATTAATGGAATTGGTTAATTTGTTTAATAAAGAAGAAGAAATAACTAGGGCTGATTATCAAAGTTTATTGAAATTATTATATCCAATTGCCCCACATATCGCTGAAGAATTATGGCAAATGTTGGGACATGATGATTTATTAGTTTTCGAATCTTTCCCTGAATATGATGAGAGAAAATTAGTTAAAGACCAGATAGAACTTGTTTTATCAGTTAATGGTAAGGTTAGGGATAAGTTGACCGTTGAAAATAATCTTGATAAAGAGTCCTTAGAGAAAATCGCTTTAGATAGCGATAAAATACAAGCTTATATTGAAGGAAAAACTGTTGTTAAAGTGATAGTTGTACCTAATAAACTTGTTAATATTGTTATAAAATAATTAAAAATGTCTATTGAAAAATAGACATTTTTTTTAAAGAATACATTGATATCAGAGGTAATATACTCATGGGTGATATCAATGATTGAAAAAATAGTATACCATAATAAAGCATCAAGTATCCAAGCGGTTGATCAAATTTGTCATCGGTGTATGGGTAAAGATTTATTAATTTCAGAAAATAATCATGTATATTGTCAAGAATGTTCTCAAAACCAATCCATGTCTGATTTTTTATTTTTGAATCGGTATGAGCGAATAAGAAATAATAAGAATCATCAATTAAGAATGAATTTTAATTTGTCTCAAGCACAGCTCAAAGGTCAAGATTTTATAGATAATTGTTTTAATGAAAAACGTCAGGGATTTTTACATGCGGTTTGTGGGGCTGGGAAGACAGAGATGACTTTACATACGATTTTGAAAGCTTTAAATCAAGGCTTAAGTATTGCTTTTGTGATTCCAAGATTAGAAATTATTAAGCAGCTGGTCAAAAGATTTCAAGTTTATTTACCTAAAAGTCATATTTGTGCACTTTATCAAGGTATGGTTTTAGATGAGTCGGCTGATCTCTATGTAACCACACCCCATCAATTGATAAAGTTTTATCATGAATTTGATTTGATGATTATTGATGAGGTGGATGCCTATCCCTTTTTTAAAAATCAATATCTTGAAAGACTGGTTAAAAAATCTAGGAAAAGTGATGGTGTTTTAATCTATATCAGCGCCACCTTTCCTCAAATATATCAAGAACAAGTTTCAAATCATGCTTTTGATTATTGTTTAATTCCAGAAAGGTATCATAGAAAAGATTTGGTGATTCCTGAATTTAAAAAATATAAGTACTTATTTAATGAAGAATTATTTATGCAAATAGCATCTTATCAAGATTCGGAAATATTACTGTTGGTATATTTTCCTAGTATTCATTTGATGACTAGATATTTTTATTTTTTACATAAGAAGGGCCTTGCTTGTAAAATGCTATCGAGTCAAAGCAAATATAAAAACAGTCTCATAAAAGATTTTTCTTTAGGGAATTTTAGAATTTTACTAACCACAACGCTTTTGGAAAGAGGTGTCACATTTAAGAACTGTCATGTTTTTGTAATAGAAGCTGATCATCCAATCTTTGATAAAGATACTTTAATTCAGATAAGTGGCAGAGTAGGAAGAGATGCTATTTATCATCAAGGTTTGTTAATCTTTTATTCACAATTTGTAAGTATTGCCATGAAAGAAACAAAAAGAGAGTTGATGGCTTATAATAAAGTGAAAAATCATGATATGTAAATTATGTAAAACATATTTTCTTGATGTGTTTTCTTTTGATAGGTGGTTTGATTTTCCTGATTTATGTCCTTCTTGTAAGGAAAAATTTCAAGTCAGCATCCATTTTGAAAGCATCCCCATAGACAATGGTCAAATTGATTATTATTACATCTATGATGATTTATCTCTAAACACTCATGAGGATATATATTTATCTCGATATTTAGATAGGCTCTATTTAAAAATTTTAGATGTTGAAGATACTTATGATTTATTTATATATTATGATGACTTGTTAGACCATACTTTTTATGAATTAGGACCCTTGATTAAAGATTATCGAAAAGTTTTTTTCTTTTCCTTAATGAGGAAAGATTTGGTATACAAAGATATATTTTTATAAAAACAAGTGACTTTATTTACTATTGTTTTTGATAATGGTATAATTAATTGTACAAATATATATAGAAGGAGTGGTTTTATGAAACTAGAAATTGTTGGCAAGTCAGGTTTTGTTATTACCGATGCAATCAGAAACTACGTAGAAAAGAGATTGAATAAAATCGATCGTCTCTTTACAGAACAGCTTGAAGCTGTGGTGGTATGTAAGGTTTATAGAGATGGTACGAAAGTAGAAATCACCATTCCAATTAAGTTTTTAACTTTAAGGGCTGAGGTCAAAGATCGTGATTTATATGCAGCTATTGATAGGTCTGTAGATAAGTTAGAAGCTCAGTTAAGAAAGAACAAACACAAAATGAATCGTTCATTGCAAGAAAGAGAGGGTTTAAAAAACACTTTTGCATCAGATGAATTGGATTTAGAAGAATTGGAAAAAGAATTAATTGATCCAGTTAAAAAGAAAAAAATTAGTCTTGAAATTTTATCCTTAGAAGAAGCTTTAACACAAATGGATTTATTGGATCATGATTTCTTTATTTATAAAAACGAAGACAATGAAACTTGTATTTTATACCTCAGAGATGATGGTAAATATGGTTTGATTGAAACTGAATAGTTTAGTGGCCATTTAATGGCCACTTTTTTTTGTCTTGGGACCGTAAATGATTGAATAAATAGCATAAAAATGGTATGATTATATAGAGTATTTGAGGTGATTATATTGTTTAGATTTTTGGATAGTAATAAAAGAGTATTAAAAAAATTAGAGAAATTAGCCTTGGACGTTTTGGCCTTAGAGGATGAATATAAACAATTATCTGATGAGGAGCTTCAAGCAAAGACAGAGGTCTTTAAAAAGAGATTAGAGACAGAGTCTTTAGATGATTTATTAGTAGAGGCTTTTGCGACTGTTAGGGAAGCAAGTACTAGAGTATTAAAAATGACACCTTTCAAGGTTCAAGTCATGGGTGCTGTGGCTATTCATCAAGGAAATATTGCTGAGATGAAAACAGGTGAAGGTAAGACTTTAACCGCAGTTATGCCTGCTTATTTAAATGCTTTATCTGGATTAGGTGTCCATATCGTTACAGTCAATGATTATTTGGCCAGACGTGAAGCAGAAGGTGAAATTGGAGATTTATTTAGATGGTTAGGTTTAAGCGTTGGAATGAATCACCGTGAATTATCAGCTGATGAAAAAAGAGAAGTCTATAAATGTGATGTAATTTATTCAACCAATAATGAGTTGGGTTTTGATTATTTAAGAGATCACATGGTTGTTTATAAAGAAAAAATAGTTCAAAGGAATTTGAACTTCGCAATCATTGATGAGGTTGATTCAATCTTGATTGATGAAGCGAGAACGCCTTTGATTATATCTGGTGGCGAAAGAAATACAGCGGAATTGTATAAGCATGCTAATTATTTTGTTATTAGGCTTAAAGATGAAGAGGATTATGAGATTGATATAAAAACAAAATCAATCACATTAACTGAAGAAGGTATTAGGAAAGCTGAAGCTCATTTTAACTTAGAGAATTTATATGATGTGAATCACGTGGTTTTATTACATCATATCAATAATGCTTTAAGGGCCAATTATATTATGGAAAAAGACGTAGATTACGTTGTCCAAGATGGAAAAGTTGTTATTGTTGATGCCTTTACAGGTCGTTTAATGCATGGTCGTCAGTTTTCTGAAGGTTTACATCAAGCTTTAGAGGCTAAAGAAGCTGTGGAAATCAAGAAAGAAACAACAACATTAGCCACCATTACTTTTCAAAATTTCTTTAGAATGTATTCTAAATTATCAGGTATGACTGGTACTGCAAAAACTGAAGAAGAAGAGTTTAGAGAAATCTATAATATGGATGTTGTGGTTATTCCTACCAACATGCCTGTGGTTAGAATTGATGATAATGATTTAATTTTTGCTTCTATAGAAGCAAAATACAAAGCTTTGGCTGAAGAAATTACAAGACGTTATAAACTAGGTCAACCACAATTGATTGGTACTGTTTCTATTGAATCATCTGAACTTTTATCAAGACTCTTAAAAAAGAATGGTGTTAAACACGATGTATTAAATGCTAAACAACATGAAAGAGAAGCTGAAATCGTTGCCAATGCTGGTCAAAAATTCGCTGTTACTATTGCGACAAATATGGCTGGACGTGGGACAGATATTAAGTTAGGTGAAGGAGTTGTTGAACTTGGAGGTCTTGCAGTCATTGGGACTGAAAGACATGAATCAAGACGTATTGATAATCAGTTAAGAGGGCGTTCTGGTCGTCAAGGGGATCCAGGTTATTCAAGATTCTTTTTATCAGCCGATGATGATTTGTTAAGACGATTTGGTAGTGATCGTTTTAAAAGAATGATCGAAATGGTCAATGGTAAGGGTGATAATAAAGATGCACCTTTAGATTTCAAGATGTTTTCAAAACTTGTTTTGAGAGCGCAAAGACAAATTGAAGGTAATAATTATGATCGTCGTAAAACGGTTTTACAATATGATGAGGTTCTTAAAAAACAAAGAGATATTATCTACCAACAAAGAACAGATGTTTTATTTAAAGATACAATTGAAGAATCAATTGACCAAATGATTTTTGCGACTATAGAAAGAATTGTTTTCCAACATAAGGGTAATTTTGAAGAAATGTCTAAGGCTATCCATAATTTCTTTGGCCCTAAATTGGTTGATTTAGGAATATTGAAAACTGAAAATGATCAATATCAATACTTGATTGATATTTATCAAAGAGACAAAGCCCATAAAAAAGAATTGGTTGGAGAGAAAGTTTTTAATGATTTCTTAAAATCAATTACTCTAAGAGTGGTTGATACTCATTGGGTCCAACATATTGATGCCATGAGCGAGTTAAGACAGGCTGTAAGACTTCAAAGTTATGGTCAAAATAATCCTTTTAGAGAATACCAAGAAGTTGGTTTTTCTATGTTTGAATCTATGGTATTAAACATCCAATCAGATGTAACTAGATATGTTTTAAGAGCTGAAGTAAGACAAAACACTGAACGTGTACAGGTTGCTAAACCAGTCAGCACATATTCTGGTAAAGAAGATGAAAACACCAAGAGAAAACCTGTGACTAAGTCCGATACTATTGGTCGTAATGATCCATGTCCTTGTGGAAGTGGAAAAAAATATAAACATTGTCATGGTAGGAATGGATAATGATTACTTTAGATGAGTTAAAAAAATATTCGAATCAGTTTTCTGAAGATATTGAGAAGATTGATCAAAGCATAGACATCATAGAAACTAAAGAACATTTAAAAGATCTGGAAAATTTAACGATTTCTCCAGATTTTTGGCTTGATAATGACAAAGCACAGACCATCATCGGAGAAGTTAATGAGTTAAAAAGCAAAATTGATGATTATCAAAGATTAAAAGATATTTATGAAACCATTGATTTAAGTATCGAGTTATTGAATGAAGACGAACATGTAGACTTAAATGAGATTGAAAAACTCATTAAAGAATTTGAGCAATTAAATCAAGCTTTCACCTTAAGATTATTATTAAATGAAGACTATGATAAGTTTAACGCCATCATTGAGTTTCATCCAGGAGCAGGAGGAACTGAATCCCAAGATTGGGCTGAAATGTTGTTTAGGATGTATAAAAAATATTGTGATCAACACCAATACCAATTTAAGATTTTAGATTATTTAGATGGTGAAGAAGCTGGTTTAAAATCAGCAACCGTTTTAGTGAGTGGCAAGTATGCCTATGGTTATTTAAAAGCTGAATCTGGTGTTCACCGTTTGGTGAGAATTTCTCCTTTTGATTCATCAGGAAGAAGACACACTTCATTTGCTTCAGTTAAAGTATATCCAGAAATTGATGATTCTATTGATATAGAAATTGATGAAACTGAAATTAGGGTAGACACCTATCGTTCAAGTGGTAAGGGTGGTCAAGGGGTTAATACGACTGATTCTGCCATTAGAATTACCCACTTACCTACTAATATTGTTGTGACGTGTCAAAATGAACGGTCACAAATTCAAAATCGTGAAACAGCAATGAAGGTTTTAAAAGGTAAGTTATATAATTTAGAATTAGAGAAGCAACAAGAAGCATTGGCCAAATTTCATGATGGGAAGTTAAATGCCTTTGGGTCACAAATTCGTTCTTATGTTTTTCATCCGTATACAATGGTTAAAGACCATCGCACCAATTTTGAAACCGGAAATGGTGACAAGGTTATGGATGGAGACTTGGATGGGTTTATCTTTGCGTATTTAACTATGTTGAAGAAATGATCTATCAAGTAAATCAAATAGAAAAAAATAAAAACAAATATATTTTATCCTTGAAACACCAAGAAAAAAGTATTGAATTTGAGGTTTCTGACGAAATCATCTTAGAATTTCGTTTAGTTAAAGGTAAAGTCCTTGAAAAAAAAGACTTTTTAGACTTAAAAGAAGCAATAAAACATGATAATTATCGTCAAAAGTTATTGCACTATGCGACATTTAAAGCTCGTACAGAATTAGAAGCCAGTAAGTATTTAGACCAGTTTTCAATTCCTGAAAAGGCTAAAGCAAAGTACATTGATAAATTAAAAACAGCTAAGATTATTGATGATGACTTATATACCAAACAATACATTGATGAGTATAGTCATTTTCGGATGATTGGACCCAATAAAATTACTTTTGATTTACTACAAAAAGGAATTTCTCAGTCAATGATTGATAGACATCTTCATCAATATTCTAAGCAATTAATGACTGAGAATATTCAAACTTTAGTTGAAAAGAGAGTGAAATCATCAAAAAATAAGCCCATATATAAGATTAAAGAATCTTTAAAAGCATACCTTGTAAATAAGGGTTATGATTATGATTTGATTCAAGAAATAGTTGAAAGAATGTCAAGTCATATCGAAGATGAAATCGATGAAGATGTGGCCTTAGAAAAAGATTATGATAATTATTTAAGAAAGTATAAGAAAAGTAATCAAAGTCAATCTTTTAGGGATTTTATCCTTCCAAAGTTAATGCAAAAAGGTTATAGTTACCATAAAATAATTCAGATATTAAAAGGAGAAGAAGCAAATGAATATGAATAGTGAAATCATGTATTTATTTGACAATGGACAATTACTTCAAGCGTACAAACATTTTGGTGCCCATATAGTCAAGGATAAAAACCAAAAGATTTTAGGTGTTGAGTTTACGGTATATGCACCAAATGCTAGAATTGCCTCTATTGTTGGTGATTTCAATTCATGGGATTCTCGTACACACATCATGAATAAAATCGATGATGCGGGTGTGTTTTCACTTTATATTGAAGGTTTATCTGAATGGGAGAAATATAAGTATTGCTTTGTGACTTATCAAAATGAAACTATTTTTAAGTCAGATCCTTATGCTTTTTTCTCTGATTTTAGGCCAGAAACATCTTCTAAAGTCTATGATATTGAAGGTTATACTTGGAATGATTCCAAGTATATGAAAAACCGCAAGAAAAGAAATTCTTTCAAAGAACCTATGGTCATTTATGAAATGCATTTAGGTTCATGGATGAGAAAACCAGATTTTACTTTTAATAAATATAATGACTTGGTAGACTTATTAATTCCCTACCTATTAGATCATGGTTTTACTCATGTTGAAATGATGCCTCTGGCTGAACATCCTTTAGATGAATCATGGGGTTACCAAGCTACAGGATATTATTCAGCTACCTCTAGATTTGGTGTGCCCAAGGATCTTTTCTATTTGATAGACCGTTTACACCAAGCTGGGATTGGTGTGATATTGGATTGGGTTCCATCACATATTTCTAAAGATGCTCATGGTTTATATAAATTTGATGGGTCTTATCTTTATGAATATTCTGATGATTCAATCAGGGAAAATGAAGTATGGGGGACTATAAATCTTGACTTGGGCAAGGGAACAACTCGTTCTTTTCTACTATCTAATGCTCGTTTTTGGATGGATTACTTCCATATTGATGGATTTAGAATTGATGCTGTTTCAAACATTCTTCATTATTTAGGAGACCCATCTAGAGGAACCAATATGGGCGCTTTAGACTTCTTAAAAACGTTATCAAATACTGTAAAAGCCTATGATTCTTCTGTTTTATTGTTTGCTGAAGATTCATCAACTTTCCCAAAATTAACCGCTCCTGTTCATGATGGAGGCGTTGGCTTTGATTATAAGTGGAATATGGGTTGGATGAATGATACCTTGAAGTATTTTGAAAAAGACCCTATCTATAGAAAATACCATCACCATTATATAAATTTCGCTATGGTATATCATCATTCTGAAAGGTTTGTTTTGGCCTTGTCACATGATGAAGTGGTCCATGGTAAACATTCATTAGTAGAAAAAATGCCAGGAGATTATTGGCAAAAATTTGCTAACTATCGTTTATTGGTTGGTTTACAAGTCACTCATCCAGGAAAAAAACTTATGTTTATGGGTGAAGAGTTTGGACATATGCATGAGTGGAGGGATACGAGTCAGTTAGATTGGCATTTATTCCAATATCCTATGCATCAAAAGGCCAATTTGTTTTTTAAAGACATGGTTAAAGTCTACCATGAGAATCCTTGTTTTTATGAACTTGATTATCAATCCAACGGCTTTAAATGGGTTGATTCTAACAATGCAGAACAAAGTATCTTTTCTTTCTTAAGGTATGATTCAAAGGGTGATTTTTGTTTGGTTGTATTAAATATGACACCTATGGTATATCATGACTATCGTATTGGCATACCAAAAAAAGGTGTATATCAAGAAATTATTAATTCAGATTTAGATAAATATGAAGGTTCAAATACCTACAATGGCTTAGATCCTGTCAGTCAAGATTTTGCTCATCATGGGTTTGAACAGTCTATTCAAATAGTAATCGCACCACTCGCAATTCAAGTCTTTAAACTTAGAAAGTAAGGTGGTTCCATGAAAAAAATCATCTCAATGATTTTGGTTGGAGGCAAGGGCACAAGATTAGGGGATATGACCAAAGGAAAGGCTAAACCAGCCATTTCTTTTGGTGGAAAATATCGCTTAATAGATTTTACATTAAGCAATCTAAGCCATTCTCATATTGATGTTTGTGGCTTAGTGACCCAATACGAACCCATGGATTTAATGAATTATATTGGTAATGGTTCTTCTTGGGATTTAGACTACACTGATGGGGGAATAAGGTTCTTAACCCCTTATTTAAAGAAAGATGCCATTGAATGGCAAAAGGGAACTGGTCATGCAGTCAAACAGTTTTTTGATTTTATTGACCACTATCAAAGTCAATATGTTTTAATATTGCCAGGAGATCATATATACAAAATGGACTATAACAAAATGATTCAAGCCATTGATGAAGACCAAAGTGATATTCTTGTGGCTTCCACAAGACTTAATCAATCAGATTTATATCGCTTTGGTATTGTTGAAACTGATCCAAGCGGCCATTTATTATCCTTTACTGAAAAACCTAATCATCCATCATCAAATTTAGTTTCAATGGGTATATATATTTTTAAAACAGAGGTCTTAAAATCTCTGTTGTTTTCTGAAAAAGATTTATTAGACTTTGGCAGTGATATTATCCCAGAAGCTATTCATCAAAATTATAAGATATTATCTTATGAATTTAAGGGTTATTGGCGGGATGTTGGAACTTTAGAGTCCCTTTATGAAGCCAATATGGATATGTTAAATGATGAACATTTTTTAGGTTTAAATTCTTCAAAAAACTTACCGATTTTTTCAAGATCATTGAATTTAGATCCTCATATAGTTTTAAATGATGGTTTGGTTCAATCATCAGTGATCGCTGATGCATGTTTGATCAATGGGCATGTTATTCACTCAACCCTTGCTTATCAGGTTCATATGAAGAAAAACTCATTGGTTAAAGATTGTGTTATCTTGTCTGGTGTTGAAATAGGCTATAAGGCTCATATAGAGAAGGCAATTATCAATGAAGGAGTAAAAATTCCCGATCATTATCATTCAATAAATGAACATTGTATTTTAATTACAGAAGATAACCTTTTTAAAGTAGGTGAGATTCGTGAATAATTTATTTGTGGTCGTTGATGCAACAAATCAAGGCAGTTTCTCTCACTTAACCAGACATCGTGTTCCAGGGGCTATGCCTTTTGGGGCTAAGTATCGTTTGATTGATTTTACTTTGTCTAATTGTAAAAATTCAAAAATATATAATGTCGCTATTTTTCCTTATGGTAATTATCGTTCTTTATCTGACCAAATTGGTTCTGGTAACCGTTGGGATTTAAACCGTCGGAAGGATGGTATTTTTATTTTACCTCCCAAAGTATTAACCAATACCATTGACCATGAAATTTCTTTTCAAAGAATGTATGAACACATAGAATATTTTAAACGTTCAAGTCAAGAGTATGCCTTGATTACACCAGCCAACGTAGTCATCAATATCGATTATATGTCTCTATTAGATAAGCATATTGATGCTGATTTAGACCTGTCTACTTTTGTTGGGAGTGATTATGAGCGTTTAAAGATTTATATAATCAATAAAGAATTATTGATTGATTATATTTCTAAGTATGATCAAATTCAATATAGGAATTTATCAGATGTTTTTGATTTTTCTTCTAGTTTAAAAAAGGCAGCTCATCGCATAGAACAATCTTCATTTCTAATCGAATCATCAAGGGGTTTGTTTAATGCTAATATGCAGTTAATGAATGAACAGGTTCGACAAGAAATCTTTATTAAAGATTGGCCTATTTATTCTAAAGAAACCATGTCCGCTCCAACAAGGTATGGTGAATCAGCTGTTGTGAAGAATTCTATAATTGCTTCAGGAGCTGTAATTGAAGGAGAAGTATACCATTCAGTCATTGGACGAAAAGTTCATGTTAGGAAAAATGCCAAAGTCTATCATTCGGTTTTAATGAACCATGCTGATATAGGCGAAAATGCCCAAGTGCAATATTCAATTTTGGATAAAGAAACAAAGGTTATTGATCACGCAAAAGTCCTAGGTACCATAGACCAGTTATTTGTATCTGAAAAAAAACAAATCGTCACAACTGAAAAAGGATTGACCATTTTACAGGTCTCAGCTGAAGTTCAACCCTTTATGAAAACAGGAGGTTTGGCTGATGTTGTGGGTGCTAATGCTGAAGCCTACTCTAGTCTAGGAAAAAAATCATTAGTGATTATGCCAATGTATCCTAAAATTTTTGAAAATTATGAATTATTACTTAAACATGTTGGGGATAAAACCATTGACTTTGGTGATGATCAGTATAAGGCTTCTTTATATGCTTTAAACAATGAAAATACCGTATATTATTTTATTGAGACTTATCAATTTTTTGATAGGGATAAAATTTATGGTTATCCAGATGATGATGAAAGATTTGCTTTCTTCAGTCTAGCTGTTATTGACTTTTTAGAGTATTTAGAGTCATTTCCTAACGTCATTCATGTTCATGATTGGCATAGCGCCTTAATTCCTATGCTATTAAAAGAATATGGAATGAAGATAAAGACTTTATTAACTATTCATAATATCGAATATCAAGGGAAATTCACTCAAAGGGTTTTAAGTAAATTAAAAGTAAAAACAGCATATAATTTTTTTAGACCCAATGCTTTAAATTTTCTAGAAACAGGTATTCATCTAGCCGATAAAGTATCAACTGTATCTGAAACCTATAAAGATGAGTTAGCTTATGAATATTATTCTAAAAATCTTGTGGATGCTATTCAAAGACGAGCAAGGGATTTTTATGGTATTTTAAATGGTGTCAGTGAAAATGTTGGTCCAAAAAATGATTTGGATATTTATCAAAAATATGATTTGGTCAATGTTTTTTCCGCAAAACCAAGAAATAAAGAAGACCTACAGAAAAAATTAGGCTTGACTCTTTCTAAAGATTTCTTTATTATTGGTATGGTCACAAGGATTGTTGAACAAAAAGGATTTGATATCATATTACCAGCCTTATATGAAATTCTTAAAAATCCTCAAATTCAATTTGTGATATTAGGAACTGGACAAGAAAAGTATTTAGATAATCTAAGAAATTTAGAAAAGCAGTTCCCTAATCAGGTTAGTGTCAACTTGACTTATGATGCGACCAATCCTAATTATATCTATGCTGGGGCTGATTTATTTTTAATGCCTTCTAGGGTAGAACCTTGTGGTTTGGGGCAAATGATTGCTTTAAAATACGGTACCATTCCATTGGTGAGACAAACTGGTGGTTTAAATGATACTGTAGACCATTATGATTTATCAAGTAAACGTGGTAATGGCTTTAAGTTTTATAATTTTGATGTAAGAGATTTGGTCTTTCAATTAGAATTTGCTTATTCAATCTATAAAAACCATCCTAATGATTGGCATCAGTTAATCATTAATGCCATGAATTCCCGTTTTACTATAAAAGATTCAGCCATCAAATATATAGAGTTATATGAGATGATGGTTTAAAAGAGGAGAGATTATTATGAAAAAGGAAATATTTTCAACAAGTAATAAATTTGAAAAAGTATTTAAAGATCGTTTAAGAAAAACTTATTTCAAAGATGTTAAAGATTCAACCATAAGAGAAAGATATCATGTTCTAGGTATGTTGGTTAAAGAAGAAATGGCTGACCAATGGATAGATACTCATGAAAAAATAGAAAAAGAAGATGCCAAACAAATTCATTATTTTTCAATGGAATTCTTATTGGGCCGTTTAATTACCAATAACTTAATTAATTTAGGAATTAGAGATGTAGCTGAGGCAGGTTTTAAATCATTAGGTTTTGATTTAAATGAGGTCGAAGATTATGAATCTGATCCAGGTCTAGGAAATGGTGGACTAGGTCGTTTAGCAGCTTGTTTCTTAGACTCAATGGCTTCTTTAAAAATACCTGGTTCAGGTAACTGTATCCGTTATCGTTATGGGTTATTTAGACAACGTATAAAAAATGGTTATCAAGAAGAAAGACCAGACAACTGGTTAAATGATGGCTATGTATGGGAAGTTAGAAAAACCGAAGAATCAGAATCTATTCCTTTCTATGGCCATGTAGAATATCATAATGGAGATATGGTTTATAAACCGGGAGAATTCATTCGTGCAGTGCCTTATGATATTCCAATCATTGGAGATGATAATGGTTTTGTTAATCAATTAAGAATTTGGTCTGCAGAACCAGATAAACGTTATCCTGAATATAAGTCACCTTTTGAATATGAAAGTGAATTAGAACAAATTTCTGGTTTCTTATATCCTGATGATTCTACCCATGAAGGGAAAACTTTAAGACTTAAGCAACAATATTTCTTATCAGCTGCCGGTTTAAAAAGCATTATAAAAAAACATAAAGCTAAATATAATACTATGGATAATTTTGCTGAAAAGAATGTGATTCATATTAATGATACACATCCAGCTTTATTAATTCCTGAAATGATGAGAATATTATTAGATGAAGAACATATGTCTTGGGATAAGGCGTGGGACATTACGAACCATACTTTTGCTTATACGAATCATACGATTTTAGCTGAAGCTTTAGAACGTTGGTCTGTAAATATTATTCAACCTTTATTACCAAGAGTCTATCAATTAATCGAAGAAATAGACCGTCGTTTTGTTGAGAAAATGAATCAAGATGGAGAATCAATTGATAAAATTAATGATTTAAGAATCATTAATCATAATGAAGTTAGAATGGCGCATTTATGTATTATTTCTTCATTCTCCGTCAATGGTGTTGCTAAACTACACACAGATATATTGAAGAATATAGAGATGAAGGATTTTAATGATTTATATCCTAATAAATTTGTTAATATCACCAATGGTATTACTCATCGTAGATGGTTATTACATTCAAATCCTGAATTAAGTGAATTTTTAAATAAGAAGATTGGCCAAGAATATCAAAAAAATCCTAAAGACTTAGAAAAGTTATTAGAATTTGTTGATGATAAAAATACTCAAAAAGAATTTTTGAAAATTAAAAAAATTAAAAAAGATGCTTTGGCTAAACGTATCTATGAAGAACAAGGCATTGAAATTGATTCTAATTCTATTTTTGATATTCAAGTGAAGCGTCTACATGAGTATAAACGCCAGCTAATGAATGCAATTCATATTATGTATGTTTACCATCAGTTGAAAACTTCAAAAGAATATAGGGAAAATTATGTACCTCACACTTATATTTTCGGTGCTAAAGCTGCAGGTTCTTATCACTTTGCTAAGAAGATTATAAAATTAATTAACACGATAGCTACTAAAGTAAATAATGATCCTGAGACCAATTCATATTTGAAAGTAATATTTGTAGAAAATTATAATGTATCTTATGCTGAAATGATTATGCCTGCTTGTGATGTGTCTGAACAAATTTCAACAGCTTCAAAAGAGGCAAGTGGGACAGGTAATATGAAATTTATGATGAATGGTGCCTTAACTTTAGGAACCTTAGATGGGGCCAATGTTGAGATAAAAGAACTTGTTGGTGATGATAATATCTATATTTTTGGATTAGACGCAAATGAAGTAAACACCTTAAATGCTAGTCATAAATACAATCCTAGAACCTTATATGAAACAGATTCGACTATTAATTTACTTCTAAAACAATTGGTTAATGGTTTCTTTGATCAAGTTGATAGAGAAGAATTTAGAGAAATATTTGAAAATCTAGTCAATAGAGATCCTTATTATGTCCTTAAAGATTTCCATGCTTACTTAAAAGCATCTGAACTTGTAAATGAAGCTTATAAAGACCAAAGTCATTGGGCTAAAATGGCATTAATCAATATTGGAAAATCAGGAGAGTTTTCTTCAGATCGTTCTATTAGAGATTATAGCCAAAAAATTTGGGAGATTGATTCTTTATCATGAAAGAACAATGGTTGAGTTTATCTCTAGAAATTGATGAATCAACCTTAGCTTTTCCTGGAGATGAAGGGCTAAAAATAAATAAAATTAAGACTTGGGATAAAGATAATTACCTTTTATCCCAAGTATATTTAACCATGCATTTGGGTACGCATTTGGATTATAAATCACATGTCTTAAATGAAGAAGACCATCTTGATTTTAATCAGTTTATAGGCAAAGCTAATGTCATTTTTATCCAAGCTAAGTCAGGGATCATTAAAACTAAAGATATAGAGTTGGCTTATCAATATATCAATCAAGCAGAAGATATGTTAATTATTTCAACCAATCATGAACATAAAATAAATACTCAAGCTTATTGGACCTATCCTAAATTTGAACCTTCAATTTTAGAATTCTTAAAAAAGCATCATATTCGTTTATTAGCAGCTGATTTACCAAGTTATGAATATGTTGAAGGTGATATGTTACAAATGCATAGAGATTTATTAAGCAATGATATTTATTTGCTCGAAAATTTAGTTCATTTGGATCGCTTGTCTTCTCATATTGAGTTAATGGTTTTACCTATTCCGATAAAGGGACTTGAAGCTGCGCTTGTAAATGTCATTGCAAAAAACTTATAATTGTACTTGCATTTTGCTATTTAATATTTTATAATGATTACGAATTAAATAAATAACTTCAGGGCAGGGCGTAATTCCCTACCGGCGGTATAGTCCGCGAGCTTAGGCATGATTGGGTGTAATTCCCAAACCGACAGTTAAAGTCTGGATGAGAGAAGTATGATTTTTTGTATTTTCTAATGCCCGAAGTTTGGGCATTTTTTTATTTAAAAAAATGCTCAAATAAAAGAAAGAAAGAGGGATAGAATGGAAATTTATTTAATCGCAGGATCGGCACTTATTGGTGCTTTGTTGTTGATGTTTTTCTTAGGGAATAACACAAAGAACAATCAAAAATTACTGATTGTTTCTTTATTATCACTATTGTTTATTGTTGGTGGAATCACCTATGCTTACTTGTTCTTGATTGAAGTAGATGGTGAAAAAGTCGAGATTTCAAAGATTATTTTAACCAACATCATTGTTGTGGCTATTTATCTGATTGGTTTATTCTCGGTATTAAGAATTCATCAAAAAGACAAACCAAAACAAAGGGTAACGACTCATAAAATAGCCATTCAGGGTATTTTAGTGGGAATAGCTTCGGTTTTAATGCTTATTAGTTTTCCAGTTATGCCAGCTGCACCTTTTTTAAAGGTTGAATTATCTGCTTTAATTATTTTTATGACCTTAATTTGGTTTGATTTTAAAACAGCTGTTTTTGTGTCTTTTGTGACCAATGTTGTTCATTTCTTTTTGCCAAGTAGTGCACCAATCATTCCTTTATTGGATGAGATGATTAACTTTTTAGCAACAATGATCTTTATTTTACCAACAGCACTTATTTTAAATAAAGATCGAATTCAAGATCAAAACAATCATTATTATGTCCTCTTCTTGACGGCTTTAGGCTTTGTTGGGACAGTTGTTTTAATGGTCTTATTTAATCAATTTATTAACTTACCTTATATTTATAATATTGATATGTCATTTGGACAAGTATTAGCGATTTTTGGTGTATTTAATATTATAAAATGGGGATTAAATGCTGTCTTTATTAACTTGACTTGGAAAAGGTTTTATTTTATTAGAGAACGTTTTTTGACCATAGTTTAATGTTATAATTGATTTATCATAAAAAGCCTGTTTCAGGCTTTTTTTCTCTTAAAATATAGGCTTTTATGATATAATATTCTTTAGACAAGGAGTGAAAAAATGAAAAAAATTTTAACATTTATAATGATAGGATTATCTTTCTTTTTAATGGCTTGTTCTGAACAAGGAACAGAAGATACAAGCCTACAAGAAACCATAGAATATTTAGATTATGATCAATTTTATACTTATCAGTTATTTACTTTAGAAGATCAATTATATTATAATGATGATGTTTTTTATATTTATTACTATCAAGAAGGATGTTCGGCTTGTGAATATATTAAACAAGATGTTTTGGGTCTGATTTTATTGTTAGAAACGGATACATTGCTTTTATTTGATGCCTATAATAATCCTCGTGCTGGAATTGCTATTGAAGATTCATTTGGTGTTTCAAGTACACCAACCTTAGTCAAAGTGAGTGGAAATAACTTTGAAACTAAATTCACAAGCATTAGCTCTATTTTAACAGAATTATCTAAGCTTGATTAATATCTTATAGCCTTTGTGATAAAATTTAAGTTTATCATTCAAAAGATGCTTTAATAGTGTTAAAATATAAGTAATTCAATGAAAGAGTGATGCAGATGAAAACAATAAAAATCGATAAATATTATAAAGGCATGATTGCACATCGGGGATTAAGTGGTATTGAAACAGAAAATACTGTCTTTTCTTATTTGGCAGCTGCCAACCATTCTTACTGTGGAATTTCATGTGATTTATTTTTATCAAAAGATGAAAAACTTATATTAACAGCTGAAACATCTTTATTAAAATTTGGTTTATTAAACTTAGATATTCAAAGTTTTGATTATGAAGAGTTGGTTAAATATTCTTTGGTTGATCGAAAAACTGAAAATATTAATCATTTCTTATATATACCTTTATTAAGGGATTTTTTAAGTATTTGTAAGGCTTATGAAAAAACGTCCATTATAAGATTACATCCATCTTTAAAAAATATAAATTTAGATATGATGTTAAAGAAAATATCTGAGTATTATGATATAAATCATTGTTTGTTTATTTCTGAAGATAAGAAACAAATAGAATATTTATTAGAATCAGTGCCAGCGAATCAAATATTCTTTCATCATTTAGAATTAAATCAAATTAATGATGAGTTTTCTAATAAACACAAGGTTAATATTTATTTAGATAAAAAAAATATAGATAAAGAATTTGTAAAAAAGTGTCATTTAATTGGTTTGAAAGTCATGACTGGCCAAGTAGATGATAAAGAAACTGCTGAAAAAATAGTGAAATTAGACATTGATTATATTCAAACTAGTATATTAGAATAAATAAAGGAGTGTGTTAGTATGAATAAAACCATTGAGGATATTTTATCTCGTAGATCTGTTAGATCTTATCAAGATAAAGCTATTCCTGACGAAGACTTACAATTAATCATTAAAGCTGGTCTTTACGCACCGAGTGCTAAGAATAAACAAGATTGGCATTTTTCTGTAATAACTAATAAAGAGGTCATTGATCAAATGTCTGATATGGCCATTGAAGGTATGAAAAAAATAGGTTTGGAAAGAGAAGGCGATGGTCATATTTTTTATCATGCTCCTGTGGTGATTGTGATTAGTTCTCGAATTGCTTTTTCAGCCATTAATATTGGGTGTGCTGTAGAAAATTTAGCACTTGCTGCAAAGGCCTTAGGTTATGGTTCTTGTATCGTAGGACAAACAAGATATATGTACCATAAAGCCAATGAAATTGATGTGAATAAACTCATAAAGATACCTAATGGTTATGGGCATGAAGTGAGTATTTGTATGGGTTATCCAAAGGGAGAACTACCAGAAGCAAAATTAAGAAAAGAAAATTTAGTTGATTACGTATTATAAAGGAGGCCATGATGTGGCGCAATGAGTATGATAAGTGGCTTCAAAATGAAACTTTAGATGTTGATTTAAGAGAAGCTTTATTACAAAAGAATGAAAGCGAATTAGAAGATAGTTTTTATCAATCATTATCTTTTGGTACCGGGGGGATGAGAGGTATCTTAGGCCCTGGAACCAATCGTTTAAATATATATACGATTAGAAGAGCCAATGCTGGTTTAGCTAAGTATTTAATAAAACATTATAGTCAACAGAATTTAAAAAGAGGTGTTGTTATTGCATATGATAACCGTCATTTATCAAAAGAGTTTGCGATTGAATCTGCTAAAGTATTAGGTGCTCAAGGGATACCGACTCATGTTTTTACGAGTTTAAGACCGACACCAGAGTTATCTTATGCAGTTAGGTATTTAAAGGCGATGGCGGGTATTGTTGTGACAGCTAGTCATAATCCACCTAATTATAATGGTTATAAAATATATGATGAATATGGTTGCCAATATACACCTAAATACGCGAATGAAATTATCACTTATGTTAATGAAGTAGAAGATTTATTTGGAATTCAGGCTTTATCAGTTGATCAATTAATGAGTCAAGGACTCTTAAATTATATTGATCAAGAAATAGATGATGCATATATCAAAGAATTGAAAACCATTCAAATACATCCTGAAATCAAAAAAGATTTAAAAATAGTATTTACGCCTCTTCATGGCACTTCAGCCATGATGGGAACAAGACTTTTAGAAGAGACTTCATACAAAGTCTACCCAGTGAAGGCTCAAATGATAGCTGATCCTAATTTTTCTACAGTTAAGTCTCCTAATCCTGAAGACAAATCAGCTTTTGATTTTGCTTTAGATTTAGGGAAAGAAATCAATGCTGATATCTTGATTGCTACAGATCCAGACGCAGATAGGTTAGGGGTAGCTGTAAAACATCAAAATGAATTTGTTTTCTTGAATGGTAATCAAACAGGTGCTCTACTTATTTATTATATTTTAAATGAAAAAAGTAAATTAAAACAACTTCCAAAAAAAGGTGTGGTATTTAATACCATTGTTACTTCAGATTTAGGGGCTAAAATAGCCAGATCATTCAATATGGATGTTATATCAACTCTCACTGGATTTAAATTTATTGGTGAGCAAGCAAGGTATTTGGAAGATGATGAAAGAGAATTTGTCTTTGGTTATGAAGAGTCATATGGATATGTGGTCAAAGACTTTGTCAGAGATAAAGATTCCTTACAAGCCATGTTGTTGGTGTCAGAAGCCGCTAATTATTATCACGCAAGTGAAAATAAAACTTTGTATGATAAATTATTGGATATCTATGAAGCTTATGGATACTTCTTGGAAGGCTTAAAATCAATTGTTTTAGAAGGCAAAGAAGGGCAAGAAAGAATTACTAGAATTATGTCTCACTTTAGAGAAAATCCATTAGAATCTTTGATGGGTCAAGAGATTGTTTCTATTGAAGATTTTGAGAAGTCTGTTAAGTATATAAACAATCATATTGAAGATATTGATTTAGAAAAATCTAATGTTATTAAATATGTCTTAAAAGATGGATCTTGGTTTGTTCTTAGACCATCAGGTACTGAACCAAAATTAAAATTATATGCAGGTGTTGTTACAGAATCTTTAGATACTTCTAAAGAGAAAATGATTCGTATTTTAGATGAATTAACAGCTGTTGTAAAGAAGGTTAAATAATATGGAAATCGTCTATGGTATTTTAATTATCGTAGCCATTGTAGGACTTTATTTTTGGTCTTACTCAGCCAATGAAAAATGTGATAAGCCTGAAGGGGCAGAGGACTTAGAATGCAAGAGTTGTCATGCATCACATTGTAGTTCAAGAAAAAATGAATTTGAAAAATGATTGGCAAATACATTTGAAAAGTGAAATCCACCAACCCTATTTTCTAGAGTTGATGGATTTTATTCATGAAGAATATCAAAATTTTACTATTTATCCTCAATATAATCATATCTTTAAAGCCTTAGAATTAACGTCATATCATGATTCTAGAGTTTTAATTTTAGGTCAAGACCCTTATCATCAGCCAGGGCAAGCCATGGGTTTAGCTTTTTCAGTACCGGATGAGATAGCTTTGCCGCCTTCTTTAAAAAATATTTTTAAAGAACTTAAGAACGATATAGGTATCGATAATACTTGCGGAGACTTAAGTTCTTGGGCAAAACAGGGTGTATTATTAATCAATTCAATTTGGACAGTTAGACATAGTCAGCCCCTATCTCATAAAGATCGTGGATGGGAGAAATTTACTGATAAAATTATCTCTTTATTAAATGATAAAAGTGATCCTATGGTTTTTGTATTATGGGGGTCTTATGCGAGAACAAAAAAGAAGTTGATTACAAATAAAAGACATTTGATTATTGAAAATGTTCACCCATCACCCTTATCTTCTTATCGAGGTTTTTTTGGTTCAAAACCATTTTCTCAGATCAATCGTTTTTTAATGGATAACAATTATAATCCAATAAAATTTTCAACAAGGAGTACATCATGAACAATAAAACACAAAAACTTATTTTTACTGGCTTATTAATTACAATCGGTATTGTATTATCTCAGTTTCTTTCTATTTCAATACCGCCTCAAACAACTATTATTAGAATTGGTATAGGATACTTACCTTTAATGCTTATTTCTTTGTTATATGGACCTTTATATGGTCTTATATCTGCCATTATTCAAGATGTTTTAGGTTTGACCATTGGCGGAGGTTTGGCGTATTTCCATTTTGGTTTCTTGTTAAACGCAATGATTATTGGTTTTATGCCTGGTTTTTTATTAAAGTATATGCCTTTTAAAGACAAAGTATATAAGATAATTAATATTGTGGTCGGCTCAATATTGGCTATTGCCGGTATTATCTTATTGATTGATATCACAATCATTACTGATGTGACATTAAGACTTGAAGTAGGAGGAACCATTGAATTAGGTAAATCTTTAGCCTATATTTTAGTTACTTCAAGTTTGTTGGCTGTTATTTTAATGTTAATCTTTGTAATCTTTAGAAAATCACACAATAACAACCACCAAATTATCTTTTTTGTGACTTCATTATTATTGATTACTTCAGTATTTTTAACGCCTCTTTGGGTATCTCAGTTATTTGGACATCCTTACTTGATTCAATTACCTTTAAGGATAATTAAATTACCCTTAGAAGCGATGCTTTATTCAATTTTACTTGTTAGAATTTATGCTTTAGTTAAATCTTTAGAGACTAATAGATAATTAAATACGAGATTGTATAGTGAAATTTTTATAGTATATACAAAAAAAAGTTCATTTATTGAAAATGAACTTTTTTTCTTGCTTATATTTTGATAATTTTTACTTCAAATGCTTGTAAGTGAACATAGATAGATTCATCATAAAGGTGTTCATAGTCTCTAGGTAGTTCGTAGGTTGAATATAACAAATCACCTTGGTGATCATTTTTGTTAATCATGAGTCGTAATGGTTGAATAGAGAAATTGTGATGAATTTCATGATTTGAAGTATTAGCAACGATAATCAATCCCTCATTGTCTTTTGCAAAAGCATACTCAATGGTATGGTTGTTAGAAATATTAAATCTTATTAAATGATTTGGATCAATCATTGCTTCAATCCATTCTTTTCTTAAATCGACGATTCCCTTTAAGTGGTCAAATAATTCCCATCTATTAGGATTCATATAATGTAAGGCGAATTTATCAAATAAGGCTAATTTTTTGTAAAATAAGTCATTTGAATCTAAATGATACAAGTCTTGTTCAGTTGCGTCTAAACCTAAATTCATTGGTTGGACTTCATATACTTCCTGTCCTGAATTAATAAAAGGCATCATTTTAGGGACAAACATATTTAGAACAGTAATCATTCTAGCAAACTCTATACCACCTTTTCTACTCGCTGCCCGAGGTGTATCGTGAGTTTCTATAGAAGCAAACATAGGTAGGGTGTATTTATGACTTGAGAAGATGTACTCTTTTAATTTTTGTTCTTCATATCTAGCTTCCATCCAAAAGCCATTACCAACAACAGCGTTATAGCCTTTTTCATTGGCTTGTTCAAAATGACTTGGATCAAGTTCTTCAGCTATGAAACCAAAATCTGGATCGATCGCTCTTGCCTCGGCCATAATCATTTTTAAAAGTTCATTTGGAAGGGCATGTCCCATATCAATTCTGGCACCATCAATACCGTAATTTGTTTGGAAATATGGGATGATATTTTTAATCATATCGAATAACTCTTTATTCGGTTTTTTTCCTGGGTAGAGATTGGTTTTTATAGAATCGTATAAAATATAAGGCGCTTGGTCTTTATCTATATACTTTTGTGAGACTGCTGGGTGATCAAAATAGAATCTAAAGAAAGTCACATCAGACCATGGGGGTTGTGGGTCATTAATCCAATCAGAAAATGCTGGAGCTACCACAAGATTAAATTTTTCTTTAATCAAGTCCAAATAGTTTTCTTTGTCTTTGATTATATTATATAGTTCAGGATCTTGTTCCTTAGGATTTTTTTGGAACATTGCAAGATGTTTCTTGACATTTTTCGATTCGAAAACATCTTTTAAATATTCTTCTTTAGGGGCTATAGTTTCACCAATTGTTTCAACATGTGGTGAGTGATAATTAGTTAATTCATCGGCTTTGATCCAGTAGAACCACTCTGGATGTTCTCTAATAAAATCACTATTAACTGCGTTAGTTCTAGGAATGACATCGATAATAACACGCATGTCTAGGATATGACAAGCTTCAACAAAGGCTTTAAATTCATCATCGATGGTCATTTGGTCATCTGTCATTGGATCTTTTAAATTTTCATCTAAGTCAAAGAAAGATCTTACTGCATAAGGAGAACCTAACTCACCTTTTTTATGTTGGGTAGAATATTTTGTGATTGGTAATAAGTATATAGAGTTTATACCCATGCGTTTCAAGGTTGGTAGATAGGCTAACATTTTGATAAAGGTACCTGTTTCCTTTAAACCATCAAAATTACTAATGTCTAAAGAAAAAGATCGATCATGGTCCCAAGAAGCAGAAGTTCTAATGTGAGATGAATAAACTACTGATTCCAATAACCAATGATGATTTTTATGATCCTTATGGATGGATGATAATGATTTTAAATAATTCCTTCTTTTGTCTGCAAATTCTAAATATATATCTTTGATTAAACGACTATAAAATTTATAAGGATTTACTAAGAATTCTTGGCTAGGAAGTCTTCTGATTTCATCACCTTGGTAATCCCAAGCATTCCATAAATCAGGTACAACATAATTGATGTGTCCTTGTTCAGTTTTTTTGTTTAAAATATCATATAATTTTTCAAGATTTAATTTCATTTTCTACCTCCATTTTTTATTATACCAAAAATATATAAACTTATGTAAGATATCAAATGTAAATGTTTACATAAAGCGTATATAACTTTAAAAAAATAAGCATTTATAGTATAATGTTTATGGTTATCAAGAAGAGGTGATTTTATGAAAAAACCAGTAGTTTTAGTGATAATGGATGGTATTGGTTTAGCTAATGCAGGAAAAGGTAATGCGTATAGTATAGCCAATACTCCAAATTTAGATAAATATTTTGATAGTTTTCCTCATACAACTTTACAAGCTTCAGGAGAAGCAGTAGGTTTACCTAAAGGACAAATGGGTAATTCTGAAGTTGGACATATGAATATTGGTGCTGGTCGTGTGGTATATCAATCATTGACTAGACTTAATAAATCTGTAGAAGAAGACAAATTTTTAGAAAATGAAGCTTATGCAAGTGGTTTTAATCATGCCATAAGCAATGATTCAAAATTGCATATTTTTGGTTTATTGTCAGATGGTGGGGTTCATTCCCATATTGAACATATCAAAGCCATGATAAGAACAGCCAAAGCTGCAGGTGTTAAAAAAACTTTTGTTCATGCATTTTTAGATGGTAGAGATGTTGGGCCACAATCAGCTGTGACTTATATTGAAGAGTTAGAAGCTTTTATGGAACATATACAATATGGTAAAATTGCAACGGTTTCTGGCAGATATTATGCTATGGATAGAGATAAAAATTGGGAAAGAACTCAAAAAGCTTACGATGCAATGTCTTTTGGAAAAGCTGAATATTTTGATTCAGCTGCTCAAGGAGTATTGACTTCATATGAAAATGGAGTTAACGATGAGTTTGTAATACCTTTTGTTGTGGATAAAGAGGGAATGATTAAGGATAATGATTCAATTATCTTCATGAACTTTAGACCTGACAGGGCCATTCAAATTGCGACTGCTTATTCAAATCCAGAAGAAGCACCAAATTTAAATACTGAAAACGGTCCTAAGAATGTTGGTTTTGTCTCAACAATGAAATATGCTGATTCAGTTAAAGGCGAAATTGCTTTTGGCTTAAATGATTTAACAGATATGTTTGGTGATTATATTGCAGATCAAGGTTTAAATCAATTAAGGATTGCTGAAACAGAAAAATATGCTCATGTGACATTTTTCTTTGATGGTGGTGTGGATAAAGAAATTAAAAATGCTAAACGTGTTTTAATCCCTTCACCAAAAGTTCCTACTTATGATTTAAAACCAGAGATGAGTGCTTATGAAATTACAGACAATGTTTTAAGGGAATTAGATTCTAAAATACATGATGTCGTGATATTAAATTTTGCTAATGGTGATATGGTTGGACACACTGGTGTTATCGAAGCTGCTGTAAAAGCTGTAGAAGCTGTGGATGAATGTGTTGGAAAAGTTGTTGATAAGGTTAAAGAAGTTGGTGGTATCGCTTTATTAACCGCTGACCATGGGAATTGTGAAAAAATGTTGGATGATGATGGGACAGTCTTCACAGCCCACACCACGAACTTAGTTCCTTTTATAGTGACAGACCCATCTGTTCAATTAAGAAGTGGAGGAGCTTTAGGAGATATAGCCCCTACCATGTTAAAATTATTAGGATTAAAACAACCAAAAGCAATGACAGGAAAATCAATCATTGAATAAGTTAGATCGTTCCATAAAAAATATAGCCTTTAAGGATTTAGTTTTTGTCTTACTTTATGGGGTTGTTTTATCAATATTATTTGGAATATTAATCGGATTGGTTGATTCCTTAATCTATGCATCAATAGGGTTTTCTTTAGCTTTTATCTTTTTCTTTCTTTCCAGTCGCTGGTTAGGAAGACAAATAAGAAAGTTATATGAAATACCTCATTTCTATTACGTCTTGATTGCATTTATAGGTTTGTTTATTCAAGCAGTGATTGTATTAGTCCTTCAAACGATAACAACATCTTATGATGTTAATATTATTCAATATCCTGAGATCTTTTTAAATGAACAAATTTATATAGAAGAATTTCTATGGATGTTGAAATCTACTTTCACAGGTGGACTCTTTCAAATTTTGAATTACATGATTACTTATTTACTCTACGGAGTAGGAATTTATATAGGATTAAAAGAAACATATTAGAAAAGGAGAATAGTTATGCCAAATATTAGTAGTATTTATGCAAGAGAAGTATTGGATTCAAGAGGGAATCCAACAGTTGAAGTTGAAGTGTTTACAGAATCAGGTGCTTTTGGACGTGCAATCGTTCCATCTGGAGCATCTACAGGTGAACATGAGGCTATCGAATTAAGAGACGGAGATAAAAATAGATACCTAGGAAAAGGTGTTTTAAATGCCGTTGAAAACGTTAATGAAGTTATTGCACCAAACTTAATAGGTTATGATGTTACTTTCCAAACAACTATTGACAAAATTATGTTAGAACTTGATGGAACAGAAAACAAATCTAAATTAGGGGCTAATGCTATTTTAGGTGTATCAATGGCGGTTGCTAGAGCAGCAGCTGATTTTGTTGGCTTACCTTTATACTTGTATTTAGGTGGTTTCAATGCTAAACAATTACCAACTCCAATGATGAATATCATTAATGGTGGATCACATGCGGATAATAATGTCGATTTCCAAGAATTTATGATTATGCCTGTAGGAGCTAAAACATTTAGAGAAGCTTTAAGAATGGGTGCTGAAGTATTCCATAATCTTAAAAAAGTTTTATCTGGATATGGTTTTAATACTGCAGTTGGTGATGAAGGTGGATTCGCACCAGATTTAGAGTCTAACGAAGCAGGCTTAAAAGTCATTATTGAAGCTATTGAAAAAGCTGGATTTAAACCAGGTCAAGATATTGTTTTAGCTATGGATGTAGCAGCGTCTGAATTCTACAATAAAGACAAAAAAGTTTATGAGTTAAAAGGTGAAGGAAAAGAATTAAATTCAGCTGAAATGGTTGATTTTTATGCGAATTTAATTGAAAAATATCCTATTATTTCAATTGAAGATGGATTAGATGAAAATGACTGGGATGGCTGGGCTAAATTAACTAAAAAATTAGGTAAAAAAGTTCAATTAGTGGGTGATGATTTATTCGTTACCAATACGAAAAAATTAGAAAGAGGTATCAAAGAAGGTGTTGGTAACTCAATTCTAATTAAAGTTAACCAAATTGGTACTTTAACTGAAACATTTAACGCAATTGAAATGGCAAAAAGAGCTGGTTATACAGCTGTTGTTTCTCATAGATCTGGTGAAACAGAAGATACAACAATTGCTGAAATCGCAGTTGCTACAAATGCAGGACAAATCAAAACAGGTTCTTTATCTAGAACAGATCGTATTGCAAAATACAATCAATTATTAAGAATTGAAGAAGAACTAGATGAAGTTGCTGAATATTTAGGAAAAGATTCGTTCTATAACCTTAAATAATTAGAATCATAATACATAGCATAAAAAAAGTATTTTTGGTTCTTCCAAAAATACTTTTTTATGTTATAATAGTAACGATACAGAGATATGTACGTTAAGGAGGGCAAATTATGACAGCTTTACATTGGATATTATTTGCTATATCAGCAATTTTAATTGGATTAGTGATGTTACAAGAGTCTAAGAATGATGTTAAAAATACTTTTTCAGGTGAAAAATCAGATTTATTTAAAAACCAAAAACAAAGAGGTCCAGAGTTATTTATGGCAAGATTAACTTTAGGATTCGCTCTAATATTTGGTTTATTTGCGATTTTAGCGACAGTATTATAACATTCAAAAGGACACATCACGTGTTCTTTTTTAATTGGAATAAAAGGAGAATTTATGAAAAACAAGATTTACCATACCATAAAAAAACTAAATTATAAGAAAAGAAGCTTAAATCATATAGCCAAGATTTTAAATATGAAATCTGGAGAAGACTTTCAAGAACTGACTAAGTATCTTAATATTCTAGAAAAAGAGATGAAGATTTATCGTGATAAATCTGGTCTTTATCATGACATAGATAATTCAAGATATGAAAAAGGTATCTTGGATTTAAAACATCAAGGTTATGGTTTTTTGGTATTGGAAGATAAAGCAGATATTTATATTCCTCAAGGTAAATCTTTAACAGCTATGAATGGTGACTTATGTTTAGTTGAGATAACAAGAAGAAAATCTAATTTAAAAATTGAAGGAAAAGTAGTCAAAATATTAGAAAGAAAAATGAAAACAATCATAGGTGAATATTTTGAAGGACAAGTATTCCCTAAAGGTTATTCTTTAGATATTATCTTTGAACTAGAATATAAGGATAGAAAAAAAGTCAATAATAATCAAATCATTAAAACTGAAATCATTGATTATACGCACCCTATCGTCAAAAGAGTCAAACTTTTAGAAGTTTTAGGCAATGCGACTGATGATGGTATTGAAATTTTGGAAATTTCACATAAGTATGGGTTAAATAATGAATTTAGTCCCGAAGAATTAGAATATGCAAATAGTCTTCCGCAAACAGTCTTGAAAGAAGAAATGCAAGATCGTAAAGATTTAAGAAATGAAATAATCTTTACCATTGATTCAGAATCTACCAAAGATATAGATGATGCAATTTCAATTAAGAAAACAAAAGATAAGAACTATGTCTTAGGGGTTCATATTGCCGATGTTAGTCATTATGTGAAAGAAGACTCGGTTTTAGATAAAGCAGCTTATGAAAGAGGAACTTCAGTTTATTTAGCTGATTCAGTTATACCCATGTTGCCAAAAGCCTTATCTAATGGTATTTGTTCATTAAATCCTAATGTAGATCGTTTAGCCATGACCTGCCAAATGGAAATTAATAAATTTGGCGAAGTCATTCATTATGAAATTTATCCTTCAGTTATTCATAGTCAGTACAAAATGACTTACACCAATATTAATAAAATGATTGCTGGAGATCAAGAAATCATTGAAGAGTATAAAGATATTTATCAAAATGTATTAGAAATGAAAGAACTTCAAGATATTTTATCAGCTGTTAGAGAAAAAATGGGATCTATTAATTTTGAGACTATTGAACCAAAATTTATTTTTAACCAATCTGGTAAAATCACTGATATGATCGTACAAGAACGAGGTATAGGAGAACAAATGATTGAAGAGTTTATGTTGGTTGCTAATCAAGTTGTAGCGTCACACATCAATCATTTAGAATTACCCTTTATTTATCGTGTTCATGAACTACCTAATGAGGATAAAATCAATCATGTATTCACCATGGTAAAGGAATTAGGTATTGATATTGAAATAGATGAAGAAATGTCTCAAGAATTATTACAAAAACTATTAAAAAGTGTTGAAGATACTAAATATGAAAAAGTCATTAATACTTTATTATTAAGATCAATGTCCAAGGCTAGATATGCTAAAGAAAGTTTAGGTCATTATGGCTTAGCCTTTGAACATTATACACATTTTACTTCACCTATCAGAAGATATCCTGACTTAATTGTTCATAGAAATCTTAGAAGATATCTTTTTGATAACCATAGGAAAACTAATGATCATATGATTTCTAAATTAGATGACATAGCCAAACAATCTTCTAAACAAGAGCGACTTGCCATGGATGCTGAAAGAGAAATCATGGACATTAAAAAAGCAGAATATATGGAACAATTTTTAAATCAAGAATTTGATGGTGTCATTTCATCTGTACTTAAGTTTGGGGTATTTATTGAATTACCTAACACTGTCGAAGGATTGGTTCATATTTCTACCTTCAAAGAAGAAATGCAATATGATGAGAAAAATATGAAATTAATTGGTCTTTCTACCAATACAAGTTATAATATAGGTAAGGAAGTAAGAGTTAAACTTGTAAAAGTTAATAAAGTTCTAGGTAAAATTGACTTCGAGCTCGTTTAGGGGGAGTATATGAAAGTATTAGCACATAATAAAAAAGTCAGTCATGATTATCATATACTGGAAACATTTGAATTTGGTATTGTCTTAAAAGGTACTGAAATAAAATCAATTAGACAAGGTAAGTTTTCTATTAATGAGTCTTATGTAACCATTACAAAGGATTTTGAACTCATGATTATTAATATGCATGTATCAAAATATGATCACGGAAATTTGTTTAATCATGAAGAAAAAAGAAAAAAGAAGTTATTGGCACATAAACACACTATAAAAAAACTAGAACAAAAACTTAAATTAGAAGGCTTGACTTTAGTTCCAAAAAGAGTATACTTAAAAGACGGATTATGTAAAGTTGAAGTTGTCTTAGCTAAAGGTAAAAAACTATACGATAAACGTCAAAGCAAAAAAAGTGAAGATGCTGAAAAGAGAATTCAAAAAGCACTTTACTAATATGGGGCTGTTCTGGATTCGACAGGGTAGTTCGAGTTTGACTAGCATGCTATCGGCAGATATAAAAATGCATGGTTAAATATAACCGGAAATCAAAATTACGCTTACGCAGCTTAAGAAGAAGCTGCAAATTCATTCAGGTTTGTCTATAGACCTGTCTTGAATTCCAGAAATATAGAATAGTGTATGACCCTGCCTTCTTAAGGGTATTCATGAGATGAATAAGAATAGATAAACATTTGTGTGTAGGTTGGCGTGTGTTTATCGAAACTTTGCAATCTACTAAGCATGTAGAAGGTTAAATGATTGGCTATTTTGGACAGGGGTTCAAATCCCCTCAGCTCCACCATATTGAAAGCATAGGTTTGATACAAAAGTATCAGGCCTTTTTTTCATGCAGAAAGGGCGTTTTCTCCCTATATTCCAAATTCCATATGGCCTGTTTAGGTTCAATATAGATTTTTTGCAGGGCATATTTATTTAATTCGTTCAACCTTTTAACGATTACCCAACCATTTACACGATTACTCAACCATTTACACGATTACAAGTAAATATGTAAAAATATAATGTGTTAATGGAAAATGCACCGCTATATATTCAAACCAATAATAATCAAAAAAATTGACAAAAAGAATGAGATTTGATAATATGTATCGTATGTGAGCAACTTCTCACATAGATTGGAGCGTTTTATGTCTAAAACAAATGTAAATGATGTTTGCACGTGTAATGTTGTTCATCCAGAAAAAGTTAGCAAAGCAATTGAAACACTTCCTGAAGATCAGATTATCTTTGATCTAGCAGATTTTTTCAAATCTATTAGTGATTCTACTCGAATGAAAATAATTCTTGCTTTGGAAGAGACTGAACTTTGTGTTTGTGATTTATCGACAGTGATTAATATTTCTCGCTCTGCAGTATCTCATCAGCTTAGGGTCCTAAGACAAGCAAGACTAGTTAAATTTCGTAAAGAAGGAAATGTTGTTTATTACTCATTAGATGATGAGCATGTACATACAGTGATAAAACAAGGGTTAAATCATATAACTCATAAATAGAATGGAGAAAAAAATGAAAGATATTAAATACAGTTTATCCGATTTGAGTTGTGCAAGTTGCGCAGATAGAATTGAAAGAAAAGTGAATAAACTAGATGATGTTGAGGTGGCTTCAGTGAACTTTGTCACAAAAGAAATCACGATCACACCGAAAAAATCATATGATTCTGAAACTCTTTTCAGCAAAATAAAGAAAATAGTAAAAGACGAAGAAAGTAGCACTGAAGTTTGTGAAATTAGCACAAATCTATTATTTGCGATAGAAGGTCTTGATTGTGCAAATTGCGCTGCTAAAATCGAAGATAAATTAATTAAAACAGATGGCATAATAGATGCCAGCGTTGACTTCATGTCTAAAAAATTAAAATTAGTGTTATCTAACGTGTCAGAGAAAAATAAAATTATAGACATCACTCAAAAAATAATTAGTAAGTTGGAACCTGGGGTTACCATCAGTGAGATAAATCAAGGTGGCGATAGTGATGTTGAAGAAGTTGATGAATCTACATTAAAAAAAGATCTTATTATTTTTGGTGTAGGAATATTGTTATTTATTAGTGCTTTGTTTGTTAAAGAAGACACCCTGCCACATTATGTACTTCTTATATTAAGTTATTTTATTATAGGTGGGGAAGTTGTACTCAAGGCGTTTAAAAATATTTTCAGAGGAAAAGTTTTTGATGAAAATTTTCTGATGACAATTGCTACAGTAGGTGCTTTTATTATTGGAGAGCATCCTGAAGCTGTGGCTGTTATGATATTCTTTCAAATTGGAGAGTTCTTTCAAGATATTGCAGTGAACCGTTCAAGAAGATCTATAAAGAAATTGTTGGATATAAGACCTGATACAGCAATGATACAAAATGGGAAGAACTCAGTGGAAATGCGTATTGAAGAAGTAGGAATCGGCGAGATCATGATTATTAGACCTGGTGAGAGAATTCCACTTGATGGAGAAGTTATAACAGGCAAATCAACAATAGATACGAAGGTCTTAACTGGTGAATCTGTTCCAACAAGTGTATTTCCGGGTGAACAAGTACTCTCAGGTTGTATTAATATTAATGGGGTGCTAACAGTGATGGTTACTAAATTATCTAGTGAATCCACAGTTTCGAAAGTACTTGAGCTTGTTGAAAACGCATCAAGTAAAAAAGCGCCAACTGAAAAATTCATCACAAAATTTGCTAGAGTCTATACTCCAATTGTAGTTATAATTGCAGCCCTTCTAGCATTCATTCCACCATTGCTAATTGAAGGAGCTACATTTGATGAGTGGATTTATAGAGCACTTATTTTCTTGGTTATCTCATGCCCATGTGCGCTGGTTGTTTCTATTCCTCTAGGATTTTTCGGTGGTATAGGAGCTGCGTCTAGAAACGGTATTTTAGTAAAAGGTGGGAATTTCTTAGAAGCACTAAATGATATAGAGATTGCAGTATTTGATAAAACTGGTACATTAACAGAAGGAACGTTTACTGTTACTGAAATCAATACGATGAATGGATTGTCTAATGAGGAATTATTAGAAAAAGCTGCTTATGTTGAAAGTTATTCTAATCATCCTATAGCTGTATCTGTTGTAAGTAAATATAATAAAGAAATCAATCAAAATCTTCTATCAAAAGTTGAAGAAATTTCAGGACATGGTGTAAAAGCAATGTATCAAGGTGCGGAAATTTTGATTGGGAATGCAAGACTTATGGATAAAGAAGGCATTGATTTTCAAGAGTCGAAATCACTTGGATCAATTCTTTATATTGCAATTGACGGGCAATATGCAGGAAATATCGTAGTATCTGACCAAATCAAGAAGGATTCCAAAACAGCTATTCAAATGCTTAAATCCTTTGGAATAAAAAAGATTGTGATGTTGACAGGTGATAAGAAATTAGTGGCAGATTCTGTAGGTAAAGAACTTATGATTGATGAAGTTTATAGTGAGTTATTACCAGAAGATAAACTTATCAAAGTTGAAGAATTATTAAAACAAAAATCAAAAAAAGGAAAACTATTTTTTGTTGGAGATGGAATTAATGACACGCCAGTCTTAGCTAGATCTGATATTGGTATTGCCATGGGTGGACTTGGTGCTGATGCTGCAATAGACGTAGCTGATGTTGTAATCATGAATGATGAACCATCGAAAATTGGGACTGCCGTATTTGTGGCTAAGAGAACACGTAAAATTGTCTGGCAAAATATTTATTTTGCATTAGGAATCAAATTCATGTTTTTGGCTTTAGGAGCTTTAGGCATAGCAACTATGTGGGAGGCCGTAATCGCCGATGTCGGTGTTTCGTTATTAGCTGTTTTAAATGCAATGAGAGTGTTAAACTATAAGTATGATAAATCACTTTAAGAGATTAAACTCAGTTTTATTTGAAATAATATGAAATATAGGGGACTTGATTCCTCAATCCTTTACACTTATTATATGTTTCTTATGATTGATCAAATATCAAGAATTTTAATTGTAAATAATCTAAATCTATGTGAAGAGATCAATGTCAATTTTTTTAAGTGGAAAAATGAAGAATTCGTTAATGACAAGATAATATTATAAGGTGGGTGACCAAATGCTTAGGAATAAAAGTGTAAGATACATAGCTATTGTATATGCCATATTGGCGGCATTATTTTATGGGTTTGGAACACCACTCTCAAAACTTTTGCTTGTACATATTTCACCTTATCTATTGTCATCCTTATTGTATTTTGGAGCGGGTATAGGAATGCTATTTGTAGTCTTGTTCACCAAATCACAAAGAAAATCAAGGTTTGTCAATGAATTTAAGAAAAGAGACCTAAAATTCATCATACTAATGATTGCCCTAGATATTATTGCCCCAATACTTTTAATGATTGGGTTAACAACAACTAACGCATCTACAGCGTCGTTGCTAAATAATTTTGAGATTGTCTTTACAGGAATCATTGCAATGATTTTTTTTAAAGAAATTGTTGGGAGAAAAATGTGGGTTGCTATATCTCTTATCGTACTTGCGGGAGCTATGCTTACATTCGAAGATTTTACCGGATTTCATATATCAATTGGAGCGCTTTTTGTATTAGGAGCAAGTTTAAGCTGAGGTCTGGAAAACAATTGTACTAGAATGTTATCAAAAGGTAACCCTCTACATGTTGTTGTTATTAAAGGTCTAGGCTCAGGTTTGGGGTCGTTGATTATCGCATTAGTAGTGAATCAAGCATCTGTAGTATGGTATTTTGTTATACTGGCGTTATTACTTGGATTCGTTTCTTACGGAATGAGTTTGTACTTTTATATTAGTGCACAAAGACAACTTGGGGCAGCTAGAACCAGTGCATTCTATGCTATTGCACCTTTTGTTGGATCCATTTTCTCTTTTATTGTGCTAAAAGATTCGTTGTCTATAGTTTTTGGGATAGCGTTTATATTAATGATTTTCGGAACATACTTGGCAATCAAAGAAAACAATTCTCATCAAAATAACTCAACAAATGATTTGCATATTTTTTGAAATATTATAATTTTTGAACAATAGTTATTATTTTATATAATTAGTGAGAGAAGAGGTGCACAGATTTTTAATAATGGTGCGTAAATGTATCAAAATAGGTCAACTAACACAAATTACGATTGTAGCTTTAATATCAATATATAAAACAATAAGGGACTAGTTATATTTCTATTATTAAGCCTATTATAACCTGTGGAATGTGATTATAGTTTCGTGATTTTAAAACAACTAAAATATGAACTTTTAGCATTATTTATAGTAAAGTTAGTCTAGAGGTTGTAGTAAAGTTAGTCTAGAGGTTATCAAAAACAGTGATAAAGTCCATAATGACAAGACATTTCAACTATTAAAGTTTATTTCACACCCTAAAACATAGGTTTAATGCCTTTGTTTAGCGGTTTATAAGAATAAACTTTTTTTATTTGTTACATAAATGACTCATTAAAAGGATAAATAAACTAAAAATATGAGCAGTTTTGATTAGTTTATCGCTAATTTATGGAAATAGTACTTGAGGAGATTTGGATTTCAATGATATTGCCAAAAACCATGGAGTTTAGGGGAGTTATTATTCGTAGAGATACTAGACATTAGTAGAAGTAATTTTCAAGCAAATAAGATGAATATCCCATTTTGTATTTTAAAACGTGTTATCTCGTGCTATACTTAAAATAACATGAACAACTATGGGGGTACAAAAGGATAATTACTAGTTTGCTATGGTGGGCGTAGAGATTGCAGTACTAATGGAGGGGTTTGAATGCTATATTGGACAATAATTGGTGTTTGGATTTTTTTAGAAACTTTTGTGGTTCTAAAGATAATCTTAGGAATTATATTTTTCAAATTTACACCAAAAAGAAATGGAATATTTGGATTTAGAACTGAAAAGTCTTTGTCGAGTGAAAAGATATGGAAAATTGCAAATGTTGAATTTGGTAAATTATTTATTTTTTTTGGAGTTATCGAATTATTTACTTCATTATCAACGTTAGGTTTGACTTTTCAAGGTTTTGAGCGTGTTGATGAAACTATAATTCCATTGATATATTTATTAATATATATAATTACAACATGGTTTACTGTGATATTCGTTATAAGAAAGATCAAAAATATTGATAACTAATCGTGTTATGGGGGAGAGAATATGCAGTGGGTATGGCGGCACCCAATACACTCATTCTAAAACTAATTTGAACATTTCAAAGTTAGATCAGATAGTTACTGATTTTACTCAGTGTTTAGTTAGAAGATGACGAAAGTAATTAAATACACAGCATGGTGTTAAGATTGCATCTAAGATAAAAATGAAGCTCCTAGAACTTTAAGGAGCTTTTTTTATGAAAATATATTCTTTGATAAAATAAGTCAATATTACCCACATGTTATAGAATTTAGAAAAATTTACATAAATCTCTAACTATATACGCAAAAAAAAGTAAACTTAGGTCAGGGGTACTTGAAATTGACGTAAACTTAGTAATGACAAGACATATTTTTAATAATCGAAGCTGACACATGATATTTTATGTGTTAGCTTTTTTATATAGTCCCTCTTTTTAGATTAGATGGAATCATACCAATACTTGAATGCAGTCTTTTCTTATTGTAATAATCCATATATTCATGTACATTTAGTTTGTAAGCTTGATCTGTTGGAAAAGGATAACTAGGATAAACAGCTTCTCTTTTGAAGTGTGAGAAAACTTATTCGATACCTCAACGGGGTACAAATTAATTGACAAATACCCCAATGGAGTATATAATATTACTGTAGGTGGTGAATACTATGTCTAATAATATTAAAATAGTTAGAGAAAACTTAGAATTAACACAAGAACAAGTTTCATTATTAACTGGAATACCAGTAAAAACATTAAGAAACTGGGAACAAGAAGTAAGGAAACCCAGCGAGTGGACAATTGATTTAGTTATGGATAGGTTACTAAGAGTAAAAATGGAAGAATATGCTAAGATCGATGAATCCTCAGGTGTTTTGTCATTTTTAACAATAAAAGAAAACATAAGTAAAATAGCTAAAAATTATGATATTGAAAAAGTATATTTGTTTGGATCATATGTCAAAGGTCAAGCTACACAAAATAGTGATGTTGATCTATATATGGAGTCTGATTTATACGGTTTAAAATATTTTGAATTTGTTGAACAACTAAGAGAAAATTTAAAGAAAAAAGTGGAAGTTCTAAGTAATAAAACTGTTCAAGAATATTCGAAAATTGATGAAGAAATTAAAAAGTCAGGAGCGTTGATTTATGAAAGATAAGATATATATTGATCGTATCATTAAGTATGCAAAGAAAATTTGCAGATATATGGAAGAAGTCGATACATTCACAGACTTTGAGAACAATGACGAGAAAGTCGATGCAGTTATATTAAATTTAGAACAAATCGGGGAAACAGCAAAGAAACTTTCAGATGAGACAAAACAAATTTATAATTCTATTCATTGGCCAAGCATTATTGGCTTAAGAAATATGATATCACATGAATACGAAGGTATTAGACTGAATATCATTTATGACATTGCTACAGCAAATATACCAGAATTGCTATCTAATTTAAATAAATAATATGAACTTTTAACAGCATTTATAGTAAAGTTCCTATAGAGGTTATCAAAAACAGTGATATAGTCCATAAAGACAAGACAACTTGTTATTACTAAGTTTATTTATACCGTTTAAGTCCTAATTAAAGGCCTTTAACGGTGATAGACTTATTGTGATATATACAGTGAAACAGGTGATTATTCACCTGTTTTTTCTATTTTAATAGTAAAAATACATGTACAATAGTGTTCAAGAGCAGAGGGGACTTGAACTTGAAAAAAAACTAGAAGAATTGTGGAGTTGGGGGGACTTGAACTTTTGATATTAAGCAAAGAAAAAGACCGCCTCTCGGCGATCTTAAGGAAGGGGATGTGTGTGTAAATCCACACATGCTATGTAAGGGATAAGTTGCGACCAAGTCGCACTTTATATATACCACAGATTTTTTTGTTATTCAATGTGTTATGAGTGCTAAATTATGCAAACTCTACTTTCTGTTTTATGTGGAGTTTTTTGCGGTGGCTGATTTGTTCGAAGCCATCGAACTAAGAAAAGCAGGAATTAAAGATGTCATTTTAATTCTTGGTAAAACCACCATTGAGCAAATCCCTATGATCAAAGAATATGATTTGGTTCAAACCATTGATTCATTAGATTATGCTAAACAGATTAATGAACTCAATATTCCCATCAATGTTCATTTGATTATTGATACAGCAATGAGTCGTTTTGGTATTTATTGTCATCAAGAAACAGGCCTTGATCAAACCATTGAAGAAGTGATTCAAATCGATCAATTGCCTAATCTAACTTTCAAGGGTTTTTATACACATTTTGCCTGTGCCGATGAAACGAATAACCATATCACTTTAAACAGTTTCATTTATTTGAAACCTTGATAAAAAGATTAGAAGGAAAAGGTCGTGATTTAGGTATTAAACATTGTTCAAATAGTGCTTCGACGATTAAGTTTCCTAACCACAGTTTGGATATGGTTAGATGTGGGATTGCTTTGTATGGTTACCCACCGGTTCAAACCGATGAGCCATTTCTTCCGGTCATGGAAGTGAAGGCTAGGGTTATAGCGATAAGGAAGGTATTGCCTGGTGATGGGGTAAGTTATGGACATACATACAAAGTTGAACAGCCACGAGTATTTGCTTCTATTGGCATTGGCTATGCAGACGGCTACCAAAGGCTTTTTTCGAATCAAGACTTCTTTGTATTTAAACAATAATCTTTGCCTATGGTTGGGCGTGTATGCATGGGCGTGACGATGGATGCAACTGATGTTCATCTTTCGGTTGGCGATCAAGTCGAGGTTTTTGGATTAAATAAGTCTTTAGATTTCATGGCAAAAACGGTTCAAACCATTACCTATGAGTTGTTGACAAATATGAGTAAAAAGAGAATTTGTTTTCATTATTTAGAAACTTAATTGTTCAATTAGGTATAAGTGATATGTTATAAGCACATCACTTTTTTATATACCTTGAGTTATTGTTTTATATTAAATTATCACCTATAATTATAGTGAATAAATATTCATATTTTGAGGTGAAAAAAATGGATTTAAGTTTTGATAAAGAGCACTTGTTGTTAGAACAAATGTTGGATTATTTTACACTCAATGAAGTAAAGCCTTTGGCAAGTGAAATTGATGAGTTAGAAAGATTCCCTGAAGAAACTGTAAAGAAAATGGCTGAAGTGGGTTTGATGGGAATTCCTTTTCCGAATCAATACGGTGGCGTTGATGGTGATTATATAGGATATATTTTAGCTGTAGAAAAACTATCTCAAGCTTGTGCGACGACTGGAGTTATTCTTTCGGCACATACATCACTATGTGCGGGACCGATTTACGAGTATGGCACGGAAGATCAAAAGCAGAGATATTTGAAGCCTTTGGCCTCTGGAGAAAAACTCGGAGCTTTTGCTTTAACTGAGCCAAACGCTGGAACTGATGCATCAAAACAAGAAACAATTGCGGTTAAGGATGGAAATAACTATATCATCAATGGTTCGAAAATCTTTATTACAAATGCTGAGTATGCTGATGTATTTATTGTGATGGCCATGACTGATAGGACATTAGGAACAAGAGGAATTAGTGCTTTCATTTTGGAAAAAGGAATGAAAGGTTTTACGGTTGGAAAAAAGGAAAAGAAAATGGGTATTAGGGGGTCATCAACCTGTGAGTTGATATTCGAAGACGTTGTAGTACCTGAAATGAATATGTTAGGGAAACCTGGCTATGGATTTAAAATAGCTATGAGTACTTTAGATTCAGGAAGAATCGGAATAGCAGCTCAAGCTTGTGGAATTGCCAAGGGAGCTTTGAACGAAACCCTAACCTATGTTAAAGAAAGAAAACAATTCAATAAAACAATTTCACAGTTTCAAAACACACAGTTTGTTTTAGCTGATTTAGCGACAAAAATTGATGCAGCACGTCTATTAACTTATCGAGCAGCTTACAATAAACAACATAAAATGTCTTTTAGCAAAGAGGCTGCGATGGCAAAGTTGTATGCTTCTGAAGTTGCTGTAGAAATGGCAAATAAAGCTATACAGCTTCATGGAGGATATGGTTATTCAAGAGAATATCCAGTGGAGCGAATGATGCGTGATGCAAAAATCACGGAAATATATGAAGGAACTTCAGAAGTTCAAAAAATGGTCATTGCATCATACTTGTTGAAATAGGAGGAATCGAAATGAAAATAGTTGTTTGTGTTAAGCAAGTACCAAATACAGCGAATGTTAAAATTGACCCAGTGACAGGCACGATGATACGCGAGGGTGTTGAATCTATCATCAATCCTGATGATTTGGCAGCAGTCGAAGCAGCACTTAGAATCAAAGAACAATCAGGTGGTGAGATCATTGCTTTAACAATGGGGCCATTACAGGCAGATAAGGCTTTAAGAGAATGTTTAGCGATGGGCGTTGATAAGGCCATTTTATTATCTGATCGTTTGTTCGCCGGAGCCGATACTTGGGTCACTAGTTTGGTCTTGTCAAAAGCTATTGAAATGATTCAACCAGACTTGGTGATTGCTGGAAGACAAGCAATTGATGGTGACACCGCCCAAGTTGGGCCACAAATTGCTGAACATTTGAAGATTCCGAGTGTGGCCTATGTTAGTCAAATTGATGTGATTGAAGATGGTTTCATTGTGAAGCGTGACTTTGAAGATAGATATTATCGAATAAAGGTAAAAAAACCATGTTTAATGACCGTGCTGAAAGAACTGAATAAGCCAAGATATATGAATGTTCGAAAAATCTATCAAGCCTTCCAAGAAGGATTGGTTGTTGTGTGGGATAACTCATATTTAAATATATCTGTAGATCAATTAGGGTTAAAAGGGTCTCCTACAAAAGTGAAGAAATCATTCACTAAAGGCGCTAAGTCAGCCGGTAAAATATTTGACGTTTCACCCGGCGAAGCTGCAACAATCATTATTGATAAGTTAAAAGAAAACTATGTTTTGTGAGGAAATTATGGAAAATTATCAAGGTGTTTTAGTTTTTATTGAACAAAGAGATGGTGTTTTGCATCAAGTGGGAATTGAGTTGTTAGGAGCAGGAAGAAAATTAGCGAATCAATTAAACGTATCATTATATGCTTGTGTTTTAGGTTATCAAATTGAAGGGTTATTACCACTCATTAATCAATATGGTCCAGATGAAATCTATTGGATGGATGATATGCTTTTGGATAAATACATCAATGAACCATATACAAAAGCCTTAACTGAAGTTATTCATCGAATTAAGCCTGAAGTTGTATTAATTGGAGCTACAACGATAGGTCGTGATTTAGCACCACGAGTGAGTTCAAGATTGCATACAGGATTAACCGCTGATTGCACTGAACTAGATATTGATGAAAATCGACAATTGCTGATGACAAGACCAGCTTTTGGAGGGCATTTAATGGCAACTATCATTTGTCCAGACCACCGTCCTCAAATGTCAACTGTTCGTCCAGGTGTTATGGTCAAGCCTCAAATCGACTTAAATCATCAAGCGAAAATCACCAAACTTAAATCAGTGTTGGTGCCATCAGATATGAACATTGAGTTACTTGAAGAAGTGTTTGAGGAAAAGGAAAAAATTAATATTCAAGATGCTAAAGTGTTGGTATCTGTAGGAAGAGGTGTTGGGTCAATCAACCAGATGAAAATTTGTGAAAGACTTGCTAAAAGATTATCTGGTGAGTTATCTGGAACAAGGCCAGTGATTGAAAGTGGTTGGCTTGATAAAAGTCGCCAAGTCGGACAAACAGGTGTAACTGTTCGTCCTGATGTTTATATTGCTTGTGGTATTTCAGGCGCAATTCAACATGTTTCAGGAATGGATGATTCAGGATTAATCATTGCCATCAATAAGAATCCAGCAGCTGCCATTTTTGATGTCGCTGATATTGGCATCATTGGTGATGCTTCAAAAGTCATTGATGCAATCAACAAAATGTTAACTAAGTAATCACTAAAAAAAAGAATATTTAGGCTAATAATATTCTTTAAAAATAACAATCGTTATGTTATAATGTGATGGGTGATTTGATGAATCTATTACATTTAAAATATGCTTGTGAAATTGAAAAGACCATGTCAATATCAAAAGCAGCTGAAAATCTTTATATGTCTCAGCCAAACTTATCTAGAGCGATGAAGGATTTGGAATCTTCATTAAATATTCAAATTTTTGAGCGTACACCAAAAGGAATGAAACTAACGGTTAAAGGTGAAGAGTTTTTATATTATGCTAAGAAAATTCTATCTGAAGTAAGAGATATTGAATCTCTATATTTAAATGAAGATTTTTCTATATCAAAGTTTTCAATATCAGTACCAAGAGCGAGTTATATCTCAAATGCATTTACCAATTTCGCAAAGAAGTTGAGCCAAACAAAAAAATGTGAAATCTATTATAAAGAAACCAACTCTTTAAAGGCGATTAATAATATATTAAACTCTTATTACAATTTAGCAATCATTCGATATCAAATCAATTATGATAATTATTTCAAAGCATTGATTAAAGAAAAAGGATTTAAATATGAAGTTATTTCAGAATTCTCTTATCAACTATTTATGTCTAGACATCATCCTTTGGCTCAAAAAGATCAGATTCTCTTAGAAGATTTATCACAATATATCGAGATTGCTCACGCTGATCCTTATGTGCCATCATTATCGATGGTTGATGTTAAGAAAGAAGAGTTCTCAAATGATATTAAGAGACGAATTTTTGTTTATGAAAGAGCCAGTCAATTTGAGTTGCTTTCATCGGTTCATTCAACGTATATGTGGGGATCACCTTTATCTGATGATTTGTTAGACAAATACGATTTGGTTCAAATTAAGTGTGATGATTTATCAAAGGTACATAAAGACGTGCTAATTTATTTAAAGTCATATCGATTATCTCCATTAGACCATGAATTTTTGGAAGAAATTATAAAGTCAAAACGAGATTTATTAAAACTTTAAGCCAACATTTGTTGGCTTTTTCTTTTATCAGTACGTATATATCGATAATGATATATCGATATTTATTTTTGATATTATATTTTATATTACCGTTTTGATAAGATATCTATGGGGGCGTGATAGAGTGTTACAAAATTGTCAAACAGAGGCTTTTTTAGAGAGATTACCAATCTATTTAAACCAATTAAGTCAATATTCAAGTGATTATGTATCCGCTTCTATTTTGGCTAAAGATTTAGGCCTAGGAGAAGTTCAAGTTCGCAAGGACTTGGCCAAGATCAGTCGAGGGGGAAAACCAAAAGTAGGGTATATATTAAACGATTTAAAAGCTGATATAGAGCGGTATATGGGTTTTGATCAACCTACAAACGCAGTGATCATTGGTATGGGAAAGTTAGGTCGTTCTTTATATAACTATCATGGTTTCCAACAATATCATATCGAAATTATTGGTGCCTTTGATATTCGGGAATCGTTTATACATGTTGATCAGTTGAACGAATATTGCCAAGAGCATCATATTGATGTTGCGATTTTGACTGTACCGAAGGATGAAGCGCAAAAAATATCAGATATAATCATTAAGGCAGGTATTAAGGCGATATGGAATTTTTCTCCAACACGTCTTAATGTTCCATCTGATGTGGTGGTCCAAAACGAAAATTTGGCTGTATCTTTGTCGATATTGATTAAACATTATAACGATCGGAGAAAAAATCATGGATTATGAAAAAATTATTGGTGTAAGAACCGATAAAACGATATATAAAGATGGTACTCGAGTGATTAAGGTTTTTAACCATCATTATAAAAAGTCACAGGTCTTAAACGAAGCTTTGAATTTGGCGAAAGTAGAAGAAACGGATTTAAATGTCCCTAAGGTAAGAGCTGTCTATCAAGAAAATAATCATTGGGTGATTGAACTGTCATTTATCAAGGGAAAAACTTTGTTGCGATTAATGCAGGAGCATCCATCGAGATTTAATGAATATTTAAAACAGTTTATAGAGTTACAAATTAAAGTCCATCATACTAAAGCGCCGATGTTATCCAAAATGAAAGATAAGCTTGGGTATAAAATTGAAGATTCAATGTTAAGTGCAACAGTGAGAATGTTTGTAAGACAGTCGTTAGATCAAAAGAAATCAGATTTATTTTTATGCCACGGTGATTTTTTTCCAGGGAACATTATCATTGATGAAAATAATCAACCATTTATTATCGATTGGGCTCATGTTTCTTTAGGGCCAAAGTTGGCTGATATTGCAAATACCTTTTTAGATTTATGGGTTGAGTTTGATCGGTCAGTGGCTGAAATGTATTTAAACATGTATATTGATTTAACAAATGACTCAAGAGAAGAAATTTTATCATGGCTTCCAATTGTATCAGCGGCTAGATCGAATCGTGGTATCAAATCTGAACGAGACTTCTTATTAAAGTTGGTTCAACAATCAATGGAGGAGAACAATGGTTATTAAGATATGTATTGGCAGTTCATGCCATTTAAAAGGATCAAGAATGATTGTGGAGCAATTTCAACGATTACTAGAAAAACATCAACTGACAGATGAAGTCAAGTTACTTGGGCAGTTTTGTATGGGACAGTGTCAAAAAGGAGTGAATGTAACGATTAATCAACAAATGATTTCTGTTGAACCTAGTGATGTTGAAACAGTGTTTAATACTTATGTGTTAAAGGTTTTGAATCATCATGAATGAATATATCATATTAAACAAAAACCAATGTAAAAATTGTTATAAATGTATCCGAAACTGTCCTGTAAAATCAATTGAATTTACTACACATCAAGCGAAAGTCGTTCCTGGTGAGTGCATTTTATGTGGAAGATGTTACGTCCATTGTCCTCAAAATGCGAAAGAAATATCGAGTGACTTAGAGAAGGTTAAGGTATTGCTTCAACAAAAAGAAAAAGTGATAGTAAGTATTGCGCCATCTTTTATAGCCAATTATGATGGTGTCGATATTGATGTTTTAAGAGAGTTATTAATTGAGCTAGGTTTTTATGATGTTGAAGAAACAGCGATTGCGGCAGAATGGGTTAAAGATTCTTATCAAGATTATTTGGAACAATATCAACCTTCTATTTTGATCACTTCAGCTTGTCATTCAGTCAATTTATTGATTCAAAAATATTATCCTGATTTATTAGAGTATTTAGTTCCGGTTAAGTCACCTATGCAAGCACATGGGCAAGATATAAAAACTAGATATCAAGATGCTGCGGTAGTATTTATTGGTCCTTGTATTTCTAAAAAGGATGAAGCAGATTCATACCCCGGTTTTATTGATGCCGTATTAACTTTTGATGAATTGTCAATGATGATTCAAGAGAAAGGTATGTCATTTAATCAGTACAAGAATGGTGATAAAGACGATGAACCTTTTAAATCGCGATTCTTTCCAACCAATGGTGGTATCATTAAAAGTTTAAATCATTATAACGATGATATTCATTACTTATCAATCGATGGCGTTGAAAGATGTATGGCCACTTTAGATGATATACGAAAAGGGAATCTAACTCATTGCTTTATTGAGATGTCTGCTTGTGAGGGGAGTTGTGTCGGTGGTCCAATTATGGAAAAACACCACAAAACACCTTTAAGGGATTATTTGCGTATTGTTGATTATGCTGGTGAGCATAACTTAGGAAGAAAAACATCGAAAAGTTTAACGAAATATTTTATGCCAATCACTAAAAAGAGAAATGAACCAACCATTGAAGAGATATCTAGCATTTTAAAACAAATGGGGAAAAACAATCCTATGGATGAGCTGAATTGTGGATCATGTGGCTATAATACCTGTAGAGAGAAAGCTTTAGCGATTCATCAGGGTAAGGCCGATTTCACCATGTGTTTACCTTTTCTAAAGGAAAGAGCAGAAAGTTTTTTTCATAATATTTTAGATCATACGCCATCAGGAATTATTGTTTTAAATGAACAATTAGAAATTCAACAATTTAATAAAATGGCTAAGAGGATATTTAATATTCATCATCGACGCGATATCTTAGGAGAGAAAATATTTAATATCTTAAATCATAAAGATTTAGAAGATATATTGCATAAACACACTCAAGTCAATCATAAAAATGTCTACTTGGCTGAGTACAAAAAAACAGTTAAGGAAACCATTGTTTATGATGATAATTATCGGATTACAATGATCATCATTGATGATATTTCACAAGAAATCATCAATCGCAAGAATAAAGTATTAATGAGCAAGCAAACCATTGAAGTGACTGATCAAGTGGTTGAAAAACAAATGCGAATTGTTCAAGAGATTGCATCTTTATTAGGTGAAACAGCGGCTGAAACGAAGATTGCTTTAACACATTTGAAGGAGCAAATCTTAGATGAATAGTTTGTTTATTGAATTTGACTATGGATCATTAAATAAATATCTAGAGCCTATTTGTGGTGATCATATTGATGTCGTTAATCAAAATGATCAATTGGTCATCGTTTTAGCTGATGGTTTAGGAAGTGGGGTTAAAGCAAGTATTCTTTCAACACTCACATCCAAAATCATATCGACAATGATTTCTCAAGGTATGAGTTTAAAAGATTGTATTGAAACAATAGCTCATACTTTACCTATATGTAAAAAACGCGGGATTGCATATTCAACATTTACAGTGATGAGATTTATTGATTCAACTCGAGTGGAAATCATTGAATTTGATAACCCTGAAGTAATCTTAATTAGAGATTCAATCGATTATCCGATTCGCCGAGTTGAGAAAGAAGTATCTGGGAAAAAGATTTATTATGCATCTTTAGAATTAAAAGAGGAAGATATTTTTATTTCAATGAGTGATGGATGTGTATATGCTGGGGTTGGTAATGAATTTAATTTTGGTTGGCAGAAAGAGCAAATTTTTGATTATATGAAGGCTTTTTATAGAGCCGATATTACTGCTAAAAATTTAGTTAAAATATTGCTAGAAAAATGTGAAAAATTGTATGCATATAAACCTGGCGATGATACCACAGTAGGTATTGCTAGAGTCGTAAAAAGAGAACCTTTACATCTAATGATTGGTCCACCAAAAAAGAATTTTGATGATCAACGTGTAATGAAACTATTTTTCTCTAAGACAGGAAAAAAGGTGATATGTGGAGGTACTACCTCAGAGTTGGTCGCAAGGTATTTGCATCAAGATTTAAAGACATCCATTGAGTATGTTGACCCTAACATTCCTCCCATTGCTTTTATTCCTGGGGTAGATTTAGTGACTGAAGGGGTAATTACCATCAACAAGGTGTTAGAAAATATTAAAGACTATGTTAAAGACAATCAGACCTATCAAAGATGGGGTTATAAAAAGGATGGTGCTTCTTTGTTAACTAGAATGCTCATAGAGAAGTCAACGGACATCCATTTCTATGTTGGACAGGCCATCAATCCTGCACATCAAAATCCGGACTTACCGATACAGTTTAATATTAAAATGCAATTGGTTGAAGCATTAAGTCATGCATTAAAAGACATGGGCAAACAAATAACAATGAGCTATTTTTAGGTGATAATTATGAGAAAGTTTGATACGCAAGTAGAGTATATTAAGTATAAAGTTTTAAAAGAAGTCGCAACACATGCTTGGCACCATCAGTTGTATGATCATTTGTTGGATATTCCAAAGACAATTAATCCTACAAGAAAGCCAATTTCAAGATGTTGCGTGTATAAAGAACAAGCCATTTTAGCTGAAAGAGTAAAACTCGCAGTTGGTGGTTCGAGATCTAAACATATCGTTGAAGTAATCGATATAGCTTGTGATGAATGTCCAGTTGGTGGCTATGAAGTGACCAATGGATGTCGAGGATGTTTGGCTCATAAATGTCAAAGTGTTTGTCCTAAAAATGCAATATCATTTGATTCGCATAACCGAGCAATGATCGATAAGGAAAAATGTATTGAATGTGGTTTATGTGCAAAGGTATGTCCTTATTCAGCGATTAAAAATAATCAACGTCCGTGTGTGGCTGCTTGTAAAGTTGACGCCATTAGAATGGATGAGAATAAAGTGGCTGTGATTGATCATGAACGTTGTATATCGTGTGGCGCATGTGTGGTTCAATGTCCCTTTGGAGCGATGGTTGATAAATCATATATCATTGATGTCATCGACTATATTCAGAAAAAAACTGTTCAATCTAAGGTTGTGGCGATTATTGCTCCATCTATTGCCAGCCAATATCACCAATATATGCCAGAAAACATCATCGGCGCTTTAATTAAACTGGGTTTTGATGAAGTGGTAGAAGCCGCGATGGGTGCTGATATTGTTTCTGAACGAGAAACAGAAGAACTGATTGATAAAGGCTTTTTAACAAGTTCTTGTTGTCCTGCCTTTGTATCATTGATAAAAAAACATTATCCTGATCAAGTGCAGCATATATCTCATAATCTATCTCCAATGGCTGTTGTAGGTCAATTAATTAAGAAATCAAATCCTTATAACAAATGTGTTTTCATTGGTCCTTGTATAGCTAAAAAAGGCGAAGCAAAACTTCCAAATGTCTCTCCTTATATAGATGCTGTATTGACATTTGAAGAATTAGATGCCTTGTTTGATAGTCAACATATTGATATATCAGCATGTGAATCGATTGCAATTAATGATGCCAGTTATTACGGTCGTATATTCGCAAGAAGTGGTGGTTTGATTGAATCGATTCAGCATCAAGTAAACAAAAAAAATATCGAAGGTTTTAAATTTGAGCCCTTCTCTTGTAATGGAATAGATGAATGTAAAAAAGCATTAATCAAAATTAAAAACCATGTCAACATTGGTCATTTTATTGAAGGTATGTCATGTGTAGGCGGTTGTATAGGCGGTCCAGGTAGTATTTCTCACTCTCTTAAAGATAAGATGAAGGTTGATACATTCGGAAAATCATCTAAACAATCTTAAAAAATGTGAACCGGTAGAGTTAATCTACTCGGTTCACATTTTTATTTTTCTTTAATCATTTCTATAAAGTATGCTCTGCTATGCTGTGTGTTAAAAAAGACAACATATTCGTCAATAACTTTTTCTAATTCCTCAAAATTATTATAGATGTGACGATGAATTTCTTCTTTCTTTAAACTCGCAAAGAAACTCTCGACAACTAAGTTATCATAGGGACAACCTTTCTTGGAAAATGATTGCGTAATTTCATTTTCTTTGAGTAAACTTTTGAATGATTTGGATGTATATTGTTGTCCTTGATCGCTATGGAATATTAACTTTTTAGGATTGTTTCGAATATAATACGTCTTTTTCATTAGATTGATTAATTCTGAGGCTTCTAAAGTTTTAGCCAAACTATGAACTATAACTTTTCTAGAATATAAGTCGATAATTACAGTCAAATAATAGTGTTCTTTCCTCACGCGGATATATGTGATATCGCTAACCCAAATTTTATTAACTTCTGGATAATGATCGGATTTGGAAATTATGTTTGGTTTATATTATTATTTCCTTTTATGATAATTATTATAGTTTTCATCAGGTTGGTTGGGTTTAAGATTCATTTCATTCATTAATCTGACGACACGAGCGTGACTGATCACATAATTATCTTTTTCAATAAGATACGAATTTTACGTCCGCCAAATCTACCAGCTGAATTATTAAATATAGATAATATTAATGGTTTAAATTGTTCATCTTCTTCATCAACTTGATATACCACAGGTTTTCTATTCTTATCATGGTAGAATGTAGAAGTATTTAGATTAAGTACCCTGCAAATTGCTTTGATTGGATATTATTTTTCTTCTAGTAAATATACCAAATCAATCTTATTTCTTTTAGGGATATTAAGATTTGATATTATATAATGTTGGATTTGATTCTCTCTGTTAAGTTTTTCTATCTTTCTTTGATACTCATAAAGTTGTCTTTTACTGATAGATAATTCATGAAATGATTTTTTAGAAAGTTTATTTATCCAGTTATAGATAGAGGTCCTGGGAATATTATAATATTTTGATAAGTTTGAGACGCTTTCTCCTTTCTGGTATTTTTTAGTGATACGCTTTTTTAACTCTAATGTGTAATTCATTTATTTGCCACCTTTCTAATTTTACAACTTTATTATTATACATTAGATGGTATAATTTATAAGAAGAGGTGGCTTTGTGTTTGAAATTTGGAATAAGCAAAGAATTAGCAATTTATCTCAAACAGAAATCGAGCAATGGTTTGATGTTCTTAATCAAGGACTTGAAGAAGATAGAGGATATGATTTATCAGAACCTAACATTGAAGATATTAGAGCTGGTATTAAAACGGACTATATTGATTATTTAAAAAGCTGTGAAAAAAATCAGAACTTCTATGCTTATTATATATTACGGGATGATGATGGAAAGATTGTATCTGTTTGTAGGATAGTGATTGTTGATAATCAATATTATCTAGAGGGTTTAGAAACGCATCGAGATTATTATTATAAAGGCTACGCTAGTAAGTTATTTAATAAAGTAATGTATGAGTTAAAACGAGACAACATCAAAACCATCTATTCCATAGTGAGAAATCATAATCATAAATCAATAAATTTCCATTATAAAAATGGATTTAGAGTAGAAAATAAGGATGATTTAAACATCCAACTCATCTTAAATGTTGAGGATCAAATAAGAAAAGATTTGTTTGATAACTGGGTCACCAACTATAATAAAAGTGTCATTAAATCAGAAAAAGAAGTAACATATCCTTTTGCGGGATATTCTAAAGTCAAATATCAAATTATTGATATGATTACGAAAAAACCATATGCACGTATTCTAGATATGGGTGTTGGTACAGGAGAAATTACGGGGCCTTTACATGATTTAGGATACAATATAACAGGTGTAGACTTATCAGATAAAATGATAGACTTGGCAAAAAGCAAAATGCCAAATGCAATGTTCATATGTGATACTTTCCAAAACTCTCTAGCTAAGTTGAATAATCAGTATGATTTTATCATTTTCAATTATTCGATTCATCATCTTGACTATCAAAATCATATAGATCTTCTTCTAAATGTTTATGATTATCTTAGTGACCATGGAATGATTATTATTGGTGATGTATCAACGCTTAACACAAAAGATATTAAACAACTACAGGAGAAATACGATTCTATTTGGGATGATGAAGAATATTATCCTATAGTAAATATATATCGAAATAGTGAACTTAAGAAATATTATAAGATTTATTATAAAAAAATAAATGATGTAACAGGTATATTTGAGTTGTTAAAAATATGAAATTTTTAGCACAAAAACAGATAAAGTCCATAAAGACAAGACAAAATTTAGACACTATTTTATATTCCACAAAAAAAAGTAAGGAGGGTTTTATGAGGCTTAATTACATAAGGAAAAGATTTACAGCCCTTTTAATTGATTGGCTGATTATGAGTTTGTACATTGTATTATTACTCTCTATAACAATCCTATTTTATTTTGTTTTCTTTGGAAAAGTTCCTGAAATCACGCAAATGGGCACACAATTCATAGCTGCTTTGACTACGGTGATACCAATATGTATTTTTTCTATTGTTTATGAAATAAAGAGTAAGTATGGAAGTATTGGCAAAAGAATAATGGGATTAAACGTTGTCAAAAGTAGTAAGGTGATTTATCATCCGATTATCCGAAACATTATAAAGTTCTTACCTTGGCAACTAGCACATATTGCTGTAATATATGGTATTTATCAAGGGTTTGGTACGACGGTTTTCATCATTTTTTATGTTTTAAGTTTAGGACTAGTCATTCTGTTTATATCACAAGTAATCTTTACAAAAGAACATCGTCATTTAGGAGATATATTATCGAAAAGTAAGGTGACAATATTCAAGAATAGAATCAAAAACTTAGACATTGATCCTGGTTTAGATAACCATATGAAAGTTTTAATCAAGTTAGCAAAATTGTTAAATGATTATGACCTAAAGTGGTCTTTAGGCGCATCGTTAATGCTAAAATTAAGAGGATTTAATGTTACAGTTAAGGATATTGATATCATTGTAAATACAGATGAAATTGAAAAACTTGAACGCGTCTTAATTACCTTTGGCTTTAAGAAGGAAATCCGTTCATCTAAGTATCTAACCGATCACTTTTATGAACTTGTTATTGACGAAATTGAAGTTGATATAATGGTTGGCTTTAAAGTGAAAACTAATATTGGAATTTATACATTTAATGATGATGACAAGATTGAAGAATTAAAAATGAATAATGTCGTTATATATATATCTTCTTTAGAAGAGTGGTTGAAAGCTTATAGAGCGATGAACAGAGCTGATAAAGTTTCCATGATAGAGGAAAGACTTAGAATTAAATAGATAATTTTTTTGAATCTAAATTTATTTTAAATATGAACTTTTAGCACAAAAACAGATAAAGTCCATAAAGAGGTTGCAGTAAAGTTCATAAAGAGGTTATACAAAATAAAGATAAAGTCCATAATGACAAGACAAATAATTAACTAAGTTTATTCCAAATGGGGTAAACTTTTTTTTGTAAACAATCTGTTGCTATTGAATTGCTTGTAAATAGTGTATAATAGTTTTAAACTTTACATGAGGTGATAAAAATGAACACAATTAACAAGAACTTAAAAGCGCTAAGAACAAAAAAAGGCTTGACTCAACAAGAACTAGCAGACAAGTTATATGTAACTAGACAATGCATTTCTAGATGGGAACAAGGTAAGACGCTACCAGATATTAATAGTATTGAAGTATTAACTGATTTATTAGATTGCTCGATAAATGATTTAGTAGATGATAGTTCAATTAAGTTATTAACGATAAATGAAGCAATTAAAAGCAAAAAGACCAAGAAGTTTTTATGGCTTACACTAAGCATTAGCATTTTAGCTATAATAGGAACCATGTTGTCAATATTTATATTCAATAAACCAAAAGAAGTATCAGCAGAAGAATATAAAGATTATTATGGTTACGTTAAAGAAATAGATTACGATTTGTTGACTTTAACGATTGAAGATTTTGATACTAAAGAAGTTATTTTCTTTGATTATTGGGGTATGTACTTAAATGTAGAAGATAATAGAAGTAATAGGATTGCATTTGATAATATTAATTTAGGAGATAAATTGCACGTGGATCAAATAGAGTTAAAAGAGTACAAACTTACTGTAATGGATTCAAAAATTGATGAAGAATTTTTCGGGGTATACATTAGTCCAATAGATAACGATTACTCAACATTTGCTGAACTAAAAGTTGATTATAATATAATGTATGTTGCTGTTTCTGATGGAGGATCTTCCTCACGATTAACACAAGCATATAGTTACGACTATATCTTAGAGGATTTATACAACGAACAAATCTATGATGTCTATATTTTAGTAAATCCACTCGAAGTTCAAGATGACATACATATTGGATTAATAACATCTAATGGTGTTAGAGTTGCACAGACTATTGATGTTAATGACTTGCAAAGCGTGTATACTTATCAAGGTGAGGTGGCTCTTAATTCATCTGATAGAGATTATATTGATAACTTCAATGTTACTTTCAATATTCACATTCAATGGAAGTTCTCATATACATCTATATTGGTATATGAGTATGATAAGAATAATGATCTTATTAAAGAAACATCACTTAATAATTTAAATGAATTAAGAGACTTTGAAGTTGATGCTGAAGCTCTATATAGCCTAATAAAAATAGATACAACTTTATCAAGTGGAGAAACTACTTGGTTTGATAGCGAAGTGTATAAATTATATCTGGGCGAAAAAATTGAATTATATCAATCAAATGATTATGGTATTGTGTTTTCTGAATGGTTTAATTATGAATAATTAAAGAATGAATTGGCAGTTTCTAGAATAGAAGAATAAAATATCGTATGAAAAAAATCAACATAGTAAAGACAAGAGTTTTCCATACGAAATGGATTAAAACTCCATAATGACAAGACAGTATTAAATACTTACATAAACATCTTTTTTTTCTAACGTTTGGTGAAGAGTGTTGGTGACGCAACTAGTTTACATCCATATTTAGGATTAAATAAAGGTTTTTATTTTTAAAATAAAATATTGATTAAAAAATGGTATAATATATATGCCAAACAATTCTTATAAGGAACTATAAAAGCGAGTATTTTATTCCTGAATTGTTTGGCGACGTTCCTGGGAATGAAGTACTCGCTTTTATAGTAAAAGGAACGATTATGCCAAAATATAATACTTGTCCTAATAAAGCATGATTTTAGACGTCAAGGGTTTGGAAGAATGATGCTTCTTCAAATGCGCCAAGTAATGAAATTAAAGGGTTATCAGAGGATTATACTCTATGTTCTTCACAAAAATCCTGCTAGATATTTATATTCTAGTTTGGGCTATAAGACAATCAAAGAGAACGATAAGAGTTCTTTGATGATGATTTCTTTGTAGAGAATTAATTCATTAAATAGTGTTCCGAATCGTATGATAAATTGGCTCTATAGTAATATCTAAGTATCCTTGTGGATATTTCAGTGTTTTTAAATATAAAATAACCGTCAGAATTGACGGTTTTCTTTTATACAAATTGAACTTGTTTTAATAATGCTAGTCAGTTATAAGCAAGTTTGATTTTGAATATTATTGCTCTTATACGATGAACTTTAATAAAAACAATATAAATATAAGTGATTTATGAGGCTTTAGCCTAAAAGCAAGAATATTTTCATTATTAGATGGTATCGAATAAATAATAAAGCAAAAGACTATGAATAATGAGACGATATTAACCCTTGAATATGTTATAATACTCACAAGAGATTCGAGTAAAAAATTTACAAAGGTGAATATTGATGAAGAAATTAATGTTACTTATAATAACTGGCATAATTGTATTTTCTTTTAATGGATGTGAAACCAATAATTATAATCAATTTAATGAAAAACTTGAGTCAATTGTAGTGGAAGAATCCGGCTATATTTTTTTTACATCTAATAAAATCATAGATGAGGAAGATGAATATGATTTGATGATTATATTAAAAGCAGTATTTTAAGAAAATGAGATTCATTATGATTTTTTTAACTATAGCTATTATATTGCTGGTGATATTCTTTATGCTATCATAGGCTATTCATGGGATGACGATGAAAATTTTATGCAAGCAATTATCATGTATGATTTCATCAAACAAGAAACGATTCATTTTGAGTTGTTAACACCTTCTAGCTCTATCAATAATAGTAATTATGTGATTGGTATTGATGAATGGCAAAATATGTGGTTATATAGCCAGCAAGATCACAATCTTGTTCTTTATACAAATACGGGAAGTGTAATTACTCAAACCAATATAGTGCGTAACAAGGTTGATGGTAGGATAAGCTATATGGTTGATCAAGGAATGTTTATTCGCTACATCGTAGATGATGAAAACATTGCCTTTATAGATGCATATGACTATATTAATTTAGAAGAGAAAATAATATCGATAAATCCAAATATTATTTCTGAAGATTCTCAGAAAACAATATTTTTCAATAACAATATGTATAATGTAAGTATAAATGATATGCTTTCTATAAAAGATAAAGATAATAAAGTATATTTTGAAACAACTATTATGACACTGTATGAATCATCTAATCTAGGTATCCAAGCAAATAAAATTTTGATTGATTTAGACCAAGAAAATGATCCGAACCAGTTTGGATTTTCTCTTGTGAATAATGAGATTTATCTTTATTATAAATATAACTTAGGTTTTTTATTTAACAAGAGTTTATTAGGTAGTAGTCCATATCTTATATTTAGATTTGATTTTGAAACAAATAGCTTAAAATATATTGGTTTGAATGATGATATATATTATGTATAAAAAAAATAGAATATGGATAATAATTAATGAAAAGATACGCGTTTATAACATAGATTAGGCGATTCAAAGTAAAAAAAGATTCGACTGTTTAAAGAAATGAATAGTATTTGAGGTGTTTTCTGTGGCATTAAAAAGAGTTTATATACAAAATATTTTTTTCTATTTACTGATATTGGTATTATCATCATGGTTAATTAATGATGAAAATAACTTATCAGTTTTAGCTTTTTGGTTTTTACCTCTTTTGTATTATATATATTTAACCACACAGCTCAATCATACAAGAAATGATTCATTATTCAATAAAATAATCCATCACCTTTTGTTTCTTCTTAAATTTGTATTAATATATTTGACTGCAGGGTTAATGCAATCTTTTTCTTTTCAAATAACATTAGTTATATTTGGATCGATCATATTATCTATAAGCATCATAGAGTATTTTTTATTAAGAGGAAAGACACAAGTCATTAGATACAAAGATTTATTTTTGAATAGTAAATACCAAGTAATGACTGATATTGATAAAGCTAGAGAAAAGGTAAAATATTCAAATGAAACAGGCTTATCTATTTTTACTTTGGCATTCTTGCTTGGAAGCATACATTATTTAGAAATACCTAAAATTGAGTTTTATGATATTTTAATTAATGGACTTGTTGCTATATTAGCAATTTATCTTTATCGAAGATTACAAATAGCATATAAAAAGACATATGACCGTATACAAGAACATAAACTTATGGATAGTATCAAACTCAAAAGATTATTTATTTTGGGACAGATACTTCTTCATAGTTCTTTTATACTTACTATTGGTATTAAAGTGATAGAAGGCCCTAATTCTATTACTATATTAATGATTCTTCCTATATTAATGAATTATCCTTTATTATATTTGAATAGGGTTCTTGCTAAAGGCTTATTGACAGATAATGAAAAAGAAATATTGAATATAGATTAGAAGCTTTTTATATATCAATTTAATCATTGTCTAGCTTAAATGGATGATATTTTCTCAAGTGCTTTTTATTGTGTTTATAGGAATTATTTTAGGTAGAAAGTTGTAATAAATAGAAAAAAATTAGCTTTGGCTTGGTGCGAATATATATCAGGCTATTTTATATATAATAATTATTTTCTTAACTTCCTTAAGCGTTTATTTAAAGACTATATTAGAAAATTTTAATCTAATTAGATACTTAGTTATTCTTTGAATGTAGAGGTTTTTCAGTAATTTTTTGATATGTCTTTTTTTTCATACAAGGCTTTATATTTTATTGCTGGAAAGAATAAAAATTTAAAATATGTGACTCACTTTAATCAATTATAGGATATAATGAGTTTAAGTGTGAATTTAGAATTGGAGTGGGAATAATGAAAGAATACATGAATAGATTTAAAGCAATATTGATGAATTCTGTCTTGTACATAAATTTATTTTTTGCCTTTCATTATATCTTTAGAAATGATACAATTTCACCTATTATCATCCCTATATACTTTTTGTTCTTTATTTTTTTCTGTTTTACTTTTTTTATGAAAAATATTCTAAAAATGGATGGAAGACTTCATTTGTTTTGGATACTGGCTAGTGCCCTTATATTTAATTATATTTTCCAAGAATATCAAATTAAACTAGTACTTAATGATTATTTATTAATTATTGGGCCTTTATTTATACTATCAATAATATTGGCTTTATTTGGTTTTAAAAAACTTAGTAAAAAATATCACATCTTATTTTTATTAGTATTTATAACCCTATTTATCTCAGTTTTTTTAACTGCGATTTACTTGGTTAATCAGTCATATATATGGCTAATTGTTTTATTATTGTATAAACTTATACCTTATAGTGCTGCTTATCATTTATCGCAAGCTTATTCATTTTCTTTTGAGAAAATTTTCTTCTTAATTCTTTTTTTACCTTTTGTGATTGTATTAAATATTTATACAAGAATCACTGGAACATATCATTTAGTATCTATTAAGGATTTAATTATAGAAAATAAGGAGAGGGAGTCATATATTGTAGATTAAACAATATATAGTGTGTCTAATGAAAAATATAATATTGAGTGCTGATGCAAAACCTAGTGTGTATTTGGTTCCGGATATTGTTGCAGAGAATCTAAGAGAATATTGTTTAGAGTTTTCTGCGCTTTATGATTTTGAAAATGATCGTGAATTTGAAATTATAGATGATGTTCATGTTGAAAGCAATCATGAGATGACCTTGTCTTATGATGAGACTGCTTTTATATACTGGTTAAATAAAATAAAATTCCCTAATGAAACTTCAACGTATGTAGAGACCTTAGATTGGGAAGCTTATGATGGTATCAAGCCTGAAATTTATAAATCGTGTCCATGGTTTAATTTCTAAGAAAGATTACTTTTATAATTGAAAATAGATTATAAAAAATAATTCATGTGATTTAATTTTATAGAGATAAAAAAGTCCGTATTCATCGAGAATACGGACTATTTATTAAGATTGTAGATCATCTAAAGTTAAATCTGCAGCTTGTAAAATATATTTTAGTAATCCGACTGCCCCAGAACCATAAGGTCCATCAATAAACTGAATGGCATCATCATACATATTGGATTCTGATAAATAATTAGAAGAGAAACTTCGAACTTTATAAGAACCAGTTAATCCATTACCTGTGACTCTCATGCTTGCTTTTTGAGTTGATAAGTAAGTGATAGATACGTTGTATTCAACTGACCAATCACTATCAATAACAACGATTTCAGTCTTGGTTTGCTGGTCGCCTGAAGAATCATTATCGATAGATGCTTTTGTGAAGGTGATGTTATTTAAGTTGAAGGTATAGGTTAACCAAGAATATTCTTCTAATTCACAGACATTATTTAAACAAGTAAATCCAAAGTCGTTTTCTAAGACAGCAATGATTTCATCAATCACTGTGACCTCTTCAACCCATTTTGCATAAACGGTTGTATCATTATTTGGTATTGATGATAATGTCAATGGAGTAGTATATGATTGATCCATATACCAGCCATCAAATACATAACCTGAGCGTACAGGCTCATTTGGTAATACATAGGAATCACCTGGTAAGCCAGTTACAAATGGTGTTGAAGACGAGCCATTTAAAGTTTCAAAATATATAGTAATCAGTTTTTGCCATTTGGCATAAACAGTCAAATTGTTTTGAGGAAATTCATTGATATTAAATACAGTGTTGAATGTATCTTCTAAATACCAACCATCAAAAACATATCCACTTCTCGTAGGATCATCTGGCAATGAAAATGGATTGCCAGCAATACCTTCAATGCTCGTCGTACCTAATGCGCCAGCCATATTTGAAAATGTTATAGTAACATAATGAATGGTTGGTGCTTCTGTCGTAGGCTCTACTGTAGTAGGTTCTACAGATGTAGGTTGAGTCGTAGGTACTTGAGTTGTTGGTTCTTTAATCGTAGGCTCCTCTGTCGGAGTTTCAGTAGGTTGAACTGTTGTTGGTTCCTCAGTTATGGGTTGAGTGGTTTTTTGATTTTCACTTGTTGTGGGTTGTTCTGTGGTCATAAAATTGCTAGTAATTTCATTAGTTGTCGTTTCAATAGTAGGTTCAGTTGTAGTAATTTCATAAGTTGTTGTTTCAGTAGTAGTTGTTTGGTCTGTAGTATTTTCAAAATCATTGGTCGGTCTTTCAGTAGAAGCATTGGTTGTTAAATTGTTATCAATCTTAGTTAGGTTGGTATTGGTGCCTGCACAAGATGATAATCCAATCAAAAAGAATAATAAAAATACGTATTTAAGCTTTCTAATCATAAATTTCCTCCCCTTTTTCTCGTTTATCATAGCACCTAGATATTTATTTTTCAATAGTTTATTTATTTTTTTTTGATTATAAAAGCTAATATTAGCATACATTTTAATATTAAAAAACTTTTATAGATGTAAGTCATATAAAATATTTAACTTACTTCAACTATTATGAATGGATATTTTTCGATTTTTTTTTAATTTGATCTTGATATCTGATTTTTAGACAAATCTTTATCAATTTATCACTAATTTATTATAAATTTAGTGGTATAATTTTATAGAAGAGGTGAAGCAATGCTTGAAGTCTGGAATAATGATAAGATAAAAAATCTATCTCCTATGGATAAAGATCAATGGTTTGATGTATTAAATCAAGGTTTAGAAGAAGATAGGGGATATGACTTATCTACCCCCAATATAGAAGAGATAAGAAAATCTATTAAGAAAGACTATATTGACTACTTAAAAAGTTGTTCAGTTGATCCAGATTTTTATGCTTATTATATATTACGAAAATCTGGTGGGATTATTGTCTCACTATTAAGAATAGTATTAAAGAATCAAGCTTATTATCTTGAAGGATTAGAGACACATAGAGACTATTATCGTCAAGGTTATGCAAGTTCCTTGCTTATACAAGTCCTCTATGACTTAAAAAGAAAGAATATAAAAGAGATTTATTCTTTTGTTAGAAATCATAATGAACAATCATTAAAGTTTCATTATAAAAATGGTTTTGTAGAAAAGGAAAAAGACCCAATAAATACTAAATTTGTATTAAATATAGAAGATAAATTAAGAAAAGACCTTTTTGATTCTTGGTCTATAAATTATAATAAGAGCATCATTAAATCAGAAGAGGAAGGCACTTATCCATTTGCAGGCTATTCAAAAATTAAATATCAAATATTGGATATCATAAGCAAAAAAACAACCGCAAAGATACTTGATATGGGTATAGGTACTGGACAAATTACCAGTCCCTTATATGATTTAGGATATGAGATTACAGGCGTAGATCTATCAGAAAAGATGATCAATATAGCTCAAAAGAAGTTGCCAAAAGCGATTTTTGTTTGTGATAGTTTCTACAATTCTTTAGAAAGATTAAATGATCAATACGACTTTATCATATTCAATTATTCAATTCATCATCTTGATTATGAAAGTCAAATAAACTTATTAATAAGATTGAACAAATATCTTAAATACCAAGCTAAAATTTTGATTGGTGATGTTTCAACATTTAATTTAGTGGATATGGAAAATCTACATCTTAAATATGAATCAATCTGGGATGATGAGGAATATTATCCAATAAATGAGATATATATAAAAAGTAAGTTAAATGAATTGTATGAGATTTCTTATAATAAAATAAATGAAGTCTCAGGTATTTTTGAATTTATTAAGAGGTAATCAATGATGAAAATAGGATTAATACCTGCAAGATGCATAAACAATGATATATCTTTTAATTTAAGTCAGATAATTAGGTTTTTAGAGATGGCTTCTAAAGAGAATGTTGACTATATTTTTTTTGGTGAATCATTCTTACAAGGCTTTGATAGTTTATCTTGGTCTTATGATATTGATAAGGATATAGCTGTTAAGAGAAATTCAATAATCATTAGGAAGATTAAACATCTTTCAAAAAAGTATGGTGTGGGATTGGGCTTTGGATATTTTGAATTAGCCCAAGCATCAATTTATAGTAGCTATTTAGTCGTATCACCAGAAGGTAAAGAGCTTATTAATTATAGGAGAGTATCTAAAGGATGGAAAGAGTATAGAAAAACAGATAAGCGCTATAAAGAAGGAAATTCAGTTAAACACTTTAGAATAGATTCATTTGATTTCACTCTAGCCTTATGTGGAGATTTATGGGATGAAGAGACGGTATCCTTGTTTGCTAAAAATCAAGTATTTCAAACCAATATCATTTGGCCGGTTCATGTTGATTTTTCTTTACAAGCATGGTCAAATGAAATTAAACATTATCATAAACAAGCTCTCAAATTTTCTCGTCAAGTGTTATTAATTAATAATATACTTGAACCCCATACACATGGAGGAGCCTTCATCTTTACTGAGTCTGACTATAGATCTATAGCTTTTGATAAAGAAGAAATTCTAGTTACAAGTATGTGAGTCACGTTAAGTAAACCTATTCCACAAAATAAATAATAGAAATAGAATCTAGATAATCATAAATATAATAGATTTTTTTAGGAGAAGATTATGGAAAACTTAATCATTAGAAAAGCAAGTGTTGATGATGCTAGGGGTAAGGGTTATGTTCATTATCAAAGTTGGATAGAAACTTATACAGGACTTTTTCCTGATGATGTTATGAGTAGATTGTCACTTGATAAATCTATTGAAATAGCTCAAAATCATCCTGAAAATACTTATGTAGCCATCGTAGAAGATAAAATCATTGGTTTCGCGTGTTATCTTGAGTCAAGAGATGAGGATTTAGAAGACGCGGGTGAAATTTCCGCTATCTATATTTTAAAAAAATTTCAAGGACTTGGTATAGGAAAGAAACTAATGGAAGTTTGCTATAAGGAACTAGAAAAATATAGTGTAATTTCTCTTTGGGTATTAAAAAGTAATATGAAGTCAGTAGGTTTTTATAAAAGACAAGGTTTCACTCCTGATGGAAAAGTTAAAATCCTTCACGGTGAAGAAGTCATAAGGATGATTAAGTATTTAGATGGGGGCTCATTATGAAAAAAGATATTCCGATAATTGATGGTATAGGTTTAGCTGAAGAAGGGATTATTTCTCCTAAGAAAATATTTGAATCAAGAAATCTTCCAATACTCCCTGAGCATATTACAACGGCTTTAATATTATTTGACAATAAGCCTTCACAGGAAATATTAGATAAATCAAAAGAATTATTTAAATTTGTAGCTGCGTCAAGTGTGTTACCTCAATATATTTATGATGATAAAGTTTTAGTAGCTTATTCTCCGTTAGGAGGTCCTGCAGCAGGAGGTCTTGTGGAGGAACTTATAGCTTTTGGTATTAAAAAAGTAATTGCTTGTGGCAGTAGCGGTTTAATTGGTGATTTTCCTTCAGACAATTTTTTAATTGTATCAAAAGCAATTAGAGATGAAGGCTTATCATATTATTATTTAGAACCAAGTATTTATGTTGATACAGACAAATTTCAAAATAAAAAGATAGAAAATGAACTTAAAAAACATCATTTAAACTATGGAGAAGGTATTAGCTGGACAACGGACGCATTTTATAGGGAAACAAGATCAAGATTAAATATAAGAAAAGAACAAGGAGCCATTGCAGTAGAAATGGAATGCGCTTCAATGGCTGCGGTTTGCAAATATAGAAATATTCCCTTTTCTCAAGTTCTTTATTTTTCAGATATTGTAAAACAAGAAGGATGGTCTGATTTTCTTGATACTCGATTATCTCTTAAAGAAAAGATGAATAGAATCATGTTAGAAATTGCGATTAGTCTTTAAAGACTTATCCTACATATATCATACATCTTTCTATACTAAAAAAGATGCTAGTATTTTATTACTAACATCTTTTTTTGTCTTTTTATTTAGTGTCCACTATATGGGGTTATTCTATTTTCTTGTGTTTACTTTTAGGATGTTTTATGAATGAAGAGCTTTAATTAAATCGCTTGGAAAAGTTTTTATAACACAAAAAATATTCAATTATAATTATAATACATAAATCATGAATAAAATCTACAAAGTAATTAATTTAGTGTTCAAGTATAATTTTTAAGATATTATTCTTTTTATTCTTTAGGAAACGGTATTGATTCAAAAGAAAAACCTATGGCATCACTTACAGGCATTGAAAAACACAAACCCCTAGCTTCAGTGGTCACACCATACTTGGAGGTTAATGCTTTCATTAAATCATTTTTTTGGTCTGCTAGACATACGATCATTAATATATCCTTCTCTGGGTGTAAAGTGATCCCAAAGAATTTTTCTTTTTCAGTAGAGATTGAACTTCGTCCATGGATAATTGTGCCACCTCTAGCGCCAGCTTTTCTAGCTTCTGACATGGCTTCATAAGCATAGCCGTGATTACAGACATACAAAATTACTTCTATTGGTTGATTATTCATTATGCATTTCCTCCATCCGTTTGTAATTCATTATATAAGTATTGATAACTTAATTTAGTGATTGCATCAATTGATATTGTAAAAGCGACACCGTGTCCACTATCTAAGAAATTCATTTTAGATTTCAGTTCTTCAAATATCTTTTCAACATCTAAATCATCAACAATACTAAAAATTAAATCTCTTTCCTTTTCTCCTAGACTTAAATACTCTAACATCTCTGTTGGAGCAGTACCTTTAGCAGGAAGTGCTGCTTGAAAATCAATTTTATAACTTCCAATAATCTTAGATATTTGATCACTTTCTGTTTTTGGTACAATTAAGATCATTAATTTCATTCTTTTACCTCGCTTAATTCTATGATTTCATCATCCTCAGGTACTGGCCTGATTTTTTCTGATTTTACCTTATAAATAAATCCTAGTAATTGGATTGTAATTAATGGTGTCATAGCAACTAAAGCAACTAGACCGAAAGCATCTAATAGAATATTAGCACCTGAAACTTCTGCGGCACCTAAAGCAAAAGGGATAAGAAAAGCAGAAGTCATCGCACCGGAAACAGCCCCACCTGAATCAAAAGCTATGGATGAAAAGATTTTTGGTGTAAAAAACATTAATGCTAATGCCAAAGTATATCCTGGAAAAATTATCCACCAAATTGATATACCTGTAAGGACTCTTAACATGGCTAATCCAACAGCAAGTGAAACGCCTATAGACAAGGAAGCCATCATAAATTTTCGATTAATGGCACCTGCTGAAACCTCTTCAACCTGACGGTTGAGAGTAATCACAGAAGGTTCAGCGGCTACAATTGTGAAACCGAAAACCATACCCAAAGGAATTAAAATCCATGCAAACCCCTTATTACCAAAGAAACCTCCGATATAATTACCTATATTCACTAATCCAGCGTTTGCTCCAGTTAAGAATAAGACTAAGCCAACATAAGTGTAAAAGAAGGCAATACTTATTTTAATAACTTTTGATTTACTGAATTTAAATACAAAAATATGAAAAACTAAGAAAAACAAAATAAAAGGTACAATAGCAATCGCCATTTGAATGATATATAGGACTAAATATTCAAAAAAAGTAGTAGAAGTATCTAGTGAAGGAATTGTTGGAGAATTAAATAAACCTAAAACCAATACAGAAAGAATAGGTCCAATTGATGCAACCCCTATCAAACCAAATGAATCTTCATCGGAAGACTTATCTCCACGTGATTTAGAAATACCATAACCTAATGACATAATAAAAGGTACAGCCATTGGCCCAGTTGTGACTCCGCCTGAATCAAATGATAAAGGTATAAATTCTGGATTAACTGTCGTTACAATCACGGCAAGGATAAACAAAATGCCATAACTGATGAGAATCAAAATTCTTAATTGAAATTGAAATAAAATTCTTAGTAGAGCGATGATCAAAAAGAATCCGACGCCCGCCGCTACTGAAAGAATCATTACTGGTTCAATGACTACAGATTTGACTTGGTCAGCTAGAACCCAAAGTGCAGGTTCAGCTACTGTAATTAAGAATCCTACCAGAAAGGCAATGAAAATAAAAAACCATAATTTTTTTCTTTTTACAACATATTCACCAATAGATTCCGCAATGGCTACTGTTGAATGTTGACTACCTATTGAAAATAAAGTAAGGCCAAATACAAGGAATATATTCCCAATAAAGAAATTAAAAAATAAATTTAGTGGTAAACGTAAAATGATACTTAAAATAATAATAATGATAGAAATAGGAGTAACCGCCATAAGGGATTCTCGAAGTTTGCTGAGTATAAGATTTTTGCCCAAATAATTCACTCCTTTACATTTATCATTCACCTATTAGTATAATATATATATGAGAATATTTCAATCTTATTAGCCAAAAATGGGTGTTTTCAATGCTAGTTCTTGCTTTTTCATTTAAGTGATAATTTTGATCATGTAAAATTAACAATTATATGAATTAAAACAAGAAAAATTAAGGTAGAAAAGTTTTAATAATTAATAAAAAATGCTATAATATCTTTAATACGTAAGATAAATTTTCTTAATCTTATTGAATTTTAATATGCTTATCTTAAGCATTAGATTCCACTTACAAGAAATATATCATAGGAGGATAAAATGAAACTCATTTCATGGAATATTGATTCATTAAATGCGGCTTTAACAAGTGATTCTAATAGAGCTGTATTATCAAGAGAAGTATTAAATACAATTATAAAAGAGGATGCTGATGTAATAGCCATACAAGAAACTAAATTGCCAGCCAATGGACCAAACAAAAAGCATAAGGAGATTCTTGAATCTTTATTTAAATCATATAAATATGTTTGGAGAAGTTCACAAGAACCCGCAAGAAAAAGCTATGCAGGAACTATGTTTTTGTATAAAGATAAATATTCTCCTCAAGTTTCTTACCCAGAAATCCAAGCACCGGATACTATGGATGATGAAGGGAGAATCATCACTTTGGACTTTGGCGATTTTTATATAAGTCAAGTTTATACACCAAATGCTGGTGATGGTCTTCGAAGGTTAAAAGATAGACAGTTATGGGATAAAGCTTATGCTGATTATTTAAGTGCTTTGAATGAAGAAAAACCTGTAATAGCAACCGGAGATTATAATGTTGCCCATCATGAAATAGACCTAGCAAATCCTGAGTCGAATCGTCAGTCTGCTGGTTTTACAGATGAAGAACGTGAAGGTTTCACTTATTTATTAAATAAAGGTTTTATTGATACATTTAGGCATGTACATGGACAAATAAAGGATCAATATACTTGGTGGGCTCAAAGAGTCGTCACTAGTAAAATCAATAATTCAGGCTGGAGAATTGATTACTGGTTGGTTAGTGAAAAATTAGCCAATAAAGTAAGAAAGTCTGAAATGATAGATTCTGGAGATAGACAAGATCATACACCAATATTATTAGAAATTGATTTGTGATTATAAAATATAAAACATTATAAAAATATGGAGAATACTATATGGAAATTTTACGATTTATTTTATTGGTAATCATTGGTGGTTTTATTGGTTGGATAACCAATAAAATTGCAATTAAAATGCTTTTTAGGCCTATAAATCCAGTTAAAATTCTAGGTCTTACTTTTCAAGGAGTATTTCCAAGAAGAAAAGACCAAATTGCTATCTCACTCGCTGATATCATTGAAGAAGAATTGCTGTCTAAAGAAGTCATTATGGATCAAATTCTAAGTCAAGATAGAATTGAAGAGATAAAAACAAAGTTAAAAGATAAAATTGTTGAAAAATTATCCGAATCAATTCCACCCATAGCTTCAATGTTTCTAGGTGGAGATGTTAAGTCTTTTGTAAAAAAATATATTGATAAAAATGGTGATGATATTTTCAATCAAATGCTTGATGAATTTAGGACGATAGGTTTAGAAAATTTAAACATTCATGACTTAGTCAAAAGACGTATTGATGAACTAGATTTTGTTGAATTTGAAAAAATTATCTTTGGTCTTATGAACAAAGAATTAAGATTTGTCGAAATAATTGGTTTATTTTTAGGTGCTTTTATTGGTATAATCCAATATATTATCACTATATTCTTGTAGATAAAATTAAATTTAATAACAGTATCAGAAGTTATCTGATACTGTTATTTTTATATAATGATTTTCTATGACTCTTATTTATGAGTTAATTGATGATAAATGTGATTGGCTGCAGTGTGTCCTGAAGATAAGGCCATGGTAATATTAAAACCGCCTATTGGGCCAAAGATATCAACAGTTTCACCTACAAAATATAGATGTTCGATGGTTTTACTTTCAAATGATTTTGGGTTTAAAGCTAAAGTATCAATACCACCAGCATTTACATAAGCACGTTGAATATCTTCCACATGATTAATATTTACTTCAAAATTAGTAAGGATTTCAACTAAATTAATTCTTTCTTCTTTAGTAAGATCACGGAAGGGTTTATGTCCATAATTTATTCTTGATTCGATATAAGTAGCAAGTTGATTGGGTATTAACTTGGATAATATAGTCTTTACTTGTTTAGCTTCCTTATCAAGATTGATAAAATATTGATTTAACGCATTATAATCTAAACCACAAAGAGAAAATGAAACTTTGGTATTGCCTTTTTGTAAATGATTGAATATTTGGTGGGAAGCATGAAAAATCACTGGCCCAGACAATCCAAAATGAGTGAAAATCATATCATCTTGGAATTTGCTTTTTTTACCATTAATAAATAATCTTACATTTGATAATTTTGCTCCTTTAAGTTGTTTAAAAGGTAATTGATCTTTAAAACCATAGACTGAGGTTTCCGCAGGTGTGAATTCTTTGATTGATATATTAAAATGATTAGCGAAGATTAATCCATCACCATTAGACCCCGTTTCTGGAAAACTTTTAGATCCAGTTGCAATGATTAAATATTTGCTTAGGTATTCATTTTCTTTTGTTTTTATTTGAAAATATTGTCTCTCTTTTTTTACTTCAATGACATGTTCTTTTAATTTTATTTTAGCTTTATCGATGTCTCTTGTCAGGGCAGCAAGGATGCTAGAAGCTTTACCTGTTTCAGGAAAATACTTAATTGGCGGTTCAAGTATTAGATTCAAACCTTTTTTCTTGAAGAAGGTAAGTACATCATGAGGACCAAAAGAACTCAAGGTTGAATAAAGAAACTTTTTGTGTTTGAAGTCTAGTTCATCAATAAATGCAGGAACAGATAGGTTGTTTGTAACATTTGACCGACCCCCACCAGTCATTAATAATTTTTTACCAACTTGGTCATTCTTCTCTAATAATAAAAAATTTACTTTTTCTTGAGAAAAAATATTGGCGGCCATAAGTCCTGCTGGACCCCCACCAATAATTATGGCGTCATAGATCATTGAATCACCTTCTTTCTTAATCTTTTACTTATATATTGTAACATATTTTTTTATATTGATGATAAGACATTTTTCTTTTCATTGTTTAGCTGCTTAGTCTTTATTATTCTATTTTATTAGAATAATGATATAATAAGTTATCAAAAAATATGATTTGGGGTGGCTTATGAAAAAAACGACTTTGATTACAATGAGTTTAATCACAATGATTATGCTTGGTTCAGTTTATACTTGGAGTGTATTCAGAATTCCTGTTGAAAGCTTTTATGAAATTAATACCTTTATGAGTGGACTTCCATATATGGTTTCTTTATGGTTTTATGCACTATCAATGGTTATTTCAGGAAGATTCCTAAATTTAATAAATATGAAAAAGTTTGCTTTTATTGGGGTGTTATTGATTGTCTTTGGTTGGGTAATGGCAGGGTTAACCACAACTATTTTTGGATTGGTCATCATGTATGGTGTTTTCATTGGCTTAGGTGTAGGGATACTCTATGGCATACCTATTATGATTATTCAGTCTTTATTTAATAAAAATAGTGGTTTTTATACAGGATTGGTACTTGCTGGTTTTGGTTTATCACCTTTGGTGACAGCTCCTATTATAAAAACTTTATTAAATAATGTGACTTTACACCAAACTTTTATGCTTATAGGCTTATTAAGTTTTATCATTCTAATGATCACAAGTACCAAGTTGACGAGTCTTGATAAGTCACTAGAAAAAGATGTATCGGTAGGATCGAAAATTAAGATAGATAAAGTATTTATTATCTTATATTTTCTTTTCTTGTTTGGGACAACCATAGGTTTGATGATGATTGGACTTTCTTATCAAGTAGGTGTTCAATATTATGACTTCTCGCCATCGAAGGTTACATTGGCGATGACTATGTTCGCCTTAGCTAATGGTATGTCAAGACTCTTGTTCGGTTACTTGTCTGACAGATTTAATTTAAAAAATATTATAAGATTAGCTGTTTTTATCCTTTTCTTAAGTGGGATTATTGCTTATATAAACAAGGGTAGATTCTTTGGTTTATACCTTTTATCTTTTTCTGGCTTTTGGTTTATATTAGGTGCTTGGCTAGCCATTGCTCCCAATGCAATAAAAACAATTTATGGGCTAAATAATTATTCTAAAAGATATGGAGTTTTATTTACTGCTTATGGCTTAGGAGCCATTATAGGTGTATCTGTTAGTGGACTTATTTTAGATGCATTAAAGGCGACTCAAGCTTTGTATTTAATTATTATGGGTATTTCTTTAATGTGTCTATTCGTATTGGGCGTAAAAAAGTTTACTTTAGGTCTATAATTTGATTTATATTTATTCTTGTTTTTGATTTATTGTTATTTATGGATTAAAGCCATAAATAGGTATTTTCATTTTTTTATGTATTGCTTTATTGTTTAGTATTATGCTTATGAAAGGGTAAATTATATGATAAATGTTGGTATTATTGGGGCAGGCAATATAGGCCACACCTTCTGTCAAGCTGCTTTATATTATAAAGATGATTTATGCTTATATGCGATTGCATCTAGGGATATAAAAAGAGCTAAGTTATATCAAGATAAATATTCTTTTGAGAAGACTTATAATTCATACCAAGAACTTTATAGTGATCCTCAAGTTGATCTTATCTATATAGCAACACCTCATGGATTACATTTTGAACAAATGATGGATATTTTAGATTATAAAAAACATATCTTATGTGAAAAAGCCTTCACCTTAAATGCTAGTCAAGCTGACCGGGTTTTTAAAAAGGCTAAAGTCAAACAATGTTTTGTTATGGAAGCCATGTGGACTAGGTTTTTACCAGTCATTCAAGCTATTCAAAAAGAAGTAAAAGATGGAAATATTGGAAAAGTAATGTATATAAAAGCTGACTTTTGTTTTAAGGCTGATGTTGATGAAAGTCATCGTTTATTGAATCCAAAACTAGGTGGGGGAGCCTTATTAGATGTTGGTATATATCCAATTACCTTTGCTAATATTTTTTTAGGTCAAGCTCAGTCATTTAAATCACAAGTTCAACTTAGCGATAAGGGTATAGATTTGTCAGAATCTATTGAATATTATTATCAAAACGCTAAAGCTCATTTAAAGGCATCTATCATTGAAAATCAACCTATCATAGCCTATATTTATGGTGACTTAGCTTATGTTGTCATAGAGGGTTTCTTTTATGCAGAAAAGGCTAGCGTTTATAACCATCAAAAACAGCTTATTAAAGTTATAGATATCCCACATAAAGTCAATGGCTTTGAGTATGAGATTAAGGAAGTTATTGAATGTATACATCAAAATAAACTTGAAAGTCAAATCATGTCTCATAAGGATACCATCAACATGTTAAAACAAATGGATGACTTAAGAGAAACTTGGAAGTTAAAGTATCCACAAGAAAAATGAATTTTCTTTTAAATTTCAAAATATATTTGATAAAATAGAATCACGGTTTATATAAGGAGGCATCAGATGACAAAAAAAGGTGTATTGAATTTCTTTATTACAAGTTTTAATGGTATGGCAATTGGTTTATTCTCAACCCTAATCATTGGGGTTATTATTGGTCAACTTGGTTTTTTATCAGGAAAAATAGGTTTAGATTCAATTGAAGTCGCTTTAACTAGCTTATCAACAATACTTAAAGCCTTTATGGGTATAGGTATTGGTTTTGGAATAGCTATTGCATTGAATTTAGAGGGTATTAAGTTAGTTGTTAGTGGAGTTGCAGGTGGGATTGCTACTGGTTTTTATAATGATCCTATGGTGGCTTATTTGACAACGATTTCTGTATATTTTGTCTTTATTTATTTATTAAAAAAGAAAACACCTATTGATATATTATTGGTGCCATTAACTGGAGTTATTACAGCTTTAATTATTACGAAACTTATAGGCTCACCAGTTCAAGCCACAATGACATCACTAGGTGATTTCATTCAATATGCAACGAATTTACAACCATTCTTAATGGGGCTTGTTATCGCAGTTGTTATGGGTATGGCTTTAACAGCTCCAATCTCTTCGGCAGCCATAGCTATTGCAATTTCTATTGGTGGTATCGCAGGAGGTGCTGCAGTGGTTGGTTGTAGTGTTCAAATGATTGGTTTTGCTATTATGTCTAGAAAAGATAACAATATTGGTACTGTGATTTCTATAGCAATCGGTACCTCTATGTTGCAGTTCAAAAACATCCTAAAGAAACCGATTATCTGGCTGCCAACCATTATTGTGTCTGCTATATTAGGACCTATTTCGACTTTATTATTTAAAACAGAAACAACATCAATAGGTGCTGGTATGGGTACATCTGGATTTGTTGGTCAGTTTGGAACTTTAGACGCTATGGATTATTCTTTAGGTTCTTATTTATCTATAAGTATATTGCATCTTGTATTGCCTATTATTTTAATATTTATCGTAGATTATATTTTTAGAAAAAAAGGACTTATTGTTGAAGGAGACTTAAAACTTTAATTTAAAGGAGATATTATGTTTGATTATAGCTTACAAGAAAAAGAAGAAGTTTTAAATAAGTTTTTTATTGATAAAGATAAATTAATAATGATTAGATTTCCTAAGAAGTTAAAACAAAAATACCTTTGTTTATTGTGGATTATTACTTTATTTGATACCTATAAAGCTTATTCAGAAAAAGAAGTTAATCAAATATTAGAACCAGTTCTTGATGATTATGTCATGATTAGAAGATATTTGGTTGATTATGGTTTATTAAAAAGAGAATTAGATGGATCAAAATATTGGGTAAACAATAACTGAGTTATCGCTTGATAACTCAGTTTTATTTTAGGGGCTTTCATATTTTGATGTTGACTTTTATCTATATTTATTGATATGATTAAATTAATAATTTAATTTAGGAGATCCTTATGCAAATTGCTAAAATATTAGGTCTTATACTGATTACGATTTTTATTGTCTTTCAAATACTCATTTCATACCAAATACATGTTCTTAAAGGGAAAAGAATAAAACTTTGGGTACTTATGTCTTTAATCATTATATTCTTTTTAACACTCTTGTTTGTCAATGTATTAATGGCTGGTTCACAAGAAAATACTTTCATGACTCATTTAACAAGTTTACAATCTAACTTAATAACTGGATATTTAGCAATGGTATTATTATGGGTTCTTAAGGATGTATTAACTTATAGGAGAATAAACATTTCAAAGAATCATAAACCATTTTCATTCGCAATAAAAGGCGCCGTTATATCAAAAATGATGTTTGTTGGGGTGCTAATGTTATTTTTTGAATTATTTAATCAATAAAAAATCCACATGAGTATGTGGATTTTTTTTATCTATTGTAATACAGTTCAAATTCTTTTGGATGTGGTAACTTTGATATTTCTTTTTCTTCAGTTAGTAGTTGTTTTATTTGATTATCAATCATTATTTTAGAAAAAACATTTCCAACCAATAAATATTCATAATCATTCTCTAATTCCGACGCAGCTTCTTTTAAGTTTGTCGGTAGACTTTGTATTTTGTTTTGTTCTGATGCAGGTAAGTCATAGAGATTGATATCATAGGGACCAAAGCCTAAAAGACTTGGGTCTATTTTATTTTTAATTCCATCATAAGCAGCCATCATAATGGCTGAAAAACAAAGATAAGGATTACTCATAGCATCAGGGCTTCTAAGTTCAAATCTTTTTTCATCTTCTTGGATGGTGTAGCCAGGAATTCTAATTACAGCTGATCGATTGGCTGTCGCATAAGCTAAGGTTACAGGAGCTTCAAAACCTGGGACTAATCGTTTGTATGAGTTGGTGCTAGGATTTGTAAAGGCACATAAACTTTTGGCATGCTTTAAAATTCCGCCAATAGCATAATGAGCTATTTTTGATAAGCCTGAATAGCCTGATTTATCAAAGAAAATATATTTTCCTTGATGTTTTAATTGAATATGAACATGCATACCACTACCCAATTCATTAGAGAATGGTTTTGGCATAAAACTAATGGTTTTATTCATTGATTTTGCAGTGTTTTTGAGTAGATGTTTGATTTTCATTGTCCTATCACCCATCTCTTTAACTCCAGCAAAATTGACTTCAATTTCCACTTGTCCTGGTCCGCCATTTTCTGAATGGTGGTATTTAATTGGTATATTTATCTTTTCTGCTTCAACAACAACCTTAGTTCTTAAATCATAAGAATGATCCAATGGTGAATCTAAATGATAAGCTCCATGATCTCTAACATGTAAACCTAGATTGTTTTCAGTTTTTGATGATGACCATTGGGCTTGTTCACTATCGATTTTCACTTCTAAATGATGGTCACTAATTTTGTAAGACATATGATCTAGGACGTAAAATTCATATTCCGGCCCAAGTAATATTTCATCAGAAATATTATCTTTTTTAAATAAGTTTTCTGTTTTTTCAGCAACGTAACGTGGATCATCAGAAAATCTTAGATATTGATTATCTTTAATGACATAGATATTAGCAATCACATTTATGGTTTTATATGATCTAAAAGGATCTATATAGGCTGTGGATACATCAGGAATCATCACCATATCTGATTTTTCTACAGTCAAAAAGTGATAACTTGAACCATCAAAACCAATGCCCTTTTCCATAATACTTTCATCAAGTTTATTAGATGTAATGCTTATTCTGTGCCATATGCCAAGCATATCACAAACTTTTAAATCAATGATTTCGATGTTTTCCTTCTTTACGTAAGAAATCATTTCTTGAATTGTTTTAAACATAATGCCTCCTTTATAGGTTTTTATTATATCACTTTTAAAATAAACATATAAGTGGTTATTGAAAAATAAGCACTTGTTTTGACTTATCAAAAACATATAGATAGAATAAGTCATAAAGGAGATAAAATGTCTACAGAAACTTATATAATTTACGGATTAGCGATTGTGCTATTATTAGTATCTTTTTTTAAAGATAAAGAAAAAACCAAAAAAGCTTTGATAAAAGCTTATAAAAGTTTTGTTAAACTCATGCCTGTTTTAATTCCTTTATTTCTGTTTGTGGGAATTTTATTAGCGGTTATTACCCCATCATTCATATCTTCGATTTTAGGTGAAGAATCTGGTTTTTTAGGATATGTTATTGGGATGTCTATTGGTAGTATTACTTTTATGTCACCCTTTGTTGCTTATCCTCAAGTGGCTGGATTTTTAGTCACCTTAATGAGTGTGGGACTGGTGTATTTCGCAATGGAAAGTAAGTTTTTCAATAAGAAAGCAGCGATTTATAGAAATATTATTAGTTTTATTGGAGCTATACTTGTTGTTTTAGTCGTGGTGGTGATTTACTCATGATGGTTTTTATTAAGAAAAATAAATTTTTGGTCTTATCAGTCATAGTATTAATTGTTATTACTTTTATAGATATTAAACTAACTTACAAGGCTTTAGAAAATTCTTATAAACAAATACTAAGTATGTTAATGATTGTACCTCCTATTTTTATATTAATAGGTTTGTTTGATGTTTGGATTCCAAGAGAAACCATTATTAAACTTATGGGAGAAGGATCCAAAACCAAAGGTATGGTATTGGCTTTTGTTTTAGGGGCTTTTAGTGCAGGTCCTACATTGATTGCTTTTCCGATTGCGATGATGATGTTAAAGAAAGGCGCAAAGTATTCAAATGTAATTTTCTTTTTAATGGTTTGGTCTTCTTTAAAACTACCTATCGTATTTTATCAAATAACAACACTAGGATTAAAGTTTTCTTTGATTATTAATGTGACCATGATTATTGTATTTATTATCTCTGCTTTATTGGTTGATAAAGTATTTACTAAAGATGAAAAGCTTATCTTTAATGAAAAAGCTCAAGATTATTCAAAATAAAAAGGTGGATTAATTTTCCACCTTTTTTAGTTCTTTGAGTATGTGTTCAGCTGTTTCTTTATACCATGGCATATTGAATTTTGAAATACTTTTTTCAATAAGATGATTATAAGAAGTGTTTTTTTGATTGTGGAGAAGGGTTAAAGCGTTTCTCATGAGAATGGTTTTTCCCTTCCAGAGGTAGGCCATGTCATTGTATTTTTGATTAAAATCTTTTTGAGACAAGGTAAAAAGATCTTCTATGGATACTTTTTCTTTGTTAGAAAGTTCAAATTCTGGATGGACTATTTGGCCTTTTTTGATGTTTTTTGGACAAACCATTTGGCAAATATCACAGCCAAATAAAGTGTAATTTTTCTTGATTTCTTCTTCAGAGAGGATTTTTTTACTTTGATTATAATGACTCATACATCTTTCCTGAATATAAGAACCTTCTTGTAAGGCATTGGTCGGGCAAGCTTCAATACATTTTGTACAATCCTTGCAATCATCATCTATAAGATATTTGATTTCCTGGTCTAATTTGATATCTAATAAGACATAGGCTAGAAATATATATGACCCATAGTCTTTATTGATTATTAGTTGGTTTTTTGCAAAATAACCTAAGCCAGCTATACTAGCGGCCAAGCGTTCGTCTAGAGGATGATTGTCTACCCCATATTCATAGGCAAAATCAAAATGATCACAGATTGATTGAATTTTCTCTTTCATTACAAGATGATAATCTTTTCCAAAAGTATAAAAAGAAGCAACCAAATGTGTATGGTTTTGTTTAATCATTCTTTTTGGGTAAGCTAAAGCCAAGACAACCATAGTAGGAAATTTCTTGTCTGGGATAGCCTTATTCATTAACTTAGCTTTTTCTATATATTCTTTTGTGTGAATAACACCGACTAAGTCAAACTCTTTTTTGAAAATATTTTTAATCTCAATTGATTTCATGGCTTTATCCTTTATTAATCTTTAATCTATTTTACCATATTTATTTAAAATCTTAAATTCCCATGAATAAATAGGGTATTCTATTAAAGAAAAGTTATCAAATATGGTAAGATATAAAAAAAGGGGGATTTATAATGAAAAAATTTTATCTTATGTTTTCTATAGGATTTTTAGCTTTAGCCGTTCTTGCTTGTTCAACGACGGGAGAAGAAACAAGTGAATTGAATACTTCAAATACAGAAAATTTAACGACGAATGAAGGCTCATCGACAGCCAATAATTCAACGACTGACTTTCAGCCCTTAGAACCTTTAAGAGTGGGGATGGATTTAAGGTATCCACCATTTGAAACGACAACCATTGGAACCAACAAACCTGAAGGAATTTCTGTTGATATCGCTTATGCTCTAGGAGATTATCTCGGAAGAACTGTTGAAATTGTCAATACAAATTTTGCTTCTATTATACCTGCCATTAATGCTGGCAATATTGATATAGCCATTGCTTCTATGAGTATTACACCTGAAAGAGAAGAATCAGTGGATTTCTCTGAACCTTATTTTTATTTCAAGATTATTTCTTTGGTTAACCAAGATTTTGCTGATGAGCATGGATTAACTGAAGATTCAACTGTTGAAGATATTTTAGCCATTGAAGAGACTAGATATATCGGTGTTGTGTCTCAAGTATCTACCTCTATCCCAGAATCATATGGTAAAGACGTTACTGAAGCTATCGATTTAGTCACTGCTGTTGAATCAGTTGCTAATGGATATGCTGACATCTTATTAATGTCTGCCAATCCAGTTGTAGCTGGCTATAATGCCAATAAGAGCCGTACGATGGTTATATGGGATTCATTTCAATCAAGCGCCATTGGTATGGCTGTTAAATCAGGAAATACTGAACTTCTAACACAAGTAAATAATTTTATAGGAACTTTTAGCGACCAAGACGGATTGTATGATCAACTTGCTGAGGATTGGGATGAGGTGCTATTGGCTCAGTTAGGAAGGTACGGACTTGAGTTCTATATTAACGAATAAAGTTAGGACTTTTATTGCTTATTTATTAGCAATATTAACGCTTATTGCCCTAATAATCTTTATTGCATTAAGACAAACATCAGAATTAGATTTTACCATGTATAAGCCCTATGAACCTATCATCATTGATGGTATGAAAAATACCATTATTGTATCTGTTTTAGCTTTAATAGGGTCAATGATATTAGGTTTTATCTTTTTCTTGATGCAAAAATCTAAAATTAAATACTTTAATGCTTTGATTGATGTTTTAACTGAGATAGTATATGGAACACCATTAATGGTCTTAATTATTCTAATGGGTTTTTTAATTGGTCCAGCTTTTGGTTTAAGGGACATTACTTATGTTGGGGTCTATGCCTTGGTTATTTATATGGCTCCTTACATGAAAAATGTCTTTAAATCAGCTTTTTCTTCTATTTCGGATGAACAATATTTAGCCATGGATCTTTTTGGTTTCACATCTTTTCAAAGATATCTTTATATCATTTTTCCTCAGGCGATAAGAATATTAATGCCTCCGATGATGAATAATTTTTCTTTGATTATTAAGGGTTCTGCACTCTTGCATTTCTTAAGTTATTTTGAATTATTTCAAGCCATTTCATCTGCACAATCAAGGACATTTGCTTTCGTGGAAGGTTATTTATTAATGTGGGTTCTTTATTTAATTATTACTATTCCATTATCACAAATGACAAAGTGGATAGAAAGGAAATGGTCATTATGAAAATTCAAATTGAAAATATTACTCATCAATACGATGTTCATGTATTAAAAGACTTAAATTTTATCTTAGAAAACCATCACTCTATCGCTATTATTGGTGTTTCTGGTTCTGGTAAGTCAACTTTACTAAGATTGATGTCTGGTGTAGAAAAACCAACAATAGGAGATATATACATTAATGACATGAGTGTAAGGGATCCTAATCATAAAAAGAGAGTTGGTTTTGTATTTCAAAATCATAATTTATTTCCTCATTTAACATTAAAGAGAAATATTACTTTAGTCTTAGAAAAAACAAGAAAAATTGGTAAAGATCAGGCCAATGCAATTGCTGAAAAATATTTGAATTTATTGCATTTATCTGATCAAATGAAAAAAAAGCCTAATAAAGTTTCTGGCGGACAGGCTCAAAGAGCTTCTATCGCTAGAGCATTATCGATTAATCCTGAATTTATATTTTTGGATGAACCTACAGCCTCATTAGATCCAATTTTAACTTATGAAGTATTAACCGCTGTTGAAGAGTTAAAAGATTTAGGAAAAGAATTTATTTTTGTGACCCATGTCCTTAGCTTTGTAAGGGATTTTGCAGACTATGTTATTTTTATGCATGATGGGCAAATTAGAGAACATGGTAAACCTGAAATATTGGATTATCCTAAAACATATGAACTTAAGGAATTTATGAAAAAAGTGAGATAAGTATGCATTATAAAAAATATAAACACATATTACAAGCCAATGGTAGGCTAAATTTAACAAGAGGTTGTATTCATGCTTGTATATATTGTGATTCTAGAAGTGACTGTTATCAAATGAACCATGATTTTACTGATATTGAAATTAAAGAAGATGCAGCTATGATGCTTGATCAAGAGTTATCTAGAAAAAAGAAGAAGATTATGATTAAAACAGGGGCTATGAGTGATCCTTTTATGGATTTAGAACCTGTATTAAAGCAAACTAGAGCCTGTTTTGAAGTGATTTCAAAACATGGTTTTCCCTTGTCTTTTCAAACAAAATCAGATTTATTTCTTAAAGATTTAGATTTATTAAAAAAAATTCATAAAACTTCTCGCTTAGTTGTACAAATGACTATTACTTGTATGGATGATGATTTATCATTAAAAATAGAACCAAATGTGACTTCAACATCCGCTAGATTTGAAGCTATAAAAATATTAAGAGATTTAAATATACCAGTCATTTTATGGATATCTCCTTTGTTACCTTATATCAATGATGATTTAGATAATTTAAAAGCAATATTAAATAGATCTAAAGAGTTGGGTGTTAAGGGTGTTATTTGGTATGGTGCTGGCTTAACTTTAAGAAGGGGTAATCGGGAGTATTTTTACCAACAATTAGATAGATTGTATCCTGGATTAAAGAAAAAATATATAGAAGAGTTTGGTTTTAGATACCATGTGATGAGTAAAAATAATGAAGAATTAACCAATTATCTTCACAATTTTTGTGAAAAATTTGGTATCATGTATAAGGAAGATGAAATTTGGGATTATATCAATTATTTTGATAACAGAAATCCCAATCAATTATCTTTGTTTTAATGAAAAGGAGTGAAATAATGATAGCGTTAGGATCAGATCATGCAGGTTTGCCATTAAAAAAAGTAATTATGGAATATTTAGATGAACTTAAGTTAGATTACAAGGACTATGGAACTTACTCAAATCAATCAGTCCACTATCCAGAATATGGTTTAAAAGCAGCACAAGCTGTAGCTTCAGGAGAATGTGAAAAAGGCATTATTTTTTGTGGAACTGGTGTAGGTATTTCTATAACAGCCAATAAGGTTAAAGGTATTCGTTGTGTCAATTGTTCTGAACCGTATTCAGCACAAATGTCTAGAGAACATAATGACGCTAATATGTTAGCCTTAGGGTCAAGGGTTGTTGGAGATGAACTTGCTAAAATGATTGTAAAGATTTGGTTGGAGACTAGCTTTTTAGGAGATCGCCACCAAATTCGAGTGGACCAAATAAAAGAAATTGATGAAACAGGAGAAATTAAATAGCCGCTGAAAAGCGGTTATTTTTGAAAATGACTATGATAGAAAATTACTTATTTGATTTAGATGGGACATTGTTACCCCTTGATGAAGATGTTTTTTTACAAAAATACTTAGGGCTTTTATCTAAAAAATTTATTGAATTGGGCTATGATTCTAAAGTCATGATTGATCGGTTATGGCAAGGAACTAAAGCCATGGTTAATAATAACGGATTATATTCTAATGAAGAGGTTTTCTGGAATATTTTTCATCCAGAAATAGAAGGTAGACAAGCCTTAAAGATTAAGCTAGAAAACTTTTATAAAAATGAGTTTTCTCATGTCTTTGATTCAACTTCTCCTAATCCATTTTCTAAGAAAATCATAGAAAATTTAAAAGTAAAAGGCAAAAGAGTGTTTTTGTTGACGAATCCTATTTTTCCATTAGTCGCTACACAAAGAAGAGTTGAGTGGGCTGGATTAAATATAGATGATTTTGAACTAGTAACGACTTATGAAAATTCAGCCTATGCTAAACCAAATATCGAATATTACGATAGTATTCTTAAAAACTATAATTTAGATCCAAAAATGACAATTATGGTTGGAAATGATGCTTATGAGGATATGATAGTTCAAGAATTAGGTGTGAAAGTCTATTTAGTTAAAGATTGCTTAAAGAACAATCAAAATTTAGATATCAGTCATTTTGATCAAGGTTCTCTTGAAGATTTTTATAAAAAATATATCGATTAAATTGACTTTTTATTAATTTTAAAGTATTATGTGTGACATAGTAATTGGAGGTCACATGAAAAAGTCATCATTAGGAGAATTACTTGCTGATTCAATCACACATGGTCTAGGTGCTTTGTTGTCTATACTTGGTTTAATCTTATTAATCATTAAAGCTGATACAACAATGGGTTATATATCCGGGATTATCTATGGTTTTTGTTTATTCTTTTTATATTTATCTAGTACTTTATTTCATAGTTTTCCCGATTTTTTTAAAAGAACAAGGGCTGTATTTCAAAGATTTGATCATTCTGCTATTTTCTTATTAATTGTAGGAACCTATACCCCTATAATTTTACATACCTTAGAATTATCTTTTGCCTTAATCTATTTATCTATAATGTGGACCTTAACCATTACTGGTATTGTCTTTAAGGCCATATGGATAAAGAAATACCAATATGTTCATTTAGCCATATACTTGTTGATGGGTTGGTCTGTGGTTTTTGTATGGAATGATGTGTATCCATTAATAAAACCTCAGTTATGGTTCTTGGTATTTGGTGGTTTATCATATACTCTTGGTGTGGTTTTTTATCTAGCTAAATTTAAATATCATCATTTTATATGGCATTTATTTGTAATGATAGGCAGTTTACTACATTACCTAGTGATATATCAAATTATCTTATAAATTGAGAGACCTTAGGTCTCTTTTTCTTTTAAGCACATCTTTTGAATTCGAAATAAATATATGAGATAATAAGAGTACAAATATAGAAAGGGAGTTGAATGAAAAAATGAAACATATTTTACCAGAACTAACTTATAATTATAAAGACTTAGAACCTTATATTGATGCTTTAACTATGGAGATTCATTATAGTAAACACCACCAAGGATACATCACTAAGTATGTTAATGCTTTAGAGGGGCATAATGATTTGCTAGATAAAGATGTTGAAGAAGTTTTAAAGAACTTAGATCTTGTGCCTGAAGGAAAAAAACAAGCAGTTATTAATAATGGTGGAGGTTATTATAACCATCGATTATTTTGGACAATTCTTTCACCGAAAGAATCTAAAATGTCAAGTGATTTAGAAAAAGCCATCAATAATCAATTTGGTTCTTTTGATCAGTTCAAAGAAGAATTTATGCAAGCAGCCAATACTAGATTTGGAAGTGGTTGGGCATGGTTAGTCGTGACTAATGACAAGAAGTTAAAAGTTGTTTCAACAGCCAATCAAGATACACCATTTGATATGGGACAACCTATCCTAGCACTTGATGTTTGGGAACATGCTTATTACTTAAACTATCAAAATAAACGTCCTGAATACGTTGAAAACTTCTTTAAAGTGATTAATTGGGAACAAGTTTCAAAATATTATCAAGCATTAGTATAAATAAAGATTAAGTCTGTGTTGATTCACAGACTTTTTTAATGTAATTTTTTATTAAATTATGCATTAAGTGTTATAATATAATGCGTGGTGGTGATTGTATGAAAAAATGTTTAATTGTTGTCGATTATCAAAATGATTTTATTGATGGGTCTTTAGGTTTCAAAAATGCTTTGGAAATTAAAGATCAAATTATCAATAAAGTAAAAAATTATCGATTTAATGATCATGACATCATCTTTACTAAAGATACACATGACTTTGATTACTTAAATACAGAAGAAGGCAAACACTTACCGGTTGATCACTGTATCAAGGGTAGTAGAGGACATGAAATTCAAGAAGATGTTTTAAAGTTAATTGATAAGGAAGATATGATTTTCGAAAAAAAGACTTTTCCTTCAATTGATTTAGGTATATATTTAAAAGATAAGGGCTATGAGTTTATTGAATTGTGTGGTTTAGTTTCCAATATTTGTGTGATATCGAATGCTGTGATTGCTAAAGCTGCTTTGCCCAATGCTCATATACTTGTTGATGCTCTAGCTACGGCTTCAGCTGATGATGTTTTGCATAAAAAATCTTTAGATGTAATGGAGGGACTTCATATAGAAGTTATAAACAGATGAATAAAGCGATGGTAATAGATTTTTATGAATTAACAATGGCCAATGGGTATTTTGAATCTGGAATGAAAGATCAAATAGCCTATTTTGATTTATATTATAGAAAAAATCCGGATGGTGGAGGTTATGCTTTATTTGCAGGACTTGAAACGATTATGGATTTTATTGATGATTTGAGTTTTGACGATGAGGATATTGAATTCTTAAAATCAAAAAAAATGTTTTCAGAGGGTTTTTTAAAATATTTAAGAAATTTTAAATTCTCTGGTGATATTTATTCTTTTAAAGAAGGTAGCATTATTTTCCCTAATGAGCCTATTGTCACCATTAAAGCACCCATTATAGAAGCTCAGATATTAGAAACTTATTTATTACAAGTGATTAATCATCAAACGCTTATAGCAACAAAAGCATCAAGAATAAAATACGCAGCCAAGGGTAGAACTGTGATTGAAATGGGTGCTCGTCGTGCTCAAGGGTTAACGGCTTCATTGAATGGGGCTCGCGCTGCTTATATAGGTGGTATAGATGCAACATCTAATGTCATTAGTGATCAAGTGTATGGAGTACCATCTGGTGGAACGATGGCCCATTCTTGGATTCAGATGTTTGATTCTGAATATGAGGCTTTTAAAACTTACGCCAATATTTATCCGAATCATTCAACTTTTTTGTTGGATACTTATGATACTTTAAGTTCTGGTGTTCCTAATGCCATTAGGGTTATTAAAGAAGTCTTAATACCTAAGGGTGTTAAGAAATATTCAGTAAGAATTGATTCTGGAGACTTAACTTATTTATCTAAAGCAACAAGAAAATTATTAGATCAAGCTGGTTTAGAAAACTGCACAATCACCGTCAGCAACTCATTAGATGAAAGAATTATTAAAGATTTATTAATTCAAGGTGCGCCAATTGATATTTTTGGTGTTGGTGAAAGATTAATTACTGCGAAAAGTGACCCAGTATTTGGTTCCGTTTATAAATTAGTGGCTATAGAAGAAAATAATGAAATCGTTCCTAAAATAAAAATATCTGATAATGTTGAAAAAATTACAACACCTCATTTTAAAACAGTTTGGCGTATTATGGATGAAGAAGGTCATTTTGATGCGGATTTGATTTCTTTGGATAGTGAAAAGCTTAATACAAAAAAACCTCTGACTATTTTTGATCCTATTAATATTTGGAAACAAAAAACATTTGATAATTATCAACTTATACAAATGCATGAAATTATCTATGAAAATGGCCAAAGAGTCTATGAAAGACCTTCATTAAAAGAAATCAGAGATTTTGCTCAAAATCAGTTAAATTCGCTATGGCCAGAAGTTAGACGTTTTGATTTCCCTCATCAATATTACGTAGATTTATCAAAAGCACTATGGAAAATCAAAAATAAAATGATTGAAGATTTAAGAGGATAAAAATGGATTATGTTGATCTAATTAAAAAATATCAACCCTATAATGAACAAGAAGAAGTGGATAAGAAGTTAATCTTAGATTTTATTGAAAATAACTCAAATCATTTATATAGAGAAAATCTAACTGCCCATATGACTTCGTCTAGCATAGTGATAAACAAAGAAAAAACTAAAGTATTATTTGCTTATCACAATATATATGATTCTTGGGGCTGGTTAGGTGGTCATAACGATGGAGATCCAGACCTTCTAAAAGTCGCCATTAAAGAAGCTAAGGAAGAAACTGGGATTAAAGAAGTAGAAGCTTACTCTAAAGATATATTTATGATAGATGTGATTTATGTAGAAAATCATATCAAACATCATAAGAGAGTTCCTGATCATTTACACTTAAATGTTACTTATTTATTGGTTGCAGATGATAAACAAACATTGTATGTCAAAAAAGACGAAAACCAAGCTGTCGCTTGGTTTAAGTTAGATGAAGTTTTTCATAAAATAACAGAACCAAGAATGGTCCCTGTCTATCAAAAAGCCTTTGATAAAATTAAGAAACTTTAAAGTCGTTTATAACTTGAATTAAAATATTCATAGCCTTAATAATGATTTGATCACAGCCATTGATTTCATCTCTGTGATTAGGCTTAATTAAGCGACAATCAATTGAACCAAACGCATCTCTGATGCGTTTTTTATATGCAATTACAGCCTTACTAAGATCAGGGCTTTGATAGGCTGTTTGTTGGGTTAAAAGCATAGAAATAACGGTAACCCCACCACTCACAAGACCACATAAATCTTCTTCAAATATCCCGCCTCCAAAGCCAGACATAGCCTTTAAAGCTATAGGGTTTAAATTTAGCTTGTAATAGTCATTCGCAAAGTGTAAGATTGTTTCTGAACAGTTTAAATGTTTATGATTTTTTCTGTAGTCAATAGTATCCATAGTCACCTCTTAACTATTATAACAAATTTTCTTGAAAAAACAGACTCAAAATTGAGTCTGTTTAGAGGGGGGGTGCAATGTATGAGGTTATCTTTTACTATTCTTGAAAATCTTAATCAATTTAAATATGAGGTAATTGACCAAAAGAACTATATATAGAATTTGATTGATTGGTAAAGAATAATGAATAATAAGATGAATGAATAATAAAATATAAACAATATAAGCCAATCTTTGTAATTTTTTCCAATCTTTAGGTTTCATTTTTTTTCTAATGCTTATAAATGATGTTATGAATAAAGGTATCATGATGATATAAGCAATAATGCCAAAATATGTTGGCTCAATTGTCCCCTTAATTATTTTTACTAAGTTAAAAATAGCATGAGGACTTATAGCGATAAAACCAATGATTGATAATTCGGTTCTTACTGAGTATAATTTTTTTTGGTATGTCCAATTAGGTAAAGCTCCCGCCAACATGACCATGTAAAACAAGGCTAAACCTAAAAATCCTTTAATCCAGGGAAGGGTAAGGGAGTTAAAAATAGTGTGAGTAGCTAATTGTGATATTAGAAATGCTATAAGAGATAGAATTATAAAAAATGTGTATAAACTTGTATTGTGTTTTTTAATCCAAGTTGATTTATAATAAAGCAAAAAACTTAATATAATGAAAATAATAAATGTAATCATAGTTTCTCCTTAATGTAAGTGACCACTATCATATATAATAATGTATGTTGATTCTTTTGTCAATAGGATTTTTATCTTGACAAAGGAATTTTATTTTGTTAAAGTATGTAAGTGAATACTTACAAAAAAAGGAGAATTAATATGAACAAAATTGTGTCAGTAATTTCAAAACATCCCATATATGTCATATTATTTATGGTCTTTACCTTACTTATTCTAATCATTGGTATTACCAGTATTAGCTTATCAACAGGGAATTCCACCATGGTTAAAGAAGATACAAAGACCTATAGAGATAATTTAGCTTATGAGAATGAATTTGGTGGAGAAACTATCATCTTACACTTGGAACCTAATGGTGATTTATTAACTTTAAATGTTATTGAATTGTTTAATGATTTAGAAGAAGATTTATCAAGTTTAGAAGGTGTCTTTTCTTACCAAAGTCCAGCCACTTTAGTTAAAAACATGACTCAAAACCAGTATGTTCAGTTTCAAGAAGGAATCAAGGAAATAGGACTTGGTTTAGGCGAGCTTGGTTTACTCTTGACTCAACAAGCCGATTTAGTTAATCAGCTTGATCCAGTAGTCCTAGAAACTGCTTCTAGTGAACTTCAAAATGCCCTTGGCTTATTAAGCACTGGACAAGGGCAATTAAGCGATTCACTAGTTCGACTAGAAAGTGGATTCACATCATTAAATGATATCTTACTTTTATTACAAAATGCTCTTGAAAATGAAGGAGACATTCAAAAGGCCAATCAGTTATCGCAAGTAATTACAGAAATGAACACACTGATTGCAGGGCTTGAAAATATTCAAGATCTCCCTTTGCAAAGTATTCATGCTTTAGATGCAATGGCTTTTCAATTAGATCAGTTGTTTACACAATTGCTGAATGACTTGGATGAAATTCAAGGATTCATCGGTCAATTAAATGTTTTAAGTGCTAATTTGCAAACAATGTCTGAAACCTTATTAATGATTGAATCTTATTCAGATTCTTTTTATGCGGGTATTCCGAGAACTGAAGATACTCTAGAAAACTTGCTATATGATAATAAAGTTAGAAGGAGTATATTTGATGTTTTTATTATTGAAGAAAAGTATGTAATGATGCAAGTGACTCTAGAAGGTCAAGTAAGTAAAGAAGAGAAACAGTCCATCGTTGATGCTATTGAACTGAGGATTGAAGACAATGATTTTTCAGGACAATATTTGTTATCTGGTAAGTCAGTTTTAGATTTATCAATTCAAAATTCTATGATGTCATCTATGCAAAAGATGTTGATGTTATCGGTGAGTGTCATGATTTTAATTATGTTAATCACTTTTAAAGTTCGTTGGCGGATTTTACCACTTGTGACTGTCATGATAGCTGTGATTATGACGGTTGGAACCATGGGGTATTTATCTATCCCTATTACCATGGTATCTATGGCAGTTTTCCCAATTTTAATAGGGTTGGGGATTGATTATGCCATTCAGTTCCAAAATAGATATCATTTAGCCATGGAGGAAGACAATGAATAAATCAAAAAAAGCATTGATAAAAACATATAAAGAAATGGCACCAGCGATCTTTGTTGCGATGATTGCGACTGGTCTAGGGTTTTTAGCATTATTTACTTCTGATGTGCCTATGATTGCTGATTTTGGAAAAATGTTAACCATTGGAATTATCATCAGTTTTATTGTAGCGTCTTTGTTTTTATTGCCTTTGGTCTTTGTGAGAGACAAACACTTTTCTAATGAAGATAAAGGAAAGAAAAAAAGGAAGAAAAATTCACTGTTTTTATATCACATAACACGTTTCGTTTTAAAGTTTAAATATTTAATTATCATTATTGCTTTTGCTTTGGCTCTTGTCGGCTTATATTTAGATCAATCAGTCAGAGTTGAAACTGATGTTGAAACCTTTATGCCACAAAATTCTCAAGCCTTAGATGATATTCATGAATTAAGAGATAGGATGGGATCAACTGACCAAGTTGTTTTGGTTTTTGAATCGGATAACATGGTTTCTAATGAAAATATTGAGTATGTTAATACACAAATTAGTGATTTAAACAATCAATACTCAAATCAAATTATTCAAATTAATTCACTATTCTCTTTGGCCAATGAGATGGGGCTGGATTTTAACGAGTCAAGTGTAACTTCACTTGTTGATGCTTTGTCTGAGGAGCAAAGTAAAGTCTGGATCAATGAAGATCATAGTAAAATGGTGGTTCAGCTCATGATAAAGAAAATGGAAACTATTGAATTAGATTCGTTTTTAATTGAGTTAGATCGATATTTAACATCTGTAGAAAATGATCGCACTCAAATTACCATCACTGGACAGGCCACTATTGACGTGGCGATGATATCATCATTAACAAGCGGAAGATATACCATTACTTTATTGGGAATGTTGGCTGTTTTTTTAGGCTTACTTCTTATCTATAGAAATTTTTTCAAAGCTATTACACCTTTAATTCCTATCACTCTTATTATCGGATGGTCTGGTTTACTCATGTATACACTAGATATAGCATATACCCCTTTAACCGCAACCCTAGGAGCCCTCATTATTGGAATTGGTACAGAGTTTACCATATTAATCATGGACCGATACTATAAAAATATTAATGATTTCATGCCTGCGGAGGAAATCATTGCTGATTCAGTTCAAATGATCGGAAAACCTATATTGATTTCTGCGATTACAACCATGGGTGGATTTTCTGCTTTAATTATTTCGGACTTTGAAATCCTTAAGAACTTTGGTATAATGACTGTGATAAATCTTATTTTAGCGATTATATCTACATTATTGATTATGCCAATTGTCTTGTACATGCAAACTAGAATAAGGACAAAAATTAATTTCAAAAGAGGATAAGATGAAGGGAACAAAAGAAAAAATCATGCATGCCAGCATGAAGTTGTTTGAAAAAAAAGGTTATTTAGAAACAACAACTCTTGAAATTGCTCAAATGGCTGGAGTGGCGGAAGTCACCTTGTTTAGAAATTTTAATTCGAAGTTAGAATTGTTTGAACAAAGTATTAGAAGTTATCTTTCTGTCTTTATAGAAGATGGAAAAATAAGAAATATTATTCAATTACCTTCTGAGGAATTTTATAAGACACTTTTAAATAATCGGATAAAAGTCGCTGTAAAAAGAAAAGAATTCTTAAAATTCATCATTAAAGAATCCTTTTCAGATTATTTACCTGAGGATTTAAGGTTTACAGAAATAATCTATAAACATTTACTTAAAGTCATAGAAATGCATTGTAATTATCATCAAATCAAAGATAACTCTAAAGTCAATGCAAGACTGATTGCGGGTTTATTATTATCTTTAGTGGTTGTGCCAGGAAAAGCAGAAGTGTCAATGGATGATTTAATAGATGCTTACATTAAAATTTTAATATAAATAAAAACGCATCTCCAAAATGGAAATGCGTTTTATTTTATTATTTATTCTTCTCTTTTTCCTAATTGATGGTCTAACATAAATAAGCCTTTACCATCCATCATTTTAACTTTGTCAATTAAAGCTGAGAAATTTGCTTCCTCTTCAACTTGTTCATCCACATACCATTGTAGGAAAGAAATTGAAGCATAATCATTCAACTCAATTGCTAAGGTCATTAATTCATTGATGCGTCTTGTTACTTCTTTTTCATGGTTTAAAGATGTTTCTAATACTTCTAATACAGATTTAAATTCATTTTGTGGAGATTCAAAACCTGTGATTTCAACTCTTTGTCCACGATCATTTAAGTATCCCATGAATTTTTCAGCATGTTCAACTTCCTCTTTGTATTGTACATTAAACCATTTTTCAAATCCTTCTAAAGATAATGATGCAAAGTAGTTTTGCATGGCTAAATATACATGTGCAGATTCTAATTCAAAATTTAATTGTTTATTGATTGCTTTTACCATTTTTTCATTCATAATTTTCATCTCCTTCAGTTCTCTATTATAACAAAAATAAATATTTATTCAATTAAATAGATTTTATAAATCTTGATCATTAACTTGATCTAAGAATGCTTTAATAGGTTCTATTACAGATTTAATGGTGCCTTTTTTAAAAGGATTATTTAGCTTAGTTGATTCTACTAAATCAACAAAGCTTTTTGATCCGCCTAAACGACATAATTTAATATATTTATCTAAAGCTAATTCGTGATTTTCTTGACTTAATACAAAGAATTGGAAAGCTAAGACTTGGGCTAGTGTATAGTCAATATAATAGAAAGGCACAGAGAATATATGGCCTTGTTTAAACCAGTAAGTACCTTTTTCCATGAAATGGTCATCATCATAATCTTTAAAAGGTAAGTATTTTTTTTCTATTTTTCGCCAAGTTGCTTTTCTTTGGTCTGGAGTCATTTCCGGCTTATTATAAACTTCATGTTGAAACTCATCAACAGCAACTCCGTAAGGTAAGAAAGATAAAGATGAGTCTAAATGATAGAATTTATATTTGTCAGTATCTTCTTTAAAGAAACCATCAATCCATGGCCAAGCTAAGAATTCCATGCTCATGGAATGAATTTCAGCGGCTTCCATTGTTGGCCATCTATATGAAGGAATTTGTTCTTGACTTGAATAAATTTGGAAGGCATGTCCAGCCTCATGAGTCAAAACATTAACATCATGGCTTGTCCCATTAAAGTTAGCGAAAATAAATGGTGATTTATAATTAGGAATGTAAGTGCAGTATCCTCCACCAGCTTTGCCAGGTTTAGAGTCTAGTTCTAGTAATTCATGTTCTAACATGAAATTAAAGAATTCACCGGTTTCTTTTGACATTTCTTCGTACATATTTTTGGCAATATTTACTTGCCAATTTAAGTCACCTTTTGGTGTAGGGTTTCCAGTTTTAAAAGATAAGGCTAAATCATATGATTTAGGATTTTCAATGCCAATTCTTTTAGCTTTTCTTTCCACCAATTCCTTGACTAAAGGAACGACTTCATTATAAATTTGGTCACGGTAGTTTTTTACATCCTTATGATTGTAATCGGTACGTCCTAATCGATCATAACCTAATTGAACATAATTTTCATATCCCAAAGTTTTTGCTATTTTATGTCTGACTTTTACCATATCATCATAAATTTGATCTATCTCTTTTTCATTTTCTTCAAAAAATTGTGATGTTTTTAATTGAGCTTTATGTCTAGTATCTCTATCGAGACTTTGTAAAAAAGGCCCCATTTGAGTTAAGTTGTAAATTTTACCCTCAAATTCAATTTCAGCTCCTGCCAATAATTTTGAATATTTTGTTGAAAGTTTGTTTTCTTTTTGTAAATCTGGGATGATTTCTTCAGAAAATGTTTTTTCTTGAAGTTCAGCTTGTTTAAAAATTAATTGGCCTAATTTTTCTTCTAAGAATTTTCTGTTTTTTGATGCAATCAATTGTTTTGAAAAAAGATTGTTATACATTTGTAACTTAGGACCGTTTTCATCAAAGAAGTCTTGTTCTTTTTGATAAAATTCATCTTTTGTGTCTAAAGAGTTTCTAATAGAAACCAGGGTAGCCATAGAATCTAATTGGTCATTCAAATCAAAGAATTCATGAATCGCTTTAAGTTCTGTTTCCTCATCAACATTGCCACCTATTTTTTCTAATAAGTCGCTTATTTTTTCTTGATAATTTTCAATATCTGGGCGGTGATACCTGTAATCTTTAAATTTCATTTTTCAATCTCCTTTTCATTTACTATTTTAATTTTATCATAGATAAAGATCTTATGCGAATAGCTTGTACTTTTTTACAAAAAAAAATCCCAAGCATAATATACTTGGGATGATTACTTAAAACATAGCGGCTAATAATAAAGATACAGTTGTCATTAATTTAATTAGAATATTTAATGCTGGGCCTGAAGTGTCTTTTAATGGATCACCTACAGTATCTCCAGTCACTGAAGCCTTATGAGCAGCAGAACCTTTTCCACCGTGATGACCATCTTCGATATATTTTTTAGCATTATCCCAGGCACCACCAGAGTTAGCCATAAAAATTGCTAACATGATACCGGTGATTAAAGTTCCTGCTAATAAACCGCCCAAAGCTGCGGGGCCAAAAACAAAGCCTACCACAACAGGTGTGATGATTGCAAGCAAGGCTGGTGCTAACATTTCTTTAAGGGCTGAGTCAGTAGATATGGCTACACATTTAGAATAATCAGGCGTAGCATTTCCTTCTAATATCCCAGGAATATCCCGAAATTGTCTTCTAATTTCATCAATCATTTTATTTGCTGCTTTACCAACACTAAAGATTGTCATTGAAGAAAATAGAAAGGCAAGCATACCCCCTACAACCAAGCCTGAAATAACATGAGAATTAATTAAATTGATGGTTTCTAAACCTGTTTTTACAGCATATGAACTAAATAAAGCTAGGGCAGTTAAGGCAGCTGAACCAATAGCAAAACCTTTAGCAACTGCAGCAGTTGTATTACCAACACTATCTAATTTATCAGTAATCTTTCTTACATGATCATCCATTTTAGACATTTGAGCTATACCGCCAGCATTATCAGCAATCGGTCCATATGCATCAACACTAACAGTCATACCCGCAGTACCTAACATACCAACTGCAGCTAAACCAATACCAAATAATCCACCAACTTCAAATGCTAATAGAGAACCTAAAGCAATAGCTAAAATAGGAAAAACAGTAGATTGCATACCGGTTGCTATGCCTGCAATAATGTTTGTAGCATGTCCTGTTTCTGATTGTTTGGCTATTTCTTTAACAAATTTATACTTTTCTGAAGTGTAGTATTCACTGATAAAGGCAATAAATAATCCTACAGCTAAACCAACGATGATACTATAAAAAGGTCCCATATTGGATGGTAATTCTGATAAACCTGATGCATCATATTGTTTTATATTGAAAAAATAAGTGACTATAAAAGAACCAATAACAAAGAATAAAGCACTCATATAGGTCCCTAGTTTTAAGGAGTGATGTGGGTTACCATTCTTTCCTGTTTTAACAAAGAAGGTTCCTAATATCGAAGAAAGTATTCCTACACCAGCAATGATTAAAACAAAAATAACGCCTTGGCTACCAAACCATAAGGCTCCTATAGTGGCTGCGCCAATAATTGAAGAAACATAAGATTCTAATAAATCAGATCCCATACCTGCAACATCACCAACATTGTCGCCAACATTATCAGCGATGGTAGCTGGATTTCTTGGGTCATCTTCAGGCACATCTAGTTCTATCTTACCAACCATATCAGCACCAACATCAGCTGCTTTTGTATATATACCTCCACCAACTCTAGAAAATAAAGCGATGGTTGATGCTCCTAAAGAATAGCCAGCAGCTATTTCAATAGCAGTGGAAGCATCTAAAGAAAATAGGTTTTCAGCAATTAGATATACAATAATTAGTCCTAATAAACCAAAACCTACCACTGACATTCCCATGACAGTTCCGCCTTTAAAAGCAACATTTAAAGCTTCATTCATGCCGTGATTATTGGCTGCAGTAGCTGTTCTTGAATTAGCTTCTGTGGCAGTTTTCATGCCAACTAAACCCGCTATTCCAGAAAACGTAGCTCCTAAGACAAAAGCTAAAGCACTTGCGATACTTAAAGCCAGCCATAAGCCAAAGAATCCTAGGATAACAAAGATAATGATAATCCGGTATTCTCTACTTAAAAAGGCATTGGCTCCCTCTTTAATATAACCAGCTATTTCCTTAACCTTATCATTCCCTGATGAATAAGATAAGACTTTCTTAAATAAATACATAGCGTAAACAATCGCAATGATTGCTAAAAAACCTGCGATATAAATTAAACTTCCCATATTTCCCCCTTAAGTTTATTATTAAATATTCTATCAAAAAATTACATATTTACAATAACATCTTCTTAATTTGTCGATTCTTTTTGCTTGTTTTTAGAAAAACTTAAAATAAGTCCTAGGGCAATTGATAAAAATCCAGCCATTAATACGCGATATTGGCTTGGTAATAAGAAAGTTATAGTATGGGCAGGTACCCAAAATAAAGGAATCGTTTTTATTAAAACAAATTCTAGGTAAACTTTCCAATGAATTGTAGATGAAACATCAGATATCTTAACTTTAGTGATTTGTTTAAATCGACCTTGGCCTAAGTCAATGTATGTATCAGTCACACGGTGTAATAACATAAAGGCTGGCGCAAAACTTAAATTCATAATTAGACTGATTAAAAAGGCAGTCACTAATTTGTTAGAAAAACTATGTTTTATTGAAGGTAATAAATTATTATTTATTGCACTATTGACACCAGCGTCATAAATATGAAACATTAAAACAAAGCCCATTCCCAAGATTCCCCAAACGATAAATCGATAGAATAAACCTTTCTTAGAGAAATAATGATTGCTTTGAATTCTTGAGGCAATTAGTTCTCCGCTCGTTGCCAAAATAGATGTTTTTATAAAACCCATAAGATAAGGGTGGTTGATGGTTTGTGTTTCAATAAAAACCCTTGTAGTATTTATTAGGAATAACAAAACCACAGTAAGTATATAAAATATCAAAATTATATCCTTTTTTTTCATTAATTTATCTCCTTTTTAATTTTTTTCAATTAATTTCTTATATCTTAACACAAATAAGATAAAATATGTATAATAAGTGATAAGGAGTGAGGCATGAAAGAATTAAAATCTTATTTAAGTCAATATGAAAATCCTAGGATATTAGATATAGGAACTGGCAAGGGTGATTTTATTGCTATGATTGATTATGTCTACCAAGATTATTCGGAAATAATCGGCATTGATATTGTCGATTATCTTTTAGAAATGGACGAAAGTGCATTCGAAAACAATCCGAAAATCAAATGGATGGATTTAGATGTTTTAGAAACTACTTTTCCAAAAAACAGTTTTGATATCATATCTTTATCAAACACTTTACATCATATTAAAGATATCAAATCAATGTTTAATCAAATGGTAGAGATGTTAAAACCAGGTGGCATTATAATTCTTAGTGAATTAATATCTTCTAATGATTTATCAGAAAAGCAAATATCTCATCAGTTATTGCATTCATTTGCAGCGAAAATAGATCACGAGTTGAATAAAGTACATTCGCAAATTTTTTCAAAAGAAAATGTTATGCAAGCCATTGAAATGTATTCCCCGTTGCCTGTAGACGCTATATGGGAATTGGAAACAAAATCCTTTGATGAAGAAATTACATTAGAAGATTTATACAGACTTGTGGATGGTTTATTGAAGAATGTGAAAGACAGTCCTAAATTTGAACAATATAAAGAAGAAGCAATAGCAATTAAAGATTATTTACAAGAAAATGGTTTTAGTTATGCAACAACCATATGTGTTGTCTTAAAAAAGCAATAATTCAATAAATTGTTTAAAGAAGTTATTGTTATTTAGGCAATTTCATTATATAATCTATAAAAATAGTTTTATTATTACTAAAAGGAGGAAAAATGAAAAAATTATTAATGTTTATTCTGGCAGCTTTCTTGTTTGTTGGTATTGTTGCTTGTGATGGTGAAGGTACTATTGATGTTACTGAAGAACCTACAACAGTTCAAGTGACTGAAGCACCAACAGAAGAACCAACTCAAGCGCCTACAGAAGAACCAACGACTCAAGTTCCTACTCAAGAACCAACAACAGAGGAACCAACAACAGAAGAACCAACAACAGAAGAACCAACAACAGAGGAACCAACAACAGAAGAACCGACAACAGAGGAGCAAACTGAGGATCCAAATATAGCTAAAGTCGACTCTGAATTGGCGGCTATAAATCTTACTTTAGCAGATTTGATTGCTGGAGCTAAATTACCGAAGGCTAGTGCAGACTGGTCAGTGCAATTTTCATGGCGTACAAGCAATCCTTATATTATAACAGCTGATGGTTTTGTAAATAACCCACCTGTAGGTTCAGATCCTGCACTTGTGACCTTAACTGTAAGAGCACAAGCTGGAGCTTATTCAGCTTCTAAGGAATTTGAATTTACTGTCGAGCCATATCCTGAAGTTGAAATTGCAGAAAAAAGACTGTTTGATTTTGTTGGTACATCAACAGAATATGTTGTAACAGATCAAACAGATGTAGCCTTATACTTTACTCAAGGGGGTGAACTACCTTATATTGATGTAGAAACATTCTTTACCATGATGGAAGGGGCAATTGAACCTGAGTTATTGACTTTCACTATGGAAGCTGAAGACATCATGAAGATCGAGTATACATATGAGTATTTTGATGATATCTTACAAGAAGATGTTGTTGAAGTGTATTCTGCACATCTTAATTTCACTGATAATACTTTAAGAGTAGATAATTTTGATTTCTTTGCTGGCTATGTTGCTTCAACTGAATCAAATTATGGTGAAGGTTTAAATTATGTGGATGTAGATTATGTAGATGGACAAGAAGTCATTATTGATTTAGGATTCTATAATATAGATCTAGTAAATTATCTCGATGGAGAAACTACAGTTCATTTAATGCCATTGCATGCTTTAAATATTATCTTTATGAGTGATATTTATTATCAAGCTTATTTCAATGGTGACATGATTTATGGTGTTGATACTTTTGATTTAAGTTCAGGTAATGAAGAAACTATTAATTTAATCCACGAAAGTTCATATAATAATAAAGAAATGTCTGTTGAAGTTAAATTGGCAACTTATAATTCTTTAGCATTAATTATGGATTACTTCTATGGATTGAAACCTGATAAGAATTATGATACATATTATGAAAGATTATATGCATCTATGAAGTCAATTATTACTGGTACCGATAACAACTTATACAATAAAATATTCGGTTTCATGTATGGTATGGATGACTTACATACATCACATGTATTTTATGGGTATTATGATGCGAGAACTATGTCGGGAATATCAATAAGTGATTTAGGGCCAGAAACAACAGCTTTCTATGAAGGTTTATGGGCTGTCCAAGATTTATTAACAGCTAAATTTGGTGGATATACTGACGATGATTTGCCAGAATACAGTTTAATAAATGATGATACTGTTGCGGTCATCCATATCACTGGATTTACTATCGATAGTCCTGATGCCTTTAAAGCTACTTTAGATGCTTTGCCTGAAACAGTTGAAGATGTAGTTATTGATTTGTCATATAATACTGGTGGTAACATTGGTGCTGTAATGAGAATCTTTGGTTATATGACAGAGGAACAATATAATTATCATTCGCAAAATCCAGCAGATGGATCAGCTGTGACATATTATATAGAAAGTGATTATGTAGCATACGATTATAATTGGTATGTCTTAACTTCTTCAGTAACCTTTAGTGCAGCCAATATGTTTGCATCAATGGCAAAAGAGTTAGGAATACCTGTGATTGGACAACAATCAAGTGGTGGAGCGTCAAGTATTGGTGCATTTATCACTCCAGATGGATCAGCAGTCATGATTTCTACCAATAATGTTTTAAGTACTAGAATAGGAAACGAAATTGATGGTTATCAATATGTATCTGTTGAATCGGGTGTTCCAGTTGATTATTTCTTAAGTAACGTTGCAAGTGATGATCAATTGATCAACGCAATTAACGAACATAAAGCTCAAACCGAGTAAATACATCCTATACCGAAATAGATAAAGATAGTAAAATAGACATCGAGAATGATTATTATTGGTGAAATTTTTAAAAAGACAACTTTACACGAAAAATTTTATATGATATAATTACTTAACACTTTTCGATGTCTAACTTTCTATATTATTTAGATTTTTAGACAGTTATATATTTCATTCGATTCCATAAAAATCTTAATTGATGGAGGAAGATGGATTTATATATAAGAAAAATGTAATATTTTAAAGAAAAGAGAGGAGAAAAAAATTGAAAAAATTATTAATGTTTTTGTTAGCAGCTTTTCTATTTGTTGGAATCGCTGCATGTAATGGAGACGAAACAACGTTAGAGCCAACAGATGCTCCAACAACAACAGAAGCGCCTACTGAAGAACCAACAGAAGCGCCTACTGAAGAACCAACTCAAGCTCCAACTGATGAACCAACTACAGATGAAACTGATCCTATTTTGGAAGATCCAACTTATGATTATTATGTAACTGGTAACTTTGCTGGTTGGGCTGACGCTTTCGGAGTAGCTCAATATAAATTTGAAGCTACAAGAGTAAGTGACCCAGAATTAGCTGAGGTAAGTTCTCAAATTCAAGATGCTACATTATTATATAGCATCGACGTGATATTACCAGCTGAAGGTGCTGGATGGGACGTTACATATACAATTGACGGAACTGAAACTACTTTCGACGGTAATTTAACACTTAAATTTGCTCGTATCCAAATGATGGATGGCGAAGCAATTCCTACTTGGTGGGCTCCATCTCCTGAGAGTGGACAAGTTTATAACTTGACTCCAGAAACTTTATTCATACCTAATTATATCGATCCAGCTTCTTCAAGCTATGATCCTGAATTAGGAACAGGAAACTGGAATGACAACCCTGTAGTGTTTGTTCCTGGTGAATACAGAGTAGTATTTGCTTTAGTGAACGGACAACGTTGGTTAGGTGCAATTCTTCTTGAAGAATATGAAACTACTGAAACTCCAACTACAGAATTACAATTCCCAGAAGATCCAACTTATCCAACTGGTCTTTATAACTATAAATTCCAAACTTCAGAAGTTAGACATACTTTCATGGCTGCAGCTGAAAAATTCTTGATGAACAATATGTATGGTGGTGTTCCTCTATTCGCTAATGGTGGATTCGCATTATACTCACCAAGACTTCAGTTACCTGTGGACGCATACATTCCAGTAATGGGATATGGTACAGGATTTGCAACTATGTCAGCTGATGACTCTACAGTATTAATGGCGGATGGTGAACCAGGAAACGTTGGTGAATACACTTATCGTACTGCTAATACTACTAACCCTGTAACTTGGAACCAATGGTTATATGATACTTCAACAGACTCTGATTACATGGGAATCTATATGGATGCTCCATATGCTTACCATTTCAATGCAGAAAAAACTGGTTATGAAGTTGTTCCATCTATGATGGCATCTAACCCAATCCCTGTTGATTCAAATATTACTCCAACAGGTAAAGAAGTTTCAACTAAATGGAACTTTGAAGTTAGACAAGATTTAGAATGGTTCTTCCATCCTGACACTGATATTTCATATATCACAGATACTACTATTGATGCAGAAGATTTTGTTGAAACATTCAAATTAGCTTTAACAAACAACTGGTTCCGCGCTGTTTCTGGTGGTGGAGACTTCTTAAACGAAACTACAGGCCTTGTTGGCGCTGAAGCGTTCGCAGATGATCCTACAGAAGCAAACTGGGCTAATGTTGGTATTAAATTAATTGATGACTATACTTTCCAATTTGAATTCTTAAATGAACAATCAGAATGGAACGTAAGATACTTCATGTCTTCATTTGTTATGACCCCTATCCAATTAGAAATGTATGAAGAATTAGGTGACGTTGACGACGGCGGTACTTATGGTACTTCTAATACAACAATTGCTTATCATGGTGCATACTATGTAGATTATTATGAAGCAGACAAAACTTTAGTTTATAAAGAAAACACTAATTATCATAGTCCAGATGAATATTTCTATACTGGATATGAAATACAAATTATTCCTGATGCTGCAATTAGATTCCAAGAATTCGAAGCTGGTAAATTAGAATCTGTTTCATTACCAACTGAAAACTATGATGATTACAAAAACCATCCTGGTTTAAAACGTATACCTGGGGCAACTACATTCAGAATGATGATTAATGGATTAGGTACAGTAACTGCTCAACAAGAACAATTCCCAGGATCAACTTGGGTTCCAGAACCATTATTAGCTAATGATGATTTCAAAATGGCATTATTCTTTGCTATTGACAGAAAATATTTAGCTGAAACAGTTCTTAAAACAAGCCAAACACAAATGTACTTATTCTCAGATGCTTATTTAGTAGAAGCTGAAGAAGGTGTACCATACCGTCAAACACCGCAAGGGCAAACAGTAGGTGAAGGTTTAGCACCTGGACAAAATGGTTACAATAAAGATGCTGCTATCGCATATTGGGAATTAGCTATTGAAAAATTAGTTGCTGACGGCGTTTATGCTGAAGGCGATACAATCGAATTAGATTTCTATGTATTCTCTGGTTCTGAAGCACAAACATTACTTGGACAATACATTAAAGCTACTTTCGAATCTACATTCATCCATTATGGATTAGATGTTAATGTTGTTATTAACGTTGAACCTAAAGACTTCCCTGGTATTTATTATGAATACATGATGACTGGTAACTTTGACCTTTCAATCGGTGGTATTTCTGGTTCTACATTAGACGCTGCATCATTCTTAGATGTATTCGCTGATGACAACCGTGGTGGATTTACTCTTAACTGGGGTATTGACACTTCAACTGCTGAAATCCCTGTTAAATATGTAACTCATGACTATGACGCTAATGGTAATATCGTTGAATCTTATGCTCACTATGAAATGTGGTCATTCAATGCCATTACATCTATCTTAAATGGTCAAAAATATATTCAAGATGGTGAAGAAGCATTAGCTCCAAGTCCTGAGTTTACTGAAATTCTTCCTACAGAATTCACATTCAGAATTGACGAATTCAACAATACTGCTTACACTAACATTACTTACACAATTGAAGAATATGGACAAGATAGTGAAGAATATTACGTATACAATGGCTTAGAAGATATTCCTGCTACTTCAGATACAATTACAATCACTGGAACTCAAGCATATCCATATGATTATCAAATCATTATTAAATATGACTTAGCTTCTGGAGAAAATGAAGAACCATTCATGACTTCTACATGGCAATACTCAGGTAAGTTCGTAAGAACTGTTGAAACTACAGATACTACAGCTACAGTTACATTAGATGTTCGTGACAACGCTGCTAGAGAATTCTTAGCTGGATCAGTGCAATTATTCTTAGCTGCAGATGATACAGAAGTAACAACAGCTACAATTACTATTAATGCAAATGTTGTAACAATTACAGGCTTAACAGCTGAAACTGAATACTACATTACATTCGATACTAATGAAGGATTCACAGACGAATACGTATTGTACTACATGTATGCTGATGTAGTAACAACAGCTACACCTGCATAATAGCAAAAATTAAAATATTACATTTAAACTTAATATTTGATTAAAGATACGCATGCAAACCATCATGCTTCGGTGTGGTGGTTTGCTGTATCTTTAAATTTTTGTAAAAAGCATATTTTTTTTATGGAATTTATTTTTTACTTAGACGATTAAGCTCTATTAACAATAGAGCAAATGCAACCAATCATTTTTTCTATTGTTAGATAGAGGTTATATTCATATTACGGAAAGGAGTTTATGTCCAAGGGCATAAAAATAGCGAATGATAAGATATATACTCGTACGTACTGTATGGATATTCGTGGTTTTGTCTATTATTTTGACTTTAAACTATGTGCTAATCAAAAGTGCGCCAGAATATCCACCACAAGATACGAATCAAAAAGAAATTTATTATACTCAACAGTTTAATCGAGGTTACATGACCAAGTATACTGAAGAGAATGCTGACATCGTTACAGCAATCAAAAATAACGAAATGAATGAAACAGGCAAAACTGCATATCTAAGAGATAAACGTAATCCAGTGATTACGGTTTTTGAACCTGTACCAGTATCTAAACAATACTATATTTGGGTCAAAGATATTCTTACAGAATGGGATTGGGGAACTTCAACAAAATACTCATTTGGTACACCGGTTTTTGATATTTTGAAAGAAAGAATTCCTGTAACATTAAGATTAAATCTAGTGGCTTTATTCTTTTATATTCCAATTGGATTTGGATTAGGAATTTTAGCTGCCTTGAAAAAGAATAGTGTGACAGACAATGCCATTTCATTGACGGTTATGATTTTTATCTCCATACCGAGTTTTGTTACTATGACATTCTTACTTATGCTGTTTGGTTATTCATTAGAATGGGTGCCAACACAGTTCGTATCCAGTCAGGCCGACTTTGGAAAACAAGTCGCCAGTATGATTTTACCGGTTATGGGGCTTTCCTTCGGAGCTATTGCTAGTTTAACTCGTTTTACTAGGGCGGAATTAACAGAAGTATTAACTTCAGAGTTTTTATTGCTAGCTAGAACTAAAGGTTTAACAAAAAATCAAGCAGTAATTAGACATGCTATGAGAAATTCATTAGTTCCATTAGTACCTGGAATTATTGGGTCTTTTGTTGGTTTATTAAGTGGATCTGTTGTTATTGAGTTAATTTATGGTATTCCAGGAACTGGTAGGGTTTATATTAAAGCGATTACCAGAGGTGAATATGATTATAATTTAGCTGTAGGTACAACTGCATTCTATACAATCATTTCTCTATTTGCTGTATTATTAGTTGACTTATCTTATGGTATAGTCGATCCTAGAATTAGAATGGGGGCGAAGAAATAATGGCTGACAACGAAAAAAACATTAAAAAAGTTGAACAAGATTTTGACAAAAGTCAATTTCAGTTCGTCCAAAAAGAAGATAAAATTTATGATAAAAAGTTTCAAACTAAACCAATAGGTTATTTTAAAGATGCAATGATTCGTTTTGTTAGAAATAAAACAAATGTTGTTGCTACAACCATTTTGGCTTTATTGATTCTTTTATCTGTTGTAATACCTGCATTGGATCCAAAAGCTGATCCAATTCAAAACGATCAAATTGACTCACAAATATCATATTTGCCACCAAGAATTCCTTTATTAGACAAATTAGGAATTGCTGATGGTACAGCTTCATATGAAGACAATCCTGCATCATATGCTAATCCTTATATTGATTTAGATGGTTTTTACATTGATGCTCAAGGTAATTTTATTTTAGATGATCAAGGAAATCCTATTGACGCTATCATGAATGAGGATGGAACTTATCAATTTAATCCTCATCCTGACATCCTATATTTACCTACAGGTGAAATTTCTGAATTTATTGAAAAGGGTACATTAACTAATTATTATGTTCCTTGTACAGATAGAGAAGTTACTTGTGAAGGTGGATTTGTTCAGTTTTCAAAACAAAAAACTGGAACACCTGTTGGTGCTTACACTTCTGTCTTAACAGATGGTATTGATGGCGAAGGAAATCCAACTCAAACATATCAAATTCAAACTTTGACAGGAATTTGGTTCCCTAGTGAAGTTAAAATTGAATTAGACATTACTGAAAGTCATCCTTTAAACGAAAATATTATTGATAAAAGCGCTGCTTTCAAAGTTTATTTCCAAATTCAACAACAAAATGTTCCAACTAGTGAATTAGCAATGGTTTTAGTATTTGATTCATCTGACGAGACTATGTATGATTCTTATGATCCTGAAACTGGTTTATTTACAGTAGATATAGCGAATCATCCAGAATTAACTTTCGGTACTCAAAAATATCGTGTGGTTATTGCTTATGAATCAAACACTTTAGACTCTGGAGTTTTAGATTCATTTAAAATTTCTGCTTTATCAGGTGGAAATCCATTGGGTGATCAAGGTCCTGAATCTAATTACTTAGTATACGCTGAAGGATTCCCATTATCACAATTTAGGTTGGCAACAGATATTCTTGTTACTAGAAATGAAGTATCAACTTATATGTTTGAAGGTAATATTTTAAGAATAGACGGTCAAAGATTAACTGCTGCTTACACAGTAGATGCTTACGCTAGAGCCTTTGGTCCTGTTTATCGTGAAGGACATCCTGGTAGTGAATTCTTAGCTGAAACTCAAGGATGTACTTTAGAAGATGGTACTTTATTTGATCCTGAAGTTCATAAAGCAGATGTTAGATTTAATGATGACTGTGCAATTTATCAATTAATTCAACGTAATGATGATGATGCAGTTGTTGTTCCTGGTAAAGGTACATTCTATACATATAATGTTTATTTGAACTATAGAGTTTATGCTGGATATGATGAGTTACCATATTATTTCTTTGGAACAAGTGCAGCTGGTTATGATATGTTCAACCTTATTTGGATTGGATTAAAAACTTCATTATTAATTGGTTTATTTGTTTCAATTATTAATATTGCTATCGGTGTTGTTTATGGTGCGATTTCTGGTTACTATGGTGGCCAAGTAGATATTATTATGCAACGTTTTGCTGAAATCGTAGGTCGTATTCCATGGTTAGTAACTTTATCAATCTTTATGGCTTATTTCGAGGCAGGATTTACATCCTTAATTCTAATCTTGATTGTATCTGGTTGGATTGGTGTATCTTCAGTAACTCGTACTCAGTTCTATAGATATAAAGGCCGTGAATATGTATTAGCATCAAGAACTTTAGGGGCAAAAGATGGACGTTTGATCTTCAGACATATCTTACCTAATGGTATTGGTACTATTATTACTTCAAGTATTCTATTAATTCCGACTGTTATCTTTAGTGAAGCAACTTTATCTTACTTAGGATTTGGTATCGGACATGGTCAAAAACTTACTTTATTTGGTATTGATAAATTAACATTATCTGGTGTTTCTATTGGGGTTTTACTAAATGATGGACGTAATAAATTACAAAATTATCCTCATTTAACTATTTTCCCTGCGATTATCATTTCTATATTGATGATTACTTTCAATATGTTTGGTAACGCATTAAGAGATGCATTTAATCCAGCGTTGAGGGGGTCTGAATAATGGAAAAGAAAAACTTAAAATTACATGTTGAGAATTTAGCTGTTTCATTCAGAACAAATCAAGGCTTGGTACATGCTGTTAGAGGCATTAACTTTGATTTATACGAAGGCGAAACACTAGCAATTGTTGGTGAATCAGGATCTGGCAAATCAGTATCTAGCCGTACAATCATGGGTATTCTTGCTTCAAATGGATTCATTAAATCAGGAAAAATCATTTATGAAGGACAAGATTTAACAAAGGTTGACGAAGAACATTTCCATGAGTTACGTGGTAATAAAATTGGGATGATTTTCCAAGATCCTATGTCTTCTTTAAACCCTATCATGCGTATTGGTAAACAAATTACTGAAGGTATGATATTAAATGGTAAAAGACTTAAGAACAAAGAAAAAAATATGTACAAAACTCAAAAGAATATTTATCATGAGTTATTAAACGATAAAAAAGCTTTAAATGAAGATTTTAAAACATTCAAGAAGAATTACAAAAATGCTGTAAGATTCGGTGTTAGAGATATAAGAAATGAATTTGATCGTAAGATTGATGAACTAAAAAAACAAACTGAATTCAATATATTTGATGCAAAAAATCAAATTAAATTTAACAAGTTAGATATGGCATCTGCTAAGAAATCTTTAAATGAAGCTCAAAATGAAGCTGAAAAAGCTTCTATTCAAGCTAAAATTGACCAACATTTGCAAAATATTGAGAAAATCAAAAATGATATAGTCAACTTTAAGGCAGAAATGGTTACTGAAAAAGCTAAATTAAAAGAAGAAAAAGCACAAAAAATTTCTGAATTTATTACATCTAAAAAAGCTGAGCGCGCTGATGTAAATAAAAAGATTAGTGAAGTAAAATCTCAATATTCTGATCCTGATGCTTTAAAAGAAAAACTAGCTGAAGTATCAATTTATCATGAAACTCTATACAATTATGAAGATAATATGGCTGAGTTAAATGCAAAAATTGGACCTGCTAAGGCTGAATTTTTAAGTGCAAGAAAGAATGCTAAAGAAGTTATAGCTAAAGAATGGGCTGATGAAAAAGCTAAAGCAAAAGAAAAAATTGCTAAGGTTAAAGCTCAAGCTCAAACATCTGAGGGTAGAGAAAAGCAAATTGCTGACAAAGAAGTTATCTTAAGTCAATTATTGGCTAAGAAAGATGAATTAAAAGCAGATTTTGAAGAAAAACTTGCTGAAGCTGTTACTACAAGAGAAAAAGATCGAGTTAAGAATCAATATAAGTTTGATTTGAATGAACTTAATATTGAAATTAAAAAAGCAAAAAATGATGTAAAAATTGAAAAAAATTATTTTAAACATCAAATTAGTGAAATTAAAGAAGAACTTAACCGAGTTAAAAAGGTTACTAAGTCTGAAGCTAAAGAACGTGCAATTAAAATTATGACTGAGGTTGGTATTCCACAACCTGAGAAAAGATTTAGACAATATCCATTCCAATTTTCTGGAGGTATGAGACAAAGAATCGTTATCGCTATCGCTTTAACTGCTAATCCAGATGTCTTGATTTGTGATGAACCTACAACTGCACTAGATGTGACTATCCAAGCTCAAATCCTTGAATTGATCAATGATTTAAAACGTGAGAGAAACTTATCAGTTATCTTTATTACTCATGACCTTGGTGTTGTTGCAAATATGGCTGATAGAATTGCTGTTATGTACGCAGGTAAGATTGTTGAATTAGGAACTGCTGAAGATGTCTTCTATGATCCTAAACACCCATATACTTGGGCTTTATTATCATCAATGCCTGATATTAACACAAAAGAAAGACTTATAGCTATTCCTGGTACTCCACCAAATATGTTATTCCCACCTAAGGGTGATGCATTTGCGGATAGAAATTCATATGCAATGAAAATTGATTTTGAAAAACAACCGCCTATGTTTAGAGTGAGTGACACACATGAGGCAGCAACTTGGTTATTACATAAAGATGCACCGAAAGTGGAAATGCCTGAAATCGTTAAAAACAGAATTGAACGTATGCTTAATTTAGATAAAGAAGGAGTGAAAGCAAATGGGTAGAAAAGATGAAACACCAGTATTAAGTGTTAAAAATCTTAAACAACATTTCACTTCTGGTATTGGAAAGAATAAATTGGTTGTTAAAGCAGTTGATGGCGTTAGTTTCGATATTTATAAGGGTGAAGTATTTGGTTTGGTTGGTGAGTCAGGGTGTGGAAAAACGACCACTGGCCGCTCAATCATTAAATTATATGAGCCAACTGACGGAGAAGTTTATTTCTTAGGGAATTTAATCTCTGCTGGTTATAAAGAAAACAAAGAAGCTATTAAGCGTGCTAAACAAATAGCCAAAGATAAAATTAAAACGTTAAAAGCTGAATTGACAGAAGCATCTGATGCTGATAAAGAAACTTTAAAGATTAAAACTGATGAGTTAATCAAAGAAGTTAAGGCTGAAAGAGATGCTGCTATTGAAAAAGAAAAAGCTGAAATTGAACGTAAGAAAAAAGAGTTAGATGCAAATTACGAGTTAATGAAAAAAATGCAAATGATTTTCCAAGATCCAATTGCATCATTAAATCCTCGTATGACAGTTAAAGAAATTATTGCTGAAGGATTAAGAATCTCTGGGATCAAAGATCCACGTGTAATTAATGACGAAGTGAATAAAGTTCTTGAAACTGTTGGTTTATTACCTGAACATGCTAGTCGTTACCCACATGAGTTCTCAGGTGGACAAAGACAACGTATCGGTATTGCGCGTGCCCTTATTGTTAACCCAGAATTCATCATTGCTGATGAACCGATTTCTGCGCTTGATGTTTCTATTCAAGCTCAGGTTATCAATTTATTAAATGACTTAAGAGAGCGTCTTGGCATTACTATTATGTTTATTGCTCATGACCTTTCAGTTATTAAATATTTTAGTGATCGTATTGGGGTTATGTATTATGGTAATTTGGTTGAGTTAGCGGATGCAGATGAGTTATTCTTAAATCCTTTACATCCATACACAAAATCATTGTTATCTGCTGTTCCACAGCCTGACCCAAGATATGAAAAAACTAGAAAAAGAATCGTATATGACCCAAGAATGCATGACTATGTTCAGTCTCCACCAAAACTTCAAGAAATCAAAAAAGACCATTGGGTCTTGGCGAACGATGAAGAAATTGCGGAGTATAAAAAAGTACTTAAATAATGATAAAAAAGTATTTTATTGATTTAGTGGTTGCTGGTCTATTAATATTTGTATTGGTTCAAGTATTAGATGACCATAAAAATTTAGTCCAGGATACAATGTTTACTGTAGGGGTTGTTATGTTTAGCTTTGGTTTGCTGACAGCTTCAGGGGCCACTAAAATGTTTAGAGGCATGGGTTATGTCTTGAGAAAAATGTTTACAAAAAAAGTTGAGGGCATATCTTATTATGAGTATCTTCTTTTAAAAGAAGAGAAAAGGGATAGAGTCATGGGATATCCATTGTTATTCTCTGGAATAACCCTTGTGATCGTTTCCATAGTCTTAGCTGATTTTATAGAAAGATTTAGTCATATGTTTTAATGATAACAGGCAGTTCATCTGCCTGTTATTTTTTTGAGATTCATGTGAGGACCTTTAAAACGTGCTTAAAACATGTTATAATGAGGTAGAAAACAAATTATAGGAGGAGATTATATGAATCAATATCATGAACCTTATGAACATTTATCAAAAGAAACTAGAGACTTAACAAGAGCTTTTAAATCGCTTATTGAAGAGTTTGAAGCTGTAGACTGGTACAACCAAAGAATGGATGTTGCGTCAGATCCTGAGTTAAAAGCAATTTTAAAGCACAATCGTGATGAAGAAATGGAACATGCTGCCATGACTCTAGAATGGTTAAGAAGAAGAATCCCTGAATTATCTGATGAGTTAAAAGATAATTTATTTAAAGAAGGAGATATCGCTGGTCATCACGGTGAGTAAATTTACAAAAAGATAAGGACTATTTTTCTTAAATAGTCCTTATTTTTTTTGATTGGATTGTTAAAGCATTAAACATTTGATAGAATAGAATTGATTGTGAAAGTGAGGTAAATTATGCCATATCAAAATAAATATTTAGAGTTATTAAGTAAAGATTTTCCATCTGTTCAAGCTGTATCTACTGAATTGATCAACCTTTCAGCCATATTGAATTTGCCTAAGGGTACAGAGGTCTTTATTACAGATATTCATGGAGAGTATGATGCCTTTAATCATTACTTAAAAAATGCCTCAGGTATCATTAAAGAAAAAATAGATCAATTATTCCCTGATCTATCTGATAAAAAGAAAAATCAGGTGGCTTTTTTTATCTATTATCCTACAGACATGCTTGATAAGTATCAAAATTCTTTGTCAAAAGAAGACTATCAAACCTTGATTGAAAATCAACTTTATTATATGGTTCAGCTAGCTAAGAATATTGTCAGTAAATATACCAAATCTAAAGTAGGCAAGAGTTTGCCAAAAGAATTCTCTTATATTATTCAAGAGCTCATCTATGAATCAAGAAATAATGAGGATAAGAATAAGTATTATGATGCTATTATTTCGGCTATTTTTAAAACCAAGAGAGAAAATAAATTTATACTTGAATTATCTAGGTTTATTCGTAACATGGCTATTGACCAATGGCATATTGTTGGTGATATTTTTGATCGGGGTCCTAAACCTCATATGATTATGGAAAAACTCTTACGAATGAAAAACGTAGATATCCAATGGGGAAATCACGACATCGTTTTCTTGGGAGCTGCTTGTGGGTCTGAAGTCATGATTGCCAATATGATTAGAATCGCTGCTAGATATAATAATTTAGATACTTTTGAAGATGGATATGGTATAAACTTATTGCCTCTAGCTAGATTAGCTGATAAATATTATCGACATGACCCATGTGAGATTTTTTATCCTAAGGATTCATCAACTATTAATAGTTTAGAAGACTTATCTTTTATTGCAAGAATACATAAAGCCATATCTATCATTCAATTTAAGTTAGAAGCTACTATCATTAAAAGGCATCCTGAATTTGAGATGGATGATAGATTGTTATTGGACAAGATAGATTATAAAAATAACACACTTTCTTTAAATAATCAAAATTATAAGTTAATAGACCAACATTTCCCTACAATTAATCCAAAAGATCCTTATCGGTTGAATGATGATGAAATGAATGTGATAAAACACTTAAAGCGCTTAGTACTACATAATGAAATGATTCAATCTCATGCAAAATACTTAATAGATAAAGGAAGAATGTATTTAATATATAATCACAATTTATTATTTCACGCTGCCATACCATTCAAAGATAATGGTGATTTTGCCTCAATGGATATAGAGGGACGTTCTTATTCAGGTAGAGACTTATTAGATCGTTTTGATAAATTAGTTCGTAGTGCATATTATCATCGTTATGATGAAATAGACCACGAAGAAGACTATTTTATGTACTTATGGCAAGGGAAATATTCACCTTTATTTGCCAAATCAGCCATGAAAACCTTTGAAAGGTATTTTTTAAAAGATAAGTCATTACATAAGGAAGTGAAAAACCCTTATTTTACCTTGAGAGAGAACGAAGAAATTCTTCAAAAAATATATGATGTGTTTTCTTTGAATCCACAAAAATCTAAAATCATTAATGGTCATGTACCCCTAGATATTACCAAGGGTGATGGGGTTGTTTTGGCCAATAAACGTATCTATAATATTGATGGTGGAATGAGTAAACAATACTCTAATGAAACAAGTTTTGCTGGTTATAGTTTGATTTCAGACTCTTATGCTTATTTTTTAGTATCTCATGAAAGATTCAATACTTATAAAGAACTTATAGAAAAAGAGAAAGATATATTCTCGGTAACGCGATCTGAAGAAATAAACCCTAGAAGAACCTATATATACGATACCAATAAGGGTGAAGAACTTAAATCAAGAATCAATGATCTGTTTGAGTTGCTAAATGCTTATCGTGAAGGTGAGATTGTTTCAATTAAAGATTCGTGGACGGTTGATCCATCTAATCAATGAAATATCACATTACATGTGTTATAATATTGATTGGGATTAGTAGGTAAAAATCTTATATTATCTAGTTTTTACATATCAAGAATATTTTATAAATAATGATATATTTAATTTAGGAGTGTGTATGATGGAAGCTGTTTTATCTGTCCAAGAGATGAAAGATTTGGAAGCTTTAACTTTAAAGGAATTAAAACTTAGTGAAATTGACCTTATGAAACAAGCTGGCTTAGAGTTGACTGAAGACTTTCTAGAAAGAGCAAGACCGGAAATTCATGATACAATTTCTATCGTATCAAGTGTTGGTCATAATGGTGGAGATGGCTTGGTCATGTACCTTGAGCTTATAAAACATGGATTTAAACCAAAAATGGTTATTATCGGTAGATTAGATCAAGCATCACAAGCTTATAAGTATTTTTTTGAAATGGTCAATAAGGAAACAAAAATATTCTTTTTAACTAAAGAAACGGATATGGATGTTCAAAAAGCTTTGGTTTCCTCTAAATATATTGTGGATGCAATTATTGGTATAGGTTTAAGCCGTCCCTTAGATGGATTTTATTTAGATTTAGTTAGATATATCAATGGTTTAGAAAAAATAGTCTATTCGGTCGATATTCCTACAGGAATTCATCCCAATAATGGTTTGTTATTTAATGAAGCCATTAAAGCAAACTATACAGGGATCGTTGGTTTTTATAAGTATGGTAATATTATTAATGATGCATTAGACTATCACGGACAAATTAAGGTCTTAGATATTGGTTTGGTCAAAAAACATGATGTAATGGTTAAATTGATTTTTGATGAAGACTTTAGCATTGAACCTAAGAAGCGTAATCATAATTCTTATAAGTATAATTACGGTTTAGGTTATTTTATAGGTGGCTCAAAGACCATGCCTGGCGCCATCAATTTGTCAGTTTTAGCTGCTTTAAGGTCTGGTATGGGTATTGCTCATGTAATTCAGGAAAACCCTGTTGCTAGGCATTTAGAGGTTATTTATGAAGATATTAATGATCCTATAGATATAACAAAGGTTGATTCTATTGTTTTTGGTCCTGGATTAAACCCTAAGCACGAAGACTATAAGAAAATCTATCAAAAAATCAATGATTCTCAAATTAAGTCTGTCATTGATGGTGGGGGATTAAAATTTCTTAATTTAGATGAAGTTAAGAACCCGAATATGATTCTTACACCTCATGAAAAAGAATTCAGTGATTTGTTTTCAGTGGGTGTAGATGAGGTTGAGCATCACCCCTTTAAATATATCAAAGAAATCGTTGATAAAAATATTACTTTAATTCTAAAAGGTCAAACAAATGTTATCGCAAATAAAAAACATATCTATTTATACCAATCGAAGAATCCTGGTCTTGCGACTGCGGGTTCAGGTGATGTTTTAACGGGGACTATAGCTTCTTATTTGGTTGATAACTCACCAATTAGTGCAGCTATCAAAGGCGTTCTTTTACATTCTAAAGCTGCTGGATTGGCTAGAGATAAATATGGTCAGGTTTCAATGATTGCTAGTGATATTATTCATGAAATAGCTAATGTTTTGAAAAGAGGATAATATGAAATATTTAGATACAATTCCACAATTAGATCCAAGTGTTAAAAACATAGGGGGTCAAATTGTTGGACAAGTTAAACTAGAAAAAAATGTGAATGTTTGGTTTCATGCCAGTATTCGTGGTGATATGTGTCCAATTCACATAAAAGAAGGCACCAATATCCAAGATAATGCAGTGGTTCATACCAACACCAATGCACCGACGACAATAGGTAAGTATGTCACGGTAGGGCATTCAGCCATTGTTCATGCTTGTAGTGTTGGGGACTATGCTTTGATTGGGATGGGTTCTATTCTTTTAGACCATTGTGAAATTGGTGATTATGCCATGGTCGCAGCTGGCACAGTGGTACCACCAAGAAAAAAAGTTCCTCCAAGACATTTGGTCATGGGTAACCCTATGAGAATTGTTAGGGAGTTGACCGATGAAGAAATTCAAGCCAATATTAATAATTCCAAACTCTATATAGATTTAGCCAATAAATATTCAAAGTGAGGTTTATATGAAAGAATATACTATCAATGAGTTGTATGACTTGCTTAATAAGGGTGAAATGACATCATTAGATTTGGTGGAAATGTATCTTGATAGAATTAATCAATATGATCAGTCTGGGCCAAAGATAAACGCTGTTGGTGAAATCAATCCAGACCTTTATGATTTAGCAAGAAACTTAGACCTTGAAAGAAAGATGAAGGGTCCACGATCAAAACTTCATGGAATTCCTTTGCTTATTAAAGACAATATTTTAACAAAAGATAAAATGCATACAAGGGCTGGTTCTATAGTGCTTGAAGACTATTATGGTAGTGAAGATGCTTTCATTGTAAAAAAACTTAGACAGGCTGGAGCTATTATTTTAGGAAAGGCTAATTTATCGGAATTTGCTTATTTTATGAGCTTTGATGACATGCCTTCGGGCTATGGTGGTTATTCTGGTCAGGTTAAAAATCCTTACAGTAAGAATATTGACCCTTTAGGATCTTCAACTGGTTCAGCTGTTTCAGTAGCTTGTAATTTTGTTCCATTTTCTATTGGAACAGAGACCAATGGTTCATTGACTGCGCCTGCCTTAATGAACTCTATTCAAACCATAAAACCTTCCATGGGCTTGGTATCAAGAAGTGGTATTATTCCTATATCTCATCATCAAGATATTGCTGGACCAATGGCAAGAACCGTTGAAGATTTGGCTGAAGTCATGAATGTGATAGTGGATTATGATCAAGAAGATTTAGCGACTCATCAAGTTAAGGATCATGTCTTTGAATTTACTAAGAATTTAAAAGCACCTATTGATGATAAAAAAATTGGTTTTATTAAGTTCACCAATATTTCTTATAGTGAAGAAGAAATAGAAATAGAAAATCATGCAAAACAGATTTTTAGGATTTTGGGGGCTGATGTTTTAGAACTTGAAGTTGAAGCTCAATCTATTGCTAATTTTGATACTTTGATTTATGATTTTAAGGTTGATTTGAATCACTTCTTAAATCTTTATATGAAGGATTATAAAGTTCATTCTTTAAAAGATATTATTGAGTTTAATAGAAAAGACCCTGAAAAAAGAATGAAATATGGTCAATCTATTTTTGAAGCCGCTCAAGCAACTTCAGGCACCTTAAAAGAAAAAGAATATCATGAAAAGTATCAAGAGAATTTAGAGAAGGCTTCATTACTTTGTAAGTTAATGAATGACTATGATTTAGACTGTATCACATCAGTCAAGAGAACTTCATATGCGCCTATTGCAGGACATCCTGTGGTAGCTGTAGTGGCTAAGGCTTTGAAGGATGACAATCCCAAATCATTGTTTTTCAATGGTAGGACTTTTAAAGATGATGTATTATTAAATATTGCTTATCATTATGAAAAAGAAAGTAACAAACGGTTAAGCCCAGATTTAGATCACATACGTTAGTCAATTATTATTCAATATAGTTTTATTACTAGAAGAGGTAGTTACATGAAAAGATTATTCAAAGAAAAATTAATACTTTTAGGCATTTTTTTGATATTTTATATATTAATAGAAATGATGATGTTCACATGGTTAAAATTAGGATTCTTTCCTAAATTTTGGTTAGTGGATTTATTGGTGATGACTGTTTTTGCATCCCTATCCTTAATTTTTAAGAAGCATAAGACTAGTATATTCTATTTATCATTTTTTATATTTATTGCTGGTTTATTAGCCTTGGTTAACAATACCATGAATTATGAGTTGAATGGAGAAATATTCTCAGTGATGCATTTATTATACGCTGATGAGGCAGCAAATGTATTTGTGGCTGATTTCTTACATTGGGATTCAATTGTTGCTATTCTAGCTGTTTTTTTGCTTTATGGAATTACTTTAGCCTATGTAAGTAAGTTATTCTTTAAACCTTATTTAAGAAGTCCTTTTTATTTAATTAAAACCTTTCCTATACTTGTTGTTTCTCTTATTGTATTGTTATTTACCCTCAATGTAGTTCTACCTTCTTATAGGGAATACAACGATGCTACCAACGTTTCATTATTTAAAAGAAGTTCAATAAAGAAATATGGTATGATGGGTTTTTATGTTAAAGAAATAGATTCTTTGTTGTTTTCAGCTAATGATGATATCGATATAAATGACTTAAAAGAACAATTGGTTTTAGAAGATCCCAATGATTTTGATGAATCTGATTTAGAAATTCCTTATGCAGGGCTGTTAGAAGGAATGAATGTCATTACGATTATGATTGAAAGCGGACAAAGTTTTGCGGTTAACCCGGTTTTAACCCCTAATCTATACAAAATGACAACTGAAGGTTTGTTTTTCCCTAATCACCATGCGGAAAATAAAACTGTGGTTTCAGAAACCATTGGTATTTTAGGTCATTATCCTAACGATGGTATCATGACTAAGTTCTTTGATTATGATTTTTCATATTCAATGCCTAATGTTTTAAATAGACAAGGTTATCGTACGGTTTATTTTCATGAAAATTTATCAAGCTTTTATAGTCGAACTGAACTTACACCAGCTTTAGGTTTTGAAGAAGGTTATTATCATGAAGATTTTTTCCCTGATGAAAAAATATATGGTTGGGGCGGAGACTATACTTTGGATTCTCGAACCATGGAACGCATGTTAGATTATATGTTTACTGAAGATGATGGAGAGCCTTTTTATTATTATTGGACCACTTTAGTAGCCCATGGTCCTTACAATAGAAATTATCCGTCAGTTAGAGGAAAAAACAATCTACAAAAGTTTACTGAATTAGGATATTTTGATCAAATTGATCAAGCAGAAGCAAATGGCGATTGGGTCAATATTATGGATGATTCTGTGGATCCAGAGGATCCAGGTAGAATGCGTTATTATCAAGCAGCCATGATGGACTTTGATGTAGCTTTAGGTATTTTATTGGATGCTTTAGAAGCTGAAGGTATATTAGATGATACACTTATTGTTTTGTATGGAGACCATAATTTGTTTTACCATCAAATGCATTTAAGAATTAATGATGTTCAAATGGGTGAGGTTCATTATCCTTATATCTATAAAACTTTTTTCTCGATTTATAATCCTAAATTAACTCAAGCTTATTTAGCTAATAATCCTGAAGAAGATACTCAAGTGGATAAATTCATTTCTACTTATGATCTTTTACCTACTTATTATCATTTATTAGGAATTCCTTATTATATAAACTTTACTTTAGGAGAATCTATTTTCACAGACATAGAATCTATTTTCTATTCTCATAAGATTACTGCCTTTTTAAATTCTGACTTTTTCACCTATAGTGAAAACGAAATATACTATCCAGAAAATATAGATTTAAATCACAATAAAGAAGCTAATAAGTTCTTAATTAGTGTTGATCGATTGGCAGAAAGAATATTGTGGATTGAGACTTGGATGGACGCTACAGTGACTAGAAAAGAGTAAAAAAAACGGAAAATTATTATCTGTTTTTTAATAAGTAATTTGTCTTGATTATTTATTATATAAGTGTATAATTTATTAGGGAAATAAAGAAAGAGGTGTCTTTTATGTGGGATACAATTTGGGAATTTTTATCATCAGTACCCTTATGGGAAGTATTATTAATTTTGGGGGCTAAGATTGTAGAAGTATCAATATCTACTTTAAGAATCATTTTTATAGGAAAAGGTTTGAGAAAACCTGGAACTATCTTAGCACTTATTGAAATATTGTTATGGGTATTTATCGCATCATCAGTTATTAACGGTATTACTGAAGCGCCTTTAAAAGGTATATATTATGGTATAGGTTTTGCGGTTGGGGTTTATTTAGGATCTATCATAGAAGATAAAATTGGTGTAGGTAAGATACTTATCCAAGCAATTATTATGAAAGAAGAAGCTAAAAACGTCACCAATGCTTTAAGGGATGCAGGTTACGCAGTCACAAGCATTAATGCCTATGGCAAGTACAAAGAAAGAGAAGTTCTTATGATATTCGCTAATCGTAAGAACAAACTAAATATTGTCAAACTCATCAATGAAACAGATGATGATGCCTTGGTTGTCAGCAATGATGTATCTATGGTCAGTGGTGGTTTTGTAAGTCCGTGGCGCAGGTTAATAAAATAATCTAATTTTTAAGAAATAATGGTTGATTTTATTTGTCAATTATTATAAAATATATAGTGCGTGAAATCATGCACTTGCAGGTGTAGTTTAATGGTAAAACGTCTGCTTGCCATGCAGAGAATGGGGGTTCGATTCCCCTCGCTTGCTCCATGAGAATTTTGAAAGAGAAGATTATCTTCTCTTTTTTTATTACTTAAAAACTAATGAAATTAGTATTAATCTTCATTTGTCATATTTGAAATCTATTATTTCTTTGTTATAATATTCTTAAGAGGTGAAAATATGGAATATATAGTGAAAGATTTTGAAACAAGATATTATGCTGGTATTGAAATGATAGGTGGTTTTAAAATCGGATCTGATGATCATCTTAAATTACCAGGTTTATGGGAAGAATTAGAAAATTTATACATGAGTGAAATTCCCAATAAGATAACACCTTTAAGATTCATAGGTTTAGAAATATATCGTTTTGACTTTATGGAATCTAAAACTGTTGATTATTATGCCATGGTTCAAACTGAAGGTCTAGTGGAAGTTGATGAAGAAAATTTAGTCACAAAAAAATTACCTAAAGGTAAATATATAATGTTTCCAATTAATAAGAAAGATTTAAAGAATGAGATAAAGAAAGTCTATAAGTATGTAGAAAATGAAGATTTAAATGTTCATTTAGGCTTTCATGTGGAAGATTATCAGGATGAAAGTGGTAGCCATTTTAATAATCAAAAATTGTATTTATCATTTAAATTAGAGGAATAAAGAAAAGGCTTTCAGCTTTTTCTTTTTTTTAAGAAAAATGCCTTTAAATCTTACTATTTGGTATGTTATAATACGAATGGATAATTTAATGAAATTAAAGGGAGACACATATGAAAAAAGCATTGGATGAACACATTAAAGAATTAGAAATGATGGCTGTTGTTAAAGAAAAGCCAGAAAAAGGTTTTGTTTTCAAAAAAGTTAAGATTTCGACTGATTTAAAGGATCAAGAAGTATTAATTAAGATAAAGTCTGTTTCTTTTTGCGGAACAGATTCCCATATTTATAATTATGATCATTGGGCTGAGACACATTTAAATTTACCTTTAATTGTAGGACATGAATTTTCAGGTGAAATTATTAAAATGGCTGATGATGTCAAGGGTTTAAAAATTGGTGATGTTGTTAGTGCAGAAACCCATATCATTTGTAATGAATGTGAGTTTTGTTTAAGGGGAGAAGGCCATATTTGTGAAAATACCGAGATTATAGGTGTTGATAGAGATGGTTGTTTCGCTAGATATATTAAAATACCAGCAGCGAATTGTATAGTTAATAATGATGCAAAAAATGACTTGTATTTATCGGTTCAAGAACCTTTAGGGAATGCTGTACATACTGTGACGCATTTTGACGTCAAAGATAAGTCTGTAGTTATATTAGGGTGTGGTCCAATAGGTTTAATGGGTATTGATGTTGCAAAGGCTTATGGGGCTAAACAGGTTATCGCTATCGAGGTCAATGAGTTTAGACAAAATTTAGCTAAAGAATTAGATGCTGATTTAGTGATAAATCCAATCAATGAAGATGTGTATCAAAAAGTTATGGAAGCAACTCATGGTAAGGGTGTTGATGTAGTATGTGATTTTTCTGGTAATAAGGGTGCCATTGAATTGGCTTTTAAATATATAAAAGCTGGTGGTGGTATGTCATTGCTTGGATTGCCAAACGAAAATATTTCTATAGATTTAGCCAATGATGTTGTTTTTAAAGGTTTGAATATTTATGGTGTTGTTGGAAGAAGAATTTATGAAACTTGGGATAAGGTCAAGTATCTAGTATCCAATGATTTATTACACTTTGATAAATTTGTGACTCATCAATTCCCATTAAGTCAAATCAGCCAAGCTGCTGAAGTGATGAACGGTAAAAATTGTGGGAAAATAATTTTAATTCCAGGAGATGATATAGATGAATAATTTAAAGTATTTAGAAAAACAAGTAGAACAATTAAAAGAGGATGGGGTATACAGAACCCTACCTATTAATGAAGGTCCTTGTGATAACCGAATTTCTTTAAACGGAAAAGAAGTTGTTAATCTATCTTCTAACAATTATTTAGGACTAGCGACTCATCCTCAGGTTGAAGAAGCTGCGATTGAAGCAGTAAAAAAATATGGTGCTGGAACAGGTTCTGTAAGAACTATTGTTGGAAATCAAGCACCGCTTGAAGAGTTAGAAGTTTTATTAGCTGAATTTAAGCGAGAAGAAGCAGTTACTGTTTTTCAATCAGGTTTAAACTGTAATATTGGTGCTATTCAAGCCATTGTTAATAAGGGAGATTTAATTATTTCTGATGAATTAAATCATGCGTCAATTATTGATGGTGTTCGTTTATCGAGAGCGGATAAGGCTATTTATAAACACTCTGATATGGAAGATTTAGAAGGTATCTTAAAAGAAAAAAGAGATGATTACAATAATGTTTTAATTATTACTGATGGTGTTTTCTCAATGGATGGAGACTTAGCAAAATTACCGAAAATAGTTGAATTAGCTAAGAAATATAATTGTTTAACTTATGTTGATGATGCTCATGGATCTGGTGTTTTAGGCGAAAATGGACGTGGGACAGTTGATCATTTCCATTTGCATGGTCAAGTTGATTTTATCATTGGGACTTTATCAAAAGCTATCGGTGTCATTGGTGGTTATGTAGCTAGTAAAAAAGTGGTTAAAGAATGGCTTTTACATAGAGGACGTCCTTTACTATTCTCAACTGCTTTACCACCTGCAGCCATCGGCGCAATTATTCAATCCGTTAAATTACTGATGAATTCTACTGAATATACTGATCAGCTATGGGATAATGCAAGATACTTTAAGAACAAGTTAGAAAAATTAGGTTTTGATATTGGCCATAGTGAAACTCCAATTACACCTGTTATGGTTGGCAAAGAAGATTTAACCATGAAATTTTCTAAGAGATTATTAGAAGAAGGTGTCTTTGTTTCAGCCATTGTTTTTCCTACTGTACCTAAAAACACAGGACGGTTACGTTGTATGATTAGTGCAGCTCATACTAAAGAAGATTTGGATTTTGCAGTAGAAACAATGGAAAAAGTGGGCAAAGAATTAAAAATTATTTAAGATGCCTGCCCATCGCAAGATTTTTTATGCATTTGTTGCATTAACAGCTTTATTCATGTTAATGAGTCTTTTGTATCTAGGGCATGATATTGTTTTAAGATTTAATTCAACAGATGATCAGCCTTATGTTTTTTCTAAGTACATTATTATTATTTTTATAGGAATTATTTCTTATTTTATTGGCTATCAATTGTATGATGAAAAGAATAAAGGTGATTATACAAAATGGTATCTTATAGCTTTTATTTTGTTGGCTATTGACCTATGGATAATTATTATTAATATATCAAGTTAAGGATGTTTATTGCATCCTTTTTTTGAATATTTTTTTACATGTTTTATAAAAATTATGGTATGATATTATACGAGGTGTTTATATGACAAAAATTAAGGGAAATTTATTGTACGGTCAATCTGGCGGGCCAACTTCAGTGATTAACGCTAGTGCTTATGGGGTTATTCAAGAAGCTTTTTTACAATCAGATAGAATTGAAAAAGTCTATGTAATGAATCATGGGATTCAAGGTGCATTGAATGAGGAGCTTTTTTTAATCAATGAACAATATAAAAAAGACATTGAATTATTAAAACATACACCAGGATCTGCTTTTGGGTCAGTAAGATATAAACTTAAAGATTATGAAGATGATGATACTGATTATAAAACACTACTTAAATTATTTAAGAAATATAATATCCGTTATTTTTTATATAATGGTGGAAACGATTCTATGGATACTTGTGCAAAAATAGCAAGGTATATGGAAAGAGAACAATATCAAGTTTCAGTGATTGGTGTTCCAAAAACCATTGATAATGATTTGCCATATACTGATCATACTCCAGGTTTTGGTTCTGCGGCTAAATATATAGCCAATACCATGGCTGAAATATATTATGATATGTTGGCTTATCCTATTGGGAAAGTCACCATTGTTGAAATAATGGGACGGCATGCAGGTTGGTTAACTGCTTCATCTGCTTTAGCTTCTATTAATGGATTTGGTCCAGATTTAATTTATGTTCCTGAAAGACCATTTTCTTTTGAAAAGTTTAAAAGAGATGTTAAAGAAGTTTATGAAAAGAAGAAACACTGCTTGATTGCAGTATCAGAAGGTATCGTTAATGAACTGGGTCACTTTGTTTTTGCTAAAAGCGGTAAAGATGATTTTGGTCATTCACAATTAGGCGGTGTAGCTGCTAAATTATCTGAATTATTATCTAGAGAACTTAAATTATCAACAAGATCTGTTGAGTTAAGTTCTTCACAAAGAGCAGCTTCTCATTATCAATCAATGGTTGATGTTAATGAAGCTGTTGGTGTCGGAAAGTATGCGGTTGAACTTGCATTAAAGAATTATTCAAATTTAATGGTAGGTATCATGAGAACTTCTAATGATCCTTATACAGTAGGTTGGACAAGTTTTGATTTATCTGCTTGTGCAAATTATGAAAAGAAAATGCCTGATACCATGATTAATATGGAAGGTAATGGCGTGACCCAAGAATTTATTGATTATGCTTTGCCTTTAATTCAAGGAGAGCATAAACCTAAATATCGTTTAGGTGTACAACAATTCGCTAAGATCAAATAATATCTTAGCTTTATCGCGGCTGTGGCGGAATGGTAGACGCGCTACTTTGAGGGGGTAGTATCCTTTGGGATGTGTGAGTTCAACTCTCATCAGCCGCACCAATTTTTCAGGAGGTACTATGAAGAAAAACACATTACTAAAATCAATGGATGTATTAATTCTTACAGCGATTGTCATTCAGTTTGTTATATTTTTACTAAATTATGAAAAAGAATTTGTTATCACATTAACAGCCATTGTTCAATTCTCATTTTTATTAGTTTACTTTATTTATTCTATTAGATTAAGAGCTTATTTTGAAACAACAATTAATGAAGAAAATGTCTTTTTTTCAAAACAATTCTCGGAAATCAAAGATGGGATTAATGATGTATCATATAGGGTGTCTGAGTATTTTGATAGACAAAGAGATATCGATGAAATCCGCTCACATTTTGGTCAATCAAAAGTATATTATCAAAAAGAATTATTAACTAAGGATGGGCAAAGGGTTACTATTGAGTTGATGTTGGTGACAGACAAGGGAATCTTTATTTGTGACTTCTTTGAAGCAAAGTTTATCTTAAAAGGAGATTTTCAAAAAGATAGGGTGGATATACAATATTCAAAAAACAATTCCTTTTCTATTGTAAATCCTTTAAGTCCTGTTTGGCCCTTATTTAGTGAGTTGAAAAGCTTATTAGAAATTAAAGAAGATTCTATGATTAAGAGATTGATGATCATAGAAAATCAATCTTTTGTTCTTGGAATGAACACCTTAGACGAAAACCAAGAAATAGCTAAAGAAGATGATATCCCAGCTAAAATGAGTCGTCTATTAAAGCAAAACAAAGTTCACTTATCTCAAGAAGAAATGAATCAATTTATCAGTAGAATTGACGAAAAAATTATCGGATAATCCGGTAATTTTCTTTTGTCTAAAGGAGGTGATTCTATGAGAAATATTATGAAAGATAAAAAATTTTATAAAAGAGTATTGATTATAGCATCACCAATCATTCTCCAACAATTGTTAACATCTTCTGTTCAGTTGGTAGATAACCTTATGGTAGGTACTTTAGGTGAACTCGCCATTGGGGCAGTATCCGTTGTCAATCAATTGTATTTTGTTGTGATTATAGTAACCTTTGGTGCCATGGGCGGGGCAGGTATATTTTCGGCTCAATATTATGGTTCAAAACAATATGATTCATTAAAACAAACTTTTAGATTTAAGTTATTGGTTTCAGTATTTTTATCTACCTTAGCTATTCTTATTTTTACTTTTTTTGGTGAAAGCTTTATAGGTTTGTTTACAGACAATCCTACCACCATCCAATGGGGACTTGAATATTTAAATATTGCTAAATGGGTCATGATTTCAATGACAATTTCAACAGCTATTTCATCAACTTTTAGAGAAATTGGCACAACAAAACCTTTACTCTATATTTCAATTGTGGCTATTTTATCTAACGTTGTTTTAAACTACTTACTTATTTTTGGTAATTTAGGTTTTCCAAGATTGGGCATAGAAGGAGCCGCTATCGCGACTTTAGCTTCTAGGTTTATTGAATTTACTTTATTGTCTATTTTATTAATCGTCAAAGGCAAAGCGTTTAATACCAGTATCTTTAAGATATTCAAAATTGACAAGTTACTTTTAAAATTAATTATTATTACAGCGATTCCATTGGTCATCAACGAGTTTTTATTTTCTTTTGGTCAAACTGTATTTATGCAGTCCTATGCCACGAGGGGAGATAATGCCCTAGCAGCCATTAATATTACCAACGCTATCAGCCAATTAGTCTTTATCACTTTTGGAGGTATTGGGACAGCGGTTGCTGTTTTTATTGGTAACACTTTGGGGGAAAATAAGCTAAGTGAAGCTAAAGAGAATTCTAAAAAAATATTTTCTTTTGCCATTATTTTTGCCCTAGTTTTAGGATTGATTTTATTTATCTTGTCATTCTTCATTTTAAATCTATATGAAATTTCTGCTGAAACAGAAAGTATAGCTAGATTTAATATTAGGGTCAACGCCATTATGATTCCGGTAATTTCTATGTATATTTCCCTGTATTTTACTTTAAGATCAGGTGGAGACACTAAATCCACCATGATCATGGATTCTGGTTATATTTGGGTTATTCAAGTGCCTGTGGTCTATGTTTTATCTAGGTACACTAAGCTTCCCGTAATATTTTTGTTTTTAATCATCCAAATTCTTGAAATACCAAAAGTAGGGATTGCTTATTCAAGGTATAAGAAAGAATATTGGTTAAAGAACTTGGCTTTAGAAAACCAAATAAATGCTGAAAAATTAATGAAAAACAAGGCTTAGTCTATCTTGACAATTAATCAATAAAACAATATAATGTATGGTATAAGCAATGATAAGGATAATGATTTAATCATGTTTTGTAGAGAGTTAGTGGCTGGTGAAAACTAATAAACATATAAGTCTATCTACCTTTGAGCTAGGATTAATAATCCTCGTCTATCTGCGTTAAAGATTTAAGTGCTAGTTTATACTAGAACTAAGGTGGTACCACGGTTAATTCGTCCTTTACTCAAGTAAAGGACTATTTTTTTAATAAAAGGAGAAAATCATGTTAAATCAAGAGTTATTGTTAAATCAACCAGAACTTGTTCAAAAAGCTTTAAGCAAAAAGGGTGTCAATGTATCCTTTGATGGTTTTATAGAAATGAGAAATCAACGGGTTAATTTAATTCAAGAGATAGAAGCAATCCGTGCAAAAAGAAACCAATTATCTAAGGAAATTGGTGTTTATAAGCGTGAGAAAAGAGATACTGAGAACTTATTTAAAGAAATAGAAAATTTAAAGGGTTCTATGACAAATCAAGAAGAAATTCTCAAGGATATTGAAGATAAAATTAATGAATTTTTATTGAAATTACCAAATTTACCTGATGAAGACTTGTTGGCTGGTGATAAGGAGTATAATCAAGTAATCTATACACATCTGGAACAACCTAAATTTGATTTTAAAGTATTAGATCATGTAGAACTTGCGACTAAACTCAATATCATTGATTATGAACGCGCAGCTAAAATTAGTGGAAAAGGGACATGGATTTACTCTAATATTGGGGCTAGATTGGAATGGGCTTTACTTAATTTCTTTATCGATCAACATCATAAGGATCAATATGAATTTATGTTAATGCCACATATATTAAATTATCAAAGCGGTTTAACTGCAGGACAATTTCCTAAATTTGAAGAAGATGTTTTTTGGTTAGATGGTGAAGACAAACAAAAATTCTTATTACCAACATCTGAAACAGCTTTAATCAATTTACATAGGAATGAAATATTAAGTGAAAATCAATTACCGAGAAAGTATTTTTCATATTCTCCTTGTTATCGTAAAGAAGCAGGTTCATATCGTTCTGAAGAGAGAGGGATGATTAGGGGCTATCAATTTAACAAGGTAGAGATGATTCAGTTTACAAAAGCAGAAGATTCTGATAAAGCGTTTGATGAAATGTTAGAAAAAGCTAAATCATTAATGAATCAATTAGGTTTACATTATCAAGTATCTAAATTAGCTGCTGGGGATGTTGCTTTCGCGATGAGCCGTACTTTTGATATTGAAGTTTATTTGCCGAGCATAAATATTTATAAAGAAGTATCATCAGTATCTAATTCAAGAGACTTTCAAGCTAGAAGAGGACTCATTAGATATAGAAATAGTAAAGGTGAAATTGAATATTGTCACACTTTGAATGGATCAGGTTTAGCTACCTCTAGATTGGTTCCTGCAATTTTAGAACAATATCAACAAAAAGATGGATCAGTAAAAATTCCAGAAGTCTTAGTACCTTATATGGGTGGATTAACAGAGATTAGGTGAAATCATGTTTGATCGTGTGAAGGTCGTTGTTAACTTAAATCATTTATGGCATAATTATACTTTATTAAAAAGCATCCATCATGATAAACGTGTTATGGCAGTTGTTAAGGCTGATGCTTATGGTCATGGTGGAGTTCAAGTCGCTCATTTTCTTGAATCTAAGGGCTGTGATTTTTTCGCAGTGACAGATTTACTAGAAGCTATAGAACTAAGAGAGGCTGGTATAAAATCTGACATTTTGATTTTTGGTAAAACTTTACCTGAAAACATAAAAAAAGTATCAGAATATGATCTCATACAAACGGTCGATTCTTATGATTATGCATATCAGCTCAACCAACAAAATTTAAAGATTAAAATCCATATCATTATAGATACTGGAATGAGTCGATTTGGTATATACCATCATCGTCAAGAAGATTTGTCATCGGCTAAAGCCGAAGTCATTCAAATTCTAAATCTTAAAAATATGATTAATCAAGGTATTTATTCTCATTTTGCTTGTGCTGATGAGGACAATGAAAACTTTACTAATGGCCAATTTAATCAATTTAAGTCTTTGGTTGAAGCAATTGAAAATGAAGGTTATTCACTAGGATTAAAGCATGTGTCAAATAGTGCAAGTATCATTAAGTACAAGGATAGAACCTTTGATATGGTGAGAACGGGAATAGCCATGTATGGCTATCCTCCGATAAAGACAAAATTAAAGTTTTTACCTGTTATGTCAGTTTTCGCTAGGGTAATTGCCCTAAGAAACCTACAAGCTGGAGATGGTGTATCTTATGGTCAAACCTATCAAATCAATGACCATAGAAGAATTGCGTCTATTGCTATTGGTTATGCAGATGGCTATCCAAGATTTTTTTCTAACAATGATATATTTATTTTTAAAGGTCATTCATTACCTGTTGTTGGTAGGGTTTGTATGGGTGTCACCATGGTCGATGTTACAGGTCTAAGTATCAATATAGGTGATCAAGTTGAAGTTTTTGGTATCCATAAATCTTTAGAATCTATGGCAGTTAAAATGGATACAATTACTTATGAACTATTAACTAATATGTCGAAAAAAAGGTTATTATTTGAGTATATATATGAATAAAATAAAGGAAGTAGTTTTGAACTACTTCCTATTTTTTATCATGTTTACAAAGTATTCATGAACGATTAAATTATCTGTTAACTCAGGATGAAATGCTGTAGCTAGTTGGTTGTTTTGTCTAGCAGCTACGATTTTATCATTGACAACAGCTAAGACTTCAACATCTTTATTGGCTTGGACAATGTATGGTGCCCTAATAAATACGAAAGGTACATCTTTTTGACCATTAAATTCAGCATGGGTCATAAAAGAACTTAATTGGCGACCATAAGCATTCTTTTTGGCTTCTATATCCATGGTTTGCAAGTAATTACTTTTATAATTTTCTACTTGTTTGGCTAATAGTAATAAACCAGCACAAGTACCAAAAGTAGGTAAACCTGAATGAATCATCTCTTTTAAAGTATCAACCATGTCTTGGTCTTTTAATATTTTAAACATGGTTGTTGATTCGCCACCAGGTAAGACGATACCATCCATAGCTTTTAATAAGTGATCTTTGTTTCTTATTTGAAAAGTCTCTACACCTAGAGTTTCTAGCATTTTTTGGTGTTCGATGAAAGCACCTTGTAGAGCAAGCACACCAATGATCATTTATTCGCCTCTTTGTCTCATTAATAAATTAATTTCTTCTTCGTTGATTCCTACCATGGCTTCGCCAAGGTCTTCAGAAAGTTCGGCTAAAATTTTAGGGTTGTCAAAGTTAGTAACAGCTTTTACAATTGCATTAGCACGTTTTGCTGGGTTTCCAGATTTGAAAATACCAGAACCTACAAATACGCCTTCAGCGCCTAATTGCATCATCAATGCAGCGTCTGCAGGTGTAGCAACACCACCAGCTGCGAAGTTAACGACTGGTAATTTGCCATGGTCTTTAACATATTTAAGTAAATCATATGATACTTTTAAGTTTTTAGCTTCATTATATAGTTCATCATCAGATAATGAAGTCATTCTTCTCATTTCTGCTTGAATTTTTCTCATATGAATGACAGCTTGAATAACGTCTCCAGTACCAGGTTCACCCTTAGTTCTAATCATTGAAGCACCTTCTTCAATACGTCTTAAGGCTTCACCTAAGTCTTTAGCACCACATACAAATGGGGCTTTGAATTTTGTTTTATCAATATGATAAGTATCATCAGCTGGTGATAAAACTTCTGATTCATCGATATAATCGATCTCTAAGGCTTCTAAGATTTGTGCTTCTACAAAATGTCCAATTCTAACTTTAGCCATAACAGGAATTGTCACTGCAGCTTGAATTTCTTTAATTAATCTAGGGTCACTCATTCTAGATACACCACCAGCAGCTCTAATATCAGCGGGAATTCTTTCTAAAGCCATAACTGCACAAGCTCCAGCTTCTTCAGCGATTTTAGCTTGTTCAGCATTGGTAACGTCCATAATAACGCCACCTTTTAGCATTTGGGCTAATTCTTTATTTAATTCATAACGTTTATTCATAAATTTTTCCTCCTTTTATTGACAATTAGTCTTTTATCAACTATATTATAACTGAAACTGGTATTGTATAAATACTCAGTTTTAATATATTTTAAATGGTCAGTTGGTGAATGATGATAACATTTTATTTTGGTGATACAAAAGATATGCCTATGTATGAACAACTGTATAAGTATTTAAAAGAAGCCATTGAGAATAATGAGTTACATGCTGATGAGAAGTTACCTTCAAAAAGAAAATTGGCTGCTCATTTAAAAATTTCTCAAACAACGATTGAAACTGCCTATATGCAATTGTTGGCTGAGGGTTATATTCGTTCTGTGCCTAAAGTTGGATATTTTGTTTTAAGTCATTTGGTTTTTCCCAAGAAAAGAAAAGTGAAAGAAACCATTAAGAAAAAAGAAGTAGTTACTTATGCTTATGACTTTAAAACCAATATGGTTGACGCGGATGACTTTCCCTACCAAAAGTATGCGAAAATTGAGAGAGAGATTATTCTAGATAAGTTATCAAAATCCATTAATAAAATGGATTATTTTGGTTTGTATTCTTTTAGAGAAAAAATCGCAGATATTTTATTTGCTTATCGAGGGATTGAGGCAGCCCCTGAACAAATAGTTATTGGTAGTGGTTCTGAACATTTGATTTCTTTATTGGTTTTACTTTTAGGTAGGGACAAACTGATACTGACTGAAGATCCTTCATATATAAAAAATTATTTATTATATAAAGAATATGGTGCTAGAGTTGATGTTTGTGATCTAGATGACCAAGGAATGTCTATTGATCAATTGAAGAGTTTATCTGCGGATGTCATCCATATTACCCCAGCACATCAATATCCTACAGGCATTATTACGCCTATTTCTAGAAGAATAGAGTTATTGGATTGGGTCAATGAAAATGATCATAGATATATTGTCGAAGACGACTATGATTCAGAATTTCGTTTTACAGGCAATCCTATACCTGCCTTAAAAGTCTTGGATGAGTTTGATAAGGTTATCTATATGAATTCATTTTCTAAGTCTATTTCTCCTAGTATTAGGGTTTCTTTTATGGTTTTACCTAGAAAGTTGGTTAAGCGATACCAAGAATCTTTTTCATATTTTTCTTGTTCTGTGCCTATCACGACTCAACTGGCACTACAAGCCTTTATTGAGTCAAATGAATTTGAAAAACATTTAAATCGAATGAAGAATATCTATAAGAATAAAAGAGATACTTTAATTAAGTTTTTAAACCTACATTTTGGTCATCGAATAAGCATTAAAGGTTCAGATGCTGGTTTGCATTTTTTAGTAGAAATAAAAACTGATTTAAAGGAAGATCAATTGATAGAACTAGCAAAAAAACAATCAATAAGGGTCTATGGATTAGGAGAATACTATATCAAGAGAATAAAAAGATATCCATATCCTATTTTAATATTTGGATACTCACATCTTAAATTAGAGGATATTGAAAATGCTTGTGTTTATTTAAGGCAAGCTTGGAAAGAAATTTAAGGGTTTTTTAAAAAAAGTAATGGTCTATGTAAGCGCTTTATGATAAAATTAAAAACTGTAAGAGGTGAGGCATTGATGAGAATAAAAGAACATCCTATTTTGAAATTTGATTATCAAAATGAAATTCATTTCACTTATAATAATCAAGCCATGATTGGCTATGAGGGTGATACCATAGCCGCTGCTTTATATGATAATGGCATTAGACATTTTTCGAATTCTGTGGTTCATGATAGACCTAGAGGATTATATTGTGCCATTGGAAATTGTGGGTCATGTTATATGAGAGTCAACGGTGTAGATAATGTTAAAACTTGTATGACATTATTAGAAGAAAACATGGTTGTTGAGTCAGAAGTGAGTGTGGCAAGCAATGATTAAACGTGATTTAGTAATAGTTGGTGGAGGCCCTGCAGGTTTATCAGCAGCTAAAGTCGCTTTAGATGCTGGTATGTCAGTGACATTGATTGAAAGGTTCAATCAATTGGGTGGTCAATTAATAAAGCAAACTCATAAATTTTTTGGTTCGCAATTGCAGTATGCAAAAACTAGAGGTTTTGATATTGCTAGGATTTTGATTGATGATTTAAAAGGTTATGATGATCAATTAGAAATTTTGTTGGATGCAACTTGTGTTGGTTTTTATCCTGATAAAGTTTTAACAGTTTACCAATATGGCAAATATATGAAGTATCTTGGTGGATCTGTGATTATTGCTACAGGGGCTAGTGAAAAAGTGTTGGCTTTTGAAAATAATGATTTACCAGGTATATATGGGGCTGGTGCTATACAAACCTTAATGAATATTTATGGTATCAAGCCAGGTAAAGAAGTGGTCATGGTGGGTAGTGGAAACATTGGCTTAATAGTCTCTTATCAGTTGATTCAAGCTGGTGTGAAAGTCAAGGCTTTAGTTGAAGCAGCATCTACCATTGGTGGTTATTTGGTCCATGCTTCAAAATTAAAGCGTTTGGGTGTTGGTTTTTTAATGAATACCACGGTTAAGAAGGCTATTGGTAAAGATCATTTAGAAAAAGTAGTGACAGTTAAATTAGATGATCGATGGCAAGAAATACCTGGTTCTGAATCAGAGATAGATGCGGATGTTTTATGTATTTCAGTTGGCTTAAGTCCTTTACATCAATTACTTTCTATGGCTGGGGCACATATGTTGGATGTAAGTGAACTTGGTGGTTTGGTGCCGAAGAAAACTTGTGATTATGAAACAAGTATCGACCATGTTTATGCATGTGGTGATGTAACTGGTATAGAAGAAGCATCTTCAGCCATGGTTGAAGGAAGAATTTGTGGTTTAATGGCTGCTAATCATTTGGGGTTTAAACATCCAGAAGCTCAAAGTTTAGAAGATGATTTAAATAATCAATTATGTGTCTTAAGACAAGGTCCTTGTGGAGAAAAAATAAGATGTGGATTAAAAAAAGTAGGTGAAATCTATGATTGAAAAAACTGCAGTTGCTAGTAAGGAAATGGTAAGATCTAGATTTCCTAAAGATAAAGATGTTTTATTCAGACCTAAGGCTATTATTGAGTGTTATAAAGAAATTCCATGTAATCCATGTGAGACAAGTTGTCCCTTCCACGCCATTACCATTGGTGAAGATATTAATGCTATTCCCCAAATAGATTTTGATAAGTGTACAGGTTGTGGTATATGTGTGCATTCTTGTCCTGGGTTAGCTATTATGGTAGCTATGATTAAAAATGGAAAAGCTTACTTTAAAGTGCCTTATGAGTTATTGCCAATTCCTCTTGTTGGAGAAAGATGGTTGGCTGTCAATCGAAATGGTGATGTTATTAGTGATTGTAAAATTGAACAGGTGATGCCAGGAAGAAAATCAACCAATACAACAACTGTGGTTACAGTTTCTTTGGAACAGCCTTACTTATATGACTTTGTGACAATTAGGAGGCCAGGCGATGAGTAAAAAAGATATCATTATTTGTCGTTGTGAGGATGTATCATTACAAGATATCCATGATGCTTTAGAACTTGGTTATAGGGATTTTGAATCTTTAAAAAGAATATTAAGAATAGGCATGGGACCTTGTCAGGGTCAAACCTGTTCTCATCTTGTTAAAAATGAAATAGCGAAATACAATAAAGTACATCCTGAAACAGTCAAAATACATAAAACAAGACCCCTTGTTTCTGGTGTTGTTTTAAAAGATATTGCGGAGAATCAAGATGAAGACTAAGGCTTATATAGTGATTATAGGAGCTGGTATAAGCGGTTTAAGTATCGCTTATAATCTAGCAAAAAAAGGTGTTAAAGATATCATTGTAGTCGATAAAAGTCATTTTTTAGCTGGGGCTACAGCTCGCTGTGGTGCAGGTGTTAGACAACAATGGGCAACTGAATTAAATTGTATCTTAGCTAAAAAATCAATTGAGTTCTTTTCTCATGCCAATGAGACATTAAATTATCATAGAGATATCGAATTTAAACAAGGTGGATACTTAATTCTTTCAAGTTCAATAGCAGAAGATGAACAATTTGCAAAAAATGTAAAGCTTCAAAATTCTTTAGGAATACCTACAAGGCATTTAAGTAAGGAAGAGGCTTTAGAAATCGTACCTCATTTAAATCCTAATAGTTTTACAAGTGCAACTTTTTGTCATACTGATGGCCACGTTAATCCATTTTTAATGAGTGAAGCATATTATTTAGCTGCTCAAAAACTAGGGGTAGATTTTTTCTTTTTTAATGAAGTTAAAGAGATTATTTTAGAAGAAGGTTTGATTCAAAAGGTTATCACTGATAAAGTGGAGATAGATACCCATAAAGTTGTTAATGCAGCCGGAGGTTATTCACAAGAAATTGGACAAATGGTAGGCTTAGATATTCCAGTCTATTCTGAAAACCATGAAATTTTAGTGACTGAAAGAACTAAGGATATGTTGGGACCCATGGTGATGAGTTTTTCTAAAAATATCTATTGCCAACAAGTACCTCATGGTTCTATCTTGATGGGAAGAAATAATCCTAAAGCTTTACATAATCATGATATATCAAGTTCATGGAGATTTTTAGATGAAATGGCTAAAACTGTGAACCATATATTACCTGAGGTTGCTAAACAAAGAGTCATCAGAACATGGGGCGGATCTTATAATATATCACCTGATTTCCAACCTATTATTTCTGATACACAAGTCAGTAATTTCTTTATTGCTTGCGGTTTCTCAGGACATGGATTTATGTTTGCGCCGATTACGGGAGAACTATTATCCCAGATTATTTTGGGTGAAGAATTAGAAGCTTATGCTAAAGATTTACATATTAGTCGTTTTGATAATATGGAGAATATAGATAGAGAACATTCAGTTGTTTAAGAAGGAGAGGAGAATTATATGGCAATTTATAGTTACATTACAGAACCACTAACGAACTTTGAAAACGAAGAAAACAGAAAAGCATATGAAGAAGGACTTAAGGTTGTTAGAGGATATTTAGGAAAAAAATACCCATTAATTATTAACGGTGAACGAATTTTTACTGATCGTTTCATCAGTTCTTTAAACCCATCAAATCATAAAGAAGTGATTGGTGAAATTGCTCAAGCTGGTATGGAAGAAGCAAAAAAAGCTATGGATTCAGCTTTGAAAGCTTTTGAAACTTGGAAGAAAGTTGATCCTAGAGTTAGGGCTGATGTTTTATTTAAGGCTGCGAATATTTTAAGAAGAAGAAAACATGAAATTTCTGCTTTAATGACTTTAGAGGCTGGAAAGCCATGGAATGAAGCTGATGCTGATACTGCTGAAGCTATTGACTTCTTAGAATATTATGGACGCCAAATGTTAGAATTAACTAATATTGATGGGAAAATTTTAAGTCGTAGAGACTTAGAAAGAAATGAATATCGTTATATTCCATTAGGTGTAGGCGCAATTATTACGCCTTGGAACTTCCCAATGGCGATTTTAACTGGTATGACTTCTGCAGCAGTCGTTGCTGGTAATACTGTATTGTTAAAACCTGCTTCAACAACCCAAGTTATTGCTTATAAATATATTGAAATTATGGAAGAAGCTGGCTTACCTAAAGGGGTGATTAATTTTATACCTGGTAAGGGTTCTGAAACTGGTGACTTCATTGTAAAACATCCTAAAACAAGATTTATCTCTTTTACAGGATCTAGAGATGTGGGCGTTCAAATTTATGAAAATGCAGCCAAAGTGAGAGAAGGTCAAATTTGGTTAAAAAGAGTTATTGCTGAAATGGGTGGGAAAGATGCTATTTTAGTTGATAACAATATTGATGTTGATATGGCTGCTCAAGCTATTGTAACTTCAGCGTTTGGTTTCTCAGGTCAAAAGTGTTCAGCTTGTTCAAGAGCCATTATACATGAAGATGTCTATGATCAAGTAGTTGAACTAATTAAAGAAAAAACTGAGAAAATTATTCTTGGAAATTCTGAAAAATTTGAAAATAAAATGGGTCCAGTAAATGATATATTAGCCTTTAACAAAATTTCAGAGTATATAGAAATAGGTAAAAAAGAGGGTAAATTATTGACTGGTGGACAAACAAATAATGAAATAGGTTACTTTATTGAACCGACTGTTTTTGTGGATGTAGATCCTCAAGCAAGAATCATGCAAGAAGAAATCTTTGGACCAGTCTTGGCAGTAACAAAAGTTAAATCTTTTGAAGAAGGTTTAGAGGTAGTCAATAATACTGAATATGGTTTAACGGGAGCTTGTATTTCAAGGAATCGACAACATTTAGAAAAAGCTAGAGAAGATTTCCATGTAGGCAATTTATATTTAAATAGAAAATGTACAGGTGCTATCGTTGGTTATCAACCTTTTGGTGGCTTTAATATGTCAGGCACAGATTCAAAAGCTGGTGGACCAGACTACATTATTTTACATATGCAAGGAAAAACTATTTCTGAACAATTTTAATAATATTGACCAGTCAAATGACTGGTCATTTTTTTGAGCATTTAGTTTGGATTCGAAATAAATTTATGAGATAATGTAGGTACAAAAGGAGGCATTATGAAAACATTTAAAGCAAATGCTAAAAAATTAAAAGAAGGTATGCAAGTTGAGGTAAATGCAGCCGGATTTAAAATGATATTTGATGAACCAGAACAAATGGGTGGTACCAATCAAGGTGTAAATCCTATGTCAGCGAGTTTAGGTGTCATGGGTGCTTGTCAAACCATCGTTGCCTTTATGTTCGCAAAACAAAAAGGTATTGAACTTGAAGATTTCTCTGTTGAAATTGAGGGAGATATGAATATGGAAGCCTTAATGAAACAAAATGGGGAGAGAACAGGTTTTAGTGAAATAAGGTATAAAATGCATTTTAAAGCCAATAATACAGAAAAAGAATTAGAAGAGTTCTCTAAATTTATCGAAGAAAATTGTCCAGTAAGTGATACCATGAAAAATGGATCAAAATTAGTTAATACAGGGATTGTGAAGGAGTAATAGAACTATGGATTTTTTACAAGCATTAAAATCAAGACATTCAGAATATGTCTTATCAAAAAACATCGATATAACTGAAGATGCATTAACAAGTTATTTAAAAGATATTTTACAATATACCCCATCGGCTTTTAATTCAGAAAGTCAAAGAATCGTCTTATTAACACAAGAAAAACATGATTTGTTGTGGGAACAATTGATTGAAATTATGAAGGGTATTGTGAAAGGTGAACAATTTGAAAACACTAAGAATAAAATAAATGCTTTCAAAGCAGCTTATGGAACAATTTTATTCTTTGATGATACAAGTGTTACTAAAAAGTTACAGGAAAAATTTCCACTCTATAGTGAGAATTTTGCTAAATGGTCAATTGAACAAAACGGTATGTTGCAATCTAATGTTTGGGTTGGCTTGAGAACTAAAAACATTGGCGCTTCTTTGCAACATTATAATGAATTGATCGATGATTTTGTTAAAAAGACTTTTGATATTCCAGAAACTTGGGAATTAAGAGCGCAAATGCCATTTGGTCACATAGAAGAACTAGCAAGTGAAAAACCACATATAGAAATAAACAAACGTTTTCTATTAAAAAAATAGAAATTTAACCTTGTTTTTTTAAATCTTTTCTTTTATAATGAAAACATCTTAATAATTTAGGTCGTATAAGTTGATAATATGGTTCAATGTTTCTACCTCGCCTCCGTAAATGGCGAGACTACGGCTATTCATGAATGATATGATTAGCCTTAGAAATATTTCTAAGGCTTTTTGTATGGCCTGAATTAAAAAAAATAATAGGAGGGTTTCGTGGACAAGGTTAAAAAAAGTTTAAACAGTTTTTTCAAGATTGAAGAACGTGGTTCTACAATCACTAAGGAGTTATTAGGGGGATTAACAATCTTTCTAGCAATGGTGTATATTTTACCAGTGAATGCAGGCATCTTAAGTACAGGTACAGGTCTTACTTTTGGTTCAGTATTTGCCGCAACAGCAATCGCAGCTGGTGTTGCTTCGATTCTTATGGGTCTTTTGGCTAATTATCCAATTGCTTTAGCTTCTGGAATGGGTGTGAACGCATTCTTCACTTACACAGTGGTCTTAACCTTAGGTTTTTCTGCTTATGAAGCATTGGCAGCGACATTTATTTCTGGGGTATTGTTCTTAATTATTTCTTTAACAGGTTTAAGGAAAACAGTTATTAATGCAATTCCTAAGAATTTAAAGTTGGCTATTGGTGCGGGGATTGGTTTCTTTATTGCCTTCATTGGTTTAAAAAATGGTGGTATTATTGTTGACCATGGGGTAACATTTGTTACCTTAGGTGATTTATCTCATCCAACTGTATTGTTAGCTTTGTTTGGTATCTTATTAGGATTTGGTTTTATGGCTTACAATAAAAAAATCACTAGTTTTGCCATCATTCTTTCAATTGTTATTACTGGTCTTGTTGGTGTTTTATTAGGTTTAATTTTCCCATCTTTAGCAGATGTTATGCCTGGACTTACCAATGAAAATGCAGGTAGTATTTCTGATATGGGGGATGTCTTTGGTAAAGCCATAACTTCAATACCAGATTTATTAAGCAAACCTATGGCTTATGCAGTCATCTTTACTTTCTTATTCATTGATTTCTTTGATACTTCAGGTACTTTGGTAGCTGTAGGACATGATGCTAATTTATTTGATGCTAATGGCGAGTTAATCAATGGTGAAAAAGCTTTAGTTGCTGATGCAACAGGTACTATTGTTGGTTCGATTTTTGGGACTTCAACAGTTACTTCATTTATTGAAAGTTCTACAGGTATTAAACAAGGCGCAAGAACTGGTTTATCAGCGACAGTGGTTGGAGTTTTATTCTTGTTATCATTATTAATCTATCCAGCTTTTGGATTTGTTGGTGATGTGAATGGCTTATCTCCTGTAACTGCAGTAGCTTTAGTTTATGTTGGTGCTTTAATGATTTCTTCATTAAAAGAAATAGATTGGAATGATCATGTTATCGTTCCAGTAACCTTCATCACTGTGATGATTATGTTATTAGCTTATTCTATCCATGATGGTATTGCTTTTGGATTTATTTTCTATACATTGATGATGTTAATTGCTGGTAGAAAGAAAGAGTTAAATTTAACTATTTATATACTAGCTGCTTTATTTGTTATTAATTACTTTATCTATTTTGTGATTATTCTTTAGATTACATATAAGCAAAACATCCTTTTCATTGGTTGAAAAGGATGTTTTTTTTTACATTTAATTGTATAATAATTATAGGTGATAGTATGTGTGGTCGTTTTACCATCAGTAAAAATAAGGAAGTTGTTGAATCATTTTTAAAAGATCATTTTGAAATTCATGATTTAAAAGATATAGACTTACCTAGGTACAATGTTAGTCCAGGACAGCCTATATTGGCTGTCATAAAAGTTAATAATTCTTATCGAGCTGGTTTAATTCCATGGGATTACAAGGTGAAGTTTCAAAATAAATACAAGCAAGTCATTAATGCAAGAAGTGAAACGGTAGATCAATTAAATTCCTTTAAAAAAGCTTTTAAAGACCAAAGGTGTTTGGTTGTATCTGATGGTTTTTATGAGTGGGATAAGCTCAGCAAACAACCCTATAGAATATTAAAGAAAGATGAAAGTCTATATTTTTATGCGGGTATTTATGATCATTTCATGGTTGATGGTAAAAAACTCTTTGGTTTAACAATTTTAACTACTGAAGCCAATGAATTAATCAAAGACCACCATCATAGGATGCCTGTGATTCTGGATATAGAAAAAGCTAAAACCTATATATCTAATGACTTAAGTATGGATGAAATAAAAAGTCTATTAGAGCCATACCCTAAAGAATCTATGCTTTTATATCCAGTCAGTAAGGCAGTCAATTCTTTTCAAAATGATTCAGTTGATTTAATAAAAAAAACGACTACGAATTAGTCGTTTAAATTTAAAAGATAAGTTCTTGCATCATCTGATTCATCGATTATCTTAAAGCCCATTTTTACTAAGTATTTATCGTGTTTGTCATTATCTGAAAAAGTAATTAATTTTTGATAACCCCTGCTTAAGAATATATCTTTGTTTTTTTCATAGATATATTTTCCTGCTTTAAAATCTCTGTAAGAAGGAATCACATAATCTAAGTCTACTTTTAAAGTATCTTTGTCATATTGATTTGCTACAAAGACTCCAACTGGCATGATATCTCTTAAGATATAAAAACTATATTCAGCTGTCCTAAAATCAATATCTAATTTTGGATAAAACTGATTTAAGTCTTGGCGGTTATGTTCTAGAAAATAATCAATATATTCATTGTTCTTTTGAATTTTTAAGATATTAAAATACGCTTGGTTTGAATATATTTTATATAGATAATAGACATTAGCGATTGCTGTAAATAAGTTTAGTACAGCGACTGGATATGCTTGTGAATAAAGTGCATAAAAAACAAATGTCAAAGAACCAAATAAATTTATCCATCTTAATTTCTTAGTAGAAGACATAATCAATGATATTAATATTAAAATTGATGCGGTATAACCGATGGTTTCAATCATCCATGGATCCATTTTGTTCACTCCTTTTCTATTTAATATGAAAGCCTTAAATATTATATCATAAAAATAAAATAATTAAACTAAAACAATTTTTATTCTTTGGAGGAAAAATAATGAGTCATTTAGTTAAAAATAAACAACCTTTGTTAGATAAATTTGGAAGGTTATCAGAACCTGGATATTCAACTAAAGAAATCTTTGAATATAATCCTGAAATGATTTTAGCCAGTAAATGGCGGATAAAAGAATGGGATTATTATGCTGTTTTATCTAAAAATTATGGTTTTTCTTTTACCATCGCTGATTTAGGATATTTGGGTTTGATTTCAGTGAATTTTTTTGATTTTGAAGCAAAAACTCAAATCAATAAATCTAAGAAAGTCTTTTTTCCGTTTGGTAAATTGAAATTACCACGTTCTATCGAAGATGGTGACTTAATATTTAATAAAAAAGGTTTTCTATTAAAATTTTTGAATGATAATGGTGAAAGACGTTTAATTGTTGAGGTCAATCGTTTTTATAAAAGACAAAACTTAAGATTAGATATTGTTTTAAAGAAAAAAGAAGATGATCATATGACCATTGCGACGCCTTGGAAGGAAAATAGAAAGGCTTTTTACTATAATCAAAAGATTAACTGTATGCCTGCAGTTGGGGATGCTTATATCCAAGGCAAACATTATGAGTTTAGAAGTGATCGTGATTATGGGGTCTTGGATTGGGGTCGTGGTGTTTGGACCTATAAAAATACTTGGTATTGGGGAAGTGCTTCAGGTGTTATCAAGGGAAAGCGATTTGGTTTTAATATTGGATATGGTTTTGGAGATACTTCTAAAGCAACAGAAAATATGTTGTTTTATGATGGAAAAGCACATAAGTTAGACTTGGTACGATTTGAATTTAATCCTGATAATTATATGGACACTTGGTATTTTACTTCCAATGATCAGCGCTTTGAGTTGGAAATGAAACCTTTGATCGATCGGCAAGATAAAAGTAATTTAATCATAATTAAAAATAAGGGTCATCAAGTCTTTGGCTTATTTAACGGCTATGTGGTTTTAGATGATGGAAGTAAGTTGGAAATCAATAATTTATTAGGTTTTGCAGAAGCAATCACAAATCATTATTAATTTTTCTTGCAAAAAAAAGTCAGTGTACTATAATAGATGTACTGACTATATTTTTGGAGGACACACAATGATAAAAAAATTACAAATTATGATGGTCTTTATTTTTTCTATGATGGCTTTTATAAGCTGTTCGGATCTTATAACGACTGAAGAACCACAAACATCAAACGAAGAAACAAGTGAAGTAATTACAGAATACCCAACGACTGAGGTGACTACTGAGGAACCTACGAATGAAATTCCAACTGAAGCACCTACAACAGAGGAACCAACAACTGAAGCACCGACAATAGAGGAACCTACTACTGAAGTTCCAAACACTGATATTCCTACTGAAGAACCAACGACTGAAGTTCCAACAGAGGAACCTACAACAGAAGAGCCGACTACTGCGATTCCTACTACTGAGGAACCAACAACTGAAGTTCCAACAGAGGAACCTACAACAGAAGAGCCGACTACTGAGATTCCTACTACTGAGGAACCAACAACAGAAGAGCCGACTGAAGAACCAACAACAGACGACTCATATTATGATGCTTATGTTGACTTGATAGATGTTCATTCTATGAATGATGGAACCATGTTAGAAGTAAGTGGTGTTGTATATTTTATGACTCAAAATGGTTATTATATACAAGATGATACTTATAATTTATTTATATTTACCAATACAACACCTGAAGTTGAATTAGGTGATCGTGTTGTTATTGATGGTGAGTTAACAACTTATAGACAAGTAAAGCAAATAGGTGATAACCATACGCTTGTTGAAATTAATGCCTATGAACAAGATATCCAACAAGAAGTCAATGATTATGTTCATGGTTCTACTTCTTTAGAACCAGGTCACTTATATACTTTAACGGGTGAAGTTAGAATTGAAGGATCTTATAATACAACATTTTTATATAGTGGTAATACTAAAATAGCTGAGATATACTATAAGTCTTTATCTCATTCTATTTCTGCTATTGAAGCTTATGAAGGTGAAATTATTACCTTAGATTTACTTTATTATGCTGAAGGTGATGATGTCCCAAGATATGCTTTCCAAGGATCGGAATCTCATATACAAGTCTATATACCAGATGATTCGCTTGCTTTACAAGCAGATGCTGACTTATTAGATAGTGAGAAAACGCTTTTTAATGATTTTGATTTTGGTATTGGTTATTATGGGTCTACTTATACAATTATAAGTGTCAGTGGAGATGTAGCAAATTTCGTAAGTTTTAATGGATCTATTATTTATGTTACAAAACCTAGTGAAACTGAAGGTGATCAACTAGGAAGTATCATGATATCTGTTAGCTTAAATGATGAAGAACCAATCATAAAATCGATTAATATCATAGTAAAAGCAGAGGGTTCATCAACCATTGATATGGCTTATTATGAGTCAGTTATTGGTTTAAGCGGTGATGATTTGTTATATGAATTAAACTCGATTTTAAATGAAGGCTTTAAACAGTTATCATATGATGATGCTAAATGGGTTTTAGAAGAATCAGATAGAGATCCTAATAATCCTAATAATGTTATATTGGTTTATACAAGAGAATCAGTTCAAGGCCAATGGAACTATCCAAATTGGAATAGAGAACATACTTGGCCACAATCTAAGTTGCATACATCTGGACAAAAAGCTGATATGCATAATTTAAAACCTTCAGATGTTGCTGAAAATTCAAGAAGAGGTAATTTGCCTTTTGGTTATATGACTGGTTCAGGTGTTTACGAACCACATGATGATGTGAAAGGTGATGTTGCTAGAATTTTATTTTATATGGCGACCATGTATTTAGATTTAGATATTGAATCTGGAATATTAGGACAAATGAGTATTTTACTAGATTGGCATCAAATAGATCCAGTTGATGATTTTGAAAGAAATAGAAATGAAGTAATTTATTCTTACCAAAAGAATAGAAATCCTTTTATCGATTATCCTCATTTAGTTGAAGAAATTTGGGGATAATATATTATTTATATTATTGATTTAGACATCTAAAACAATTGATTTTGTTTTAGGTGTCTTTTTTCTTATTGTATAATATTTTATTATTGATATAATATTAATGACAAGTTAATAAAGCAAAGGAGAGACGTATGGAGAAGATTGCTGTTATGGGTGGAGGTTCTTGGGGATCTGCGCTCGCTAATTTATTGGTTGATAATCATAAAGAGGTTTTAGTTTATGATAATGATCAAGCCACTGTGGATGAGATAAATCAATTCCACACAAATAAATCAAAATTAGGGGACAATCTTTTATCTAAAGAAATTAAAGCAACAAGATCTTTAGAAGAAGCCCTAAATTTTAGCTCACTGATTGTGTTGGCTGTTCCAACTTCAGTAACTAGGATTGTCTTATCTAATATAAAGAAAATTATTAAAGATAAGAAATTATTTGTTAATGTCGCTAAAGGTTTAGAGTTAAATACCAATGATCGGGTATCAGAAATTGTTAATGATGAGATTCCTGGTCAATATATAGAAGGTTTTGTTTCTTTAACAGGACCAAGCCATGCTGAAGAAGTTATTGTAAGAAATTTAACTTCAATTGTGGCTGCTAGTGAGAATTTAGAACATGCAAAATTGGTTCAAGAAATATTTTCTAATGAATCATATTTTAGGGTATATACTTCTTGCGATTTAATCGGCGCAGAACTTGGTGGTTCATTAAAGAATATTTACGCTATAGCTTCAGGTATGTTGGATGGTTTAGGTTATGGTATAAATGCTAAATCAGCCTTAATTACTAGAGGCTTACTAGAAATGAAACGTATTACTGTATTATTAGGTGGGCTTGAAGAAACCTTAAATGGTTTGGTTGGTGTTGGTGATTTAATCGTTACTTGTATGTCTAAATTTAGTCGTAATTATTCAGCCGGTTTACTGATTGGTGAAGGTGATGATTTAAAAACATCATTATCAAAGATGACGATGGTGGTTGAAGGGGTGAAAACTTGTAAAACTGCTTATCATTTATCAAAAAAATTGGGAATCGAAACACCCATAATCGATGCAGTTTACGATGTCTTATTCAATGAAATAGAACCTAGAGTGGTTATTAAGAATTTAATGGCAAGAGAATTAAAGAGTGAGCATTAATTTTTAACGGTTATTTATTAGATAAGTAGCCGTTTTTCTTTTATTTAGTGAACATGGTTTTTTAACATTTAATGTTCAAGAAAATTTATGGAAATTTCTTGGGAATTTCTTGAATATGATGTTGGCATTTATCTTTAAAAATGATATAATCTTTTTGTAAGCGTTTTCCAATTTTGGAAAAACTTTATTTATGTTTACCTTAGAAAGGAGTCAATCAAAGACATATTTTGATTGGTATTTAATGAAAAGAGTTACCTTTATTACAGGCTATTATGGTTCAGGAAAGACTGAAGTTGCTTTAAATTTAGCCATACAAAAAAAAGTAAATACGATTGTAGATTTAGATATAATTAATCCCTATTTTAGAACTAGAGAAATGGAAGATTTTCTTAGAGAACAAGGGATAGAGACTATTTCAAGTGATGTAGATTCTAAAATGCATTTAGATATGCCTTATATTTCTAAAAAGGTTTATAATCCTTTATACAATGAAGATAAAAGGGTTATTTATGACTTAGGAGGTAATGATCAAGGGGCAAAATTAATGCGACAATTTGATGATTACAAGGATATTGACAGTGATTTATTTATCGTTGTGAATATTTTTAGAATGGAAACTGATCATGAAGATAAGATTATTCAATTAATCAATCGAATTCAAGGGACTTCTGGATATCAAGTTACGGGTTTAATAAATAATTCTAATTTATTAAAAGATACACAAATTGATGATGTCATAGAGGGTCAGAAAATTCTTGAAAAAGTATCTGAAAAAATGAATATACCTATCGTATATACAAGTTATTGGGATGAACTAAATGATGATGATTTACATGTTTCGAATGAAACATTGAAAATAAAATTATATTTTAGAAAAAATTGGTTTTAGGAGGAAGAGATATGCCAAAAGGAGTTACATATTTTGAATATGACAAATGTAAAGGTTGTGGATTATGTGTTGAATATTGTCCGCAAAAGATCCTTTACCAAGACAAAAAAACATTGAATAACTCAGGCTACAACATTGTTAGTGTATCGGAACCTGACAAATGTATTGGATGTGCTTTTTGCGCAATGATGTGTCCAGATTCAGTGATTAAGGTAGAGGTGATGAAATAATGGGGAAAGTATTAATGAAAGGGAACGAGGCAATTGCTTTAGCAGCTATTAAAGGTGGATGTGATGCTTTTTATGGTTATCCAATTACCCCTCAAAATGAAGTTCCCGAATATTTATCAAAACATTTATTAGCAAACGGAAAAGTATTTTTACAAGCCGAATCTGAAGTTTCGGCAATTAATATGGTTTATGGAGCAGCAGGTGCTGGTAAAAGAGTTATGACAAGTTCATCTTCTCCTGGAATCGCTTTAAAACAAGAAGGGATTTCTTATATTGCTGCTGCAGAATTACCTTGTTTGATTGTATCTGTTATGCGTGGTGGTCCTGGTTTAGGTGGTATCCAGCCTTCACAAGGTGACTATTATCAAGCAACAAGAGGTGGTGGTAATGGTGATTATTCTTTAATTGTTTATGCACCTGAAACTATCCAAGAAATGGTAGATACTATTAAAGAATCATTTGATATTGCTGATTACTATCGTAATCCAGTCATGGTTTTAGTTGACGGTTTGATTGGTCAAATGATGGAATCAGTTGATTTTGATAGACCTGTAAAAGAAAGATTCTTACCTGAAAAAGATTGGGCTACCAATGGTACAGCCAATCATCCTGGAAGAAGAAATGTTGCTAATTCATTACAAATTGATCCAGTTGCTTTAGAACAACATAACATTCATTTACAAGAAAAATATGCTTTAATTAAGAAAAATGAAACTAGATATGAAATGGTTAATTTTGATGATCCTGAGTATGTTATTGTTGCTTATGGAACCATGGCAAGAATTTGTCGCTCAGCCATTGAAATGTTAAATAAAGAAGGTATAAAAGTTGGTATGATTCGTCCAATTAGTATATTACCTTTCCCTGACCAAGCTTTTGATGAAATTCCTAAAAATACAAAGGGTATTTTATGTGCTGAATTATCTATGGGACAAATGTTAGATGATGTCTTAATTGCTAATAATGGTAGACATAAAGTTGGTTTCTTTGGTAGAAGTGGTGGTATGTTACCAGATCCTGAAGAAATCGTGGATGCTATTAAGAACTTTAAGGAAAGAGTGGTGAAATAAGATGGCTGAAACAATTGTAAAATATGAAAAAACTAAAGGTTTAACAGATAAGCCATTAAGTTATTGCCCTGGATGTACTCATGGTATTATTCATAAGTTAGTTGCTGAAGCTTTGGTTGATTTAGATATTTTAGATAAGGCTATTGCTATAGCATCTGTTGGATGTTCAGTATTCTCATATCAATTCTTTAACTGTGATGCTCAACAAGCTCCTCATGGTAGAGCATGCGCTGAAGCAACAGGTATTAAAAGAGTATTACCAGATAATATTGTATTTACTTATCAAGGTGATGGAGATTTAGCTTCAATTGGTATTGCTGAAACAATTCATGCTGCCAATAGAGGCGAAAATATTACTGTTATTTTTGTTAATAATGCTATTTATGGAATGACTGGTGGACAAATGGCTCCAACATCATTACCTGGACAAAAAACAACGACATCTCAAGACGGTAGAGATACTGCCTGGACAGGTAATCCAATTAAAATTTCAGAAATGTTTTCTACTATAGATGGTGTTGCTTATTTAGAAAGAGTTTCTGTTCATGATCCAAAAAATTATTTAAAAGCTAAAAAAGCGATTAAAAAAGCTTTCCAATATCAAAAAGAAAAACGTGGATTTACCATGATTGAAGTTGTTTCAACTTGCCCAGTTAACTGGGGTATGAAACCAGTAGACGCTTTAAAATGGTTAGAAAAAGAAATGATTCCTGTTTTCCCATTGGGTGTCTTTAAAGATAAGGGGGCTAACCATGAATCATAATGTTAAAGTGGCCGGTTTTGGTGGCCAAGGTGTCATGATGTTTGGTCAAATCTTAGCTTATTCAGCAACTTATGATGATATCAATGGTTTATGGTTTCCATCATATGGTCCTGAAACAAGAGGTGGTACGGCCAACTGTTCTGTGATTGTTTCTGATAAACAAATCAATTCACCTACTTTTAAAAATGCTGATCATTTGGTTGCTTTTAACTTGCCATCATTAGAGAAATTTAGAGAAAATGTTGCTAATAATGGTTTGATTTTATACAACGCTTCACTCATCCAAGATGAAGTTAAAGAAGAAGGCTGTATAGCAGTAGGTGTTCCTGTGAATGAAATCGCTGTTGAGTTAGGAAACGAGAAAGTTGCTAATATGGTGATGATGGGAGCTTATTTAGAGTTAACTCATATTTTTACAGATAAGACCATTGAAGCGATTATTAAAAAATTCTTAGGCGAGAGAAAAGCTCACTTATTAGATGTGAATATGCAAGCAATACAAAAAGGAAAAGACTTTGTGAAAGGTCTAGGTATCAAGTATGCTTAAGTCAGTTGCTGAATTAGCAAAACTGGCTGAAAAAGTCAACCGCAAGAAAATGGCGGTTGTCTTTGCACATGATGATCATGTGATTGAAGCTGTATATGGAGCCTCTAAACAAGGTTTTATTGAACCAGTTCTAATCGGTGACCAAGTAGAAATAGAAAAGCTTATTAGTAAGTATCATTTACAAAAACCTTATCAAATTATTCATGAGATGGATCCTTCTAAGGCAAGTTTAATTGCTATGAATTTAGTGAATCAAGGACAATGCGACATCGTTATGAAGGGTTTAATTGATACTAAGTTGATTTTAAAAGAAGTTGTTAATTCTGATACTGGAATTAAGAAAGCACATTTATTATCTCATGTTGGGGTTGTGTCTTTACCAACTTACCCTAAGGTTATTTTTGCGACAGATGGGGCTATGAATATTAATCCTAATGTTGAACAAAAAATAGAGATTATTGAAGCAGCTGTTGAATTAGCAAGAACCTTAGGCTATAAAGAACCAAAAGTTGGTTTAGTTTCAGCTGTTGAAAAAGTGAATTCAAAAATTGAATCAACCCTTCACGCTCAAGAAATTGTCAATTATTACAAAGATAAAGACATTGATTTCTTGATTGATGGTCCTTTTGCTATTGATAATCTAGTATCTGATGAATCAGTGAAACAAAAAGGTATTGAATCTGAGGTCGCTGGAGATTGTGATATTATGATTTTCCCTAACTTAGATGGTGGTAATATCTTTTATAAAACATGTATGTTTTTGGCAGGTGGGAAATCTGCTGGAATTATTTTAGGAGCAAAAGTACCTATTGTATTAACATCAAGAGCTGATACAGCAGAAGCAAAATTAAATTCAATTATTTTAGCGGTGGTGAATGCAAATGGATTATCTAATTTTAGCGATTAACCCAGGTTCAACGTCAACTAAAGTCGCAGTTTATTACAATAGTAAACTAGTGAAAGAACAAACCTTAAGACATGACGTTGAAGAGTTAAAAGTCTTTAAATCAATCATCGATCAAGCTGATTTCAGAAGAAATGTTATTATAGACTTTATTAAGGAACATGATTACGAATTAAAAGACTTTGACGTTTTTGTTGGACGTGGTGGTATGATGAAGCCTCTTAAAAATGGTGGAACTTACCTAGTCAATAAAGAAATGTTAAGGGATTTAAGATCAGGTGAGTATGGATATCATGCATCTAATTTAGGTGCTATTTTAGCTGATGGTTTCGCTAAAGAATTTAATCGACCTGCTTATATTGTTAATCCTGTATGTATCGATGAATTTGAAGATATTTCTAGAATTTCTGGTCAAAAATTAATTGAAAGACGTTCTGTATTTCATGCTTTAAATCAAAAAGCTATTGCCATGCAATTTGCTAAAGATATTAAAAAAGAATATAAAGATTTAAATCTTATTGTCACTCACTTAGGTGGAGGTATCTCTGTAGGCTTACATAAAAAAGGTCGAGTCATAGACTGCAATAATGCCCTAGGTGGAGATGGTCCTTTTTCTCCTGAGAGAACAGGAACAATCCCTACTTATCCATTGGTAGACCTTTGTTTCTCTGGTGAATATACGAAAGAAGAAGTTAAGAAACTCTTGGTTGGACAAGGGGGTTTGGTATCCTATTTAGGGACCAATGACGCTAGAGTGGTTGAAGAAAGAATTAATGCTGGTGATCAAGAAGCTAAATTGCATTATGATGCCATGGCTTATAATGTAGTGAAAGAAATTGGATCTTTGTATTTTGCTGCTAAGGGCGAGATTGATGGAATATTGATTACTGGTGGTATAGCTTATAGTGATTATTTCATAAAATATTTAAAAGATCATATCAACCCAATCATGCCTATTAAAGTCTATCCAGGTGAAGATGAAATGAGATCTTTAGCGGAAGGCGCTATGCGTGTAATGCTAAAACAAGAGAAGTCCCAAGTATATTAAGCACTTTTTAAGTGCTTTTTTTTATTTTTCGCTAATTTATTGTTATTTATTTTGATTCTATTGTATAATGAATTTATATTGAAGTATTTCACTGAGAGGAAGGCTATGGAAAAATTTAAAGATTTTATAAGTAAGTATCATAAGTATATTGTACTAGCAATACTGATATTATCATTTCCACTCATATACCTTTTTGTATATTACACAGGTGGTATCAAGTATGTTTTCTCTCATACCATGTATATTTCTATCCTTTTGGCTGGGATATTTTTTGGCCTTAAATGTGGTTTGATCGCTGGTTTCATTGGTGGTATTCTTTTAGGTCCTTAAATGCCTTTGGTGGTTGAAACTGGAGAGCCTCAAGAATTCATTAATTGGTTTTACCGTTTAATAATATTTATGGCTATTGGTGGTTTAAGTGGGTATTTTGTTGAAAAATATAAAAAGATCATTAAAGAAAATGATGTTTTGTATTTACATCAACCAGATACTGGTATTGAAAATATTAATTATTTAATTTCTTTAGATGATGAACATATACAAGGTCAGGTCGTTATAGCGACTGTATTAATTAATAATAAGAATAGAATCTCTGAAGTCTTAGGGACAGATTTATATATTCAAGCCATGAAAGCTATGCATGATTATATTGATAATCGTCTTCCTGATCAGTCTGTTGTTATTCAAGTCGATTCGGATAAATTTTGGATTGTTTTTAAGTTAGAAAATTTAGATTCAGATGGTAAAAAAATCGTTGAAGGTTTAACTAATCAAATCGAAATAGAACAAGTAAAGATATATGTAGATTATTCTATTGGTGTGAGTGAAACTAAGAAATTTAAAGATTGTAAAACGCTTATTCCCTTTAGAGATACAGATAGACTTGCTGGCTATGCTAAAGCAAATAATTTACCTTATGTTATTTTTGATAATGATTTATTAACTAGAAAATATGAATTTAATTTATTAGGTCTATTTCCTAATGCCTTAAAAGAGGACCAAACATTTTTAATGTATCAACCGGTTATTGATGCCCAATCTAATAAATTAATTGGTTTAGAAGCTTTAATCCGTTGGAATAGTCCTGATTATGGTTTGATTATGCCTAATGATTTTATTCCTTTGGTTGAATCAACTCAGTTAATACACCCTATGACTGAATGGGTTATTAGAAAAACCATTCAAACTCAAAATTTGCTATATGAAAAAGGTTTTAAGTTTTATATTTCAATTAATCTTTCTATTAAGAATATTAAAAATCCTGGTTTTTTTGATAGGGTTATAAAAATTATTGAAGAAGAAAAAGCACATACTGATTTATTGATTTTTGAGATTACTGAAACAGTCTTACTAGAAGAAAAAAAACATTCTAAGAAAACCATTCAATCTATTAAGGATGCAGGCATTAAAATTGCCATTGATGATTTTGGTAAAGGCTATTCTTCTTTAACTTACCTAAGTCAATTTAGGACAGATTTCTTAAAGATTGATCGTCACTTTGTATCTCATATAGTTGATAAAGAATCAATAAAACAAATCATTCAAGCTACTGTTAAATTGGCTCATCAATTCAATTTAAAAGTTGTGGCTGAAGGTGTAGAAACATTAGAAATGTTTGAAGAAGCTAAAAAATTAGGTATTGATTATATTCAAGGTTTTTATATAGCTAGACCTATGAATGAAGATCAAATTCTAGATTGGTATAAAAATTTTATTAAAGAATCTAAGGTTTAAAAAGCTAATACTCTTTAAAGACGCTCAATGGCGTCTTTTTTTTATAAACATTCTGAATTCTTATAAAATATATGTTAGAGTAGAAAAAATCACTCTATTTTGTCAGTTTAGTCTTTATAAAGGGGTATTTACCATATATTTTTTAGTTTTTTCGAAAAAAATAATACCATTATTTTAAATCAATTATATAATTAAAATATAAGGGAGGGAAAATATGAAGAAAACTTTATTTATTTTTCTATCATTAATGATTTTTCTTACTCTCACAGCATGCGATCAAGGATTAACTGTACCAAGTGATATGACTTTTCCAACAGGTATCACCAGTGATGAAGAAACAAGTGATTTAATAACTGAGATACCTACAACAGAACTTCCTAGTGAAGAGGAAACGACTTTACTGCCTACGGAAGTTCCAACAACTCTGTCTCCTACAGAAGAACCTACAACTGAAGAACCAACAACTGAAGCACCAACAACCGAGGAACCAACGACAGAAGTTCCTACTACCTTGTTAAGGGAAATTACTATAAATTTAGATGCTCAAGGTGGTAGTCTTGAAAACAATATTTTGGTATTTCCTGAAAACAGTCAAAATGTGATTTTGCCTGTTCCAAGTAAAGATGGCTATACTTTTGTTGAGTGGTATGATTCATTGAATTTTGAAAATGAATTTGTGTTTTCTGATGAATTAGCTGATGAAGTTACTATTTATGCTAAATATACACCAAATCAATATACCATTGTCTTTGAAGAAAATGGCGGTTCTTTAGTTCCAGATATTGTAGATTTATACAATGAGCCATTGATTGAACCTAATCATCCAGAGAGACCTGGATATAGTTTTTCTGGTTGGTATAGTGATGTAGAATTATCCAATTTATATGCATTCTCTACCATGCCTTTAAATGGCATTATTTTATATGCTAAGTGGATGCCAAATCAATATCAAATTTCATATTTTGATGAAGTTGATTCATTTATGGTTGATTTCTATAATACTGCTTATACTTCATTTATTTTCATGGATGATTTTACTATCTATGCCAGTGGTAATACTTATTTAGATACTAATAATTATCAATGGGTTAATTTTCAAGCTATTAATGATTATTTCCCACTACATGAAGATGAAGTCATCTTATCGATCAGTGGTTACTTGCAGTTATTTGCTATGACCAGTGAAAATAGGATTTTCGCTTGGGGGCAGAATTCATATGGATCCTTAGGTGTTGGCAACAATGTTAACCAATTTACACCAATAGATATTACAAGTCAATTTGCTTTAGCTGAAGATGAAGTTATTTTATGGATTGATGGTGATTATTATAATTCGGCGGCTATAACTTCAAATGGTAGAGTTTTTATCTGGGGATATAACTCTTATTATCAAGTTGGAAATGCTAGCCAAGAACACCAATACACGCCTTATGATTTGACTCCAAGATTAAACTTATTAGGAGATGAAGCTGTTATCGATGTTCAATTTGGTAATGTTCATACTTTAGTAATGACCAATTTTGGTAGAATTTTTGGCTTTGGGTGGGCTTATAATGGGCAATTAGGTTTGGAAAGTTCTGGAATTATGAACGTGACAAATCCAACCTTGCTGAATAGCCATCTAACTTTCACAGAAAGTGAAGATTCTATTATAAAGATAGAAGCTGGACAATATACTTCTTATTTCTTAACAGAAAAAGGTAGATTAATGGTTACTGGCCATGATGGTATTGGTAAGTTTGGTGTTGATCAATCATTTCCATTATATACACCAACTGATATTACAGATTTACTAGGCTTAGATGAAGGCGATAAAATTATTGATATTATTGTTCATCATAACAATACCATAATTTTTACAGCTTATTCTAAAATATATGTACTTGGTTATAATGCAAATAATCAGTTTGCTTTAGGAAATGAAATTTCATCTATAAACGAAATTACAGAAATGACTAGTCATATAAATCTTGATGTTGTTAAGTATCTCTTTGTAAAAGATACGACTTTTATGATGGATTCAAACAATCAATTATATGGATTGGGTGCCAATGGTACTGGCCACTTTGGGGCAGGAAACTTTAATCATTATACCAGTCCTTATCAAATAGATATACCTGGTGCTTCTAATGGTTTAATTAGGCAAGAATTGGTAGATTATGAGTCTATATTAGATTTGTACCAGCCTGAAAAGGTAGGTTTTACATTTGCTGGTTGGTATGAAGATGAATTATTGACTGTGGCATTTACTGGAAGTCAAATGCCTATGGGAGATATATCTTTATATGCCAAATGGACGCCTATTCAATACAACATTTCTTTTGAAGAGAATGGTGGTTCTTCAATCAATGATTTAACTTATTTCTATGAAGATTCTATTTCTCTTCCTGCTAATCCTATCAAAGAAGGATATAGTTTTGTGGGTTGGTATGAAGATAGTGATTTTAACATTGAGTTTTCTGATAATTATATGCCTGCAGAAAATATCACTTTATATGCTAAATGGCAAATTAATCAATATACTGTATCACTCATAGATATGGACGGATTGCTTATTGATGAACTTGTTTTTGATTATAATGAAGTTATTATGCTGCCTGCTAATCCAATTAAAACTGGATATACTTTCCAAGCATGGTATTCAGACCAAGACTTTACTCAAGTCTTCGCTTTAACACAAATGCCTGCTCAAGATTTTAATCTTTATGGTAAGTGGCAAATCAATCAATATTCCATTACTTTTGAAGAAAATGGTGGCTCTTTACTTAGTGATTTGACTTTAGATTATGATGCTTCTATCCCAATGCCAGATGACCCTGTTAAAGAAGGTTATTCGTTTATGGGTTGGTATGAAGATAGTGATTTTAACATTGAGTTTGGTGATATTAATATGCCGGCTCAAGATTTAATTCTTTATGCTAAATGGCAAATAAATCAATATTCTATTTTCTTTGAAGAAAATGGTGGAAATAATATCAAAGAAATCTTATTAAATTATCAAGCAACTATTGTTTTACCTAACCCACCGACAAAAGAAGGGTATACTTTCTTAGCTTGGTATGAAGATGAAGCACTTGAACAAGCATTTACCCAAACTTTAATGCCTGCTAATAATTTAGTTTTATATGCTAAGTGGCAGGTTAATCAATATTCAATTACTTTTGAAGAAAATGGTGGTTCATTAGTCGATGATATTCTAGCTGATTATGGAAGTATCATTAACCAACCAGAAGATCCTAGTAAAGAAGGTCTTGTTTTTGGTGGTTGGTATGAAGATATGGATTTAAGTATTCCATATGAATTTGACCATATTGAAGCTGAAAATATCATTCTTTATGCAAAATGGTTGAGTAAAAAAGTAACAGTTGAATATGATATAGATGATTATGATGTTCCTTTGATGTTAGGTTTTAGTGGTGATTCTTTAACTTTACCAACGCCTTCATTAACTGGACGAACATTTACAGGTTGGTATTTAGAACCTGAATTAACCACAGAAGTTGAGTGGACAACTTATCCAGATAATGATGTAGTACTTTATGGTGGCTGGTCAATGATAAGTTATACCATAACTTATGATAGTGTTGGTGGAAGTTCTTTACTAGCAGATACTTATTATTATCAAGATGTTATTACTGAACCTACTGAACCAACTAAAGAAGGTTATTCATTTGCAGGATGGTATGTGGACGCTGCTTATAATATTAGTTTTTCTTGGTCATATATGCCAGCTGAAGATATTATTCTTTATGCAAGGTGGATAGATGAGACAGATCAAAGTTCAATCTTCTATCAAACTCATCAACCTGCAGGTACTGTAATTCAAGTAACAGGTGTCATATATGGAAAAATGAAGACTGGCGTCACTGGCCTACTTATTTTTGATGATACTGGTTATTTAGCAATTGATGTTGATCATAGTCCATATAATGTAGGAGATCAAATCAATGTTCTTGGATTGCTTAATTTCTATAATGGTATTCCTGTGATTGATTATGTGTTGAATATTGGCCTTATAGGCACAGATCAACCATTACCAACCATAACTCCGATTCCTATGTCTGAATTACAATATTTATCTATTGATAATATGTACGAAACTTTCTCTATTGAGGGTATATTATTAACAATAGATTCAAATTATTATGTATTTGATCCTATATCTTTGACAAGTATCATGATTAATTACGATACGATTGATACTTTAACAGAATTAGATTTCTTAAATAATATAGGAAATCAAATTTCTTTAGACTTTGTTTTTGATGTTTTTGGTGATGAGCCTATAGCTTCTATGTTATCATATTCTGTATTAGCCTTAAGTATAGAAGAAAAAGCTTTATTGATTAAATCAAGTATTGAATCTAATTTCAACTTAGTATTCTTCTCTGGTGATACTTTAATGATTCAAGACTTGCCATATTTTGGACAATACATTTCATATGAACCTGCCTTAGGATATGAAGATTACTTTGATTCAGTTAATCAACAGTTTAAAAATACAGATAGTCAAGTTGAGATTCCATTTGAAGTTGCATTGACAATCAATGACCAAGCTTATACATTTACTTTAATGGTGACTTTGATGCCTATGGATATAGCTTTGATTTCTGAAGTGATTGATGACATGACTGGTTCAGTCTTCTTAATTGATGCTATTGTTATTTCTAAATCAGAAATGGATATGTTACTAAAAGATGATAGCGGTTATTTATACGCTTACAATATTCCTTATTTAGAAGTTGGTGATTATGCTAGATTAGCTGTAAGAAATGATAGAGATTATCAAATGACTTATCTAGATTTCTTTGATGGTGATTTGGTGGTTAAAAAGATTATTTCTAAAGGCAATGATTTAATGCTTTCACCGAGTGTTTATACAGATGCTGATTTATTAGCTTTAAATCTTGATAATTTACATATATATGGTCAATATATAGAAATTAGAGGACAATTATTAGATCAATTAAGTGAAATAGATTATGGGGTTTATATTGTAACTGAAAATAATCAAATACCATTAATGATGATGAGTCATGGTGCTTTTGAAAAAGTATTTGATTATATAGGTTTAGAAGTGATTATTCGTGGTTTTATCTACCGTGACTTTGATGGTAGCTTAATGTTCTATTATGAAGGTATCCGTAATGACTTAAGAATTCCTGAATACACTGATCAAGAACGGGTTGATATTTTAGTAGATATGTTCCATCATTATTATGATGGTAAAACTTTCCAAGTTTTTGAAACTATAGATATCCCTGCTTATCACCCTGTGATTGGTGCTGAAATTTCTTGGTCATTTGATGATCCTAATTTTGCTTACTATGATTTTGATATAAACTATTTTACATATAGTATGAGTGACCAAATCTTTGCTATTACAATTACAGTTACAGCTGGGGATATTAATGAAACTATTCATTATACATCACAGTTAAATGCTATTACTGTAGATGAGTTTTCTGATTTAGAATCTTATTCAGAAGCCTTTGTAGAAGGATTAGTTGTATTTTATAGTCCTGAATATATTTACATTATGAATGATTTAGGGCAAATGATTAAGGTTGAAGGTTCTAATTTGAATGCATATAAGGGTGATTATGTTTTATTATATGGTTCTATGACTATGTATTATAACGGTTTATATATGCAAGGTCTTTATAATATCGATTTAGTTCAAGAGATTATTTCTAGAAATAATCCTGTTGTCTTACCAGATAATCCTATGACCACGGATGAATTACTAGCCTATGATTATCCTAGTGAATTAGATAAATATATCTACATTGAAATAACAGGAAAAGTAGAAGTTTATAATAATATTGCTTATCTCTATAGTTATGATCAAATCATTGTTTTAAATGTACCTTATGATCAAGTGCTTTATGAAATCAGTCAATATAATAATCAAATGGTTACTATTAAAGGATACGTAAGTCAAAGTAATCGTTATTATTCTACTTTTAGTGGTAGGTTCTGGACTATTGATTTTACAGGAGAACCTGGTGATATTGTTCCGGTTAATTTAAGTAATCAAGAAAAGTTTGATTATATTGAAGCCTTCATTTTAGATCAATATCAAATCTCTATTTATAATAATCAAGCTATGGATTTTGGTGAGGCAACATTCTTCTTTGATGATGTTGATCTTACTTATACTCCTTTAAATGATACTTTAGGTCTTTTCGATTTTACTCCTGGATACAATCAATTTATTGAGTCAGTTGATGTATTAACAAGCGTTGATATTCAAGTTGATTTGAATATTGGTGAAGATTCATATACTTTTACATTTACTATTGATATTTTACCTGATGAAGAAGTAACTTACACTGATATTTTAGATATAGTCTATGATGATTTAACTGAACAAACTATCCAAGGTCAAGTATTAGCTTCAGTATATATGGATGAAGGATATGCCTTACTCATTAGTGATGCTAGTGGTATAGTTCTTGTTTGGTTACCAATGAGTCTATATCAAAGTGATACAGCTTATTATTATGGATATGTTGGTAATATTGTTGAAATTAGTGGAACAGCTTCAATTGTTAATTCACAAGGAATCTTTACGGGTCAAACAATAAAAGTAACAGGAGCTGATACAAAACCAACATTAACAATTTCAGATTCAACCATCGCTGATATATATTCAATGGATGTTACAAATTCTACTTATGTAGGGCAAGTCTTAAGAGTGAGTGGTATTTTAGAAGCTGAAACTACTGATTATGGTGATTATTTCTATTTAAGATATGGAGATCAAATCATTCGTATTTATAATGAAGGACCTAGTTGGTCACAACTTAGAAATTATGTAGGTCTAAATGTGGTGATGATTGTTATGACATATGGTCTTGATGATGTTGGTCTTCCAACTGTTTTGTTTAATATGGATCAATACACAAGTGAAGAAGAGATTATCTTAGGAGATTATACAGAAGCAGAAATAGCACAAATGATTGAAGATTCAATGATTTACTCTTTGAATCAATATAATCCTTTACGTAATGCCTTTGATTATGTTTCTTATCCAAGCCCAACTTATTACTTGTTAAATAAATATCCAGTTACTATTACATTTGAACCAATCACTGGATTAGATTATATCAATATCTATGATGATCATTTTACAACTTTACACGCTCCTGAAAATATTGAAATTGTCGTTAGAGTTCATTTAATTGTCGGTTCATATCAAGATACATTTGATCTAGTTTATTACCTAAATGGATTCACATTAGGAAGCTTAGAAGATTTATTTGATCCTACACCTTCAACTCAAGAAATTGCTTTACAAGCAACCATATTACATTCTGATTTCAATAAACATTATTTGATTATAGAAGATACAGTTTATCTCTATTGTGGTATTATCTATAATACTTTCTATAAGGGAGATCAAGTGACAATTATTGGTCAAAAATCAGTGATAGATGGTATAGCAGATTATACTTATAATATCCAAGTGGTATCAGATGGCATGACAAATTCAATTACCTTAGAAAGTCTTCCAATGACTTTAGAAGAAATATATTTAAATGATTTTACATTAAATCCAATCAATCAAAATATATTAACTATATATGGACAAGTTTCATATGACAAATATCTAGGTTATTATATTTTAAGAGATGGAGATTATTTAGTTTACTTGAATATGCTACAAGAAGGTTGGGAATATATAGATTATCTTCAAGAAGTTTACAATGAGTATATTTATGTAGATGTAGTTATGCCTTTAGAAGTATTACGAGGAGAGTTCTATTTAATGGATGTTCTTGGCTATAATTCAGTAAGAATCAAAGAATATACAAGCCAAGAAGAAATTACCTTAATCAAAGAATATATACAAAGTTTAGGTACTATTGAAGTATTTGCTGGTGATGCAATTAGCCAATATATTCCTTTAGAATATACATTCCATCCATATCTTACTCTTGACTTTGCATTAACTAATGAAAATGATACTGGCTTAATAGATTTCAATAACCTAGTAATCAATGATATAAGTACAAACACTATCTTGCTTTTAGATCTGACTTTAACGTCATATGATCCTATCAACGACTTATATTTGAGTGAAACATTTACGATTACCATCGACATTAAACCAAGACCATTGACTTCTATTACAGATGTGTTGTATGGAGAAAATAATACCGTATATAAAATTCAAGGTGTTATCGTAGCTATGAATGAAAATGAAGGAGTCATAATTCTTCATGATGGTATCGATGAAATTGTAGTATTATTAGAGCCAGTTTACATTTATGATTTTTCAAATATAACTTTAAATCTAGGTGATGAAGTGATTGTGATTGGTGAACGTGTTTATATGTCTAATGGACTTATTCCGATCATATATAGTCCAAGTATAACCAATGTAATCGCAAGCTCTCAAACTGTGTCACATACAATTCAAGTCATGACCACTGCAGATTTATTAGATTTCTCATTGAATGATTTTAGTCAATATAGTGATTATGTTTCAATACAAGCTTATATTGAATGGAATCAAAGTACTGAAACACCTGTCTATACACTTACTTTAGATAGATTGATTCCTCCAATAAATATTGACCCATATGAAATAACCATGCTTGTTGAGAATGACCTTGTACTCCATAGTGAATTACAAGCATTAGATGGTCAAGAACTTCTTATTTCTGCTTATCTAATTGGCATTGATAATGATTATGGTCCAATTGCTTGGTATATGATATTAGATGAATATGATACAATTCCGGTTTAATAATTTATAAGATTTAGACAATAAAGACAAATAATAAAATCGGTCCAGATATATGGACCGGTTTTTTTTATTTTTTTGTGTCTTATATGAAAAATAAACGAAAACATGATAAAATATAGTAAATACAAATAGGGGAGCTTACTATGAAATTAAAAAAACTGATGAATTCAAAAACTTTATATTATTTTTTATTTGCTATAGTATTGTTAGAAATTATTTTATCAATTATTTCAGTTGCTTTAGCGACGGATTCAACTCAAAGAGATGCTGGATTATCTAATATTTTCTTAGGCACTTTAGCTATTCTATTCTTTTCTTTACCTTTTTTAATAGAATCCAAATTTCATGTAGATATACCTAGTTACTTAAAAATCATTGTACTTCTATTTATATTCGCTGCCATTGTCATGGGCAATATTCATGGCTTATTGGTAGAAGTTAATGGTTATGATAAGTTCTTACATGTGGTTTCTGGAGTTACCATATCCATTATTGGATTTGAAATTGTTAATTATGCTTCCCAAGCCAAGGGCCAAGATAGGGTATTCAGTCCAGGCTTAATTAGTATTTTTGCTTTTACATTCTCGATGACCTTATTGGTTTTATGGGAATTTTATGAATTCTTTGTGGATACTTTAGCTTATAATTTAAACGAGGATACATTAAGGAACATGCAAAGATACCAATGGACTTATCATGGTGATTTATTTCCTCAGGATTATGGTTTGATGGACACCATGTTAGATTTATTGGTAGGTTTTGTTGGAGCGGCTATTGTATCTTTCATTGGTTGGCGTATCATTATTAAAAACGATAAGAAAGTATAAAAATGAAAATCGCTTAGGCGATTTTTTATTTGATATTTAAAAATTCACGGGTTCTAGCTTCTTTTGGATATGTAAATATTTGTTGGGGCTTGCCAATTTCATGGATTTTTCCCTCATGCATAAAAATAACTCTATTTGAAATGTCTTTTGCAAAATTCATTTCATGGGTCACAATAATCATGGTCATTTGAGATTTGGCTAAATTTTGAATAACAGCCAATACTTCTTGAACCATTTCAGGATCCAAGGCAGATGTAGGTTCGTCAAATAGGATAGCTTTAGGATCCATCATCATGGCTCTAGCTATGGCAATTCTTTGTTTTTGCCCACCTGATAACTGTGATGGATACTTATGGGCATAAGAAGCCATATTAACTTGTTCTAAAATTCTCATTGCCTTGTCTTTAGCGTCTTTTGTTTTCATTTTTAGGATTTTTACAGGCGCCAATGTTAAGTTGTTTAGTACATTTATATGTTCGAATAAGTAAAAAGATTGGAAAACCATGGGCATGTTTACTCTAATTTTCTGAATATCCTCTTTGCTTGAAGCTTGGAAAGATTCTTCATAGATGATTTGACCTTGATCAAAAGATTCTAAGTGGTTTAAGCATCTTAATAGGGTTGACTTCCCTGAACCAGAAGATCCAATAATCGATATGATCTCTCCTTTTTCAATGGTTAAATCAATGCCTTTTAATACTTCTTCCTGGCCATATGCCTTATGAAGATTTTTAATTTCAATAAAATTCATATGATCCTCAATTCGAACTTGTTATCTCTAGTGGTTGCAAGTTCATTTTTATTTCTACATGTTTAAGAACTTGGGAAATCGTATAAGTTAAAAATAAATAGATTAGGGCTACGATTAAATAGACTTCCAATTGCCTGTAATGCATGCCTGTGATTTTTCTACCTTGATTAAAGAGTTCAAAAATCCCTATTACAGATAAAACAGCTGTATCTTTAATATTGACAATAAATTCATTACCAATGGCTGGTAAAGAATTTTTAATGGCTTGAGGAAATATCACATATACCATGGTCTGAAGATGGTTCATTCCGAAAGCATAGGCAGCTTCACTCTGACCTTTATCAATCGATTGGATACCTCCTCTTAATATTTCTGCGATATAAGCGGCTGTATTAAGACTTACAACAAATAAACCACAATAATATGGATCACCAAATAAGCCAAAACCATACCAGAAAAAACTTGCTTGTACAATCATGGGTGTTCCTCTAAATAAGGTGATGTATAGACTGGCAAATTTATTAGATATTTCTTTTAGAATTTTCATGATTTTTTTGTCATGTGTGTCTGCTTTTTGTAATTTCATGATGGCTAAAATCAAGGCTAATACAAAACCAACTAGGGTACCTATTAAGGCTAATACAATGGTCTTTAAGGCCCCTTCAAAAAACATTTGCCCATATCTAATAAGGGTATAAATTGTTCCACCTAGGAAATCATCAGGTATTGTTTTTACTATTTGACCTTGGAGCTTATCTTCATAGGTCACTTGATCTAATTCATAAGAAATTTGGAGGGTAAATTCAATATTTTGTTTCCAAACACTGGGTTCTTTAATGATTTTTGCCCTGTATACTTCAATATTTTCATAGGATTCAGACGTTCTTAAACTAATGGTTTCCAGACTGTCTTGAACTTGAATATAATCAGAATCTATATTGTAGTTAAGTTCAATACCGTCAATGTATTTGGGTAAGAAGAAGTCTATATTTATATTATTGAGTCTAGACGGACTTAAACTTTGGTTTTTATATGAAGAGTAGAATAGATAGTTTAACGATGCTTGTTCTGCTTGAATATTTTGACTTTGCCTTGGAATGATTTGAACAATCATTCCAAAAGCAAAGATAAATATAAGTATTTTATATAGGTTCTTCCTCATGATTAAGGTTGTCTTTCAATAGCATCCAACATCAAACTTTCTCTTGTTTCATTAGAAATATTGCTTAAGATTTCATTGATTTGACTTAATAATTCAGCATCATCTTGTCTTAAAGCAATAGAGACAGCTTTATCTTCGTAAGAAACATTAAAACCTTGTCCTTGTTCAAACTCTAGATAGGTTAAGTTTGGATTTGATTCAGTCGCCGCCATAGCTACAGGTAATTCTAAAATGGTCCCATCATAAATACCTGAATTAATACCTGTAATAATGGTTGGGACATCTGCCAAGGGATCTTCATGGTTTATCCCTGGCATTTGATCAATTAAATCATCGTAAATGGTTGATAATTGACCGACCATAAGTGCCCCATCAAAATCATTGATTGAAGTTGCGTTAACATAGGGTGAATCAGCTCTTAAAACAATGACATGGGTTGAAGAATAGTACTCATCAGTAAAGTTTACAGTTTGAGCTCTAGAAGCTGTTGGGCTCATACCAGCAATAATTAAGTCTATTTCTTTTGTGTTGTTTAATGATGGGATTAATCCATCCCATTCAACTGATTTAATGATTAAATCCATGTCTAAGGCTTGTGCAATTAATATGGCTATTTGTACATCATAGCCATCGACATAGTTATTGGTTCCTTCCAGTGGATAGGCTTCTTCGTATTGGTTGCCTTCATATAGAGTCCAGTTAAAAGGTGCATAAGCCGCTTCCATACCGACAACTAGTGTATCTCTTTCATTTTCTTCTTCCGATTGGCAAGATACAAAACCAATACTTAATAATGTGGCCAAGGCCAATAGTAATACTCTTTTCATTTCTTTTTCCTCCTAAGATTTTTTTGCAAATAAAAAAGCGTCTATCAGACGCTTTAAAAAAATCAGGAGATTTATTTTAGCGCCTCTATCTAAAAAGATAGGAGTGTTACAAGTATTTCTTGTAACCCCATATAAAATATATGCCTATATTTTATATTCGGCGATGGTTGCCTTTCCTATGTATCTTCGTCTGCCGACTCCTCATAGTACTCTTCTGCATCGCTACCTCTAATGTTTGATATTCACATTTTATTTACTTTTACAAGTATAAACAATTGTTTTTCTTTTGTCAAGAAAAAAGTTCTCAATATTTATAATTGTACCCCTAAGACATTTTCAATAACCATCCCAATAAGGAATGATAAAGCTGCGACACCTAAAGAGATCATTGCCATTTGTAAGAATCTCTTTTTAAAATTATGACCTTTAGCAATTGAAATATAAAGGTTAAAGAAGAAGATGATAAAGACTACAGCACCTAACATAATACCTAAGGCTACATAAGCATTGTCTAAGAGCAAATAAGGTAAGACTAAGACAATTACGGTTAGGATATAAGCTCCACCTGTGTATAAGGATGATTTTAAGGCGTTTTCTTGATTTTCTGATTTGCTTGATAAGTATTCACTAGCTGCCATGGACAAAGAAGCAGCTATTCCTGTAATTAAACCTGATAAAGAAATTAAAGCTGTGTTACCTTGGAAAGCAAGGGTTAAACCAGCGAGAGTTCCTGATAACTCTACCAAGGCATCATTTAAACCTAAGACCATAGAACCTACATAGTTCAAACGATCTTCATCAAGCATATCCAAAAGTTTTACTTCGTGTTCTTCTTCCTCTTTAGTGATTTTTTCGATAACATCTTCAAAACCCTTAAGTTTTGAATAAGCTTTTTGAGCAGATTCTTCACCACGTTCCATGATTCTTAAGGTAAAAGTATAACCAAAGATAAATGTTAAAACCTTATAGATAAAAATTAGAAATTGACTTGGATTGACTTTTTCACCAGAGATTTTTTCCCAAACGTGATAATGTTTTAATTCGTCTTTAGCAATGGTCAACAAAATTTCTTTATTTTTTTCATCTTTTTCTTTCTTTGCGATGTTTTGATAGACATGGTATTCAGTAATTTCGCCTTTTTGAAAGGCTTTAATTGTTTTTAAATCTTCTTTTGATAATGACATAATTTCCTTGTATAATTAAATTAAGATAATTTAACTATACTTCTCCTTTCTCTTTTGTTCATAAAATGTATTTAAATAATTTATTTAATCTCCTATAATGAAGTTACAAACGTTGTGGAGTGTGTCATACGTTCCTTACACTTCGAGTGTGTTTAGGAGGCTACAACCACAACTTATATGATAAATGTGAATTAGCTAGTTACACTTCGAGTGTGTATTTACAAGGTTACATTTATATTTGTTTGTGGTTTCATAACGTTTGAATATTTCAAACAAGGAGGTTTTTATTTTGATTTTCATTGGCATTGATATCGCAATGGATAAACACGATATCATCATCATAAATGATTTGGGTGAAATTATTTATGATCACTTTATTATTCAAAATAATCATTTTGGATTTAAAAAACTTCATACAGTCATTCAATCCTGTACGAAGTCGGTTAACGATATTCGTATAGGAATGGAAGCCACAGGTATTTATCATAATAATCTGCGCGATTATCTAATATCAAAAGGCTACACTGTATATTGTACTAACCCAATGTTAGTTTCTCTCAGTCGTAAGTCGGCGTCCTCGCATGACCAAGACTGACAAAATTGACGCTATAGCAGTGTGTAGGCACCTTATGTATAACCTGAATAGGCTCCATCCCTATACACCACCATTATATCATTTAGTTGAGTTAAAACAATTATCTAGAGATTATAATTCTAATAATCAAATCATTACTAAAGCTAAGGGTGAACTTAAAAGATTACTTCAAATGTTCTTCCCTGAGTTTCTTAAACACTTTAAACCCTTCTCTAAATGGACTTTAGATCTACTTTATGATTTTCCCTTACCAAGCGATTATAAAGGTCTTCATATTGAATCTTTAGCTCAAAGAATTCGTAGTCGATCAAATCACGTTGAACAAGCTAAACTCATTAAATATATCGCGAAAAACTCAATAGGAAATCCAAATAACTTAAATGCTTATCTAATTAATTTGTGTCTCTAATATCATTCATTTTAATTCTCAAAATGAAATACTAAAGAAACTTATTTCACAACATATGACTCTTTATCCAAAAATATTATCAGTCCCAGGTATCGGTCCTATTAATGGAGCGACTATTCTAGGCGAAACAGGCGATATTAGCAGGTTCACTGACAAACACAAATATACATCTCTTTTCGGTATTGAACCTATTGTTCATGAATCCGGAAAATACAAACGTAAACGTACTCGAATTTCTAAACGTGGTAGTAAATATTTGCGAACTGCCATCTATAGTGCCGCTAGGATCGCTTGTGTTAGTCCTAAAACTAGAGATAATAAGTTTAAACGCAAATACATTCATATGATGACTAAAGGCAATAAACATCACTCAACAATCATTTTCGCTATAGCCAAAAACATGGTTCATTCTATTTACAAAATTCTTAAAACAGATACTTTTTATAACGATCTCTTATAATTAATCACCCATTATTTAACTTAGGGTTCTTTAACCTTTTTTAAGTATGTTCAAATATCATAATTTTAATTATTTATAATTTTTACTTGATTTTTGTATAGCTAGCTCCTATATTATAAACTCTAGACTATTATACCAAAGATAAAATATATAATAAAATAAAAGGAATTTTAAAATTAAAAATTGATATAAATTATTAAAAAAATAACGATAGTTATGGTAAAATAATAAGTAGGATGTGATGAAATGGAAAATAAAAGAAAACAAAGAATCATTGATGCAACTTTAAAAACTCTAAAGGAGAATCCTTTGGAAAATGTATCAATGCGCAAAATTGCTGAAAACGCTAATCTATCTACTGGCGCAATCTATCATTTTTACCCAAGCAAAGAAGAACTCATCTTTGCTTGTATCAAAGAGTCTTTGCTTTTTACAACCAAACTCTACGATAATCTTAGAAAAGATGTGAATAAGTCTGAAAAGGCAGAAGTGCTAAGAGACATCAACAAGCGCATAGAAAAAAGAATAAAAAAAGTTGATGATCAAAAATTGCATATACAATTATTAAGTGATTCAATCAAACGTAATGATAAGAATAAACAAGAGTATAGGGACCAATACAAGCAAATCATTGATAATATCGCAGATTTATTTACCAAGTTATATGATGTTGAAAATAGCGAATGTGAACATTCTATGGCTTCAATTTTAGTCGCTGCCATTGATGGTATTGCCATTCAACAATCATTAAATGTTTTACCAGAAAAAATGGATTCAATCATCCACACTTTTATCAGATTCTTTAACATTGCTATACCACTTTATTTGAAAAATTATAAGGATTGTAAATAAGATCAATTTTGATCTTATTTTTTTATAATTTAATTGCAAATGGTTTGCATTTGCATTTAAATTTGTTATAATTAATTGTAAATATTACTATGCGAGGTATAAAAATGAAAAAAATATTATTAATGATGTCATTACTATTATTGGTATTGCTATATGGGTGTTCTGAAACTGAAGGTAGTGGTTTAAAAGTGGCTGTGACCATTGAACCCCAAAGAGCTTTTGTGGAAGAAGTTGGTGGAGATTTAGTACAAGTCACAACCATTATTCCACCAGGATCAAGTCCTGAAATGTATCAACCAGGGGCTAGGCAAATTGTTGAGATGAATGAAGTTAGTGTCTATTTTACCATGGGTGTACAAGCAGAAAGTGCTAATATTTTGCCGGAACTAAAAGATGTTAAAGTTGTTCATTTAGAAGAAGTGGTATCTGCAGCTTATGAAGATAGGTATTTTGCTGATGAAGAACATCATGATGAAGAAGATGAAGCAGATGAAGATGATCATTCTCATGTAGGGAGGGACCCACATATTTGGTTATCAATTAAAAGAGTTATTGTTATGGTTCAGGCCATTGCAGATGAACTTGCTTTATTAGATCCTAATCACGCATCTATTTATCAAGATAATGCTCAAGATTTCATCCTTGAATTAGAAAATTTAGATTTAGAAATTCAAAATATTTTCTCTCAAAAAACAAGTAATACATTCATTGTCTATCATCCTTCATTTGGTTATTTTGCGGATGATTATGGATTAAATATGTTGGCCTTAGAAGAAGATGGGAAAGAGCCTTCTATAAGCCATTTACGAGAATTGATTGACTATGCTAAAACTCATGAGATTCAATACATTTTCCATCAAGCTGAAGTTGATAGTGAACAAGTACAAACCTTTGCGATAGATATTGATGGAGAGTCTATTGTATTATATCCTTTATCTTATGATTATATTGCATCTTTAAGAGATATGGCTGAGAAAATAGCAGAGGAGTTAGAATGAAACCCTTAAAAATAGTATTAAATGATGTTTCAGTTAATTATGGAAATATCCATGCTTTAAAAAAATTAAATCTGACCATTAATGATGGAGATTATATTGGTATTATTGGGCCTAATGGTGGTGGAAAATCTACTATGATGAAATCGATTTTAGGTTTAATAAAACCTAATTCTGGTGAAATTTCATATTGTGGAACTACTTTAAGAAAAAGTCATATAAAAATGGGTTATGTACCGCAAATTTCCGATATTAATCCAATGTTTCCGATCACTGTCGAAGAAGTTGTTTTGATGGGTAGAATGGAAAAAGCTGTTAAAGCCTTTTTCAAATATTCTGAAGAAGATAAAAGGGCAGTGGCCGAAGTTTTAGATATCGTTGGTTTAAAAGAACAAAAAGATAGGCAAATCAGTGAATTATCTGGTGGTGAGTTCCAAAAAATGATCATAGCTAGGGCTTTGACTATGAAACCAGATATTTTATTGCTTGATGAACCCACAGCCATGGTGGATGTCATGAGTCAAAGACAAATTTTTAATTTAATCAAAAAGTTATCTGAAGATATTACCATTGTACTGATTACCCATCATGTTCAAATGATTAGTAAAAATGTTAAGAAATTAATTTATCTTGATAAGAACATAATTGCTGAGGGAGATCCTAATGAGGTCTATCAGTATGCTTATATTAGACCTGTCCACAAGCAAATCAAAAGAAGTATTCATCAAAGAGGTGTTAAAAATGTTTAAGGCAATATTTGAATATGAATTTTTACAAAACGCTGTCTTAGCTGCTTTTATTACCGCTATTGTTGGTGGGATTGTAGGGGTTATTATTGTTGAAAAGAAGTTAGTGATGATGACTGGTGGGATTGCCCACACTTCATATGGTGGAGTTGGTTTAGGATTCTTATTAGGATTTGAGCCAATCATTGGTGCTTTTATGTTTTCCATTATGGCTGCCTTAGGTATTGGTGTCATAAAAAATAGATCAACAGGGGCCAAAGATATTATTATTGCCATGTTTTGGTCCTTAGGGATGGCCTTAGGTATTTTATTTATTTCTTTAACTCCAGGCTATCCTCCAATTGTTTCTTCTTATTTATTTGGTAATATTTTATCAGTCACAAGGTTTGATTTAGTCTTAATGATGGTTCTAGCCATAATCATATTAGCTGTAATATTTGTTTTTTATCAAGAATGGAAGGCGCATTTATTTGATCAACAATTCACTAGAATTATGAGAAAGAAAACCATATTATTAGAAAATGTTTTATTAATTCTCTTAGCTTTAACTGTGGTTGTCTTAATCAGGGTAGTTGGTATTATTTTAGTTATTGCTTTGTTATCTGTTCCAGCATCAGCTTCAAGTTATTTAACTGGCAAACTTCATTTAAGAATGGTTTATTCTATGATATTTTCTTTTATATTTATTTTTTCTGGTTTGATTGTTTCTTATTATACTGATATTTCTACAGGTGCTGTAATTGTTTTTGCGGCTGTCATATTATATATATTAACTTGGTTATATAGTCGAAGACATAAACATAAGTTAGAGATTAAGGAAGATTAAGATGGAAAAAAGGAAGATAGTGAAAACTCTGATAGATTCAGGTTTAAAGAAAACCAAATACCGCGTTAATATCATTGATATCCTGCAAAAATCAAAGAAGTTGTTATCGGCACAAGATATTTATGAAATTTTAATAAATGATAAAGTCAAAGTTAATTTATCAACAGTCTATAGAACCTTAGATAAATTAACTGAAAACAATATTATTAATAAGATTGAAATAGAACATGAAAAACAATCTTTATATGAATTCAATCGTGAAGATCATCATCATTTTTTAATTTGTAAAAACTGTAATAAAATAGAAACTATATATCATTGTCCTTTACATGACTATGAAAAACAAATTCAAGAAGAATCAGGTTTTCAAATCACTGGACATAAAATAGAATTTTATGGTTATTGTAAGAAATGTCAAAAAACACTAAAAATATAAAAAAAACGAGGCTTTTAGGCCTCGTTTTAGTTTACATAAGCTGTTTCACGATTGTCTGGGAATAATTTAGCAACGTCAATGATAGGTAAGATGATTGGTGGCAACATGGCAGTTGTGGTTAGGTTGGTCATGGTGGTTCTTAAATAAGGAAACATCATTTGAACAGCTTCATTCTTTAAGAAATTTAATATTTCGTTTTCATCATCACCAGCTTTAAATTCAAAAATACCTCTAAAGTCAATAAACATATCAATTGGGAAGGGTTGTTCTGTCGTTGAAGTTACTTCTAATATCAAGGCAGTAAAATATACGTTGTCTCTTACCTTGCCAGTTTTTCTAGAAATTTTAGGTTGTAATTTAAAGTTTTTACCTTGAATATGGTTATTCTTTATTTCAAGTCGATCCGTTGCGAAAGTGGTCTTTATTACTTGATACATGATATCAGTCCTTTCTTATCATATAACTTATTTTAACATAAATTATCTTAATATGGTAATCATCTTTGGGAAAGAAAAAAAGAAATCATTGAGATTTCTTTTTGATTAATTTTTTCTAAGATGATGAATAACACTTGATATTAATATTTTCTTTTTGTGGTTGGTCTCTACCATCAAGTGTCCATCCTCATTAATTTCTTTACATATGGCTTGATGGTTTTTTTGATTTTCTGTGTAAGTGATCCATTGGTTCTTATAGGCCAATTTTTGGTTGAGGTCTTTAATGATAAAAGTAGGATCATTCTTGTAGATTTCATAATCTTTTTCAAATTGATTTTGAATTTTCAATAATAGGCTGTCTTGTTTAATATCTACTTGACTGATCTGACTTAATGAGATGGCTTGATTCTTAATATGGTTAGGAAAATCATTATTATTGACATTAATCCCTATACCGATAATTAAAGCTTTTAATGAGTCTTGATATAGTGATTCTACCAAGATTCCAGACACTTTTTTTCCTTGAATTAATATATCATTAGGCCACTTGATAAAAGATTCTTCTGTATAGAGACTTATAACTTTATTCAAGATATATGCTGTATATAAAGGCATAAGTTGAATGGCTTTAGCTGATAATTTGTCTTTAATCAAGATAGAAAATGTTAAGTCTTTATCTGTTGAAAACCAAGTATTTACCAACCTACCCTTGCCTTGGGTTTGATGGTGAGTTAAGATGCAATCAAAGTGTTGGTAGTCTTGATAATGGTCTTTTAAATATGTGTTAGTAGAGTTAACAGAATCTAAAAAATAAGTTTTCATACTTTATCCAAAGAATGACAACAATAAGCCCGCAGCAATAGCAGAACCAATGACACCAGCAACATTAGGTCCCATAGCATGCATTAATAGATAATTGTTAGGGTTGGCGATTTTTCCTTCTTTCATAGCGACTCTAGCAGCCATAGGAACAGCTGAAACACCCGCAGCTCCAATAATAGGATTGATTTTCTCTTTGCTGACGAGATTCATGAATTTTCCACCTAAGATCCCAAAGATGGTTGCCACGATAAAGGCGAATAAACCTAAACCAATAATCATTAGGGTTTGGGTTTGTAAGAAGTTAGTCGCTTTGGTAGTTGCTCCAATACTTAAACCCAATAAGATAGTGACTGAGTATAGTATGGTTTTTCCACTGGCATGAACTAAGTTAGGAACAACCCCTGATTCTTTAATTAGATTTCCTAACATCAACATACCGATTAAGGGTGCTGAAGAAGGTATTAAGATAATGGTGATTAAAGCTACAATGATTGGAAAGATAATTCTTTCTTTTTTTGATACTTCTCTTAATTGTGTCATTTCAATTTGACGTTCTTTTTTGCTTGTAAATAATTTAATTAATGGTGGTTGGATTATAGGGACCAAAGCCATATAAGAATAAGCAGCAATAGAAATAGCCGCCAATAAATGAGGGGCTAATTCACTTGATAGTAAAATAGCTGTTGGGCCATCAGCTCCACCTATAATGCCTATAGCTGCCGCTTCAGCGCCGGTAAAGTTTAGTAATAAAGCACCTAAGAAAGTCACAAAGATTCCAATTTGAGCAGCGGCACCTAGTAACATTGATTTTGGTCTTGCAAGTAAGGGACCAAAATCAGTGGTTGCGCCGATGCCAAGGAAAATTAATGAAGGATAAATACCATAGGATACTCCATAGTAAATATAGCCAAACATACCTGAGTATTGATTGATTTCTTCACCGTTTTCAATAATGGTTTCTTTTATAAATAAGTTGGTTCCAGGTATATTTACTAGTAACATGGCAAAACCAATGGGTAGAAGTAAATAAGGTTCAAATTTCTTAAAAATGGCCAGAAATAATAAGGTCAATGCGATGATGATCATGATGACATACTTCCAACCGTCTTCACTAAAGAAAGCGTAAAGTCCGGAAGATTCGTAGAGTTTACTTAATAAATCACTCATCTTAACTTACCTTGACTAAGGCTTGGTTGTTTTCGACTGTGTCACCAACTTTAACAAGTATTTCTTCAATGACATAGTCTTGATCAGCAGTAATATCGTTTTCTAATTTCATAGCTTCTAAGATTAAAATTGAATCACCTGCTTTTACCTTTTGACCGACCTTAACTAAGATACTTTGGATGGTGCCTTGCATAGGTGATTTGATTGCGTGACCTTGGTTCCTTGAAGGCTTAGTCTCTTGTTTTGGACTTTGAATTTCTTGAGTGTTTTCTTCGATAGATTCTAATTCAACTTCATAGATTTTTCCATTTACTTTTACTTTGTATATTTTCATGATTTGATCTCCCTAATTGATTTTAAATATGGTTCTTTTTTTGTGGATTCTAGATAATCGATGGATGCGACTAAGGCAGCCACCATCATATCTTCATCTAATATGTCTTGATTTTTGATTGGCGCTTTACTTGTGGTCATGGGTTGATGTTTTTGTGGACTTAATTTTTTTAAGGGTGTAATGGCTAGGACAATCAAAGAAATAATAAGTATTACAAATAAGATGCTTAATAAGGATAAAAGTAAGCCATCAAAAAATGTGAATGCTAGTGTCATAAGGCTCCTCCTGTATGTAAGGTAAACTCAATGGTTTCATTTTCTTGAGATTTAAAAAACTTAAGTGCCACTGATTCAAATAAAGCAATACTTAAGACATCTTCATCACTTTTTACGATATCCTTATATTTTTCTTTTATGTTTTCAAACTGAGGCTCAAGGTTATCTGCAGGTCTATGACTTAAAACTGGGTCATCACCGATAATGCTTTTTCTAAAGTTTGGATCAATATCTCCTGGTGCCTGGCCATATTCACCACGCAAATAGGCTTTGATTTCTCCTGGAACTAGTTTATATCTTTGGCCACTTAGAATATTCATAATGGCTTGAGTGCCCACCATTTGAGATAGGGGTGTCACTAGTGGAGGATAACCTAAGTCTTTTCTAACCTTAGGGACTTCATTTAAGACTTCTTCATATTTGTCTAAGGCTTTTTGGTCTTTGAGTTGACTTAATAAATTAGAAATCATACCTCCAGGAATTTGACTATGCAATATTTTTGGGTTTGGAGTTAAGGCCTTAGGATTTAAAATACCATTTTCTAAATACTTATCTTTAATTTTAGTTAAGATATCTTTAGCTGCTTCTAAATGATTAAAATCTAGAGTGTTATCTTGACCTAATAAAGTGGCTATAGCTTCAGTGGCTACTTGTGAAGTACCACCAGATAATGGAGATAAAGCAGTATCAATGATATCTACACCAGCTTCAATAGCCTTAGCATAGGTGACAGGAGCCAAGCCAGAAGTAGCATGTGTATGAAAATTAATTGGAATTTTTATATTATTTTTTAAAGCTTTGATTAAATCAAAGGCTGTATCAGGCATTAAAATACCTGACATATCTTTTATACATAATGAATCAGCACCCATGTTTTCTGCTTTTTTTGCTAAGTCTACATAATAGTTAATTGAATGGACAGGGCTGGTTGTGTAAGATAAGGCAATTTGTAGATGCCCATTATATTTTTTTACAGCTTTGGCTGAGGTTTCTAAATTTCTTAAATCATTTAAGGCATCAAATATTCTTATAATATCTATGCCGTTCTCAAGAGATTTTTCAACAAATTTTTCGACGATATCATCTGGATAGTGTTTGTATCCTAAGATATTCTGTCCTCTAAATAACATCTGTAATTTGGTTTTTTTAGCGACTTTCCGCATTTTTCTTAATCTTTCCCAAGGGTCTTCATTTAAGAATCTTAAAGAGGCATCAAAGGTGGCACCACCCCAGACTTCTAAGGCATAATATCCAGCCTTATCAAGTTCCGGTAATACTGCCAATATTTCATCAGTTGTTAGGCGTGTTGCCATTAAAGATTGATGGCCATCCCTTAGAGCAGTTTCAACAAATTTTACACTCATAATAGTTCCTTTCTTTATAAAAAAAACCTGAAACAATCAAAGAATGAATCAGGTAAATCATGCCTAAAGTAATCAATAGATTGTTACTAAATACCATGATGATTATAACACTTTATGAAATATATTCAACCTATAAAGTCAAGTATTTTATGAACATATATTCATATTTGTTCTTTTATTTAATTTGGTTGCTTGCGACCAGTAATGGATCCCATACTGGAGAGAAGGGTGGAGCGTAAGCAAGGTCTAATTGTGAGAACTCATCGGCTGTTAATTCTTTTGTAATGGCTAAAGCCATGATATTGATTCTATCAGACACTCCTTTTTTACCAACCATCTGACAACCCTTGATGATTTTTGTTTGTGGGTCATAGACCATTCTAACAAAGATAGGTTCCGCTCCAGGATAGTAACCAGATTGGTTTTTGGCTGTGATATCGACAAAATCATAATTTAAGCCTAGGCGTTTTGCTTCATCGAAACCAAGACCGGTTTTAGCAAAGGCATAATCTGCGATTTTTAGAATATTAGAACCAATAATCCCCTTGAATCTAACTTGGTTTCCTTCAATATTCTCTGCGATGATTTTTCCTGTCTTATTGGCATGGGTTCCTAAGGGAACAAAGACTTTTTCTTTAGTGAGTAGATGGTGATAGGAAGAACAATCACCAGCTGAGTAAACATTTTTAAGAGAAGTTTCTTGGTATTCATTGGTAATGATGGCACCGTTTTTTAACATTTGAATTCCAGAGTTTTTTAAAAATTCAGTGTTTGGTCGAACCCCAATAGCTTCAATGACCATATCAACAGATAGGGTTCTATTATTGGTTTTTATGATTGTTTTTTGATGATCTTTTTCATAAGATTCTAAAGCTTCATCTAAATATATTTGAATATTCTCTTTTTCAAGAATTTCTTTTGCTTTTTGAGCCACAAAAGTATCATAGACTATTAATAATTGTTTGGCTCTTTCAATAATATGAACTTTAATGCCTAAATGGGCAAAATTTTCTGCGATTTCTAAGCCTATATAACCCCCACCTATAATAGCAACTTCTTTAACATCTTTCATGTTTGCTTTTATCTTGCGAGCGTCTTCAAGGGTGTTTAATACATAAGGGTTTACTTCCTTAGAACCTGGAATATTGGTTCTATTGGCTTTGGTTCCTGTAGCGATGACTAAGTAATCAAATTTGTCTTTTATGGTTTTCTTGTTTTCTCTATCAAAAATTTCAATACTTTGATGTTTATAGTCTAAATGTGTAACTTCATGATTTAGATAGACTTGAATGTTTTGTTTTTCAAAATCATCTTTGTTTCTAGCAAGGAGTTTGTTTTCATCTTTAATGACATCACCTAAAAAGTAAGGCATACCACAGCCACCATAGGATAAATCTTCACCCATTTCATATACTGTGATGGTCATCTTAGGATTGAGTCTTCTTAGTTTAGAAGCAGCCGACATGCCAGCCGCAACACCACCAATAATAATTGTTTTCATAGGTCACCTCTTTTCTATAGTTTATCATAAGCCATTTGTTTTTTTAATGGTCCTGCTTAGATAAAGATAATATTTCCTTTATTTATTAAATATTATATAATAAAGTTATGAAGAGAGTATTCTTTAAGGAGGTTCTTATGGAATCAATGATTGTTTATTATTCAAAGACTCAAAACACTGAGTCCGTTGTTAAGAGATTTGATATTCAAGCTAAAATGATTAAGGCACAGTCTCAAGACCCTAATCAAAAACATATTGTTTTACTTGAAAAACCTGATATTAGAAATGTTGACCATATCATTTTTGCTTGTCCAGTTCATGGTTTTCAGGCATGTAGGATTATGAAAGCTTATTTAGAATCCTTAGATGACTTAAGAGGGAAAACTATCGATTTGTTTGTGACCCATCATTTTCGTTTTGCTTGGTTGGGAGGCATTCAAGCTTTAAAACAAATGCGTCAGATCATTCATAAGAAAAATGGTGTCGTTAGACATGAAAGATCAATAAATTGGAAGTCTCATAAGAGAGAGTCAGATATTCAAGAAATGATTCAACTTTTTCAAAAAGAATAATTATATAGAAGGAGGGATAAAATGAACAAATAATTTTATCCTGCTAAAGATACTTTAGTGGGAAAATTGTAAACAAATACCACTAAGGAGAATAAGAATGCTAACAATAAAAAATTTATCAATCAAAGATAATGTTTTTGATTATGAAATGATTCATAATTTAAATTTTACTTTACAAGAAAATGATAAAATTGCCATCATAGGTTCTGAAGGAACAGGTAAATCTACTTTATTAAAACTATTGGCTGGATTTCCTTTAAATTATATAGACTATGAAGGAGAAGTTATATGTCATACTAAAATAGTCTATGTTGATCAAAACATCTCAAATAGATGGAATTTATATACATTGTATGAATATTTTTATAAGCAAGATGATATTTTTAGAATTCAAGCAGATTTAAGAAAAACTTTAGCTTTATTTGCTTTAGATTATAATACCATCATTGATAGACACATCAATACTTTATCAGGCGGAGAAAAGGTCAAGTGTGCTTTAGCTTTGGCTATAGCTAGAAAGCCCGATATTCTTTTATTAGATGAACCATCTAATGATTTAGATTTTCAAACCATTGAGTTTTTAGAAAATTTTATGAATCACACACAAATTCCTTTGTTCTTTATTTCGCATGACCAACGCTTATTAGAAAATGTGGCAAATGGTATAATTCATTTACAACATGTCCATAAGCAAATGCTATGTAAAACTTTTGTATATAGGGGAAAATATAAGGATTATAAGAATTTGTATTTTAGAAAATATGAATCAGATTTACAAATCGCTAGGAAACAAAGATCTGATTATCAAGCAAAGATGAAAAAGTTTAGGCAGATCTATCAAAAAGTTGAATACCAGCAAAACCAAGCTGTTAGAAATCCTGAACTAGCTAGATTATTAAAGAAGAAGATAAAATCTTTAAAAAGTCAAGAATCAAGATTTTTAAAAGAAAAAGAAACCTGGATTGATATACCCGAATTAGAAGAACCTATGCATATCTTTTTTGATGGGGAAAGCAAAATCAATCATAAGAAACGTATCATTGAAATTGATATCAATCATTTTCTTCTTCCAAATCATAATACCATTGAACGCATCTATTTAAACTTAAGAGGTAATGAGGCTTGTGTGATTTATGGGCAAAATGGAGTTGGAAAAAGTACGCTTATAAAAGCCATCATAAAATATTTGGACCAACAAGGTATTCACTATGCATATATTCCTCAAGATTATATGGAACTATTAGAAAGAGGTATGAGTGTTATTGAATATCTTAACAAAAAACAAAGTAAATATCCTGATTATAGAATTAGACAAATTTTAGGTCAATTGGGTTTTAAAAGAGATGAGATGGAAGCTAAGTGTGAAGACTTAAGTGAAGGTCAAAAGTTAAAGATTTTATTATTGCTTATGGTATCTATTGAATCTGAAATAATCATCTTAGATGAACCAACGAGAAATATATCTCCTATAAATCAAGATGAAATTTATGATTTGTTTTTACAATACCAAGGGGCTATATTAGCAGTTAGTCATGATCGTCTATTTATTGAATCCGTTTTTGATCGTATCTTTGAGTTAAGAGAAGATGCTTTAGTTGAAATTTAACAAGGGAAAGTTATAAGATTATTCTTATAGCTTTCTTTTTTGCATTTTTATCATAATCACAAGAATTTTCTTTAAAAAATATATAAATTCAACAATATAATTTGAGATAATCTTTAAGAATTCTATAAATAGATTATAATAAATTAAGTAGAGGAGGTGTCTATGTCAAAAGATGAGTATCAATTTAGAGACTTACAAAGACCACCAGATGAGTATCAGACTTATCAGGAACTTTTGATTAGAAATGATGATGTAAATATAAATACTAAGGCAAGTTCAAAACATAAAGATAAAAAAGGTATTTTTAAAAATTTTACGCATTTTATGAAGTCTGCCTTTGTGATCGTTGTGGCGGCACCTGTCATTGTTTTAGCGGCGGAAAGATCAGGATCATCTATAGATTTAGAAATCTATGATCTTGGTTACCATCATTTAACCTTACTGGTTAGATATGATGGTTTGGCTAGTGTCAAAGTCTCTGGCTATGATTATGAATCTATTTATGAAATTATACCTTATGAAGATCATTTTCAAGAAGAGTTTACTGAATATGAAAGTGAATATTATTTACCAGAGTATTATATTGAGTTCTTTGGTTTAATGGATGATTATTGGTATAAACTTGAGGTCTTTGATGAAGATGGATATAAAATCTATGAAGATAGTATTCATACATTGACTTTAGTGAATGTAGAAGATATGCCACCACCAGAACTATCATATTTTTCATATTATAGTGATTTGGTCAATCAAAGTTTGTATCTTTATGTAAGTTTTAATGATCCGAATTATTTTTTATATGATTTTCAATATCATATCATTATTGATGATCAAATATATTATATAGAAGCATTATCAAATTCAAAATATGGTGGTTCTATTGATATGTCTAAGTTTGGTGAGGTATTTTATTTTCAAATTAAGATTAGTGCAAAATCAAGACATCCGTTAAATGAAGGTGAATTGATTGTAATAAACGATGTATATTATGAATAGGGGAGAAGATGATGGATTTTAAGAATATTGATAAAAAAGTTTTACTAAAAAAAGTATTACCCTGGGCTTTAAGTGCTTTATTTATTTTGATTCTAGTATTTGCAGGAAATATTTTTGGAAAAGGCAGTCGTTTAGCTTTAATTATTGGAACTAGTGAAGGTGGTTTTCAGTCGATAGGATCTTGGTTTGATAATCATCTGGATCCTATCATTAAGTCAATCATTTGGATAGTTATTATTATCATGGCAACTCATTTAATTCGCTATCTTGTTTCTAAGTTTTTTATCTTTGGTAAAAAAGCAAAAACAGCAGGTAAATTAATTGATTCTTTAATCAAATATATATCATTTTTTGCCTTGGTCATTATTATATTGGTTGAATGGGGTATCAATGTCAGGTCTTTACTTGCTGGATTAGGGATTTTAGCTTTATTGTTAGGTTTGGGTGCCCAATCATTAATTGCTGATATCGTCAGTGGCTTATTTATAGTCTTTGAAGGTGATTATCAAGTTGGAGATGTCGTGGTTTTAGATGATTATCGGGGGACTGTAGAATCTATTGGTTTAAGAACCACTAAGATTAAAGACATCGCTGGTAATGTTAAAATCATTAATAATTCAGAAATTAGATCGTTAATTAATATGACTGTTGATTTATCAGTGGCGGTTGTGGATGTGGAAATATCCTATGATGAATCCATTGAGCAAGTTGAATTAGTGATTGGTAAAAACATTGAAAGAATCCAAAAACAAGTTAAAGACATTATAGAAGGTCCTTTTTATAAGGGTGTTAATGCCTTTAAAGCTTCTGGTATTGAATTAAGGTTCGTGGCTAAGGTAGATGAAGAAAACCGTTATCAAGTTGAAAGGGATTTAAGAAGACAAATAAAGATTATCTTTGATGAATTTAAAATTTCTATTCCTTATCAAACGGTTACGATTGCAAATTTAAATGATTCAGAGGCATCTAAGTTAAGTCATAAAGATAAAGAAAAAGTTAAAGACTTTTTAGAAGAACAAAAAGAGAAATCAAAAGAAATTAGCGAATCACAAAATTAAAAGCAAGGATATCCTTGCTTTTATTTTTCCTATAAAAAAAGTGTTTTCCTTCTTAGTGTTCTATAGTATAATGGCTTTGAAAAGAGGTCATTATGAAAGAAATAGAGAAAAACAAAATAGCTTGGAATCAATTGTCTAAAGATCACTATGAACATTTTAAAAAAGAGTTGTCTTCTAGGGAGACTTTATTAAATAAGAATATTCTTAGGGAACTGGGTGATGTTCAAGGTCGATCATTAATTCATTTACAATGTAATACTGGGGCAGATACCATTTCTTTAGCTAGACTTGGCTTATCTAAGGTTGTTGGGGTTGATTTATCCAATGAAAATATCAAGTATGCTAATTTATTAAAACATGATTTTAAGATGGATATGGTGTCTTTTATTGAATCAGATGTTTTATCATTAGAAAAAATCCATAAAGATAAATACGATATAGTCTTTACATCTGAGGGTGTGTTGGGTTGGTTGCCTGACTTAGATCAATGGGCAAGGGTTGTTAGGTCTTTATTAAAGGATGATGGGTATTTTTATATCTATGATTCTCATCCATTTTTCCATACATTTGATGAAGAAAAATTAGCCAAGCAAGAATTAATTTTAAAATATGATTATTTTAATGCAAAAGCAGATATGGCTTATGAAATTGGTGGTTATGCAAGCCAAACAATGTATTCTGAAAATTATTGGTGGAACCATACTTTGTCTGATATCATTAATGCTTTAATTAAAGCGGGTTTAAAAATAGAGTATTTGCATGAGTATGATACCTTATTTTGGAATAATGGTCGTATGGAAGCAATAGATAAAGGTTTATATATATATCCTAAGTTTAGGAATAAATTACCCATGTCTTTTTCTATAAAAGCTAGTGTATTGTAAAGAAATTTATTTTTTATATATTCACTTACTTTTTTCTTGTAAAACAAGGAAATAGGAGTATAATTTAATCGAATCATTGTTAAAAAAATAAGACAGATTGATTTCTGTCTTTTCCTTTGGAGAGAATATGCCTAAAATTGGTTTGAGAACCATTAAAACAGCTGTGGCTGTTTTTATTACTTTTTTAATTAATATTATTTTATACTTGATTTCACCAAACTTTGCCAATACTTGGTATTCACCTTTTTTTGCTTCTATAGCGGCTGTTTATTCTATGCAAAGAGAGTTTTCTCAGTCATTTGCTTTGGCTAGAATCAGAGCCTTAGGTTCTATAGTTGGTGGGCTTTTTGGCATGGTCATTATTTTAATATATGAGACTTTTTTAAGTAATATCATTATTGATCAATATGGCTTGATTATCAACATGTTTGTCTTATATATCTTAACGAGTATCTTCATTATTATTTTAATTTACTTTTTAGTTAAATTTAAGATTAAGGATTTGGTATTTGTCGCTGCCTTAACTTATTTATCTGTCACCATTTCTTTAAGAAATGATTTACCAGTGGTTGCTTTTGCAGTCAATCGAATTTCATCTACCATTATCGGGGTTTTAGTGACTTTAGGGATAAATAATCTTCATGTTCATCATCATAGAAATAAGAATATTTTATTTGTTTCTGCCTTAGATGCTTGTTTGCTTAATAAAGAGAAGTCTTTATCATCTTATAGCCAATATCATTTAAGTGCTTTATTAAATGATGGACTTAATTTTACTATTTCAACGACCCGTACACCCTCATCTTTATCTAGGATTTTATATGGTTTACCCTTAAAGAATGAGTTGATGATTATGAATGGAGCTGTTAAATATGATATTGTTAAGGAGAAATTTCTTGATATCAAATATATTAAGAAAAGTGCTCAAATCGGTATTGATGCTTATTTTTCATCAATAAATAGAAATGTTTTTACTTATACCATTATTGATCAAGCCTTGTCTATTTATCATACTGACTTTGAAAATGACTTAGAAGAGAAATTCTATTATGATCGTAAGAATGATTATTTTAGAAATCATATTAAGGGGAAAATCGATTTTAATGAAGATGTTGTATATTATGTTTTAATTGATACACTTGATAAGGTTCATCAATATAAGAAGGATTTGCTTGATTATTATAGGGCTTATATATCTTGTCAAATTTATGCTTATGAAGAGGGGTCATCCTATTATTTTTTAAAAATATATAAGTCAGATATTTCGAAAAAAGAAGCCTTGAAAGCTTTTGTAAGTAAAAATCCTAATGAATTTCTAATTAGCTTTGCATCTAAGTCATATGACTTAGAAATGATGTCCTTAAGTGATTTTTCATTTGCTTTAGCAAGTGCGGATGAAGAGGTTAAAGCTAAGGCAGATTATTTGATTCCTATTGATCAAGCTGATGGTGTTGTTAGAATGATTAGGAAGCTTTATTATGCTAGGGATTATAAGATGCTTTTAAAAAAGATTAAAAACTCAAAAAACAGATGAAAAAATCTGTTTTTTTTCTTTATAATAAATTCGTTTTAATAATTTTTAATAATCCTCAAAAATATCATAATATATTATGATATTGTTTTGTTAGATATGTCTAACATGTTATAATATCTTTGCTTGATTTTCATAGTTTATTTCGATTGGAGGAAGAAGATGGTTATCAAAGACTTACAATTATCTTATGATAAAGATATTGTCATTGAAGATTTATCAATAGAAATAAAAGAAGGTAAAATAACCACGATTATAGGCCCTAATGGGTGTGGTAAGTCAACTTTATTAAAGGCAATGTCTAGAATATTAGAACCCATTCAAGGGGAAATATTGTTAGATGGTAAGGATTTGTTTACCATTCCTACCAAAGATATTGCTAAACGATTGGCTTTTTTACCCCAATCACAAGATGTTTTGAATGGCTTGACTGTTTTTGAATTGATTTCTTATGGAAGGTATCCTTATCAAAAGGGTTTGGGTAAATTATCAGAAAAAGATCATTTAGCCATCCATAAGGCCATGACTTTAACTCATGTGGAAGATTTAAAGAATCGATCAATTGATCAATTAAGTGGTGGACAAAGACAGAGGGTTTGGATAGCCATGTCTTTGGCTCAAGAAACTAAAATGATTTTTCTTGATGAACCAACGACTTATTTGGATATTGCTCATCAATTGGATGTCTTACATTTGTTAAAGGATTTAAATCAAAATGCTGGTAAAACCATTGTGATGGTTTTACATGATATTAATCAAGCGGCTTTTTTTTCTGATGATGTAATCGCGATTAAGGAAGGACAAGTTGTTAAGTCTGGTCCAGGTGAATCTGTAATCACTAAAAAGATTATTCAAGATGTATTTGAAGTTGATGTGGACATTATGTTTGATCAAGCAACCAATAAACCCATTACCTACAATTATAAAAGACTTTAGAGAGGAGTGTATACTTTATATGGGTGAGTATACAAAAAAGGTATGAAGAAATTATTTCTTGTTTTAACAGTGGTTTTTTCTATGTTCTTTATCATGGCTTGTCAAAATGAAGAAAATCAGGAACAATCACTTGTCGCATATGAGTCAGAAGAAGGAACCATTATGGTTCCAGAGAATCCTCAAAGGATAGTTGTTTTAGCTACTTATAATACAGGTCACGTATTGGCAGCTGGCGGGCAATTGGTTGGGGCGACTTCTTGGGATTTCTTGAATGAAAGATATGATGAGTATTTACAAGGTGTCGAAGAGGTATCTGAAAATAATGTAGAAGGGATTATTGCTTTAAATCCTGACTTAATTATCGCTCAACCTGGTATTGCTAATTTAGATCAAATTAGGGAGATTGCTCCTACGGTTGTTTATACTTATGGTAATTTAACTTACTTGGAACAATACATTGAAATTGCTAAATTATTAAATAAAGAAAGTCAAGCCCGTGCTTGGGTTGAAGATTTTAAAACTAGGGCTTCAGAAGCTGGTGAATTATTTAAAGAAACCTATGGAGAAAATACCACTATTTCTGTAGTTGAAGTCTATGGTAAACAATTGTATGTTTATGGCAATAATTGGGGTAGAGGTACAGAAATCTTATATCAAGAAATGGCTTTAGCTATGCCTGAACTCGTGAGAGAAAATGCGCTAGGTCCTGGATATTACGCTATTTCTAATGAAGTTATTGGAGATTATATGGGTGATTTTGTGGTCTTAAGTAAACACTTAGAAGCTGATATGTCTTTTGAATCGACTTCAGTTTATCAAAATACGGATGCCTACCAAAATGATAGGATATTGGTGGTTGATGGAACGAGTTTTTCTTATAATGATCCAATTACTTTAGATTGGCAATTACAAGTATTTAATACATTTTTCTTTGAATAAAAAAGGATGTGAAAACTATGAATAATAAATCATTTATATTTAAGATGACTATGATGTTCATAGTTTTCTTTTTATCTATATTGGTCGCTATGAAAGTAGGGGCGGCTTCGTCATCTTGGGATAGTGTTTTTAATGCTTTATTTGCTAAAGATAAGTCTAATATTGGGCTCATTCTTTTTGAGATAAGAATACCTAGGGTCTTGGCTGCTTTATTGGTTGGGTCAGCCTTAGGTTTGGCAGGGTCTATGATGCAAGGGATGACTAGAAACCCCTTGGCAGATCCTGGTTTATTGGGGATTAGTGCTGGGGCTATGTTAATGATTACCCTAGGACAAATCTTTTTTAGAGCATTAGATTTTATTGGTTTTATGATTTTAGCTTTTATAGGTTCTTTAATAGGGGTGGTTATTGTTTTATCCTTAAGTTTTGTTTCTCGTAAGAAACTAACCACCATGACCTTACTCTTGGCTGGTTCAGCGATTTCAGCCATGCTATTTGCCTTATCTCAAGGTTTTGGCTTGTTGTTTAATGTGTCAAAAGATGTATCTATGTGGACCAGTGGAGGTTTGATGGCCATGACTTATTCACAGGTCCTTTTAGCCTTACCCTTGGTTATCATTGCTTTGATAGCTTCTTTGTTTATGGCTAAAGATATCACTGCTATTTCTTTAAATGAAGAAGTCGCGATAGGTTTGGGTTTAAAAATACAAAGAACCAAAACCATTGGTTATTTTTTAATTGCCTTATTAACAGGTGTATCAGTAGCTTTAGCTGGCGCCTTAACCTTCGTTGGTTTAATGATTCCTCATTTAGCAAGAATGTTGGTGGGTTATGATTATAAAAAAATCATTCCAGCATCTTTTCTTATAGGTGGTATATTTATAGTATTATCTGATAGTCTAGCTAGAACCATTAATGCCCCCTATGAAACACCTTTGATTGCGATTGTATCAGTCATTGGTTTGCCTTTTTTCTTTTGGGTTATTAAACAAAAGACTGGAGGGGAATTATAATGAAAAAACTTTCTTTTAAATCTATCATTATTTTATTTTCTATAATAAACTTTATACTAATTTTATTAAATTTAGCCATTGGTCAAATTAATATGTCTTTGATGGAGCTTATTCAAGGAATTTTTACCAATCATAATCCCTTGAACCAATATGTTATTCTTAACTTGAGACTACCAAGAGTACTTATTGTTTTATTTTCTGGTATCGCTTTGGCCATGGCTGGAGCCTTATTACAAACCATCTCTAAAAATGATTTGGCAGATCCAGGGATTATTGGTATTAACTCAGGGGCTGGTCTTGGGGTGACTATCTTCTTTTTGCTCTTTGTTTTTAATGCAAAGTCATTTGCTTATTTATTACCTTTCATTGCTTTTATGGGAGGATTGGTTAGTGCTTTGTTAATTTTTGTACTTTCATATCATAAGAACAAAGGTATCCACCCTTATAAAATGATTTTATTGGGTGTTGGTTTTTCTATGGCAGCTTCAGGTCTTATGGTTTTATTAATCACTTCAGCTGAAAGAGACCAAGTTCAATTCATCACCAATTGGTTGGCTGGAAATGTTTGGGGTGGAGATTGGCCATATGTTTGGGTGACACTTCCTCTTATTGTTCTTTCAGTGATATATATTGGTTTCCAAAGTCAAACCTTAAATATCATTCATTTAGGTGAAAACCACGCCAAGGGACTTGGTGTCAATATGAAGAGGAAACAATTCACTTATTTATTAATAGCGACAATACTTGCTTCTGTATCTGTGGCCGTGGTGGGTAATATTGCTTTTATTGGTTTATTAAGTCCTCATATTGCCAAACAATTGGTGGGGATTAGACACCAAAAATTCTTGCCTGTGGCTGGATTGATTGGGGCTAATATCATGTTGGCCAGTGATTTATTGGCTAGGAATTTAATCCAACCCAATGGTTTACCAACAGGAATCTTGGTTGCTTTTATAGGGACACCTTATTTTATTTATTTAATATTGAAAAAATAATTTATATTATTTTTGATATTGTTTATATAGCCATAATATTATAAAATACTTGTGAATAAATAATTAATAAAGGATGGCTTTATGAAAATTATAGGAATTGCTGGTGGAACAGCCTCAGGTAAAACAACCATTGCTAATAAATTAGGTGATTTGTCTAATCAATTTGGTCAGGTGAATATTATTCGATTGGATGATTATTACTTAGATCATCCCGAGTTAGATTTAGAAGAAAGAAGAAAAATTAACTATGACCATCCCAATGCTTTTGACACAGATTTATTGGTCAAACATATAGGTGATTTAAATAAAAATCAGTCTATTGATGTCCCTGAATATGATTTTGTTAATCATGCAAGAAAAATAAGCACAAAAAAAGTCCAACCATCAAAAGTATTAATTATCGAAGGTATTTTGGTTTTGGCAATCAAAGAAATTTGTGATTTATTAGACATAAAAATATTTGTTGATACACCTGATGATATTAGGTTTATAAGAAGATTATCCAGAGATGTTAAAAAAAGAAATAGGACTTTAGATAATGTGATAGACCAGTATTTAACCACAGTAAGGCCTATGCATAAGGTCTTTGTAGAACCTTCCAAAGAAAACGCTGATTTAATTATTCCTGAAGGCGGACATAATTCAATCGCCATTGAAATGGTTTTTAAAACCATCATTGATTTATTGAATAAGTAAATAATTGCCAACATTTAGTGTGTTGGTTTTTTTTATTATAAGGAGACCCTATGAAAAAGATATATTTTATTGAAGGATTGCCTGGTAGCGGGAAAACGACTTTATCAAGGAAACTATCTAATTATTTAAGCTGTGTTCAAGATAAGTGTTGATAATAAATATTAATAATTGTTAAAAATCAAATTATTTGGTAAAAAAGTAGTGCCAAACAGAAATGCGGATAATAATTCCTGATTAAAGTGTCTTTAATCAACCAGCTTGGTAACCGAGTTTCTGTTTGGCGACGAATCTTAACCTTCAAGCTGGTTGCTTAAGGACATTTTTTATTAGGAGAATACCAAACATGATTGAATCAACAATTACCCAAGATATAATGTTACTGATTAATGCTTTATGTGCCGATGATTATAATGATTTATTAGAGGCTTTATCAACGAATCAAGACACGATCAACATAGCCGCTGATGCACTTTTAAAAATTATCTTTCGTGAACGGCCTTTATCACCTAATTTGGTAAAATATGGCAAGACAAAGAATGGAAACCAAAGATATTTAGATAAGGAAACAGGAAAACAGTATCCATATCGAATCAATCAATTGTAAAATATACAAAGAAAACATATAAGCAATGGTCTGATTATGTAAGATGTATGCTTTATGGCTTATCATTGAGTAAGATTGCTATAGAGGTTGGTATATCAAAAACAACTGCATTTAACTGGCGTCATAAGATTATGGAAGCAATGAAAGAGTATGAGGCGGAGTTTCAGTTAAAGGGTGAAATTCAATTAGATGAAACGTATTTTTTGCTTAACTTAAAAGGTCCATGGAAGAATAAAGATATGCCAAGATCACCTAAGAAGCGGGAACACCAAGTGTTAAGCGAGGTATAAGCAATGATCAGGTTTGTGTGCATATTGGTATTGATGAGACGAATCAAATATTAACTAAGATTATTGGTCAAGGAAATCCACTAGGAAAAGATATCTATCAAGCTTTAGATTCAAAAATTGCAAAACAAAGCACAATAATCACAGATAGTAAATCAGCGTATAAAGAAGTCTCTAATGGTTTAGAATGTGAATTGTATCAAATACCTTCAGGTAAACATCGATTAGGTGATTATAATCTAGGCCATATGAATCAATATCATAGTGAACTAAAATCTTGGTTTAAAAGGTTCAAAGATGTTTCGACAAAACATCTCGAAGGATATCTGATGTGGTTTCGATTCATGAAACGTCTCAACTATAAGTTAGCGTTTAATTAACAAGAAAAATATATGCTTAATTATGTCATATCGACGGAAACAATCTTTAGAAATAAAGATATTTCTCAAAAACTGTTCCCGGTTGATATTTATAAACCATATCAACACTTATCTTGAACACAGCTTATATAAAAAAACACTTAAACATCTATTTTAAGATGTCTAAGTGTAAATAAACTTGTAGTAAACTTGTTGTATAGTCATTAATTAATGGGTATCAACTATAAAACTCGGGTCATAATGGTGATAATCGTTGTTAGTTTCTTTTTCATAAACCCCACCTTCTTTCCTAAATATTCTATCATACTTTTTTCAAATGGTTGAGAAATTTATATATTTTCTAAAGATCATTTTCGTGATATAATAAAGTCAATAACGGAGGTTGATGATGAAGAAAATGATTGGACTATTAATGGTATTAACCTTGGGCTTATTGCCGCAAACAGCCACAAGTCTTGAACAACCAGATCAGTTTATTTTTGAAGACAATCAATTGACCTGGCAAGCCGTTGAATTTGCAGAGACCTATGAAATCACGGTCAATGGTCAGGTGTTTGAACGTGATGTTCCAATGATTGAACTCATTGAAGAAGGTAGCTATTCAGTTTCAGCTGTTGCGCGCGGCCAAGGCTTTGAAGATTCTATGGCTGGACAAACCACCGTAGAGATAGACTATGATCAAGACTATCTTTTTACTTTAAATGAAGAAGCCAATACCTTGTTTTGGGACGCGGTCCCTCAAGCAAGTCACTATCTCATTTCATACAACTACGCGTTTGTTAAGGTAAATCAAACAGAGTTTGATTTATTAACCATAGATACAGATACAATCACTGTCCAAGCTGTTTTTCCAGATGGGTCTAAAACAGGTGTTATTGGATTAATCTTGGATGTACCAGAAGAATAGATAAGGAAGATACATGCCAACATATAATGAACTGAAGAATAAATTATTAGATTATGCATATGACCATAAAATACCAATCACTGGTGAATTTGAAATCACCAGTCATTGTAATTTTAACTGTGAGATGTGTTATGCAAAAAATACTGACCCTGTCTTAAAGAAAGATGATTGGTTCCAGATTTTTGATATGGCACAAAAAAATGGGATGTTATACGCCTTATTGACAGGTGGTGAGATTTTTACGCATCCAGATTTTATTGATATATATGAATACTTATATGACCTAGGGGTCAAGATAACCCTTTATACCAATGGATCTTTATTAAAAGAAAGCATATTGCATACCTTAAAAAAGCGACCGCCTGAAATGGTCGCTATAACCTTATATGGTTATGATGAGACATCATATAAAGAATTTACTAAAAGTCAATCGTTTAATGCGGTTGACCAAACCATAGATGCATTAAAAACCAATCATATCCCATTGGTATTAAGAACCATTCCATTACCATATATATATCAGAGATTAGACCATATCATTGATTATGCGAAATCAAAGGGGTGTCATCTGGGATATTTCTTATATGTGTCTAAGGTTAAAGGCCAAGATAGATTAAAGCCCAAAGACTTACTTGATTTTGAGTTAAGACTTAAAACAGCCTTTCCAATAAAAAGTCAACCTAAACATAAACGACTCTGTGGTGCCTTTAAAAATGGTTATTTTATTAACCATAAGGGTTATATGCAAGCGTGTCCAATGATGCCCATACCATCAAGAAAAGTTGAAGATGATTTAATGGCAACCTTTAAGACGCTTCAAAAAGAATGGGAAACCATGCTTGAGGCGTCCCCTTGTACAAACTGTGAACATCGAGACGGTTGTATGACATGTCTAGCAAGACGCTACTTAGAAGGTAATGTCTTTAAATGCGCTGCTTATTTAAAAGATATCGCCTTGGAGAGAAATCATGGTTAAACGGATAAAAATTGGGCAGATGATCATTGATTTGACTTATTCATATGATGCATATTTCTCTGATAAATTAGACCCTTACCGAAGTGATGAGACGGCAAATAAAGTACACACCCTATCCATTGAAACATTAGAAGAAATCACACCACCAAATAAAGACATTACCTTTACCTATAAAAACCGTTATAAAATGGTTTCAGAAGAAGAAACCTATATCGTGACACACTTTAATCAGGGTAAAGGCATTAAACATATGATTTATCATACCAATGATTATCAAACAATTAAGATCTATCTTAATAAAAAACTTGGCCAAAGATTGGCTGAGTATGAATATGTTTTATCTGGTATGGCTTTTTTTGAAATGGCCCTTGTTAGTGGTTACTTACCAGTTCACGCATCCTGTATCCATTATAAAAACCATACCTTTTTATTATCTGGACCATCTAAGTCAGGTAAGTCAACCCAAACCAATTATTTTATGCAAGCATATCCAGCATCAATCATTATCAACGAAGATAAACCATTGGTTTATTTTAAAGACCACCAAGCCTATGTCGTCGGATCACCTTGGTCAGGCAAGCATGTGATAAATGCCAATATGGAGCGACCACTCGATTTCATGTTTTTTATCGAAAAAGCCAAAGACTTAAAGATAAAAGAACTCTCTAAGAACAAAAAAATTCAAGAAGTCTTTAGAAATATTCACCGGCCTGGCGATGAAGTCTTGGTAGACCAGATGATGACCATTGTCGACCACATGATGCATGATTTAGATATATATGCTTTTGCATGTATTCACCATATACAAAGTGCTTATTATTTATATAAATTTATGGAGGAAAACCTATGAAAATTAAATCTGATTATGTGATTAAAAGTATTGGCGAAGACATTGTTGTTGTGCCAGTAAAAGACGAAGCTGTCCGTTTTAATGGCATTATTTCTTTAAACAAAACAGGTCAATTCTTATTTAAGACCTTACAAAATTATGATTTAGAAGAAGGGGATTTACTTAAAATTGTCCTCGATACATATGATGTCGATGAAGCACGTGCTAAAAAGGATATTCATACCTTTATTAAGAAATGTCAAAAACATGGACTCTTCAACTAAGAAAGTGATTGAAAATAAGGTATTTTTTCAAACCATTACAGATACTTTAAGTGATAAAGCATCTGTTTCTTTCATTGTGAAAGGTAGGTCAATGATGCCTTTCTTACATGATCAAGAAACAGAAGTTTTTTGCAAGAAAAAAAACAGATATCAAGTTAATGATATCTGTTTGTTTAATATAAAAGACCAGTATTTCCTCCATCGACTCATCAAGATTAAGGGTGATCAATATTTTTTTAGAGGTGACCATCTCTATACGTATGAAATTGTTGGAGAAGATCAAATCCTAGCTTATGTTTATCAGTTTCAGCATAAAGATAAAATGATTATTACAAAAAACTGGGTCTACCGGTTTAAGGTATTTATCACCTTGAAATTTAAAGCAATCAAGATGTTTTTAAGACATATCTACAGGGGGGTAATTCATGGACGTCAATAAAGCCATGGTTTTACTAAATCATATCATCAAACAAGAGAAAATCAGTGAACCTCTAACCCAAGCAGACTATAAAATCTTAAGGGCCAATCAACTATCAGGAACAATTTATCCCCTAATTAAAGACCAAGAAAATCTTTATAAAGGCTTTAAAGAAGATTATTTTCGTTACATTCAAAGAGATGAAATCCAAGTACAATTGATTAAAGAAATCAATGGTCTCTTTAATCAACATCAGATTGATCATATCTTCTTAAAAGGATCATATTTAAAAACCCTTTATCCCCATAGTTTTATGCGTGTGATGGGTGATATTGATATTTTAGTTAGACCAGAGTCTATGGACAAGGTTCATAAGGTATTGGAAGAACATCACTTTAAGAACTGGCATAATTCATCTAATCATGACTGTTTTATAAAGGATAAGATTAATGTTGAAATCCATCCAAAATTAGATTCTGAGTTTTCTAAAGCTTATGGAGACTTGTTTTTGAACCCATGGCTTTATGCATCTACAAAAGATGCACATAGATATCATTTGTCTGATAGCTATCGTTTTTACTATCAACTATACCATATGATTAAACATCTCTATCATTCAGGGGTTGGATTAAGAACCTTTATAGACCTTTATTATCTCTTAAACACAACATCATTTCATAAAGACGTATATGAAGAAATCTATGATAAGTTTCCTAAAAAAGACTTTGTAAATTTTATCCAATGTTTGGTAAAAAGATATTTTACAAATGTTGGATTGTTAAAAAAAGAACTTTGTGGTAAAATAAATCAAAACCAAATAAATGAATTTATTACATACGTGACTCATTCTGGTACCCATGGCATCGGCGAAGACCATAACTTATTTATTGGCGGCATGGCCAGCAAACACGGTAAAAATGAATTCATTATCTGGACAAAAATTAAGTTTTTATTTTCAAAAGCCTTTTTGCCATTTAAGGCAATGAAAGGTATGTATCGATATTTAAGAAAATATCCCTTTTTACTCCCTGTGGCTTACATCCAACGGATATTCAGTTTGTTATTTAGGAAGAGTTCAAGACGTAAACTAAAACGCATGAGTGCCAACAAAGATGACATCCAATACGTAGAAAAACTCTTTATAGATATAGGAATAAAATAAACAGGAGGATTTTTTTATGAACACGGAAAAGAAAGAGATCTATGAGACACCAACTATGGATGTGATTGAATTTGAATTAGAAGATTCAATTGCAGCGTCTAGTAATTCCGGGTCTGGTATGACCTGTGGAAACGAAGATATGGGCATGGGAGGTTTCTAATGAAAAAACTATTTTTATCACTATTTTTAGTCTTAGGTATGTTTATAGGACTATCCTATGCACATGTTCAAGCAGATAGCCAAGGACCAACCAATGAGCAGTTTCAATTTAACTGGTCTTTAAATGTTCCAGGACAGCAACCATCTGATGCCTTAGATACTAGCTTAAATGCTAACTATGGCGATGTTGTTCAATTTGATGTGGGATCACTTACACCAAGTGGGCTAACATTTGTTGGTTTTCAAATGAATGGCAAAGTAGAATTAAATCCAACTAAGTTCACAGATACAGGTATCAGGGTTACTCAAGATACAGATGTTGATGCATTCTTTAAAACGACTGGGGAAACCGTTGTTATCTTTATGGATGCCAATCAAGATTATATTGGTTCTTACTATACAGATCAAGCAACTGACTTGGTTGACTTTGGTGTAGGCGCTACGCCAGATCATTTAGCACATCCTAAACCAGGCTTAGAAGCCCAAGGGTGGACAGCTAATGGCACTGACTTAATTGATTTTGCTGTTGATACCTTTACAGAAGATACAGTTGTCTATATTAAATATGATGTTGATTCAAACCAACCAACATCAACATTAACTGTTATTAATGGTGCTTTAGCAGCAGGGGAACCAGTTGATGGTGTTTATGAGTACAATGGTGTTGCGACTGTGGAAGCATCGAATACTGAAACTTTCCAATATTGGTTAAAAGATGGTATCATCGCAAGTTTACAACCAACGTATTCATTTACAATGATTGAAGATACAACAGTCGAAGCTGTAAATAATGAAACAGATAACTTTAATCCAGATGATGCATTTATAACCATATCAGCACCTTATGGTATTAGAGTCGGATATAATTCTTTGGTTGGTCAATTCCATGTACCGAATGGACATGATTTAATCGAGTATGGTATTTTAGCAGCTGATTTAGAAGGTGGTATCACCTTTAATACACCAGGTGTAGAAAAAGTTAGATCAAATAAATACTATCCAGTAACCAATGAATTTATGATGACATTCCCAGACTCAGAACAATCAGCTTATAGAGCTTATATGATTACGACTGATGGTACAACTGAAACCATTACGTATTCTTATTATCAATATGATGTAAGTCAAGATGAAACCTATACTGAAGATTTTACCAACTCAAATGCTACTGGATCTTATTTAGATAACTCTTTTATTGGAAATAATGGTATTACATGGTCTTATGTACAATCTAGAGATGAAAATGGAGACGATAATAATAGTGGTATAGACGGAAATGCATTGATGCTTCGACGATCTAGTGATAATTCTAACATTATATCTAGCATGATTTCAGGAGGCATATCATACTTTGAAGTCAAACTTTATAAAGGATTCACAGGTGGTGGGGATCGCCAAGTAGAACTGTTTATTAATGGAGAAAGCAAAGGCACTTCAACACCATTTGATGATTATAATGAGCATATATTCGTTGTTGATGATTTAGAAATAAGCGGAGATTTTACTATTGAGATAAGAAACATTACTTCTAAGCAAGTGATTATTGATGATATTAAGTGGGTTAGTAATACTGGTGTAACAGTTAATACAATTCATCAGAGTTCTGATGAACCAGCTTCAATATCGATAGATCCTAATCATATAACTGAGATAAACTTCGAGGATACTCTTCAACTTAATGTGCAATACTCTAATGGATTTGATGGCCCAGAAGGTATTGAATGGTATAGTTCTAACCCTGATGTATTATCAGTAGACGCAGATGGATTAGTTACCGCAAATTCAATCGGTGACGCAACTATATATGCACTATATACCAATAATCATAATATATCAGATAGTATAGAATTAACCTCAGTGACAAACTCTGTTTCAGATGTATATGCAGATTCATTTATAGAAGTGAGTCTAACAGGTATAGTAGCGAGTTTGACAGATGTAGGGTACATTATACAAGATACTTCTTCGACAACGATGATTGCAGTAGATGATGATGTTAATAGTGTCTCGGTTGGAGATCAAGTTCTTATTACGGGAACTTACGATGAGTCAGAAGAAGTAGCAATGATAACACTTTTATCATATTTTGAAGTTATTAGTACTGGAAACTCAATAAATTATAGTACTACTAATGCTGTTGATATAGATTTTGAGAACTTTAATTTGTCTGATTATATGGGTGAGTTAATAAAAATCGAGCAACCATATATGTATACTACAGGCACATATACTAGAATTGCGCATAATCTAGATGGTTTAGTTAATCCAAACTATGATGGTTATTATATTGCTTTACGATTTGACTCAACAAACGCAAACTTATCAAGCACATTAGGTGTAATTTTTGAAACTAATAGCGAGTTTAATCCAAGTAAAATAATCTACATTTTCATATATGATACATTCGGTGATAATGCAAAAGCTGTAATCCTAGATGACAGTCATATTAGTGATGAAACAACATTTACAGTCGATTTTGATGTCAATGGTGGTAGTGGAGTAGAATCTCAAGTCATTATTGATGGAAATCAAGCGATTCAGCCAGTAGATCCAACAAAAACAGGCTCAACTTTTGATGGCTGGTATTCTGATGCCGGATTTAGTACAGAGTACAATTTTACTTCTCCGATAAAAGTTGATACGACTATCTATGCTAAGTGGATAGTAAGTAATTATGCAGTTGAGTTTGTTGATGGACAAGGAACTGTTTTGCAAACTGCAAATTACGATTATAATAGCGATTTAAGTGGTGTAACAGCACCAGCAGATCCAACAAGGACAGGTTATACGTTTGATGGTTGGGATTCATCAGTACCAGCAAATATGCCAGACAACAAAGTCACTATTACTGCAACTTGGATAGCTAATGATTATGATGTTGTATTTGATGCCAATAGAGATGGCGGAACAGGAACCGGATCAATGTCAAATCAGTCTATAACTTTTGACAGTTCAGCCACATTAACAACAAATACTTTTACGAATGGTGATCTTGTTTTCACAGGATGGAATACTTTGGCTAATGGTAGTGGTACAGCATATGAAGATGGAGCTTCATTTACAATGGATGTTGAAGGGATAACTTTATATGCTCAATGGCAAGTTGCCAGTTCATCGCTCGTTATTGATAAAGATGCAGCATTAACTTCAAGTTATAGCAGCAGTGAGAAAACTTTCATAGTATCTGGATTTACTTTTGGTTATATTAATTTTGGTACTTTTGACAGTGCCACTATGCAAGGTAGAAACGGTTCAGGTGATTTTTATAACAAAGATTCTCTTGGAGTAATTACTCAAATTGTTATTTCTCAAAAGGATGTTGATATATTTAGTTTATATGGTTCAACAACTTCACAAGGTACTACACAGCTAATTAACCCATCTTTAACAGATGGTGGTAAAACACTAACATATGATTTTTCAGGGTTAAATTATGGATATTTTCTTATTGAGTCAAATGATGGAGCGATAAATATTTATACAATAACTATTACTTACTCAAACCCGTCATAACCCCTGTAGAAGATACAACAGCTCCAGAGATTACTTTGAATAATAATGTTTATTCATATTCTATAGGGGATAGTGTAGGAGATTATGGATGTACTGCATTGGATGATGTAGATGGTCCTGTTGATTGCACTACTTCTGGAACAATTGATACAAACACTATAGGTGATTATGATATCACCTATAGTGCAACTGATTCATCAGGCAACACAGCAACACTTACTCAAACTTATTCTGTTACAGATAATAACTTTTTAACACAAGATTTAATCACTTACTATGATGATGCTGAAGGGCTACAAGGTACAGCTCTAGAACAAGCCCTACACACAATTATTAGCGATTATACTTATGTTACTTATGATGATGCTCGTTATATATTAGATGAAACAGATCAGGATCCTAACAATCCTAATAATGTGATTTTAGTATATACACAACAATCTGTAGACGGTGAATGGTATTGTCCTTCTGGAAGTTGCACCTGGAATAGAGAACACGTGTGGCCTCAATCCTTGTTAGGCTATGATAGTGTGATGTCAGCAGATTTACACAACTTAAAACCTGCTGATCCAGGCACCAACAGTTCAAGAAGTAATAAATACTTTGATAATCTTACAACAGCATCAACTTATGAACCACCGGATGAAGTAAAGGGTGATATCGCGAGAATATTATTCTACATGGTTATTATGTATGATAATCTTGATCTTGTTGATGTAGCACCTTCAACCTATGAAATGGCTTTACTAGAAGTATTGTTATCATGGCATGAACTAGATCCTGTGGATGATTTTGAGAGAAATCGTAATGATGTGATTTATTCATATCAAGGTAATAGAAATCCATTTATTGACTATGAAGAATTTGTAGAGTTGATTTTTGGGGACCATTCGTATTATAATAATTAATACAAGTATAACTGGCAAGTTTTCTTGCCAGTTATTTATGATTATTGAAAGAAAGAGTGATTTTAATGAGAAAATATCTATATAGAACATTGATTATAACTTTATTATTTGTTTTAGTTGGATGTAATGATACTGTTACAACCGATTTAACAACGGAAGAAGTTACGAGTCAAATAGAAACTTCAGAAATACAAACAACTGCTGAAGAGACTTCTGATTTACCAACATCAACAGAAGGTATGACAAGTAGTCAAGATACGACAGAAATGCCGACGACAACTGAAGAAGTAACGACATCAGAACTAACAACAACTGATGATCTAACAACTGAAGAAAATCTTGTTGCGTTGCGCGATAGTTATTACCAATATAGTATTTACTCAACGCAAGATATCCGTATACTTCATTTAGATATTACACCTGATGTATTAGTCTATGATATGAATGGTGATGAAATCCCAGTGGATGATGTTCTTTATGAGAATAATGGTTATGCCATTAAATCTTCATATGTTTTAGGGCAATCATCGTCTTTGGTAGAGTTTGACTTAGTCTTTAACCAACAAATAACACGTGTATCCATCACAATTAATAGCAAGGAAGTACCATATATTATAAGTTCAACATCTGTTTATACAGATGGTACTGTCGATCTTTTATTTCAATTTGAATTATTTGATGGAGAAATAAATCAAATAGATGGTAATAATTTAGAAGCTAGTGACTATTTAATTACAGATAACGCCTTAATTATATTCTCTGATTATGTTAGTGAGATGTTTATAGATAATAATGCGTTTATGATAAATTATACCCTATATGATGACATGTATATTATTGGCGGTATACTTGTTAATAAAGTTGAGTAGATGAATAAAAACAGGTTAAATGTCAAGGATAGGGGTCTTTGATGTTTAAGGAAAGAAATTAAAGATGATATTTCGGTTGAAATATTGTCTTTTTTCTTTATGTTTTAAAGTGAAGTAATAGGACAATCATTATGAGTTAATGCAAATATTCTTAATCTAAAGTGATCAAAGTTTCTATAACCAAAGGCTATACGTTTAATCACTTTTATTTTGTTGTTTAAACCCTCAATAAACCCATTAGTTAATTGTTTCTTATCATAGGTAATAAATGAGTTAATAATCTCTTCTTTCCAGTTTTTATAAGTTCTAGCCACTATTTTAAATTCAGGTAATTTAGTTTGATATAAGTTATCAATAAATTGATTTATTACATCTCTAGCTTCTTGGTTAGATGTTGAATGCATCATTTCATAGAATGAATCTTTTAAATCGATGGCTTTTTTCATGTCTTGATCAAAGTGTCTTACTTTATCAATAATCTCTCTAGCTGTAATGTGATAACCAAGCTTATAATCTTTAAAATGCTTGGTTGAAAGATTGTAAGTATAAGCCAGTATATGTTTCCAATATTTCTTCAGACAATGATATTCATAAGAACCTTTCTTATATTTCTTCATCACTCTTAATCTCACATCTTGAACAGCCCAATACATCTGTCTAATGAAATGATATTTATCAGCGATTAATTTAGCTTTAGGGAAGTATTTATGAACCAATTGTCTATAAGGGTCCCATAAGTCTGATATGATGTATTGAACCCTATCTCGCTCTTCTTTATCTATATGGGACAAATAATACTCTAAATTATGTTTTCTTCTATTAGGGGAAACATCAATCAACTTTTTATTGACTGGATCAGTCATTAAGAAGGCATATTTACCATAACCATGTGATAAGTTCTTAAACTCATCTATACTTAAGACTTCAGGTAAGGTTTGTCTTCTAGGTCTAACATGAGTTTTAATGTGTCTCATCACTGTATGAAAGGATATATTTAAATGTCTACCAACATCACTAATTGATTGTTTAAATCCATATTCTTTAATGATTAATTGTTTAGTATAATTACTTATCTTATGATATTTTCTGACAAACTGATTATCTTCAGGAAATCTTTTGTGACAGTCTTTACATAAGTATCTACGTCTCTTGTAAAGAAGTATGACTTTATACCCAAGTTCATATTGATGTTTGATCTTTCTTACCCTATAATCATGAACTCGCTTAGTTAAACACCCACAATGAGGACAGACATATTCTCTAATAGGAAGTTCTAATTTAATGTACTTAGTCCCTCTTTCTATAGAAATACCTTTAATAATAATATCTTCATCTTTTAAATCTAATAATTTATTGATATAATGTTTATGCATGAATAGGTCTCCTTTCGGTGTTTGTTGGTAACTACATTATAAAGGATTGTACCTATTCATGCACTTTTATTTTATAAACATCTTTTTTAAACACCCCTAAGAAAATTATAGAACCTAAAATATTAAGCACTGAAATGTATTTTCAGTGCTTTTTCTATGGCTTAATGTTTAGATTCTATTGATATTTTTGATTTTTATTGTGAGCGTTTAAAATAATACGTGCTTCCAATATAGATAAAAACACCTATAATATTTGATATAGTAAATATTAAATGATAAGGGGTGTTTTTTTTATGAGTTTAAGCAAACTAGAAATCGTTTACCAAGCCTTAAAAGATGGTCAATCTGTTAAGGAAATAAATCAAGCTATGATATAAGTAAGTCCTATATATATCAGATTAAAAGAAGGAAGCTTAAGAATAAACTGTTAGATGTGACAACGATGATTAAAAAATCATCAGTAAATGATTTTTATCTTAAAGGTATTCATATCAAATGTAATGATGAGGTATTGATAAAAGTTGTCAAGGTATTAATCGATGATTGATTTAACAAAGGTTGAGCATATCTACTTAGTCACTGGTTATACAGATATGAGAAAGCAAATTGATGGTTTAACATCTATTATTTCTGTGAATTATCAAAAACTAGATCTAAGAATTAATCGTATCTTTATATTTTGTTCTAGGGATAGAACCAAAATAAAGATATTAGAAGTTGATCAAACTGGTGTATGGGTTTACTATAAGAGAACCCATGGTGAAAAGTTTATATGGCCAAAAGATGATAAAGTAATCTTGGTTGAAGAAAGACAATTAAAATGGTTGTTAGACGGTTTATCCCCTATCCAAAAAAGAGCACATAAAACAAGATATTATGATTATTGAAAAGGGCTGAATAAGGCTCTTTTTTGCATATTTACTATATACTTTTCTCCTTAAAATGGTATAATATATGTATGAATTGAGGTGTTATTAAATGGATAAATTCAAAGAAAAATCATATGATGAACTATTAAGTTTAGTAACATCTTTACAAAAAGAAATTAAGGAATTAAGTTCTGAATATGAAAAGTTAGAGAATGAAAACCAACAACTTAAACTCGTCATCGCAATGAAAAACGCAAGAACCTTTAAACCTAAAAGCGAATCCATTGATAAAGAGGAGATAAACCTCTTTAACTTTAATGAAATAGAAGCTAATGCATCGACTTCGCTTAATGAAGAAACAAGAGCTTTAGAGACTAAAAAACCTAGAAAAGCAAAAGCTAAAAATCATGAAGGTATTGATTTCGAATCAATGGTCAGTGAAACAGTTATTCATGAAGATCATAAGTGTGATCATGAAACAAAACTTATTAGCGAAGACATCACTTATAAAGCTGAAGTCAAAATGGATATAAGAATCATTAAACATATCTTTAAAACAAGAAAGTGTGATACATGTAGTAAAGTCAATACGCAAATAAGAGACTTTCCTTTTAGTCATTCGATCGCCACGCCTTCACTTGTATCATATATAGCCAATGAAAAGTTTTTTATGGGCACACCGCTTTACAGACAAGAAAATGCTTTTTTAAATGCAGGGTTTCCAATATCAAGAGTAAACTTATCAAATTACTTAATGAAAGCGGCAGCTTTAATTAAGCCTTTTTATGTGTATTTAAAGCATTTACTTATTCATAATAAAACATCAGTGATTCACGCAGATGAGACAACCTTGAAAGTGATCAATGTCGGTCATAAAGCCAAGCGCGATAAATCATATGTTTGGATGTATGCATCTTCTATATATGATGCGCCTATATATATTTATGAATACCGGTATTCTAGGTCAGGTGCTTGGCCAAGAGACTTCCTAAAAGACTATAAGGGTTATTTAGTCGTTGATGATTATGCTGGGTATAATCACATACCCAATGTCACACTTCAAAAGTGTTTCGTTCATGCCAAGAGAAAGTTTGTCGATATTTATAAAGCAAACAAAGATCCTAAGCTTTTAGAAATTATCGATTTAGCGGATAAAATCTTTAAAGCTGAGAGAGGATTCAGGGATAATAAATTATCTCCAAAAGACATACATCATAGAAGAAACCAAAAAAGCTATCATAAATTATTAGATGGGTATTTTAACCATCTTAAACAGACACATTATTCACCCAACTCTGTGACAGGTAAAGCAGTCGCTTACTCTTTAAAACTAGAACGTGAACTAAAGACTTATTTGAAAAGCGGTCATATTCCAATAGATAATAATTTAGCTGAAAGAGGTGTTAAACCCTTCGTTATAAATAGAAAGAACTTCTTATTCTCTAACACTGAAAAAGGGGCTAGGGCTTCAACGATATTAATGAGTATAATTACAACAGCTAAAACGAATGGCTTAGATACTTATAAGTATCTAGCATATTTAATGGATGAACTATATAAATTAGATCTATATCAAAGTCAATTAACGATCGAACAGTTAGAAAAGATGAACCATTTATTACCTTGGAAAGATGAAATCAAATCAATGTTTAAAGTCAAAGAGGTCGCTAGATAATAGTTGTCTGTTTTTACTTTGACGTATTATTTTAAACGCTCACGGTTTTATTGTTCCCTTATCTATTTTTTCAGCTTATTACTTAGTTAAAAGAACTGCACTTGGATATGATCTCACATCAATACATTATTTAAAGGTGCAGCGCTTTTTTCTGCAGTAGCAGCTATGGCATTTCATGGATGAGAGTGTAAATTATATGGAAGTTAGCATCTTTCTTACATTAACTGCCGTAGCAATTTATATTATCATCCTGTTTTTCTCTCGAAGCACTAAAGCCATTGTTAAGAAGTAATATAAATAACATATATTTAAGCTTCTAAATGATCAAGGATATTTCCTTTAATGACTGTATACTCCCATTAGTACCAAAATAAAACAATGATTTTAAGTTGAAATTAAAAAAACAAAATTCAAATAGAATATTTTCTATCGGAGGTAAATGTTGGATTATAAGGATGATTCGGATCTTGTTCAAGAATACAAATTTAAATTTAAAGAAAAATACCTATTGATGAGTATAATTTTTAATACAAGGATAAATGCAATCATTCAATAGGAGGTAAAAATGAAGTTATTCAATTTTGAATACGAATTTCCAAATACAATTGAAGAAATTGATAGATTTACAGGTAAAGAATTTGAAGTATTTCTTTTTGAATTTTTTAAAGTTTTAGAATATCATCCAAGAATGACAGATGATACTAATGACAAAGGTATTGATTTAACTATTAAGTTACCATCATTAGATGGATCGAAAGCTGTTGGTATACAAGCAAAGAGATGGAAAGGCAAAGTTGGGCCAACTGAGATTAGAACAATGCTTGATGGAAAGAATCATTATAACTTAGATCAAGTTTGGATAATCACTACCAGTGATTTAACTCCAGCTGCAATTACAACTGCAAAAAATAATGATATTCAAATATTAAACAGAGAAAATGTTATTGAATTTTTAGAGGAAACCAAGAAACACAATGTAAAATTTAGAAAAGCTAAATTATCTAAGAAAGAAATTAAGCAAACTGATTCTAATGTCGATAATTTTCCTAGTGAAATCATTGAAGGATTTAAAAAACTTAGAAGTGAAATAAGTAAGACATATAAATTATATCCAGTTTATACAGTATTCAATAATAAAATGATGTATGAACTAATAAATGAAATGCCTAAAAATATAGAAGAATTGTCTAATATCACAGGTTTTGGAAAAAAGCGAGTGCATACTTTTGGTAAAGAAGTTTTAGAATATATAAACAAATTATCTAAAGAAACGTACTTTGAAGAAAATGATTCTTTATTATATGAAATCTTAATTTCTGAGAGAAGCAAAATTGCTAAATACAATAATTTAAGTGAAGAAGATGTATATACAGATAAAGTTGCTAAGTATATAGTTCGAATGAAACCTCAAGATAAGACTACTCTAGAAAAAGTATTTGGATTTAGAAAAGAAAATATTGATATATTTGGTGATTACCTGATAAAGAAAATTAAAGCTTTTATTGAAAATAACACTTAATTAGAGGACTTAAATCATAAATCTATATTAATCAACTGATTTGAGGGGATTTAAAATCTCCATAAGAAAACATCGATTATGCTCTTAATGGAGATATTAAACAGACTTGTAACTCTGACAAAAAAATCTTGATGAAAACAGTTTAAAGTGCAGGGTTAGAAGGAAAAAAGTATGTTCAAAGTGAAGGGGTTCATTGAAACAGACAGTCTTTGATGAAGGTCCGCGACGCACAGCCCCATCATTTACAACTGTCTGTTCTTATGAAACCCATGTATGTAGCAATGAAATGATTTCATTAAGATTAAAAAGATGGTCTTTAGTTCCTATTGATATATAATTATAATGCATTAATGAAAGATAGTTCACTGAAAGATAATTCACTATATTATTGGGAGGTATATATATTAGGTATGATTACTATGATTCATACATCATTAAAACCGCTGATATTAATGGATAAAGATTGTTTGACTTAGTATGGAATCATCCCTAATGTTATATAGTTTAAAAAGTAATATATTGCTTTTTATAATAAAAAACCAATAATTTAATGCAACATATTGCATTATAAAACTTTATATTGTATAATATATATGGGTGATAAAATGAAAATTCAAGGATTTGAAACTAACGATATAATTATTAAAGAAATTGGAAGAAGACTGAAAGCTAGAAGAATCGCTTTAGATATTACACAAAAAGAGTTAGCGATAGAGTCTGGGGTATCACAAAGAACCATTAGCGGATTAGAAAATGGAGAAAACATATCTTTGGATAACTTGTTGTCTATTTTAAGAGTTCTAAGACTTCTACCAGAAATTAATTTGTTATTCCCAGAAATTAAAGTGAATCCTTTTGATGTTTTAAAACTAGGACATGGCAAAAAAAGAGCTTCTTCTAAAAATACAAAAAAAGTTTCTTCTTGGGAATGGAAGAAAAAATGATGACTGTTGCAGAAGTAAGATTGTGGGGGAAAAGAATAGCAGCCGTTTCAATTGATGAGGATTCACCATATGTATATTTTAAATATGATGATGAGTTTGTTCATAGCGGTATAAATTTATCACCGATAATGATGCCTTTGTCTAGAGAAATTTATCAGTTTAAAACACTCCATTTAAATGCTTTTAAAGGATTACCTGGATTGCTTTCTGATTCACTACCAGATAGATATGGTGATCAGATTATAAATGCTTGGTTAAAATCACAAGACAGAAGTATTGATTCATTTAATATTATAGAGAGACTTTGCTATGTTGGTAAAAGAGGGATGGGGGCTTTAGAATATTATCCCTCAAAATATAATGGATTTAATGAGGTTGAAGACATTGAGTTAGACAATCTAGTCAAATTAAGTAATGAAATATTAAATGCAAAAGAAAATGTTATTGCTAAACGTGAAGATGAACTCGAAGAAATTATTAAAGTTGGTACGTCAGCTGGTGGTGCTAGAGCAAAAGCCATTATAGCTTACAATGAAAAAACTGGAGTGATTAAATCAGGACAAATTGATGCAGGAAGTGGTTTTTCGTATTGGCTACTAAAGCTTGATGGTGTTGATCAAAAAGAAGAATCATCATTTACTAGGAGAGAATATGCTTACTACTTAATGGCGATAGATGCAAAAATCATTATGACTGAATCAAGACTAATTGAAAAAGATGGCTATTATCATTTTATGACTAAGAGATTTGACAGATTTGTAAACTCCAATGGTGATATGGAAAAACTTCATATGCAAACATTGGGCGCACTGGCTCATGTTGATTATAATCAGCCAGGAATAATGAGTTATGAGCGTGTAACTGATATCATGTATATTATGGGTATAAAACTAAGCGAAAACAAACAATTTTTTAGAAGAATGGTTTTTAATGTAATGTCTAGAAATCAAGATGATCATGTAAAGAATATATCTTTTCTTATGAATAAAAATGGCGAGTGGGCATTATCGCCAGCATATGATATAACCTATTCATTTAATCCTGAGGGAAAGTGGACATCAAGACATCAAATGACAATAAATTCAAAGGATCATGATTTCACTATGGACGATATGTTAAAATCCGCGGAAAAAATGAAAATAAAACCTGAAGAAGCAAAGACAATTATTAACGATGTGAGAAAATCTTTATTAAAATGGGATAAATTTGCAGACCAAGCGTTTTTAAATATAAAAGAAAAAGAGTTTATTAAGAATCAGTTCATTTTATTTAATACGCAATAAAATACGTTATAAATGTATAATTCATATATAAACTGCAATATAATACTTTTTAAATAGGTTTGATATGGTTCTAAATCTGATGAACATTTATGGGTTTTTCAAGAATTATAACTGAGGTTTTAAGATTGTGAATTGGCCCTTGACCCTTTAGTAAGGACTGTCATTGTGAGAACTGTCTGTTATGTGTCATTATGTACCCGTTATTATTAAATCGCCAGATAATGACAATATATTTTTTTTGAATTGATAGACACATAATTTGATTACACTTCAACTTTATATCAATCTCCACATCTGTGATAAATATTCTCATATCATTAGAATAAATGTCACAAAAATAATACGAATGTAATAGAACTGATTACATACCACCTAACACAATTGTAACGAATACTATTGTTAGAAAAGATAAGATAGATCATAAAAACATACATATATAATATAAATCGGAGACTTTTGAGTTTCCGATTTTTTTGTGAAATGTAATAATTTATCATATGGTATAAAAATTTTCTAAGCTGCATATTTCCAATTTGGAATCTTGTAGACACTTCTTGTAGATAAGTATTTATCAAGGTCATTATAAACACCTATATCATCTAGAATGGATTTTAAAAATGCAATAACATGTTTTGGATATTTTATAAATTTTTGGACTTTATAAAAGACTACATCATCATATAAATTTATATTTAGGTATAAAAATTTATGAAACTCATTAAGATCAATATTAACTATTTTATGGAAATTACGAAGGATATCCATGAGCTGAATGATAGTAGAGGTCGATGGATCAAAATCAAATGGTAAGTAAATGAATCTTGCGTTACCGACTTTCTTTGATCGCTCATCTATTTGATTCGTATAATAAAGAAACTCTTTTGCCATCACGTTAGATAATTTTAAACGATAATATAATCTATCACCTATTAGAACACCATCGTTGTTATTAGAGAAGACATAAGATTTGATTTGATATTGTCTAATATTGACACGTTTACCTTTATGGTATTTAGGGAGATAAAAGATACCTTTTTGAAACATGATAATTAGTTAGTCTTTTTGCATGCGATTTATAATTTTTAAATAAGTCGATTCTATACAAAAATCGATGAAATATCTTTTATAAATTTCACTTGAATTAAACAGCTGATTCTTTGGCAGCCCAAGGATTACTTCTTTCACTTCATTTGTTATATTCATGTTGTTCACTTCCTTGTCCTAATATGATACCAGTATAAAAGAATTTAGAAAAAATCCTTTATACTGAAAACGTAAAATGATATATCGTCTTGACACGTTGAACACTGATTATAAAAAACACGCATGAGTAATTTGCTTTCTAGAACTGTATTTCTTGTGTCGTTGTTATGAAACCAATGTATTTTGTTATGAAACGGAAGTAGTGTTAAGGTCTATATAAAGATAAAAAAAGTCATTCTTTACTTGACTTTTTGAATTTTGTATGAACGGCACCAACATCCTTCTGAAAGGACTGTCGGTTCTATGTATGAATCACTGCAACCTTTGACATAAAAAATGACATTTTCAAATTTATTAAGATTTACAGGATGATTTCCTGTATTTTTTATTGGATTTTATCGGTTTTTATAATTAGTGTTTTATTCTACCCATAAGAAATGATACATATGGCCTATATTAAGGCAATAAGTGAAAACTAAAAATAGTAAAAATCAAGTAATAAAAGTGAAAATAATGGTAAAACAATCAATAGTGGTTAGAAAACATGTTTTTGTTTTTTATTCACTCATATTGTATAACAAAAGTGTTACAATGTGTATAGAGGTGATACTGTGAGTAAAAATGCGTATATTAATGTAAGAGTTGATGAAAAAACAAAAAAAGACGTAGAAGATATTTTAGAGATACTTGGTATAAATATGTCTACAGCCATTGATATATTTTTGAATCAGATTGTTTTAAACAATGGGTTGCCATTTAAAATGAAAATGCCAAGTATGGATATTACAGTTAAAGAACAAGAATTGGCTGAAGCATTAAATTTAACTGGAGGTAAACCATACCCTAAGAAGTTTAAAAAAATTATCAATCTTTATGGGCGTGGGGATATTGATTATGATGTTGCCTTTTATGCAATTAAGAAAATCTATGAGAAAGATAAATTAAAAGATATAACAGAAGATCTTTTAGAAGAATATGATGCTGCTTATAAAGAACTAGCTAAGTAACTATATGTTTGAGACTATAAGTCATCTTTGGATAACTAATCTTTGTTGATTGGGTATCCTTTTTATTTTTGATATACTAAATGCCAAAAACTGTTAATATTGGTAGAATACATAAGTTGAAACCATTTAGCATAGCATTATTTTTTCTTCTAATTAATCTTGTTTACTTTGCCGTATAATAATGATATAATAATTATATAAAAAATATTGCATTAAAGAGGTGATGATATGAATGCAAGTATAATTATGGATGCTTTCGATGAAAGAGAACCTATTGTTAGAGATGAGATTCAAGATGTATTAAAGATTAAAAATATCAATACTTTAAATCAAATGGTATCTTATTTGGTTTCTTTTGGTATATTAAAACGTTATGAAAATGGGATATATTATGTTCCTAGTTCTACTAAGAAATTCTCGCATTTAAAACCATCACTTAAAGATGTTATAGATAAGAAGTATTTACAAAAAAACCAAGGCATTAGGACAGGTTCATACCTATTATATAAGTATAAATTCACTTCCCAAGTTTCTTCATTTTATGAGATTTTATCAAACAATGTATCGATACATACAAGATCTAAACATTTATACGATGGGAAAGTGGTTGTTTCTCATCCGCCTTTTGAAATCAACATAGAAAATGGTCATGTTTTAGAATTCTTAGAGCTTATTAAATATTTGGATTATAGTGATTATAATATGGAAAAATCAAAAAGTCAGTTACTAAACATATTAGATAGTCTTGGATTAAAAATAGAAGAAATTATCCATTATAGTGAGTATTATAAAGGTAAGAGATATGCTGGATTCAGAGAAACTGTAAGAAAGGTAGTCTATGATGAAGTTACATCTAAATAAAGAGTTATTTGAGAATTATATTGCATTAGCTAGTCAGGAAGAAGACATTGATGAAGCAATTGTACTAAAGGACTATTTTGTAACATTGGCACTTGAACACATATATGCTATTCACGATGATTTGGTATTTATTGGGGGAACATCACTATCTAAATGTTTTAACATCATCAATCGTTTTTCAGAAGATATTGATTTAGTCGCAACCGCCAAAAGCAGAAAAGGCAAACAAAAAGCAACACATGAAATTATCAACGAACTTGCATCAGTATGGGCATGGAATAGTGAAGCCACTAATGATAAGTATGCTGACTTTAAGGAAATGTATTTATATTATGACACTAATGCTGTGAGTGATTTAGACCAAAGAGTTAAACTTGAACTAATCACATTTATGGATCCCTTCCCTGTAATTGAAAAGAACGTAGTAGCGATTATTTTTAAATATCTAGATCAAGATGAAATCGATGAGTTTGATATGCACCCAGTAGCTGTTTTAACTCAAGAACCATATAGAACATTTTTTGAAAAAATAACATTAGAGAAAGAACTCTTCAAAAATGATATAGAAGGCAATCCGTTAGATGAAACACAAGAAAAGAGAGCTAGAGATTTTTATGATATCCATAAAATTTGGAATTTTTATGACAAAGCAGTTCCAATAGACATTGATAATTTTAATCAAATGATTACATCACGACATAAACATAGGAAAAATAGAACAATAGTTAGTAACGATGAATTTAATCAATATAAACTGTATGAAATGTTTAAAAAGAAGAACATAAGAAAGCAATTAGAAGAAGTTGACTTTAGAAAACTATCCATTAGAGATTTAGACTGTGATGACATAGAAACATCATTAAAAGAAATTGATGATTTCTTCCAAAAACTAATCGTTTAAATCCAACAAAAAAAACAGGATTTTAGCACATAGTTGCTAAAATCCTGTTTTCCACTTAGGGATATGATATTTAGAAGTTGTCGACAAATACAAATCTAAGGTGTTATCGTTGTTATTGTCATCTAATATTTCTTTAAGAAAGGCAATGCATCTTTTCTTAGGTTTAATAACTTTGATTGCATGATTCATGATTTTCTCATCGTAGCAGTTTATGAATGAACTGATATATTGATTGAAGTTTTCTAAATTGATATTATGGATAGATTCAAAATGTTCTAAGATATCTATACATTCAATATGTTTCATAATATCATCATTAATTTCAGAATGAATTCTAATAAATCTGGTGTTTTGTATGGTTCTACTCTTTTCCTCGATATGATTTACATAATAAATATAGTTTGATGGTTTCTTTGAAGTAAGTTTTAACCGGTAATATAATGATTCACCAACCGCAAAACCTAATCCATGATATGGCAGCATAAATTTCTTTATATTTTTGTGTGTTAGAGGAACTTGTTTTCCATCTATATATTCTGGATTATAGTAAAGTCCCTTAGCTACTTTAATTAGTCGATTGTTTTTCACCATTCTAGATAAAACTTGATAATAGTTTACTTCATTAAATAGGGGATGGAAATGATCATGATAAATTTTGCTTGCATCATAGATGACCCCTTTTTCAAGCATTTGATAAGTTCCTGTAATTAAGTCTGATTCTTTCATCTTGCACCTCTTTCCTTAATATTTTATCATGAGATATTCATATTATAATCATCTTTTTAAACAAAAAATTAGACCACTTCAAATTAGTGAAAAGAAATCCATTTTCATATTGAACTTGACGTTATGGACCTTTTACTAACAACTGCCTGTTTAACTGAAACCCTTCACTTTGAACAGTCGGTTTTATGTCGTTTCTATACACCGTTATTAAATAATTTTATTGGTAAAGATAAATTTATAACATGCCTTATGATTAAAGAGTAAAAACAATTTGAACTTGACACTATTAAAAGTATTTTTATAATGAACTTGACACTCTAGACCCTTTGTTCACAACTGTCGGTTTCATGTATTTTTCACTGCAACCTTTGACATATTTGACGTCTTTGTTGCGATAAAAAAAGTGAAAAAAGCACTTGACTTTTCCACATATATTTCGTTGCACCGACACCCTTTAGAAAAGACTGTCGGTTCTATGTATGAATCACTGCAACCGTTGACATGAAAATTAGATATTTTAATGATTTTTAAGATTTACAGGATGATTTCCTGTATTTTTTATTGGAATATATTGGTTTTTCCAATTAGTGTTTTATTCTACCCATAAGAAATAAGACTTATGGCCTATATTAAGACGATAAGTGGAAAGTAAAAAATCAAGTAATTGTGTTAGCGATTATGATTGTGATTCAAAAACAGTAATTTGCATGAAATGCCATGAAACTATACAATTATCGATTTTCATCGACTTTCAAACGTTTTATTCGTTTGAAACTTGATGATTTTTAATTCTTTCGTGTCAGTTTAATAGGATAGGATCATAAAATGAAAAAGTCACTACAGTGAGAAATTTGACTTGCTATTTATGCTTCTTTGAGTGATATATAGTGTAAACAAAAAAACAAAGGAGACTTAAATTATGCAAAAAGAAATAAAACTCAAGGATTTTATTGAAAGATTTAAACAAGGTGATTTTGAATCTAAAGACGTACATACTCAAATTGAAGCGGGCTGGTACGATTGGTTTTGTAAAGATGAAAGCCTATCAAACAAAACAAAGCGCATGGGTAACATTTTCAAACAACTCAAAGATGGTGGAAAAGTTAATCTTGAAACCATGTATGTTTGGTTTAAAAATAACTGCCCACTTGCTGGACCACTTTATGATGACTTTAGAATTGCAGACATCAAAACAGGAGATACACTATTTACCATAACAATCAATTGCTTTAGAGAAGAAAAAAGATATACAGTTTACGGTAGAAAGAATGATTTTCTAGATCCATTTTTTGAAACAGATAAATCAAGAGAACTTGTCAATTGGTTTAATGAAAGGTGGAGTGACAATGTATAAAGAATACAATGCTCATCCTAAAGGATTAAAAACAAGTGATTGTGTTGTGAGAGCAATCACAACTGCGACCAACTCAGACTACTTAGAAACTAGACGAGAACTGAATAGAAAAAAGCGGGAACTTGGGTATACAAGTTATAAAGATACCAAATTCTTATATGATTATTTCAAAGGTTACCCAAGAATCATATTCAAACCAGTCAAAGGTGAACCAAGAATTAAAGGTAGTGACTTTACTGAACTCCATCCAAAAGGTACTTACATCCTTAAAATGGCTGGACACATCACAGCGTGTGTTGATGGAGTGATTCTTGATACTTGGGATTGTAGTTACCGTTCAGTTTATACAGCTTGGTGCATATGAAAAAAAGCATATTTTGATATTATTGATTAATAAGACACCACGTGATAAAATATGAATGTAATATAAGGGTAAATAGACTCCTCATCTATTGCATTTTAATGCGGGAGCATATGCTCCAAAAACTTTCCAATACAGGTAAGGAAGCACCTCAACAAACGCCAGGCAATAAAGTGAGCAAACATTGGACCAATTCCGATAGAGCACACTATATCTCGCTAGTAGTAAGAGGAGCTGTCGTAGATCACTAATTTTGAAAATTTGTGTAGTACCCTATCCAGACTTCTTATAATCGACCAAGAGGAGCCACCTAATACTAGTTAAGGTGAGATTATAAAAAAGGAGGATGGACAATGAAGATGCAAGCATTTTTGATAGGTGCAATTTCTGCACTTGTTAAACCAACGATTCTACTTATTCAAGTATTATTGTTGGTCCCTGCCAGAGTACTCATTTGTGTTACACTACGCAAACGTTATCCTGATTTAAGCATTAACGAGTTAGTTGATGCTTGCATTAAACTAACTTCGTTTGATGCAGAGAAAGATAACTAGAAATTAGTTTTTCTAGATTTGTTATTAAGTAATTAATGATGAATCTAGGGAAACTAATTTTTTTGAAAGGATATTGTATAATGGAGAATGCCTTATTCAATCTTAAAAGCAAGAAGAAACTGGCTAAACTTCTTTTTTATGATAAAATTGGCTATCTTGATAAAGATTTGTCTTTTATTAATAACTATAGTGTTTTTATTGTTGAAACCAGTAATGGAGGAACAATCAAAAGTCGCATTGTTGAAACTCCTAGAGGAATGCTTAAGGTAATCCATGACAGAGTTTTCAAATTTCTTAATCAAGTTGACTTGCCAGATTATTTAATTTCAAAAAGAGGTAGTTCTTACGTTCAAAATCATATTAGCCACAAAAATAATTCTAACGTTGTTTCTATTGATATTCAAAAATTTTATCCAATGTGTTCATTTGGGAATGTTTATAAATTTTTTCACAATACAATGAACATGTCTCCTGATGTTGCATATATAATCAGTGAGATTCTTACAATAAATTATGAGAATATAAAGATTAATGACAAGGTGGACGAATACTTAGAGCAGCAGGAAGTTAAAAACAAGGTAAAATTCCCTACAAAACATATACCTACAGGTTCGAGTGTAAGCAACATTTTGTCATTTTTAAGTTATCGAGAAATGTTTGAGGAAATAGCTCAACTATCAAAAAGATATAATATTGAAATGACTGTTTATGTTGATGATATAACATTCTCAAGCAATGAACAGTTTCCGAAAACATTTATTGGTAAAGTCAAAAAAATCTTGATAAAAAATGGGCACAAATATAATAAGAGAAAAAGTAAGAAACTTGATAAAAACCACAATAAAAATATTACTGGTGTAATAGTTAATAAATATAAGCAAACCAAAATACCAAATAAATTGCATCTTAAATATAAGTATGCAAAAAGAGATTTATTGAAAGATCCCTCTCAATTAAATAATCAAAAACTTAATGGTATAAAAGAAGCAATGAAGCAAATTGATACGGTTTCAAAGAAATAAATATCATCTTTTGATACCTTTTCAGTAACTCAAAAAAGGAGATAGTAATCAAGTTATTACTATTTTCCAATTAACAAACTCAACACTTTTATTCTTACCTTTACATTTACTCTCAAGTAGCGGATTCATTTCTGCTACTTTTTTTAGTGCTTCTTTAGTTAATGGCTTATCAGATGTGTTAATGACAAAAATATAATTTTCTTGATCTGCAATAACAATCTTATCAAATATTTGTTTCATCGTATCTATTGGGAATTCAACCATAGGTAGTTGAATATACTTAATAGCTTTCTTGATTTCTTTAACTCGAGAAGTAGAACCTTTTTGTGGTAGTGCTTCATCTTCAATTCTAACGTATTCAATGCTTTTGCTAATAATGATATCTTCTAATTCTTTAATTAATGCTTTATCAGCTGGATCAAGTATAGTTTTTTTAATGAGTTTAAAATAATCATCTTTATAGCCTTTTAAATCATTCCCTAAGTTCTTTAGTTTTCTTTCTAATGGTTTATTGTTTAATTGTTTAGCTACTTGCTTGTCAAACTTTGCTTCTAATTCGCTAAATTTTCTTGCTAAGGCGATTGTTGCTTTTCTGGTAACGTGGGTTGCTGTTTTAGAATAAATGCGTGGTGTGCCTTGTTTTCGTTTGTATTCATTTTCTAATAAATCATATTCTGGTTTGTTTGGCACTTTACTTTTCCAATGTAAGTATTTATCATGCATAAGGGAATAGACAAATTGGTTATAAGGATTGTCTTTTTGAGTAGTATATTTTGTTTTTTTAGATTGAAAGAACTCTTGTACTTGATTAAAAGTATCATGATCAACAATGGCTTCATGGTGATTTCTAATAATGTATTTTGGTTTTTCGCCATTATTGATCATCGTAGCTTTATCATTATTGATCTTCTTGATATAAGTTTTACCATAGGTTAACTGACCGATATATTTTTCGTTAGTTAAGATACATCTGAGCTGTGTTGCATTGGTAATGTTACTGCCTTTGGTTGTTTTAATATTATGATCTTTTAAATAATCAATCATATCTTGATTTGAGTAACCTTTTAGTTTCATTTGAAATAATTTTTTGATGTGTGGTGCTATATCTTCATCAATGACATACTTTTTATCTTTAGTGATTTGATAACCCAGGCATTTCTGTAAAGGCACTTTTCCTCTTTGTGCATTCTTTTGAAAACTCCATGAGATATTTTGTGACATGGATTCTGATTCTGATTCAGCTAAAGAAGCCATCATTGTAAATAACATATCAATGGCTGGATCTAAACTCGAGATGTTTTCTTTTTCAAAGTAGAACTCTACCCCTAATTTCCTTGTTTCTGTAATGATGTTTAAAGCATCTAATGTATTTCTAGCGAATCTTGATAATGATTTAACTAGGACCAAATCAATATGTCCTGCATAGACTTTCTTAAGCAGTGATTGTAAGCCATCACGCTTTTTCATGGTTGTACCACTTTTTCCATGGTCTGCATAAATACCTGCAAATACATAGTCAGGATTAAAGATGATTACTTTGGCATAATGTTTAATCTGTAAAGCCAAAGAAGAAGATTGCATTTCTAGTTTTGTTGAGACTCTTGCGTAAGCCGCAACTCTTTTTAATGGTTGATAATTGTTATAAGTAACTTTTGGTGTTTCAATGATTTTAATTTCCTTCATAAATACTTACCTCGTAATATAGATTGTCATTTGTTTTAATGTCATAATAGGTACCTTTTAAAATAATCGGTAGTTTTTTAATGGTATCGATTTTTTCATGTAATTCATCAATGATAGAAAATGTATCATCGATGACATAACGGACATGATTCTTACCCATCACCAAGATTAAACCGAAAAAGCTTTTAATGATGCTTAAGTCTTTATAATCCGTATCAATGAATGCTTTTAATGCATAGAAGCGCCTACGCATTAAAAGTTCTTTGGTGATGGTTGATTTTAAGTCTTCGATTTGTTGTTTGATGTTTTCATATTTTTGACTGAGTGCTTGATATTCTTTATTAAACTCATCATCTGTCATGGTTGAGTTAATTCTTTGTTTAGGGAGTGCTTTTAAAGCGTTAGCAATTAATCTACTTTCTTGTCTTAATGCTTTTAAGGGTTCATGGGAGTTGGTTTGTTTCAGTGATTTTTCCATATAATGGATTAAGTCTTCTTGCATAGAAGGTGTTTTAGTGAGTTTTTCGATAGCATATAGTGTGCCTCGTTCTAATAAAGGCTCATGAATAGATGGATTAACACAGTTATGCGGATTATTGATTAAGGTATGACATTTAAGCATACTCTTTTTAAAAGTTGTACCTGAATTGTGCATTTTAGAGTTGTACATACGTTTGCACTTAGAACAATAAACTAATCCTTTAATGGGTTTTCTTGCTAAGTGTTTTCTACGTTCTTTATTATCAACAGAAAGAATGGTTTCTCTTGCTTGTAACATGGTTTGGACAATATCAAAGGTTTCTCTATCAATAATAGCTTCATGAGCATCTTTGATATAGTACTTAGTGGCATGACCATCATTTTCTAATGTTTTATGAGTTAGATAATCAAGAGTCACAGTTTTTTGTAACATTAAGTCACCAGCATACTTTTCATTCTTTAAGATTTCTTTAACGGTATCAGGATACCAAGCGACTGCACCGCGTCCATTTTTAATGTTTTCGGATTGTAAGTGTCTAGCAAGTGCTGTGACACCCATACCTCTTAAATATAAGTCAAAGATGTATTTAACAGTTTCTGCCTGTTCATGATTAACGATTAAGTTTCCATCATCATCTTTGTCATAACCTAAAAACCAGGTAGTGTTCATTATGAGTTTACCTTGTTGGAATCTCTTTTGGATTCCCCATTTGGTGTTTTCGCTAATTGATCTTGATTCTTCTTGAGCAATTGATGACATGAGGGTTAAGACTAAATCTATTTTAGGGTCAGTAGAAGAGATGTTTTCTTTTTCAAAAAAGATTTCAACACCGATGGTTCTAAGTTCTTTAATAACGGTTAAGATATCAACGGTATTTCTTGAAAACCTTGAGATAGATTTGGTTATGATCATATCAATATGTCCATCTTTAGCAGCTTGAATCATCTTCATAAAGTTTGGACGTTTACGCATGTCAGTCCCAGTAATACCTTCATCAGCATACATGCCGGCAAACTCCCATTCTTCATTTTTTTGGATACGTCCTGTATATTCTTGAATTTGATTTTGATAAGAATGAAGTTGATCAGTTTCATCTGTTGAGACACGGGCGTAAGCCGCTACTTTTTTCTTTTCTAATATTTGATTGGTTTCTAAGTCTTTAAACCTAGGTGTAGGTTCAATAATTTCTACTATGGTTTGATTCATTTGGTGAAGACCTCCTTTTTGTTAGCATGTATATTACCTAGTAAAGGCTCTATTATCAAGTCAATTAGCACATCTAAAGGGTTAAGGGCCAATAAAAAAAGAAATAGAACATGCATCGCTTATTTAAGCTAACATGTTCTATTTCTGATCTTCACCGCTATTAGTGTAATATAAAAAAATCGTTTTGAACACACACACTTGTGTGTAAAATCAAACTAAATCAATAATTATTTTTTCTGCAAATCCAATAATACCTCTTTTAAATGCTTGATACGTGATATGTTTGGTTTTGTTATCATACTGATACATGACCATCTTACTTGAAGATACATCACTAATTACTCGTGCTTTTGTTATGAAGGTGACAGTCCCATCTTTCGTTTTATGCTTTTTAGGGAATGTTTCAATTGATCTTGTTTCAAGTGTAACAAAGTAGATTCTTTCTTCATGGTTTAAAAGTTCATCCCACTTTTCCTTACGAACGTCTTTTACCCTGAAGAATAATTTGGCGCCTATTGGTAAATTTAAACTTTGATGATCATGTTCTAGTGTAACAAGGTCATAGTCACCTTTGTTTAACTTAAGACCATAGTCTAGTCTATATCCTTTTAGTTCTTCAGCGTATGTATAGGAAGGACCTGTTGGAGTTTCTCTATAAGATATTTCACTAAAGCGAAAATTATCTTTTCTCATGTCAATATCTCTACCAAATGAAGCATCATCATCAAATAGTTCTTGTATATTACATTGGTAATATGAAGCAAGTGCAAAGATGACTGATGCAGGACAATCTGATGTCCCTAGTTCATAGCGTTTAATGGATGATAAACTCATACCATCTAAATGTTTGAAATCATCGACTATTTCTGAGTAATAAGCTCGTTTCCTGCGTCTAAGTGTCCCACCAATACGTGGGTATTTTGTAAAGTATCTTTGATACCATTCGTTTTCTTTATTATCCATTATTTTCTCCTGTTAATTTTTGCGTGCAAAACAATTATATCAAAACTGTTACAGTTTGCATACGGTTATTTGACATACCGTAAAAAAGATTATACAAATACCCTGGCTAGACACTTTTACCTCTATATGAACTTTACTATAAATGATGCTAAAAGTTCATATTTGCCTTTTATGGCTTATTTAAGGCCAAAAAAATAGAGTGAAATTTTAAGTAAAATTGTGCTCTCTGCTAATGGACACGTCTAGTTAGACACTTTTTGCAAAAAAATTAAATACTTTCATTTCGTTAAAATAATTTTGATAAACTAGTATTAGCTCGAGCAAAGGTCTCTAAGCTGATAATGTTAATGGTTTGAAAGACATAAACCACATAATAAAACTTATAGATATTTAACCATAATCTGATCTTCACCAAAATTTCATGTTCTAATGGTTAGATTAAAATCCGTTTTCATTGATGTGTTTATCTATGTGTTGATATAGATAACTTAGATTTGATATGGCTTACATTTCCCTTAATCTTTGATAGCTTAGTTGACAGTGTCAACTTTTTGGTGTTTAGCAAAACCGGTAAAAACACCAATTATTAATGTTTTTTCATACAAAGTAAAGTAAAGGAAAGTAAAAAGATAAAATGATAAAGAAGATAAAAGGCTATCGCCCTATGGGTAAAACCCATGTCTAAAAGATTTTATTTAAAAGCATTAAGAAAAGACAATGATTATACCATTGATACAGTATCTGAAAGAGCAGGTATGAGTTATAACCATTACCAGTTAATAGAATCTGGAAAACGTGGATTAAGACTTTCTTTAATGATGGCTTATAAACTAGCAAGCACGCTTAATATATCCATAGAAGAGTTTTACCAATATGAATATGATTATTTAAAACAACAAGGGAAAGTAGGTGAGAGTTGTTATGATTAAGCATCATCCAATCGATCAAGCGATTGAAGTATATTTAGAGAACTTAGATTTAAAAACATTAAGTATTAAAAATTATCAAGGGATATTAAAGAATTATGCGCATTATTTAAAAAGTAGAAATATTAGATATCCAAGAAGAAGTGAAGTCTTAAATTATAGAAGCCATATTTATGATAAAGGATTAACCAACACCTCCATTCAAAAACATATGGTGGTGATTAAAAGCTTTTATAGATGGGCAAGACTTAATCAAAGCTATCATAAATTAGATGAATGTTTTATTAATGATATCTCTGAAGGGGTTAAGGGTGCTAAGGTAGAACAAATTTACCGTAAAGAACCCTTATCCTTAGAACAAGTCGGTGAACTCTATGAAGTGTCGAAACCAAAGACGGGTGATATCATTGAGTTAAGAAATCATGCGATGATTGTACTCATGATTGTGACTGGATTAAGAACGGTAGAAGTTTCGCGTGCGAAGCTTAAAGATATAAGTATTTTAGAAGGAAAAACACCGATTCTTTATGTTCAAGGTAAAGGACGAGATGGCAAAGATGAATTTGTTAAGTTGCCAGAGATTGTCGTAAATGCTATCAATGAATATAAAAGAAAAAGAACTGATAAAAACAAGTTCTTATTCACAAGACACCAAAAAGAAGAAAATGATAAGCCATTATCAAGAGACTTCATAGGTAAGATGATTAAAAAGATGTTGTTAAAAGCAGGGATTGATTCCCCAAAGATAACACCACATTCATTAAGACATACCGTTGCTCATTTAAACTTAAAACATGGCGGTAGTATTGAATCAACCCAACAACTATTAAGACATAAGAATATTGAAACAACCATGATCTATGCCCATAATATTAGACGCATAGAAGATTTATCAGAAGAACGTATTGCAAATATGTTAGAACAAGAACAATTAAAAGGAGAAGAAGATTAAATGATGAAAGGCAACAATAACCTACAAGGTTATCGGTTAAAAGAAGTCGCAGACTTTTTACAGTTATCACAAAGAACAGTATATCAATATGTAAAAGCAGGGAAGTTAAAAGGTTATAAATTACCAAGTGGATGGCGATTTAGAGAAAAAGATATTGAAGAGTTTATTACATTACATAAAGCGAGAGCATTTAAACATGGCAAATAAAGCAGGACTCGATTATTTCAATATTGATGTAGATTTCTTTAATGATCCAAAGATTATCAAATTAAGCAAACGATATGGTCCTGTAGGAGTTATGTGTTATTTGATTACCTTAATTAGCGTCTATCAAAAAGGATACTTCCTAGAAGCAAGTATTGATGACTTAGCCCATATTATCTTAAATACGATTAATGGTAAATATGTATCTGGTAAATATAAACTTCAAGAAATTATTTTGTATCTTGCAGAAATTGATTTAATTGATAAAGATCTATTAAAAGAACATGTTATTACTTCAAGAGGGATTCAAAAGAGATTTGTCGTAATGACCAAAAGCAGAAAAGACCAAGATTACACAAAATACTGGATCAGTAAACCAGTTATTAAAGTAACAAAAGATAAAGTAAAGGAAGAACCTGTTATTGAAGAAGTAGATTTTCAACATCTTAATAAAGAACAAAAGAAACGCATTAAAAGAAAAGAAGCCATTAAGAAGAAAATCAAAGAACAAGGTCCTAATAAACATTACTTAACATCTTGTCTGATTAACTACAAATATATCGATGATTATGATCTAGATATTTACTTATATAACCAACTATTCGAAGAACTCTATAAAAGCTATGATCAAGATACTGTATTTAAAGCAGTAAGATATCTTTGTAATTATGCATCAAGAAAAACAGTATTCATAGAAAACAAATATCAGTTCTTTGAAAAGTCCATTAAAGATAACTTGGAACGATTAACCAAACCAATAAAAGATTATTCTAATCAAACGATAGAAGAATTTATGAATGATTTAATAAGAAGTTAAAACCTTTAAGCTAAAATACCATATTTGATATTTTGGCTTTTTTTATTGTTTTATCTACAATGCATAATGTAAGTGAGAATGTACAGTGACTAAAAAGTCTATGATTGAAGTGTCAGAAGATAGATACAGTTTCAATACATCTAACAACCACGTTTATATTAGGGGTTGAAGCAATAGGTAAGTAACTGGTTAATAAAGTCAGCATTTTTTGACGTTTTTGAACTTATGACTTACCAGTTGAAACTAGTCTAGTGAAATATATCAATGGCTTTATTTCGCTATTATAGAGGATAATGTTATTATTGCTGCTCCTATCAACTGGTAAATAACTTCAGTATCTCACAAGAGAATAGAAATTTTGAAAATAATTGTAAATTTACCCCCTCCCCCATTATCTCAATATGATACTCCAGGGTACCGCGTAGGGGGACCTCTAATTTACGGAAGCTACATTTTTTGAAAATATGAGAAATAGTTTTGAAACTTTTGTTCGTTTTTTTAACAAAAATTTTGATTTGCCCTTGTAAAACAACTAATAATCATATAAAATAGAATTATTCAATTATCGAACAATGGACGGTGAAGTCATGAGTGATAACTCGTTTTTCAAGCCAACGCTTTTGTATAAGGAATTTATGATATTAGATCTCATTGAAAAAGATGCTAATATTACCCAAAGGGAAATAAGTAAAACCATTGGAGTGGCTGTCTCAATGACGAATGCTTATATCGAGAATTTTGTGGAAAAAGGGCTTATCAAAAAAAAGAAACACTCTACAAAAACTGTAGAGTATTTTATCACTAATAAAGGGATGGAAAGAAGGAAACTGTTAAATATCGAATATTTAAATGCTTCACAAAACATATATAATTCAGCTAAAGAAAATATTGTATTATTTTTAAACCAAGTCTACAATAAAGGAATTAATAACATTTTGTTATATGGAGCTGGAGAGGTTGCTGAATTAATGTTAGATGTTGTTGGATCTGAAAAAAACTTGCTACTATCAATTGCGGCAGTTATTGATGATGATCCACGTAAACAAGGCAATTTATTATTAAACAAGCCTATTATAAGTTTAAAAGAAATTATTCATTTTAGACATGATGGGATATTAATATCAAGTTATACTCATCACAATAAAATAACTGATAAATTAAAAACTATAAATTATGATGACAGTAAAATAATTGAATTTTTTAATAATTAAAGAAGGTGAATATATGATAGAAAGAAATATACCTTTTTCTCCTCCAGATATAACTGAAGAAGAAATAAGTGAAGTAAAGGATACATTAAGTTCTGGTTGGATTACTACTGGTCCTAAAACAAAAGCTTTGGAAAAAAAATTAGCAGAATATGTCGGTGTCAAAAAAGCCGTCTGTCTGAATTCAGCAACTGCAGCAATGGAACTATCTCTACGTATTTTAGGTATTGGTCCTGGAGATGAAGTTATAACCTCGGCATATACATATACTGCATCAGCTTCTGTAATTCATCATGTTGGTGCAAAAATTGTATTAGTCGATACTGCACCAAATTCATTTGAAATGGATTATTATAAATTAAAAGATGCAATTACTGAAAAAACAAAAGTTATTATTCCGGTGGACATAGCAGGTGTTATGTGTGATTACAATAAAATTATTAGTATTGTAAATGAAAAAAAATACTTGTTCAAGGCCAATAATAGTAAGCAAAAGTCTATAGGTAGAGTAGCAATACTTGCAGATGCCGCACATTCACTTGGAGCATTACACAAAGGAAAAAGGTCTGGTCAATTTGCAGACATAAGTTGTTTCTCTTTTCATGCAGTTAAGAATTTGACCACTGCTGAAGGCGGAGCGGTAGTTTGGACTAATACTTTTGGTATGACGGATGAAGAATTTTACAAAGAGTTCATGCTGTATAGTTTACATGGTCAGTCAAAGGATGCGTTTTCAAAAACTCAAAAAGGAGCTTGGGAGTACGATATAATTTATCTTGGTTACAAAACAAATATGACTGATGTATTAGCAGCAATAGGTCTTGTACAGCTGAAAAGGTACGATGATTTGCTGATAAAAAGACAAAATATTATAAAAATTTATGAAAAGTTTATTGATAAAAAACTAATAGACACAATAAAACATACAGGAAGTGATTTTAAAAGTTCAGGACACTTACTTTTGTGCAACTTAATTGATTTCACGCTTGAAGAAAGAAATAAAGTGATTTTTGAAATGGCAAGTAGAGGTATTTCAACCAATGTCCACTACAAACCATTACCTTTGTTTTCTGCATATAAGGCTTTAGGTTTTAATATTGATGACTACCCACAAGCTTACAAGAAATATGTTAATGAAATCTCTTTACCTCTTTATTCTACCCTGTCAGAAGATGAAATTATATATATAGCAACTAGTTTGAATGAAGTTGTTAATAATATCAAGAGTAGAGGTATTAATTAATGCTATCATGGGAAAAATTACCTAATAAGATGAAAAATAATCATGTAAAAGAGTATTATGAAATATTAAGGAAAAGAAAACATCAAATTAGATTAAAAAGATTATTTGACATAGTATTTTCTGTGTTATTGTTGATTCTTACTTTACCTGTGATGATAATAATAGCTATTGCTATAAAAACTTCATCACCTGGAACGGTTTTTTTTAAACAAGAAAGAATTACGATTTATGGCAATAAATTTAAAATTATTAAGTTTAGAACAATGAAAATGAATTCGGACTTAAAACAACAATTAACTACAAAAATGGATAATCGTGTAACAAAAATTGGAAAGTTTTTGCGTAAGTTTAGAATTGATGAGTTACCGCAATTAATTAATATTATAAAGGGTGAAATGACATTTGTTGGAACACGACCAGAAGTAGAGAAATATGTCAAATTTTACACACCTGAAATGTTATCAACATTACTATTGCCTGCAGGTGTTACCTCTGAAGCTAGTATATATTATAGAGATGAGGCTAGTCAGCTAGATAATCTAAATGAAAAAGAAATTGATGATGCATATATAAAAAATATACTACCGAAAAAAATGGAGTACAACACAAAATACTTAAGAAATTTTAGTTTAGGTAGAGATTTAATAATATTGTTTAAGACAATGAGTATTTTTATAGATTTTTGAAAATGTAACATTAAGGAGTAGGTACTTTGAATGATCTAGTGTCGATAATAATACCAACCTATAAACGGGAGTTTAATATATTAAGCAGAGCTATAGAGTCCGTATTGAATCAAACTTACAAAAATATTGAAATTATAATTATTGATGATAACATAACCAGTGAAAAGAAATATTATGATATTAAGAATAAAGTAAGAATGCTAAATGACCCCAGGGTTATATACTTTAAGAATGAAAATAATCTAGGAGGTGCTTTATCAAGAAATAAGGGTATTGAGTTATCGAATGGGGATTACGTTACTTTTTTAGATGATGATGACATATATCTAGAAAATAAAGTAAAAAACCAGATATTATATATGAAAGTAAATGATTTAGACCTCTGTTTTACTAATTTAATATTCCATAATAAGAATGGAAAATTAGTTGATTTTCGAAATTTTTCTTGGATAAAGGATTTTTCTGAAAAAAATTTACTTAAGCAGCATTTAATGCATCATTTAACAGGAACTCCAACGTTCATGTATAAATCAGATTGCCTTAAAAGAATAGGAATGTTTGATAATGTAAATATGGGACAAGAATTTTACTTAATGCTCAAGTCTATAAATGCAAAATTGAAAATTGGCCACTTGGATAAATCGGATGTTATTGCCTTTAAGTTAAATGATGGCGGTATTTCCTTTAGTGAAGCTAAAATTAAGGGTGAGAATGATCTATATAGATTTAAAAAAGAGTATTTTAGTTATTTAAATAAAAAAGAAATATCATATATTAAATTTAGACATAATGCAGTACTAGCAATTGCATACAAAAGAAATAAAAAATACATAATGTTTTTGATTTCCTCAATTAAAACAGTAATCTTATACCCAATTATTTTTATTAGAGAATTATATAAATTTTTATACAATATAAGAAAGAAGAGAGAAGGAGAAAGAAAATGAGCTTATTTAATGATATTGTAAACAAAAAAGAAAGAATTTCTATTGTAGGTTTAGGCTATGTTGGTATGCCTATAGCTGTTGCTTTTGCAAAGAAAGTAGATGTAGTAGGATTCGATATTAACAATGAAAAGATTGATTCATACAAAAATGGTTTTGATTTAACTAAAGAAGTTGGTAATGAAGCATTAAAAAATACGAAAGTTGATTTTACTTCAGATGAGAAAAAATTAAGAGAAGCTAAGTTTCACATTATTGCAGTTCCAACTCCAGTAAAATCCGATCATACACCCGATTTAACACCTGTGGAATCTGCAAGTAAAATTGTAGGTAGAAATCTAAGAAAAGGATCAATTGTTGTTTTTGAGTCAACCGTATATCCTGGTGTAACTGAAGATATATGCGTGCCTATTCTTGAAGAAGAGTCTGGGTTAAGGTGTGGGATAGACTTTAAGGTTGGATATTCGCCAGAACGCATAAATCCAGGTGATAAAGTTCATAGACTTGAAACAATTACTAAAGTGGTGTCAGGCATGGATAAGGATTCTCTCGAAACAATTTCTAAAGTATATGAGTTAGTAGTTGATGCGGGAGTTTACAAAGCTCAATCGATTAAAGTTGCTGAAGCAGCTAAAGTAATTGAAAATTCTCAGAGAGATATAAATATAGCTTTCATGAATGAATTATCAATAATTTTCAATAAAATGAATATTGATACTAAGGCGGTACTGGAAGCTGCGGGAACTAAATGGAATTTTTTAAATTTTTTTCCAGGACTTGTAGGTGGACACTGCATTGGAGTTGACCCGTATTATTTAACATATAAAGCAGAACAATTGGGATATCATTCTCAGATAATACTATCTGGTAGAAGAATAAATGACGATATGGGTAAATATGTTGTAGAAAATTTGATAAAAAACATAATAAACGCAGATATCCCGGTAAAAGATGCAAAAGTAGCAATTTTAGGGTTCACCTTTAAAGAAAATTGTCCTGATACTAGAAATACTAGAGTAATAGATATTGTACATGAACTTAAAGAATACGGTATAATTCCAGTTATTGCGGATCCTGAAGCTGATACTGAGGAGGCCAATAAGGAGTACGGTATTGATTTTCATGCTATGTCAGAAATCCGAAATATGGATGCAATAGTTGTCGCAGTTGGACACAATCAGTTTTTGGAACTTGCGTTTAAAGACATTGATGCTATGTTCAAAAAAAATTCAAGTAAAAACAAGGTGTTAATAGACATAAAAGGAATATTTAGTAGACAGGCCTTTGAAAATGAAGGTTATAAGTATTGGAGACTGTAGAAGGATGGTTTAACAAATGGGATATGAGAATATAAAGTTTGATAGAAGTAGCGTTTTTTTGGTTACTGGTGGAGCGGGGTTTATTGGTTCAAATTTATGTGAAACGTTGTTGAATATGGGTTATAAGGTAAAGTGCCTTGATAATTTATCTACAGGAAAAAAGGCACACGTTGATATGTTTCTTAATAATTCTAATTATGAGTTTATAAATGGTGACATTAGAAATTATGATACATGTTTAAAAGCTTCAAAAGACGTTACCTATATACTCCATCAAGCTGCTTGGGGAAGCGTTCCTAGGAGTATTGAGTTTCCATTACTATATGAAGAGATTAATATTAAAGGAACCTTAAATATGTTAGAAGCAGCAAGACAAAATGGAGTAAAAAAATTTGTTTACGCATCTAGTTCATCGGTGTATGGTGATGAAATGGCTTTGCCTAAAGTAGAGGGTAAAGAAGGTAATTTGCTATCTCCATATGCTTTAACAAAAATGGTGAACGAAAAATATGCAAGACTTTATTCAAACATATACGGATTAGATACTTTTGGATTAAGGTATTTTAATGTTTTTGGAAAGCGACAAGACCCTAAAGGCCAATATGCTGCAGTAATTCCAAAATTTATAAAGCAGTTGTTAAACGATGAGCGACCAACTATAGATGGAAGTGGGAATCAAAGCAGAGATTTCACTTATATTGAAAATGTTGTTGAAGCTAATCTTAAAGCATGTCTAGCCCCATCAAAGTTCGCTGGCGAAGTGTTTAATATTGCATATGGTAGCAGAGAATATTTGATTGATGTCTACAATTTTCTTTTGGAAGTATTAAACAAAAATATTAAACCTAACTTTGGACCTGAACGAAAAGGAGATATTATGCACAGTAATGCTGATATCACTAAAGCAAAAAAAATGCTAAATTATAAACCGAGTTGGCCTTTTGAAGAGGGACTTAAGGAATCAATATTATGGTATATTCAAAATTTAGGAAAACAATTTTAATGAGAATAGGAGTTTGCGGACACTTCAACTCAGGAAAAAATGCAATTGGCGGTCAGACAATTAAAACAAGGATTATTACAGATGAACTAAAAAAAGTATATGGGGAACAAAACATTAGTATTGTTGATACAAGTGATTGGAAAAAAAAACCAATAAAATTATTCTTCAAATCGCTTATGTTAGCTATAAAATCTAAACACATTATAATATTGCCAGCTCAAAATGGCATAAAGGTATTCATTCCATTGTTTGTGAGCTTAAGAAAAATATTTAAACTTAAAGTTCATTATATTGTTGTGGGAGCATGGTTGAAGGATGAATTGCAGAAAAACAAATGGTTAATATCTAAAATGAATAAAATCGACTACATATATGTTCAAACTGAAACATTAAAAACAAATTTAATGAAAATTGTCACAAATAAAAGAATTATTGTTTTTAAAAATTTTAAATCAATTAATCCGATTGACATAACTGAAAAAGTTTCTGAATTTAAAAAAGATTTTTTAAGTGTTTGTATTCTTTCTAGAATAAACGAAAAAAAAGGTGTAAGTGATGCAATACAAGTAGTGAATAGAATTAACGAAAATTTATTTGAAAAGAAAATATATCTTGATATTTATGGACCCATTGAAAAAACTTATAAAATAATTTTTGCTGAACAACTAAAAAATAGTGGAAATGAAGTAAAATATAAAGGAATACTGGAATATGATGATACAGTTAAGACTATAAAAAATTATGATCTTCTGTTATTTCCGACAAAATATTATACCGAGGGATTTCCTGGAACAATAGTAGACAGTTTTTTGGCTGGTGTTCCTGTATTAGCATCGAAATGGGAATCGCATAAAGATGTAATTGATGAAAATATAACCGGAATTACGTTCGCTTTTAATGATGAAATTGACTTTCATAGAAAGTTGCTATTTTTACTTCAAAATCAAAATAAACTTTTTAAATTAAGAAATAATTGTATTCAAAAAGCTAAGGAATACACATCATCCGAAGCAATAAAGATTATTACAAGAAATATTTTTTAAACAAAGAAGGTGTTGAAATGTTTAGAATAAAAATATGTTTAGTTTTATATTATATATTTGCTAAAAACCTACCTCTATCAAGACACATGAAGTTTGCAAAATTTTTAAGAGGAATTTTTGGAAGATGTATATTGAAACAAGCTGGTAAGAATATAAATATCGAAAAAGGCGCCGTATTCAATCATTTAGTGTCCTTAGGAGATAATTCTGGTATTGGTGTTAATTGTGAAATATTAGGACCAGTTGAGATTGGTGATTTTGTAAACATGGGACCAGAGGTAATTGTATACACACAGAATCATGAATTTAGAAGAACCGATATCCCAATGCAAAAACAGGGGTATAGTGAAATTGAACCTGTAACAATTGGAAATGATGTTTGGATTGGGAGAAGAGTTATAATTTTGCCTGGTGTTGTTATAGGTGAGGGAGCTATTATTGGTGCAGGCGCTATTGTGACAAAAGATGTGAAACCTTATACAATTGTTGCAGGAAATCCAGCCAAACTGATAAGGAGTAGAAAAAATATTGAAAACTCACAAGAATAATGTGTTAAATATTGCGTTGCTTATTCCGCATCTTCAATCTGGTGGTGCAGAGAGAGTAACTGCTTTACTTTCTAAGATCTTATTTTTAAATGGTCATTCTGTTAAAATACTGTTATTTGATAATGAAAATATAAGTTATAAAACATATGGAGATTTAATAAACATGAATTTAAAATCTTCGAAATCTCTCTTTTTAAAAGTTTTTATTAGACTTTTCAGAATAGTTAAGTTAAGCTTGATAAAAAAAAAGTATAATATAGACTATGTAATAAGTTTTTTATATGCTGCAAATGTTGTTAATTACTATTCAGTAGGAAAGTCAAAAAAAATATTGACAATAAGAGGATATAAAGAGTATGAAAAATATGGCAAACTTTATGTTAGATTTCTTAACAAAATTGATAAATTAATAGTACAAACAGATAGACTGAAAAATGATATAGTAAGAGATCATAATTTACCTGAAAAATTATCTCGAAAAATTAAAGTTATTTCAAATCCCTTCGATTTACAACAAATAAATATTAAGTCAAAATTACCTTTGGATGTAAATACTTCAAAAAAACTTCAAACAAAAAACATTAAAATGTGTGTGATGGGTGCTTTTAAGGCTGAAAAAGGATTTGATCATGTAGTTAGGGTTTTTAATAATTTGAGGAACTATTACAATAATATTAGTTTGATTTTTATAGGACATAGAGGTGATTTAGAAAAAGAAATATCAAATTTAGCAAAAGAATCAGAATTTTATAATGATATAATTTTTCTTGGTTACCAAAGCAATCCTTATAATATATTGTCTAATTGTGATTTCTTTATTTTACCATCCATTTCGGAAGGTTTTCCTAATTCACTTCTTGAGGCTATGGCATGTGGTTTGCCTGTGATTTCGACAAATTGTCCAACTGGCCCATTAGAAATTTTAAATGAAGGGGATCCTATTAAGATTAATTCAAACGGCTATTTTTTAGCCAAATATGGCATTTTAATTAATACTTTTAATGTGGTTTCTGATTTTACAATGAATAGGAAATTGTCTGGTACAGAAATCGATTTATTTAAAGCGATTGAATTTTTAATATTGAATCAAGACATTAGAAATTCACTTAAGAACCTTTCATTATCACGTGCTAGAAATTTTGATTTAAATATTTTTTATTCAAAATTTACAAGTGTTTTAGAATAAATATGCCCTATATGTAATGGAGCTGATAGAATGAATTTTAATAGAAGCAAAAAGCATAATAATAGTTACGAAATTATTATTCAAACGACTTTGTTTTTGTACATACAAAGTTTATACATTTTTACTTTTCGAGAAGGTTTAAACATTATAAGTAACATTTTAGCAATGTTATTTGTGGGTTTAATATTAATTAAAATATTATTATCAAAAAAAATTGTTTTTAATAATTCCTTGTTATATTTTTTTCTCTTTACTTTTATGTGTCTGATTTCTACAATCTACGCCTTAAACATATCATTAACGATGCAAAAAACATTTACATTATTTCAGTTGTTTATAGTTTCTTTTGCATTGATCAATTATTTTGATAGAATTGAGAAAATTTATTTTGCCCTTAAAAGTTTTGTTTATGGTGGTTTGTTTGCTGCTATTTATGTTTTATTGAACATTGATTTAGATAATATCAGAAGATTTGGTGATGTTTTAGGAAACGAAAATACTATTGGTATGATTATTGCTACATCATCCATATTTTCACTTAGTTTTTACTTATATTCACACAAGTTTAAGTGGATTTTGCCACTCCCGCTATTTATTACTATTGTATTACTGACAGGATCGAGAAAAGCCACTATATTTTTAATGTTAGGTTTTTTGTTTATAGTATTTATGAAAAATAAATCAAATATTTCTCAATTACTAAAAACTTTGTTTATTACAACTTTAATTATTGTTATCTTTATTTTTGCAGTATTTAGTATTGAAATTTTTTATAATATTATCGGTCAAAGACTCGAAAATTTGTACTATTACTTAAGTAGTGGAGAAACTTCAGAAGGATCAATAATTTCTAGAGCAAGAATGACTTCTTATGGGTTCGATTGGTTTTTAAGCAAACCATTACTTGGTTATGGAATTGATAATTACCGAGTGCTTTATGGCAATACCTTTTTCGAAGCCAAGTATTCTCATAACAATTTTATAGAGTTATTGGTTGGTGTTGGTATAGTCGGATTATTTTTATATTTGATGTATTACTTAGGCGCAATTAAAAATCTAATCTTTAATAAGAATCAAATTACACAAGATATTAGATATTCTCTTTTATATGTTATTTTTGGATATTTTGCATTATCATCTGCAATGGTTTTTTATGACAGCAAACATATAACCTTTATACTTTTTATAAGTACTTCATACACCATAGTAAATAATCGAGAGAATAAAAAGCAGAAGAAGCTAGATAGTGAGGAAAAATTATGAAAATATGTATCTGTATAAGCCATGAACAAGTTAATCCCAATAGTATTATTAAACAAAAAATATATGATAAACTTGCTACAGTAGATTGGTCAGTAAAATTCGAATGTTTTTTCAAGAAATATAATATTCCATATGATACTGTTTATATCGATAGATTAGATTGGATAAAAAATATTAAACAATACGATTTAATTATATGGAAACCGAAGTTTATGGGTAATGAAAGTTCCCAATTTTTTAAGGAAAAAGTGTATTTTATTCAACATATTTTAAAAAAGATAATCATTCCAAATTATGAAACAGTATGGCATTTTGATAGTAAAATAGCACAAAGTTATATTTTTGATCATATAAATGCTAAAGTTGTAAAAACTTACACTTCTTTTGATTATAATGAGTCGATAAGAATCGCAAATAATCTTGACTATCCGATTGTAGTTAAAAAATCGAATGGCGCTGGTAGCACTGGTGTCTCTTTATGTAAAAGCAAGAAAAAATTAATTAGGAAAATTGATAATCATTTCATATTCAATAAATTTAAAAATCATATATTGAACACTAAGCATGATAATTTTGGATATTTTTATGCTCAAAAGTTTTTGAAGAATAATTTAAAAGATTTAAGAATTACAGTAATAGGAGACAAATATGCATTTTGGTTTTGGAGAACAAACAGAAATAATGATTTTAGAGCCAGTGGAAGTGGTCTTATAGACTATAACACACCAGTTGATAAATCCATCATTGAGTATTGTGCTAAGATTAATAAAGATAATAATTTTGATTCGATGGCTTATGATATACTGTTTGATGAAAAAGGAAATTTTTATATAATTGAAATGTCATATGGATATTCGGATATAGCTGTTAGAAATTCAAATGGTTATTTCTATATTTCAGAAGACGGAACAGTTAATGATTTCATAAAAGGACATTACTGGCCACAAGAGCTTTGGGTAAAATGGCTTATCTCTAAAGTTGATAAAAAAAAGGAGTTTAATGTTAAATGGAAATAATAATAGGTGGAGATTTTATTCCTACTAAAAATAATAGTGATTTATTTGAGTCAGGAGAAATTGATAATGTAATTGATAAATCATTAAAAAGTGAATGGTTAAACGCTGATTTTAGAATTTTTAATCTAGAAGGACCAATAACAACTAACGAAAGTAAAATTAAAAAATCTGGGCCACATTTAAAGATTAATCCAAAATGTATAAAAGGAATAAAAAAATTTAATCCCTCAATAATATCATTAGCAAATAATCACATTTTAGATTATGATCAACAAGGATTATTAGATACTATGCGCATCATGGATGAAAATAAAATTCCATACATTGGAATTAATCATAATAATCATGTAAAGTATAGATCGTATATTTTAAAAAAAGATAGAAAAAAAGTAGGATTTTATTCTTGCGCTGAAAATGAATTTTCCATTTCAGAAAGTAATAGTTATGGAGCGAATGGCTATGATTCTTTTAAGACATTTAGCGATATCGAAAATCTCAAAAATGAAGTTGATTTCCTAATTGTTCTATATCATGCTGGAATTGAACATTATAGATACCCGACTCCAAACCTTATGAAGTCTACTAGAAGAATGGTTGATTCAGGAGCTGATATAGTTGTATGCCAGCATAGTCATTGTATAGGTTCAATGGAAGAATATAATGGCGCAAATATTATATATGGTCAAGGTAATTTTATTTTTAATAAATATAATAATGAATATTGGGATACAGGAATGCTAATTAAAATATTAGTCGATGAAAATCCTTCTTTATCTTTTGTTCCTTATAAAGTCACTTCACAAGGAATAGAAGCCTTAAAAGGAATACAAAAAGAAAAGGTTTTGGAAAGGTTTCTAGATAGATCATTTAATATCACAAGAGACGGCTTTGTTGAAAAGGAGTTTTCAAAATTTGCAACGAATAATATAAGAAGATATCTTGCCGGATTTAGTGGGATAAGTAAATTCTTTATTAAAGTAGATGATAAATTTTTTAAAGGATTCTTATTAAAAAAATATTATGACGAACAAAAACTTCTTAAAATTCTGAATTTTTTAAGATGTGAAAGTCATAATGAAGTCATTATCGAAGGAATTAAACAGACTGTAAAATAAATACTAATATTGAAAGGTAGGAAAGTCATTGAAAATTCAAGATGACATAATATTTTATGAAAATACTTTTTATATCATCTACATTTGCTCCGCAAAATGCAATAGGAACTATTAGAATTTCAAAACTGATTAAATATTTTGTTAGACAAGATGTAGAAGTTACATTGATTACAAAAATGATCCCTTTAAACAGTATAATTGACAATAATTTACTTTGTATTGAGCATGAGAAAATAAACATTTTTAGAGTAGGAAATTTTAGAATATTTTCTTTTTTAGAAAGTAAGTATCAATTAAAAACCAAAAAATCTGTTATTGATGGTGATACTAAAACTAATTATAAAAATAATATAAAAACTAAAAAAAACATAAGATCTATTTTCAAAAAAACAATAAAAAAGTTGTATTTTTTTATAGAACATACAATGTGGATTCATTTAGCAAAAAAGAAAATTAAAAAATTTAAAAAATATAGTTTTGATTATGTTATATCATCATCACCTAGGGTTTTTACTCATGATGTAGCAAAATATTCTATAAATAAGAAAATTGCAAAAAAATGGATTGCCGAATTCAGAGACCCGATAGTTTATGAGTATTTAGGAAGAAAGAAGAATTACGATAAATTGTTAAAACTTCAAAATGCAATTATTAACAAAGCAGATAAAGTAACGACAGTTTCCTCACACTTAAAAGAAAAGTTGCTCAATACTTCTAGATTTTGTGATAATAAATTTGAATACATTCCAAATGGTTACGATTTAGATGATATGATGTTAATAAAAAAGAAAAATATTAATAATAGTAACTTAGATAAAATTAAACTGAATGCTAAATTAAAGTTGGTTTATTCTGGGTCTTTATATGATGGAAAGAGAGATGTAAGCATAATATTTAAAATCATTAATAAATTAATTAATAAAGAAGTTTTGGATACAGAGGATTGCCAATTTATATATATGGGACATGACTTTGAAGTATTGTATGGACAGGCAAAAGAGTATAATGTTGAAAGCATTTTACTTGATTTAAATTACGTGACAAGAACTGAGTCAATAAACATCCAAAATTTAGCTGATTTTGTTATTATTTCAACTTGGAATACTAAAAATGATGTAGGAGTTGTGCCTGGAAAAATATATGAAGCTTTTATGCTAAGAAAAAGAATAATAGCAGTTATAAATGGTAGCGGAGCTAATAGTGAAGTTTCAAAAATGATAAAAAAAGCTAATATAGGTGTTTCTCTAGATGAATCGAATGATTTTTCAGAGAATATTCTTGAAGAATTTTTGTTTAGTTATTTACTTGATAACCAATATAATATACTGAACGAATCTTATTTAAATGAATTTGATTATAGTGTTATAATAAAGAAATACCTTAATTTGATGTAGAATAAATTATTCAAATGACTAAAAGAGGAGAGTAATTATGATTAATGTAATAGGAATGGGATATATTGGATTACCTACAGCGCTCATGTTTGCTAAAGCAGGTTTTAAGGTTGTGGGAACAGATTTGAGCGATGATCTCGTAAATACCCTATCTGGAGGAAAGATCACATTTGAAGAAAAAGGGTTACAAGAACTGTTTGATAAAGCCATAGAAAACGGAATTTTGTTTACCACTGATTATCAAAAAACAAGTACTTATATTATAGCTGTACCAACGCCTTATATTAAGCAAAGTAAAAAACTTGATCCGAAGTTTGTGATTTCTGCCATTAATAAAGTTATGGATGTTTGTGAAAAAGGCTCGATAGTAGTCATTGAATCTACAGTTTCACCTGGCTCAATTGATAGATATGTTAAACCTGAAATTATAAAAAGGGGATTTGAATTAGGAAAAGACCTACATCTCGTACATGCTCCTGAAAGAATAATACCAGGGAATATGATTTATGAACTTGAACACAATTCTAGGACAATCGGAGCAGATAATTTTAATGTAGGTGAAAAAATAAAAAAACTATATTCACATTTTTGTAAATCAGATATCGTAGTAACAGATATAAGGTCGGCAGAAATGTCAAAAGTAGTAGAAAATACTTTTAGAGATATAAATATTGCATTTGCAAATGAATTGGCAATGATTTGTCGTGCAGATAATATGGATGTTTATGAGATAATTAGAATTGCTAATATGCATCCAAGAGTGAATATATTACAGCCTGGTCCAGGAGTAGGAGGACACTGTATATCGGTGGATCCATGGTTCTTAGTTGGAGATTATCCAGATTTAACAAATCTTATTTTGACTGCACGTAAAATTAATGACTCTATGCCTGATCATGTTTTGAAAAGAATAAGAACTATAATGCAAGAGAAAAACATTCGTGACATAACCAAAATAGGTTTATACGGAATAACATACAAAGAAGATGTTGATGATGTTAGAGAGAGTCCAACCTTACAACTATTAGAAAAAATGAATAACCATCTTTCTTTTGGTATTAAAGTATATGATCCTCATGTAAATAAAAAAATAGTTGATAACCAAATTCTTGATTTTGATGAATTTATAAGTAATATCGATTTGTTAGTTGTTATGGTAGGACATACACATATAAAAGAAAATCAAAAGAAAATTTCAAAATTGTTAATTTTAGATACTAAAAATGTTTTAAGTGTTAGTGACAAGTATACTCTATAGAAATGGTGTGTGAAGATGAAAAATAAAAAAATAATGGTTGTTTTTGGTACAAGACCTGAGGCAATCAAAATGTGTCCAGTTGTAAAAGAGTTAAAGACAAGGGAAAATATCAAAACTATTGTAACAGTTACTGCTCAGCATAGAGAAATGCTTGATCAAGTATTGGAGGTGTTCAATATACTTCCAGATTATGATTTGGACATCATGAAACCTAGACAGGATTTGTTTGATATTACTACTCATATATTAAAACAAATCAGAAGCGTACTATTGCAAGAAAAACCTGATGTTGTTCTAGTTCATGGTGATACATCTACTACTTTTGTAACGTCACTTGCATGTTTTTATTTACAAATTCCAGTTGGTCATGTAGAGGCAGGATTAAGAACTTATAATTTAAGTTCACCATTCCCTGAAGAGTTTAACAGACAAGCTGTTGGATTAATAGCGAAATATAATTTTACTCCAACATTACAAACTGCTAAAAACTTACAAAATGAAATGAAAAAACCATCTTCAATTTATATTACTGGGAATACTGTAATAGATGCACTAAAAACAACTATAAGGAATAGTTACAAGCATTATTTAATTGAATGGGTTGGCGATTCTAAATTAATATTATTGACCGCACATAGACGTGAAAACCTTGGTGCCCCAATGGAAAACATGTTCGGTGCGATAAAAAAAATACTCGAAGAGAACAGCGACATAAAAGTTGTATATCCTATTCATATGAACCCAATTGTACGTGAAACTGCGAAAAAAATCTTTGATAATTTTGATAGAATTAAAATAATAGAACCACTTGGAGTTATAGATTTTCATAATATCATGTCAAAGTCTTATTTAATATTAACAGATAGTGGAGGGATTCAAGAAGAAGCTCCAAGTTTGGGGATTCCTGTTTTAGTTATGAGAGATACCACTGAAAGACCTGAAGGTGTTACAGCAGGAACTTTAAAATTAGTCGGTACAAACTTTGAGAATATATACAAAAATATTAAAAATCTTATTTCTAATCAATCTGATTATGATAGAATGGCTAAAGCTGATAATCCATATGGAGATGGATTCTCAAGTAAAAAAATAGTAGATATATTATGTGAAGAAATGTAAATAGTCTTATGGTATATATATCCAATAAGTTAATTAAAAGAGAGGTGTACTATGTCTAACAGAGCAATAGGAAAAGACACAGCGAAGTTATCTTTTTCTGAAATATTCACACTAACAATATCTATGATTTCTGCTATGTTATTATCGAGATTTAGAACCCTCGAAGAATATGGTACATACTCTCAAATATTATTAATCACCAATTTGGCTATGACATTATTGATGTTAGGCTTGCCTAATAGTATAAATTATTTCTTATCAAGAGCAACTAATCAATTTGAAAGGGATAAATTTTTATCCACATATTTTGTTTTTTCTACTATTCTAGGACTCTTGATAGGTTTAATATTAATTTTATCTACAAATCTTATTGTTGAATACTTCAATAATCCCATGTTAAAAACATTTTGGTTTGTTTTAGCGTTTTATCCATGGTCAAAACTAATTATATCTAGTGTTAGTAAAATATTAATAGTATATAATAGTTCTAACAAATTAATCATATATAAAATTTCAAATGGTATAGGATTAATATTTATTATAATCATAGTTCAGTTACTAAACCTTGAGTTTTTTTATTATATGATATTATTTGTTTTTGTAGAATTATTATTTACCTTTATTGTTTACTTGATTGTTAGCAAAAAAATTCAAAAGTTTCATTTCAGTATGGAATTTGCGTATTTAAAAATGATTTTTGCTTATTCGGTCCCAATAGGACTAGCATCTTTAGTAGGAACAATAAACAAGCAAATGGACAAACTAATAGTTGGAAGATATTTTAGTGTTAAGGAAATGGCCATATTCACTAATGCAGCTAAAGAATTACCCGTTACTTTCATCGCGTTAGCATTTACTTCGGTTGGATTACCAGTGATAATTAGTTTTATCCATAAAAATGAAGTTGAAAAAGCAATACTACTTTGGAAAAAAATCATTATCATCTCATTTTTATTTTTAGCATATTTTACTGTCGGAATCTTTGTTTTTGCTCCAGATGTAATTACTTTATTATATTCAGATAAATATATTGATGGAGTTCTAGTTTTTAGACTTTATTCATTATTATTATTAATGAGGTTCACATACTTTGGAATGATATTAAATGCCTTAGGAAAAACTAAGTTTATTTTATACAGTTCTATTTTCACATTAGTAGTAAACCTTATTTTAAATATTGCCTTTTATAGATTATTTGGTTTTATTGGACCTGCAATTGCTACTTTAGTATCCGTTTTTTTAATGCAGTTAGTTCAACTAATTGTTACAAGTAAGTTGACTAAAATTAATTTTTCGAGTCTATTTCCTTGGAAGGATATGTTTATAATTCTAGTAATAACTATTATTATAGGGATTTTAATGTTGCAAATTAAAATGCTTTTGCCAATTGAAATATATATAGGTAGTATTCTTGAATCTATCTTACTAGCTTGCATCGGCGGAGTTGCTTTGATTTTCATATACTATAAGAAAGTTTACAAGTTATGGAAGGATTTAAATAACTATTATTAGTGTCATAGATGTTCACTAATTGTATAATTTAGATGAGGTCATCTAAATAATAAAAGTTTCAGTTATGGGGTTATTAGGTTATATTGCCTCACATACTGTTGTTGAATTATTAGTCAATAAATATTATGTAAAAGTAGTGGATTACCCTAATAATTTTTTGATTGAAACGCTTGCAAAAATATAGGAAATCACTAGATGAAATATATTTTTTTATAATGTTGATATGACAGACTATGATTCTCTTAATAAGTTATTCGAAAATGAAAAAATCTATGATATTATTCATTTTACTGGTTGTTAAGCAGTTGGAGAATCTGTTGAACAACCACTTAAGTATTATTTCAATAACCTACTTTCTACAATAAACTTAAGCAAAGCTTGCTTTAGAATATAATGTAAGAAAGCTTATATTTTCTTCTTCAGCATCTGTTTATGGAGTTGGATAATAACTATTTGGTTAATCTATACAGTTGTTAGAAAGAACCAATCCTTATGGTGTAGCAAAAGTTATGAGATAACGGATTTTAATTGGCACTGTTAAAGCAAGCAAGGATTTTTTCTGTTACGCTATTAAGATATTTTAATCCAGTAGGAGCTCATGAAAGCGAGCTGATTGGTGTAGTGCCTACTGGTATACCCAATAACTTAGTACCATATTTTATCCAAGTTATTAAAGGAATTAAAGAAAAATTTGTGGATATATGGAAATGATTGTGAAACTGTTGATGGAATAGGCGTTAGAGATTACTACATGTTGTTGATCTAGCAAAAGATCATCTCTGTGCATTAAAATCTTATAAATCAGGTATAAATATATATGACCTAGGTACAAGGAAAGCAACATCAATACTTGAACTTGTTAATTCATTTATGAACGCAAATAATGTAAATGTTCCACATGAAATAACTTATAGAAGACCATGCGATATAGCTATCAGTTATACAGATACTACAAAAGCTAAAGAAGAGCTAGATTAAGAATCAAAGCTAACTATAAAAAATATGGTTAGAGATGCTTGGAATTTTGAAATAAATTTAAAATAGTGTGTTTGAAGTAAAGGGTTTCATAGAATCGGCAGTTGTTTCAGAAGGACTGCGACAACCGGGCACATAACTGTATGAAAACTGTAACATTTTGCCGCAAATGTCGACATATAGACGTCAACTCACCTTGCAATGTTTTTCAAAAAACAAAAAATTGTGTGTGTTAAAGTATAGGGTCACACGTAAAATTATGTTCAAAGTGAAGGGGTTCATAGAAACCGACAGTCATTTCACTAGGACTAAGGCATGGAGTCGAGGGGATTTAAACTTTTGATAAAAATAACTTGACTTTTGCTCTTAGTTGAGATGTTAAGCGATGTTTTAGTTTGTTGAAAAAAAACTATAAAATGACAGTCCATAGTGTAGGGTCAACTCGCAAAATTAGGTTCAAAGTGAAGGGTTTCAGCGAAACCGACAGTTGTTTCACTAGGCCTGCGACAACGTATTTGAGGGGATTTAAACTTCGGATTTTGACACACAGTTATGATCTTAGTTTAGATGAAAAGTCCACATTCAACACGCTCTAAAAAAACAACACTTTTGTGTTTTAAAAGTAGAATATTAACCTCAACAGTCTAACCTAAAGGGTTAGTATGACAGTACATACTAAAGGGACAAGGCCCTTGTAGTTAATAGATAGTATATTTAATTGGGAGTTTAAAATTATGGTAAGTAATAATTATATTAAATGTTCAGTATGTAACACTAGTTTTAGATTGCGAACTCAAATTGGCTTCTCGAATATTACTATCAATTTTAATTGTCCAAATTGTCATACGCAAATCACTGGGCTGGTAACAATACCTAGTGAACCTAAACCTGAAATGAAAAATCTTGGCATTGAATTTTTAGTTAATAATGCAGAGGTATTTAATTCTACGAATGATTTAGCTGATTTTGTAGTAGAGTTATCATCAGAATTTTTACAACAAAAAGTTGTTAAGGATGATGATTATTTTCAACCAACTCCGTTTATCAGATCATTTGCTTCATATGGGAAACAAGGAATTGATAATTTAATCAGGTTGAAAAACGCTTTAATTAGATTATTTAAATATAAAAATGAATATACGATAATTTCAAATCTATGGAACAGTGAGAAATTTAGAACATTAATTATAAAATTAAACGAGATGTCACTAACTAGGTTAATGATTGATACTTGGAAAAAACCAAAAGCCTTTAAGATTACCAATGAACTAGAAATGTTAATGGTTGTTCACCAGTCGAGAGTTTTTTTACTATCACCATTTATTGAGAAAAATAGAAGAAATAGAATTCTCGACTACCCAACTACGTTTAATAAAATAATTAATTCTTCTGAACACCAGAAGATTGTTAACTTATCAAAGTTACTAGGAGATAAGAAGTATTATATTGACTTTGAAAAAAGAATGCATGAAATAACTTTGCAGTACATGGAAATTTTACCGGATTTTATCCCACTCTTAAACTCGATGGATGAACTGAAAACCGACATTACTAGTGGTAAATATACAGTTACTACAAAACATGTAGCATTGCTAACTGCTTTTTATGCTAAAGCATATGAACTGTTTTGCGACAAAATTGATTTGATTATAGGTTTAAACAACATAACTGTAAGAGGAAATTGTAATTTATTTTGTGTGTCTTCAGCAAAGGTTGGGTTTGATAACGTAATTAACTCTTTTAATTCGAAATATATGAAATTATCTAGTTTATTGTGCGTTTTTGATACATTTAGTTTACCTTACACGGGATTGATTTCGAACAAAATAAGAAATGCAGAAGGACATTTCGATCGAGACTTTAACATTGATAAAAACACTATTATTTTTAAAGATTCTCATCGTGGAAGAGTAAGTGAAATTGAGATGGATTATCTAGAATTTTGTAGCGCAACTATAAAATTATTTAATGCATTAAACGAGTTATTTGAAGTCAGTTATCAAATGGATAAACTATATAGAATATCACTAATAGGTACTTCATAAAGGGATTTTTTTAAAGAGATATTTTTCAAGGAGTGGATGAGTAAATGGGTTATGATTATGAAAAAGGAAAACAAAGAGTAGAAAGCATTCTTGATATTAGCACATCTGTTGAGAATGTAGATAGTATTCCTAAAGATGAAAGTAGATGGACTTACGATAACGGGATTAAAAGTTGGGTTACAGCAATTTTTGTTGACTTAAGAGGATCTACAGAATTTTTTGCAAAAACAAAAAAAGAAGATGTAGCAAGAACAATCAGAGCTTATTCATCAGAAATAATTGAAATAATGAAATCATCGACTTTAGTGAGAGAAATAGGCGTTAGAGGAGATTGTGTTTATGGTGTTTTCAGTTCACCAAATAAACAAACAGAAAATGAACTTTTTAATCTTTGTGTTTGGCTAAACACATATATAAAAATGCTAAATAAACTACTTAAGAAGAAAAGCCTTAATCCTGTAAGGGCTGGTATCGGGATGGCTACATCTGAAGATTTGATCATTAAAGCTGGGAAAAAAGGTAGTGGAATCAATGAAAAAGTCTGGATAGGTGAAGCCTTGGCGAAAGCAGATTATCTGTCAAAAGTAACTTGTAAAAATTATGGAAATGAGACAACATCTTCAAGTATTGCAATAAGTAACACTTCATATATTAATATTAAAGAGTTTAGTAATAATGAAGAATTATTGAAAAAACATCCTTATCAAGATTATTTCACGAGTAATTCAATTAAAACTGAAATGAATAATTGGATAGATAGTAATATTTAGTTTTATGCTTAGAAAAAGATAGGGGTATTTTATGGAGTCATTAATTATTAATAATGCTATAACAGTTGTTATTGATATGAGGAATTCTTCAAATTTAATAAATGATGATAATGATGTGAGATTAGCAGAAAAAATTATATTAGAGTTTAATAATTTAATCCATGATAATAAAGGAAGTGTTGTTTTTTCTAAATCGACAGGTGATGGATATATTTTAATTTATGAAACAGAAAAATTCTTAAAGTCTTATAAAATACTAAATAAATTAATTACAGAAGTTATTTCATATATCAAAAATTTAGCTTTAGCGTATCCAAATTTAAAATTGGGATACGGCATTGGAATGCAAAAATCACCGGTTAAAATAATTAAGTTAGAATCAAATATCCATAAATCAGAATTTTTAATCGGACAATCCATTAATACTGCAACAAAGTATGCATATTATCATAATCGGACATCCCTAGAACACAAAGAGTTTATTTTTGATGGTATACTTACTACAAAAACAATAAATAACCTGCTTTCAAAAGAGGGTTTCGAAGAGCTTTATAAGTGTAAGGAAAAATCTGGTATTAGTGCTTATAGAATAAAATCATTAAAAAGGAGATAAAAAATGTTTCATCTATTGTTAATGTTTCATTTGATTGGTGACTTTATTATTCAAAATGATAATGATGTAGCCACGAGAAGTAATAAACCTTTTATTGGAAGTGTTCTTCATGCACTTAAAACGTATGTTTCCTATATTGTTATGCTGACAGTTTTTTGGCTTATTGTGAATCCAGGTAATTTTGAATTGTTGTTTGTTTACGTTTTGAAGTTAGGTATACTCGCTTTAATGCATTTTTTAATTGATTTATTTAAATCTTATTTTGTTAAAATTAAAACAAAGATTCCATATGTAAAAAACATTAAAAACGAGAAGTTTAATATATGGATATTGATTTATGATCAACTAGTCCATGTATTTAGTATTTTACTCTTATTAGAGTTGTTTATTATAGATGATATATCAACTATTGATCAACAAATTATTATAATTGTTAATGCTGTCTTAATAGCGACATTCTTTGGCCATGAGTTTATAAAACTTTCAATGAACTGTATACTAAAAGAGTATGTGCATGATGAAAATTTCAAATTAGCAAAGTATATAGGAATACTAGAACGATTATTAATAACACCAACAATTATTATTGGTGTTTATGAAGTATTGATAGTTGTCTTAGGTTTAAAAGTTTTTTCTGACTTTAAACGAGAAGAATCTAAGATAATAAATAGAAATGCTTTTATTATCGGAAATCTCTTATCATTGTTAATGGTGTTCATCGGAATACTGTATTATTATACTTTTATGGAACTTTTATAATTATTACAAAAGAAATGTTAAAAACAATTGATATGAAACAATTTTATCATGATATATTAGCGTATAAAACACTTGGGATGATAACACTATGAAAAACATAATAAATGAAAATATCGATTTAACAAAAATAACAAACCTAAAATCTAGCTCTTGGGAATCTTTGTCAGGAAAAGATGAAGCATTTCTTTTATCTTCAAATCTAAAACTGGATTGGGAAGAGTATGAATTTGAAATTATTAGAGACGAAAATAATGTTATAGAAGCTCTAATATCTTATTACCTTGAAAGAGAAAAACAGTTAATAGAGATTGACCACTTTGAAGTGATTTATAAAAAAAATATGAATGGGACAAGAATAATGAATAAATGTATTTCTGAAATGAAAAAGATTGGTGTAAAGATAATTAGGGTCAACGCACTAAATTCTATTGGGTTTTGGAAATCTCTCAATTTTCAATTAACTTCTAATAGTGATAATACTGAAATGATTCATTATTTATAATAAGTATTGATCAATTGCTTTTTATGAAATAAATGTATTTTTAGATTATAATTATCGATTACATAAAGGTTTTGAACAATCAAAATATCGAGTTTGAGGAACAAAATCAAGACTCGATAGTACAAGTTAATCGGTAAATATTAACAATAGTAAAAAGAAAAACTTATAGTTTTTCGCTAAATAACTGATAACGTCTTGTCTAGAACATAACTATCACTATGTTCAAAGTGCAGGGTTTCAACGAAACCGACAGTTGTAAGTGCAGGGCCTGGACATAAATGCGAGAAACTGTATGAAAACTGTAACAGTTTGCCTGCAAATGTTGACATATAGACGTCAACTCAGCTTGCAACGTTTTAAAAAAAACACACAGTTGTGTGTGTTAAAGTGTAAGGTCTACACGCAAAATTTTGTTCAAAGTGAAGGTTTCATTGAAACTGATGGGACTGCTACTTTTCTCGACTATATAGCATAAAATGTATGCAAAAGTAAGTTTGAAGATTTTTTAAGGAAAAATTCTAATATTTTTGTATAAGGAGATTATTTGTATGATTACATTACGTGAAAGCTTAGAAGAAAAAAGTTCAAACATGAATGCAATAGTTATTGACAGTGATGATACTGTTTTATTTGAAGGCTCTATTAGAGATTTATTTACTAATAATAACCGACTTCTAGAAAGAGAAGTTCTAGAAAAGCCATATATTTCTAAAGGTAATGACTGGTATAAAGTTAAAATTAAGTAATGATGCTGTAAATATGTAGTTCGCATTATTTAATGGAGAAACTTATAATAATATGGGGTGGGGAAAATGTCTTTTAAGACTGAAACAAGAAGTATTTCAGAGGTATTTCAAAGATCGTCGAGATATATAATTCCTAGATATCAAAGGAGTTATGTCTGGCAAAAAAATAATTGGAGTGAACTATTATCTGATATTAGATTCACAATGATCAACCAACACGACTTATGGTCTCATTTTTTAGGAGCAATAGTATTAAGTACAGAGACAAGTAAAAAACAAAGTGAAAAAATATCTGGAATTGATGATTATGAAATAATAGATGGACAACAGCGGATTACCACTGTATATTTATTGCTAGCAACAATTAAATCACTTTTTATGGAAATGCAAACTGATAAATCTTTGAAACGGGCTGACTATATTAATAATACTTTTATTACATCATTATCGACTGACTCTGAAAAAGTAATTATGATTGACAATGACGAACTTGATAGAGATATTAAAGAAATACTTGATAAAACTACCGAAATAAATAGAGTTAAAAAATCAAATAAATTATATAACTTAGTTAATTATCTATACTTAGAGTTAAAAAACTATGATTTAAATAAATTAGATGCATTTTTGGAAAGGTTACTTGATATTAAAATTGTTGAGATTGTATCAAACCAAGAAGAGGAGATTTACAATATATTCGAAGTGTTAAATGCTAGGGGACAAAAGTTAAAACAAATAGAACTTCTTAAAAATCATTTAATGAAATACATTCAACCTAGAGATGACAAGTTTATTGATGAAGCAAAAGATAAATGGAATAGCATTATATTAAATTCAAATCATTTAAATAATGTCGATGATATGATTAATCATTTTGCAAAATGTTATATTGAAAAGAGTGCTGAGAACTCGAATTCTGTTTATAAACTTATAAAAAATGAAATTCCATTAGAAAAGTTATCAAATCTTTTAGATGATTTATTAAGATTTTCAACTGCTTATAAGAATATAAGTCCAAAACAACACAGCTCATTAGTTATAGAGTATTTCGATATAAAAAGAAATCAGCAAATTAGATCTCTTCTAACATCCATAGAGTTAAAGCGATTGGATGGGGTTATTGATAATGATGTTTTTGAAAAGACCATAAAAAATCTTCGTAATTTTGTTTTTATCTTTAATGTCACACAGCAAACAAGTAATAGAATAGACAAAATAGTATCTGAATTTGCTTATAGAATATATTATTCAAACTGTATTAATGATTATCTTTTTAATATGACACAATTTTTTATACGGGTTTCGGAATATGTTGATGAAGACAATTTTACGAAAAATTTTCCAATGAATCCATCGTTAAGATATTCTAATAAGGAATCTCGTTTAAAAAGAAATTCAAGACTTGTAAAATATGTTTTATTGAATTATCTGCAAAAAGAGCAAAAAGACTCTAGTCTTGATTCCACTAATTTAACTATAGAACACTTGATAAGCGATGATGGTGATACTGATAATGCAACCATTAAAAATCTAACTTTAACCACTCAAGTGATTAATGAAAAATTAGCTAATAAAGATATAAACGAAAAAGTATTGATTTTAGAAAGTGATTCCTCTATTGTTCTAAATAAAACTCTTAAAAATTATATTAAAAATGGAATGTTTGGCCTGGAAAAGAGACAAGAAGAAATTATAAGTGCTATATGGAATGATATTTTTAATTTTACAGCAACGCCATTTAATATTTCAAAGGAGAATGTGACTAGGTATTTTGAATTAGATGATTTGTTAAGAGACGAGGAAGACTTATTGAATCATCTAAAGGATAGAGGAAAACATTTTGAAATTTCCTTACAGAGGGATCCAAAATTATATGAGATGAAAGAAAAATTTAATGCCATTTTAGATGCTAATTGATTACAATATTCTTTCTTTTAAATTTGCGCTAAAATAAATAACATATCTACAATAATTACTAAAGGGTTAGCATACAAAAGTATGTTTAAAATAAAAGGTTAACTTCAAGATTTTTTCATCAATGTTTTTTTTGAAGTTTAAATTATACTAAATGACAGTATATACTAAAGGGACAAGGGCCATTAATGACGGTGGTGAAAATTGATTCTTCATAATTTTTATAGAAACCCGATAAAGTCTTTGTTTAGACCATAAGAGACATTGTGTTCAAAGTGAAGGGGTTCATTGAAACCGACAGTCATTTCACTAGGACTACGACATGGAGTCGAGGGAATTTGAACTTTAGATAAAACGACCTTGACTTTTGCTCTTTATTATGCTGTTAAATGGTGTTTCAATTTGAAGAAAAAAACTATAAAATGATAGTTCAAAGTGTAGGATCAACACGCAAAAATAGGTTCAAAGTGAAGGGTTTCAGCGAAACCGACAGTTGTTAAAGCAGGACTGAGACTTGGAATTGAGGGGTTTGGAACTTTTGATAAAAAATACTTGACTTTTGCTCTTAATAGAGATATTAAATAATGTTTTGATTTTCGAAAAAAAACATATTCAAAGTGATGTGTTTTAGTGAAATAAAAGATTTATTAGACTTATGGTAATAATGATATTGATCAAACTATTACAATCTAAATTAAAAGCAAAACATATTTATTAAGTATTGAGTATAATATTTTCTTGGAAAAATGTCGTAGTAGTAAATTGTGAATATTAAAATTTAGGGAGAAAAAAATGAAAAAATACTCTTGGTTATATGATCTATTGTTAATTATTCTTTACATCGGCGTCTCTTGTTTAGTTGTAATTAACTTTTGTAGTAATTCTTATAAGATATCTTCAGAAGACGTGATATTAGTCCTAATTTTAGTCACTTTAACACTGAGTAATAAATTTAATAATTTTTCAATTGGTAAGCTATTTACAATTTCAAATACATTAGAAGATAAAATGAATGAAAATAAAGAACTAAGAGCGGAAAATATTAATTTAAGAAATAATTTGCATAATCAAAATTTGCAAATGATGAATGTTAGTTTTCCCTCTGTTGCAAAAAATCCAGTTGAATCAGCTACTGAGGAAGAAATTAAAGAGAAAGATGAATTTTTTGAACAACTAGAAGAAGACATTGCTGATAATGAATTTGAGGAGGATAAATAAATGGAACGTTTTAACAGAAGAATTGACCATAGAAAGTTTAGAGAGGAATTAGAAAAAAGAACTTTTGATTATTTAGAAACGAATTCTTTGAAATATTTTGGTTCTACTTCATCTATACGATATAACATAAAATTATCTGATAAATCTAGCGTAAATGATTTTATATCAAGTAAATCACCTGTTTTTGATGGTATGGTACAAAATATTAATGGAGTATATTTTATAGAGGTTCTATTTTTATCTAATCCAAGTATATCCATTATGTATTTCGAAAGATTCTATTATATGTTAAACAAGGTTATACTATTTTCCAAAAGAAATAATGTTCCATCATCGCTACTACTTGTTCTTAGATATGTTGATGAAAAATTAACACCTGTAGTTAAGCAACGATTTTATAGAGATTTTGACTATGCACTAGAATCTGGACTACTTAGAATAGAGTGGCTTAAAGTAGATGAAAACGAATTAAATGAATTTATTATGAGTGATTAATATAGTTAATCTTAATATAGATCTAGTCCATAGAAAAAGTATCAAAAATAACAGTGCACACTGTTGGGGGCGGCAAGAAAAGACTATGTTCAAGGTTAAGTGTTTCAGCGAACCGACAGTTATTTCAGACGGATCAACACATCTTTATTATCAACTTCAACAATTCTAACTGAAATATAGAATATGTCAATATTTAATAAAAATCTTTTAAATTAGTTCTATAGAAAAAGCCCAATAATTTTAATCTTTAATCAAATATGATTTAGATTATTAGGCTTATAGTTTTTATTCGTGAAAATATCACTTCTCTATAGTATTAATGTATCATTTTTTATTGTGCATTCTTTTTACTTTTTGGATGGTATTTTCTTGGTGTATTCTTATGGTTTTACTTTTTCTTTTTTCTATGTTGTGTCAATTGAGCATTATTTGAATTGATGATTGCTTTAATACCTTTTAATTCTATATCATATGGATGTTCTTTATTAACAGCTATTTCCATTTTAATATGTTTTTGTATATCTTTTAATAGAAAATAATCTTCTTCACATATATATGATATAGTTTGACCTTTATGATTGGCACTACCTGTACGACCTATTCTATGGATATAGGTTTCAGACACATCAGGTAGATTATAATTGATGACTAAAGATAGTTCATCTATATCAATACCTCTAGAAGCAACACCCGTTGCTACTAAGACCCTGACTTGTTTTTGTTTAAACTTATATAAGGCTTGATTTCTAGCACTTTGTCATTTATGATTACCATTCATCTAGATCAGGTAAGATACCAAGAGAGTTCTTAAAAGACTTTTCTGGTTATTTACATGTGGATGGTTATAGTGGTTATAATCATATAGATAACGTAACATTAGTAGGCTGTTTAGCGCATGTTAGAAGATATTTCAATGATGCTTATAAACTCATTGAAAATACTGAGGATGCTAAAAAATCAAATACAGCTAAGGGATTAGCCTATTGTAATAAGTTATTTGATTTAGATAGAGAATCTAAAAAGTTAGAAATTGAAGAACGATATGCTTTTAAACAAGAAAAGATCAAACCTATATTTGATGAATTTTCAACATGGCTTAATCAAGCATCTATCAATGCGTTACCACAATCTAAGTATGGAAAGGCAGTAACTTATGCACTGAATCAAATGCCTAACCTTATGCATTACTTAGACAAGGCTGAACTTGACATTGACAATAATCGGGCTGAAAGATCAATTAAGCCATTTGTGATTGGAAGAAAGAACTGGCTATTCAATCAATCTGTATCTGGTGCACAAGCCTCAGCTAGATTATATTCAATTGTACAGACGTGTTTAATAAATAATGTGAATCCTTATAATTATTTAAGTGATACTTTAACCAAGTTAGCTAATATGACCATTAATCAAGAAACAGAAATCGAAAGTCTATTACCATGGAATTATATAAGTTAAAACCTAACAAACCTCAAACTCTGATTTCATTGATATGATACCTCTAAAGTAGACACTATAAAAAAAGAAAATAATCAAAATGATTATGAGTATTTATTATGGAAGATACTTTGGAGGTATTTTTATATGGGAAGAAAACTGAAATATAGTAAGGAAGCAAAGTTAGAAATTGTAAGAAGATATATAGAAGGAGAAAGCGCAACAAAGTTATCACAAGAGTTTTCAATAGGTGTGAAGTATCCCGAGAGAATGATACTTGAATGGAGACACAAGTATGAAGCTTTAGGTGAAAGTGCATTTAATACTACGGATAAGAACAAAACATATAGTAAAAAACTAAAGTTGGCAGCAATAAGTGATTACCTTAACGGAGAAGATTCGATGGAGATGACCGTAAACAAATATGGAATTTCATCTAAGTCAGTGTTAATAAATTGGTTAAACAAGTATAATAGTCATATAGAAACTAAGGATTACGATCCTAAACCGGAGGTCTATATGGCAAAGTCAAGAAAAACAACATATGAAGAAAGAATAGACATAGTAAAATATTGTTTAGAGCACGAGTTAAACTATAAAGAAACAGCAGTTAAATATGGCGTAAATTACGCCCAAGTATATGTATGGGTAAAAAAGTATAAAGAGAATGGTGAAGAAGGATTAACGGATAAACGAGGACGAAAGAAAACTGAATCTGAAATGACAGTTGAGGAAAAATTAAGACATCAGTTAAAGAAAGAACAAGCTCGTAATAAGTACTTAGAAATGGAGAACGCAGCTTTAAAAAAGTTGGAAGAAATCGAAAGGCGGGAGATAGTAGAAAGAGCAAGAGAAAATCTACAAAGCGATTTTCGAATTAAGCGAAACATATCCAGTAAAGAGTTTATGTGATTTATATGAAATGAATCGAAGTTCTTATTACAAATGGCTGAAACGCAAAAATAATATTAATCAAGAAGATGAATGGATCAAAGACACCATTCTAAACTTTCATGACTTATTTAACGGCATATTAGGCTACAGAAGAATGACATTATTCATGAATCGTGTCTTTGAACTTAAGTATAATATCAAACGTATAAGAAGACATATGAGAGAATTAAGTGTTGCATCAGCAATCCGTAGGAAAAGAAAGAATTACTTGAGTTACAAGCCAGAGCAAGTAGGAGAAAATGTATTAAATAGAGAATTCAAAGCTTCGAAACCTAATGAAAAATGGCTTACAGATGTGACTGAATATAAGATTATAGGTCCAACTAAAAACTTTACCTAAGCGCGATTCTAGATCTATATGATAATAGTATTATCGCTTATCGTATGGGAACTTCTAATAATAACGATTTAGTCTTTAAAACATTCGATGATTCGATTAAGACATATACTGGTTGTGAAAATATATTGTTTCACAGTGATCGAGGATTCCAATACACAAATAAAACATTTAAGAAAAAGTTAGATAACGTTAAGTTTATACAAAGCATGTCTAGAGTTGGACGTTGTATTGATAATGGACCAATGGAAGCATTTTGGGGTGTTATGGAAGTTGAAATGTATAAACTGAATGAATTCAGATCTATCGAGCAATTAAAAATGGCTATTGAAGAATATATAGTATTCTACAATAACCATCGTTATCAACCAGTATTAAAAGGCTTAACTCCTATGGAACTTAGGAATCAAGCCTTAGATTTAATACAATATTAATTTTATTTATTTACCGTGTCTACTTGACAGGGGGCAGTTCACATTATCAGGGTTTTTATTTTGTCAAGGTACTTACCGTTTGACGCTTACGTTTAACACATCTTTCTGCTAAGTTATTATCCATTGGAATATGACCGCTTTTCAAATAAGTCTTTAATTCACGCTCTAGTTTCACTGAGTAAGCGACCGACTTACCTGTGACTGAATTTGGTGAATAGTGGGTCTGTTTAAGGCAGTTAAAATATCCATCTAATATTCTTAGATAACTATCTTGGTTTCTTCTATGATGTATGTCTTTTGGAGATAATTCATTATCCCTGAATCCTCTATAAACTTTAAAAATTTTATCTGCTAAATCGATAATTTCTAAAAGCTTAGGATCTTTATTCGCCTTATAAATATAGACAAAATTTCTCTTGGCATGAACGAAATACTTTTGAAGTGTGACATTAGGTATATGATTATACCCAGCATAATCATCACCGACTAAATAACCCTTATAGTCTTTTAAAAACGCTCTTGATCAAGAATCACTCAAAAAACGATTGATTATTAGAACATCTATTGAAAAGAATTAATAAAAAAATTATAATGAACAAAAGACTTAAGTATATATATGTTTAGAAATATCATTATATAGAGGAGGATTGTTATGAAATTCAAAATTTTATTCGTTATTCTTTTTATGTTTTTTCTCAATGGTTGTCAAAAAGAAGAGACAACTGATCTAGGGGTATTTATCTTAGAATATCCGCATGAAACTGTTAAAATCGAGGGCCAGATCGGTGAAAATGTTATTATTCCAGAGGCTGTTAAAGATGATTATATTTTTATAGGATGGACAGATGGTAGCGAATATTATGCTGGCCTAACTGAAATCAAAAATTCGTCCTTAACATTAACACCTGCTTATATTGCCATAGAGGATGTTTTTGAAAAAGTGGTTGTCTCTCTGGGACAAGTATCTTTAGTAGGATATAAAGGTGATTCAAAGATTGTTGGTGTTCCAGTATATTGGAGAGGTTATATGATTGCTGGCTTTTCTGCTTTAGATTCGAAGATTGAGAAATTATTTTTGCCAAGCGGAATTCAAAACACAGATTATCATTTATACTTAACGGATTTTAAGGTGTATGACAGTCCATTAACCTTAATACGTGATGAGGTCATGGATGGTATATCTTTTGCTAAAAAAATTGCTGGATGTACTTATAAAGATGGATCGACCTTCGATATCAATGACCCTCAACCAGGATATTTCAATGATGCCTGTGTTATCAAACAACTGATTAGACGTGATGATGATTCAGCAATTACTGTACCAGGCAAAGGAATCTTATATGCATATGATGTCATAAGAAATTTTGATCCGGCATATACTGATTATAATCTTTATAGTTCAACTTTGCGTTATCTATCATTTGCTTATGCACCTGTTCAATTATTTGTAAATCATCCGATTCTAACAGGTAAGAATGATTTAGAAGTTTTTCACTTAAATGATTTTCAAAAAGATGATTATACAGTTATGGATAATCAAATTGTTATTGGTTCTGATGATGAACAATTCTTATCCTTTGTTTACAGCGATGATGACTTATTAACTATTGATGCAAGTCGTTATGATTTATGGGATGAATACACCTATATTTATGGTCATCTAAAAGAAATTGATGTTAAAAACTCCGATGATTTTTTTACCATTGATGGTATTCTTTATTATCGATTCAACAATAATTCAGGTTCAGTAAGTGACTCAAATACTTTCATTAGACTGGTGGCATATCCCAATGGAAAAACGCAAACATCATTCACTTTACCTGAAAACGTTACCCTTATTCATCAGGGTGTATATAACACCTATGTTGAATCAGTAACGCTCAATGAAACTTTTTCTAACTTGAATCAATTGTTACTTGTTTTTCCAAATATGAGTCATATCCACCTTGATGGGACACACGATATCTTTATAGAAGAAGATGGTGTTATTTATGATAAAGATAAAACAATGATTTTTTTTGTAAATCAAAGTGTTGAAAGATTGGTGATTGAAGAAAATATTTCCTTAAGTAGACTTGTTAATAGAGACTTGCCACATTTGCATATTGGCAAGGATGTTGATGAGACTTTTTTCCGTGAAATTCATTATGCTCCTGATCTTTATGAAATAACGATTGAGGATGATAATCCTTATATGTATATTGAAGATGGTGTTGTCTATAGTAAAACATCCTCAAGTGTATTATATATCTTAGATAGTTATCAAGATATCTATATAAAAGATGGTTATGATAATTATAGACCATTTGATGGGTTACCCAATGTTTTAGCTTATAAGAATAACATTAAGTCTATTCATTTAAACGCTCAATTTACTAGTGATGATATTCACGTCACTTTAGGCCGTTTACATCATTTAGAATCTATTTCCATTGATCCGGATAACCCTTACTTTATCACAGATAATCAAATCCTTTATTCAAAGAATATGGAAGGTTTGAGTTATATTCCGCCTTTAGCCGATATAATCAACTTCCATGTTAACGAAGAGCTTACAAAGGGTTTAAATAGTCTCTGTAATGTTTCAAGTCTTCAATCGATTACTGTTGATGCTAATAATCCACTTTATCAAGCAGTTGATGGAGTTTTATACAATAAAGATTTAAGTGAATTAATATGTGTTCCTGAAGATTACCAATCAAATACTTTGCTTTTACCAGAAACCATGACAAAGCCATTAAACAGATATCAATTCAATACACAAAATATAATCACAGATATTTATTTACCACAAGAATATCCAATTCTTTATGAGTATATAGATGATATCGATGGGATTTCGTATTTACATGCAGATGATTTTATTTTGTATACAAGATATTTAAATCACATCAGCATTCATGAAGATTCACCTTATTATGATCAAAATAATGCTCTTTTAACTACCCTTGATGGCAAAGTGTTACTCGGTTTTATCGGTCAAGAAGGAGCCTATGAAATACCTGATTCCATTGAAGAGATTAACCCATATTTGTTTCATGCATCTTTACCGATTACTGATCTAACATTATCATCAAGTTTGCAAACCCTACCTGAAGAAATATTTTCAATTGAGTCTTTAGAAACCCTAACCATTAGGGGTGATCATATAATCGATGTTGGAACTTTTGATGAAGAAAATTATGCTTACTATTTTAACAGTATAGGTTTAATTATTTATGTCGATGATTCGGTCCTATCACAATATCAAGATCATCCATTTTGGTCTTTTTATGAAATCAGAGTGATTGAATAATTATAATATTGTTTGAAAAGTTAAGTGCTATGTTTAAGTGTTTAACTTTTTACTTGCGGTCGGGAAGATATTAATCTTATCGGTGAAATTCTTGTAAGATTTATTCTTCAACTGACTATGGGGAATCTCAACTAACAATGTGAGGTAGAGTTTAAATATACTGAAACACTACATTGAACTTATGAACAAGAACTTGAAGAAATGGCCATTAGGAAAATATGATAACGATGGATATCAAATTTCTAAAGATGATGTAAATGTCAACTAAAAAATGTATAAAAGTGGCGATTGAAAATGTAGATAATAATTCTATTGGTTTTGGTGGCATAAGATTTATCGCTTAGAGATTTTTTAACTATAAAAACAAGAGTATTCTTAGTTATCTAAAAGGATAGGTTTTCAAAGGCATTTGGTAAAAAAATAGTAATCATATGTTAAAAACAGAACTGGTTTGTTATGTGTCAAGGTACATACAGTTCTATACTATAATTATAGTTTGACAATTGTTTTCACAAAAACCTGGTATTGCATTGATTATCATTAAATGATTATATATAATAAGTTAGAAAACAATTTACGAAAGGGGAATTTGCTATAGCGATTTGGCAAAATAATAATATGAAAAGATTTGTTTATAGTGTATTTATCTTACTTGTTTTTACAGGCGTTTTAGGTTGTAATGGAGATGATATACTTACATCTATTGAAGATACAACATATGAACTAACGGCTGAAGATGAACTGTATGAAAAGATTCATGGAATTTATCAACTAGCTTTAGAGTCAGAAATATTTGATGGCTCTTATGAAGAATGGTTGGAATCTATTCAAGGACCTAGTGGAAGTGATGGAAGGGAAGTGTTATTTCAAGTTGATGGCCTTTTATTACAGTGGATGTATGAAGGAGAAGACACCTGGGTTGACCTTTTTGATTTGTCTCTGATTGAAGGTTCTAATGGTTTAGATGGTAATGATGGTGCAGAGATAGAATTAGATATGATTGATAACTCAATCATGTGGAAGTATACGGATGATTCTTCTTGGAATCATTTAGTAGATATTGATTTCTTGTCTGGCAACGATGCATCTAATGTCGAGTTTGATATTGTTGAAGGATATATTGTTTGGAGATATGTAGACGAAGAAGAATGGCATCAATTGATTGATTTATCATTATTGACTGGTGGAAATGGAAGCGATGGTAAAGAAGTAGTAATTGATGTTATAGATGGTTATATTCAGTGGAAATATTTAGGGACTGATCAATATTATAATATTGTTTCTGTTGATGCTTTGTCTGGACCTCAAGGCGAGGATGGACTAACACCATATATTGGAGACAATGGACATTGGTGGATTGGAGAAGAAGATACAGGTATCCCCACTGGTTTTACTAAAAATATGGATAGAGTAGGAACAGATGGTTTGTATTTTAATTTGATGGTCAAAGATGGTGTAGCAGGGTACGAAGTATCTGCTTATAATGGTAATGATACAGATATCATTATTCCTAATGAGATCTTTGGTGAAAAAGTTATTTCTATTAGACAGAATGCTTTACCTTCAAATATCACATCTCTATCAATTAGTCGCTATCTTACATCAATACCTTCTTTTGAGGATTATGAGTTTTTAGAATCATTTGATTTTAACCATGCGAATATAGATTCAATGTCAAGTAATGCTTTTAGAGATGCTACTCAACTGAAAGAAATACTAAATTACGAACATATTACATCTATTGGCGATTATGCTTTTTATAACACAAAAGTGTTATTTACCGGTATTGATTTCAAAAACATCACTTCAATTGGGACTTATGCATTTTATAATAATTCCTACTCTTCTAATGTAGATTTTGTTAAGGGGATGATGATTATTGAAGATGATATAGGTTATAGTATATCAGATGAATCGTTCATAGTTTTACCAGAGTCTGTGACAACGATTGGTGAAAAAGCTTTTCCTCAAGAATTCTCTATTTACTATAGAGGAAATTCAGATGTGGATTTTATAAGTTCTTATTTTCATAAAAATGTAAAGAATACTGAAGATGGCTATTGGTATGTTGATCGTTCGACTTATGTTGGATTATTGAACTACACTGGAGAACTAACTGAAATAGATGTACCAAGTCAGTTTAATGGCAAGAATGTTAATCTTGTAGAGCATAATGCTTTTGTTGCTGATAATCATTTAACGCGCATCAATTTGCCTAACACTTTGACATCAATTGGATTTTATGCATTTACTGGTATGCGACAACTCCAAATCTTATATGTTCCTTCATCTATTGTAGATATAAGTGACCGGACATTTGCTAAGTATGATTCATTTAATAATGAAATAGGGTATGTCCCAGCTCCGATTATTATATTTGAAAATAACTTAGTTGATATGAATTTGGGATCAAATTCTATCAGTGATTATGGTTGGATCCGGTATGGTTTTGGGTACACAAAAGATGAAATTAAGCAAGATGATCAAATGGTGTACTTAGAAAATTCGACCACAGTTGAGATACTGATGATTAAGGAAATAACTGATACAATAAATGTGCCGGTAACTTATAACGATAAACCAATTACTAGGATAAAATCAAGAGCTTTTTATGACCCGTTTGGTCGAGTAAATTTTATTCAAATAGGTGATGGAATAATGTTTATTTCATCTCAAGCATTTATATCAAACGAATTACAATATGTATTTATACCTGAATCTGTATCTGCAGTTAATTATCAAGCGTTTTACTCTGATAATGCAACGATTTTTGTTGAACATGATTCTAAACCGGACAATTGGGATTCATCATGGTATGAGGATGTTGATTCAGTTGTTTGGGGACAATCAATTAGTGATTTTGGCATTGAAAATGATTATTTGTTTATGATCAATAATAATGGAGCGTATATTTTAGCTTATACAGGTGAATGGAACTACAGTGAAACGCTTGTCATTCCAACGGAACTTGGTGGTTACGATGTTGTTGGAATTAAAACCCATGCGATTAAATATACTTCTGGAAATTATTCATATCCAATGAAAATTGTATTACCTGCAACATTGACTTATCTAGAAGAAAGAGCAATTACTTATTATAGGTATATAAAAATCTACTCTTATGCAAGTAGTCAACCATCAAGCTGGGATTATTACTTTGGATACAGTTCCTATAATGGAAGTTCGAGTAGTAGTTATAGAGATATATATTGGTCTAATGAATGGAGACTAATAGATGATGAACCTATTTTAAATAGTTAAAAGAGGTTGCAAATGCACTAACCCTTAAAAGTTTATACAAAAGTAAAACGTTGTAAACAAGAGAATAAGACATAAGATGTTAGTTAATAAATACTAGCATCTTTTCTTATATGGAGAAAGTTAACCAATCCAGAGTTATTTAAACAAACAGCTAAAAAAGTTGGTAAGAAGGTAAGCGTCAAACAGTAAGTACCTTGACAAAATAAAAACCCTGATAATGAAATGAACTGCCCTCTTTCATCATTATATGATTGTTTAAAAACTTTGGCACAACAATAATGCCTTGGTGTATTGTGCATCATATTGCATCATTTACTTAGTTTTCCTTAGTCTATTGAAAATCATTTTTTTCTTGTATAATGCAAATATAGAAGAAGGGAGTTTATATCTATGAAATTTAAATTATTGATGTTGATTGCATCTTTTTTATTGCTTCTTAGCTGTCAAAATGAAGTAGATGAGGATATAGGTGTTTTTATTTTAGAATACCCAAATGAAGATATAGAGATTAAGGGTTCTATCGGTGATAAAGTAGTACTTCCTCAATTAAGTAAAGATGACTATGTCTTTATCGGCTGGACTGATGGTGAAGACTATTATGCTGGTTTAACAGAAGTCCTTGAAACAGAAGTGACCTTAAGTCCTGCTTATGAACCGATAGAATCGGTTTTTTCTAAAGTGGAAGTGTCTTGAGGACAAGTTAATCTACTAAACTATCATGGAAATTCAAATATTGTTGAGTTACCTGCTTATTGGAATGACTATTTAGTGGTTGGTTTTTCTTCTAAGAACTTAAATGAAAAAAAACTCTTTATCCCTAATAGTGTAAAACTATATAATCGTTTAAATAATCTAACGGATTATGTTTTTATGGTCATTATATGGGTTTAGAACGTCAGACGCAATATCCTGGTTCTATTTTTGAAAATGAAATTTCTACATGTACCTATGTTGATGGGCAAGCCTTTAATATAGACCAAGCAAGTCCAGGTTTGTTTAATGAAGATTGTGAAATCAAAGCCTTAATTAAACGCAATGATGATTCAGTTGTTCCTGTACTAGGCAAAGGGACAACTAATACCTATGATTTAGTGGTGGAAAACGATTTTTCCTCAGTTAATAATCTTTCAGCTTTACCATATAATACTATTGAATATATGTCTTTTTCGCAAGTGACTTATGTTTTTATACAGACCTTATCCAATATAAGTCGATATGAATCGCTTGAAGTCTTAGACTTAGATCAACTTGAAGGTTATGAGATAGAAGATAATAAGATTTTTATAGAGGCAAACGAAGAACGTCATTTAATCTTTGTCTTTACCAATGAAGAAAGACTTGTGATTGATGGTGACGATGGTCATATTGAACCTGAATATTTTCACATTGGTGGTTCTGTGAAGTATATTGATATTAAAAACCATGAAAACATGCAATCTATTAATGGTATATTGTATTCGTATCCTAAACAATATGAACAAAGCGGTGAATGGTCATATGATAATGACCATTTACAGTTAATCATATATCCTTTCAATCACCCTGATATAATTTAAAACTTTTTTTTACTCTATCAGGCAAAGTAATATTTCTTGACTAATGAAATATTAATTGGTAAACTACTATGTGTGATAGAGTAAAATTAAAGGGAGATTTTAATAATGAAAAAAATAGCTGTTATAACCGATTCAGGTTCAAACTTAAAAGAAGGCTTTGTAAAAGAACATAAGAATTTATTTGTTGTTCCATTAATGATTGTTGTGGATGGAAAAGAGTTTAGGGATCAAATTGAAATTAAAGCCAATGATGTTTATGCTAAATTAGATACACACTCAGTAAAAACATCATTACCTGCAGCTTCTGATTTAGAAGACACATTAAATAAGATAAAAGCAGAAGGTTACACGGATTTATTGGTTATCAATATATCTTCAGGTTTATCTGGAACCTTTAATTCTTTTAGATTGTTATTGGAAAATGAAAAAGAATTAAAGGTTAGTCAATTTGATACTTTAACCTTAGGTGGTGGACAAGCATTTATTGTTGAATACGCCTTAGAATTGATTGATCAAAATAAATCTGTAGGAGAGATTCTACCTTTATTAAAAACATTAAGGTTTAAAGATTCTTTAGCTTTTTATACCATTAATACCTTAAAGTATTTAAAAGCTGGTGGAAGAATCGGAAAAGTTGAAGGAACCATTGGTGACTTATTACATATTAAACCTATTGTGACAGTCAATGAAGAAGGAGTTTATGTGACTTTATCCAAAGCCTTTGGTTTAAAAAGATCTTTATTAAAAATGAAAACCATCTTATTGGATGAATTTAAAGATGATTTAATTGATTTAATCATTCATTATGGTAATAATGAAGATGTGGCTAAAGATTTAGCTGATAAGCTAAAACCAGTTTTAAATATTAGAAATTTAGACCTCGTTCAATTAACTCCTGTCCTTGGAGTACATACAGGTCCTGATATGATTGCTTACGTAGCAAGAAGAATTAAATAAAGATTATACATAAAATATTGGAATGAAATTTTTTCATTCCTTTTCTTTTATGTTTATGGTTTTATTGTTATACTATAAGAAGAATATAAGAGGATGTGATTGTATGGCAAGAAGAAATCCTTTATTAGAAAACCTCTATGATTTAAGGGACACATTAAGATCAAAACTTCTAGATGAAGGTGAAGCTAAAGTCATTTGTACGGATGAAGCCATCCAACAAATGGCAAAAATGAAACCATCACGTTTAAGTGATTTTTTAGCCATACCTGGCTTAGATTCTGACTTTCTCGAAAGATTTGCCCACCATTTCTTAAAAGCACTCTATGATTATACAGCTCAAGATGTTAAAAAAGTAAAGTTCTCTATGCATGCATCACATGTTTTAGATCATTATAAAGACCGTTTAACAGATATATCAAAAACAAACCCTAATATTTATACAGGGAGAATTGAAAAGACTAGAAATTTTGATTTGTTTGATGAAAGTAAGACCAATGACTTAATAGACTTTATTTCCTTAAAGAAAAAATTCTTAAGTTTCGATGATGCAGATGAACTTGTTTTTAACCATATGACAACTTTATACAGACAAATCAATAAAGACTATAAAGACCAAGGGACTTATCATCTATATTTAGCTTACCCTTATGTAGAGGCCCTCGATAAGAAAGAAGACTTTCCGATCAAAGCACCACTGGCATACATGCCAGTGGTCTTAGAAAGAAAGCAAAAAAAATATCAATTATCCTTTAATAAAGAAAAAGATATTGTTATTAATAGAGACTTAATCCTTACTTTATTAAAACTTGAGCCTAGTCTTCAAGAAACAAAGGCACCTGACTTAGAAGATTTATCTTATAAAACTTTGAAAGAACTATTAATTCCATATTACAATGCTTATGGATTAAATCTTAAGTGTCCTAAAAAACAAGAATTTATAGCTTTTAAAAGTCTTTTAAAAGATCAATTTATTAAAAGTAAACCCAAGGGTTTTAACTTAAAACCCTATATTACTTTTGGCCGTTATCAACTCTTTTCATCCATGATTCAAAAAGACATGGGACAAATCATTGAATCAAACACCTATAATGAGTTACTAGAAGGCTTAATTGATGAAGAACATCTATATGATCAAGAACAATCCCTAGACTTACACACAAGTAATGAAGATGTCAATGAATCAGGTTTGGTTTATATTAATGACATTAATTTTTCTCAAGAGAAAGTATTAGATTTAATAGATAAAGAAAAGAAAATTGTTATATGGGGGCCTCCAGGGACAGGCAAAAGTCAAACCATCACATCCTTAATTGCCCATCAAGTCTTAAGAAATGAAAATGTCTTATTAGTATCAGAAAAGAAAGTTGCCCTAGACGTGATTTATCACCGTCTAGGACAAGCTTCTAAACATACCATGTTTATTGATGACGCTTCTGATAAAAATGTTTTTTACACTCAATTATCAGGCTTTATTGAACAAAGTCCTCCTTCAAGATTACATAATAATGATATCTATAGGTTAGAAGAAGAGATTAAAGCTTTAGATAAAACCTTTAATCAAGCACTCAAGCTTTTGTATAAAAAGAATAAACAATATAAACCCCTATCTGAGTTTTATAATCGTTATTTACAGGATAAGGACATCTTAGAAGACTTAACACCTAAAAAAGTATATAAACTCATCAATCAAGCCTTAGACCAAGTCGATTTTAAGGACATAGAAAATTTAGAGAATACCTTTGATAAAGACCAAAAATTAAATGATTATTTAAATCATCATTATGTCATCAGTTCTTATCCTTGGTTTCAAAAACTTGAAACCAAGATATCAAGATCTTCAATCATTGAATTTGAAACCTTTATGAATGATTTAAGTAGGTATTTAGAAGCTCAGAAGCATGCTTGGTTTTTTAAAAGAAGAAAACTTAAGAGGAAATTTTATTTAAGACATCAAACTAATCTTCAATATTTGTCAGCTAAAAAATCAATTCATAAGAAATTATTAAAAGCTTTGATGGAAGATTCATACTTAAGAACTTATTTACAAACAAACATTAAGAAACTTAATAAAATGAAGGTAAATTACGATAAATTATCAGCTTATGAGATTGAATTTTTAAATCTAATCATCCATGATCATGATTTACAAGTCTTACATAAAAACCCAAAATTAAGAACTTATATCTTTGATGCTTATATGACAGGTTTCTTAGAAAACTTCAAGGCGATGAATCAAAAGTATTTATATATTCTTAATGACTATGAAAAGCATATGGATAAATTAAAAGCATTCATGGATGAAAAAAGACATGTGGCTAGAGAGTCTTTTGAAATGAAATTATTTTCTCATGCCTTAGATTTTGCCAATACCAAAAGAATTATGGACATCAAAAGAATCTTAGAGAGACAAAAGAAACCTAGTATCAAAGCTTTCTTTGATATGTTTCATTCTGAATTATTTTCTAATGTTAAAGTATGGTTATTAACACCAGAAGTGGTCTCAAGTATCTTACCCCTAGACTTTAACTTATTTGATTTGGTTATTTTTGATGAAGCCAGTCAAATGTATGTTGAAAAAGGTATACCTTCCATATATCGGGCTAAGAAAGTTGTGATTGCTGGTGATCCTAAGCAATTAAGACCTTCCTCTTTAGGTATGGGTCGGGTTTTAGAAGAAGATCCTTTTGAAGAAGATGAAATATTAAAGAATGTTACTTATGATGCTAAAAGTTTATTAGACCTAGCCAGGTATCGTTATAAAGAAGCCTTATTAAACTATCATTATAGGTCTCAATACCAGGAATTAATAGAGTTTTCTAATCATGCTTTTTATCAAGGCAAACTTATTATTTCACCCAATGTTAAAACACCTGATCAACCACCTATTTCTTATCTTTATGTCAAGAAGGGTCAATTTATAAAAAAACATAATCTAGAAGAAGCTAAAGCAGTGATTAAGTTATTAAAGAAAGTGTTAAAGGATAAATCACCTGAAGAGTCTATCGGTATCATTACTTTTAATTCAACCCAAAGGGATTGTATCTTGAATTTAATGGATGAAGTCTTATTTAAAAAATCCATCCATCAAAAACGCTTAGAAAAAGAAGTCTTTAGAAAAGTCCCTGAAGGAGACCAATCCTTATTTGTTAAGAACATTGAAAATGTTCAAGGGGATGAAAGAGACATAATAATCTTTTCCATGGCTTATGGCCAAGATGAATCTGGTGTGATTAAACGTCGATTTGGTTGGTTAAATCATGAGGGTGGACAAAACAGATTAAATGTCGCCATTACAAGGGCCAGAAAGAAAATATATTTTGTATCATCCATATATCCAGAAGCTTTAAAAGTGGATGACTTATCTGGTCAAGGACCAAAACTTTTAAAGGATTTTATGAGATATTGTTTTTATATCTCAAATCAAAAACAAGACATGGCTCAAGAAGTATTGTTAAGTCTATATAAAAAAGAATCCATGACTCAAAAACATACACATTCCTTTATGAAAGAAGATATAAAACATAGATTATTGAAGTCTGGATACCTAGTTAATGAAAATATAGGGATTGGTCAGTTTATAATTGACTTAGCTATTTATGATGAAGAGTATAATGCTTATAAACTCGCTATTATCTGTGATTTAAATGATGATAGGACCTTTACAGCTAGAAAGGAACTTTTACATCAAGAAAGGTTCTTAATGGCTAGAGGCTGGAAGGTTTATCGGGTATTCCATATGAACTGGTATGAGGATGCTCATAAGGTTTTAAGAGAAATTAAACAAAAATTAAAATAAATAATGATTCATTTGATAATTTTTGCAAAATTGTAGTTAAAATACTTTGAATCATTTATAATAAAAGTAATAAGGGGGTTTTATGAAACAATTTATTGATAAATTTGAAAAAGGAACTCAATATGTTCAAATTGTTTCTTCAGTTAACTCTGATGATTTGCATGATGATTCTGACTTATCATTAGATTATTTAAGTAAGGATTGTATCAAATTTATTCCTGCTTCTGGGGCAGCTACCCGTATGTTTAAAGACTTATATCAGTATTTAAATGAACAAAGAGAAACCGACTTTATTAAAACATTCTTTGATTATTTAGAAGACTTTGCTTTTTATCATGATATTAAAGAATTAGATTATGATAAAACCAGATTAGGAGATCGGGTTGAAATGATTTATTCTATTTTAAAGGATAAATTAAACTATGGTTCCTTACCTAAAGCATTAATAAAAATGCATGCTTATGACAATGAAATATCAACCCCTATCGATGAACATATTTATGAAGGTGAACAATATTTAAATAAAGACAAGGTAAGGTTACATTTTACTATATCAAAAGAACATGAAGATTTATTTAATGCATATATAAAACCTATATTAAAACAAAAACCTTACTTATCTATTGAATATTCATTTCAAAAAGATAAAACCAATACTTTAGCTGTTGATATGGAAAACAATCCTTTTATCTTAGAAGATGGGTCTTATTTATATAGGGCTGGTGGTCATGGGTCATTAATAGAAAACTTAAATGATATTGAAGCAGATATCATTTTTATTAAAAACATAGATAATGTTGTTCATAGAGATCATGTTGAAGCTACCATTGAATCTAAAAGAAAGTTAGCTTCTATTGGTTTAAAGATAAAAGAACAAATGGATGCTTATATAATGGCTTTAAACAAGGATGAATATGACTTAAATGAAATTGAATTATTTTTAAGAAAAAAACTACATATCAAACATAAAAAAGATTTGACCAAAGCCATGGCTTTAGCCTTTTTAAATAGGCCTTTAAGGGTTTGTGGTATGGTTAAAAATACAGGAGAACCTGGTGGTGGACCTTTTGTGGTTGATCATGGTGATTACACAGATTTACAAATCTGTGAAAAATCAGAAATTAACCTTAATGATCCAAGGTCTTTACATATTTTAAATTCTTCCTCTTATTTTAATCCTGTAGATTTGGTATGTTTTGTAAAAGACTATAAGAATGAAAAATTTAATTTGTTAGACTTTGTTGAAGAAAATAGGTATTTTATTTCTGAAAAATCATATCATGGAAAAGCTATCAAGGCTTTAGAACATCCTGGTTTATGGAATGGGGCTATGCACCATTGGAACAGTGTCTTTGTGGAAGTCCCATTAAGCACTTTTAACCCTGTCAAAACAGTCAATGATTTATTAAGACAAGGACATCAAAAAAAATAAATAATAGAGCATTTACAATTTTTGTAAATCAAATTTTAGTTGAGGAAAATTAACAATGATTTTAACACTTTTGAATAACAAGACTTTAAGAGTAATCATAAGTCTTATATTTATCCTATTTATGCTTGTGGTATTACCACTGATTCAAAGTCTTAATCCACATGCTTGGCCTGATACCATGCTTTTTTATTCTTCTGATCGTTTTTATGGATTAATTGAATCTTATGGCCATGAACAAAGGTCCTTATACATCATCCTTAGGTGGACATTTGATTTAGTATATCCTTTGGTTTATGGTTTGTATTTCTTAACTTGGATTTTATATCTTAGTCAGAAGAAGACTTTATTAATCTATCCTTTACTAGGGATTGGCTTTGACTATATAGAAAATATATTGGCTACTGTGACTGTTGGCATGTATCCTAAAGAATTACCTTTCTTAGTTTATCTGATGCAAGGTTTTTCTTTACTTAAGTGGTTATTTCTTTTGATAAGCATTTGTATACTTATATTTTTAGTCTATAGGAGGTTCAAACATGATTGATGTCTTTAATGATTTCATAAATCAAATTCAAGATGATGAGAAAAGACAGGTCATCAATGACTTGCTAAAGCAAATACAAGATGATTATCCTGAACTAGAAGCGGTAATCAAGTGGAATCAGCCCATGTTTACCCACCATGGGACTTATATTATTGGTTTGTCTTTATCCAAACATCATTTTGCCTTGTCTCCTGAACAAAAAACCATCCAAGTTTTTTCTAATGAAATTATAGATTCAGGTTATGAGCATTCAAAAATGATCATTCGTTTCCCTTGGAAAAAAGAAATCAATTATCAATTAATAAAAAAAATGATAGAATACAATATAAATGATAAAATGAATGAAGATCATTTTTGGAGGCAAACATGAATATTAAGTTTTTAACCAATATCTTAAGAGGCGTCTTTGCATCTATGATTTTACCAATTATATTTATTTGTATGTTCTATTTTCCCTATCAAGTATTCCATTGGATCAATGGTGATATATCAATGGATTATATTGAAATCATCTTAATGGTCATGGTATATTTGATGGCGGTTCCTTATACAATCATTATTGTAAAAGCCAACCTATTATTGAATTATTTTCATAAAGAGCAATATGTCAATGACCATACGATTTCATTGTTTAAGCAAACAAGAGATTTGTTCTTAATTTTATCAGGCTTAGTGATTGTTGCCTTGCCTTTCTTATATGTATTAGCCGATAGGCAAGATGCACCTGGCATCTTATTTTTAGCTTTGGTGGGTTTAGGTCTTATCTTTGTTTTTTATTTAACTTTTGCGATTTTTTATATAGTGTTTAAAAGTTTATAAAGTATGATTATAGAAAAAACCTTACAATTGTAAGGTTTTTTACATTTTAAGATAAAAAAAGATAAAAATTTATATTATTTTTTAGATTTTTATACTTATGAAAATAATATAGATTGTTAAAGATAGACTCTTTGGATAATATTAAGGTATAAAATAAATATCTGGGAGGATATAAGAATGAGAAGGTTATTTAAGTTCATGCTATTTATTCTCGCAACCCTTACATTGATTGGCTGCGATGGCTTGGACATACCAAGCGGATTAACAACTAATGGGCTTACCAATGAACCTACAACCCTTGCTGGGCAAGAAACAACTTTAGAACAAATTACAACCATGGAAGAGCAAACAAATGTTCCTACAACCATAGAAGTTACAACAGAAATTCCTACAACAATTGAAGTACCCACTGAAATACCAACTGAAGTCCCTACGACAGTAGAAGTAACTAGTGGAGAAGAGACTTCTGAAGATGATTTGGTCAAACAATTAACCTATATTTATAATTTGGCTGTAGAAGCTCAAGCTTTTACAGGCACTTATGAAGAATGGTTAGAAACTGTTCGGGGACCTCAAGGTTTACCTGGACAAGATGGAAGAGAGATTATCATTCGTGTAGACAATTATGTTTTACAATGGCAATATCTTGGAGAGACAACATGGATTAATCTCTTAGACTTAAAATTATTAGTACCTGATGTAAATTATGTGGTTGGTTTAGATATTAATGATTTAGGTGAGTTAATCTTTAAATACTCAGATGATAGTGAAGTTAATCTAGGACCAATTCTAACCATCTATAGTGTTGTATTTAAGGATTATAATAATTATATTATTGATATTCAATTGGTTATGGCAGGTCACTCTGCCGTAGCACCAGAAACTCCACATAGAATTGGTTATGATTTTACGGGTTGGAGTGAAGATTTTTCATATATTTCAGCCAATACCATTATTTATCCAACTTATATGATTCATCAATTCCAAGTGGATTTTGTGGCTGAAGAAGAAATTCCTTCTGTCTTTGTGGATTATGGACAAATGATAGAATTACCTATTCCAAGTAAATTTGCCTATGAATTTATAGGTTGGTTTACAGGTGAAGGTGTTTCTGATAGGCAATTCTATAATGATGATTTGGTTTATAAGGATATAACTTTATATGCTAGGTTTATACCTAAAGTCTATGAAGTGACTTTATTAGACTATAATAATCAAGTCATTGATGTGATTAGATTTACCATTGAAGATACCCTTGTATTACCGAACCTACCTAATGAAGGGGATATGGTCTTTAAAGAATGGAATATTGACTTTGAAGCTTTAGAACAAAATCCAAACCCAACACTAAAAGCAACTTATAGTCAAGCCTATAACTTAAGTATTTATGGCAATGGTGTCTATTATGATCAAATTAGCCTTGTTGAAGGTGAAATATTGGACTTAAGTGGATACGAAAAAGGATCCTTATATGGTTATCCAAACTTTACCTTTATGGATTGGTATATGGATGATACCTATACCACACCTTTAAACTTAACACATATGCCTGCTTATGATTTACAAGTCTATGGATATTTTAATCAAGCACCAAAACTGCTTCAAGATACTTTTAATACCAGTCTATTATTGAATTCAATTTTTGATCCAATGGCTTATGTATCAGCTACAGATTATGAGGATGGAGATATATCTTCATCCATAACTTATGGTGGCAATGTTGATATGACCATTGAAGGCACTTATACCATCAATTACTATGTAGAAGATTCTCATGGTTTATCTGATAGTCTTTCAATAGACTTTACCGTCTCTAATCTAGTCACAACCTACGCCAATGGTATCTATGACTTCTCACAAGCCAATCAAGCCTTAAGGTTAGATTTTATGGCTGCGGCTGAACAATGGTTGATGAATACCATGACCGGTGGTATACCTTTATATGTCAATGCCAATCCGATCATTTATTCATCTAGGGTTGATCTTCCTAGTCAAATATATTCACCTTTAATGCAATATGGTGATTTATATGCTTCACTCACAAGTGATGATTCAACTTTATTAATGTATGATGGTCATTATGGTCAGGTAGGTGACTATACATTTAGAACTTATCTAGCAAGAGATCCTCAATCATTCAATCCGATGTATACAAGAGAAATGGCAGATGATAATCAATTAAGGACTTATTATATAGATTCTTTATATGAGTTTGAATATGATACTCTAGGTCAAAGTCTTCATTTAAACCCTTCATTGGCTGATGGAGACCCACTAGCAATCAATCCTCAAACAAACATCTATGGTAAGGTTCTTTCTAATCTATGGCAAGTACCTATTAAATCAAATTTAATATGGACTTATCATCCTCAAACAGATATTTCAGGATTACCTGTCGACCATCAAATCATTAATGCCTATGATTTTGTGGATACCTTTAATTTAGGTATACAAGAAGGGTGGTCAGGGTCTTATTACTTAGTGGATAGTGAATATGGACTTATATCTATGACAGTCATTGATCCTTTAACCATTGAAATTGCTTTTTCTAAAGAAATTTCTGCATGGGATGTCAAATATTTATTAAATATATCTGATTTTACGCCTATTCATGTAGACCTCTTTAATTTATTAGGTTCTGCTTATGGGTCTAGTCCTGATTCAGTGGCTTATTGTGGACCTTATATGATAGATAACTATGTGACTGGTACTGCCATTCACATGGTTAAAAACCCTAATTTCCATAGTCCAAACAAATATCATTACACAGGATATCAAGTTATGATTATTCCTGATCCTAATAATATCTTTAATGCATTTGTTAATGGTTATTTGGATAAGGTAAATGTACCGGCGACTGAAATCATTAATTATAGAAATGATCCTCATTTCTATCAAACCCCAACAGGTTCAACCTTCACTTTAAATATCAATGGGACTGGTGATTTAGCAAGTCAACAAAGTCTATTCCCAGGTTCATCATGGCTACCTGAACCTATTTTAGGTCAAGTTGATTTTAAACTAGCTATGTATCATGCTTTAGATAGGCAAGCCTTGGTAGATCAATCTGTTTTAAGAGGTCTACCAGGATATTATCCTTTCACAACAGCATATTATGTGACTATCGAAGACGGAATCACTTATAGGTATACAAACCAAGGTTTATCTGTTGGTAACAACTTAATGCCATTCTATAATCCTGGCTTAGCTTCTGTCTTATTTGATCAGGCCTTAGAAAACTTGATTGATCAAGGTGTATATACACCTGGAACATCAAATCAATGGCATATTATTGAATTAGACTTATATGTGATGAATACCAATCCATATAATCTTGATTTAGGTGATTTTATAAAGAATGCTTTTGAAACTAACTTTGTATCCAATACATACTTTACTAGAATACAAGTCAATGTACAAGGTATAGGGTTCCCTGATATCTATTATAATCATATGTTTACGGGTGACTTTGATTTAGCTGTGGGTGGTATTCAAGGGAATTTATTGGATGCGGCTTCTTTCTTAGGGGTATTTTCATCTGATAACCGTTTAGGTTTCCAACTTAACTGGGGTATCGATACAACAATCCCTGAAATATTGGTTGAATATACGGATCATTTAGGAACTTTACGAAGAGAGTATTGGTCATTCAATGCCATAGAATCAGCTTTAAACGGTGAAATAGAAGTAATTAATGGTGTTGAAGTTGATATGATTGATATTGAACTTTGGGATATGTCTACAAGTTCCTTATATTTCCATATAGATGGTTTTACCAATCCTAAATACGAATATTTTACTTACACCTTACAAATGTTCAATGATGATTCAAGTGCTTATGAGAATGTCTTGGGTCATGTTGAAATTGATTTATTAAATGAAAACTTGCTTATTGACCAATTGAAACCTAGTTTTAATGGTTTTGATGCTAGTGGACAGTATATATCTTTAGGAGACTATCAACTCATTGTTAGAGGTTACTATAATAATGGTAATGACTATGATGAGGTCATTGAATCTAATTTTATGACCTATAGTATTGTTGAAAACTATCAGGTTCATGAAAACATCGATGAGTTACAATTTGAAGTTTACTATAGAGATAATTATGATAGTAGTTTACTAAACGTTAGAGTCTTTAGTGTTGATAATGGATATACTGAGATTTACCCAAGTATCAATGATTCAGATCCATCTTGGATATTCATCGATGGTTTAACACAAGACGCTACATATTATGTCTTCTTAGAATTTGCGGATGGTAATATTGATGGATTGTATGGTTATCTATCTAATGCCAATAGTCAATTAATTAATATTGGCTTATGGGATGCTTCTACAACATCATTATCATTTAATATTGATGGTTTTACTAATCCTAAATATGAATATTTCACTTACACCCTACAAATGTATAATGATGATATTCTTTCATATGAAGATGTGGTGGGTCATGTGGATATTGTTTTATCAAATGAAGACTTAATCATTGACCAATTGATACCTAACTTTAATGGTTTTAATGCAAATGGGCAAGAAATATCTTTAGGGGATTACCAACTCATAGTTCGAGGATATTATAATAATGGTAATGACTATGATCAGGTCATCGAATCTAATCTATTTACCTATAGTATTATTGAATACTATCAAGTCCATGAAAACTTTGATGCATTACAATTTGAAATATACTATAGGGATAATTACTATAGTTCTTTACAAAATGTTAGGGTCTTTAGTCTTGATAATGGATTTGTTGAGATATATCCAAATATAGATGATTTAGATCCATCTTGGATATATATTAGTGGTTTAACACAAGATGCTAATTATTATGTCCTCTTAGAGTTTACAGATGGCAATATTGATGGAATGTATGGATATTTATCAGTCTTTAATAGTAACTTGGTTCCTAATGGTGATTTTACTCAATTAAATAACAATTGGAATTTTGATCAAAGAGAAATAGAAAACGCAGCTGGTTATTACCAAGTTATTAATGAAGAAATGCTTGTGACAATAACTAAACCTTCACAAGGAGAAAGTGGTCCCATATTATTCTCTGATGCTATTTGGATGATTCATGGTGCGTCTTATGAAATTACTTTCTCTGCTAAGGCAGATACACCTAGAACCATTAGGGTTGCTTTAGGTTATATAGATACGGTAAATATCATAATATATTCACCTGAATTATTCTATTTTGATTTAAGTGACCAATATCAAAGCTTTAGCTTTACTTATAATATGAATGTCTCAGATAGGGCTTTATCAATCTTATTCTTCCAAGGGACCATCAATGGTGATGAAGGTGCTAATGTCATTTATTATGATGATATCCAAATGATTCCAGTTCCTAGAAGTACGGATTTAGATCCGCCTATCATTTATGGTTTGCAAGATTATATTATTGAACTAGGATCATACTTTAACCCACTAGATAATATTTATGTCTATGATTCACACGAAGGCTGGATCAATAACTCAAATCTTAACATTACCAATAATGTGGATATTAATACGCCAGGTTTCTATGATGTTATTTACTATGTAGAAGATTCTTTAGGTAATTACACAGAAGAAACCATACAAGTAGAAGTCTTAGAATTTTTCTTTGCGCCAACAGGAAAAATTATTGATGGTGATTTTACCAATACAACCACTATCATACCGTTCGTACAAGACACACCTGAAAATGGTAACGCAGATATTACAGGACCTGGTATTTGGTATTATTACGAAGGAACATGGGATAATGCTTACGCTACATTCTCAGTGACAAATGGTGAAGCTCAAATAGATGTGACATCTTCTGGAACCTTTGGATGGTCCATCATGTTGATGCAAAATGGTATTGAATTGGTACAAGGACAAAGCTATCAATTATCTTTTGATGCCTATGCGTTAATTCCTAGAGATATTAGGATTTCATTGACAGATGCCTATGCTGAAGATTTTATGTTAGACACGGTAAAACAAACTTATTCATACTCATTCACATTTTATGAGCCTACAGACCTAGTGCGTTTACAATTCTGGTTAGCCTTAACAGATCATTTTGCGGCTACGTCAATCTTTATTGATAATGTTGTTTTAAGTGAATTAACTACAAGCAATAATTAAATTATTATAAGCCTTCACTCATCGATTGGGTGAAGGCTTTTTAAATGTTTTGAGACCATATTGTAAATTATCTTTAATTATTATAAAATAAGATTACTTATAGACACAGGGAAGGGTAATCATGAAAAAAGCAAAAAAGATTGTTAAACACAATTGGTTTTTAAGGTTGATAAAAGCAATTTTAAAAACCTTTAAGAAAAGACCTAAATTAATTATGGAAGAATTACAACTACCAGAGCAAGCTATTTATATCGCCAATCATTCTGGGGCAGCTGGACCATTAACCTTATCTATGTATTTCCCCAAATACTTAGTGCCCTGGGGAGCTCATCCGATGACAGAGAATTATAAGCATAGGTGGAAATACTTATATTATGTTTTTTACCAACAAAAACTTAAGTATTCAAAATTTAGATCTTTTATATTAGCGACTTTATTTGGCTTAATTTCTAAAATATTATATAAGGGTGTACAATTAATACCTACTTACACTGATTTAAGACTAAGACATTCTATTAGTAAGTCTATAGAACATTTAGAAGTCGGTAATTCTTTATTAATTTTTCCTGAAGATAGTGAAGATGGCTATGAAGAAGAAATTAAGAAGTTTCATTCAGGTTTTGTCTATTTAGCTCAAAAATACTATCAAGTAAAAGAGAAACATATTCCAATCATTCCTTTATATTATCATAAAGAAAAAGCAGAAGTCAGAGTGGGTAAACAATATTTTTTAAAGGATTTTAAATCCACAGATCATCGAAGTCTTATCTCTGATTTTTTTAAAAATGTGATAAATGAACTAGGATATAATTGAAAAGATGTTCAAAACCAGCTTAAATAGAGGGCTGGTTTTTCTATTATATAATCTTTTATCATAAAATTTATTTATTAATGATATGAACTTGATATTATATTTATGATTCTTTATAATGGAATAGGAGGTGTTTATGCGATTACACAAATTTTTATTTATTTTTTTAATGATTTTTATTTTAGGTTCTTGTTCAGATGAACCAACGACTTTAGAAGTAACTGACCAACTTACTCAAATATCTACCGAAGAACCAACGACAGATCTAACAACAGACTTAGCCAGTGTTAATGTCAATCTTCATTATTCTGAAGATCATGTAGAAGTCTATGAAACTAAGATTGGTGATACCATCTTTTTACCAGTCTTGACCCATGAAGAACAATATCATTATGTGTTTGCTGGTTGGTCTAATGGTGAGGATTTGTTTTTAGGTTATGAAATTGTTACAGAAGATATGACAAACTTAGAACCAGTGTTTAACTTGATTAGGGATGTATTTTCTTTGCAATCTCCTGGTATTGAAGGTGCTTATATAGGTGAATCAACAACCTTAGTGATTCCAGCTTTTTATGGGGCTTGGAATAATTTTCAAGAAGGTGATATTTTAAAAGATAGAAATGATATAGAAAAACTATTCATTCCTGATACAATTACCTTTTTACCTGATTTATCTAAACAAACGAATTTAAAACAAGTGATATTCTATGAAGTTGATTTAGTCAATCAAATCATTGGCTTTGTTCCTAATAGAGACAATCCAGCTATCCATGAAGTGAATGGATTGAAAATTCCTTTAGGCTATATGCCTAAACATATAGTCAAAGATACTTTAAGCAACCAATGGATTCCTTGTAAACAAGTATCAAGGTATTGCATAGATACAAGTATCGTCTTTTCACAAAAGGAAGCAGGAAAAGAAGCTTATTTTTATGCCAATGTTGAAACAGAAAATGAAGCCTATAATCGCTTTGAATTTTCTCATGTTTGGCAACCAGACTCTGTCAATTTAAGTATTCAAATTGATGAAGCTTCTTTTACAGAAGATACAGCTTTAAAAGTATATTTCTTAGAAGGATTATCGGCCAATAATGATCAAATAAAATCAATTCTAGTCTTTGATTCATCAGATGAAAGTTCCTATGATTCATACGAACAAGGATTATATCAAGTAGATTTAGCAAATCATCCTGATTTAATGTATGGCGTAAGTAATTATCAAATGTATTTTACCATTGAGTCTGAATCTATGGGTTCAGTTGGTATCAATTACATTAGTCTTCAAGCCAAGTTAGATGATGCATATTATGGGAATATGATTTATGAAGATGAAATATATTTATTATATGCCAAAGACTATGATTTATTTTCTTTTACCGCAAGCTATGAAGAAGTTGATCAAGTCTATGTTTATTCTGGATCAAAAGAAATGGTCGGAGGACAAGCTTTAGCGGCGTCTTTTACCTTAAATGGTTATCAAGTAGCCTATAGAAATGAAATATATCGTGTTTTAACTCAAGTTGAGTTTAAAAATTATACAGAGGATTGTACTTATATGGATGGTTCTCCTATTGATTATGATAATCCTCAAGCAGGCGAATTAAATGATGGTTGTATGGTAATGGATATCGTTGAATATTATTCAGTGACTGTCCCTGGTCAAGGTGTATATTATTCTTATGGTGTTCATATTCTCGAACACTTATATAAAGGTTATGAAGAAATGACTGTAGAAACTTTTGATCAATTTGATGATTTAGATTATTTATTGTTGCCAATATATTTAAGAGAAGAAGAATAAATTAAATTAATATTTTTGAGAAAATCCTCCTTGGTCTTTGTATATATGTGCACAAGACAAACACAAGGAGGATTTTATTATGAAAAAATTATTAGCATTAGTCATATTAAGCTTGTCAGGAATCGCGTTTTTATCTTGCTCAAGCGACCCAATTAATGAGTCTCTAAGTATAGGCGAATTATCTAGTAAAGATTCACTAGCCACCCTATCTTATTTATCAAGTGGTTTCCTAAGTATGGAAGCTAAGGATTCAACAGCACAAACAACAAAATTATCTGTTGAAAAACAAACTTCTTTTACAGATGAAACATTAGATGAGGTCAATGAATATTTTTCTTTATTGAAATCATTTATAGAAAATGGACCTGAATCATTTGCTCAAGTTCAAGATCAAACATCTGATAGACCTGAATATGATTATTTATTAGTCATGGGTGTTCAAGACAATCAATATCTATTGTATTATAATGTAGACGTTGTTAATCAAGAAATCACCGGTATCTTTATACTTGAAGGTGTCGAATATGAAATTATTGCTCATTCTTCTTTAAATGATTTTGGTGATTTTAACTTAGTTGATGAAGAAAACACTGAAGAAGCAACTGAAGTTGAAACAGAAGAACAAACTGAAGTTGAAACAGAAGAAACAACTGAAGTTGAAACAGAAGACGAAACTGAAGTAGATACAGAAGAAGCAACTGAAGTTGAAACAGAAGAAGCAACACAAGAAGAGAGTAAAAGTTCTAATCCTACAGAAGAACCAACACAAACTTCATCAACATCAAATCTAGGATTATCTCTATTAAGTGAAGATGATGACGACGATGAAGATGAAGAGGATGAAGAAGTTAAAAAAGAAATGACTTTGATAGCTGTGAATGGTGAAGATACAATTAGAATATCTTATGAATTCAAGTCTGAAGAAGATGAGGAAAAAACTCAATTTACCATCTCTAAAGATATTAACGGCCTTTTAAGTGAAATTCAAGTAGAAATCAAAGTTGAAAATGACGAATATAAAGTTGAAATACTTGATGGCTTAGATTCATATGAGTTTAAAATGGAGTCAGATGATGATGAAGTTGAATATAAGTTAGAATACAATGTTGATGGTGTCGAAGGTGAAATCAAAATTGAAGAAACCATGGATGATCAAGGAAATCTTGTTTATCGTTATGAAATTGAAGAAGATGGAGAAAAACGCATTATAGATAAAGAAGATGAATTTGATGATGAAGATGACGACGATGAAGATGACGACGGTGAAGATGATGACGATGAAGATGACGATGATGAAGTGACAGAGGAAGAGGAAATTTAATAGAATCTTATACCCTAGAGAAATCTAGGGTATATTTTTAAAAATTATTGAGAAAAAATAAAATATATATTGTATATATATGTGATACAAGCAAGTGGTTATATCCAAGGCTTTATGATAGAATATTACTTAAGGAGAGAAGCCATGGATGACATTCAAATCATAAAACAAATACTTGCTGGAAATAAGAATGACTATGCATTATTGATGGATCGATATTATAAAGAACTTTTCAAGTATATTTATAATATGACTTCTTCTTATGAAAGTACAGAAGATTTATTACAAGAAATATTTATGAAAATTTATAAAAATTTACATAAATTTAACAATGATAAAGCATCTTTTAGAACATGGATTTATCGGATATCAGCCAACCATACTTTAAATTTTTTAAATAAAAAATCAAATAAATTTAATCAATATACCTATGAATATGATGATTCCATCAATCAAGGAAAAGATGACGTTGAAGAAAAATCCATTAAAGAAGATCAAATTAACCGTATTATCAAAGCAATGGAAAAAGTATTAAAACCAAAACATTATCAAATCATGTCCCTACATTATTTTTCTGATTTATCTGCTAATGAAATTTCAGAGACCATGGGGGTGCCATTAAAAACAGTATACAAGGCCATTAAATCATCTGTGGAAAAGGTGAAGAAGGAGGTGGAGAGCAATGAAATATAATAGAGATATAGATGAACATAAAATTCATGAAGCTAAAATTAGAAACATGGACTATGTTCTTAATCATATTGAAGAAAAGAAAAGTATTTTTTCTATCTTCACTCAAGTTAGATTTAAACTAATTTTATCAATTTTCTCTTTCATTATAATGATAGTCATAGGAATTTCATTGTTTGATCAACCTGATAAACCTCAACCAAACCCTGTGGTATCTGTGGTTGAAATGAGTCATGAAGACCAACAAAAAATTGTGGAAACAACTTATCTTTCAGGAAATATTATTGTGAATAGCTTACAACCTTCAATAAGCGCTATGGCTTATTATGAATTGAGTACTAAGTTTAAAGATTATTCTCAAAGTTTTGATCAATATTTTCAAATGTTAAAGCCTTTTATTGACCAAGAAGACTTTTCTACTTTTGAAGTTATAGAACTTGAAGATGATACTTATGATTATCAAATTAATTATCAAGTTCAAGAAGAAACCTATTCATTTAAATATTCGCATTTAAATTCAACATCAATTATTGGGCAAATGATTGTTAGAGATATCACATTAAATGTCACTGGTAAAATAGAAAAAGATGATGAGTCTTTAGAGGTTGAAATCTTAGCTGAATCTGGACAAGACTATATCAAAATAGCATATGAATCAAAGATAGAATCAGATGAAAGCAAAAAAGAATATCAAATAGAAGAAATGATCAATGGTATATTTAGGAATATAGAAATTGACTTAAAGTATGAAAATAATGAAGTCAAATTAGAAATGATAGAAAACGAAAACTCTTATGAGTTAACAAAAGAAATTGGTGATACAATTACCTATAAACTAGAATATGATATTGATGGTGTTGAGGGTGAAGGAAGAATTACTGAATCTATTGTCGATGGACAAATCATTTATCGTTATATGATTGAAGAGGGTGACATTGAAGAAGAATATGAATTCGATGATGATAAAAAAGCTAATGAACCTAAAGATGATGATATTGATGACGAAGATGATGATGACGAAGATGATGATGAAGATGAAAATGACGTAGATGGTGAAGATGAAGAAGAAGATGAACCTTCAAGTCAAGTCACTGAAAACACCGAAGATGAATATAAAGAAGACAAAGACAAAGATGACAAAGAAGACAAAAGCAATAATGGTAAATAAGGTATGACAATCTCGCTAGCGAGTTGACATAAATTCCTCTTAAAAACAGAAATTCCTATTTGGGATTTCTGTTTTTTCATCTTTGGATTGATTATTGAAATATATTTATTTTTAGGTTATAATATGGCTGGTGAAAGGAGCGATTTATGAAGTTTTTAAAAGACAATCAAATTTTAGATATAGCTGAAGCTAAGGTTAAAGATGCCAAAGATTTATTGGTGTTTTTAAGTCAAGTCCAAGAAGAAAATGAATTTATTGTACTTAAGGATTCTGGTTTGCATAAAACTCTTGAGGAACAAGAAACTTATTTAACTGAATTAAAGAATAAAGTTACCTCAAAACTATTTATTGGAAAAGTGAAAAATCAAATCGTTGCCAGTGGAGGTATCTATCATAGAGATAAGTCACTCGAAGGTAATGTTGTTTTAGATATTAATGTCTTGAAGGACTATTTAGGTATAGGGACTGAAGAACATATGTTAAACCACGTGATTAATTACGCAAGGATCACTACTGAAATTAGAAGCATTGATATCCTTACTACTGATAAGAATAAGAATCTAATCGGTATATATCAATCAATTGGCTTTAAGTTAATTGAACATGATGATATTTCTTTAAAACCAGATAAGGACCAATTGGTCTATCGATTGGTCATCAAATAAGATAAAATTAATAAAAAGTAAAAAGGATAATGAAATAATAGTTTTTATTTGATATAATACTATTAAGATAAATAAAAAAGGAGGAAATAATATGCAAAAATATGTTTGTGACGTATGTGGATATATCTATGATCCTGAAATAGGAGATCCAGATGGCGGGATTGAAGCTGGAACAGCTTTCGAAGATATTCCTGAAGATTGGGTTTGCCCTGAATGTGGAGTGACTAAAGAAAACTTTAGCCCATTAGACTAAGAAAATGAAAAACTTCTTTAAAGATTTTCGCGCCTTTATCGCTAAAGGTAACGTATTAGATTTAGCAGTTGCATTTATCATTGGTGCTGCATTTAATGCCATCGTTAAATCATTGGTCAATGATATTTTGATGCCTATTGTGAGTTTAGTGTTCGGTAAAGATACAACCAACCTTTATTGGGTCATGAAAGGTTCATCTGCTTTTAATCCAGTGACTGGAGAGACAGTCTTTAGTGAAAATGCCGTTGTGATGTATTATGGAAACTTCATAAATGAAGTGATTAACTTTTTCATCATTGCTCTGACCATTTTTGTGATTATTAGAGTTTTCTCTAGAATTCAAGGAAGATTGGATGGGTTAAAACAACGTATTTATCCAGATAAAGAAGAAGTGAAAGAAGAATAAATTAAGGATAAGCAGTTTTTACTGCTTATTTTTTTTTAGTTTGAAGGTAGATTAGGTCTTTTGTGGTATAATAAAATTAATATAGTTAAGGAATAAATATGAAAGAACGATTTAATAAAATTTTTTATCATTTTAAAGAAACCATAGGACACTTTGGATGGTTTACTTTAGTGTTGATTCCAATTTTCATAATCATTAATTGGAGTTTTTTTTCTACGTCTAATGCACAAAGACAAGCCATAGAATCAAAAAATCTCTCTACGGCGACTCAAGAACTCAACAATATTGATTTATATATTACGACACATTTAGAGTCTGTTCATAATGATATTCATGTCATTTTAGAAGCCAATGAGACCTCTAAATATTTAGCAGATTCTACAAGTGAGAGTTTAATTGAATTTAGAGATTTGGTTTATCGGATAGCTTCTAATAAAAAAGCTTTTTTACATTCATCTTTAATCGATAGTGATGGTCAAGAAATATTTAGAATTACTAGAGATGGTGAATCATTAATCATTGAAGAAGAAAGTGCATTAAGATCCTATAATCAAGAAGACTATTTCTCTGTAGTATCTTCTTTTGACCATCAAGTATTATTCATAAGCGGAATTGAACTTGTGAATGACATACCTATTCTAACCCTCATAGCTCCCGTTTTTAATAATGATGAGTTAATTCATTTTATTAAAATAGATTATTTAGCTGATTCTTTTTTATCGGTTTTTAGTCTTTATTCTTCTAATAATAATTATTTATCATTAGGTATGCTTAATAATCAAAAGATATGGCTTATTGATCAAAGTAGCCAATCTTTATATCAAGAAACTAATAGTCAAAAAATCAATGAATATATTAATTATATTGAGGAAGATCCTTATACGCCATCAATTAAACTCAATTTTCATGGAGATGATGACCATTATTATTATGTTTTAGATGAAGCAGGATTTATTATATTTTCAAGGATAGATATGGATTCTGCCATAGCGACCAGTCAAAGTTTATCATTAAAATATCCGTGGATGATCTATATAATCAATATTATGTCTTTAATTTTTATTATGTATTTTGCCTATGTCATCAAAAGTAAAAGTGCAGATAAAATCTTATTAAACGCAAACATGTATTTATCTGATAACAATGTTGATGGGGTGATGATTACTGATAAAGACATTCGTGTTCACTATGTTAACCAAGCATTTGAAAGTTTTTATGGTTATAAGATTGAAGAATTAATCCATAAAAATCCAAGAGATGTGATTGGAGAAACAGGTTTACCTATAGATTTCCAAATGAGAGAATATAATAAATATTTTGAAGGACATATTTGGAATAAAACGAAAGATGATATTAGAATATTAAAGTATTTAAGAATTAAGAATGAATCGACAACTTCAGGAAAAATAAGACATTACATAGGGATTTATTCTGAACCTAGAATAGAAATAGATGATTATGTAAAATATTCAAAAGTTAAAGATCAAACCATTAGTGAAATTTCAAAAGTATTTATTAATTATGATTTTAAAATAGATCAATCCATGTTAATCATGGTAAAAATCCATCCTGTTGATATCTATCATTTTGCTAAATTTGTAAAACGTAAATTGGATAAACAAGCTATTATTGCGGTACCAAAAAATAATTATTTAATGATTTATTTAAACCAAGATAAAGACTTACAAGAAGATACGATAAATCAAGTTGATCAACTCATTGATCAATATAAGCACTTGCCAGATTCTGACCACACCATAAGTCAAACAGTGGTTGTTTCTCAAGCCAGTGAAAAGCTTAGGTCCATTAGTGCTTTAATAGATTCTATATTTACGGTTTTAGAATTATCAAAACATAAACCTCAATTAAAACACCATCATTATACAAATGAAATGAAGGATATTTTAATTAGAGAAAAAGAAATCCAAGAAGAACTCGACTCAGCCTTTACCAATAAGGAATTTTATATTGAATATCAAATTCAAAAGTCTTTAATTGATAATTCTTATGTAGGCTGTGAAGCCTTAATAAGATGGAACAATAAAAAGTTGGGTATGATAGGACCTAATGAATTTATACCCATTATTGAAGATAGTTTTTATATCAACCAGTTAACCATTATGGTGGTTCAAAATGTGATTGATGATTTGAAAAAATTCTACAAATCCTTGCCTGAAGGATTTAGGGTTTCTATTAACCTAAGTAACTTTGATTTTAATAATGCTCATATCATCAATAAGATTACTGAAATCATTGAAAGTTCAATCATTCCAAATCAATATTTTGCCTTTGAAATCACTGAAAGTAACTATTTAGACAATATAGAGAAAACCAATAAAATATTAGATGACTTACATAACAAAGGATTTGTGATTGCTATTGATGACTTTGGTACGGGATATTCATCCATTAATTCTTTAAGATCTATCCATGTTGACCAAGTAAAAATAGACAAAATATTTATTGAAAACTACCCAGAGAAAGACCATGGTCAAATGTTTAGAACCATTGCTCGATTAATCCAAGGGTTAAATAAAGAAATCATAGTAGAGGGTACGGAAAGTAAAGAACAAGTCGATTTTTGTAGGGCTTGTCAATGTGAAATGATTCAAGGATATTATGTGTCGAGGCCAACAGACATTCAAACCATGATCGATAGATTTATACTTGCTGATGAGGGAGAGAAAAATGCTTAATCAATACTTCATCCAAATCACCTTAGAAGGACTTTCTTTAGGGTTTGTGATTGGAATGGTCTTAGTCAGTATTTCTTTCTATGCCTACTTAATTTATGAAAAAAAGCAAAATAAAAGAGAAAAAATCGATGATTTTTCTCCTTTAAGAGTGCTTGAAAACTATGAAGGCATGGCTTTTTCTTGTTTAATCAATGAAGAATGGACCATGACTTATGTATCTTCAAATGCTTATAAAATATTTGGTTATACCAGTGATGAAATATTACAAGGAAAACATATAACTTATAGTGATATCATCCACCCTAAGTTTAGGAACTTTGTAAGAGACAAATATATTGAAGCTATTCATAATCATCAAGACATTCAATTAGAATACATGATAATTGATAAAGACAATCAAGAAAAATGGGTTAGGGAAGATGGTCATATAATTTATGATTCTCTTGGAAGACCCTTAGCCATTGATGGTTTTATCTATGGTATCGATTTTTATAAAAGGATGCTAGCAGATAACAATCAATATAAGGCAAAATATCAATCCTTGTTTGAAGACTTAGATTTTCCTATTGTTGTGATTCAAGAAAATCAAATCATTGATATTAACCACTCAGCCATTAATTTCTTTAGGGCATCATCAAAGGATCAAATCTTAAAGATGAAACCTATAGAAATGATTGATGAATCATATCATGACTTATTTAAATCAAGATTTGCTAGACTCCAAGAAACGAAAACGTCTAATTTATCTACCCTATATAAATTAAAAAGATTTGATGGAACAAGTGTCATAGCCAACATTGAAGGTGTTCCTTTCTTTGAGGATGGACAAATGTTTGTTAATGTATTAATCTTAGAAAAAGATGACGAAAGAGCATTTTCTCAAAGACTACTTAAAACAGAAAGAAGAAACCGTGATTTAATCTTATACATGCACGAAGGGTTAGCGGTCTTTCAACCCATACCTGATGAATTGGATGCTAAGTTAGTCTATGCTAATATGAAATTTTCTGATTTGTTATATGATCAATTTAAGAATTTAACCTACCATAAATTTAGCAATTTATTTGATCTTTTAATTAAAGAAAATTATCAAGAAATATTTAATCATCAAGATGAAAAACCCTTGGTAAAAGAAATATATCAGCCTACAAGCAAGAAGTATTTACAATGTCTTTTTTACTATAACAATGAAAAAGAATTAATTGTGCAAATGACCGATGTCACTAAAGAGAAAGAACTTATTCGTAAGTATCAAGAAGAAAAACAAACCTTAGATGAAATCTTAGAAGCAACTGATACCATGATTTGGACATGGGATCGTTCAAAAAACAAACTTATTTATGAAAAACGTACTTTTGATATTTTAGGTTATGATTATGATGATCAAGAAATCACCAACCCAGAAAAAATCATGAATTATTTCCACCCTGATGATAGAACAATCTTATATCAGCAATTGACCTCATATTTTAAATGTGAAATTCCTTATTTTTCTGTAGAAGTTAGAATTAGGGACGCTATGGGGAATTATCGTTGGTGGATGGTTAGGGGTAAGGCAGTTCAATTGGTGGATAATATACCCCTTATCATATCTGGAACTTATCAAGATATTACCCACCATAAGTTAAAAGATGAAGAGATTAAGTTCTTGTCTATGCATGATCAGTTGACGAAACTATATAATTTAAGAGCCTACCATGAAAAAATGGATGAGTTAGACCAAGATAAGTTTTTACCTATATCCTTGGCTATTATTGATGTCAATGGTTTAAAAGTATTTAATGATGCATTGAGCCATTCTGTGGGTGATGATTTACTTGTGAAGACAAGTAATGTCATGTCATCATTTGCCAAGGAATCGGATGTATTAGCTAGGATTGGTGGTGATGAGTTTGTCATGATTATGCCAAACACACCTATAGAACATGCGGAAACAAGATTTAAACTTATAGAAGAAGCCTTAAGCGAAGAAAGAGTTGCTAATATACCTATTTCCATATCTTATGGCGTCGAAGTTAAGTTTAACCAAAGATTTACCTTACATCAAATTAAGGATATGGCAGATTCAAAAATGTACCAACAAAAGTTTTCAGGTAAGGACACAAGATTAGAGATCTTAAAGAGTATTCGCCATGAATTCTTTAAACAAAATCCTTTTGAAGGAAAAGTAGTCAATAAAGTTCATGAACTATCCATGAAATTATCTCATTATTTAGATCTTGATCCTGAAACTAGGTCAGTGATAGAAATCGCAAGTCAATATTATAATATCGGGATATTCTCTATTAGGAATGAAATATTCAATGAAGAAAGAAAATTTGAAAAATACGCTGAGATAGAATACCGTAAACATGTAGAAAATGGATATCGAATTATCTTAGCCACTTATCGTAATGAAAGAATAGCCATGGCTATTTTGCACCATCATGAAAAGTTTAATGGTTTAGGTTATCCTGCTAAGTTAGAAGGACATAAAATTCCTTTGGCTTCAAGAATGATATCGATTGCGGCGACTTATTCAAGAAGAATGTTATTGGGTGAGTCAAAAGAAAATGTCTTTTCTTATTTAGAAGAAGAAAAAAATATATCCTTTGATCCAGAATTGGTCGATGATTTTATAGGAATGATAAAAAGCGAAGCTTAAAATGGATTAAGCTTCGCTTTTTTCTTTGATTATAATTTCATTTTGATAATCTAATAAATATTGACCCTTGGCCTTTAATTTGTCATTAACCATTTCTCTAGCAATCATGGATTCTATATGATGTTGGATAAATCTTTTTAAAGGTCTGGCACCATAAGAAATATCATAAGCAGATTCTAGGATATAGTCTTTTAATGAAGAAGTAAAGTTAAATTCTAATTGATGTTCTTTGAGTCTAGTCTCTAATTCTGCAAGTAATTTATCAACGATTTGATATTGAACTTCTTTAGATAAAGGATTAAATACGATAAGTTCATCAATACGATTGATAAATTCTGGTTTAAAGTTTTCTTTAACCATAGATAAGACCTTGTTTTTACCATCTTTTTGGTCTTCAACTAAATATCTTGAACCTAAGTTTGAAGTCATGATAATAATGGTGTTTCTAAAATCGACGACCCTACCTTGTGAATCTGTTAATCTACCATCATCTAGTATTTGTAATAATAAGTTAAAGACTTCACTATGGGCTTTTTCGATTTCATCAAATAAGACAATTGAATAAGGTTTACGACGAATGGCTTCTGTTAGTTGTCCGCCTTCATCATAACCTACATAACCTGGAGGGGCACCGATCAGACGAGAGACAGAGAATTTTTCCATATATTCTGACATATCAATTCTTACGATGTGTTTTTCACTGGCGAATAGTTGTTCAGCTAGGGCTTTAGCTAGTTCGGTTTTACCGACACCAGTGGGTCCTAAAAACATAAATGATCCAATGGGTCTATTTTCGTTTTTAATACCAGCACGTTGTCTAATAATTGCATCACTCACTAATCTTATTGCTTCATCTTGACCAATGACTCTTTCTTTTAAGTGTTCATCTAAGTGGATGAGTCTTTCTTTATCACCTTCCATAAGTTTAGTGACTGGAATATTGGTCCATTTAGCAACCACTTCAGCAATATCTTCTTCACCAACAGATTCTGATATTAGTTGATGGTTTTCATTCTTAGTCATGCTTTCAATATTTTGTTCTAGTTTAGGAATGATTGAATATTGAAGTTCTGCGGCTTTTGAATAATCTGAATTGTTAAAGGCGTTTTGTAAGTCGTTTTTTAAAGAATCTAATTTAGTTTTTAACTGTTTAACTTCATTCAGTTCAGATTTTTCTTTTTCCCATTGTTTTCTAATGTCTTTTTCTTGTTTTTTATATGATTTTAATTCATCATTTAATAAGGATAATCTTTCCTTGGAATGAGCATCTATTTCTTTCTCTAAGGCTCTTTTTTCAATTTCTAGTTGCATGATTTTTCTGGTAATGTTATCGAGTTCAGCTGGCATTGAATCTATTTCCATACGAATAGAAGCAGAGGCTTCATCGATAAGATCAATGGCTTTATCAGGTAAGAAACGATCAGTGATATAACGGTTTGATAAGATGGCTGCTTGAATGATGGCTTCATCATGGATAAAAACGCCATGATGGGTTTCAAATTTCTCCTTAAGTCCTCTTAAAATACTGATGGTATCTTCGATAGAAGGTTCTTTAATAATGACTCTTTGAAGACGTCTTTCTAAGGCAGAATCTTTTTCTATATATTTTCTGTATTCATTAAGGGTGGTTGCGCCGATGGTATGTAATTCGCCCCTAGCCAACATAGGTTTAAGCATGTTAGATGCATCCATGGCTCCTTCAACCTTACCAGCACCAACAATCATGTGAATTTCATCGATAAATAGTATGATTTGACCATCAGAAGCCTTGATTTTGTTTAAGACAGCCTTTAATCTTTCTTCAAACTCACCTCGATACTTAGCTCCAGCAACTAAGGCGGCTAAATCTAGTTCATAGATGATTTTGTCTTTTAAAGTCAGTGGAACATCCTTATCAACGATTCTTTTAGCCAAGCCTTCAACAATAGCTGTTTTACCAATACCTGGTTCACCAATGAGTACTGGATTATTTTTTGTTCTTCTTGATAAGATTTTTATAATCCGTCTAATTTCTTCTTCACGACCAATGACAGGATCTATTTTTCCTTCTTTAACTTGGTCATTAATAATCCGACCAAATTTTTCTAAAATATCTTGGTCTTGGTCATAATTCATATTAGCTTGCATAAGATCACTTCCTTTATTATGAAACGTTTTTATTCCATCTATATTATATAACAATCAATTAGCAGAGTCAATAGAAGAGTGCTAATAAATGAATGGTTGTAATTTGATTTTATCATTGATATAATGGTTGTGTTGGAGGTTTATAATGGAAAAAATCAAAACAGATTTACTGGTGATAGGCGCAGGACCTGGGGGTTATGTGGCTAGTATTTATGCAAAAAAACAAGGTTTAAATCCAATTCTCATTGATAAAGAATGGGTTGGAGGGACTTGTTTAAATGTTGGTTGTATTCCTACCAAGTCTTTGGTAAGATCGAGTGAACTATACCATGATTTAATTAATGAAGATTTAGGTATTGAATATGACTCTTTAAATATCAATTTAAAAAAAGTCATTGCTAAGAAAAATGATGTTAAGGACCGCTTGGTTGCGGGTATAGAGTTTCTGTTAAAGAAACATGATATTCAAGTCATTAAGGGGCAAGCATCTTTTATTGATGATCATGTGGTCAGGGTCAATGACCATGAAATTCAAGCAGATCATATCATCATCGCCACAGGTTCTAAGAGTAAACATCTTCCTATCCAAGGAAAAGAATTGATGATGGACTCGAGACAAATTTTAGATCATGACCAATTGCCTAAATCAATGACAGTGATTGGTGGCGGTATTATTGGGATGGAGTTTGCTTTTATCTATCAAAATATGGGTGTTGATGTGACAGTCATAGAGTTTTTACCTAGGATTTTACCTGGTATTGATAAGGAGTTGGCACAACGTTTAATGCCTTATGCCAAAAAAGCAGGTATGAATATTATCACAAATGCTAAAGTTGTTAAAGTTATAGAAGATAAGGGAATAAAAAAAGTTTATTATCAAAAAAATGATCAAGAAGCTTTTGTGGAGGCAGACTTGGTTTTAGAAGCCATTGGCCGTGGACCACAAATGGAGGGTCTTGCTTTAGACAATACAAGTATAGACTTTGACCATAGAAGTGGTATTTTAGTTAATTCAGCCATGAAGACCAATCTAGATCATGTATACGCTATTGGTGATGTTAATAATATCATGCAACTGGCTCATGTAGCATCTCATCAAGCTTTTGTGGCAGTTGATCATATTTTAGGTAAAGATGCCCACTTTGATAAAACCAATGTACCTTCAGTGATTTTTACTTCACCTACGATTGCGACGGTTGGTATCACTGAAGAAGAAGCTAAAGAGAAAGCAATAGACTACGAGGTCATTAAAACACCTTATTCAGCCAATGGAAAGGCTTTAATCTTAAATGGGGATAAGGGTTATATTAAATTATTAAGACATGCAAAATCAAAACAATTGATAGGAGCGATGATTTTAGGTAAAGAAGCAGAAAATCTAATTGCGACTTATACCTTAGCCATTCAAAATCATTTAGAGGCTAAAGATGTATATGAAACCATCTTTGCCCATCCTACCATTCAAGAATTGGTTCATGAATCTGCCTTAGGCTTGGATGGATTGGCAATACATTATATAGAATAAGCGAATTTCTTCGCTTATTTTTTTTGGTTAATGCAAAATCTTGTCAATCGTATCTATGCAGTGGTATAATAAAATTGAGGTGAGGGAAATGAAAAGAAAAAAAATGTTACTTGTTTTTATGATGTTTTTTGCTGTTGGTGCTTTGGTTGCTTGTGCAGACCAAACAACAGAATCAACTACAATTGAATCAACTACAGTTGAGCCAACAACTCTTGAACCAACAACAGAAGAACCAACAACTGAACAAGTTCAAATTGAAGATTTAGTTCTTGATCAGATGGCTGATGTTCACAGATTAAATACCATTTATATTGAAGATGGCGAAGTTTATACCAAAGGTGAAAACAAAAATGGCCAATTAGGAGCTGGTGATTTTGTTGAACACCAAGGTTTTGTAGAAATCACAGATGCTTTTGCTTTGACTGATGATCAAATTATTTCTGTAGCTTTAGGTGAATACCATGCCTTAGCCTTAAGTGGAAAAGGTCAAGTATTTGCTTGGGGACATAATGCTTATGGAAAACTAGGTTTGCCTAGTGGTAGTAACCATTCTCTACCTGTTAACATTACCAATGAATTTAATCTAAATGTAGATGAACAAATTATCTATATAGCCGTTGGTAGAGACCATAATGCAGTGATTACCAGTGAAGGAAGAGTCTTTACTTGGGGTGTTAATGCTTATGGTCAATTAGGAACTGGAGAAAAAAATAACCCTTGGGAAGAAACCATTTATATGCCGCAAGATATTACTCAAGCTTTTGACTTAGCTGATGATGATTTTATCATTAAGATAGAACTTGGTAATAACCATTCAATGGCTTTATCTTATCTTGGACAAGTTTTTGTTTGGGGTTCTAATGAAGTTGGACAATTAGGTGTGGAAGATGAAGAAGTCCTAGTGCCTACCAAAATTACCCATATATTCTCTGTGTCACCAGAAACCATCATTGATATATCAGTGGGTTATAATCACTCAGGTGTTTTATCTTCAAATAATCGTGTTTTTGTATTTGGAGATAATATGTTTAATCAATTGGGTGTGACTGATTTAACACATTCAAGTGAACCTCTTGAAATAAGTGATGCTGTGAATGGGGTTGGCAATATTGTAAAACTTAATTTTAACCATGATTCTTCTGCAGTGATTGGACAAACCGGAACCTATGTATTTGGTTATAATTTTAATTATCAATTAGGCTTAGAGAATAATGCTTTAGTTCAAATTCCGACATTGTTAGTTAATCAAGCTTTTAAAGATCAAACCATCATTGATATGGTCATAGCTAAGGAAGTTTATCTTGTCATCTATGAAGATGGTTCTTTTGAAAGTTACGGACCTTTTTAAAATTTATTATATCTAGACACGTTCTCATGAACGTGTCTTTTTTTTGATTACAAGTCTTGTTTTCTTGAAAGTCATAAGATTTTATAATGAAAAATATAGATGAAAGTTGTATAATGAATATTGAGGTGATTAATATGATTTATTTAGATTATTCTGCGACCACACCTGTATCAAGAAAAGTTTTAGAAGAAGATGCCTTGTTTCATCAGCGTTCTTTCGCTAATTGTAATTCTATCCATGCCTTAGGTAAAGCAGCCTTAGAAGAAGTTGATAAAGCCACAAATACAATCCTAGATAAATTAAATTTAAAGGATTACTCAATCACTTATACATCAGGCGCAACTGAGTCTAATAATTTGGCTTTAAAGGGTATTGCTTATATAAATAAAGAACAGGGTAAACATATCATCACCACAGCTTTTGAACATGGTTCTATCGTATCTTGTTTAAATTATTTGGCCAACCAAGGTTTTGAAATAGATATTGTTGATATTGATGACCAAGGTCAAGTTGATTTAAGGCACTTACAATCCTTGATCACTGATCAAACCATACTTGTAAGTATAGGTGCAGTTAATTCTGAATTAGGAATCATTCAAGACCTAAAAAAAATAAAAGATATCACAAGTCAATATCCTAATATCACTTTTCATAGTGATATGACTCAGGCTGTTGGAAAAATCAAGACAGATTTTTCTGTGGTTGATTTGCTATCTTTTTCAGGACATAAAATTTATGGCTTTAAGGGTATAGGTGCCTTAATACACCGTAAAAACATTGACTTAAGACCGCTTATCCATGGGGGTAAATCACTTTCTAAATATCGGGGAGGAACGCCACCAACATCTTTAATCTATTCTTTGGCCATTGCTTTAGAAGATATTTATAAAAACTTTGAAGAAAAAGAAGAAAAAGTTAAGAAATTAAATTTATATTTAAGAAATCAGTTAAAAACCATTAAAAATGTCTTTATTAACTCACCTATGAATGCCTTAGCCAATATCTTAAATTTCTCATTAATTTCATCAACTTCTCACCAAGTCCAAAAATACTTGTCTGATAAAGAGATTTATGTTTCAACTACTTCAGCTTGTTCTTCAAACCAAGGCTTTTCAAGAGTGGTTAAGGTCTTAACCAAGGATGACTTAAGAAGTCAATCTTCCATTAGGGTCTCTATATCACATTTAAGTGAAAAAACTGAAATTGATGCCTTAATTAATGCTTTGGAGGCTTATGATGAAAGTTGTTAGAATTAGTGCGATTTGGTGCATGTCTTGTTTAGTGATGAAAAAAAGATATGATGAATTTTTTAAAAGTTTTGATATTGATCAAGTCCTTGACTTAGATTTTGATGAAGATGATATTGAAACTTATCAAGTTGGGAATATTTTACCCCTTGTCATTTTTTATCAAGATCAAAAAGAAGTCTTGAGAATTGTTGGAGAAAAATCTAAAAAAGAATTAAATCAATTATCTAATCAATACCTTAGCGTTTTTAAATGCTAAGGTTTTTTAATATGATATAATAGTCCTGGAGGTTGAAAATGAAAAAATTAAAAAAACCTATTGAAAATATCTTAGAATCTTATCAAGAAACGACCATTAAAAAAGATCATTGTTCTTGTAAGATACCTCAAAATGAAGAAGTTAGGAAAATCATCCGTTTAACCAAAGAAATTATCTTTCCAGGTTATTTTTCTACCAAACACTTAACAGAAACATCCAATAAATCAACCACAAAAAGATTGGTGAAAAAACTACATAAAATTTTAAAAAGACAAATAAAATATGCTTTATTATATTTAGCTGATGAAGAGAAAAGTAAACAAATAGCCAAAGCATCATGTGTCTTATGTATAGATTTTATCAATCGAATTCCTAAAATAAGAGAATTAGTCTACAAGGATGTAGAAGCTCATTATTTAGGAGATCCAGCTGCTTTTAACCGAGATCAAGTCATAATTTCTTATCCAGGATTATATGCAACAGTCATTTATCGGATGGCCAATGAATTAGATGATTTAGGCGTCAAAGTGATTCCAAGAATGATGAGTGAATATGCCCATAGGGTGACTGGCATTGATATTAATCCTAAGGCGAAAATTGGTGAATATTTCTTTATGGACCATGGGACTGGTATTGTGATTGGTGAAACCAGTGAAATAGGACATCATGTTAAAATTTATCAAGGTGTAACCCTAGGGGCAATGTCTTTAAGAAAAGGTCAAGCCTTAAAGGGTATTAAACGTCATCCTACCATTGGTAACCATGTTACGATTTATGCAGGAGCTTCTATCTTGGGTGGACAATCTGTAATAGGTGATTATTCAATTATTGGGGCCAATGTCTTCATTACAGGATCAATTCCAAAAAAATCAATAGTATCAATGAAACAAATGGAATTAGAAACAAGGGAGAACAGAGTCGATGAGTCTATATGATAATATCTTAGAAACCATAGGGAACACCCCTCTTGTTAGATTACATCAATTTGAAGAAGCATTTGATTTAAAGAATCAAATTTATGCCAAACTTGAAAGTTTTAATCCGGGTAATAATGTAAAAACAAGGCCTGCTTACCAAATGATTTCGCAATTATATAAAAGTAAAATCATGACCAAGGATTCTATTATTGTTGAAGCGACTTCAGGGAATACTGGGATAGGCTTAGCAATGATGGGTGCTTATTTTAAAAATAAAACCATCATCGTCATGCCAGAAAAAGTATCTAAAGAACGGATAGATCTTATTAAACATTACGGTGGTCAAGTCATCCTAACTCCGGCAGAACAAGGAATTCAAGGTTCTAAAAACAAAGCCAATGAACTGGCTGAGAATCCCTTAGTGGTGATTCCAAGTCAATTTGAAAACCAAGAAAATCCAAGGGCTCATTATTTACATACAGGCAAGGAACTCTTAGATGATCTTCCAGATATTGATTATATTTTTATTGGTGTTGGTACTGGAGGCACTATCTCTGGTATTGGCCAATACTTTAATGAACATTCATCGAAAACGAAGATTATTGCTATTGAACCTAGTGAGTCTCAAGTCTTGCAGGGTCAAGCTGCTCATCCCCATAAGATAGCTGGTATATCACCAGGATTTATTCCGGAAAATTATCGTTCTGCTTATGTGGACCAAGTGGTCTCTGTTTCCAGTGAGGAAGCTTGGAAAATGACAAAATGTTTTGTGCCTTTAGAAGCAATTTCTATAGGTATATCTTCAGGCGCCGCTTTACAAGCGGCTGTAAATTATATAAAAAAAGAGAAAATTATCAATAAGAATATAGTCGTTATTTGTCCTGATTCAGGGGAAAAATACTTTTCTACAGGTGTCTTTGAATAAATTAAATATTTTTTAGCACTTAACCCTTGACACTGCTAAAATATGTGTTATAATATAATTGTCACTCGAAGTAGTAGAGTGCTAATATAATTATAAAGGGGGAATGAAAAATGGCAAACATTATTAAGAGAAACAATGCTTTATCATTTTTCGATGATTTCTTTGATGACTTCTTCACACCAAACAAAAGAAACCAATCATGCATGAAAACAGATATTTTAGACAAAGACAATGAGTATGAGTTACAAATTGATGTACCTGGCTTTTCAAAAGAAGATATTAAAATCTCTTTAGACAATGGTTATTTAACTGTTGAAGCTCAAGTAGAAAAAACTCAAGAAAACAAAAACACTCATTACCTTAAAAGAGAACGCTATGTTGGCGCATCTGCAAGATCATTCTATGTTGGTGAAGATATTTCTGAAGAAGATATACAAGCAAATTATGATAAAGGCATGTTAAAACTTACTGTTCCTAAACAAGGAACCAATGTTAAAGAAAAGAAATACATAGAAATTCAATAATTAAAAATGATAGGGTTTAATTCCCCTATCATTTTTTTTGCTTTAAAAGAGTTTTTGATTTTATTTGAATATGGTATAATCATTATGGTGAATTTATGAATACATATTTAAGACAAAAATTTATACTCATAGGTATTTTTATATTTTTTTATTATGTGATTGAGATAATCGCTTTTTTATGGATTGGATTTTCTGTTTTTCCCCGATCTTTTTTAGTTGACTTCATCTTTGTGGCGATTGTTTCTTTGCCCATACTGATTATTCCTTCACATAAGTGGTCAATTATTTACATGTCTGTTTGGCTCTTTTTTGTTAATGCCCTATTTGTGACCAATGCCAATACATTCAATGCATATTTTGAGTTATTTACCTTAGAACAGTTTAAATTGCTTGGTGAAGCCACTGATATCTTAAACTTCACTTATATGTCTGTGACTGCCTTTATTGTTTTTTTTGTTTTAATTGGTCTTTTTGTTTATTTAATGAAATACTTGAATAAGAATTTATTTATTGAAAGAATTCAAATTCATAAAAAACATTATTTTAATGTTTTGGCATTATTTACGCTTTTGATTTTTTCTTTAGTCATGATCTTTTCTACCCAAGAATTTGAAACTTTTTATGAATATAATGAAGACCAAACCCTAACGACTTTGAAAAGAGAATCTATGAAACGTTATGGCTTGTTGGCTTATTATTATAAAGAAGCAGAACTTATTTATTTTAGAAATGAACCTAGTGATGGTTTTAAATATATTTATACACCTAATAAAGAAACCAGGTATTTTGGTTTGTTAGAAGGTTATAATGTCTTTACCATTATGATTGAATCAGGTGAAGAATACGCTATTAATGAAGTCTTAACACCGAATTTATATCTTATGATGAACCAAGGTTTATATTTAGAAAACCACTATTCTGAGAATAAAACCAATGTGTCTGAAGTGATTGGTATGATAGGACACTATCCACCCAATACTTTTGATTCATTACTTTATGATTATGAATTTGAATCATCTTTACCTTTGATATTATCTGACCAATATGAAACTGCATATTTCCACGATAATTATCCTGTTTTTTATTCAAGAGGAGAAATCTATTCAATGCTTGGATTTGAACACCTTTATTTCCATGATGACTTATATCCTGATGAAGCACGTTGGGAGTGGGATGGGAATTTAACCCTAGATTCTCTAACCGCTGAGAAGATAGTTGAAAACATGTTTGTGACAGATGATCCTTTTTATTATTTTTGGACCACACTATTAACCCACGGTCCTTATGATGAGGGTGACCTAAATAGACAAAAATTTATTGATTTAGGTTATTATGCTCAAATAGACCAAGCTGAAGCTAATGGTGATTGGGTAAGTCCAATAGCTTCTTATCAAGAAAGTGACGCTGATGTAATCCATCAAAAGATGAAATATTACCAAGCTGCGATGATGGACTTCGATAAGGGTTTAGGCTTAATTATGGATGCTTTAAAAGCCCAAGGTGAATATGATAATACCTTATTTGTAATATATGGTGACCATACGGCCTACTATGAAAAGTTCAATCATATTGTTTTAGATAATGATAATATTGATGAACCTTATTATGAAATGGAATTATATACCACACTTGGCTTATTATATAATCAAAAACTAACGGATACCTATCTTTTAAGCAATAATTCTAATCGTATTTCAAAAGTATCATCACCTTATATGATTGTCCCTACTGTTCTTGACCTTTTGGGCCATTCTTACAATCAAAATTTTATGATTGGAGACTCTTTATTTAATAAGTTAGAACATGTCTTTTATTCTCATAAATTAACCACTTTCTTTACAGATCGTTTATATTCAGATAATGGTTATGATATAGTCTTTCAAAAGGGGATTGTCTCAGATACTTATTTGGAGGAATTTACTTATCAATCCAATAGAATTATCGAAAAGTTACAATGGATTAATGATTATTATATATATACAAGAAAACCAAAAGCGAACTAGTTCATTTTGAACTAGTTTTTTTGATTTTTGATTTATAAGACAAGGCCAACGTGATATAATAAAATAGGGTGATCATGAAGTGAAACAAAGACTTGTTTTTTCGGAGAACTACGCAAAAATCAATCATTTATTAAATCTTGCACAAACAAAAGACTTTCAAACTTACAAGTATAAAAACGGATTAATGCCTTTAACACAAGTTAAAAACAATTATCCGTTTTTTATCTATGAACATTATCAAATTTCTCCGGACTTATCGAAAAGGTTGATCCCCTATTTTGATTACATTAAGATGGATGAAAATTATCATAATCATAAACTGATACTTTTACAAAAAATAAAAAAATCTTTACTAGAACATAAAGTGCTTATTCAAGAAAATCTGAATCAATATGATAAAATTTTAGTCTTAGACAAGGCTTTTGTTCCTAAGGGTATAAGGGTAGATGAAGAAATTAATTTCATTAAGGCCATAGATACAGATATTGAAGTTTTCCAAAGCAAAGATGTTAATGAACAAGTCTATGCTTGTTTTGAAAAGGTTATTTCCTTAATTGAAATGCAAGTGCCTTTATCACAAATAAAAATTGTCAATACCAATTCAGAAGATGATTATCATTTACAAAGGCTTTTTAACGATGCTAATGTTCCTTTATCCATTAGAAAACCTGTAAGTATTCAACAATACCCGCTTTATAAAGACATCAAGATGTCTTTAATCAACCATGGCTTAGAAGAAACTAAAAATCTCTTGTTAGACTTAAGATTTCAACATAATGACTTAGTCAATGCCTGCATCCATCACTTTAATTTATATCTTGATTCAGATATTCAAAAGCATTTGGATGTTTTTATCCATCAATTAGACCAAGTCAAAATTAATCCAAAAAGACTTAAGAATGCTGTTGAAATTATTGAAGTAGATCAAATCACAGATTTAAATCATCATTATTTAATGATGAATTATATGGATGAGGTTTTCCCTAGAAAAGATATCGATAATGATTATTTATCAAACAAAGAGAAAGAAATCATCAATTATCCAAGGTCTGAAGATATCAATCAATATAGAATCCATGCTTATGAACACTTATTCAATGGCTTGAAGAATTTATATTTGTTTTACCCAAAAGTTACCATTGATGAAACCAGACTCGCTAATTTAAAATTATCAAGAAGATATAAGGAAATTAAATACAAGTACTTAGTCAAAGAAGAATCCTACCTGCCTACTGATGATCTTTTAAGATATGCCAGTCATAAGGACTTAAAAGATAATTATATGATTGAAAAAGAAGATTATCCTATTTTAAAGAATCATTATCAGTCATTATATCGTCCCTTCAACAAGCAATTTACAGGCATATACCCAGAAGATTTACAAGCTTTACTTAAGAAAAAATACACTATCACCGGGACCAAGATAGAGACCTATAAACTCTGTCCTTTTCAGTATCTTCTAAAGTACTTATTAGATTTTGAAGAATTTGAAGATAATCATTATTTATATTTTGGCAATAAAATTCATCAGTCTTTAGAAAATCTAGTCAAAAATTCATCATATGATTATGTATCTATGATCAATGATTCTACTGATTTTCCTGAAGATATCCAATATAAAAAGAATTTATACCAAGAAATTTTAATTGAAAATATTGATAAAATATCAAAAGTTGTCTTAGATTTTATAGAGCATTCAGCTTATAAGAAAATCTTAACAGAATATAAGTTTTCTGAAAAAATCAAAGAAGAAGATCAATTTTTAATCAATGGTATTATTGATAAGGTTATGATTGATGAAGAAACAGGACATTATATAATTGTTGATTATAAATATTCTCAAAAGTCCTTTTCAATGAAAGAAATGGAAAAAGGACAAAAATTACAGTTACCTTTTTATCTATATGTCTTTAACAAAAACCATGATTTAAAAGCAAGTGGTATTTTCTATCGACAATCCGGGGTTAAAAAAGAAAAGGCTGACCAAGAAGCTGATTATCGTATGAATGGTGTCTTTTTAAATGATGCCAATCAAATGCGCCGCTTAGACCCCCAAGAAAAACATATTAAATCATTAAAATTCACCAATCAAGGCTTATGGAATTATGGGTCTAATATTAGTGAATCTGATTTTGATAAAATGATGGATTTAATGGAAAACATGATTTATCAAACAAGTGCCTTGATTGAAAAAGGTCATTTTCCTATAGAACCTAATATAGGTGATATGGATCAAAAAGAAGCTAAATCATGCCGCTATTGTTCATTTGCCCACCTATGTTATTCAAAGAATCAAATCATTGAGGAGCCTACAGATGATCTATACCAAACATCAGAATAAAGCCATCAATCATGAAGGAGAAAATATCCTTGTTTCTGCCAGCGCTGGTTCAGGTAAAACCGGTGTCTTAAAAGCTCGGGTATTAAGAAAGTTAAATGATGGAGTTGATATTGATCAACTCATTATTTTAACTTTTACTGAAGCCGCTGCGGCTGAAATGAAATCAAGAATTATTGATGAATTAAAGAAAAACCATATGGATCATCAATTGGTAAAACTTGATAATGCAATTATCTCTACTTTTGATGCCTTTACTTTAAGATTGGTTAGAGAATATCATTACTTATTAAAACTACCCGCAGACATTCAAATTTCAGATACCTTATTAATTCAAATGGAGTCTGATATAATTCTTCAAGAAGTTATTAAAGATTTTTACTTAGAAAATACTCAAGAATTTAGACAATTGGTTAAATTGTTATTTTCTGGTAATGACCATTTTCTCGAACAAGGCATTTTAAATCTTGCTAGAGCCTTTAAAAAAATTCCGAATTACTTTGCATTCATTGAATCTTATGATCAACATTTCAAGCCTTCTATGCTTGAAAAAGCCTATGATGAATTTTTTGCTTTTATACACCAAGACTTACAAGTAATAAGAGATAAATTTTATGATTATTATCAAGATAATTACCGGTCTTATTCTCTTGATTGTGATCTTTATCTTGATCAATGCTTATCTATTTATAATGCCTTGGCCAAGGAAGAAGACCCACAAACAATCATGGACTTATTGGATGAGTTTTTTTTGCCAAGAAAACCTGTTAAACCTAGAAACACTGATGATTGGTTAGAATCTTTTGATCAAGGTAAAAAACTGATTAAAAAGATTAAAGAAGAAATACAAGCTAGTCAATTAGGCCAAGACAAGGCCTATATAAAAACCTGGGAAAATACTTTAGACAGGGTTCAAGTCATTTTAAAGATGACCCATCAATATTTATTAAAATTAAGACAAGTTCAAATTCAAAAAAATCTATATTCCTTTGATGATATCATGGCTTTTGCCATTGACTTGTTTAAAAATCATCAAGATATTCGTCAAAAATATCAAGAAAATATTAATGAAATTTTAATCGATGAATATCAAGATACCAATGATTTACAAGATTATTTGATATCTTTGATTGCCAATAATAATGTTTTTATGGTTGGAGATGTTAAACAATCCATCTATCGTTTTAGGGATGCCAATCCTAAAAACTTCATGCGTATCCTTGAAGAGTATCAAAAAATGAATCAAGGTATGGCGATTAACTTAATAGAGAATTTTAGATCCAATAAATATGTACTAGAAAAAATTAATGATATGTTCCTAGAAATCATGACCATAGACAAGGGTGGGGTTAATTATTCTGATAACCATCAACTTGTATCGGGTTATGATGATGACTTTGGATTAAATCAAAAGAACGATCCACTTCATATCCATTACTATGACCCTAAAACCATTAAAATCAAACAAGAAGACTTAAGCAAAGACCAAATAGAAGCCCATATCGTGGCTAAAGATATACTTAGAAAAATGAAAAAAAGACAAAGGATTTTTACAGGCAAAGCATATCGTCCTATCGAGTATTCAGATATCACCATATTAGTTGATAGGAAAAATGCTTTTGACACTTACGCTAAGGTTTTAGGTGCTTATCAAATACCTGTAGATATCTATGATAAAACATCATTTATTCAATCAGAGGAAATGATTTTTATCCATCAATTTTTAATTTTGCTAAATAAGTTAAGAAATAATGATTCTCAAGCCTTTAAACAAAGTTTATATGCAGTCGCAAGATCTTTTGTTTATGGTATTCCTGACCAAGAAATCATTCATTTTTTAATAAGCACTAAGGCTGACATACAAGCTTTTTTAAAGGATCAAACTTTTGATCTAATAAAAAATGATTTATTAAGTTTATTAGAATTCATTAACATTAAGCCCAATGTGAATTTGATTGATATGATTTATCAAAAAACCAAAATATATGAAAAAATAGCTTATTTAGATAAGCCTAAAAATAGGGCTAAGAAATTAGAATATTTTAGACATTTAATTGGTTCACAAAAAGAAAAGAAATTTGAAGATATGATCGATTACTTAGCTTTTATTGACCAAAGAAGTGATTTAGATATAGAATATAAGGAAAGTAAGGAAAATATCCAAGCCATTAAACTCATGAGTATTCATCAGTCAAAAGGCTTACAGTTTCCTGTGCTTTATATGATTGGCTTATCTAAGAAATTTAACTTTACTGAAAATAAAGAAGTCTTTAATTTCTCACCTGATTATGGTATTTTAACTTATTCAAATGATCAAGGAATCTATCGTAATTTCTTAGAAAGATTATTTTTTAAGAAAGCCAAAGCAGAAGATAGTTCTGAAAAAATTAGATTATTCTATGTGGCTTTAACCAGAGCTAAAGAAGAAATAAATTTAGTCTTAGAAGCCAAAGAAGAATTAAATCTTGTAAAAACAACCTACAATAATTATCTAGAGATGCTTTATGATGCTTATCATTTAGAACCTACAGATATCATCATGGATATTGAAAATCCTGAAATTCAAGTGACTTCAGATCAAGACTATCAACAAAAATCCATTTCTTACAAAAAATTTGATTTTACTGAAGATATCATTGATCAAGGAAGTTATTCAAAAGCAGAAAATACCTTCTTTACTGATCAAGTTAAAGTTGCTTTAAACTATGGACAAAATATCCATAGTCTCTTAGAATCTATTGATTTTAACCATTTAGATCAAAGCATGGATACTTTACCTGAAAATATTAGAAAAAGTATGATAGTTTTAAGTGATTCATCTTTATTTAAATCTTTAAAAGAACCTACTTTTTATAAAGAATATGAATTTATCGATCAAGAATCAGATCAATTAAGACAAGGTATTATAGACTTATTAATTATGGATATAGATAAGGTTATTATCATTGACTATAAGTTAAAAAATATTGATGATTTAGCTTATTATGACCAATTAAAGGGCTATGAATCTTACTTAAAAAAAATGACAGATAAGCCAATTTATGGGTATTTATACTCATTAATAGACCAAGAATTAAAGCAAATGATTTGAGGTATTTATGGAAGCATTAATCAAAGCTAAAGAACAATTTCATGCTAAAAAGTATAAAGAAAGTTTTTCTTTATTTAAAAACCTTAGCCCTGATGCAGAAGCAAGCTATTTTTTAGGCTTGCATTATTTACATGGTTTAGGGGTTAAACAAAGTGATGATAAGGCATTTTCTTATTTTAAAAAATCTTGGGAAGGCTTATTTCATGAAGGTATATACATGTTGGGTATGTGTTACCAAGAAGGTATAGGGGTCAAAGTTGACTTAAATCAAGCCTTTAAACTCTATCAAGCTGCTAGAGATTCTATCAACGCTAAAATCAAGTTAGCTCAATTTTATGAAGAGGGTATCATCGTTCCTAAAGATCTTGTTAAAGCCATAAGACTTTATAATGATTGTCAAAAACAAGGACATGCTTACGCGATGTATAAAATAGGAAGATTTTATTTAAGTGGTGAGGGTTTAAAACAAAATATGAATCAAGGTTACCAATGGCTTCAAAAAGCCTTGGCGGAAAATCATGTTTTAGCTGTCAATTATTTCCGGATGATAGGGTCCAAACCTTCAACTGATTTTAGGTCTACGGATGATATACTAAGACAAGCCAAGTCAGCCATCGATAAAAAACAAGTCGAGTATGCCATGTCTTTTTTAGAATTGGCTATTAAAGAGGAATCAGTTGAAGCTTTAATGATTTTGGTTGATCAATATATCCAAGGAAATTTATTTGAAAAAGATTTGGAAAAAGCCTTTAAATTATTATTAAAACACCAATCATTAGATCATAAAGACATTGACTATCGTTTGGCATATTTTTATGAGCATGGCTTAGGAACTGTGTCTTCATATTACAAGGCAGCTTTATTTTATGAAAAAGCTGCCAATAAGGGTCATTATGAAGCTAAAGAAGCCTTGCTTGAATTGAGGGGGTATTGATATGAGGAAAACACCCAAAGATTTAAATGATTTAGGTGATAAGGCTTTTTATGGAATCAATCAAGAAAAAAACATAGAATTGGCTTACACCTATTATAAAGAAGCAGCTGATATGAATAATCCTGTGGGTTTATATAATTTAGGGCTTTATTACTATGTTAAAGAAGATTATAAAAAGGCTTTTAAACTCTTTAAAAAGGCAACTGATTTATCTTATTCACCAGCATATATGAAACTCTTTGATATGTATTTTTATGGCAATGGGGTCCATAAGTCTTACAAGAAAGCTTTTAAATATGTAAAAGCAGCTGCGGATACCCATGATGTTGAAGTTTACCATAAACTCGCAAGGATGTATGAAGAAGGTATTGGTGTTAAAAGCAACCTTGAAAAAGCTTTTGAATACTATAATTTATCTGCTTCTAACAATCAAGTCAATGGTATGTATGGTTTAGCCTTGCTTTATTTTAAACAAAAAAACAAAGATAAGGAACATGAAACCGCTTATTATTGGTTGGATAAAGCAGCTCATATGCACCATGTACCATCCATAAAAAAGATGATTGAAATGTATGATCAACCCCATGAGTATTTAAGTAAAAAATCATCCTTATATTTGGACGAAATGAAGTTTCATTATCAAGAAATTTTGGCTAAGACCAAAGACCTTGATGCCTTAATCTTAGTCGCTAAAGCCTATGAAGAAGGTAGGACTTACTTACAGGTTAATTATCAAAAAGCCTTTGAATATTATCGAATATTACATGAATTAGAAGTAGTGGAAGGTTACTTAGGTTTAGGTAAGGCTTACCTTTATGGCTTAGGGACTTCCAAAGATTATGATATGGCTAAAGATTATTTAGAAATCGCTGCTTCGAGAAATAATGGGCAAGCCAAAAGCTTATTAGGAGATATCTACCGGAATGGCTGGGGAGTAAAAGCAGATTATCAATTGGCCAAGGAACATTATATTGGAGCTGCCGAAGAGAATCAAGTAGATGCCTTAGTGCATTTAAGTTTAATGCATTACCGGAAACAGATTCATCATGCCAATCCCCTTCAAGCATTTACTTATATAGAAAGGGCATGTAAACAAGAGAGTCCTAAGGCTTACTTTTGGTTGGGTTTGTATTATGAACTTGGTATTGGCGTTGATCAAGATTATAACCAAAGTATTGAAGCCTATAAGAAAGCCATTCAATTAGGCAATAATGCTTCAAGGTATAAATTGGCTTATTTACTCTATCGGAATTTAAAAAAACAGTCCATATCCAAACGAAAAACTGACCAAATTTTTGAAGAAATAAAAATACTCTTATTGACCTATATCGAAACCGTTGATTCAGACAATCGTTTAAAAGCCATGTATTTATTGGCTGATATCTTTAAAGATCCAATCTATTCAAAATCATCTCCAAAGATTTCTCGTTATTATTACGAATTGGCAGCTGAAAACGGCTATAGTAAAGCCATGAATAGACTCTATGAAATTTATATAGAAGAAGATATACAAACAGCTCTTGCTTGGCTTCAAAAAGCTTGTGATTCTGGCTTGGATGGTGAAGCTTATTACATCATGTCTCTTATATACGAACAAGGTTTACATGGCATGACTAAAGACCATGTTAAAGCTGAAAAGTTTTTAGCCATGTCAGCGAAATTAAACAATAAATTAGCCTTAGAAAAAATAACTTTTGAAGGAGAATCAAATGGATATTCAAACACTTAAAGAAGCATGGTGGCTTTACCTTATTGGTGTCTTAGTATCATTGTTTATTATCGGTGGTGCTTTATTCTTTGCGAAAAAAGCATACATTAGATCTAAAGAATTAAAGATGGGCAAAGAAATGATTAAAAAAACAGTGATTTCATCTGTATCATTTTCTATATTGCCATCCATTGGTATCTTTATTGGTGTTATCACCATGGCAGGACTTTTAGGTATTCCCTTGCCTTGGGTTAGATTATCTGTTTTAGGGGCCTTACACTATGAACTATTAGCTGTAAAAATAGCGACAGATGGAATCACAGTCTTAAGTTTAAATATTGAAGATTTTGTGACCATAGCCTTTGTGATGACTATTGCTATTATCTGGGGCGCTTTATTTACCTTGTTTTTCTTTAAAAAATACCAATCCAAGGTTATTGATAAAGTTGATACTTCCAATAAAAAATCTTTTGCTAATTTATTGTTTCAATCAGTCTTTATTGGCTTAGTATCTGCCTTTTTTGGTGATGCTTTTTCTAAGATATTTTCTTATGATATCAAAGAAATTCAAAATGGACTATATACAGGAAACGAAATAGAAGGATCAACCTTTGTGCCAATCATCGTTTTTGTTTCTGCCTTTATTTTTATGGCGGCCTTTGATTATCTCATTCAAAAGAAAAAAATGACTTGGTTGGAAAATATTCAATTATCCTTATCAATGGTTATGGCCATGACTCTGGCTGTTCTTTTAGGCATAGGAGGTATCTACTAATGGATTATCGTTCTAAGATGCATTTCTATGGTCGTATATTTACAGTTTTAGGTATTTTTGTGATGTTTTTAATTCCTGTGGTGACTTGGATAGTGACGGGTATTGGTCCTGATTTTACTAGGGTCGCAACAGGTGTCCTTGCCTTATCGATAATCTTTTTACCTGGGGGTATTGTTGAAGTATTAACCTATGGACCTATTTTAGGGACATCTGGTACTTATTTAGCTTTTATTACTGGGAATTTAGTTAATTTAAAAATACCCTGTGTAATGAATGCAAGAGAAATAGCTAAAACCCAAATTAATACTGAAGAAAATGAAGTCATCTCTACCATCGCTGTTGCTTCATCAACGGTGACGACTATTTTGATTATGGGTTTAGGTGTTTTAATGCTCTTACCCTTAAAACCTATTTTAGAATCAGAACTTTTAAAACCTGCTTTTAACTGGGTTATTTCAGCCTTATTTGGTGCTTTAGCTTATAAGTATTTTAAAGGACATATTAAGTACACCATAGCACCTATGGTGGTTGTCATTGTTTTATCAATCTTTATACCTGACTTTGTACAAGCTAATGTCGTGATTGTAATATTAATCGCCGCAATCATTGCAATTGTATTTGCAAGACTTATTTATAATAAAGAAATGAAAAAAGGAGAAGTCCAATGATCTTTGTATATATATTGGCTGCTTTATTAATACTATTTTTTTCGATTGCTTTTATAAGGTTTTTATTGATCAAAGAAGATCACATTCAAGAACCAGCTGAAATAGACCAAAGTCAAGCAAAAAAGTATGCTTTAGGTCTAGCGAAGATGATACAAGTCAAAAGCTTATCCTATGATTCTAAGCTTAATAATGAGGCTGCCTTTATTGAATTAAAAGAAGTTATGGTTTCATTATTCCCTAAGGTTTTTGAAACTATGGAAAGAATGGATTTTCCTGGACAAGGTTTGTTAATGCATTGGCCAGGGAAAAATCAAAATAAACCAATTGTATTAATGAGCCACTTAGATGTGGTTGATGTGGAAGAAAAAGCTTGGGATTACCCACCATTTTCTGGCACAATCAAAGAGGGTCAAATTTATGGTAGGGGTTCTTTAGATACCAAGTCAACGGTCTTTGCTTTTTATCAAGCCTGTGAAGACTTAATCAATCAAGCTTATATCCCTGATCAAGATATCTATTTATACTCTTCAACCAATGAAGAAACATCAGGTCCAGGGGCAGGATATGCAGTTGAATACTTAAAGGAAAAAAATATTCATCCTTATATGGTTTTAGATGAAGGTGGGGCTATTGTTACCAACGCTTTACCCAGTGTCAAACAAGCCTTAGCCATGGTGGGGATCCTTGAAAAAGGATATGCCAATATTAAGTTAAGTGCAAAGTCTTTGGGTGGACATTCATCAACACCTCCCAAAAATACCCCTCTTGTTCGATTATCTAAGTTGGTGAGTGATATAGAAGACCATTTTCCTTTTAAAAGTCAAATGATTCCTGAGGTCCAAGCTATCTTCGAAAAAGCAGGCCCTTACATGAAGGGAATTCTAAGATTTATGTTTGTCAATCTTTGGCTTTTTAAACCTTTGATTGTAAATTTATTACCCAAAGTAAGTCCTTATGGTAGGGCCTTACTATCTACCACCATTGCTTTTACCATGGCCAAGGCCAGTGATCAAGCCAATGTGATTCCATCAGAGGCTTATATAATTGCTAATTTAAGGACCCATCCTATTCAAAATGTGAATGAATCTTTTAAGGTTATTGAAGACTTGGCCAAAAAATATCAAGTTGAAGTTGAACTTTTAGAACATAGAGAGGCTTCAGCCATGACGGACATCAATTCTGAAGCCTATCAATATCTAGAAGAAATGATTAAATTATCATTTAAAGACGTTGATGTATCACCTTATGTCATGTTGGGCGGAACAGATTCAAGATTTTTCAATGATATTTCTTCAGGTGTTTTAAGATTTTCACCCATTAGAATGGATCAAAGTGAATTATCAAAAATGCATGGACATAATGAATCTATTAAAATTTCAACCTTAGTTGAAGCTGTGCAATTTTATCAAAATATTATAAAAAATCACCATTAGGAGGCTCATATGAATTTTCCAAAAAATGACTTTAATAAAATATCATGTAGGGACGCTAATATTGATAAGCATTACTTATATGAAATGTTAGAAAAAATCAATAGAGAAAAAATTAATATCCACCAAATGCATTTAAGCTATCAAGGTTCAATGATTTTTGAAATGTATGCTGATGGTAAGAAAGATCAACTAGAAAATGTATATTCAGTATCTAAATCTTTTACCTCTATAGCTATTGGTATACTCATTGATAAGGGTTTATTAAAACTGGATGATTATGTCTTGTTGTATTTTAGTGAAGACTTAAAAAAATACGATCCAGGATATGAAAAGTTACAATTAAAACATTTATTAACCATGACCTCAGGTCAAAAAACAGATCGTTTTCATGGTTTAACACCTCAACATAATCCTATAGAAATTTATTTTAATACAGAACTTGCTTATGAACCTGGTCTTCATTTTGCTTATTCAAATTTTGATTCTTTAATATTGTCTGCCATTGTCACTAAAACTACCGGTAAATTATTGGATGATTTTCTTCAAGAAGAATTATACTCTGTTATAGGTATAGAAAAAACTGAATGGCCACAATTTGGTGGCTACACTTTAGGCTGTACAGGTTTAAGAATTTCAGTTAAGGATATGGCAAGATTTGGTTTATTCCTTTTAAATGATGGCCAATGGGATGGAAAGCAAATTGTTTCAAAATCATATTTAAGAATGGCTAGCCAAAAACAAGTAGATACTTCTTCAGAAAAAATCAAACTCAATAAACATGGTTATGGTTATCAATTTTGGATCAATGAATTTGGTGGATATAAGGCTGCTGGCTTATACAATCAATTAATTATTATAAACAAGGAATATGAGACAGTATTTTCAATTATTGCCTATGAAGAAAGACCATTGACTGAATTATTTAGAGATTATGTTTTGGAAGGCTTTAAGTCTGCGTATAAGGAAACTCATTTATCATTAAAAGATCAAATTAAAGCCTATCAAAAACTATCATTAGAGCTTTTAGATGAAGAAGAAAAGGTAAGAAAATATTAAATTTAAGTTTTGACGAGTTTCTTTTTACTTATTAAAGGTTTTTTGGTATAATTAGAAGAGGTTTTTTTAAAAAGATTAGAGGTTATAAAGCATGGAATTAGGAAAAACAAATACTTTAAGAGTATTAAGAGAGACAGATATTTCTTATTTATTAACAGATGGTTTAGAAGAAGTTTTTTTACATAAAAAAGAAGCGCTTCAAGCCTACGAAGACCATCAAGAAATTGATGTCTTTGTTTATAAAGACAACGAAGGAAGACTGACTGCTTCGACCAAGACACCCTTGTTAGAAAAAGGGGGTTTTGCTAAATTAGAAATTGTTGGTTTAAATCCAAAATATGGTGTCTTTTTAAATTTTGGTTTGGTCAAAGATTTACTTTTAAGTTTGGATGACTTGCCCGGGACCAAAGATGAATGGCCTCAAGTGGGTGATCACTTATTTGTGACGATGAAAGAAAGTAAGGATAGGTTGTTTGCTCATATATTATCTAGAAATGAAATGAGTGATCGTTTTAGACATATTAAAAGACATGATGATATAGAAAATATCGAAATTACCATCATGTTTATATTAGAAAATGGTGTGTTGGGATATTCTGATTTAGGTCATGAAGTTTTTATTCATCGAAATAATTATCGTAGAAGACTAAGACTTGGAGAAAAGGTGAGTGTTCATATCATTCAAAAGAATGAACGAAATTTCTCAGGTCAATTGATTGAACAAAAAGAATTAATGCTTGACAATGATGCCCAAGTGATTTTAGATTATTTGAATAAAAATGATGGACTAATGAAATACACAGATAAAACAGATCCATTAATCATTTCAAAAGTATTTCATATGTCTAAATCAGCATTTAAAAGAGCATTAGGTAAATTATATAAAGAAGGACATGTTGAGTTGGAGAAGACTCAAACTAAATTAAAAAGGTGATTTTATGGGAAGAGCACACGAAGTAAGAAAAGTAGCGATGGAGAAAACCAGTAAACAAAAATCAAAATTATATTCTAAATTCGGTAAAGAAATTTATATGGCAGCTAAAACAGGTGGACCTGATTTAGACTCCAATTTAGAGTTAAAACGTTTGGTAGAAAGAGCTAAACAAAATCAAGTACCAGCCCATGTTATTGAAAAAAACATTGAAAAATCTCAAAGTGTGGGTGGAGAAGATTATTTTCCAGTAAGATATGAAGGTTTTGGTCCTGGAGGATCAACCATGATTGTTGAATGTATATCTGATAATGTTAACCGTACTGTTAGTGAAGTTAGAAATTGCTTTACTAAAATTGGTGGCAATATGGGTAAACAAAATACAGTGACCTATCAATACCAATATGTGGCTTATTTAGAATTTTCAGGTCTAAGTGAAGATGAAGCTTTAGAAGCCTTAATTATGGCTGAAGTAGATATTTCAGATATTAGGGTTGATGATGATGTGATTACCATCCTTGGAGACCAAGGAGCCTTAGATGACATTAAGGAAGCCTTACAAGCCACAGGAAAAGAATTAGAATTTTATAAAGATGAAGTCTTATGGTTACCAAATAACACCATTCAATTGTCTGAAGATGATTTAGAAAGATTTAAAAAATTTTTAGCCCTTACAGAAGATGTTGAAGACATCCAAGATGTTTATCACAATGTTGAGATAGAGGAATAAAATGAATCTTCCCAACAAGTTAACTCTAGGAAGAATGTTGATGATTATCTTATTTATCATCATCTATGTATTAAAAGATATCATAGGATCACCATATGTTTATATACTTGGAGCTATTTTTGTGATTGCGTCATTAACTGACTTCTTTGATGGTTACTTGGCAAGAAAACATAACTTGGTGACTACCTTTGGAAAATTTGTTGATCCATTGGCTGATAAACTTTTGGTCATTACAGCCTTGTTTGTCTTATCAGACATGTATGCCTTAAATGGTTTCACAATGACCTATTGGATGCCTTTTTGGGTCGTATTAATTGTGGTGATTAGAGAATTATTAGTGACCAGTATTCGGCTTGTGGCTATGGAAGATGGAACTGTTTTAGCAGCCAGCCAATTGGGAAAATATAAAACATTCTTCACCATGGCAACCATTACTTATTATTTCTTTATCATGCCTATTGATACACAAGTTATACAAATCATTGGAATAATCTTTGTGGGAATTTCAGTCTTATTGACCTTGATTTCAATGATAGATTACTTTATCAAGAATTATAAAATAATTACCAAATCAATTTAAAGAAAAATCAAAGAGCCTATGTAATATATTGATAGGCTAGGAGGATTTATGGAAAATAAGGAAAGAAGAAAAAATTTAGATGCAGCATTAAAATCAATTGAAAAAGAATACGGTAAAGGCTCAGTCATGATTCTCGGCGAAAACGAGATTATGAATGTTGAAACCATTTCTACAGGATCTTTGGCAGTTGATAGAGCCTTGGGTGTTTTTGGTTATCCTAAGGGAAGAATTATAGAAATTTATGGACCTGAATCATCAGGGAAGACAACCTTGGCATTACATGCCATCGCTGAAGCACAAAAAGCAGGTGGATACGCTGCTTTTATTGATGCTGAACATGCATTAGATGCCCAATACGCTAAACGTTTGGGTGTTAATATTGATGATCTAATCTTATCTCAACCAGATACGGGTGAACAAGCTTTAGAAATCGCAGAAGCACTTATTCGTTCAAACGCTGTGGATATGATTGTTATTGACTCTGTAGCTGCTTTGGTACCTGAAGCAGAAATTAGAGGCGAAATGGGAGATTCGCATGTTGGTTTACAAGCACGTTTAATGTCTCAGGCTATGAGAAAGCTTTCAGGGGCTTTATCAAAAAGCAAATGTATTGCCATATTCATTAATCAAATTAGAGAAAAAGTAGGAATCATGTTTGGTAACCCTGAAGTCACACCAGGGGGTAGGGCCTTAAAATTCTATGCATCTATTCGTTTAGAAATTAGAAAATCATCTCAAATTAAAGATGGTACAGATGCTATAGGTAATCAAGCAAAAGTAAAAGTTGTTAAAAATAAGGTCGCAGCTCCTTTTAAAACGACAGAAATCGATATTATATTCGGTAAGGGTATCTCTAAAACTGGGGAAATCGTTGATATAGGTGCAGAATTAGACATCATTAACAAGTCTGGAGCTTGGTATTCTTACAATGGAGACAAATTGGGTCAAGGTAGAGAAAACACCAAAACATACCTTGAACAAAACCCTGATTTATACAAGGAAATTCTTGATAAAATTATGGTTAAACTTCAAGACGATCAAGCAGAATCCCTTAAATAAAGACAAAAAAAGTGCTTAGGCACTTTTTTCTATTTTTCGAGGAAACCTTTTGACTAATAAGCCTATTTAATATATAATAAAATAGACAAATTGTTTATAAATATTAATGTATATAGATACAATTTAATCAAAGAAAAGGAGATAATAATATGGACGATACTGTAATTATTATTATTTCCAGTTTATTAGGTTTACTTATCGGTGGTCTTGTGGGATTCATCATTCGTGTTGCGATGGTGGAAAAAGGCTTTCAAACAGCCAAAAACCAGTCACAAGAAATAATTGACCAAGCAACTTTACAAGCGGAACGTATTAAAAAAGAAAAACTGTTAGAAGCAAAACAAGAAATTCATAATCTAAATTTAGAAAATGATAAATTATTAAAAGAAAAGCGAGAAGTCGTCGCTGTTCTTGAAAATAAGGCACATCAGCGTGAGGAAATGGCGGAGCGTAGAGCCGCAAATTTAGACAAACGTGAAGTAAATTTAGATAGAAAAGAAGAAAATTTAGAACAGAAAAAATCCGCTCTAGAAGAAAAAGACCTTGAATTGGAAAGAATAATCAAAGAACAAAATGATAAACTGTACGAGGTCGCGAACTTAAGTAATGAACAAGCGCGTGACATTATTCTTGAACGTGTTAAAGATGACATGACCAAAGAAATTGATATGTTTATCAGAGATGAAGAAGAAAAAGCAAGAAATGAAGCACAAAGAAAAGCAAGAGAAATTATAACGGGCGCTATACAAAAATTAGCTCAAGATGTTACTGCGGAAACCACAGTTTCAGTTGTAACATTACCAAATGATGAAATGAAAGGTAGAATTATTGGTAGAGAAGGACGTAACATTCGTACCTTAGAAGCCATGACTGGTGTGGATTTAATTATTGATGACACACCTGAAGCAGTCGTTCTATCAGGATTTGATCCTATTCGAAGAGAAATTGCCAAGAAAACTTTAGAAGCATTGATTGCTGATGGAAGAATCCATCCAGCAAGAATTGAAGAAATGGTTGAAAAAACAAGAGTTGAAGTTGACCAATTTATTCGGGATAAAGGGGATGAAGCTGTCTTTGAATGTGGTGTTGGCCGTGTTCATCCAGATTTAACCAAACTTATTGGACGTTTACATTTTAGATCTTCTTATGGACAAAACGCTTTAAAACACTCAATGGAAACTGCTTTCTTAGCTGGGAAAATGGCTGTTGAACTTGGTGAAAATGAAAATTTAGCAAAACGTGCTGGATTACTTCATGATATCGGTAAAGCTGTTGACCATGAAATGGAAGGATCACATGTTGATATTGGTATTTCCATTGCAAAAAGGCATAATGAACCATTGGCTGTCTTAGATGCTATTGGATCTCATCATGGAGACCATGAAGCCCAAACAATTATCGGTGTATTGGTAGCTGCTGCAGATGCATTATCAGCTGCTAGACCTGGAGCTAGATCGGAGTCTTTAGAAAACTATATTAACCGTTTAACTCAATTAGAAGAAATTTCTTCTAATGTTAAAGGTGTTGAACAAGCGTTCGCTATCCAAGCTGGACGTGAGGTGCGTGTCATTGTAAAACCTAACGAGGTTAATGATGAAAGAGCACATATTGTTGCTAGAGAAATAAAAAACGAAATCGAAGCTAAGCTAAGCTATCCAGGCACCATCAAAGTCACGGTTATCAGAGAAACCCGTGCAGAAGATATAGCAAAATAATTAAACTTAGCCTTCCTTTTTGGAAGGCTATCTTTTTGGAGTAAGCATGGAAATATTTGACTTATACAACAATAAAAATCAAAAAATTAATAAAGAAATCTATCGTGGCCAACCAACAAAAGAAGGCGAATATCATAAAATCGTCCAATTGTGGATTAGAAATTCAAAAAACCAGTATTTAATCCAACAAAGAAATAAAGCCTCTGATACTTATCCATATCAATGGGCACCTACTGCAGGTTGTGTAAAAAAAGGTGAAACATCAATGATGGCTGTTCTTAGAGAGGCTAAGGAAGAACTATCATTATTCATCAATTCACATGAACTCATTTTTAGAGATTCTATTATTGTCGAAGATGATTTTGCTAATCATATTATTGATGTTTATTTATTAGAAAAAGATATAGATTTAGATCAAATAATGATAGATCCTATAGAAGTAAAAGATGTCAAGTATGCAAGTAAAGATTTAATAGAACAGATGATCAAAGACTTTCAATTTTGGAACTATAAGACAGTTCATGAAAATTATTTTGATATTCTAGAAAGAAGCTAAAATGAAAATATTATTTATAGGTGATATTTATATGGAACTTGGCCAACAAGCTTTTAATAAGTATTTCCAAATGGTTAAGAGTGAGTATAAACCCCATTTCATCATCGTCAATGGCGAAAATATAGAAAAAGGCAATGGACTCAGTAAAAAAATCTATAAGGAATACTTGGAACAAGGTGTGAATGTATTTACCCTTGGTAACCATGCATTCTCTAGGAATGATGCCAGAGAAGTCTTAGATTTAGACTATGTTTGTCGACCAGCCAACTATGGGCCAGGTACACCTGGTAAAGAATGGGTTGAATATAATTATAATGGTAAAAAAATAGTGGTTATTAATTTATTAGGAAGAATCTTTATGCATGATCCAATTGATAATCCTTTTATGAAAGCTGATGAGATACTCTCAAAAATCAAAGCTGACTATATCATCCTTGACTTTCACGCTGAAGCAAGTTCAGAAAAATATGCTCTTGCCCATTATCTTGATGGTCGGGTGGATGCCGTCATAGGAACCCATACCCATGTCCCAACAGCTGATAATATGGTTTTGCCTAAAGGGACTTTATTTTTATCAGATGTGGGCATGACAGGTGCGCAATTTTCTGTCATCGGCGGAGAAATTAATCAAGCCATTAGAAAATTCGTTTCAGGCATGCCTGAAAGGGTAAAACCTGAAAGTGCTTCACCCTTACAATTTAATGCTTGTATCATGGATTTAGACTTAAAAACAATAGAAAGAATTAACATATTCGAGGGGAGAAACTATGGAAAAACTTCATAAACCAGATCTTAAACTTGCTAGAAAAAGATCTAAAGAACATATAGAAACAAAAGAATATCAAAAAACAGAAATCATTAACCTAGGTCTAGGTAAAAAATATTTAATTCAAACCCATGGATGTCAAGCCAATGAAGCTGATACAGAAGTCCTTGCAGGTTTATTAGAAGATCAAGCCTTTACAAAAACTGATATTATTGAGGAAACAGATGTCTTAATTATTAATACCTGTGCCATAAGAGAAAATGCAGAAAATAAGGTTTTTGGTGAATTAGGAAGACTTAAAAGTTATAAAAAAGTTAATCCTAATATGATCATTGCCGTGGCTGGTTGTATGCCTCAAGAAGAAGCTGTTGTTGAGAGAATACTCAATAAATACAAACATGTTGATATTGTATTTGGTACTCACAATGTCTCGCAATTCATTGAATACTTACACTATGTCATGGTTGAAAAGAAGCGCTTGATTGAAGTCTTCTCTAAAGAAGGAGACATTATTGAAAACCTTCCTCAAGCAAGAGATCATCGTTTTAAAGCCTGGGTCAACATTATGTATGGTTGTGATGAGTTTTGTACTTACTGTATTGTACCTTATACAAGAGGTAAAGAAAGATCTAGACAAAAAGACTATATCATTAAAGAAGTTAAAAATTTAGTTAAAAGAGGTTATAAAGAAATAACACTTTTAGGTCAAAATGTAAATTCCTATGGTTTAGATTTTGATAATATAGACTATAGTTTTGCTAATCTTTTAGAAGATTTAGCCAAGTTAGATGTCCCTAGAATAAAATTTACAACCTCACATCCTAAAGATTTCTCAGATGATATTATTGATATTATTTCAAAATATGACAATATTATGCCTTTTATACATCTACCTGTTCAATCAGGATCTAATTCAGTCTTAAAGAAGATGAATCGTAAGTACACTAAAGAAGAGTATCTGACTTTGGTTGAAAAAATATATGATAAAATTCCTAACGTATCATTAACCACAGATATTATTGTTGCTTTTCCTAGTGAAACAGAAGATGATTTTAAAGAGACCTTAGACTTGGTTGAAAAAGCTCGTTTTGAAGGCGCTTATACCTTTATATATTCACCAAGAAAAGGAACACCAGCCGCTTCTTATGAAAACAATATTTCTGAAGAAGAAGCCAAATCACGGTTATATCAATTAAATAAACTAGTCAATGAAGGATATTTAAGAGGCAATAAGCGTTTTGAACACCAAACAGTTAAAGTCTTAGTTGAAGGACCTTCAAAAACTAGACCAGATGTTTTATCAGGCTATACAGAAAACAATAAACTTGTTAACTTTAAAGGACCAGAATCTTTAGTAGGAAAAATCATTGAAGTATATATTGAAGAAGCAAAAACGTGGTCTTTGGACGGAATCATCAAAAATTCATAAAAATATATGGAAATCGCTAAAAATATAACCAATGTTATTGAAATATTTATTTTAATGGTGTAAAATGAACCTATAATATATAAGTAAAGGGTGGTATTTATGAGTAAATTTAATAATAACCAAGAGTTTTTTGATTTTTCAGTAAACATGGTTGTGGTACCTATCAAAGATATCGTTGAAAGGATGAAGGAACATCACATCAAATTACCACTTTTCATTTATCGTTTTTTATTAAAAGAAACGATAAGAGATGAGGTTTTTGAAAGTAAAAGATATCAGTCATATACCGATGAATTGCAATATCGTTTAAGAAACTATGATATGCATTCAATCTTTTTACTTGATAAATTAATTCATCAGTATGAATTACCTTTTGATTTGCCTAAATTTAAAGAAATGCTATTTAATTTCTTATACTTAAATAAAGACACCAAAGATATAGATCGTTCATTCTTTGATCAAATCATTGAATTAAAAGATCACTATGAGTTACAAGTAGAAAGAATGTCATATGATGAGTTTTACCAATTGATTGAAAACCGCTTATTCCAAACAACAGGTTACATCGATGGTATTCATTCAAATGATTGGACAGATGAAACCCTTACTTCACATACCCTAGGTGACCTAAAAGACTTAGGTCAAAAATATGGTATCAAAGTCCCTAGACGCATCAATAAAAACCGCTTGATCGAAATCCTTGCGGCTAAATTAAGATTAACTGAAGAAGAAGTTGCTCATCTTTCTACCAAGAGCATCCTTGATATTGAAATATATGCTAAGGATAAAGGCTTTAGAATTTCTACTGATCTTAAGAAAAGAGATATGATAGAGTTTATAAAATTCTCACTTGGCATGTACCATAAAGACATTCCAAATGATAATTACAATTACAATATACCAATTCCAAAACTTGAAGAAGAGCTTGAAGAAGAAATCGAAGAAGTTAAAGATGAGGTTATTGAAGATGTTATTATTCCTGAAGAACCAGCTGAAGATGATATCATCATCGAAGATATTCCTGAAGAAGAAGAAATAGAGGAAGAAATAGCCATTCAAGAAACTCACGAAATTGAAGAAATTAAAGAAGAAGAAGTTCAAGTTAAGAAAGAAGTCAAAAAAGATCTTAAAAAAGAACCTAAGCAAGAAATTAAAGAAGAAATTGAGGAAGAAGAAAAAGACCTTCCATTAGAACTTGTTGATACTGATTTATTAACTGAAGAAGAAAAAGAATTACTAGATGAAAAAATTGCTTATATTATCCGTAAATACCATAAGAAGAAAAAACGTAGAAAAGTATTTAAAGTTATATTCTTTACCCTACTTATATTGGTCCTTGCCTTTGTGGCATATTCAGTCATCCATTACTTGTATATAGATGAAGGAAATCTTCCTTTTAATATCCCAGTTTTCTGGAAATAAGCAATTAGAAGGAGTAACACTTGAAAAAAGACACAATAATACAATACACACCCATGATGCAACAATATCTTAAGATAAAAAAAGACTATAGTGACTATATAGTCTTTTTTCGACTTGGAGACTTCTATGAAATGTTTTTCCAAGATGCCATTGTTGCTTCTAAAGAACTAGAAATAGTCTTAACAGGAAGAGATGCAGGTGCTGAGGAAAAAGTACCTATGTGTGGCGTTCCTTATCATTCAGCCAATATATACATAGAAAAACTCATTGATAAGGGCTATAAGGTTGCTATTGCAGAACAAACGACTGAACCAGTTAAAGGACAAATTGTTGAAAGAGAAATTGTTAAATTAGTCACACCAGGGACCTTAATTGAAGAATCACTTATTAATCAAAAAGACAATAATTATATTGTGGCCATTTCTGATGATAAAAATGGTTTTATACTGGCTTATTCAGATTTAACAACAGGAGAAAATTTCTTACAAATATTACCCAATGATATTGATATTTTATTCAATGAAATCATTTCTTTAAATGTAAGAGAAGTGGTGGTGGATTCTAAATTTAATCATCAAGACATCGAACATTATTTAAAGAACCATCAATTAACTATATCATTAGAAGATAATACAGATTTAAAATCCTATTATCGTTCTTTAATCTCTGATATTTATGATAAGCATTTACTAAAAGCTTTTGCGAGATTAATCAATTATCTTGAAAAAACCCAAAAGAAAGAATTATTACACTTACAAAAAGTACAAGTTTTTTCATCACAATCTTACTTAAGAATAGACAATGCCTCTAAGATGAATTTAGAATTAACGAGAACCATGATGTCTAAGTCTGAAAAATCGACTTTATTCTGGCTTTTAGACCACTGTAAAACAGCCATGGGTTCTAGATTTTTAAAACAAAATATCCAAAGGCCATTGATTGATAAAGACAAAATCCAACAGAGATATTCTTTGGTTGAATCATTCAATGACCATTTTATTGAAAAAGAAGAAATAATCAATGAACTTAAGAAAGTCTATGACCTAGAGAGAATTGTTGGTAGGTTATCTTTTGGTAATTGTAATGCAAAAGATTTAGTTAATCTAAAAAATTCACTAAAAACATTACCAAGCATTAAAGAAAACCTATTGGCTTTAAATAATATATATGGTCAAACTTTGGTTGAAAATATACCTGATGTCCAAACTATTGTAGATTTAATAGACCAAGCCATCGTTGATCAACCACCATTAACCATCAAGGAAGGTGGTTTTATTAAAGAAGGCTACTCTCAAAGATTAGATGAAATTAAAGATATTTCTGCCAATGCAAAATCATGGTTAGATGATTTTGTTGAAAGAGAAAGAAAAAAAACCGGTATTAAAAACTTAAAAGTTGGTTTTAATAGGGTTTTTGGTTATTATATAGAAATTTCTAAGGGACAACTTTCACAAGTTAAAGATGAATTTGCTTATGATAGAAAACAAACCCTTACCAATTCAGAAAGATTTATCACTGATGAACTAAAAGAAAAAGAATCAATAATTTTAGGTTCTAAAGAAAAAATCGAACAATTAGAATATGATTTGTTTATAGAAATTAGAGATCAGGTTCAAAAAGAAACAGTACATTTACAAAGTATTGCTAGAGACCTAGCTTTTATAGATATGCTTATAGCATTTTCCAAAATTTCTATGGAAAAAAGATATATAAAACCTCAATTAATCGAAGAAAAGAAATTAGAAATTATTGATGGAAGACACCCTGTAGTCGAAGCTATTTCTGATCAAGTTTTTATTGAAAATTCACTCTATATGGATGAAAAAAACCAAATATTATTAATTACTGGTCCTAACATGAGTGGTAAATCGACTTTCATGAGACAAAGTGCTTTAATTGTTATCATGGCTCAAATGGGTTGTTTTGTTCCTGCAAAATCAGCGAAACTCTTTATTGTTGATCAAATATTTACTCGAATAGGTGCTAGTGATGATATTTCTACGGGTCAATCAACCTTTATGGTGGAAATGAATGAAGTCAACTATGCCTTAAGAAACGCGACATCAAATTCTTTAATTTTATTTGATGAAATAGGAAGAGGAACAGCCACTTATGATGGTATGGCCTTAGCCCAAGCAATTATAGAATACAGTCACCATAAACTAAAAGCCAAAGTTTTATTTTCGACACATTACCATGAATTAACACACCTTGAAGATGATTTAAAATCTTTAAGAAATGTTCATGTTAAAGCCAAAGAAGAAAAGGGAGATATAGTTTTCTTGCATAAGGTTGTCGATGGACCAACGGATAGATCTTATGGTATTCATGTGGCTAAGTTAGCTAAAATGCCTAAAGTGGTCATTGAAAGAGCCAAGTCTATCTTAGACGAGTTAGAAAAAAACCATGGCTACAATGTCATTAAAGCCCAAACTATAGATTTATTTAATTATATGGAAAGCATTGAAAAAGATGTAGAAGAAGAAAAATACCAATCAGTGATTGATCAAATTAAAAAAATAGATATCTTAGATATTACACCTTTGAATGCCATGAATATCTTAAATGAACTCATTGAAGCCATTAAAACCATTGATAAAAAGGATTAATTATGGGACTTATAAAAAAACTAGATCCAATTATAGCTAATAAAATAGCTGCTGGAGAAGTCATTGAAAAACTAGCCAATGTCATTAAAGAACTTGTAGAAAATGCTATTGATGCCCAAGCAAAAAAAATCGATATAGAATTACAAGATTCTGGCTTAAAAATGATGAGGGTTATTGATGATGGCTTAGGTATGGATGAAGATGATTTGCTGGCTGCTTTTGAAAGACATGCAACATCAAAAATCAGTTCAGTTAATGATTTATTTAGAATAAAATCTTTAGGCTTTAGGGGTGAAGCCATCCCATCCATTGCCTCAATTTCAAAAATGACCATCACCAGCAATCTAAAAGACTCGGCCAAAGCCGTGGTTTTTGATAATGGTCAATTTATAGAAATCAAAGATGCTTCTTTAAATCAAGGAACCATGGTTGAAGTAGAAAAAATATTTTACTATACACCTGCTCGTTTTAAATATTTAAAGTCTGAACAATACGAACTAGCCTTAATACAAGCACTCATTTACCAATTCGCCTTATCATATCCTAATATTTCCTTTAGGTTAAGTAATAATCAAAAATTATTATTTTCATCCAATGGCCAAGGTTCAATTAAAAATCTAATGGCACAAATTTATGGGATCAATGTGGGTTCGGCTTTATTGGATTTTCAAGGTCAAACAAGAGATTTCAAGATCTATGGAAAAACCACAAAACCTGTGATTAATCGTTCCAATCGTCAATATATCCATATTATTGTCAATCATCGAGTCATTCAAGACACTGAAATTGTTCAAGCAATTTTAGAATCTTATGACCAATTAATTCCAAAACAAAGATATCCAATCACAGTATTATATATTGATGTTGATCCCTTATTGATTGATGTCAATGTTCATCCGAGAAAACAAGAAGTTAAATTTTCAGAAAAGCAAGCCTTAATCGATTTAATTCGTTCAAGTATATCTGAGGTGGTTAAAGATAAACCGATTTTTCAAGAAGTCAAGAATGAGGATATTCAAACGACCATTGATTTTACACAAGGCTTAGAAATAAAAGAAGAAAATCAAACTTTTTATGAGAATGATACTATAAATATTCAAGAAGAAAAAAGAAAAATTATACCTGATTTATCATATATTGGCCAATATAGTGGAACATATCTACTTTTTCAAAACGATCAAGGTTTATACATGGTTGACCAACACGCTGCGGCAGAAAGAATAAGATATGAACGCTATGCCAAGGAAATGCAAATTAACAATCAAATGATTCAAACAACCATATTTCCTATAAGAATGGATTTTCCTGCTGATGTCTTAACCAAGCTTAAAAATCATAAAGATGATATAGAAAATATTGGTATCAAATTTGACATTAATGACGACCATCTTTTAGTCAAAGAAATTCCTTTATGGTTTCCTAAAAATTATGAAGACATTTATATGGAAACCATCATTGATCAATTTTCTGAAGATAAGCGTACTTCAAAAAAAGAATTAATTGACGACTTAGCCATCTTATTAGCTTGTAAGCATTCTTTAAAAGCCAACCATTATATTACTAAAGCTGAGGCAGACCATTTGATTAAAGATTTAAGACAATGCCAAAAACCTTATACTTGTCCTCATGGACGACCAATCATTGTAGAAATCAAGCATTCACAAGTTGAACATTGGTTTAACCGGGTGATATAAAATGGATTTAATTTGTATACTTGGACCAACCGCTGTTGGTAAAACTAAATTATCCATTGAGCTTGCAAAAAAAATCAATGCTGAAATTATATCAGGAGATGCTTTTCAATTCTATAAGGGTTTAGATATAGGAACAGCCAAAGCCAGTAAAGAAGAACAAGCATTAGTTCCCCATCATTTATTAGATATCCTTGACCCTCAAGAAAGTTTTTCTGTGGCTGACTATCAAAAGATTGTAAGACATAAAATTGAAGAAATAAGAGAAAAAAATAAAACACCTATTCTAGTGGGTGGATCAGGACTCTATCTTCAATCAATTATCAAAGATTATCAATTTAAGGGTCCTCAAAGACATGATTTATATGAAAATATGGACTTATCACAACTTCAATCATTATTGAAGATGAAACATCCTGATTTAGTCCATGAAATAGATATGCAAAATAAAAGAAGACTGATTCGAGCACTTGAAAAAAGTGAAGATCAATTCCAAAAAAATCCTAAAGATTATTATAAAGATTTTATGGTTATTGGTTTAAGAAGTCCTCGAGAAGACCTATATCAAAGAATTGACCAAAGAGTGATTGATATGGTGAATAAGGGATTACTTGATGAAGTAAAAAAACTATATGACGCCAAGGTTCATTCTCAAGCGACTCAAGCCATAGGTTATAAAGAATTATATGAATATTTTGATGGGCAAATAGATCTTCAAGAAGCCATTGCTTTAATACAAAGAAATTCAAGACGTTATGCTAAAAGACAAATGACATGGTTTAGGAATAAAATGGATGTCTTATGGTTTGATATTCATATTGAAAATTTTGATCAAACCATTAAGCAAGTGATTGAAACCATAAAAAAAACCCATCCGAAGATGGATTTATAAAAAGATTATTTTTTTGGGAAAGGCCATTCATTTAAACCGCCTTTTAAAAGATAAACAGGGTAGTAACCCTTAGAAATTAATTTTTTACCTACTTTTTTGACCAAACCTTTATCCTCATCACCATAAATAAATACGGGTTGATCGGTTCTTAATAAATAAAGATTTTGAAAAACTTGCTTTTTAGGATAATTACGACTACCATTGATTTTTTCTTTAAGATAATCATCTTCAGAACGAATATCAATAAGTTGTCCACGACGCATATTTTTTCTAAATTCATCTGCTTCTAAGACAAGAATAGAACCCTTACCTTTTTTATTTCTGGCAAAAGCGATTAAAAAACCTAACGAAAGACCTAAAACGATTGGCCAAATCCAATCTTGAATTGCTAAAATCATGTTTTCACCTCATTTTGACTACTAATATTATAGTAGAAGTGAAAACTATTGTCAATAAAGCGATTTTATATTATAATATTTGCGTTAGATATTATTTGAAAGGAGCAAAATAATAAATTCAATTTATTATTGATACTTATGATTACAACAAACGATTTTAAAACAGGCGTCACCATTGAATATGAAGGTGACATTTATCAAGTCATTGAATTCCAACATGTTAAACCAGGAAAAGGTGCTGCATTTGTTAGAACGAAACTAAGAAATTTAAGAACAAATTCAGTTATTGATAAAACATTCAACTCAGGTATTAAAATAGAAACTGCAATGATTGAAAAAAATCCAATGCAATATTTATACCAAAATGGGGAAACACATGTTTTTATGAACAATGACACTTTTGAACAATTAGAATTACATGAAAGCCAATTAGAAGGAAAAATAGAATTCATTACAGAAGGAATGGATATTAAAATTATTTCTTATGGTAAAGAAATTCTTGGTATAGAACTACCAGATAAAGTGGTTCTAGAAATTGTTGAAACACCAGGTGGGGCTAAAGGAAACACTGCTTCAAACGCAACCAAAGAAGCTACCACAAATACAGGATTAAGATTATCAGTACCCCTATTTATTAACGAAGGCGATAAAATCGTCGTATCAACAGAAACAGGAAAGTACGATACTAGATATAAAGAATAAAGGACGTGATTTTTTTGGAAGTTAGTCAGATGTGGCTAGTTTTAAAAGTCGAACTTAACCCAGGATTACTTGTGTTAATGTTCGCATTGATTTTGGTTTCAGCGTTTTTCTCATCGACTGAAACCGCCTATTCCTCCGTTGGGAGACTAAGATTAAAAACACTTGTCGAACTCAATAAAGCAGGATCAAAAAAAGCTTTATGGATTGTCGATAATTTCGATAAAACTCTTACAACTTTATTGGTAGGTAATAATTTAGCAAATATTGGTTTAGCAACCGTATCTGTTATCTTTTTTAATGGTTTATTTTCATATATAGAAGATCCAACCCGCTTACAAACCGTTGTATCTTTAATGAATACTGGTGTAATGACCGTTATCATTTTAATTTTTGGTGAGATTATTCCTAAATCCGCCGCTAAACATTCTGCAGAGAAATTTTCTTTAAGAATGTCAAGGTTTATCTATTTCTTGATTAAGATGATGACACCTTTAACCTTCTTATTTATTCGTTTAAATCGTAGGGTTACAGAACGTATTCAACCAGATAAACAAGTATCTGTCACAGAAAGTGATTTAGAAACCATTATCGATACCATGGAAGAAGAAGGACAAATTCAAGTAGGTGAAGCTGACATGCTTCAGTCTGTATTGGCCTTATCAGATATCAGTGTCGAAGAAATAATGACACCAAGGGTTGATATGATTGCGATTGAAGTTAATGACTCAGTTAAAGAAATCAAAGACACCTTTTTTAAAAACAAATTTTCAAGAATCCCTGTTTATGATGATAACATTGATAACATTATTGGGGTTTTATCAGAAAGAGACTTTTACACAAAAGTTATAAAAAAACAAGCTGTTAATTTAAGACGTATGGTTAGACCAGCCTTATTTATTCCAACCTCAACCAAAGTGGATACTTTAATTACTTTGTTACAAAATAAGAATACTCATTTGGCTATAGTCGTTGATGAATATGGTGGTGTTGATGGTATTGTTACCATGGAGGATGCCCTAGAAGAATTGGTTGGGGAAATCTATGATGAACATGATGATGTTATTGAAACGATTACTAAAAAAGATGACTATCATTATTTAATCAACGCTGACTACGATTTAGAAGACTTGTTTGAAGATCTCAATTTAGGTAAACCACCATTATCAGATTCAACATCTGTGGGTGGGTGGTTATTTGAAATGTTTCAAGATATACCTGAAGTTGATGAAGAAATTGAATATGAAGTTAGGTATAATCAGGAATATGATGAATTATCAGAACTGATTAATGAAGATAAAGCAAAACTCGTCTTTAAAATTTTAAAAGTAAAAAAGAGACGGATTAAATCCGTTTTAATGACTATAAAAATTGAGGATACTGAAGAATAAGATCCTCAATTTTTTTCGAAAGGAGTATTATGGAAAGACTACAAAAAATAATCCAAAAAGCAGGTGTAGCTTCTCGAAGAAAGGCTGAAGAAATGATTACCAATGGTCAAGTAACTGTCAATGGACAAGTTATCACTGAACTTGGATCAAAAGCCACTTTTTCTGATGATATCAGAGTCAATGGAAAGAAAATTCTAAGAGAAGAAAAAGTATACTTTGTATTATATAAACCAGAGGGATATATTTCAGCTGTAACCGATCAATTTGATCGTCCTACGGTGGTTGATTTAATTCACGCAAAAGAACAAATATTTCCTATTGGTCGTCTAGACTATGATACTTCAGGTCTACTCTTGTTGACCAATGATGGCGACTTTGCCAATCATATGATTCATCCTAGATATAAGATAGAAAAAGAATATTATGTTAGAGTCAAAGGTTTATTAAGAAGAGAATCTTCTATACAACTCGCTAAGGGTATTGTCTATGAAGGTATACAAGCCATGCCGGCTAAGGTTTACAATGTAGAATATGATGAAAAGAAAGAATCTACTTTTTTAAACATCGTGATGACTGAAGGAAAAAACCATCAAGTAAAAAAAATGTTTGCATCCTTAGGTCACGAGGTTATTAAGTTAAAGCGAGTTCGCTTTGGACCAGTGACCTTAGAGGGTTTAAATAAAGGTGAATTTCGCTTATTAAAGCCTCATGAAATTAAAACATTGTATCACTTATCAAAAAATGGATAATTTATTAAAAAAACCAGCGATTTATGATGGTCATATTTCAAAAATATGATATAATGTTTAAGGTTAAGGAGGTTTCAATGTCTTATCATGCAATTGCAATCGATGGACCGGCGGGCGCTGGTAAGTCAACCATCGCCAAATTACTTGCAAAAAAATTAAATTATACTTACATAGATACTGGCGCAATGTATCGAGCAACAACTTATAAGGCTCTTAACCTAGGTGTCGATCTAATAGATCCTGAAAGTTTTTCTTTTTTAAACATCACTGATTTTGTTTTTAAAAACGGTGAACTTTATATGGATGGCACCAACATGACAAAACTGAATCGTTCAAAAGAAGTTGCGGATAATGTATCCTTAGTAGCCTCACATATTCCAGTAAGGAATAAACTGGTTTCTTTGCAACAAGAGATTGCTGAAAACAATCATGTGGTTATGGATGGAAGAGACATCGGAACTGTGGTTTTAACCCATGCTCAATTAAAGGTATTTTTAACAGCCTCTGTAAAGGTTAGAGCCAAAAGAAGATACGAAGAATTAAAGAATGCTGGAAGAATAATTACTTTAGAAGATATTGAAAAAGATATCGAAAGAAGAGATAAATATGATTCTACAAGATCATATAATCCTCTTCGAAAAGCACAAGATGCGATTGAAATCGACACTTCAGATAAAGATATACGTGAAGTTGTTGATTTATTATATAAAAAATATATTAAGATAGTTAATGAAGGAGAGTTATAACATGACGGACAAACAAACACCGAATTACACAAGTCCTACAAAACCAAGACCTGGAAAAATCGTTACTGGTACAGTCATCAGAGTTACTGATGAGGAAGTATTGGTCGATATTGGCTTTATTAGTGAAGGGGTTATTTACAAAGAACACCTTGGCTTAGACAAGGTCAATTCAGCCAAAGATATATTAAAACAAGGAGATGAAATCAAGGTTAAGGTTGTTAAATATAATGAAACCAAAGATGGCGTAACAGTACCACTTTTATCAAGAAAAGACATTTTAAGAACCGAACAAAAACAAGAAAATCTTGAACAATTAGAAGTTGGAAAACAATACGATTTTAAAGTTAAAAAAGCCGTTAAAGGCGGATTATTACTTGATTACCAAGGTTTAGAAGTATTCTTACCTGAATCTTTAATCTTCTTAAGAGAAGAAGACGAAAATAAAGAAAATATTGTTGGAAAAACCATTCAAGCTGAATTAATTGAGAAAAAAATTGAAGGAAGAAACATCAATTTAATCGCTAACCGTAAGCAAGTTGCTTATGAAGAGAAAAAAGCTCAAAAACAAGCTGAATTCGAAAACATCGAAGAAGGTCAAATCATCAAAGTTACCATCGAAAGAATTAAAGACTTCGGTGCTTTTGCTAAGATATCTGACCATATCGATGGTTTAATTCATATTTCTGAAATTTCTCATTACCATGTAAAAGATATTAATGAGTATTTACATGAAGGTGATGAAGTTGAAGCTAAAATCATTAAAATTAAAGGCAAAAAAGTTTCTTTATCTTTAAAAGCTTTAAAACCAACCCCTTGGGATGAATTCCTAAGCAAATACAAAGTTGGGGATAAAGTGATGGGAACCATTGTTAGAAAAATGCAATTTGGTATGTTACTAGAAGTAGAAAAAGAAGTTGTTGGTTTATTGAATCGTTTTGATTATTCATGGAACCCTAATGAAAATTTAGCTGGTGAAGTTGAAGTTGGTCAAACTTTAGAAGTCGAAATCACTTCAATCAATAAAAAGAAAAAACAATTCTCTGTTTCTAAAAAACATTTAGAATACAATCCATGGGCAGACTTAAAATTAAACAAGGGTGACCATGTATCAGCTGAAGTTATCCGTTTAGAAGAAAACGGTGCTGTCGTAAAAGTTGAAGATGTTGAAGGCTTTTTACCTATTGGTGAAATTTCAACTGAACATGTTTCAAGTGTTGACAATGAACTTAAAGAAGAAGATATCATTACTGTTGAAGTCACTGATTTTAATCCGAAAAGATGGCATTTACTTGTTTCTAAGAAAAATGTTCAAGAAAGAAAAGCTAGAGAAGCTTTTGAATCTGAACTTAAAGAAAATGTATCTTCAAATCAAAGTTTAGAAGACTTATTTAAAAAATTTAAAAAATAAAGATAGGTGATAACTATGTTGCCAATTGTCGCAATTGTTGGCCGACCCAATGTTGGTAAATCTACCCTCTTTAATCGTATTGTTGAAGAACGCATCTCGATTACAGATGATTTACCAGGTGTTACCAGAGACCGTATCTACAGCAAGGCAACCTGGTTAAATCGAGAGTTTAGATTAATAGATACAGGGGGCATCGAATTAACCGATGCGCCTTTTTTAACTGAAATCAAAGCCCAAGCTGAAATTGCTATAAATGAAGCTGATGTCATAATCTTTACAGTTGATGCTAAAGATGGATTACTACCAGGTGATAGAGATGTTATGGCCATGCTTTATAATTCAAACAAACCTATTATTATAGCTGTCAATAAAGTAGATAACCCCAAATACCAAGAAGCTATCTATGATTTTTATGAATTTGGGGCTACCCATGTTATTAATATATCTAGTGTTCATGGGACTGGTATTGGTGATTTATTGGATGAAGTGGTTAAACATTTTCCTGAAATAGAGGATGAACCCTATGAAGAAGATGATATACTCTTATCTATCATAGGTAGACCTAATGTTGGAAAATCATCATTAACCAATGCTATTTTAGGTTATGACAGGGTTATTGTATCAGATATTGAAGGTACCACTACAGATTCAGTGGATACACCTTTTACCTTGGATGATCAAAAATATGTTGTGATTGATACAGCTGGTATGAAAAAACGTGGTAAAATCTATGAAAAATTAGATAAATATGCCAATTTAAGAGCCATGCAAGCCATTGATCGTTCAGATGTCTCTTTGTTGGTCCTAGATGCTAAAGATGGGATTAGACAATTAGATAAAAATATAGCAGGTTATGCCATTGAGAATAAAAAAGCCATGATTGTGGTCGTCAATAAGTGGGATGCCATTGAAAGAGACCAATACACCATGAATGAGTGGGAAGATAAGATCAGAACAGAATTTAAGTTCTTAAAATATATCCCTATCGTCTTTTTATCAGCCTTAACCAAGGCTAGAATCAAATCTTTATTCCCTGTGATTAAGCAAGCCTATGATAATTACTCTAAACGCGTATCAACTTCTATGTTAAATGAAGTTATCCAAGATGCTATGATTCTAAACCCACCCAAACCACATAAACAAAAATTACTAAAAGTTTATTACGTAACACAAGTAAAGGCTAAATGTCCTACTTTTGTCTTATTTGTTAACGATACTAAGATTATGCACTTCTCGTATGGTCGGTATTTAGAGAACAAATTAAGGGAAAAATTTGACTTTTTTGGTACACCAATTAGCATAATTCTTAGAAATCGAGAATAAATTCAAAAAAAAACAGATAAAAATCTAATTTTTTGGCTAAATACCTTGTTTTTTATCGAATTTTCTTATATAATGGTCATATATTTTAAAGGAGGAAATGAAATGAATAAATCAGAATTAGTCGCAAGAATCGCAGATTTAGCAGAACTTTCAAAAAAAGATGCTGAGAAAGCTTTAAACTCTACAGTTTTAGCAATCGAAGAAGCATTGGTACAAGGAGAAAAAGTTGTATTAACTGGATTTGGTACATTTGCAGTTAAAACAAGAAAAGCTAGAAAAGGACACGATCCTAGAACTGGTGAAGAAATTCATATTCCAGCTTTACAAGCACCTACTTTTAAAGCAGGTAAAGTTTTAAAAGAAAAAGTAAGATAGTTTTTTAATTCCTGAATTGAGCTATGGAGATTCCATAGCTCTTTTTTTTACATTTTTTTTACATTTACTTACATCTTTATGATATTTAGAAAATATATTTTAGGATAAACTTTAAGTGATTTTAAAAAGGAAGAGGTAAATAAATGAAAAAAATATTATTAGTATTCTTACTAGCATTAGTCTTATCAGTATCTGCATGTACAAATGATGATGCATGGGATTCAAGTAAAAATATCACCGTCTATACTAGAGACACATCAAGTGGGACCAGAGCTGGTTTTATGGAAGGTATAGATTTCTCAGACGCCGCTGAAAATGATGGCCTATTGGTTGATGGATTCTTAATCAAAGACAACACAGGGATTTTATCATCAATTGAAGTTGATCAATATGGTATAGGTTACATTTCATTAGCAAGTTTAAATGACAAGGTAAAAGGTTTACAATTTGAAGGTGTTGATCCAACCAAACAAAATGTTGTTAACAATACTTATGGATTAAAAAGACCATTCAATTATATAATCCGTTCGTTAGACGATTTCGCTAATGACACAGAAAGAGACATTACTTTAGCTTTTGTTGCTTTCTTGAATACATCTGATGGTGCAGATATTATTACCAATGAAGGTGCAATTTCTCTATCAAGCAATGGTACATGGGATGATATTAAAGATCAACATCCGGTATGTTCATTAGATAATTCATCAATCACCATTAAATTCGGAGGTTCTGATTCGATTGAAAAAATTGCTTTAGCCTTAACAGAATCATTCGCTCCAAAATGTGGTAACTTTGTTCCTGAACATGAACACACAGGATCATCAGATGGTTTTAAAAGAACACAAGGTTCAGAAAAAGATGGTGACAATTACAAACATGTAGGTTTTGCAAGTCGTCCATTTAAAGATTCAGAAGTAGGTTCAGAAGGCACACAAGGTCAATTGGCTTGGGATGCAATCGTTGTTATCGTACATAAAGAAAATTTAGTCAATAATTTAACAGCAGAAGAAATTAAGAAAATCTATCGTGGTGACTTCTTAACTTGGGATGAATTACTATAAAAAAATTGAATAAGATTGCCCTTTATAGGGCAATTTTGTCGTTAGGAGCCTTATGTTGAAAATATTTAATACAATCAAAATCAAATTACAATCTAAACATAAAAAAGACTATATTGATATCTTTGTGAAAGCATTATTCTTTTTAACAACCCTCATATCAGCTTCCTTTATTGTTATTATCGCTATCTTTATTTTAAGAGAAGGTATTAGACCCTTTATCGATGATTATGATGGGATTGGTCGGGTCAATCTTATTCGCTTTTTAATGGGTACAACTTGGCTAGAAGGACAAACTTTTCAATCCAACTTATACGGTGTCGGTTTTATCATCATTAACACCTTATACATCGCTTTTTTATCATTGTTTTTGTCCCTTCCTATTGGAGTTTTAACTGCTTTATTTATAGCAAAAATAGCCCCAAAAAGATTGGCCAGTGTCTTAAGAACAATTATTGAATTGTTGGCTGCCATTCCTTCAATAGTTTATGGTCTTTTTGGTAGTGGTGTTATTTTAAAAATCATTTATGAAATGGCGAAAATCTTTGGTGTACAATCCAAGGGTGGAAATTCAGTTTTAGCTACAGTGATGGTTTTATCATTAATGATTTTACCAACCATCACTGCCTTATCTGAAGTAGCCATTAGATCTGTGAATAAAGATATAGAATTAGGATCTTTAGCCTTAGGAGCCACAAAAACTCAAACTCACTTTAAAGTGGTTTTAACATCAGCGAAGTCAGGTATATTTACTGCAGCTATATTAGGCGTTGGGAGAGCCCTTGGAGAAGCAACCGCTGTTAGTTTGGTCGCAGGTAATGCAAGAAGTGGACCAACATTTGCCTTCTTTGAAACAACAGCCACTTTAACATCTACGATGTTACAAGGGCTTAAAGAAACCATAGGTATAGATTATGATATTCGTTTCTCAGTTGGGATTGTTTTAATTGTTGTTATTTTAATCACAAACCTCACATTAAACTTTGTGAAAAAGAAAATAGGTAATGTCTATGTCAAATAAACGAAAAAGAATTGATAATTTATTAAAAGGAATAACCTACTTTTCAGCTTCCATCGCCGCTATTATCTTGCTTTTTATCATTATTTTTGTTTTCAAAAATGGCTTTGGTTTATTAAATATAGATTTAATCACCAATGACTATCATGCCAAATTCTATAATGGAGGTATTGAAGAAGTCACTGAATTTTCTAAAACACAAAGACCAAGTCATCTTAGTGATGAAGATTATTATTCAGAAAAATGGGGAATAGCCTTAAGAGATGATTTAGACAGAGAAGGTAAAGCTATGGTCATCGTATCATACATATCTGAAGATTCTCCACTTTATCAAATCTATGATAAAAACAATGATGATAATGATGAATTTATGATTGAAAAGGGAAATCTCATATCATCTATAAAGTTCGAAGATAAAGCATCTGCCTTAAGTGTTTATGGAGCCCAGCACATGATTCAAATATTAAATGAATCCAATCAATTTAGAGAAATAGTATTCTCTTCACTAGGCGGTGGTATCCGCGGTTCTTTAATCACCACCCTTTATATTATTGGTATCACACTAGCAATTGCCTTACCCATTGGAATTTTTTCAGCCATTTATTTAAATGAACTATCAAGAAAAAATAAAATAAACCAGATGATTCGGTCAATGATAGAAACACTTACAGGTGTCCCAAGTATTATCTATGGGTTAATGGGTTTAGCTGTATTTGTTCCCTTAACGGTAAAATACACACCAGCAACATCAGCCAACCTCATATCAGGTAGTTTAACCTTGGCTGTTATTTTATTACCAGTAATTATTAAAGCCACTGAAGAGTCATTAAAAGTCGTACCTGATGATTATAGACAGGCATCCTTGGCCTTAGGAGCCAATCGGACGCAAACGACATTTAAAGCTGTTTTACCATCTGCCTTGCCTGGTATTTTAACAGCCACCATCTTATCTATTGGGAGAATCATCGGAGAATCCGCTGCCTTAATATTTGCCATTGGTACTGCGGTTAAAGATAATATAACAATCTTTGGCAGATCTACGACCTTATCTGTACATATATGGTCTTTAATGACTGATGAACCAGCCAATATTGAATTGGCCTCTACCATAGCTTTAATCATATTAGTCATTGTATTATTATTAAATCTTATTGTGAAACTGATAAGTCATCAGTATCTCAAGAAATTAGCTTAAGGAGATAACCATCATGAATGAAGTATTTTCAATTAATGATTTAAATTTATATTACGGAAAATTTCAAGCCTTAAAAAACATCACTTTAAACTTAGAAAAAAATAAAGTCACTGCCCTTATTGGTCCATCGGGTTGTGGAAAATCAACCTTCTTAAGAACCTTAAATCGCATGAATGATTTAATTGATGAGGTCAGTATCGATGGCGAAGTCAAGTACCATCAAGAAAACATCTATCAAAAAAATTATGATGTTATATCGTTAAGAACTAAAGTAGGTATGGTTTTCCAAAAACCAAATCCCTTTCCCATGAGCATCTATGACAATGTGATTTATGGTCCTAAGTGTCAAGGGATAAAAAATAAAAACGAATTAGAAAGAATCGTTGAAACATCTTTAAAGAAAGCGGCCCTTTGGGATGAAGTCAAGGATAGATTAAAAGATTCTGCCTTAGACTTATCTGGTGGCCAGCAACAAAGACTATGTATTGCTAGAGCCATCGCAATGGAACCTGAAGTCATTCTTATGGATGAACCCACATCAGCTTTAGATCCAATTGCGACTTTAAAAATTGAAGAATTAATGAATGAACTCAAACAAAACTATGCCATAGTCATTGTGACCCACTCAATGCAACAAGCAGCTAGAATATCTGATCAGACAGCTTTCTTTTTAATGGGAGAACTCATAGAGTTTGATGAAACAGATAAAATCTTTTCCAATCCCAAGAAAAAGGAAACTGAAGATTATATTACTGGAAGATTTGGATAAAAATTGTATAAATAATCATAATCGGCTATAATAAAAGGAGAAAAAGATGACCTATAGAATAAGATTTGACCAAGAATTAGAAGAATTAAAAATATCTTTAATAAAAATGGGTGACTTAGTCACCAAACATATCCATCGTTCTTTAGAAACCTTCTTAAAAATGAATGCCCAACAAGCAGAAGAAATGATTAAGAAAGACAAAGAAGTCAACGATATGGAACATGCCATTGAAAAAGAATGCATGAGAATTATCTTAAGAGAACAACCGGTAGCTAAGGACTTAAGACTGATTACATCTATTTTAAAAATGATAACTGATTTAGAAAGAATTGGTGACCACGCGGTTGATATTTCAAAATTGACGATTTTTATGGAAAAAACCCAAGAACCTTTTGAAGTTATTGAAATTCATTCCATGGTAAAAACTTCTGAAGAAATGATTAAACAAGCATTAGAGTCTTTTGTAAATCAAGACTTAGTGATTGCTGAAGAAGTCATAAAAAAAGATGACTTAGTAGACCAAGATTTTTATGCCATAAGACAATTGGTTGCTAAGGCAATTAGAGAAAGTCATATTGATGCAGATTATGCCATTTACTTAATGATGGTTGCCAAATACTTAGAACGTATTGGTGATCATGCAGTTAACCTTGCTGAATGGGTTATATTTTCAATTACAGGTAAACATATATCTGATTAGGGGGCAAGAATGAAAGCATTGATTTATATTGTAGAAGATGATCCAAATATACAAAACGTGATTAAAATCGCTTTAAAGAATGCTCAATATGAAGTTGAGACTTTTCTTGATGGGAAAACCATGTTTCACCAACTAGAAAAAAGAATTCCTCACTTATTGATTGTTGACATCATGTTGCCAGGAATGGATGGTTTAGAAATCATCCAAAAGTTAAAAAAATCTTCACAATATAAAGACATAGGAATCATGATTGTATCCGCAAAATCAAGTGAATTAGATAAGGTTATGGGCTTAGATATAGGCGCTGATGATTATTTAATCAAACCCTTTGGAGTATTAGAATTAATCTCAAGAGTTAAGGCCTTATTAAGAAGACAGATGCCTGATGAAGATAACCAAGACTTATGTGTTCATGATTATATTCTCTCTGAGAAAACCCATAAACTTGCTTATCATTCACAATCTATATCTTTGACCAATAAACAATATGAGTTATTAAAAACAATGATGAAACATCCTGATGAAGTTTTAAGTAGAGATTTTCTTATGAGTGAAGTTTGGGGTTATGATTTTTATGGTGAAAGTCGGACACTTGATGTTCATATAAAAGAACTTAGAAAAAAAGTATATTTAATTAGCCAAAATAAAGAGTGGATTGAAACCATTCACGGAATAGGATTTAAGATAAGCCTATGAGAAGAAAAATAAATTTCGAATTTGTATTGATGATTTTAATAGCCATCGTTATTTTTATTATTGGCGCATCATTAATCGCAAGAAATTCATTAAACAATCTAACAGAACTTAATCTAAATCACTATCAAGATATGCTTGAGATTGAAGCCAATCAGAACAGTGATTATCAATCCATCATAGATAAGTACGAATCCTTAAATCAATACTTAAGAATTAGCTTTATTGATGAAAATGGCGTGGTTTTAGCTGATTCACTTGCGACAAACTTAGACAACCACATAAATCGACCAGAAATACAAAACATCGGTGAAGTCAGTATTCGATATTCTGACACCTTAAAGATTGACATGATGTATCTAGCAAACCAACTAGATAATGGTGATTATTTAAGGCTAGCAATTCCATCAGCCTCGATTTTACAATTTCTTAATGATTTTATCGGTTTAGCCATCGTTGTAGGGATCATTATTATTGTATTATCAATTATGTTAACCTCTGTCTTGATTAAACAATCTTTAAAACCATTAAAAGATATTTTACTCATATTAGAAGATATTAATGAAGGACAATATCGTGAGATTCTACCCTTAGAAAAATACGATGAGATCAATGGATTCATTCAAGAAATTAATAAAATAAGTGCTTCTATATCAAATAATATTTCTTCATTGAAATCAGAAAAATCCAAAACAGACTTCCTATTAGAGCATATGAACCAAGGTTTATGTGTTTTAAATAAACAAAAGCAAATCATCTTGTTAAATCATCATTTAAAAGAACTTTATAATTTCAATATAAATTTAAACATGCATAAGGATTATCGTTTCTTGTTTAGAGATGAATTAGTTCAAAAAGCCATTGAAAAAGCTTTTGAAAACAAAGAGGATTCACAAATTATCACTCAAATTAAAGATGCTTTCTATAACGTTTCTATAAGCTATAGAAAGACCCATTGGACCAATGAGTCTTCAGTGATTATTATTTATAATGATGTAAGCAATATGAAAGAAATCGAAATATTAAAAAGAGATTTCTTTGTCAATGCTTCTCATGAATTAAAATCTCCTTTAACATCAATCATAGGATCTGCAGATTTAATTTTACAAGATATGATTAAAGATGAAGCTACCCAAAAAGACCTCATAGAAAGGATTCATAATGAAGCTGTAAGAATGAACCTTTTGGTTATGGATATGTTGATGTTATCAGAGGTTGAAAATAAGCTAACACAAGACAAAATGTCGACAATAGATTTGGATAAATTAGTCGATGATGTTTTGACCAATTTAAGTTATGATATTGACAAGCAAAACATAGAAATTCATAGAAACATACAAGTAAAAACATACCAAATGAATGAAGAAGATTTATTCCAACTCATTAAAAATTTAGTTGAAAATGCTGTTAAATACAATAAAGATAATGGTCATGTATGGATAGACATATTTGAAGAAAATGACTATATAAATATTCTAATTAAAGATGATGGGATTGGCATAGCTAAGGAAGAACAAACAAGGATTTTTGAAAGATTCTACCGAGTTGATAAAGCAAGATCAAAAATGATTGGTGGTACTGGTTTAGGTTTATCTATTGTCAAACATATCCTAATTAATTACCATGGACACTATCAAATAAAGAGTCAAGTTTCTCAAGGGACAAGTATCAATATTCAACTTCCATTAATAAAAAAATAAAAGGCGATTGAATCGCCTTTTTCTTCTTTATTCAAATAACCTGCTTGTATAGGTTAAATAAGGTATTAAGTTGTTTAAGGCGTGAATGCCAATCACAACATAAACATTTCTTCCTGAATAGTAATAAATATAAGAGAATGATAAGCCCATAAAGGCATATGGAATGATTTGGATAAAATCTCCCCATCCAGCCACATGTAAGAAGCCAAAGATAAGCCCGGAAATAATGACAGCCCCTATATGTCCAAACCTTGGTTGGACAATATTATATAAACTTTTTCTAAAGACAGTTTCTTCAATAATTGGCGCAAAAATAACCAAGGAGAAGAATAGGGTTATAATTGAAATCCAATCAGAGGTGAACATTGATTGAATCGCTAATTCATTCATGGATGTTTCTTGAACATTTAAGCTTATCATGATGACTTGAGCTATAAAAGCCATTAAATAAACCAATAAGAAACCAGAAAAAATATGGCCAATATGTTTTTTAGGATCATTTTTAAAAGTGATAAAATCATCTACATAAGATTTTCTATTGATGAAAAACAAAGGAATTAAGAATAGAAAACCAAAAGAAAATTGTATTAGATTACTTAATTGGTTATTAAAAGGAACATAAGTACTTTGTTCAATGATCGTTGATTTTTCAGAAAAACTATGAGTATTCTCAACCAACCTATTTTCACCAGCCTGCAAATCTTCGTATCGATGGATGAAACCAGCGATAACTTCACCTTCTTCATCAAGAAGTAAAAAACGTAGATTCACAAGATCGATAAGACCACTGGTATGATTAGAAATCACTGCTTGATAATGTAAATCATAACCTTCTTCAGTTTGAACCCATGTATAATCAAATGCATCACTCACCCAATCTTTTGTTTTTTCAACGTGGTTATCTGAAATAATTCCAGAAACTAATGAAGAGGTGACTAGGTAGATTAGATAGGCTATTAAAATGATAATATTAACAAATTTATGTTTTTGATTTAAAACTCTGTTTTCTTCCATAGGACTCCCCAAAACTTGTAATATAAATATTATAACTTAAAACAAATAAAATGTATAGACTCTAGCTTTTTAATGCTTAGATGATTGACAAAACCGCATATTCAAGTATAATAAATACTATAAAAGTTAGGATGTGATTTATATGGCAAAACCATCATTTGCAGTGATTGGCTTAGGTCGATTCGGTAGGGCTTTAGTTGAAGAATTAATGAAGTTAGAAGCTGAAGTCTTAGTTATAGACAAAGACTATGAAAAAATCGAGAAAATAGGTAAAGCCTTAACAAATACTGTATGCTTAGATTCTACTGATGTAGAGGCTTTAAGAGAAGTTGGGATATCGAACTATGATAAAGTCGTTGTCGCAACTGGTATGGATGTTGATAGCTCAATTTTAACAACTTTAATTCTAAAAGACTTAGGGGTTAAAGAGGTTTATGTTAAAATTCAATCAGAATACCATGCAAAAGTCGTTGAAAAACTCGGGGTTGATCATGAACACTTAATATGGCCTGAAAGATCGACTGGAATTAGATTGGCTAAGATATTAGTATCCAATAGTTTTTTAGATTATTTTGAACTTGATGATGATTATTCTTTTATTACCTTAAAAGCAACTGATAAAGTGATTGGTAAAAACTTATTAGAATTAGATGTTCGTCGAAATTTTAATGTTAATATTGTGGCTATAAGACGTAATGATAAAATCATTATACCTTCATCAGAAACACCATTTATAGAAGGGGATGAGTTATTGTTTGTAGGTCACAATGATAATTCTAAGAAATTTTCTAAATGGTTAAATGGGAGAAAGATTAAGTTAAGTTAATACTTAACTTTTTTTCTATATGATGGAAATTATTATCGTCAGCGATAATCCTGGCAAAATCAAAGAATATCAAGATAAGTTAAAACCAATTAAATTGATTCCATATAAAAATATCCTTCCCATAGAAGATATACCTGAAACAGGTAAAACTTTTCGTCAAAACGCTTTTTTAAAAGCTGATACAGTTCATCGAATGACGAATAAAGCTTGTATAGCTGATGATTCAGGTTTGGTTGTAGAAAGTTTACCAGACGAACTTGGTGTCCACTCAAAACGATTTTCAATACAAATGACTGATGAAGCCAATAATAAACTATTGATAAAGAAGCTTAAAGGTATAGAAAATCGTAAAGCCTATTTTCATACAAGTATCTGTTTAATCCTACCATTTGAAAAACCTAGATTTTATGAAGGTCAAGTCCATGGAGAAATTATTGACCAACCTCAAGGTCACCATGGTTTTGGCTATGACCCAATCTTTAAAATTAATGAACTTAACCAAACTTTAGCTCAATTAGACATCCAAGAAAAAAATAAATTTTCCCACCGGGCCAAAGCCATGGATTTACTAATAAAGGACTTGAAAAATGAATATCCTGATCTTTTCTGATACACATGGAGACTTACAAGCCTATCAAGAAATGCGTTTATATGAACAAAATATAGATAAGATATATTGTTTAGGTGATTCAGGCTTTTCACTTGAATTTCTTGAAGAAGAAAATATATCTTCAGTAAGAGGCAATTATCCTTTTGGGCCAAAAGTGCCTTTTGATATTGTTGAAAATTTAGGAGCTTTTTCCTTGTTTTTAACTCATGGTCACCGATATTTTGTTAAATTTGGTTTATCAAATTTAAAGGAAAAAGCAAAAATCTTAAGAATGGATTTAGCCCTTTATGGTCACACACACAAAGCTAAGTTGATTCAAGAAAATCAATTAATTTTATTAAATCCGGGTGCTTTATCTTATTCAAGATCCCATCTTTTTCCATCTTATGCTAAAATGATTATAGAAGATTATAAAATTCATATCTATTTAATTAACCTAAAGACCCAAGAAGTCTTTCAAGAATTACATGAGGTTAAGCATGACTGATATAAAACCAAAGGTGAATGATCATAAAATACCTTTAGATGATAAGGGTTTTTTATTGATGGACCAAGTTGATACATACTTTAGAAGTCTATTTAAAGAAAAGCTTTATAAAGAAGCTATTGATTATTTAAATGATATTAAAAACCATGGTCCATTAAACAAACACGAAGATTTAATTAAATTGCATGATTTATATATAGAAATTCTACTTGAAATTGAAGATTATCCTTCATTACTTAATATTCTTATATCTAAAGAAAAATACCTAGAAACAAAAAAAAGTAAAACCATCCATCAATTTTATTTGGCCATTTGTTATGAAGGACTGCAACGTATTAAAGATGCTATCCAAGCCTTAGAGGCTATAGAAGATCATATCTCATCTCAAAATATTATTAATAAATATTTGAAACTTGCTTTATTATACATCCAAGAAAAAGACATATCACAAGCAAAGAACGCTTATACATATGCCCTTAATTTTGATAAAAACAAAGCAAACGAAATGTTTTTATTGGTTGAATCAGATCTTGCTTATCAAGAAAACGGATTGATTGATTCCATGAAAATCTATGAAGACTTCTTTATCAAAAGTCAGCGAAAGTTATCATATTTAAACCGCTTTATTCGTTTATCTATAGGATTAGAAAGATATACAGATGCTTATGAATTTTATAAAAGATATCTTGATAAAGTCATCAATCAAGCATCCATTCAAGCAAAAATCAATTTTTTCTCTTCAGCTTTGCCCTTATTAAAAGAACTTAATTCACAAGCCTATATAGAAGCAAATAACTACTTAAATGAGTTAAAGCAAAGAGAGAGTATCCATTTTGATGATTTTAATTATTATCAAATTTTACTGTCTCAATTAAAAGACCAACAAATATACCTTAAAGAAAGAGAAATTATACGTCAAACATTTATAGACTTAGATCGAAGTAAGGTTTTTAATAAGTTAGTTTATTTAAAAATAATAAATGCAAAAGTAGAATTATTGCATTTTTCTAAAAATTTATTATTAGAAAAAACTTATGAAGATTATCATCTAATTATTGATGATATTTTAAAAGATGACTATAAAAATACTTATCCAAGAATGTTAATGGATACTTTTATCTTTGTTGATGATACTACAGATTATATCTTTGTAGAAAAAGTGCAAGAAAATGAATTTCTCCTAAGCTATACAAGAAAAGATAACTTTGATTTAGGAAAAAAAATAACTATTTTAAGTGCTCTAATCTTATCCGGGAAATTACGCCAATATCAATTGAAAAACAATCAAGATATGGAACTTCATGCCCTTAAATCATTCATGGATATGAAAGATTTAGGATTGGTAAAAATAAAGAATCATCAGATGATTTTCTTGAATCAACAAGCAAAAAAAATATTAAATTTAGAAAAAGATATGGTTGCCTTCAATGAAATTCAAAAAGAAATGAGTCCTATGCTCTATCTAGACCAACTGATCCAAGCAAAGTCTTGGCAAGTCTCTTATAAGCAAGATGAACTTAGACTCTGGTCGTTTTTATTAGATTATGATATCTATCTTTTGGTAGAAGAAGTCAAAGAAAACAATCTTAATGAACAAGATTTAGAATGGAAGAAAAATCAAAATCATGGTGTCTTATTGATCGATATAAGCAATTATAAATCAGTCATTCAATATTATGGTTTTAGTGTTTATCTAGATAAACTCAATGATTTACTATCCCAAATCTCTTCCTTTTCTAACCACCATTCACTTGCTTATAAGCTTGAAAACCATCATCACTTATATATCTTATTGAATACTAGAGATAAAAGAGTGACAGAAAGATTTTCAAATAAATTAAGTAAGGCTTATGAAGGCTTATTTAATTTTTCATATGCTTACCAAGCCATGAATTATGAATTTAATAAAGTCAAAAGCTCTTTAATTCAATTAATGGCTCATAACATTTCACAAGAAGTTATTTATTCAGATAAGTCTATACGTAAGCAAGAAGAAACAGAAAGTTTATATCTTCAAACACTTGATAATATCATAAAACAAAAAACCATAAAATTAAAACATCTATATATAAAAAACTGGAAGCATCAAAAAGTAACCCATATTGAAATTAAGCCCCATCATTTAAATATTTTAACAGATAAGAAAGTATTAAATGATGTTTTAGACAAAAATGATTTAAATATAGCTTATGATAAATTGATCATGAATTCATTAATTCAAGAATCTAAGAAGTTAGATAAATTACTAAGATGGATATTACCTATTTCGATCGATTCTATCAAATCAAAAAAAGCCTTTAATTATTTGCTAAGAAGACTTGAAGTCATGAAAAACCACCATGTGAGTTTTGTCTTAGATATAGATGATTATCTGAAGTTATCATCATCTGACCAAACTTACTTACAAGAAAAGGAAATATCTATTTGTATTAAAGGACAAATTAGGGATATATTTACCCTAGAGTCTTTAAAAACATTAGATTATGTTTATATAGATGAATCAACTTTTAATCATGAATTTAATCAAATATGGATTGATGCATTAAAAAAACGTTTTAAGCATATCATTTACGATCATGGACAAGAGACTTTGGTTAAAGCTGACTTAGAGAGAATGGATATAGAATTAATAAAAGGTGAATATGCAGGTCAAGAAAATGATTAATGTTTTTTCACTTTAATTGAGCCCTAAATTATGGTAAAATAATACGTCTTATATCTATAAACATTGAAAGGAATAATCATAGATGAATAGAAAAGAATTTAGAGAAGAAATGATGAAAATAATCTATGCTTATATCATGAATCCTGAACAAGATTTTTCAGCTTATGATGAAAACATATTAAATACATTCAAAGACTTTTTGGTTTTTGTTGAAGATATCGATCACATGATTGAAAAGCATTTGGTGAACTGGTCACTTCAACGTTTGAATTACGTTGATTTAGCCATTATTCGTTATGCAGTCTATGAACTTGTATACTTGGAACAAGCCAAAGAGATTGTGATGAATGAAGCCTTAGAACTTACAAAAAAATATTCAAACCTAGATGATGATTTGGCAAGAAAGTTTAACAACCGCTTATTACAAAACATTGTGGATGGCTTGAGTGATCAAGATGCCTAAATATTTAACTGTTACGGCCTTAAACAGGTATTTAAAATTTAAATTTGATTCTGATACAGAATTACAATCTATCCTCTTAAAAGCTGAAATTTCTAATTTTAAACGACATTCTAGAGGACATTTATACTTAACTTTAAAGGATGAAAACTCACAAGTTGCTGCGGTCATGTTTTCATCACATACGAAAACATTGAATTTTCAACCCAAAGATGGAGATAAAATCATTATTTCTGGTTATGTTTCTATTTATGAACCCTACGGAAATTATCAGGTTTATATAACAAAAATGGAAGTGGATGGTATTGGGGATTTATACCTTGCTTATGAAAAACTAAAAACCACTTTACAAGCTGAAGGATTATTTAGAGAAGAATATAAAAAAGAATTACCGGTTTTACCAAAAAAAGTAGGCGTCATCACTTCAAAAACTGGAGCTGCAGTTAGAGATATTATTAATGTTATTGGTCAAAGATTTCCTTTAACTAAAATCATCGTATATCCAGCTTCTGTTCAAGGTGTCTTTGCTAAAGATGAAATCGTTAAACAAATCCAAAAAGCCAACAATGACCCAATGGTTGACGTAATCATTTTGGGTCGAGGCGGAGGTTCTATTGAAGATTTGTGGCCATTTAATGAAGAAATCGTGGCTAGGGCTATTTTCGAATCAAAAATACCGATTATTTCAGCCGTAGGTCATGAAACTGATTTTACAATTGCTGACTTTGTGGCTGATAAAAGAGCTTCTACCCCTTCACACGCTGCTGAAATGGTTGTGCCTCATCACCAAGAACTTATGGAAAAAATTCATCAATATCAAACAAGAATGAATCAAGCTTTGTTTAACACATACCAAAGTTTAAAATCAAAATATATTCATCTTGTTAATCAAAACATCTTTAAACAACCCTTAAGAATCATTCAAAATCAAGATTTAACTTTTGGACATCTATATGATTCTTTAATCAAAAATAACCCAAAAAAGCAAATAGAGAAAAACCAAGAAAAAGTAAAGCAATATTATCAAAACATGCAATCATCTTTTAAACATCAAGTAGAGATTAATCAACACTTATTTAAAAGACTTATAGAATCTTTAGACCATGTTAATCCTTTATCAATTATGTCTAAAGGCTATGCGGTCGTAAATCAAAATCATCAAATAAAAAAATCAATAAAAGAGATTGATAATAATCATGATTTATCAGTTCTCATGCACGATGGAGAATTGTTATGTAAAGTGTTAGAGGTGAAAGGAAAAGACCATGAGTAAACCAACTTTTGAAGAAAATCTAAAGTCATTAGAACTTATAGTAAAGAAACTAGAATCAGGAGATTTATCACTTGATGAATCTGTTAAAATTTATAATGAGGGTATAGAACTAGCTAAAGAATGTCATAAAGAATTAAAAGACGCTGAACAAATCATTGTTAAATTAATGAATGATGATCAATTAGAGGATTTCAATCAAGAGTAGTATGAATCTTCTAGATATAAAAGACCCTCAATTCTTAAAAGATTTATCCGTCAAAGAACTTAACGAATTATCATCAGATATTCGTTCTTTTTTGATTGATGAAATATCAAAAACAGGTGGACATCTAGCTTCTAACTTAGGGGTTGTTGAACTGACCATTGCCATTCATAAAGTTTTTAATTCTCCCATTGATCGAATCGTGTTTGATGTAGGACACCAATCATATGTACATAAAATACTAACAGGGAGAGCCAAAGATTTTTCAAGTCTAAGACAGTTTAATGGTTTATCAGGCTATCAAAAAGTTGATGAGTCAGTTCATGACCATTGGGAAGCAGGACATTCTTCAACAGCTATATCAGCCATTTCTGGTTTTGAAGTTCTTAGATCTGAAAAAAATGAAAATTATAAAAACATCGCTGTGGTTGGGGATGGTTCTTTAAATAGTGGGTTGTCTTTTGAGGCTTTAAATTTCTTGGGTCACTCTAAACTAAAACCCATCATTATTTTGAATGATAATGACCAATCAATATCTAAAAATGTCGGTCGTTTAAATAAAATACTTAACAAGATGCGTTCTTCTAAATTTTATGCAATGGCTAAAAAATCAAGAAGAAGATTACCCAAATTCATCTATAATTTAAAGGTAAGAACCGCCAATATGATTAGGGGCTTTGCCAATAATATCACAATATTTGATGAATTAGGCTTTTCATACTATGGGCCTATAGATGGCCATGATATGAAAACACTATTAAAATTCTTAGAAATAGCTAAAAATAAAAACAAACCAGTCGTCTTACATGTTGTCACAACAAAGGGTAAGGGTTACAAACCTGCAGAAGAAGATCAATCTGGCTTATGGCATGGTGTTGGTCCTTTTAATAAAGATACAGGCTTACCTATCCAGAAAAAAGAAGATAATCAAGCATCATGGAGTAATATAGTATCAGACTATATGATGCATTATGCAAAAAAACATGATGATTTTAAAATTATTGTTCCAGCCATGATTTTAGGTTCAGGTTTGAGTGACTTTGAAGAAACCTATCCTGATAAATTAATTGATGTGGGTATATGTGAGTCATTCTCAGTATGTTTTTCAGCTGCTTTATCTAAAGACTTACAAGTATTTTTACCTATTTACTCATCATTTTTACAAAGAGCTTATGACCAAGTTGTTCACGATTTAACAAGACAGAATTTAAAAATAGTCATGGGCATAGATCGAGCCGGTGTCGTTGGTGGCGATGGGGACACACATCAAGGTATCTATGATATTGCCTTTTTAAAACATATACCGAATATTGAAATAGTACAACCTTCTAACGCTGTTGAAGCATGGCAATTATTTGATTATGCCTTTCATCACGCAAAACATTCAATAGCCATTAGATATTCTAGGAATTCAACAAAAATCTACATGAATGAAAACTATGAACCCATCCTAAAACCCCTATGGAAAACATATTTAAATGACGGTCAATACAACTTAATTGCTTACGGAGATAACTTTGTTCGTATGCAAAAGTATATTGAGGAGAATCAATTAAAGATTAATTTATACAATGCTTTGTTTATAAAGCCTATGGACTTAGATACTTTAAATCTTATTATTAAGTCTCAATTACCGACATTTGTATTAGAAGATGTCACAAAAATTAGTGGCTTAGGATCATCGATTTTAGAGTATTTGTCAGACACTGATCAATCACTAAAAGTGAAAATACTAGCTCTACCAGATGTCTTTATTGAGCATGGATCACAAAAAGAAATTTATAAAAAATATCAACTTGATGAGGAAAGTATCATACAAACAATCCTTCAATCATAGGAGGCCATATGTTAAAAAAACTAAAGATAAAAGATTTTGCTATTATAGATGATATTGAACTTGATTTTTATGAAGGTATGACAGTATTAACAGGTGAAACTGGAGCTGGGAAAAGTATTTTAATTGATGCTATTTCTTTATTGCTTGGTGAACGTGCTGATAAAACCATGGTAAGAAACAAAGCTGAAGAAGCCTCAGTTTTGGGTATTTTTGAAGTCAAACATCCAGAATTGAAAAATTTATTGAGTCATTATGATATTGAATATAATGATGATATTTCTATTCACAGGATAATCTCGAGAGATAATCAAAATATCATTAAAATTAATGATCAAAGGGTCTCTTTAAAAGTTGTATCTGATATATCATCTTATATAGCTGATATCCATTCACAATTTGATACCACTTCCTTGATTCACCCCGAAAATTATATCCAATTAATAGATCATTTTAGAAAAGATAAGGTAAATGAATATCTAAATTCCTATAGGCAACAACAAAACGCATATTTAAAAACCTATGATGATTACTATCAATTGAAAAACAAAAAAGTTGAAACCATGAAACAATTAGATTTATTTGAATTTCAACTTAAAGAATTATCAAAATTATCCTTAGAAGCAGATGAACTAGAAACATTATATGAAAAAGTAAAGGTTTTAAATAACATTGACAAGATAAACTATAATTTAGCTCAAAGTCAGGCAATTTTAAATGATCAAGGTTTGATAGATAACTTATATATCGTTAAAAATAATATAGAAGAACTTGAAGATACTTCTAAAGACTTTAAAGAAATATCAGAAAGGTTGAATAATCTTTATTATGAGTTAAAAGATATAGCAGATGAGATTGAAGATAAGCAAGATTCCTTGGATTATGATCCAAGCGAATTAGAAACCATGAACCAACGTATCAATGATTTAGAAAAAATTCAAAAAAAATATGATAAATCAATCAGTGAATTGATTGAATATCAAGCCTCACTACTTGATATTATCAATACCATTGAAAACTTTGATGATATAATTCTTGAAAAAGAAAATATACTTGAAAAAGAATATTTGCTTTTAATTGAACAAGCCAAACAATTGTCTATGTTAAGACAAACCATAGCTAAAAAAATCACACAAGAAATTATTGATACATTAAAAGAACTTGAAATTGAGTATGCGGATTTTATGATCGAGTTTCAAGATATTGAATTTAAAGATAAATTTAATAAAAGTCAATTTAAATCAGATGGTATCGATCAAGTTGATTTCCTAATTTCAACAAACAAAGGTGAACCTTTAAAAGCTTTATCTAAAACTGCCAGTGGTGGTGAGATGAGCAGAGTAATGCTAACCTTTAAAACAATTTTCGCTAAAAGCCAAAAAATACCTACCATTATTTTTGATGAAATTGACACAGGTATTTCTGGTTATATCGCAAAGAAAATTGGTAGAAAAATATCAGAAACATCAAGATTTTCTCAAGTTATTTCTATTACCCATATACCTCAGGTAGTTGCAGAAGGCATTCATCATTTATCCATAAGAAAGAAAGTTGAAAACAATCAAACCAAGGTACAGGTTAAGTATTTAACTTATGATGAACGTGTAGAAGAAATAGCACAGATGATGTCAGCTGAAGCAGTGACTGATTCAGCGAGGAACATTGCAAAAGAACTACTAGCAAGAACTTAAAAAGCAGGCTCAAATGAGCCTGCTTTATAAATTTTACTTTTAAATTAACCTAATAATACATCAATCATTGACCAAACAGCTGCGATTAAAATACCTAAAAACATACCAACTGCTAAAATCAATAAAATGATTTTACCAAATTTACTTTTGGTTGGATTGTAAGTTCTAATTTCTTCTTTAACTTGTTTGTTATTTGCCATATTATCACCTCAAACTATGTATAAACTATTATAAACTAAAAGCCAAAAAAAATAAAGGTTTAATTATCACTTGCGTAAGATTTTAAAAAACTTACGACTTCTTTAGTTAAGTATTCAGGCGTTGAAGCTCCTGATGAAACCGTTACTTTTTTTACACCCTTTAAATCTGAAACATTGATATCTTTAAGACTTTGAATTAGAAAAGTCTTCGTTTGTGTGAAATTCTCGGATATTTTAGCTAGATTCTTAGAATTGTTAGATCTTGGATCACCCACAATATAACATAAATCTGCATCTTCATTGGCTTTAATGATTGCATTTTGTCTTATACGAGTCGCATTGCAAATTTCCTCAGTAATGATAATATCATTATATTTTTTCTTTAATGCTTGATGAATATTAAAGATATCTTTAATAGAAAAAGTTGTTTGATTTGTTACAAAAATAGGTTCTTTAATTTTTAAGTCTTCAACATCTTCTGGATTTTCAAGTAAATACACATGATCGCCTAAAGATAAGGATGCATTGGTTTCCGGATGATTTTTTTTACCTATATAAATAACATTATAAGAATTTTTTAAATAAGCTTTGATTAAATCATGTGTCGTATAAACATCTTGACAAGTGGCATCAACCAAAGTGATATTTTTATTTTTAATTTTATCTATGACATCAATCGGTGTACCATGAGCAGAGATAACGATAGTACCTGAATCAATCTCATCTACCAGTTCTAAACGGCTTTTATTTTTATCATCCAAAGTGATGGCTCCTAATTCACTAAGTTCATCAACCACATATTTATTATGAACAATAAACCCTAAAACATAAACAGGTTTGGGATAGGCATCACTCTTTAATACTTCTTTAACTTTTTCGATGGCGAAATGTACACCTTTACAAAAGCCTCTAGGTCTTATATCTTCAACAATCATCTTTTACCCCTTATTGATTTACTTTAAGCCTTATCTATTATATAATAGATGTGAGAAAAATACAAAGAAGGTATCTTATGAAAAAATTTAACAAACAATACTTGAATGACGCTTTGGCTGCCATTCATTTTAATGAATTGACAGATGTTCAAGCAAAAGTGCTTGAATTGGATAAACAGAATCAACCCTTAATTATAGAAGCGAAAACTGGGTCTGGAAAAACCCATTCTTTTTTATTACCGATTTTAGAAAACCTAGATGAAGATATTCTTGAATGTCAAGCGGTTATTGTCGCACCTACTAGAGAACTAGCCTTGCAAATAGAAAAATTTGCTAGAGACTTAATCAAACATTCAGATAAAATAATTAAAATATCTATGTTTACAGGAGGGACTGACAGGGACCAAAGCATTGAAAATTTATCATCCCAACAACCTCACATCGTGATTGGTACACCAGGAAGATTACATGACTTAGTTTTTAAAGAAAACATTTTAAAAATATATACAGCCAAATATTTTATTATTGATGAAGCAGATATGGCCTTAGACCAAAATTTCATTGAAGAATTATCGAATTTAGCCAATATCTGTCAAAGAGCGAAAATCATGGTCTTTTCAGCCACCATCCCAGAAAGACTCATGCCATTTTTAAAAAAATACTTAAATAATCCAATTTCTTTAAAAGTTCATCCTGATGAAATATCCAACTTGAATATTGATCATTATTTTATTAAATCAAAAGAAAAACCAAGAATGGATATCTTAAATCAAATATTAAATGCTATTAATCCATATTTAGCTATTATTTTTTGTAATACTAAAGAATCAGCTGAAGAAGTCTATGAAATGATGTCTGAAAAGAATTATAATGTGGCCTTATTTCATGGTGGTCTAGCCCATCGGAAAAGAAAACAATTAATTCAAAGAGTCAATCATTTAGATTTTCAGTATCTTGTGGCCACGGATATACTAGCTAGAGGAATTGATATTGTAGGTGTATCTCATGTCATTAATTATGAATTACCACAAGACACTGAATTTTATATTCATCGAAGTGGTAGGACTGGCCGCATTAATATGGATGGTCAATGTCTATCTATTTATGAATTTAATGACAACCAATATCTCGATGACCTTGAAAGAAAAGGGGTTAAAACGCATTATAAAGATATAAAAAATAACTCAATTATTGATGTTAAGGATAGAAATGCTCGAAGTGAACGTCATTGGCAAGAAAATGATGTTGATAGGGCAGCTAAATTAAAAGTAAAAAAACCGTCTAAAGTAAAACCAGGTTATAAAAAGAAATATAAACAAAAAGTCGCTATTGAAAAGAAAAAATTAAATAGGATAATGAAGAAAAAATGAAAATAAATGTTGTCTTATTCCAACCAGAAATTCCTCAAAATACAGCCAATATTATGAGGACTTGTGCAGGAACTTCTGTGACATTGCACCTTATCAAACCCTTAGGATTTAAATTAGACCCTAAGTATTTAAAAAGAGTCGCTGTTAATTATCTAGATAATGTTGACTATTTTGTTTATGATTCATACCATGATTTTATTGAAAAAAACCCTGGTGAATATTATTTTATTACACGATATGGAAAAAAACCTCCAAGACAGATGGCCTTTCAAGAAGCGCAAAAAGACATCTATTTAATCTTTGGACGCGAATCAACAGGATTACCAAAAAATATATTAAGACAAGACTTAGATAGGTGTGTTCGCCTACCTATGAATGATTCTATACGTTCTTTAAATTTAGCCAATACTGTAGCTATTATGGTTTATGAAGTTTTAGGTCAGTTAGATTACTTACAACTAAGTAAGACTGAACCGGAAACCCTTAAAGGCGAAGATTGGTTGCTAGAGGAGTGAATATATGCAGATTAATATAGGCGATCATTTAATTATTCAGTCCTACAAACATGACCAAAGTTTACATAGGATATGGAAACATGAAACAGTCATAGAAAACAACGATGATCACATCATCGTTGCCAATAGAAGAACCAAAGTTGTTGAGTCAAACGGAAGGTTTTGGTATACAAAGGAACCTTCAGTATCTTTCTTTTTTAAAAACAACTGGTACAATGTCATAGCCATTATTAAGAAAAAAAGAATAACTTTTTATTGTAATTTAGCCAGCCCAACCTTAATTGATGATGAAGCCATTAAATATATTGATTATGACTTAGATTTAAGGGTTGAAGCTGACTTTTCATATAGAGTGGTAGATATTCATGAATTTAAAGCTCATTCTAAAGAAATGAATTACAGTGATAAAATTACAAACATTCTCGCCAAGCAAACCTTAGACTTACGAAATAGAATTGACAAAAGGTTGTTTCCTTTTGACCATGGACTTATTGAGAACCTATATCAAAAGTTTTTAAAAATTGAAGAAAAACATCATCATCAATAAAATCGATTTTTCTCAAAAAAATATCCATGTATCATTTGACTGATTTGTGATATAATAGATAGAGAAATCATACGAAAGAGGGGATTTATAATCAAATCATCTTGATTATAGAGTGCATATGGAACTGATTTATAAAGTGAAAAAACCAGAAACAATTAAGCGATTTATTCTTGAAAATCATATACCGTCAAGTATATTAGAAAGAGATGAAAAGCTATACAAAATTTATGTTAATAATCAAATTAAATCAACAAAAGACACTGTCCGTAAAGGCGATAAAATTCATATTCATATTGTTAATGAAAAGCCTGAAAAGGTTTTTCCTCAAGAAATGGATTTAGATATTATCTATGAAGATGAATATTTATTAGTTATCAATAAACCTGCCAATATGCGTATGATGATTTCGAAGAAACACCCTAAGAATACATTAGCCAATGGTATTAGTCATTACTATCAAACTAATAATATCCAAGCTAAATTACATTTTATTAATCGCTTAGATACAGATTTATCAGGTTTAGTTGTCCTAGCAAAACACCAATTCATTAGATTTTTAATGAGTGATAAACTTAATAATGAAGCCTTATTTTATTATCAAGCTGTTGTTGATGGACAAATACCTCAAAAGAATTTTAGTATTTGTTTGCCAATTGGAAAACAAAAAGACTCATCTTTAAGAGAAGTAGCTGAAGATGGAAAAGAATGTGAAACCAAGTATCAAGTCATCAAAGAATATAAGAACTTTTCTTTACTTGATCTACAGGTGAAAAATAAAATAACTCACCAAATTAAAGTACATTTATCATATTTTGATTTTCCTGTTGTAGGAGATAAGTATTATAACGAAAGTTCTTATCCTGTAGATAGAGTATTAATGGATTGTTATAAAGTTAAATTTACCCATCCGATTAATGAAGAAGAAATGAATATAGTTCATGAGATACCTAAAGAAATAATTGACTTTATGAAAAAATAAAAGGCACATTGAGTGCCTTTTTGTCTTTATTGAACATAGTTAATTAAAAGTTTAAAAGTTGCGTCTATAGCATCAATATGCGTGCGTTCCATACCATGAGAAGCATGAACACCAGGTCCAATCAAACCACCTCTGAAGTCTTTGCCACCACGATATGCTGCAGAAACATCTGAACCATAAAATGGATAAATATCAGTAACATAGTTCAGCTTTTCTTTTTTAGATATATCAACAAGTTTAGAAATGATATGGTAATCATAAGGGCCTGAAGAATCTTTAGCACAAATTGAAACATCATGTTCCGTACAAGATAAATCTTCACCAATACAACCCATATCAACCGCAATCATTTCATCCAAATCTGGAATAAATGAAGCCCCATGACCAACTTCTTCATAGGTTGAAATGATTATCTTTAGATTTTGTTTGGGTTTGATCTGATGGTCTTTTAAATATTTTAAAAAGCCAAAAATGATGGCCACAGATATTTTGTCATCTAGAAAGCGGCTTTTAATATATCCAGATTGAGTAATGGTTGTTTTTGGATCAAAGAAAATGAAATCTCCAGGTCTTATCCCTAATTTTTCAACATCTTCTTTATTCTTAACAACTTCATCAATTCTAACAAACATGTTATCAGGATTTCTAGTTTCTGAAGAAGCATTTTTAAAGACATGAGAAGAAGGACTGTTTGATAAGAATGTGCCTGAAATGTCTTTGCCTTCTCTAGTATGAACTGTACAGTATTCCCCATCCAAAGTTGGCCAAATAGGACCTCCAATGGTTGTGAATTTTAAATTTCCATCACTTGAAATGCTCCTAACCATTGCGCCTAAAGTATCCACATGAGCACTTAAACCTAATGTTTGATCTGAAGTACCTAAAACATCAATAATTAAATTTCCTTTTTTTGTTTTATAAGAAGTCAAACCAAGTTTATTTGATTCTTCTTCAATAGCTTCAATCACCTTATGTGTGTAACCGCTAGGTGAAGGAATATTCAATATTTTTTTTGCAAAATCTAATATATAACTTATGTTTTTATCCATATTAACCTCCCATTTAAGTATATCATAAAATGCTTTTCTATAAAGAGATTATTCACTTTTAAATGCGTTTTTATTATGATAAAATAGATAATAAGAAGGTGACCTATGATTATTGTTTTTGGTGGGGCTTTTAATCCGCCAACCATCGCCCATAAGGAAATCTATCATTTTATTCATGAACTTGTGCCTGTCGATAAGTTTATATTTTTACCTGTCTCAAAAAAATATTCAAAGGCATCTCTCATCGAAGACAAGCACAGATTACAAATGTTAAAAATACTGACTGCTGATTTAAATGACGCTATTGTATCAGAAATTGAAACTGAAGACGAAGAGTTTTTAGGAACTTACCAGTCTTTACTTAAAATTAAAAATCAATACCCTCATCAAGAGGTCGCCTTTGTATTAGGGGCTGACAACTTGAATCATTTAGATCAATGGATTAATGCTGAAAAATTAGTCAGTGAATTTAAATTCATTATAGTTAATCGACATAAAAAAAACCTAGATAAATTAATCGAAAAGAAGACCTTGTTAAAAAATCATAAGAGTCATTTCATCATTTTAGAAAATTTCCATTCAAATATATCTAGTAGCCTATTTAGAGAAACTCTAGATCCCTATTATGTTGATGAGGGCATCTATCATTACATTATGAAACATGATTTATACCGAGGAGGTAAGGACTAGTGCATAAAGGTTTTATAAAAATATCACTGATTTCTCCAAAACTTGAGGTTGGGAATCCAAAATTTAATATTGATCAAATGCTTAAAGCCTTAGAAAACAACCCTAGTTCTATCGCCGTTTTTCCTGAACTAGCAACCACAGCCTATACTTGTGGAGATTTATTCTTTCAAAATTCATTATTTACAGATAATGACAAAGCAATTCAATACTTCTTAAGTAATAATCACTTTAAAGGGATTGTTATTATGGGTATGCCATTATTATTAGAAGAGATGGTTTTAAATACAGCTGTCGTCATACAAGAAGATAAAATTTTAGGAATCGTTCCTAAATTTTATTTACCAAACGCTAAAGAGTATTATGAAAAACGTTGGTTTAACTCAGGTTTTGACGTGGTCGACAAAATTAAAAATATTAAATATTTAGGTAAAGATATTGCTTTTGGAAACATTATTTTTACTTATAAAGACATTCAGTTTGGAGTAGAAATCTGTGAAGATATGTGGGCTACCATCACTCCAGGTAACTTATTATCGGTTAATGGCGCTAATATTATATTTAATATCTCTGCCTCTAATGAAACGGTAGGCAAAGAAGCTGTAAGAAGAAATGCTGTTCTAGAACATTCAAGAAAAAACTCAGGTATTTATGCTTATTGTTCTGCAGGAGCCAGTGAATCTTCTTCTGAAACTGTATTTTCTGGACATAATATAGTGGCCAATAATGCTAGGTTAATTAAAGAAGTCAATGTTTTTTCTCTTGAAACATCAATTTTATATGTTGATCTTGATATGGAAAGATTAGCTTATGAAAGAAGATCTAATTCTTCTTTTAGAGATTCAATATTAAAGTATAAATTCCAATATCAAAAAGTAAATTTCCACTTAGAGGAAAAAGACGACCATGAGTTTTCTACTGATATAGATCCATTACCATTTGTTCCAAAAAAAGACCTCTATGAGAATTTTAAAAAAATAGCTTCAATTCAAGAATTTGGATTGTCAAAAAGAATTTCTCACATTGGTATTAAAAAAATCATTGTAGGTATTAGTGGGGGCTTAGATTCATCACTGGCTTTATTGGTAGCCGCCAATGCATTTGATTATTTGGGTCTTGATAGATCAGGCATCATGGCTTATACATTACCAGCTATGCATACTTCTGAAAGAACCAATGCCAATGCTAAGAAACTTATGGAGTTATTGGGTGTTTCTATGCATGAAATAGACTTAAAAGACCATATTCAAGACCACCTAAAGCTTTTGGGTCATGATGGTGAAACGGAAGATATCACCTATGAAAATGCACAAGCAAGAGCAAGGACCATGGTTTTAATGAATATGGCCAATAAGGAAAAAGGCATAGTACTTGGGACAGGTGATTTATCAGAAATAGCCTTAGGTTGGTCAACTTATAATGGTGACCAAATGTCTATGTACAATGTCAATGGTGGCATTCCTAAGACTGTCGTTCGCTTTATGATAAAGGCTTATGCTGATTATGTTTTTAATGATGATATTAAAGCATGCCTTTATGATATTTTAGATACACCAATTAGTCCTGAACTAAGTTCTAATCAAAAAACAGAAAATATTATCGGCAAATATGAAATCAATGATTTCATCTTATATAGATTTTTAAATTGTGGTGATGATAAAGAAAGAATTAAATTCTTACTTGGTCATGTTTTTGATATTAAAGAAAAAGAAATCAATGACTATGTAGAGAATTTCTTTAAGCGTTTTTATTCCCAACAATTTAAAAGAACTGCATCTCCTGATACACCTAAAGTCTTTGACTATGGTTTATCACCAAGGAGTGACTATCGAATACCATCGGATGTGAAAAGATCATGAAAAAAGAAAAAGTTGTTGTAGGTTTAAGTGGAGGCGTTGACTCAGCAGTCAGTGCATATCTTCTTAAAGAACAAGGTTATGAAGTTATTGGTTTATTTATGAGAAACTGGGACAGTGCAGCCAATAATGATATATTAGGTAATCCAAATGACCCAAATGATGCTTGTCCTCAAGAACAAGATTATCAAGACGCTAAGAGGGTTGCTGAGCATTTAGGTATTGAACTCCATCGACATGATTTTATCCAAGAATATTGGGATTATGTTTTTACCTATTTTATTGAAGAATATAAAAAGAATAGAACACCCAATCCTGATATCCTTTGTAACAAGTATGTCAAGTTTGCTGGTTTTCAAGAAGTGGCTAAAAGTCTAGGGGCTGATTACTTTGCCTATGGTCATTATGCTCGAAGAAAAACAATAAATGGTCAACATTATTTATTGAGAGGTTTAGACCAAAATAAAGACCAATCATATTTCTTATCTCATTTAAATCAAGATCAATTAGCAAAATCATTATTTCCAGTTGGTGAACTAAGAAAAAAAGAAGTTCGTGAAATAGCTGAAAAAATGCAGATACCAACTTTTGATAAAAAGGATTCAACAGGCATATGCTTTATAGGAGAAAGAAATTTCAGAGAATTTTTAAAAAATTATATTTTTACAAAACCTGGTGATATTGAAAGCACTGATGGTGATATCCTTGGCCGACATGAAGGATTAATGTACTATACAATTGGCCAAAGAAAAGGTTTAGAAATAGGTGGACACAAGGACTATCCGAATGCCCCTTGGTTTGTGATTGGTAAGGACATAGAACGAAATGTTTTATTGGTAGGGCAAGGTAAGAACCATCCCTTATTATTTGCCAATCGAGTCATAGTTGAAGATGTACATTGGATATCAAAGGATAAGTTTACAGGTACTTTAGAATGCCAAGCAAAATTTAGATATCGTCAAGCTGATCAAACAGTCATTATTAAATGGATTAATGATAGGGACGTTGAAGTTATATCAAATCATCCTATTAAAGCTGTAACACCAGGTCAAGCTGCAGTTTTTTATCAAGATGAAGTGTGTTTGGGTGGCGGTGTCATCAAAGCCTCTTATCAAAATCAAAAGAAATTAATGTATTAAATGATTCAATTATATTGAGTTATTTGTAAAGAAAAAATGAGGTAGTATGATGAATAAATTAGGACTATGCTTATCTGGCGGTGGCGCTAGAGGTTCCTATCAAATTGGTGTTGCTCAAGCCTTAAAAGACCTTGGCTATTATGATCAAATCTATGCCATGTCAGGAACCAGTATTGGTGCTGTAAACGCCAGTTTACTAGCAACAAGACCCATTGAAGATGTTTTAGATATTTGGGTTAACTTTCCTAGGGAAGAATTTAATTACATAGAAAGCTTAATGAATAAGATTAGATCAAAAGATTTTTCTTTTGTTAAAAACGGTGTCATTGATATAGAAAATTTAGAAAAGCTCTTAGAAGCAAATTTAGATACATCAAAATTAAAAGAAAAAAAGGTCTATATCACACTCTCACCAGCTGGCTTAACCAATGAGGGTTCTTTAGGCATTATTAAATCATCTTTTAATCATTATATTCGTGGAAGAAAAAAAGTTATTTATTCTCCACTTCAAGATCAAAAACCTGACGATATCAATAAGCAAATCATTGCCTCATGTTCTATTCCTTTTGTTTTTCCTCCAGTTATGATTAATGGAAAACAGACTTTTGATGGGGGTTTATATGATAATATTCCTATTAAACCCTTAGTCAACGCAGGTTGTGATACAGTGATTGTCGTTAATCTTCAAAAATTAATTAGATTTAATCCTAAAAAATTTCCTGGCATTAAGATTATTGAAATTAAACACAAAAAGTCTTTAGGTGCTATTTTGAATTTTGAAAAAAACCAATCCATCGCAAGATATCATTTAGGTTATGAAGATGCTATGAATTATTTCAAAGAAAATCCTTTACAATAAAAATAAGTTAAAGATTAAACTCTGATCATTATGATATGATACCTCTAAAGTAGACACTATAAAAAAAGAAAATAATCAAAATGATTATGAGTATTTATTATGGAAGATACTTTGGAGGTATTTTTATATGGGAAGAAAACTGAAATATAGTAAGGAAGCAAAGTTAGAAATTGTAAGAAGATATATAGAAGGAGAAAGCGCAACAAAGTTATCACAAGAGTTTTCAATAGGTGTGAAGTATCCCGAGAGAATGATACTTGAATGGAGACACAAGTATGAAGCTTTAGGTGAAAGTGCATTTAATACTACGGATAAGAACAAAACATATAGTAAAAAACTAAAGTTGGCAGCAATAAGTGATTACCTTAACGGAGAAGATTCGATGGAGATGACCGTAAACAAATATGGAATTTCATCTAAGTCAGTGTTAATAAATTGGTTAAACAAGTATAATAGTCATATAGAAACTAAGGATTACGATCCTAAACCGGAGGTCTATATGGCAAAGTCAAGAAAAACAACATATGAAGAAAGAATAGACATAGTAAAATATTGTTTAGAGCACGAGTTAAACTATAAAGAAACAGCAGTTAAATATGGCGTAAATTACGCCCAAGTATATGTATGGGTAAAAAAGTATAAAGAGAATGGTGAAGAAGGATTAACGGATAAACGAGGACGAAAGAAAACTGAATCTGAAATGACAGTTGAGGAAAAATTAAGACATCAGTTAAAGAAAGAACAAGCTCGTAATAAGTACTTAGAAATGGAGAACGCAGCTTTAAAAAAGTTGGAAGAAATCGAAAGGCGGGAGATAGTAGAAAAGAGCAAGAGAAAATCTACAAAGCGATTTTCGAATTAAGCGAAACATATCCAGTAAAGAGTTTATGTGATTTATATGAAATGAATCGAAGTTCTTATTACAAATGGCTGAAACGCAAAAATAATATTAATCAAGAAGATGAATGGATCAAAGACACCATTCTAAACTTTCATGACTTATTTAACGGCATATTAGGCTACAGAAGAATGACATTATTCATGAATCGTGTCTTTGAACTTAAGTATAATATCAAACGTATAAGAAGACATATGAGAGAATTAAGTGTTGCATCAGCAATCCGTAGGAAAAGAAAGAATTACTTGAGTTACAAGCCAGAGCAAGTAGGAGAAAATGTATTAAATAGAGAATTCAAAGCTTCGAAACCTAATGAAAAATGGCTTACAGATGTGACTGAATATAAGATTATAGGTTCAACTAAAAAACTTTACCTAAGCGCGATTCTAGATCTATATGATAATAGTATTATCGCTTATCGTATGGGAACTTCTAATAATAACGATTTAGTCTTTAAAACATTCGATGATTCGATTAAGACATATACTGGTTGTGAAAATATATTGTTTCACAGTGATCGAGGATTCCAATACACAAATAAAACATTTAAGAAAAAGTTAGATAACGTTAAGTTTATACAAAGCATGTCTAGAGTTGGACGTTGTATTGATAATGGACCAATGGAAGCATTTTGGGGTGTTATGGAAGTTGAAATGTATAAACTGAATGAATTCAGATCTATCGAGCAATTAAAAATGGCTATTGAAGAATATATAGTATTCTACAATAACCATCGTTATCAACCAGTATTAAAAGGCTTAACTCCTATGGAACTTAGGAATCAAGCCTTAGATTTAATACAATATTAATTTTATTTATTTACCGTGTCTACTTGACAGGGGGCAGTTCATTAAATCAGAGTTTTTTTATATTCACTTTTTGACGTATAAAAATATTTATATTGATTCATAATTCATTCATATTTATATCATAAAATATAATTAGGAAGTGATAGAATGAATAAAAGATTTAAAATATTGATTTATGGATTGTTAATAACGATAATTATTATAGGTGCTTTACAATACTTTTTTCCAAGAGATGATTGTCAGCCATATCTTTATGGGGGACACCATATGTTTGGTGGATCAATCTATCCTATAGGTATGATTGGTATGGTCGTTTTTTGGGTTTTAGTTGTTATGATTGTGATGTCTTTCTTTAACAAAGATAAAGAAAGACATATAGATTCATTAAAAGAAAGATTATCAAGAGGAGATATTACTATTGATGAGTATGAAAGAATTAAAGATAAAATTAATCGATAAGAGGAGTGTAAAATGAAATTTAAAGTATTAATTATTATGACTCTGCCGATTGTATTATTGATTGCTTTTATCTCGGAAAAAGTTTTAAAAAAAGATGAAAGTCATGAAGAGGTTTATAATCTTATATACCAATTAGAAAACAATTTGCTATCAAATAATACTCAAGCCAGTATTGACCATGAAAAAATATACATCACTGAACCATCAAAATCATACGAAATTAATATGCCTGATGATTTATTTTATATAGCTTTTGCACCTTACATCAATTTAACCCACTTATGTTATAACCATAGTTTAACAGGATGTTTAGGAGAAATGATCAATAAAGATATAGAAGTAAAAATCTACAATGAAGAAAATGACTTAATAAAAGATAAAGTAATGAATACTGGACATGATGGTTTTATAGGCTTATATCTAGATCCACATGCCAATTATCAAATTACAGTAACCTATCAAGATAAAACAGCTGTCTTTACAAGTAACACATTACAAACTTGTTATACGGAGGTGAGATTAAAATGACATACCTTGCTAAAGTAAAATTAAGAAATGTTAAATGCGGTGGTTGTTTCTCTCGAATATCGCAAATTATTTATCAAGAAAATATAGTACATTTAGATATAGATCACGCTAGACAAATAGCCAACATTACTTTTAAAGATGATGATTCTATCATCACAAGAATCATTAAAAGCATTAATGAAACAAAATATGAAGCTGAGTTAATCCTGATTGAAGAAGCTTAAGATAATCAAAACAATCATATTTATGGTTGTTTTGTTGTATAATGGGGATAAAGGATGGCTATATGAAGATATTAATTGTTGAAGACCATATTAAAATAAATTACTTACTAGCAAGTTTTGCTAGAAGTGAAAATCATCAAGTCACTCAAGCTTATAATGTTGAGGATGCTCTTACTTTTTTAAACCAAGATGCTTTTGATTTAATCATCACAGATTTAATGTTGCCTAAGATGCAAGGTGAAGATTTAATTAAAGAAATTCGAAAAGTATCAGATATATATATTTTAGTGATATCTAGTAAGTCAGATATAGAGGATAAATTAGATGTTTTAAGATTGGGGGTAGATGATTATATTACCAAACCTTTTTCTGTAAAAGAAGTAATGATTAAATTAAGTCAAATTGAAAAAAGAATGACACCAAAAGCGTCTTTAGTTGTTAGTGTCTTTCATGGAAAGATAAAAATATATCCTCTAAGTAGGGAAATCTATCTTGATGATAAAAACATTACTTTGACAAAAAACGAATATGACCTTTTCTGGTTTTTAGTTCAACATAAGCATCAAGTATTTTCTCGTGATCAATTATTAAATCATTTATTTTCAGAAAGCGATGCTTATGATAGAGTGATAGATGTTTATATAAAGAATATAAGAAAAAAAATATCAGTTCAAGATGAACTGATTAAAACACATTATGGTTTAGGCTATCAGTTTGTAGGTGATGTGGATGAGCTTTAAAAGTTTTTTTAAACAAAAAACAATTAGGTTTTTTATTATCATCTTTGCTTCTTTACTGATTGTATCAAATTTAGTCGTATACGGCTTATCGAGAGTCCAATATCAAAGAGAACACCAAAGACAACTACAAGGATATAAAGATATGGTTTCTCATTTTTTAACCATGGAAGACCAAGCCATGGCTTTAACTTATACAACCCATTATTATCATACTCAAGGTATTAGAATTTCTCTTTATGATGAAAACCAAAACTTACTCTTTACTACAGAAGAAGCACCCAGAACAAATACGCTCCAAACCATTACCGATGAGGATAATCAAGTGCTTGCTTACGTCAACTATGATGACGATTACTCTCTCTATGGACAGGAACTGTCCATAGCTTTAGTCATCATTAATGGTTTTAGTGTAATTATGTTTTTTATGACCATTTATTTGCTCTATTGGTATATTCAAAAAGCTTACAAGTATCTAGAAAATGATTTAAATCTCCTAGGTCACATCGATCAAGAATTCTACTTTTCAGATTTGGAAGAAGTATCCTTGCGAATTCATCACTTAATTAAGAGTGAACAAGAAATGAGATTATCGCAAAAGAACTATGTTAAAGTCTTAGCCCATGATATAAAAACTCCACTTACAGTGATTAAAGCTTATATAGAAGCTTTACAAATGAATAAACTGACCCTTAATGAGTCAATTTTAAGTGACATCCAACAAGAATTTGTTCAAATAGAAAAATTGATGCCCCAGCTGATAACAACGAACCCCCATCAACTAGAAGAAGATATTAGTATACAAAGTGTCATTGAAGATATTATTGGACGTTACTTAGAAGTTTTTCAATCAAAAAACATTAAAATAGTGAGTCAATTGAAAAATCGACAAATTCACATGGAAAGAAGAGACGCTTATAGGCTTATTGATAATCTGATATCTAATGCCTTACATTACAGTTTCGAAAATCAAAGTATTAAGATTATATTAGATGAGAATTTTTTGACCATTGAAGATAAGGGTATTGGAATGGATGAAATCACCTTAAAAGAGATTGAAAAAGGTCCTTATAGGTCTTTTCAAGCTATCAAACACTACAAGCAAGGATCGGGGATGGGAATGCAAATTATTTTTGATATTATTAAGAAATATCAATTTCAGATTAGTATTTCAAGTTATATCAACCAAGGAACAAGAATAACTATAAAGTTTTAGTGCATATTCATGCACTTTTCTTTTGGTTTTTTAGATTTTATGTTAAAATAATTATACCCCCCTGTTAGGGGGATAGGAGGAATTATGAAAAAAATTAAGTTAAATTTAATAGGTATGTCTTGTGCATCTTGCGCAAACACAATTGATCAGTACTTAAAAAATGCTGAAGGGATTATCGAAGCCAACATTAATTTAGCTACTGAAGTAGCTAATGTTACCTATGATGAATCTATAATAACAAGTCAAGATATTATCAATCTTGTGAAGAAATCTGGTTATGATGCAAATTTATTTCAAGAGAAAGTTAATGTGTCTTTTGCTGTTGAAGGGATGACTTGTGCCAACTGTGCACGAACCATAGAAATGGGTTTGTCGAAGATAGAGGGTATAGACTCTATTGTCGTTAATATAGCCACTGATAAGTTAAACTTAGCTTATGATGATTCTCAAGTCAAAATTTCCGACATTAAAAAGAAGGTAAGTGACTTAGGATATAGCTTAAAATTAGAAAGTAATACTGACCATGAAGACCAAGAAGACTTTAAGAAAATGAAAAGTGCCAAGGATAAACTTATAAAAGCTTCATTTTTAACATCCATCATCATGCTGATGATGATTGTTCATATGTTTATCATTAACATTCCAGGATATACTATAATTACATCCATACTTGCTTTCCCTATAGTCTTTATCTTAGGTAGACATGTTCATATAGGTGCCTTTAAATCATTGAAAATCTTTAAACCTAACATGGATGTTTTAGTGTCATTGGGCTCGCTTCCACCATATTTAATTGGACTTATGGGTTTATTTTTACCAATTACCACGTTTATTGAAATGGCCTCAACCATTATGACATTCCACTTAATTGGTAAGTATCTAGAATCGAGAGCCAAAGGCAAAGCTTCTCAAGCCATTAAGAAGTTAGTTGAAATGGGTGCTAAACAAGCAAATATATTGGTAGATGACCAAGAAATTCAAGTTTTAACCTCTGAGTTGTCTAAGGGAGATATCATGGTTATAAGACCAGGAGAAAAAATACCAACAGATGGACGAATTATCGAAGGTCAATCTTTAATTGATGAATCACTTGCTACAGGAGAATCAATGCCTGTTAAAAGAGGTATGGGAGATGAAGTAATTGGAGCGACCATCAATAAACAAGGTTTATTAAAAGTTCAAGTGACAAAAACAGGAAATGAAACCTTCTTATCACAAATCATTGAATTGGTTGAAGCTTGTCAAGGCTCAAAAGTACCTATTCAAGCCTTTGCTGACAAGGTGACCGGATATTTTGTGCCCGCAATTATGGTAATTACTCTCTTAACTTTCATTTCATTTAATGTCTTTTCAGATTTTCATTTAGGTATATTAAATTATTTTGACAATATCTTACCTTGGATTCAAACAGATCAATCCATATTAAGTCTATCCTTTATTACAGCCACAGCTGTATTGGTGATAGCCTGTCCATGTGCCTTAGGATTAGGTACACCAACTGCTTTAATGGTTGGAAGTGGTATAGGTGCAGAACACGGTATATTGATAAGAAATGGTGAAGCTGTTCAAACCTTTAAGGATATAAAGGCCATTGCTTTTGATAAAACAGGAACATTAACTTATGGAAAACCTATGGTCACTGATATCATCAGTGAAGACAAAGAAAAATTATTGAAATTAGCCTATACTTTAGAAAAAGGTTCAGAGCATGTACTGGCACAATCCATTATTGACAAAGCTAAGACAGACAAGATTCAAGCATTTGAGTTAAAGAACTTTCAAGCTTTGGTTGGTCAAGGTATTAAGGGAGATATTTTACAAGAAACTTACTATCTCGGAAATCGTCAATTATTGATAGATAGAGGGATAGATTTTAAAGACTATGAAAATCAAATGGTCAGTTTAGAAAATGAAGCAAAAACTGTGGTCATATTGGCTAAAGAAAATGAAGTTCTAGGTTTAATTGCAATTAGGGATGAACTAAAGTCTAATATTAAACGAGTGATTCATGCAATTGAAAACCTTGGAATTAAAACAGCTATGATTACAGGAGATAATCGTAGAACCGCTGAAGCCATAGGAAAAAAAGCAGGGATATCAGTTGTTATATCTGAAGTTTATCCTGATGGCAAAGTTGATGAAATTAAAAAACTACAAGATGAATTTGGACTGGTAGCTATGGTAGGAGATGGGATTAATGATGCACCTGCACTAAAACAGGCAAATGTAGGTATCGCCATAGGTACAGGAACTGATGTTGCAATTGAAGCTGCAGATGTGACTTTAGTTAATGGCGATATAGCCAATGTTTTACAAGCCATTCGTTTATCGCAAGCTATCTTTAAAAAAATTAAAGAAAATTTCTTTTGGGCCTGGTTTTATAATGGAATTGCTATTCCTTTTGCAATATTTGGATTACTACACCCTATGATAGGGGCAGCTGCCATGTCATTAAGTTCACTTAATGTCATTTATAATTCTTTAAGACTCAAGAAAATGAAATTTAATAAGTTGGAGGAAATATAAAATGAAACATGATCATCAAGCGAGTATTAATCTATTAAAAACTGCTAAAGGACAAATCGAAGCGATTATTAGAATGACTGAAGAAGATAGGTATTGTGTAGATATTGCAAATCAAATTCTAGCAGTCGAGTCATTATTAAAAAAAGCTAATTTGCAAATCTTAAAACAGCATTTAGATTCATGTGTGAGAGAATCTTTAACAGATGGAACATATGAAGAAAAGACACAAGAGATTATTAATATTATTAATAAATATGTAAAATAAAGAAAATAAACCTCCCTTAAGTATTATCTATGTAGAAAGGGAGGTTTTTTAATGAAAAAATTTGTAATGTTATGTGTTTTATCAATGATGGTGGTCTTAAATTTAGCCACACTAGAGGCTGAAGAATATACAAACTACCAAGAAATCATCTTTGAAGATGGAGAAGTAGAATTATTAAAGGAATATTCTAATAGTGACTATAAGTCATATTACAAGAAGACAAAGAAAAGAAAAATGTTTGGCTGGAGAATTCATGTGGTCAATAAAAATGAGGCCTTAGATTTTATTGCAGAAACTAAAATTAAGATTTTTAATTCTGGACTGACACCAATTTCATATAAAATTGAATTAGAAACTAAGGAAGTATCAAAACAACAAATTTCAGCTAGTGGTGAAATTAAAATTAAGGGTTCAGGAACAAAAAAACAATTTAAAGGCTCTGTCGATGCTTCGATTAAATCAAGTGTCTCTCTTACCACCACCACAACCAATTCTGAAACATATGAGTTTAATATTCAAGTTGATCCAATGACTTATGTTTCAATTGTAACGAGAGGAACAGGTGAAGTCAATAATGGAGTCGGAAGTTATTATTTCTTCTGGATAAGAACAAAAAAAGGTGGTTGGGAGACCTTTACAGTGCTAACTGAATATCATGAAATTATTAAGCAGAGATTCTAATGAAAAAGACATTTACGATATTGATCATTGCTTATATTGTTATAGCTCTAGCATTGTTTATGTTCTTTGGAAGAGAAAAAGATAATGAAATATACATGATGTCTATTGAAAAAGACTATGCAAGACTTTTGACTGACAATGAAACCATTGATATTCCTTTATACATTAGTCAAGAATACACTTTTTTTACCGACGAAGCCAATATCATAGATTCCAGAATCATCAGTGAAACCGATGAAGTGAAGGTAAAAATTAAAGATATTAAAAATCAAAGTCAAAGGGTATCCTATGAAGAAAAGAAATATTTCTTATACTACATAGAATGTGATTTTTCTGAAGTTTATTCTGAGAATTTAAAACTTAATATCATCAATGCCCAATTAAAACTGACATATGAAAATGAGGAAGAACTCTTATTGGATTTAGGGGATGTTATCCTTATGTTCAAAAATCTAGAACAAGCATCACATATTGATTTTAATCGAATGTATTCCTTACATGATCAAGATACCATGGTCGGCATATATATAGAAATCATAAATAAAAGCAATCAAACTATTAAAATTCATGAAATAGAAATCTTAAATGAAAAAGCAAAAATAAATCTTAATGGCGCGAAAATATCTTATGAAGCCCCAAACTATCTCGTTTCTACAAATGAAATACTTAAGGACTACCAACTTGTGGTTGAAGAATTTGAAGCTAATGATACTTTTCATTTCACACATGATAGTTCAATTATTTTACCTATTCAATATCTTAATAAAATACAACACCTAAATCGATTTCCCCTAATCATTCATTATGAATATAATAACTTAATGTATACATATATCATTGATGATTATTTATTCTATAACCATATCAGTGATTTATACAATGACTATTATGAAGTCCAACATTATCAGTATAGTTATCAATGATTTAACCAAAACCTATCAAAAAAATAAAGGGATAGAATCAATCACAACTGACTTTAAAAATGGAACTCTAAATTTATTGGTAGGCCATAATGGATCTGGGAAATCAACACTCATTAAATGTATCATGCAGGTTGTTAATTATAAGGGTAAGATATTAAAGAAGAAATATCGAATAGGTTATGCACCTGAAAATTATGTTATGCCAGATTTTATGACAGTGAAAGAATTCTTAATAGCTATTGGTAGAATTAAAGACTTATATAATCCCTATTTAAATCTAGAGTTAGATGAATACTTATCCATATTTGATATTAAATCTAAATTGAATGCACCCATTAGATCTCTATCCAATGGAATGAAGCAAAAAGTAAATATCACACAAGCTTTGCTTAATCAACCTAAAATAATCATTTTGGATGAACCTTTGGTTGGTTTAGACTTTAATGCTCAAAAACTCTTGATTAAAAAAATAATAGAATTATCTAAAAACTATTTAGTCATTGTATCGACTCATTTTCCTGAAAAATTTAACACATCAAGAAAACGAATATATAAATTTAATCAAGGAAAGCTAGAATGTTAAAATACATTAGATTACATTTAGATTATCTGATGACGAAAACATTTGTCATCATTACAATCATCCTATTATTTATTTTGATGGTGGCTTTTATCTATAATTCACAAGTGCTTGATGGATATGAATATATCGATGCATACAAAATTGATTTTGCTTTTGATTTTCTAAATGAATCATTTTTAGTTTTAGAATTTATATCTGTCTTTATCGCAATCTATATAGGCTTAAACCTAGGATCTAAAAGCAACCAAGCTTTGGCCATCTATACTGTCACATCAAAAAAAGCCAAAAGACTATTTTATTTGTCAAGAATGATTACAGGACTTATCATTATAACAATAATTTTCATAAGCCAGATAGTTTTACTACAGGCCTATAGTCATGCCTTTACTCCTTATATTATTGACTTAGGGATATACTATCTTCAAGCAGGGTATTTATATTTGGAGAACATTCAATATTATTTATTAACACTCATATTTATCATGATTTTTAAACATCTTTTAGTAGGATTAATACCATTGTTAATGTTTTGGATATTTGAAATTATGTGGCCACAAATACCTAATATCGATAAATCAGTACTAAATAATTTTATTATTAATATTCAAGGATTTGATTATATAGAAAAAAAATTACTTTTTTTCCTAATCATATACCATTTTTTGGCAATAAGTTATATAATAATACTAATTCAAAAAGATTGTTAACATTACAATCTTTTTTTGAAGAGTTAAAATTGTGATAAAAAATAAAATTTGATATAATAGATTATTGTTATTAGGAGGATATTATGTGCGGTATCGTAGGTTACATAGGGAAAGCTAAAGCATCTGAAGTAGTTATTAAAGGATTAGAGCGTTTAGAATATAGGGGCTATGATTCTTGTGGAGTCACTTATTTTAATGAAGCCAAGAAGGAATTTATTACCAATAAGGGTATTGGTAGAGTAGCGAGTCTATATCAAGAATTTAAATATCCAGAATCAAATCATTTAGGTATAGGTCATACAAGATGGGCAACACATGGTGTGGCTAATTATCAAAATACCCATCCACATTATTCACAAAGCAATCGCTTTATTATTGTTCACAATGGTGTTATAGATAATCATAAAGAATTGGTTTATAAATATTTGCCTGATTATAATTTTAGAAGTGATACTGATACGGAAGTTATTGTAAACTTAGTTGAAGAATTTTCTAAAAAAAGAACTGTTGAAGAAGCCATCAGAAAAACTATTTCTTTATTAGATGGATCATATGCATTTTTAATTTTAGATACTGAAGATACCAATCATATTTATGCAGTTAAAAATAAATCTCCACTATTAATAGGAGAATCAAAAGAAGGTATAGTATTAGGATCTGATGTTTTAGCCTTTGTAGATTACGCAGATGATTACTATCTTTTAGAAGATAATTCAGTTATTATCGTAGAGAAGAACCAAGATCAATATAGTTTCAAAGTTACTGACGCTGTTGGATTTGAAAGTAACCATTTAAAAAAATTACCTATGGATTTTATCATGGATGATTTAGATAAAGCTGGCTATGAACACTATATGTTAAAAGAAATTTCAGAACAACCTGCAGTTATTAGAAAAATCATGAAAGAATACATGGTTGATCATAAACTAAGAGTTAGACCAGAAATAAAAGAAATGTTTAATAACATTAAACGCGTATATATATTAGCAGCTGGAACATCTTTTCATGCAGGACTTATTGGTAGGGTCTTCTTTGAAGAAGTCGCTAAAATACCTGTAGAAGTCTTTATAGCATCAGAGTTCGCTTATAACGAACCTCTAATTGATCCTCATTCACTCTTTGTATTAATTTCTCAATCTGGTGAAACTGCAGACTTAAGAGCCTGTTTGGTTAATGTAAAGGAAAAAGGATATAAAACCTTATCAATAACCAATGTACCAACTTCAACACTAGCAAGAGAAGCTGATGCAACATTAAATATCTACGCAGGAACTGAAATAGCAGTTGCTTCAACCAAAGCTTACGTTGGACAAATAGCAGTCCTTGCTATACTAGCCAATTCATTATCTAAACAACATAGTCTAGACTTGGTGTCTGAACTTTCTAGAGCTGCTGTTTCTATGGAAAATATAATTGATAGAAGAGATTATATTAATGAACTAGTTCAACATACTTTTAATAGTCAAGATGCCTTTTATATTGGACGTGGAATAGACTATTTCGTTTCATTAGAAGGAGCTTTAAAATTAAAAGAAATTACCTATATTCATACAGATGGTATAGCAGCTGGTGAGCTAAAACACGGTCCGATGGCTTTAATTGAAAAAGACATACCTGTTATAGCTATTATCTCTCAAGATCATATTTCTAATAATACTCGGTCTAATTTAGAAGAAGCAAAAGCAAGAGAAGGTAAACCGCTTGTGATTTCTTTAGAGAATACATCTAAAGGCAATGATGATATTGTATTAATGGATGTTCATCGTTTATTAAGTCCTTTAGTAACTGTTATTCCTACACAACTTATCGCTTATTATAAAGCTAAACAATTAGGTGTCGATATAGATAAGCCAAGAAACTTAGCCAAATCAGCTACAGTTGAATAGGAAGGGGATTTTTTATGAAATATTTTGGAACTGATGGGATTAGAGATAAAGCTGAATCAATTATCCATCATCAATACGGATATTTTATTGGTAAAGCTTTAAAAGGAATTAAAAAAGATAGTAAAACAGTCTTTATCGCTAGAGATACTAGAGAATCTGGCTATAGAATCGTTGAAGATATAAAAAAAGGTTTATTTGAATCTGGCATTAATGCCTATGACTTAGGAGTCTTTCCTACACCAGTATTGGCTTATTTCTCTTTGTCAAATCAAACATTTGGTATTATGGTGACTGCAAGTCACAATCCTTATACTGATAATGGCATTAAAGTATTCGATAAGGGCAATAAATTAAATTCACAAGATGAGGCTTTTATTGAATCTGTCATCGATGGCGACATAAGCATTGATAAAGCCAAAGTGTCTGGACAAGAAAAGGAATTCAAAAATGCTTTTAAAAAGTACTTAAGTTTATACAATGGTATGATAGAAGAAGTAGATTTGAAAATAGCTTTAGATTTAGCAAACGGAGCTGCAACAACAACTGCAGAAAAAATATTTAGTAAATTATCTAAGAATATATGTGTGATTGCTAATGAACCAGATGGCTATAATATCAATAAAGACTGTGGGTCAACCCATTTAGGTCAATTACAAGATCTAGTTATTAAAGAAGAATGTGATTTAGGTATAGCCTTTGATGGAGATGCAGATCGATTGATGGTGGTTGATCATCAAGGCCAAGTTTGTGATGGAGACTTTTTAATATACTTATTTGCAAGTTATTTAAAAGCCCACAAACAATTAAAAAATAAATTTGTAGCTTTAAGTAAAATGTGCAATATAGGGATCATTAAAGCACTTAATGAAAAAGACATTGAAGTGATCCAAACAGATGTTGGAGATAAATACATAACCCAAGCTATCGAAGAGCATGATGGTGTCTTGGGAGGAGAAAATTCAGGACATATTATTAATAAATTGCTTTTCGAGACAGGTGATGGTGTCTTAAATGCGGCCTTTTTAATTAAAGTTCTTCAATATTATAAATTGCCTTTAGCTCTTTTAAAAGAACAGGTTCAATATTATCCTGATAAACTAATAAACTTAAAGAATATCGATAAAACATTAGCGTCACATCCACAAGTCGTTGACATCGTGAACAAACACCTTTGTAAATTGGCTGGTGATGGAAAAATTTTAGTTAGACCTAGTGGTACTGAACCTTTAATAAGGATTTCTGCTTCTGCCCCAAGTGAACTACAAGTGGATCTAATCATTGAGGAAATAAAGAATAAAATTGAAGATTTAGCAAAGGAAGGAAATTAATATGAAGAAATATGCTATTATTTTAGCTGCAGGTAAAGGCACAAGAATGAAAACAGATTTACCTAAGTGTGCTTATCCCCTATTAAAAAAACCTATGATTGTCTATATCATTGAAAACCTTACTAAATCACAATCTGTTGATGAAATAATTACGGTTGTTGGACATAAGAAAGAAGTCATAAAGAATATCTTGAATTCTCGTGTATCTTACGCTGATCAAGATCAACAATTAGGGACGGGTCATGCAGTATTAATGGCTAAAGACTTAGTCAAAGAAGAAGGTTATAGTATCATTTTACCTGGAGATATGCCGTTAATTGATGACTTAGTCATTAAAGAAGCCATGGCTTACCATGAATCTACTAGAAATGATTTAACCGTTGTTTCTACTTTTGTTGATGAACCAGACGGTTACGGTAGAATCATTATGAAAAACGAACAACTTCAAGCCATTGTAGAAGAAAAAGATGCTAGTGAACAAGAAAAAGAAATTAAAGAAATAAATACTGGTATTTATATAGTTGATAATCAAATGCTTTTTGAAGGCTTAAATTTAATTTCAGATAATAACGCCCAACATGAATATTATTTAACAGATATAGTTAAAGTCTTTAAATCTCAAAAGAAACGTATTTCAACTTTTATACTTAAAAAACCATTTAAAGCGATGGGGATCAATGATTTATATGCTTTAAGTCAAGCTGAAGCTATTTTAAGACATAATATCAACAAAGAAATTATGCGTTCAGGGGTAGCAATGATAAACCCTGATACAATTACCATTGGTGATAATGTTGTAATAGAAGAAAATGTTACTATTTCTCCTAACTGCTATATCACTGGTAATTCTCATATAAAAAAGAATACATTTATTGGTCCATCAACTGAAATTCATAATTCAATTATCGGTGAAAATGTAAAAATTCAACATTCATTGATTTTTAATTCAGAAGTCAAAGATAATACAACGGTTGGTCCTTTTGCCCACTTAAGAGACGGGGCAATTATAGGTACGAAAAATCGTATTGGTAACTTTGTTGAAATCAAAAAAACGATCACTGGTGACAATTTTAAAGCCAGCCATCTTGCATACTTAGGCGATGCTGAAGTTGGCAATAATGTTAACTTTGGATGTGGATCAATTACTGTAAACTATGATGGAACCAACAAATATAAAACGCTAATCGGGGATGATGTTTTTGTTGGCTGTAACGCTAACTTAATCGCACCTATTCAAATTGAAGATAATTCTACAATTGCGGCTGGATCTACTTTAAATAAGAATGTTCCTAAAGACTCATTGGCTATCGCTAGATCGTATCAAGTAAATAAGGAAAATTATTTTAAAAATAAAAGTAAATCTAACGGAAAGAAATAGTTGACAAAGATTAAGATATATACTATAATAACAACGGTTTAAATTTAGAAAGCAGAAGTACCCACTTCTCACCTGATTGAAAGATCAATAGGTCCAAGCTAAAATAATATGTTAATGACATGTTAAGTGGGTGCTATATGTACCCACTTTTTTATATAACATGGAGGTGTTAATATTAGATATCCAAACAAAAAACCAGTTAAAACTGAGACAACGCCTATTAATGAAGAAATTCGTTATAGTAAAGTCTTATTAATTGGAGCTGATGGTCACCAATACGGCGAAATTTCTAGTAGAGAAGCCAATCAAATTGCCTTAGAAAAAGGATTTGATTTAGTTTTAGTTGCGCCTAATGCAAAACCACCAGTATGTAAATTGATGGACTATAGCAAATATCGCTACGAACAACAAAAGAAAGCGAAAGAAGCTAGAAGACATCAAAAAACTGTTGAACTAAAAGAAATAAGAATGACTGCAGTTATCGAAGAACATGATTTAAACACAAAATTAAATCATGCACAAAAATTCTTAACAAAAGGTAACAAAGTCAAAGCAACTGTAAGATTACCTTACCGCGCAGGCGATGCTTTAGTTGAACAAGGAAAAGAAGTATTAAATCATTTTTATCAAGCCTTATCTGAATATGGAGATATGGACGGAAATATAGATAAAAATGGTAGATTCTTAGCAATTATGATTAACCCGAAAAATTAGGAGGAGAAATAACTATGCCAAAAATGAAATCACATTCAGGTACTAAAAAAAGATTAAAAAGAACTGGCTCTGGGAAACTTTCTAGACCTTCAACTTATTCAGTACACTTGAAAAGTCACAGAACACCAAAACAAAATCGTCAAGCGAGAAGAGAAGAAATCATATCACCATCAGATTTAAAAAGAATCAAAGATATGGTTCCATACCTATAAGAGAAGGAGTGAAGAAAGATGCCTAGAGTAAAAGGAAGTTTCGTAACAAGAAACAGACGTAAAAAAACATTAAAATTAGCCAAAGGTTACTTTGGAGCTAAACATTTATTATACAAAACAGCTAAAGAACAAGTAATGCATTCATTCAAATATGCATATAGAGATAGAAGAAGAAGAAAAAGAGATTTCAGAAAATTATGGATTACAAGAATCAATGCTGCAGCTAGAATGAACGATTTATCTTATTCAAGATTAATCGATGGCTTAAAAAAAGCAAATGTTGAAGTAAACCGTAAAATGTTAGCTGATTTAGCAGTATATGATATGGCTGGTTTCACAAATCTTTGTGAACAAGCAAAAAAAGCTTTAAAATAAGACAAAAAGTCTAGAAATAGACTTTTTTTTATTATTGTTATTTGGTTAAAATTTTGATAAGATATAAATAAGAATAAAGATAAGAAAGAGGACATAAATGGATGCTAAAATAAAAGTGGATAATATCAAGAAAACTTTTACACTATCAAAGAAACAAATGAAAATTAATAAAAGCAATGAAAAAAGAAAAGTAGCTGTTAATGGCTTATCTTTTGAAGCGTTTTCTGGTCAAATTTATGGTTTATTGGGTCCTAATGGTGCTGGTAAAACAACAACATTAAGATGTATATCAACTTTAATAAAACCTGATGAAGGGGATATCTATGTTAAAGGACATAGTGTACTAAAAGATCCATATAATGTTAGAAAAAACATTGGTTTTTTAACCAGTGATCTTAAATTAGAAGAGTTTTTTACCCCAGATTATATGTTTGATTTTTTTGCTAGACTTCATGGGTTATCTGCGGACAAAACCCAAGAAAGAAAAGAAGAATTATTTGCTAAATTCGGTATAGACCATTTTAGACAAGTTAAAATAAGTGATTTATCAACCGGGATGAGGCAGAAAGTTCAGTTAGTTATTTCCATTGTGCACGACCCTGAAATTATTATCTTTGATGAACCTACCAATGGCTTGGACATTATCACTGCTAAAATTGTTACTGATTTTTTAATTGAGTTAAAAGAAAAGGGTAAAACCATTATAGTGTCTACACATATCTTCTCTCTTGTAGAGAAAATATGTGATAGGGTAGGCATTATTATTGATGGATTGCTCATCTATGATGATTCATTGGAAGCTGTCCATAACACTCATAAAGATGTAGAAGACTTATTTTTTGACTTAGCGGGAGAAAACTTATCATGAAGAACATATGGACCATATTTAGAAAAGAAATTGACAGAGTATTCAAAGACAAAAGATTAATAATCACCCTGTTTATACTACCTGGTTTATTTATATTTATTATTTATAATTTCATTGGTAACGCGATTGATAATATGCAAGATGGAGAAGTTACTGACATCGCCATTGTCAATCCTACAGATACATTTGAAAGCCTATATGAAACTGGTGAAAGGCTTAATGAGTCTTTATCGAATATTAATGTGATTTCAATTAACGAAGAGGAAATAGATTCATATAAAAACAAAATTGATGATGAAGATTGGAATATACTTATTGTATTTAGTGAAAATATACAGGCTTACGATGGGAGTGAAGACCAACCTTCAGTCATTTTTTACACAAATCCCAAAGATGCATCTTCATCCATTAATCGTTTTAGACAATATATAATTTCCTATGATGAATATTTAAAAGCTGGTCTTTATGGTGATACCTCATATTTAAATTTTCAAGAACAATACTCAGAAATCTCTGAAAGAGAGATGATTGGTACTGTCATGTCTAGTCTTTTACCAATGTTAGTTATCATGTTCTTATTTTCTGGTGCCATGTCAATTGGACCTGAATCTATTGCTGGTGAAAAAGAAAGAAATACGATTTCAACCTTATTGATTACCCCAATTAAAAGAAGTGAGTTGGCTATAGGTAAAGTCTTAAGTCTTTCACTTTTATCACTTGTATCAGCCATATCTTCATTCATAGGAATTATACTTTCACTACCTGCTCTATTAAACTTAGAAGATCAAAGCTTATCAGTTTTCACTTTTAGTGATTATATGCTTATATTAGTTGTTTTATTCTCTACTATTTTTGTTATTATTGGTATTGTATCTGTAATTTCAGCATATGCTAGATCATTAAAAGAAGCATCTACCTATATTACCCCAATCTATATACTCACAGTGATTGTTTCTATAACAACCATGTTCTCTACTGGGGCTAATGAAAACTTATATGTCTACTTAATTCCTATTTATAACTCAGTTCAATCATTGGTAGGTATCATGACTTTCACCCCTAATATAGCTACTTTTGTTTTAATAACTGCCCTTTCAAACTTTATATACATGGTTGGATTTATTTACTTACTCAATAGAATGTTTAATAGTGAACAAATAATGTTTAAAAAGTAGGTGTTTTGATGATTATTAATATTTTTGGTTCAAGTGGATCTGGGACCACTACCTTAGCCAAATCTTTATCAGAAATATATGATTTTTATCATATAGATATAGATGATATCATGTGGGAAAAAACAGACCCCCCCTTTACAATAAGAAGAGATAATCAAGTCATTAAGAAAGATATGCATGAGATACTTAAAAACCATCAAAATACAATCATTTCTGGTGCCATTGTTAATATTTACGATGAACTCAAAGAAAATATTGATTTATATATTTATATGAACTTAGATATAGAAACCAGGATTAAACGTATTAATCGTAGAGAACTCAATAGATTTGGAAAAAGAGTATTACCTGGTGGAGACCTCTATGACAAACACCAAGAATTTCTCCAATGGGTAAGTGATTATGAACATAACCCAGAATATTTGAGATCTAGACGGCAACACCTTTCTTGGTTAGATGGTGTATCTAAGCCTGTGCTTAGAATTACGGACGAACTAAGCATAGAAGAACTATTAAAAATTGTCGGTTCTTATATAAAAAAACTATAAAACAGGGTTTTTACTTTTAATTTTTTTATAAACAAGATATAATGAATAAAATTGGTATTAGATAGGAAAGGGGCTATTTTATGATTATTAATTCGTCTTCAATCATTAGAAATCGTCAAAAAGATAAATTTTTTGGTATAGATTACTATGCTAATCTTTGTCACGGCTCTAACCCAATCTTTAATTATCTATCTACGCCCCTAGATTTTTACCCCCTAGCCAATCAAAAAGCATCAGCTAGATGTTTGGATAGAGAATTAGATTTTTTAAAGAAAATTAATGATTTTGAAGAAGATAAAATATTTGGAATTTTTGAAAATCCTGATATCTATACTTGTCATGACTCGATTTTTAATATTATCGATAAGTTAAAGGAAACTAGACATGGTTTATTTATAGAAACCAATTCTTTAAACCTAATTAATGATATTGAAGTTTTAGAAGATTTTTCAAAAACAAATCCTTTATTAATAGGCATACCTATATCAAGTTATAGCTCTATAGACCTGAGTATTTTTAATGAACATTATGATTTTAAATCCATGGAAAAATTAATCAAAGCATTAGAAAAAACAGATATTAAATTTGGTTTTATTATGAAACCTTTTATACCTGAAATCAATGATGATCCCCTAAAATTTAAAGAGCTACTAGAAACACTTATTCATCATCACCCTGATTTTATATACCCAACTTTCTCTTTAAACTTTGATAGTAAAAAACTTAATGAGTTCTATGATTTAATTGATAAAGAAAAACCTGAATTTAAGTCAAAATATTTTGATAAATATGGTTATAAAAAATCTTGGATTAGTGATCGGGCTGAAGAACTAAAGAAAATCTTCATCTTCAATATTAAAAAAACAAAAATAGCTTATTCCATGAATCAAATTATTGATTTATACAAAACAACAAAACAACAAGAACAAATCTCGTTGTTTTAGTAGGAGGTAATATGTTTAATAATATTTTTCTTGAAAATTTAACCTTTATTATTATCGGCTTGGTATTTATTTTAGTTGCTGTGGCGGTCTATATTATCTTTTTAAAGTCAAAAAGTTATTCAAATAAAGAAAGCCATACCAATCCACCAGAAAGCATATCTAAAGCTCAAAATTCAAACATTATAGAAGAAAAGAATGTCATTGAAAGTAAAATTTCTGCTAATGAAGTAGAAAAAAAAGTTCATCCTGTGATCAACGAAACTCTCGAAAGATCAATGACCGCAGACGAACTCTTACAACAAATAGAAAACGAAAAAAATAAGAGTAATGATATAGAAGAAGATGAAAATTCGGATGATACTCAAGATCTTGATGAACTAGCCAAAGAAACCGATATTATTGAAGATAAAGAAGATAATGTTCAAGAGTCAAAAGCTATCAAAGAAGAAAATGAAGATCATGAAGATGAACTTAAAGATGTGAAAAAAGAAGATGAATCAGTTGAGTTAGGTAAATATCATATCTTGTATCGTGAAAGAGATGATAAATGGTATGTAAAAAGAGAAAACTCTGATAAGGTAATTAGAGTCTTACACACTAAAAAAGAAGCCATAGCTTACGCGACCATTAAAGCTATCAATCAAGATACCAATATTGTGATTCATTCAAAAGATGGTAAAATCGAAAAACATGGATATTAAAAAAACCTCGTGAGAGGTTTTTTTTATGCTTTCTTAGTTTTTAATATTTTTCTTGATAAGGTTTTATGTTGTGCTATAGCACCTATTTGATAGACAAGTGCATATCCAATCGTGACAGCTACAGCCAAGAATAAAACATGCCAACCACTTGGTAAGGTATTTAAAACAGGGATAGGTCCACCTATAAATGGATTGGACATTAGGTACATATTATTAGCATTTTGATCTATAAATATATTTCCAAACATAGCCCATAAAGCAGAGATAATTAAGCCTAATGCTATGTAATGCCATCTTTCTTTTTTAAAGGAGAAATCACCTCTGTATATTAAAAACAAAGGAATAAAGATTAAAAAGAAATGAATGACTGAAGATCTTAAGTTAGGTAAAATAACTCTAAAAGGTTCCCCATATAATACCGTTACAGGATATAAAATAACAGCGAAACCACCTAAAATTGAAGTGGCAAACACAAAATCTTTTAGGGGTTTGATATCAAACCAAATGACGATAGGTAATAAGATATTGACTATCCCACACAATTGGAAAGAAAAGAAGGTGTTAATATCTAAAAAAGGATGGGGGTAAGTTGAATTAACAAGACCGATGGTATAATACTCATGGATGAAAAGCGCTTCACCTGCGTATTTTAAAAGAATAATCAATACTAAAAAAATAGATATTATTTTATCTTGAGTTATTTTATTCTTATTTTTTAAAAATCTAAAAATAACCATAAACAAAACAATATTTATTAATAAATAAATCAAATGATAACCACTAAAAAAATAATGGCCAGGTTGTTCATCCATTCCTATAGTTGTCCAAAAATAAGCAAGCGTCACAGTAAAACCTCCTAGATTATATTATATCATATCAAATCTTCTAAATGAACTCAACAAAATTTACTTATTCAAATAATTTAACTTGATATTTTACTGAAAAGTAGTAAAATATTAAATACACTATTTAAGGGGTGATACTATTAAACTTACAATTAATCAAAAGGTTTATGAATATGATAAACCAGTTGTCTTAGAAGACATTGCGAAACAATTTGAAGGAGAATACTATGCTGCCTTAGTCAATAACAGACTAAGAGAACTCTCATATAGGGTTTCTAAAGATGCAAAAATTGACTTGTTAGATTATTCTTTCTATGATTCTACAAGAATTTATGCGACATCTATGCGTTATCTAGTTGCGATGGCGACATATAGGACTTATCCGGAAATAGAAATTAAATTCTCTAATAGTATTTCTATGGGAATTTATGGTCGTGGTGTTGAAAACGACATCAACCAAGAAATGTTAAAAAACATTAAAAAAGAAATGGATAATATCATTGCTGCTGACTATAAAATCACACGAAAACAAGTGTCTATTGATTATGCTAAAGACTATTATGGATCTTTAGGTTACGATGATAAGGTCAATGCTCTTGAATATCGTAAGGAAAAAGTAAATATTTATACATGTGATGATTATAAAAACTATATGTATGGTTATATGGTCCCATCTACCTCATACTTAAAAGATTACGAATTGGTTTATCTAAATCCTGGTTTCTTAATCCAATATCCTCGAAGAGAAGAAAAGGGAGAAATTCCTGAGTTTTCAAACTCTCCTAAGTTTTTTGATGTTTTAAGCAAGGCAGAAGAATGGTCAAAAAATTTAAAAGTAGATATGATATATAAAATGAACCATCGTATTGAAAATGGAGATGCTAAAAAACTGATTGAGATTTGTGAAAATGGTCATGACCAACAATTAAAGACCTTAGCTGAAAAAATTCACGCCCGTAAAGACGTGCGTTTAATCGCCATTGCTGGACCATCATCATCAGGAAAAACCACTTTCTCCTTAAGACTTGAACAAGCCTTAAAAACTTATGATATCAAACCTCTAATGATATCCATAGATAATTACTATTTACCTGTTGAACAAGCACCATTAGATGAACATGGAAAACCAGACCTAGAACATATAGATGCATTAGATATAGAGTTATTTAACCAAAACATTTTAGATTTAATAGCTGGTAAAGCAGTTGAACTACCATATTTTGATTTTATGTTAAGAAAAAGATCATTTAAACCAGCCTTTATTATTGATGAAAAAACGCCTATTGTCATTGAAGGAATCCATGCTTTAAATGACCAATTATCTCAACATATACCTAAACATCAAAAATTCAAAATATATATTTCTCCATTTTCACAAATTAATATTGATTATAACAATCCTATTAATTTAACAGATTTAAGACTCTTAAGACGTATCGTTAGGGACTTACAATTTAGAAATACGTCTCCTGAAGAAACATTAGATATGTGGCCATCAGTAAGACGAGGCGAATATAAATGGATTTATCCACATATTGAAAATTCAGATTTTATCTTTAATTCTGAGTTGTCTTATGAATTTGCAATCTTAAAACAATATGCTGAAGATGCTTTGAATACGATAGATAGAGAATCTCATCATTTTATTCAGGCCAATCGTTTATTAAAATTCCTAAAATATTTTAAAACAATTGATGCATCCTTAGTTCCAAAACATTCTTTGTTAAGAGAATTCATTGGCGGAAGTCAATTTGAACACTAGTATTTAGTGTTCTTTTTTTTTCATTAAACAACTGAACTTTATTGTTTAAGATTGATTTATTTGGTATAATTACATTTAGGTGATTGTATGACTAAAATAAAAAATATTCCTTTTGGTTTAACACTTGAAGAAGTCAATCTTAGAAAAAGTCAAAACCAAGTCAACGTATCCTCACAATCTAATTTAAAAACACCGTGGAAAATAATTCGTTCGAATCTTTTCACGTATTTTAATATGCTTTTAGCAATCATAGCTGCCTTACTGGTTAGTATTGGTTCCTTTAAAAATTTATGGTTTATCGTCATTGCTTTAATCAATACATTAATTGGGATTATTCAAGAATTTAAAGCACGATCTACCATTCAAAAACTATCTTTAATATCTGATTCAAAAGTCAAAGTTATCAGACAAGGTATTGAGTTAGAAATCAATGTAGAAGATGTCGTTTTAGATGATGTTTATAAACTTGAGGCTGGTAGACAAATTATTGCCGATTCCCTTGTTATTGAAGGGGCAATTACAGTCAATGAAGCCAATTTAACTGGTGAATCAGATTCCATTGCCAAAGAAGTTAATGACCATTTACTTTCAGGAAGTTTTGTGGTTTCTGGGGAAGCCTATGTTAGAGCTACCGCAGTTGGTAAAGACAATTATATTGAAACCTTACAAACTAAAGTTAAAACTTTATCAAAACCTAAATCTGTTATCTTAAATTCCTTAAGAGGCCTATTAAAAATTATTGGTATTATTATACTACCCTTAGGATTAATGACCTTTTATAATGCTTTTTTAAGGTCATCATATGATTATTTACCTGATTTCATTCAAAATTCAGCCCTTTATCAAGAAGCTTTAATATCTATGGCTGGTTCCATGGTCGCTATGGTACCTTCAGGTTTGTTCTTATTAACAACCATGACATTTGCGACCTCTGTCATTAAACTTGCCAAACATCATACCTTGGTTCAAGAACTCTATTCTATTGAAACATTGGCTAGAATTGATACCTTGTGTTTAGATAAGACTGGAACCATTACTGATGGGACAATGTCAGTAGACTTCTTAGAGATGATTGAAAATCCAATATACACCATAGAAGATTATACCGAAAAAGAAATTAAAAATATCATTTCAACCATGAACTATGCTTTAAATGATCAAAACCAAACATCCCAAGCTTTAAGAGATTACTTTGGAGAGAAAAAGAAGTACAATGTTGTACAATCACTTGATTTTGATTCTATGAACAAATATTCAGTGGTTGAATTTGAAGGTGGTATTTACGTTTTAGGGGCACCTGAGATGATACTATTAAAACAATATTCAAAAATAAAAAAACAAGTGGAAAGATACGCAGCTCAAGGAAAAAGAGTTTTATTATTGGCTGAAAGTGAACGTCTAAAAGAAGAAAAAATCAATGGTAAAATCAGACCTATAGCCCTGATTATCTTAAATGATAACATTAGAGACTCAGCCATAAAAACCATAAATGACTTTAATGAATCAAAAATCACCGTTAAAGTTATTTCTGGGGATAATGCGATGACAGTTTCTGAAGTTGCTAGAAGAGCAGGGGTTTTAAATGCAGATAAATATATTTCATTAGATGGAGTTCCCGATGAAGAACTCGTTAATATTGCTAATGACTATAATATCTTTGGACGTGTTACACCAAATCAGAAAAAACTTTTAATTACCCATATGCAAGATAAAGACCATAAGGTATGTATGGTTGGTGATGGTGTCAATGATATCTTAGCCTTAAAACAAGCAGATACTTCAGTTTCACTGGCTAGTGGGACAGATGCATCAAGGAATATATCCCACTTTGTTCTTATGGATAATAATTTTGCGACCATTCCTAAAGTCATTAAAGAAGGTCGTCAGATTGTTTCAAATATGGAAAAAGCATCCGTTTTATATTTGGTTAAAACCTTATATACCATTATATTAACCTTTATTCTTTTAATGACTGATAATATATATCCTTTCCAACCTATTCAATTGGTGGTTATTGAAACCTTTATTATTGGTGTACCTTCTTTCTTTATAGCCTTAGAATCAAATAATCAACAATTTAAAGGTAACTTCTTAGTGAATGTCTTTAAAAACGTACTACCTGGTGCCTTAATTATTATCGGTAACCTTTTAGGAGTTTATATATTTGCATCTTTCTTCCAGTTTGAAACCAATGGAAATATTAATCAAATGATATCAACAGTTGGTATCATCGCTGCGACATTTGCTTATTGGTTGGTCTTAGTCAATGTAACGACACCATTGAATAAACTAAGAACACTGGTTATAGCCCTGTCGTTTATTACTTCAGCTTTATCATTCATCATCTTTAACGATATTTTAGGTTTATACCCATTAGACACATCCAGTGTTTTACTAATGTTATTATTAATGGAAACAACTTATATCTCATTCTCAATTTACAGAAGGTCATTGATTAAGTTTTGGCCATAATGGTATAATTAAATTGAATTTGTTATAAATAATTAAGGGGAGGTCATTATGTATCAAATATTACATGTTTCTGCAGAAGTTTCACCTTTTGTTAAAATAGGTGGTCTTGCGGATGTTGTTGGATCATTACCTGGGGAAATCAAAAGATTAAGAGGTAGTGAAGTGAGAGTTATCTTACCACTTTACAAAAGCATTCCTAGCCACTTCAAGAAAGCCATGGAAGATGAAGTTAAATTCACCATTCAATTAGGCAATGAAGAAGATGTCTATGTAGGCATCAAATCCCTTAAAAAAGGTAATATTTTATATTACTTTGTTGATAATGAATTTTTCTTTGGATCTAGAGATAATATTTATAATTATGGAGATGAATCAAAACGCTTCGCTTATTTTCAACTGGCAGTATTAGAGAGTTTAAAACATTTGAACTTTATTCCTGATATTGTTCATGTACACGATTGGCATACAGCCATGATTCCATTACTATTAAAAAGACGTTACCCAGAATACCACGCAAAATCAGTATTAAGTATTCATAATCTAGCCTATCAAGGCATATTCCCATTGCAAGATTTTCAACTATTCTCAATAAACTATACACCTGAATTTGAATTTGAAGGTTTCTTAAACTTCCTAAAAACCGGTATAGTTACAGCGGATATATTAACCACTGTATCCCAAACATACGCCAATGAAATCAAAACTGATTATTTTGGTTATGGCATGCAAAATTTATTAAAAATGAGATCACATGATTTACATGGTATTGTCAATGGAATTGATTATACAGAATTCAATCCTCAAAATGACAAGCTTATAGAAGCTAATTTTGACTTTTCCAATTATAGACAAGGAAAAATCAATAATAAAAAAGCATTATATCAAAAATTAGGCGTCAATTTTGATCCTAAAAAACCTTTAGTGTCGATTGTATCTAGACTTGTTAGCCAAAAGGGGATTGATTTAATACAAAGAGTCTTTTCAGAGATGTTATCAATGGATGATTTTAAATTTGTTGTATTAGGATCTGGTGAATCTTTATATGAAGAATACTTCCAAGAACTTGAAAAAGATTTTCCAAATAAAGTTAAAGTCTATATAGGATACTCTAATGAACTAGCTCATCAAATTTATGCATCTTCAGATATATTCTTAATGCCATCTAAATACGAACCATGTGGATTAGGACAAATCATTGCTTTAAAATATGGGTCTATACCTCTTGTAAGAGAAACAGGTGGCTTGGTAGATACCATCACCCCATACAATGAATTTAATTCTTCAGGAAATGGTTTCTCTTTTACCAATTTTAATGCCCATGATATGATGCATGTCTTAAGGTATGCTATTCACATATACCAACACAACAAAGAAGCTTGGGACCATATTGTTAAAGAAGCCATGATTTCTGACTTTTCATGGAAAACATCAGCTAAAGAATACCGCAAACTTTACAAAAAAATCTTATAAGGAGACCAAAATGAAAATTCTTTCAATCATTTTAGCAGGTGGTAGAGGCTCAAGACTTGATATTCTATCAGAAAAAAGAGTAAAACCTAGTGTTCCTTTTGCAGGTAAATATCGAATCATTGATTTTACCTTAAGTAATTGTACCAACTCAGGTTTATATGACATTGCCATATTAACCCAATATTTACCTTTCTCTTTAAACGACCATATTGGATCAGGTAAACCATGGGACTTAGATAGAAGAGACACTAAAGTGACCCTTTTACAACCCCATAATGAATGGTATTTAGGGACTGCAGATTCTGTTAAGAAAAATATTCATTATATAGAAAAAGGTAATTATGACTATGTATTAATCCTTTCTGGTGATCATATCTACAAAATGAACTATATGAAAATGATTAGAAATCATATTGAAAACAAGGCAGATTTGACCATAGGATGTAATGTGATAGAACCTAAAGATGCCCATCATTTTGGGATGATGAAAACCAATGAAGAATTAAGAATTATCGATTTTGTTGAGAAACCAAAAAATTCAGACTTGACCCTAGCTTCTATGGGTATTTATGTCTTTAATAAAGACGTATTACTAAACTATTTACAATCCATGGATGAGAAAGACCTTGACTTTGGTAAGCACATCATTCCTAAAATGGTCTCAGAAGCCAATGTCTTTGCCTATAAATTCCAAGGTTATTGGAAAGATGTTGGAACCTATGATGCTTATTTAAACACCAATTTAGGTCTGATAGAAACTGTGGATAAAATTCAATTAGATATGTATGATCCTAGTTGGAAAATATATACAAGATCAGAAGATATGCCAGCAGTTAAAATTGGTTCAAAAGCTAAAATTAATCAAGCTTTAATTTCCAATGGGTCAATTGTAGCAGGTGAAGTAAAACGATCAGTGATCTCACCTGGTGTAACCATTCATCCTTTGGCTAAAGTTTCAAATTCAGTCATTCTAAATGATGTAGAAATAAAAGCAGGTGCCATTGTCGATAATTGTATTATTGACAAACACACCATTATTGAAGAAGGAGCTATGGTAGGTTTTGGTGATGATTACACACCAAACAAAGAAAGACCAGACCTCTTAACTTCAGGCATTACAGTCATTGGAAAACATGTTAAAGTACCTAAAAACATGGTTATAGGAAGAAATGTTAGAATTTTCGGCCATCTTGATTTAGATAAAGAAGAAGAAAATATCATCTATTCAGGCTCTACAATTCAATAAGGAAAAGTCCTTTAAGTAAAAAAACTTAAAGGACTTATTTTTTAACTTTAAATATTCTTTCCAACAAGGCTGTAAAATCATCATTACTCGTCTTAGAATGAGCTATTTCTCTAGCTTCTATAGGTCTTTTTGTAATAAAACCATCCACATCAGCATTGACACCTATGACAATTTGATTTTCGGTATCAACTGTCCAAGCATAGACCCTTTTTCCATGATGATGGATGCGCTTAACAATAGAAGGATCACGATCAATAATCGATATTCTTAAAGCAAAGTGGTCGATATCATCTGAATAAAATAAAGGATCAATTTGCCCATAAAAATCTGATACTAAAAGAATGGTTTCTAAATTTGGATTAAGCTTCTTAAAACGTTTCAGCTGATTGACATCAAAAGACATAATTTTAACATGGTTTTCCATCTCATATGCTTCTATGAGTCTTACAACCTCAAGTTCAATAATCCTATTGTTAGTTTTCATATCCATAAAAGCCACAGTCCTACCAGCGATTAATTGAAAAGCTTCTTCCAAAGTAGGTATTTTTTCACCAGAAAAATCATCAGAAAACCATGAACCAGCTTCATATTTTTCTATGGTTTCATAATTGATGTCTTTAACGTTTAATTTAATATCAAATTGAGTTGTTCGAATTAAAGTATCATCATGTAAAAGAATAGGTATATTATCTTTTGTTCCCTTAACATCAAATTCAACCGCATCAGCGCCTTGATTAATGGCTAAATCTAAGGCAGCTAAAGTATTCTCGGGGGCTTGCATAGACGCTCCTCTATGGGCAATGATTTCTTCCTGTTTCAAGATTTGGAACCTATCTTCAGTATCACTAACACTTGAGGATATAGAGGCTATATTAAATGCAAAGACTATAAGGAAGGCAAGAATACTAAATGAAATCAGCCATTTTTTGTCCATTTGTTTTTGATTAGCATAAGTCTCGATATTTAAAGTCATTGTTTCATTGGACTGGTAATAAATATGGGAAATAAGACTTATATTTAAAGGAATAATAATGGCCGAAAAAACAATACCAATAATCCAATAAATACTATACATAGAAGTAATAATGATAGAATAAATGACATTAGAACCATGTATAATCCCAATAATCTGGCTGGCAATAAATAAAATAAGTCCATAAATAATAATTAAGAATAAGTTTAATATCACGTTTAAAGATAAAAGGAGTATAAAAGTCTTTATTCTCTTTTTAGATAAGGTTAAACGTGAATGAGTGAAAGCATCCTTTATAGTAGAAGACCTATGGATTAGACTATGGGTAAAAAAGATTATTTCAATAAATATCCAAAGTAAAAACAAGTAAATAGCCAAAATTAATCCAATGGATAGATTGATGGATTGTAGATCAATAATAATGGATTCAGGTAGGCTAATCGAAGAAGTAAATAAAAAGATTTGACCAAATTCAAAAACAATAAAAAATATAATAATAGCCAATAAGATAAAAAAGTGATATTTCCTTAAAAGTAAAAAGTACTTAGAAAAAGCCCTTTTAAAAAATAAGATATAAGGTGATTTATTTTGCTTTTTTGCATCATCAACTAAAATAGTGATAAGGACATATTCCAATAAAAGATAAACACTAAAGATGAATAAGAATATAAAGGCAATGATGATAGTAGATGGCTGCTTTAAATAATCAATTAATTGATTGTTGCTGATGTAGTTAAAACCAGAAAGTTCAAGAGAATAATAAAAACCAATTCTAAAGAGAGGATAAATGACTAAAAAACCCATAACTTTGATGAATAACTCAACAAAGATGAGTTTTTTAATATCAAAAAAGATTAGAGAACCCATTGATTTAAATAAATCTCGCATAAAACATCTCCTACTTATATTTTATCATATGGATTGAAGGGATGCTAAAAATATAAAAAAAAGTGCCCTAAAGGCACTTAATTATTTAATGGTGCTCCTACCTAGAATCGAACTAGAATTTCAGCATTACCATTGCTGCGTTCTACCATTAAACTATAGGAGCATTAAACTATAAACATTATATATAAAAAGATAAAATTTGGCAAGTAAAAAAACTTAAATATGATTAAATATTTACATTAGAAGATATATCACATATAATAAATAATGACAGGAGGATATTTATGTTAAAAATAGAAAATGTATCAAAGTCATATGATGGCAAAAGAAAGGCTATAAATAATATAAATTTAACCATTCAACCTGGTGAAATTTATGGTTTTATAGGACATAATGGGGCTGGAAAAACAACCCTATTAAAATCCATAGCAGGAATATTAAGTTTTGATGAAGGTGAAATTTACATTCATAACTATTCAATCAAAAAACAGGCTTTAGAAGCCAAAAAATTAATGGCTTATATTCCTGACAATCCTGACATCTATGAATCCTTAACCGCAAGACAATATTTGGATTTTATTGCTGATGTATTTAATATTGAATTAGACCTAAGAAATCAAAAGATTCAGGAATATGCTAACATGTTTGAAATGGCTGAGAAACTAAACGATCCTATCTCATCATTTTCCCATGGTATGAAACAAAAAACAGCTATTATGGGAGCTCTAATTCATGATCCAAAAGTCTTATTACTCGATGAACCATTTGTAGGTTTAGATCCTAAAGCTGCCTTTTTGTTAAAAGAAGTATTTCATAAACTATGTGAAAAAGGTACTTTAATATTCTTTTCAACCCATGTATTGGAAGTTGCTGAAAAATTGTGTCATAAAGTAGCTATTATTAAAAACGGTGAAATTGTAACCAATGGTGAAACAAAAACTGTAATTGAGGATAACTCACTAGAGAATATATTCATGGAGTTATTAAAAGAATCATGATGTACTTTAAATTATTAAAAGTTTTTCTAAAAGAAAATTATTCCTTAAAAAGACTCTTAGGTTCATCCGCAAAACAAAGTAAAACAAAAACCATTCTATTATCAATTTTACTAATTTATGGTCTAGGAACGATTTTATTTTCATTTGGTTTTTTATTTTTTGAAATGGGAAAAATATTTAAAGAAACAAACTCACTGGATTCTTTATTGACCTATATTTTTATGTATTCTACCTTTTTATCAGTCTTTTTTGTCTTAATTAGGGCGGGTTCATATTTATTTAATTATAAAGATTATGATTTTTTAGGTTCTTTACCTATTAAAAATGAAGTTGTCGTGGCTGCTAAAATCTCTGTAATGATGGTTATGATATATATATCTGTATACATTGTGACAGCCCCAATGATATTCTCTTACCTATATCATCATGGTTTTTCATTATATGCATTGATTGTTATATTGTTGTCATTAATATTTATTCCAATCATTCCGATGATCATCTTTTCTTTTATCTCATTACTGATTACATACCTGCTTAATAAACTTGGGATTAACAAAATTTTTAATATTATCTTAACCTTCTCTTTATTATTAGGATATATGTATTTTGCCTTTAGTTTTAGCGCTGATGGAGCTAATCCATTCATGGGTCAGGCAGAATTCTTAGACAGTGTTAGTCAATATATACCGACAGTTAAGTTGTTTTTTAATGCAGTAGCAAATCAAGATATATTAGCTTTTTTGATTTTTGTGGTCATTAATCTTGCACTATTGCTTATTTTCATTTTTGCTAGCAAAGATTTAATCAATAAAACCAATCAAAATCAAACTAAATCAATTAGAAGAAGAAGACACAGTGGCAAACTAAAGCAACGTTCAGTTGTTGAAGCATTGATTGCTAAAGAAGTAAAGAAATTTTTCTCAGTAAATATCTATGTAATGAATACAGGTTTTGGACCGGTATTAATGTTTATTGGGGGTGTCTTATCCTTCATATATGCTGGAAAAATTGAAGATTTTGCAAGTCAAATGATAGGTTTAGATTTTAATATTGAATATATCTTATTGATTTTTGTAGGATTCCTCTTATCAACAGTCTATACTTCAGCCATTTCTTTATCTTTAGAAGGTAATAATTTTTGGTTACTAAGATCCTTGCCAATTAAAGCAAAAACCATTATGTTATCAAAAATGTTGTTTAATGTACTTGTTGGCTTACCATTTGCGATTTTTTTAACTGGAGCCATCAGTTTTTCATTATCCTTTGATTTTTTAACCATAATTTTAATGATGGTCCTTATTAGTTCTTTTTCATTTGCATCCTCTATTTTAGGTTCAATTATTAACCTTTACTTCCCTAAATTTGAATATAAAAATGAAACAGAAGTTGTAAAACAATCTATGGGAGCTTTTTTAGGAATGTTTGGAGGCTTAGGACTCACCTTTATTTTAGGTTTAATCAAAGCCTATGTTTTAGATTCAATAGACATTAATTTAAGTCTTTTAATATTGTCATTATTGAATATGCTTGTCTTCTACGGAGGCTACCAATTCATCAATAAAAAAGCTGAAAGCCTTTTCATTAAGTTTTCATAAAAATAAAAGTGAATATAGGGCTATATCGTTTGATATTTGCCCTTATCTTTGATATAATTTATACGGTCAAAATCAAATATGATTATAATAAGAAAGGAAGCAATTATGAGTAAATTTGTTTATTTATTTAAAGAAGCAAACCAATCGATGCGTAACTTACTTGGTGGTAAAGGTGCCAACCTTGGTGAAATGACTAGTTTAGGTTTACCTATCCCTCAAGGATTTACAGTATCAACTGAAGCTTGTACAAGATATTACGAAGATGGCAAAAAAATTAATAAAGACATTGAAAAACAAATCTTTGAAGCTTTAGCAGAAACAGAAAAAATCGTTAACAAAAAATTTGGAGACAACAGCAATCCATTCTTAGTATCAGTACGTTCTGGAGCGAGAGCTTCAATGCCTGGTATGATGGATACTATTTTAAACTTAGGTTTAAATGATGAAGCCGTTGTTGGTTTGGCAAAACAAACTGATAACGAAAGATTTGCCTATGACTCATACAGAAGATTCATTACCATGTTCTCTGACGTTGTTATGGAAATTAACAAAAGTAATTTTGAAAAAATCTTTGACGCTAAAAAAGAAGCAAAAGGTATTGAATTAGACACTGATTTAACTGCAGAAGATCTTAAAGATATCGTTGAAGCTTTCAAAGTTAAATACAAAGAGTTGAAAGGTCAACCATTCCCACAAGATCCAAAAGAACAATTAATCTTAGCTGTAGAAGCAGTATTTAGATCATGGGATAACCCAAGAGCTCAATACTACAGAAGAATGAACAACATTCCTTACGAATGGGGTACAGCAGTTAATGTTCAATCAATGGTATTTGGTAATATGGGAGACACATCAGGTACTGGTGTTGCCTTTACAAGAAACCCATCAAATGGAGAAAAAGCACTTTATGGAGAGTATTTATTTAATGCTCAAGGTGAAGATGTTGTTGCTGGTATCCGTACACCAAAACCTATTTCTGAATTGGAAAAAGACAATCCTGCTATTTACAAACAATTCTTAGAAATTTCTTCTAAATTAGAGAATCATTATAGAGATATGCAAGATTTAGAGTTTACTATTGAAAGAGGAGAATTATTTATTCTTCAAACAAGAAATGGTAAAAGAACAGCACAAGCTGCTTTAAAAATTGCTATTGACATGGTTGAAGAAGGCTTATTAACTGAAAAAGAAGCAATTTTAAAAGTTGAACCTTCTCAATTAGACACTTTATTACATCCACAATTTGATCCAGAAGCCTTAGCAAAAGCTGAAGTTATTTCAACTGGATTAAATGCTTCACCTGGTGCTGCTACTGGTAAAGTTGCTTTCACTGCTGAAAGAGCTACAGAAATGGCTGCTAACGGAGATCAAGTTATTCTTGTAAGAGAAGAAACTTCACCAGAAGATATCGAAGGTATGGCTGTTGCTCAAGGTGTTTTAACTGCTCGTGGTGGTATGACATCTCATGCGGCTGTTGTTGCTAGAGGTATGGGTACATGCTGTGTTGCTGGTGCTCATGAAGTTAGAGTGAATGAAGAAGAATTATTCTTTACTGTCAATGGTAAAAAATATAAAGAAGGAGACTATATCTCATTAGATGGTACTACTGGTAAAATCTACGGAGAAAAAGTTAAAACTATAGAAGCTACTGTAAGTGGTGATTTTGCTAAATTAATGTCATGGGCTGATAAACACCGTGCATTAAAAGTAAGAACCAACGCTGACAACAAACGTGATGCTTCACAAGCTTATGAATTCGGTGCTGAAGGTATTGGTTTATGCCGTACTGAACATATGTTCTTCGAAGGTACAAGAATTAAAGCTGTTCGCGAAATGATTGTTGCTAAAACAGTGGAAGAAAGAGAAAAAGCTTTAGCTAAATTATTACCTATGCAAAGACAAGACTTTATCGAATTGTATGAAGCAATGCAAGGTCATCCAGTAACTATTCGTTACTTAGATCCACCTCTACATGAATTCTTACCTACAGATAAAGAAGATATCATTGACTTAGCAAAAGACCTTGGAATCACATTTGATGAATTGAACGCTACCATTAATGAATTACATGAAACTAACCCAATGTTAGGACATCGTGGTGTAAGACTTTCAATTACATATCCAGAAATCGCTGTTATGCAAACAAGAGCTGTCATTGAAGCTGCTATTGAAGTTAATAAAAAAGGACTTAATGTTGTTCCTGAAATTATGATTCCATTAGTAGGTGAATTAAAAGAGTTAAAATATATTAAAGAACGCGTTGTGAAAACAGCTGATGAAATCATTAAAGCTGCTGGAGTAGAATTAAAATACTCTGTAGGTACTATGATTGAAATTCCTAGAGCTTGTTTAACTGCTGAAGAAATTGCTAAAGAAGCTGAATTCTTCTCATTTGGTACCAATGACCTAACTCAAATGGGCTTTGGTTTCTCAAGAGATGATGCTGGTAAGTTCTTAGCAGACTATTACAAGAAAAACATCTTTAATGAAGACCCATTCGCACATGTAGACCAAAGAGGTATCGGTCGCTTAATGCAAATGGCAGTAGAAGATGGACGTAAATCAAGACCTGATATTAAATTAGGTATTTGTGGAGAACACGGTGGAGATCCTAGATCAGTTGAGTTCTGCCATAATATTGGTTTAACTTATGTTTCTTGTTCACCATTTAGAGTGCCAATCGCAAGATTAGCTGCTGCACAAGCAAACATTAAAAACCCAAGAAAATAATGAAACTTTAAGCGGACAAATTGTCCGCTTATTTTTTTCTAATAATCTTCCGTATATTGAAATCATTCACAATCCATGATATGCTAATCAAAAAAAATGAGGCCTTTATGAGTGAATATTCAACAACCGGTGTCTATGAAATAATTTCTGACACACAAAAAAAACAATCAATCAAACTAATCAAGGATTATTGTATTTCTCTTATCCGTGTTTTTACCCTTTGGTAGCCACAATTACTATCTAGCTTATCATATCAAAGCTATTGTCCAAACAGGTGTCGCAATCTTGATTATTTTATTTATGCCAACTTTATTTATGGTGATATTTATATCAATTTTATGACTTACATTGTATCTGAAGGATTAACTTACCTATTCTGGTACAAGGTAAAAGATGGTTATGACTTTCCTTTATACAATCCTAACAAAGCAATAATTCCCGAAAAAAAGAAAGCCATTTTACTAGCATTTTTACTAGCAATTGGTTCTCACCACTTTTATTTAGGCAACTTTAAACGTGCCTATTTTGAATGGGGCTTTGCAGGCATTATATTGACAATAAATTTAATATTTAGGATCATTCCTATATTATATATTAGCCTAAATTTTATCATGTTAGTGGTTGTCATCGCATGGTTAGAAGGCTTTTGGATGCTTATCAAAGATAAAAACTTTAAAAGATTTTTTGCCAAGTAGTTGACATAAAGACTAGCCTATTTTATAATGAAATTGTACTTAATTGGTTGGAAGTTACCCACCCGCGACGCACAGTTTTTTGAAGGGAGTCGAGCTTATACTGGTGTTGAAAGCCTATTCGTTTAGGAATCCTAAAGGTATAAGAAGAGATGCCCACTTAGTTAGTAGATGTAGTCTGCTAGGGTAACTTCCAACTGCTTAAGTACTTTTTATTGGAGGAAAACATGTTAAGAGTTATTGCAGGTAAGTATAAGTCCAGAAAACTAAAAGACGTTAAATCAAATTTAACTAGACCCACCACAGACAAAAATAAAGAAACCATTTATAATTCTGTTGGTCAGTTCTTTGAAGGTGGGGCTTGTCTTGATTTATTTGCTGGAAGTGGTTCGCTCGGTATAGAAGCCCTATCTAGGGGAATGACTCACTGTGACTTTGTGGACAAACAATATTCAGCCATTAAAGTCATAAAAGAAAATATAAAAGTTTTAAATCTCGATGAAGAAACCATGGTATACCAAAAAGATGCTTTAAGTTTTCTAAATTCAACGAGTCAAACCTACGATTTAATTTTAGTTGATCCGCCTTATAAGTTAGATGCTTATCAAGATATATTAGATGTGATTTCAAGTAGACACTTACTTAATAAACATGGTATAATTGTCATGGAATCTGATCATTTAAGAGAAGTTGACCCAAAGAATGATTTGATTAAAATCAAGGAGAAGAAATTAGGCCAAAGTAAAATTAGTATTTTTGAAAGGACATAATAATGAGAATTGGATTTTATCCAGGATCTTTTGATCCTATTACCCTAGGACATCTTGATATTATTACAAGAGGTGCCAAATTATTTGATAAATTATATATAGCAGTATCATATAATCCTAATAAAAGAACCACTTTTACAACAGAAGAAAGAATAGATCTTGTTAAAGAATGTGTGAGTGATTTAGATAATGTTGAAGTCATAGAATCACAAAAATTAACTGTGAATCATTGTTTAGAAGTTGGTGCAACCCATATACTTAGAGGTTTAAGAGCTGTTACGGATTATGATTATGAATTTCAAATGACCAATTTTAATCACGAAATTAATGATCAAGTTGATACTGTCTTTTTAATGACCCAGGGAAAGTATTCATTCTTATCATCATCATCAGTTAGAGAACTCGCTGGCTTTAAAGGTGATGTTAGTCCTTTTGTTCCTGAGAACGTGGTAAAAGCTATTAATAAGAAATTTAATATTAAATAAAAATAAATAGTTTTTTTTCTTTACAAACTGACCATAATCTATTATAATATTTATTGCGTGTGACTCGGTAGCTCAGCTGGATAGAGCAACGGCCTTCTAAGCCGTCGGTCGGGGGTTCGAATCCCTTCCGAGTCGCCATATAGATATTTTAAAGTCAGTACACTGGCTTTTTTTTATTGGCCTGGTAGCTCAGCAGGATAGAGCAGCGGCTTCCTAAGCCGTCGGTCGGGGGTTCAAATCCCTTCCAGGTCGCCAATGGCCCGGTAGCTCAGTTGGATAGAGCAATAGCTTCCGGAGCTAAAGGTCGGGGGTTCAAATCCTCTCCGGGTCGCCAAATAAACAGTCATTTTTATGACTGTTTTTATTTTTTCTTTTCTTATCTAAAGAGTGACCATATGTTATAATAAATATATAATAAAACATTTATAAAGGAGCTATATTTTTATGAAAAAATATTGGTGGCAAGACGCTATCATTTATCAAATTTATTTAAGAAGTTTTCAAGATTCTAACCATGATGGTATAGGAGATATACAAGGTATCATTCAACGTTTGGATTACTTGAAAGATTTAGGTGTTAATACCCTATGGATTTCACCACATTATGATTCTCCTATGGATGATAATGGCTATGATGTTAGAGATTTTTATAAGGTAAGTCAAGATTATGGAAGCATTGATGATTTTAAAGAACTCATTCAAAAAGCTCATGAAAAAGATATAAAAATTATTACTGATTTGGTCTTAAATCATACATCTGATGAACATCCTTGGTTTTTGGCTGCGAAAGACCCTAGTCACCCTGACCATAAAAAATTTCATGATTATTATATTTGGCATGAACCCAAATATAATGATGAAGGTCAAAGAACCTTACCTACAAGGTGGATATCATGGTTTGGTGGACCTGTATGGGAATATAATCAAGCAACCGATGAATATTACCTACATATATTTTCGAAAAAAATGCCAGATTTGAATTGGCGTAATAAATCCATGAGAGAAGATTTAAAAACCATGATCAAATGGTGGGTTGATTTGGGTATTGATGGATTTAGGGTAGATGCGTCCAACCACTTAGAGAAAAATTGGGATTTTCCTGATGGACAACCAGGTTATGAACATTTTTCTTCTTTAGCCAAACACCATGAATATTTAGAGGAATTAGGCACAGAATTATTTATTCCTAATAACTTAATGACCATTGGTGAATCAGGTGGGGCGAAAAAAGAAGAAGCCTTACAGTATGCTGGTTTTGATGGTAAGGAATTTAATATGCTTATTCAATTTGGACATTGCTGGGCAGATACAGACCCAACCAATACTATAACACCAGGTAAATGGGCAAAAGGAAAGATAAATTTAGTCCATATTAAAGAAAGTTTCTCTCATTGGATTGATGTCTTTAAAGGGAAAGGTTGGAATACTATTTATTGGCATAATCACGATATGCCAAGAATTGTATCACATTACGGTAATGATTCAGATTATCATGAAAGAAGTGCAAAAATGCTTGCTTATGCCTTATATTTATTACCTGGAACCCCAATTATTTATTATGGTGAGGAAATAGGTATGACCAATGTTGATTATCAAAATCTAAATGATTTTAGAGATGTTGAAGTTTTCACTGAATATGAAAACTTTATGAATAATGGAGCAAGTCACCAAACAGCCATGCAAGCTTTAAGGGATAGATCAAGAGACAATGCTCGTAGTCCTATGCAATGGGACGATTCTTTGTATGCTGGATTTAGTCATCACCAACCTTGGATGAATGTTAATGGCAATTATAAATCTATTAATGTAGAAAAACAAATGAATGAGGAACAATCCATCTTTCATACATATAAAAAACTCATTCAATTAAGAAAAGATCAAGACTTAGCTTATGGCGAATGTAATTTTATTAAACTTAAAGACCCTAATATTTTTGCCTACAAAACCAAGGGAAAAACTGCTGATTATTTAGTCATAGCTAATTTTAGCAGTCAGACAATTGAACAAAGCATTAAAATACCTAAGCAAGCAAAAATGATTTATCAAAATATTGATAAATCAAGCATCAAGAAAGATTCTTTAATTGCTTATGAAGCAAGAATTTACCAGATAAATCATTAAAAATTTCTTGTAAAATGAAAACCCTTTATTTATTTTCACGAAAGTTTACTTTAAGCCGTGTTTTTTAGTCCTTGACCTTGCATAATTGACTTAAAATGTGGTAAAATTAAAGATGTAAAATATAAGAGAAGAAGGAGAGAATTATGAAAAAAATATTTACCTTAATGCTTTTTGGTTTAGCAGCTATAGCTCTAATAGGCTGTTCATCTGATGAACCAACAAATACAACTGAAGGTGATTCAACCCAACAGACAACTGAAACACAAGTGCCAACTTATACAGAAAAACAAGAAAATCCATATATCGATGGTGGAAATATTGTTATTTGGGTAGGGGTAGAATCTGAAGAGTTTTACCAAGGTGTCGTCAATGATTATATTGATGAATACAACGCTAACCCTGCGTATCCTTATTATTATCCACACACTATAGAAGTTAGAGCTGTTGATGGTGGTACTGCAGCTGGTGTATTCCTAGATGACCCTGCAGCTGGTCCAGATATTTTATCTGTAGCACATGATAATTTAGGTCGTTTAATTGCTGGTTCACCTGCAATTTCGCCAATTACTGACCAAACTCTATTGAATCAAATCAATAGTCAAAATACTGAAGAAATCGTTAAAGTTATTACTGGTGATTCTGAAGGTGTTGATTATGTATTTGGTGTTCCATATGAAGCTCAATCTTTAGTTCTTTATTACAATAACAAGTATTTAAATGAAGAAGATGTTAAAACATGGGAAGGTATATGGGCTAAAGCAAAAGAATTAAATAAACAAGCTGTTGCTGTAACAGGTATTGATGGATTCAACAACTCATTCTTAGTTCTTTCTTCATTTGCAGAAACAGGTGAAATGCCTGTATCTATCTATGAAGGAGGGGTTTTAACCAACACTGAACTTGTTAATGATGGAATGATATCAATTATGAAATGGGGACAAAGATTCTTCTCTGATCCTAATGGTGCTGGTGAAGCATCTGACTCAGGTTGGGAAGTTGACTTAGCTAATGAAGCAATCTTATCGATTGTTGGTGGTTCATGGCATTTTAATGCAGCTACTTCAGCTTTAGGTGAAAACTTAAGTGTTGCTGTACTTCCTACTTATACTTTAACTGCTGATGATGTTTATGGTACTATTGAAGCTGGAACTGTTATGCAATCAGGGACTTTTGCTGATGCAAAGATGTTTGTTATGAACAAAAGAAGTCCTTATTTACAATTCTTACAACCAATTTTAACTTATATGACTGAAAAGAGTATTCAAGAAGCATCATTCTTAGAAAATGGTACACTTCCTGCATACAAAAATGCTATAACTGAATTTGATGGTATGAGTGGCGATGATATTTTGACTCTATTAGCTGTATCTCAAATCAAAATGTTCGAGCATGGTATCCCTCAACCATTTGGTGTAGATGCTCGTTATAATTTCTATTATTATCAAAAACAAGGTCCTGAAAAATTATTCGATATTCTTGTGAATACTGATGGAGCTTTTAGTACAGATGCTGAAATTATAGCTCAAATGGAAATTGTAGAAGCAATTTGGAGAAACAATAACTAATAAAATAAAAAGGGTATAAACTGCTGCTTATCATTAGCAGTGGTTTTTACCATTTATAAGGGAGAAAGTTTATGATTAACAACAATCAACAAAATAATAAGAGTTTTATCAACAAAGTCGCTGATAAGATTGTTTCTTTCTTTAAAAAAATCATTCAATTTTTTATTGGCTTTTTCAAAGGCATCTACATAGGCATCAAATCTTTTCCTAGTAAAATGGTCAAACTAGGAAAGTTCTTAGCAGAAAAATGGAATGGCTTTTTTGAAAGATTTAAAGATGGTGATTTAGGGACAAAGTTATCTCATATTTTCATGGGCTTTGGTAACATTTATCACAAACAAATAATTAAAGGACTTATTTTCTTAGCTATTCAGGTAGGATTTTTATTCTTATTCTTTTCTAATCCTGTAATTAATCGCTCTGAAAGAGTCGTTTTTGATCCAGTGACTTTTGTACCTATTGGAACTGAGGTTATAGATCCAGGAACACCTTTAGGTTATAAATCATTGATTAACTTAGTTACTTTAGGAACCAATCCTGGTGAAGGGGCTTCAGGGGTTAGAGCCGCAGATAATTCAATGTTAATGTTGTTATTTGGGGTGTTTATGATAGCCATCATCATTGTAATGATTTATGCATGGTTGGCCAATATCAAAAGCGCATATAAAGTTCAAAAAGATTTAGAAAACGGAAAAAAACGGAAAACATTTATAGAAGATTTAAAAGATTTACTTGATACTAGATTCCATATATTATTATTACTACCTACCCTAATAGGTGTTTCTTTGTTTACCTTAATACCAACCATCTTCATGATACTGATTGCCTTTACTGATTGGGGTAAAGGGATGGTGGCTGGTTCTCAGCTTTTCTCTTGGGTAGGATTTGATAATTTCTTAGCTGTATTTGAATCTTCAAGTGAAATAGGTCTTAATTTTATACCAGTTCTAACTTGGACCCTTGTATGGGCATTCTTTGCCACATTTACCAATTATATTGGCGGTATATTACTGGCTTTATTAATTAATAAACATGAAATTAAACTTAAGAAAATATGGCGAACTATCTTCGTTTTAACCATTGCATTACCACAGTTTATTACTTTATTGGCAGTTAGACAATTAATATCTACTGCTGGACCATTTAATGAATTATTACAAAGCATTGGTATTCTTAGTGAACCTATGGCTTTCTTAGATAGGGCTGATTCAGTGACAACTGCCAGAATATCAGTCTTAGTCATTAACTTATGGATTGGTGTACCATACACCATGTTAATGACCAGTGGTATATTAATGAATGTGCCTAAAGACACCTATGAGGCTGCTCAAATTGATGGTGCTACTAAATTTCAAGCCTTTAGATTTATTACTGTACCTTATATTGTATTCGTGACAACACCATACTTAATTACCAGTTTTATAGGTAACATCACCAGTTTCAACATCATCTACCTCTTAACAGGTGGTGGACCACGAGGAGAGGGCTATGCTGGTGGTACAGACTTGCTCGTCACCTGGTTGTTTAAAATGACCATTGACCAGAAAGATTATAATGTTGGTTCGGTTATCGCAATCTTTACCTTCATTATCACAGCTTCTGCGACCTTACTCACTTATCGAAGAAGTAAAGCTTATAAAGAGGAGGATACCTTCCAATGATGGATAAAAATGTAAATCAAGCTCATCAAGATCCTCAGCTTCATGCTGGCATGAAGGACTCTAAAAATAAAATGCCTAAACAAAGAAACTATAAACAAGAGAAAAAAATAAAGTCTATACTATCGACATCTCTTGCTTATGCTGTATTATTAACTTTAGTCGTCATATGGTTGTATCCAATTCTATGGATTGTATTACATTCTTTTAGAGAAGAGTATAACAATTTAGGTGGGTTGGTAGGGATTGTACAATCAAATTACTTCCCTAAAAACTTTGGCCTAGGCGTATATAAAGAATTATTTACCAATACTTTATTTCCACGCTGGTTCTTAAATACATTAATGGTTGCTATTGGATCCTTTATTATTTCCACATTCATGCAACTATCTGTCGCTTATGTTATGAGTAAGATTAAATTTGGAAAACGTAAATTACTACTTAATGTAGCGATTATTTTAGGCTTGTTCCCTGGATTCATGTCAATGATTGCTGTTTATTTTGTTTTAAAAGCATTTGGATTGACAGGATCACTTTATGCATTGGTTCTTGTCTATTCTGCAGGTTCAGGTTTAGGATTCTATATCGCTAAAGGGTTTTTTGATATTATTCCGAATTCTCTTGTAGAAGCCGCTAAAATCGATGGAGCATCCAATGCAAGAATATTCACAAGCATTATTTTACCAATTTCAAAACCAATCATTATCTATACAGCATTAATGACTTTCATAGGACCATGGATGGACTTCATTTTTGCAAGAGTAATTCTAGGTATAGATAATACTGAAAATCATACTGTGGCTATTGGTTTGTACGATTGGATGTACAGTTCACAAAATGACTCCAACACCTTTACATTATTCGCTGCTGGATCGGTTATTGTTGCCATTCCAATTGTAATATTATTCTTATCATTACAACGCTATTATGTTGAAGGTGTAACTTCAGGATCTGTTAAAGGTTAATTCATGACAAAAAAGATTTTTATTTTAAGTCTATTTATCTTGATATTTACCCTTATATCTTGTGGGCAAGACCAAATAATAACGGATATGCAAACCACAGATATTCCAATCACAGACATTCCAACCACAGAAATAGTGACTACTCAACCCATCTCAACGGAAATATTAACCAATGAAATGGGTGAATACATCCTAGAAGAAGGGCTTGTTCCAAAGATGATAGAAGATAACTACAGAGTTTACTATGAAATTTTCCTTGGCTCTTTTTCTGATAGTAATCAAGATGGCTTTGGTGATATACAAGGAGTCATTAATCGATTAGACTATCTAAATGATGGTCAAGCTTCATCAGGTGTAAGTCTTGGTGTAACAGGCCTATGGCTGATGCCAATCATGCCTTCTCCAAGTTATCACAAGTATGATACAACCAATTATCTTTCAATAGATCCAGTTTATGGAAATATGGATGATTTTGAAAACCTAGTATCAGAAGCCAATCAAAGAGGCATTGATATCATTATTGATTTGGTATTAAACCATACGTCTAATCAACACCCATGGTTTAAAAACGCTTTAAATGCTTATAAAGAGGGTGATTTAGATAATCCTTATTTAGAGTATTATGTTTTAGTTACAGAAGAGGAAAAATTGCCAAATAGAACCTATCATCATTTCTATGGAGAACTTTACTATGAAGGTAACTTTTCATCAAGTATGCCAGAACTTGATTTAGATAGTCTATTGGTAAGACAAGAAATTCAACAAATTATTGAATTTTGGTTTAATAAAGGAATCAAAGGTTTTAGACTAGATGCTGTTAAATATCCATATTATGAAGAACACCAAAAGAACATTGATTTTTGGAATTGGTTTATGGACCAAGTCTATATGCAAAGATCAGATGCCTATGTTGTTGGTGAAATGTGGGACAGTGATGAAAATATTTACCCTTACTATGAGCCTTTTAACAATTTTGATTTTGGTTTTTCTCAATTAAATGGTGCAGTATCTATGACAGTTAAAAACCTTGAAACAGTCAATGATTATGTAAGATATTTAGACCGCTATAAAAACAATGTATTGAAAGTCAATCCTCAAGCAATTTTACAACCCTTCATATCCAATCATGACATGAATAGGGCTGCGGGTTTCTTAATGGTTGATGAATATGCCATGCATATGGCTGCTAATCTATATATCTTAACTTATGGAACACCTTTTATTTATTATGGTGAAGAAATAGGTATGTTAGGATCGAGATCAACTGAAAATACCGATGCTAATCGTCGTTTAGCCATGTATTGGGGTGATGGTGATAGTGTTACAAACCCAATTGGTTCAACTTGGACCGTAGATAGACAAATTAATGGTTCAGTCCAAGATCAAATAGGTGATCCTAATTCATTATATAATCATTATAAGAAGTTGATTATGGTTAGAAATGCCCACCCTGAAATCGCTAGAGGCCAATATACCTTGATTGATTTCAGTGAATTGATTACTTTTGGGGGATTTTTAAGCACTTATGGAGATTCCACGGTTGGTGTTTTTCATAATACTGGTTTTGGTCAAGTCACTATTGATTTAAGTCAATATACAGATTATGAGTTTTCTCAATTATCTGCTTATCTTGGCCAGGCACAGGCATCACTGGATGGACAAACATTAACCATTGGACCAAGAACATCCGTAGTATTAAAATAGTCAAAAATATACATGAAAAATGAAAATACATTAATAAAGCAGCTAGTCAATCTAGCTGCTTTTTATTGATGTGTATTATCTTCTGAAAAAGAAAAGAATATTATGGAATAAAGAAAAAAGAGATAAATTCAATTTGAAATTTATCTCTTTTAATTATAAGATTTTGTTAATTATTATATATCAAGCTAGAAAATTCTTATTCTACAATTTCAGTGCTATATAAGATTAAAGTATCATTTGCTTGAAGTTCAATTGATGTTCCACCAGCATAAGTATTTAAGATATCAAATGTGTAGTAAGTATTTCCGTCATCTGTAATTGTTTTAAGTTCAGCTGCTTCAAGACCTAATACTAAATTCCAAGTCGTATCTCCGTGTAAATTATAAGTACGAGCTTCTTTACCATTATTATGGATGACATAGGTTGTCTTCCAATAATCATTAGGATCTCTTAAGATAAATGCAACAATACCATCTTGCCCATCATTCAAAACAGTGATTTGATTATCAACTTCAGCCTTTGTAGATAATCTAAAGACATCTTTAGCTTTTCTTAAAGCAATCATTGTTTGATAATATTCAAAGGTTTCAAAATAATCTACTTTCCATTGCCAATCAATTTGATTGGTTTCATCAGGTGAACGGTAAGAGTTATGATCATATAGGTTCTGGTAGTCACAAGTATTACCACCTAGTACACAAGGTTTAGTTCTCATGATTTCAACACCCGAATGCAAGAAAGCAATACCTTGAGATGTAAGGATAATACCATTAGCTTGTCTTTGCATTCTTTCTATTTGATCAATGGTTAAATCATCGGTACTTAACATAAGCTTATCATAAAGCGTATTATTATCATGTGCTGTAACGTAATTGACCATTTGTGTAGGAATTCGATTTTCTCCTCCTACAACAGCATATATGATACGATTATCATAATTATCATTTGGGTTAGAATATCCTTGGACAAATCCAGGAGCAGTAGCGCCCCATACAGTACCTTTGATAGCATCTCTTGTATTGTCATTAAAGATAGCAACACCAGGCATTTGATTTAAAGTGTTTTTGTATGCAGATTCGCTATCTGGTAACAAGCTGGTTCCACCAGTCCATGGTTCACCAAAAATCATGATGGTAGGATCAATGGCATGTAAGGCCTCAACAATGGCATTCATCGTATCAAGATCATGAAGTTTCATCAAGTCAAATCTAAAACCATCAATATTATATTCTTCAGTCCAAAATAAAAGTGAATCTACCATATATTTTCTAACCATAGAACGTTCCGAAGCAGTTTCGTTTCCGGTACCTGAACCATTTGAGAAAGTACCATCAGAATTCATTCTAAAATAATATCCAGGAAGAATTAAATCAAAATTAGAATCAGCTGATTTACCTGTATGATTATAAACAACATCCATAATGACTCTAATATCATTGTTATGGAAGGTTTGAACCATTGTTTTTAACTCTTCAATTCTAACATGACCGTTATATGGGTCAGTAGAATAAGAACCTTCAACAACATTAAAGTTTTCAGGCATATAACCCCAATTAAAGATACCATCATGGATACCATAATAAGATTCATCATTTAATCTTGTTTCATCAATGATACCGTGGTCAAATATTGGGACAAATTGAACATGGGTAACACCTAAATCAATGATGTGATCTAAACCTGTGGTAACACCACTATAGGTCGTTCCTCGTTCAGTCAATCCTAAGAATTTACCCCTATAAGCTTCCGTGCCATTCCAAGATTCATGACTTGTTAAGTCCCTAACATGGAGTTCATAGACAATAGCGTCTGTATATGAATTCATAGTATTAGGTCTAGATCCATAAATCCAACCATTAGGATTGGTAGAAGAGAAATCAACGACCATACCACGCTTGCCGTTAACACCTGCAGAATAAGCATAAGGATCCATAACTTCATATCTTGATCCATCATTGTTGACAGTGAAAGTGTAATAAACACCATCTAAATCTCCCTCAACTGTAACTTCAAAAACACCTTTTTCAATTCTTGTCATCGCAATCGAATCATAAGGGTTATCGACACCTTCAAAACCATCATAATCGATTTCACTTGCTGTATGACCCTTAGAATATAGATTTAATGTCACTGACTCAGAGATAGGTGCCCATAGTCTAAATATCGTTTGACTAGGACTATAAATAGCGCCTAATTCACCATCGTAATAGAAAGCTTCATCAAATGTTTCGCTATCGTAAAAACCATCAAAACGTATTAAAGATTTTTTAATGTTTCCATTACCAAAATCAATTTCTAAATGATATCTTTGATTTAAATCTACGACTTCATCAATCATAATGACACCAGCAGTCCCAGACATTTGGAAAGAAGAAAGGGTTATTTCTACATCGTTCTTTAAAATTTTAACTTGTGATTCTACAACACTTGTTGTTGATGTAAACTCGATTTCAGATTCATCTGTAAATTGAACAAAGTTAATACGATCGCCTAAATCAACTTCATCAGCATCATAGTAAATTTCTTCAGTATTTTGTACTAAATACACGTGAACATTTCCTTCCTCATCGACATTACTTAAGTCAATGAACCGATCAATACCAATATCTTTTTTCGACCAAGAAGGTAATTGAGCAACAATGACACCAATGGTGGTTGAACCAGCAATAGGACTAGTTGCATAATCAATTTCTAAATAGACTCCATAATCATCCGTTTGAGTTAAATTATATTGTTTTCCATCACCACTATCTGGAATATGAGGCCATATCCAAAGTGACCAAGGGCTATAATCATCATCAAAACGATAATAATGGACAATGACTTTATTAATAGCTGAAACAGGTTCAGTTGTCGGTTCATCGGTTGGTGTTTCAGTTGTAACTTGAGTGGTTGGCGTTTCTGTTAAAGCTTCTGTTGTTGGCTCTTCGGTAGTATTAAGACTTGTTGTTGGTTCATTCGTCGTAGGATCTACAGAGCATGACAAGACCATAAAAGCTAAAGTAAACATGAAAGCTCCCGTCAATATTTTTTTAAACATATTTTCCTCCTATATAATATTTTATTTTACTATTATATTATATCAAATTATCCTAAAATTCCTATATAATATAAGTAAATATAAGAAAAGCTGACGCTTCATTACTTGAAGAATCAGCTAAACTATTATTTATAAATATATTTTTTAATCCTCAGTGCATTTAAGACTACAGTGATTGAACTTAGTGACATAGCCGCAGCAGCCATCATCGGATTTAATAGTGGACCTCCTAATGCAAATACGATACCAGCTGCAAACGGGATTCCTAAAGTGTTGTAAGCAAAAGCCCAAAATAGGTTTTGCTTAATATTTCTAATGATTCTCTTACTCATCTCTAAGACTCTTACAATATCTAACAAATCATTTTTCATTAAGATAATATCACAAGAAGTAATGGCTACATCAGTTGATGATGATAACGAAATCCCAATGTCAGCTTGTTTTAAAGCAATAGAATCATTGATACCATCACCTACCATAGCAACTTTTTTTCCAAGTTTTTGAAGTTTCATGATTTCCTTATACTTATCTTCAGGTAAAACATTAGCATGGATACTCTTCACTTTCAACTGATTAGCCACCATGGCAGTAGCCTCATAATTATCTCCTGATAAAATGTGGGTTTCAATGCCAAGTTCATTAATTTTCTTAATCATTTCAAAAGCAGAAGCTTTCACCTGATCACTAATGGTTATGTATCCTAAAACTTTATTCAAAGACCCTAAATAAATAATAGATTTATTAGGGGCATTTATATGTAACTTCTTAAAATCAATACCCATTTGTTTTAAGTACTTCTTACTTCCTAAATAGAATTTATTGTTTTCATAAGTAAATTCAATGCCTTTACCTGGGGTTTCTTTATGAAAAGTAAATTCTAAAGTTGGAACTGGATGGGTATTTACATAAGTTTGAATGGCTTTAGCTAGGGGATGATTTGAATTCTTTTCAGCAGAGTAAATCAATGATAATAATTGATCCTCTTCCATATTTAAAGGAATGATCTCATTAACAATCGGTTTATTTTCTGTTAGGGTACCAGTTTTATCAAAAACAATAGCATCAATTTTATGAGCGTTCTCAATGGTTTCACCATCTTTAAAAATAATACCATGTTTAGCAGCCATGCCTGTACCAACAATAATTGAAGTAGGGGTCGCTAAACCTAAAGCACAAGGACAAGCGATGACCAAAACCGTTATAGCAATGGTTAATGAGAAAATCAAACTTTGACCTGCGATTAACCATATCACCATGGATAATATAGCAATAAACAATATGGCTGGAACAAATATACTTGAGATACGATCGGCTAATTTAGCAATAGGCGCTTTAGACATTTCAGCCTTTTCAACCAAGTCTATAATTTTTGCTAAAGAAGTATCCTTGCCAACACGTTTGGCTTTTATTTTAATCAAGCCAGAGTTATTAAGACTACCTTGAATAACCATTTGATTAACATCTTTATTGACAGGTAAAGATTCACCAGTAATCATGGATTCATCAATAGAAGTCGAACCTTCAATAATAATCCCATCAATGGGAACTTTAGATCCTGGCTTAACCAATAATAAATCGCCAACATTAATTTCCTCAACAAGAATTTCCTTTTCTTGATCATCATTGATTAATATCGCCTTATCAGGCGTTAAATTCAATAAATCTCTTACAGCCGAAGAAGCTTTTCCTTTTGACAAGTTCTCTAAATACTTACCTAACAAGATTAATGTAAGGATGGTGGCAGCCGTTTCAAAATACAAGTGATGCATATTGCCAGTATTTGCAATCATAACCATAGCGTATAAACTATAAATAATAGAAGCACTCGTACCTAATGCGATTAAAGAATCCATGTTAGGGGTTCTTTTCCATAACATTTTAAAACCCTTAAGATAAAAATCTCTACCGATATATATAGGTGGAAGGGTTAAAATTAATTGAACAATAGCAAATACCATTGGATGATGCATAGGATCCATGAATTTTGGCAATACCAAACCAATCATTTCTCCCATCGAAATAAATAATAGCAACAAAGTAAAAACGATTGAAACCATTAAGCCTACACGTTTAGCTTTGTTCTCTCTTTCAATAGTTTCATCAGTATAATCATCTTCATGGTGACTAATGTCTTCAGTTTGATAACCTGCTGATTTAATGACTTTTTTGATATCATTTATTGATATTTTGTCTTGATCATAAGAGATTAAAGCAGTGTTTTGAAGCATATTGACCTTACATGATTCAACACCTTCTGTTTTTAATAAGGCTTTTTCAATAGTTTTTACGCAATTAGCGCACGTAATGCCTTTAATTTTCATAGAAATATCTTTAGTATCTATTTTTAAAGTGGCCTGATAACCTGCACTCTTCACTGCAGAAATGATTTTGTCGTTGTTGACAGAATCATCCATTTCAACATCCATCTTTTTTAAATTTAAATTAATATCGACATTTTTAACTCCATCGATTTTTTCTACAGCTTTTTTTACATGACTTACACATGAAGCGCAAGACATGCCTTCTACAACAAATCGTCTTTTCATGATGACCTCCTATTAACATTATAGCAAAGCACCTATATTATTGATAACAATATCACTGTAAAATAACCACCGAAGTGGTTATTGAATATATTTTATATCTGATTTCTTGATATTAAATACTTTACTGGTTAAATCAACGACTTTATCTATATATTTCTGCTTTTCCACTTCAAATCCTTTAGCATGTTTGGCCCCAAGTATAATCAATAAATCCTTGTCTTTATTCTTTATTGACGTATAGATAGTTTCAGTCATTGCGTGAGTAACAACCCGATCATTTTCACTATGGATAAGTAAAACAGGAATATCTGTTTTTTTAATAGCCTTGAGTGGATTAACTTCTTTTAAGAAAAATTTCAAAAATAGCTTAGTATTAAAAGTAATGCCTGGTAAAAACAATCTTAAAATTGGTTGTCGTGTGGATAAGGCTAATGAATCTCTAAAGTTTGTAAAACAAGAATCTAAAACAAGAGCTTTAACTTGTTTTGCTTCTCTAAATTTCATGGCCATAGCTGCAGTTGAAGCCCCCATTGATACACCATGTAATAAAATTTGACTATCAGCCCCGTGATTTCTTGTGATAAAATGAAGCCATTTTTTCAAATCATAAGCTTCATAATAGCCAACAGATGTAAAATTACCTTCAGATAAACCATGACCTCTTTGGTCAATGATTAAGACTTTAAAACCCAAATCAGAGTACATCTTAGCAATAATAATCATATCAGTCGCCTTACTCTGATAACCATGGATGACAATAGCGACTTTTTGTGACTTTTTATCATGTGAAGGAATAAAAACACCGTGAAGTTTAATGAAATCATAAGCAGTAATGTATTCATCCTCTTTAGGGATGGTTTCAAACCATTGATAAGCGGCCTGATAAAACTCATCTTCATGGTTAACTAGGTCAATAGGCTTGTTTTTATAAGCAAAAAAAATACTACGATATAATTTATATGAAATAAACCAATAGATAGCAATGATGATTGTAAATCCAATTAAAAAATAATATTCATTTTTCATTGACATACCTCCGTAAATATTCTATCATAAAGTAGCCCAAAAAAAAGTATTTACAAGTCTAAAATACAATATTTTAAGTATTTTAAAGCAGACATAGAAAAGACTTAGGATGCCCTTAAAATTATTAAATGATTAACAAATGTTTTTTGTTGACTTAAATAGACAAATTGTGTATAATACTTTCGTATGCATACCGCACAGAATTGGTCACAAACGTTCTTAGAACTACCAACGATGGCGAGTCTTAAAAAAAGAGGGGGTGCGAAACATGTATGCAATCATCGAAACAGGCGGAAAACAAGTAAGAGTTGAAGTAGGTCAAGAAATTTTTGTTGAAAAACTTAACGTTGAAGCTGATCAAGAATATACTTTTGATAAAGTATTAATGGTCGGAGGAGACAAAACAAAAATTGGAACACCTTATGTTAAAGGTGCAACTGTTACAGCGAAAGTTGTTAAAAATGGTAAAGCGAAAAAAATTATAGTTTACAAATACGAATCAAAAAAAGATTACCATAAAAAACAAGGTCATCGACAACCTTATACAAAGCTTACCATTGAAAAAATTAATGTCGGATAATAAAAAAACATATATTATGGAGGTGTTTTAAGTGATACTTAATCTACATATACTTGAGATGATGGCTTCTAAAAAGGGGACTGGATCAACTAAAAATGGTCGTGACTCAGCGGGTCGTCGCCTAGGTGCTAAATTAGCAGATGGTCAAGTTTGCACAGCTGGATCAATCATCTACCGTCAAAGAGGTACAAAAATCCATCCAGGTGAAAACGTTGGTATTGGAAAAGATGATACATTATTTGCTAAAGTAAATGGAATCGTAAAATACGAAACTATTGGTAGAAGTAAAAAACAAGCTAGTGTTTATCCACAAGCATAAATTTAAAACAGGAAAATTCCTGTTTTTTTTTAGGTTTTTATAATTTTATTATATAATAATATTGGTGATCTTATGAATTTAAAGATAATGGGTCAAAATTTAGACGATTCTATTCAATTAATAGAGTCTAATACAATTCAATATCATCAACAGATATATCAAATTCCAGATGAATTTGACTTTCTTGTCATTGAGTTTAAAGATAAAAAACAAGATAATAAAATTTTGTCTGAATTCAAAGACACCATGCAGAAGTTGGATATAGATATTTCTATTATATCTCTAAAAGATTATCTTCATATGATGGATAAAATAGATGATTATGACCTGAAAAACCGATGTCATCATTATTTGTATGAAAAAGAACGAATGATACAAGCACAAGCATCACTAGAAAATCATGATTATATGACCTTGGGTCAATTAATGAACCAATCATATGATTCTAATAAGAATTTTTATACGCAAAGCACACAAAAACAAGATCAACTAATCATATTTTCAAGAAAATTCGGTTCAATAGGTGCCAATATCGATAGAAATCATTTAATTGTATTGGTTTCTAAATCAAAAAAACAAAAGATTTTTTATGATATAAATCAACACTACAAACAAATTTATAATGATAATTTGAGGCTTATATGATTAGACTTGCCAATCAAGAAGATTTAGTTGTTATCAAAGAACTAGCCGCATTGGTTAGAGAAAACATGCAAAATAGTGGACTCCAACAATGGTTGGGTAATTATCCTGATATTGATATATTTCAATCTGATTTTCAAAAATCAGGTCTTTATGTCTACCTGATAGACAATCAAATTATTGCCTCTATATCCATTTTACCTGAAAATGACCCACCCTATAAGGAAATTCAATGGATAAAAGACAAATCATTGGTCATACACAGATTACTTGTCCATCCATATTATCAAAAACAAGGCATAGGTAAAGCTATGTTTGAAAAAGCAATAGAAGAAACAAAAAAAGGCTATCAAAGTCTTAAAGTAGATACTCATCCTGACAATCATAAGATGCAAAATCTAATATTAAAGATGAATTTTAAATACATGGGTTATTTATCTTCCATCAATAGACTTGCTTACGAATTAATTGTCTAACTATGTTATAATAAAAAAGAGGTGTAAACATGTTTATAGATGAAGTAAATATTCTAGTAAGATCCGGCAAAGGTGGCGATGGAAAAGTCGCATTTAGACGTGAAAAGTATGTGCCAAAAGGTGGTCCAGCTGGTGGTAATGGGGGAAAAGGTGGTTCCATCATTTTCCAAGCTGATGAAGGTAAATCAACCCTAACTGACCTTAAATACCAAAAACATGTCTTTGCAAAAGACGGTGAACCAGGCAAAAACAAAAATATGGCGGGTAAAGACGCTGAAGACGTTATCGTCATGGTGCCCATAGGTACCATTATATACAATGAAAAAACCAATGAAGTATTGGCTGATTTAACCAAACATGGTGAACAAAGCCTTATCGCTAAAGGGGGACGAGGCGGAAGAGGGAATACCGCTTTTGCTAATTCTAGAAATAAGGCTCCTAAATTCCAAGAAAATGGAGAATTAGGTCAAGAACTAGATTTAAGAGTAGAACTAAAACTTTTAGCAGATGTTGGTTTAATTGGTTTTCCTTCAGTAGGAAAATCAACACTGATAACCATTTTATCAAAAGCCAGTCCTAAAATAGGAGACTATCCATTCACAACCATCACCCCAAATTTAGGTGTTGTTGAATACGCAGGTGTTCAACCCTTCGTATTAGCGGATATGCCTGGATTAATTGAGGGCGCTCACCAAGGAGCAGGCTTAGGAATACAGTTTTTAAAACATATTGAAAGAACCAGGGTCTTACTTCATATGGTGGATATGAGCCCAAGTTCTCTAAGAGATCCTTACCAAGATTATCAAACCATTAATAATGAGTTGGAAAAATATGAATTTGACTTATTGAAACGCCCACAAATCATTGTCGCAAGCAAAATGGATGAAGATGGGGCAGAAGCCAGACTCAAAGAATTCAAAGATAAACTTCCAAAAGATACGAAAATTTACCCAATTTCAGCCATGACCAATCAAAATTTAAAAGAACTTGTCTTTGGAACTAAAGCATTATTAGACCAAACACCATTTTTCTATGAAAAACAAGAAGTTGTTGAAGAATACGTTGAATATCATTTTGAGGAAGAAAAGGATATTGAAATTAGACGTACAAAAGATGATACTTACAATGTCACCGGCGCACTCATAGAAAAAACCTATAGACAAAGGTCTTTAGCCACTGATGAAAACATTCAAGCCTTCTTAGCTAAGTTAAGAAAGGCTGGTTTAGACCAATTATTAAGAGAATCTGGTGCTAAAAACGGTGATACAATCATTATCTATGATCTAGAATTCGAATTTGTCGAATAATTTTCAAAAAATATTATGTTGAAAATATATTTTTTAAATGAAATAAAAATGAAGTTAATATATTCTTAAAGTATATTTTATATGTTATTAATGTGATGTGAATTTGTACAGGAGGCCATATGTATTCTTATATAAAAGGAATTATCAAGGAAATAAACCCTAAATACGTGACTTTAGAGAACCATGGTATTGGTTATTTAATCATCACACCAAACCCTTTTAATTTTAAAAAAGATGAAGAAGTGACTATTTATCTTTATCAGAAAGTCTCTGAAGACGCCATCAATCTTTTTGGTTTTAAGTCTATAGAAGCAAGAGAATTGTTTATTAAGTTAATATCTGTTTCAGGTATTGGGCCAAAATCGGCTGTGGCTATCTTAGCCAGTGGACCTGTGAATTCAATTGCGGATGCAATTGAATCTGGTGATGCTAAATATTTACAAAAATTCCCTGGTATTGGTCCTAAATCATCAAAACAAATCATTTTAGACCTTCAAGGTAAGTTAGATATTGAGCCAAGTATTACTTCACAAGTATTCATAGAAGTTGAAGAAGCCTTAAAAGCCTTAGGTTATGGTCCAAGAGAAATATCAAAGGTTATTCCGAAACTCGACGAATCAAAAGCCATTAATGATTTAATTAAAGATGCTTTATCCTATATGCTTAAATAAGATAGATTGAATAGTCTATTCATTAAAAAGATGCTAGTTCACTGAACTAACATCTTTTTTTACTGTATAAATTTAATACGAACTATTATATGGTAAATAATCCTTTAAGAAAATCTCTATCTTTTGACTTAGATAAAGCCAACATTAATAATATTCTAGCTTTTTGACCATTTAATGAAGTAGACATGATACAACCCATTTCCGTAAGGAATTTACCACCACCAACATAGCCATATGAATCTAAAGTACGACCACTAGGACATCTAGAAGCAATAATTACAGGAATATCATTGTCTAAAGCTCTTTGAATACCATCAATCATCTTTGGTGGAACATTACCCCTACCCAAGGCTTCAATCACGAATCCATTGGCTCCTTGATCAATTAAATAGTTAATTATCAATGAATCTTCACCAGCTACAGCTTTAAGCAAATAGACTTTATCCACTAAAGCGTCAATTTCTAGCTTATTTCGAACAACAGTGACTAACCTATGATAAAGTACCTCTTTATTATCTACGATGCCTACAGGGCCATAATCTAATGATTTAAAGGTATCTAAGGACAAAGTATTACTTTTTGTAACTTCAGAAGCAGCGTTTATCTGATCATTCATGACGACTAAGACACCACGACCCTTTGAACTAGGACTTTTAGCAACCAAAATTGATGAAACTAGGTTATTTACACCATCAAAACCTAAATCAGACGATGATTTCATAGAACCTGTCACAATAATAGGTAAATCAGTTTCAATTGCTGTATCAAGAAAAAAAGCAGTTTCCTCTAAAGTATCCGTGCCATGAACAACAATAAACCCTATTGGATCATCCTCACGGATGATTTTTTTGATAATTCTTGAAATTTCAAGCATCATGTCAGGTGTCATCGATGGAGAAGGTATCTCAGAGAATTCTATAACTTCAGTTCCCTCAGTAAGTTCAGGACCAAGAAAATTTTTCATAATTTCATGGGCATGTAAAGCAGGTTTAACTGAGTGAGAGACATCGTCTATCTTCATAGAAATCGTCCCGCCAGTAAATATCATAAAAAGTTTTTTCATAAGCATCACCTCATTCATAAGAGTATTATATCACATGGTCTAAAAAATGAAATCATTAAATTGAAGTTTAAGGTCAATTGTCGGTTAATTTTCAAAGGCAAAAAACGAAAGGAAAAAATCAAGACCCATATTTACAAGTAAAACCAGTATAGCCTTATCAACATTATCAACATATAATTAACCGTGCGCCAAAGCTAGAGCATACATTTAAGTTAACATAATATACATTATAGGAACAAATATAGACTTATAAAAAATAGCGGAATTATCCACAAAACAATATCTTTTGAAATAAATAGTGTGTTTATCTAGGGTTATAGCTTCTATTGCTAGTGTATAATCATGTTCATTTTAATCTTGTGACTATGTTTATTTTGCGATATCAATGTTTCACAAACTTTTTACTAATTTTTTTAAAAATTTGCCGCTGGGTCAATTTTTTTATAACCGGATGGGTCAATATATGGACTAATGAATTTAAATTGCTTAGAATTGATTTTCGTCATAAAAAAAAGAATCAGTCTAAAACCAATTCTTCTTCTACTGCTATGGAGAGATGTCTTGCAAATTCATATGCCAATTCGATAGCTTGGTCAACTAATTGATTTGGATCATGAGCATCTGCATTAATCATGGCCCTTGCATTTTCTTCTTTTACGATTTTCCAAAACTCTATTCGAGGATAAGCCATATAATATTGACCATCTACTTGATGTTTCTTCTTTCTAAAGCCATTGGCATTAATTTCTAAAATTGTGTCGGTTTTTTTAGCAGTTTGGATGATTTCACGAGAAATTGCCTTCATTTCATCACTTATTTGCCCTTGATTAATTAAAAAAATGTCTGGATGAGCTATGATTTTAAAATAACCTGTATGCATGGCTTTAATCAGTGTTTCTTTATATATTTGCATATCTTCAATACTTTTAATTTTATAGACAGATAGCAACTCACCTTCTTTTTCAATATAGTGTTGGCCTAATATAAGATAATCTAAGTGTTCTAAAAGCGACTCATAATGCTTATGATAACCATTAAAATACTCTATTTCTAGACCTCGATAGATTAATATGAAATCTAAATAATGGACAATAGCATGTTTCAATTGCCTAATATACTCAGGATATTCCTCTGAAGTCATTCTCACTGAACGTTCATTTAAAAAGTCAAAAGGCGCATGGTCTGTAATACCAATAGCATCAAAACCATGTTCTATAGCCTTTAATACATAATCTTCAATACTGCCTTTAGCATGTTTACATAAATCACAATGGGTGTGATAATTAGCTTTATATGTTCTCATAGTACCTCCTGGGGCTAAGTTCTTTAATATTCGTGGGACGATTTATACCCATGAACATGACTTTATGTTATAATTATATCATAAAGGAGGTTCATATGAGCCAACCATTAGCTGATAGATTAAGACCAACAACATTTGAAGGGGTCATAGGTAATGAAAAATTAAAAATACTCCTAGAAAACTTAATTAGTAAAGACCAATTATCATCTTTAATACTATATGGTCCTACTGGTGTTGGTAAAACCACAATCGCTAGGATTATAGCCTCTTATTACCCTTTAAATCATTTTAATTTTAATGCATCTACTGATAATAAACATTCTTTAAGAGATATCATTGATGCTGCTAAAAATTATAATCACACCATCCTATTTATTGATGAAATTCATCGGATGAACCGTGATATTCAAGACTATCTTTTACCCTATGTTGAAAAAGGCAATATTATTATGATCGGTTTAACCACAGAAAATCCATATATATCTGTCAATCCTGCCATTAGAAGTCGGGTATCTATTTATAAATTAACCAAACCATCTACTGAAGAAATTGAAAAATACTTAAAAAATCTTGATTTAAGCGATTTATATCCAAATTCGACTATTGATGAAGACGTCTTCAAAAAAATCGCTGTAGCGGCAAATAATGAGGTCAGATCTGGAATAAATATGCTCGAACTTGTCCTAAACGCATCTACTTCTTTGCATATTGACCTTATTGAATTAGAAAAATATTTACCACAAGCTCAAATTTCCGCCTTTAAAACAGGTGATGATTATTACGATGTTTTAAGTGCATTTCATAAATCAGTAAGGGGATCAGATGTTAATGCAGCATTATATTACCTAGCTAGACTCATTCAAGCCAATGATTTGAAATCACTTGTAAGAAGGATTAAAGCCATCGTATACGAAGATATCGGATTAGCAAACCCTATGATGGGTGTCAAGGTAAATGCTGCATGTGAGATTGCTGAAAGTATTGGCTTTCCTGAAGCTGTGAATGCCTTATCTGCCATTGTCATAGATATGTGTATATCTCCTAAATCAAATGCAGCTCATTTAGCCATTAATGAAGCCTTACAAGATGTTTCATCAGGAAAAACCTATCCTGTACCAAGCCATTTAATCAATAATCCTACCTATGATAATGCTAAAGACTATAAATACGCTCATGATTATCCAAATCATATCGTAAAACAAGATTATCTACCTAAAGAACTACAAGGTAAGACTTACTATAAGCCTCAAACTCATACAAAAATTGAAAAAGCTTATGCTGAAGAATATGAAAAGAATGAAAAAATAATTAAATAATTAAAAAAAACGAGTCAAAGTGAATTGACTCGTTTTTTATATTTATGCCTTATGCAGGAACATTCATTACAAACAAACTAAATGTACCAGTATCAATGGTTGACCAAAACTCTACTTGAATATAGTAAGTTACACCGGCTTCAAAGTAATAATTAATATAGAAATTACTTGCTTCACCATCATCATCACTATCAATAATATAGTCAAAATATGAATCATATAAATAAGCGTAAGTATCGTAGGTTCCTACTGAATATATTTCATAATATCCAGTTGTTTGAGGAACGAATTCATAGATGATTGAATCTCCACCAATGCTAATATTGGCTAAAGTCTCAGTATTTTCATTTATGATTGGATAATCCAAATCGTTTGCCCAATGGACAATCACGTTATCAAAGAATGCATAATCACTCCATCCTGCAGGTTGTACACTATATTCTGTCATGATTTCTACTATATGCTCAATGCCCATTTCACCAAAAGCCATTATTCCTATTTCCGTAACATTTAAAGGAATATATACCATATCTACATTAATGTTTCCAAAGAAAGCATAAGAACCAATCTTGGTGATTGTACTTGAGATAGTAACTTCGGGATCATTAGTCATATAACGTATAATTCGAGTCATATCATTTGAATAGAAATTACCACCATAGGCAATAACATCTCCCATGAAGATATTATATAAACTTAATAAGTCAGTTACATAGACACTTGTGTCAGGAATTTGCTTAAAATTATAAGTATCTGTAGGATAAGAAATCATATAATTATTGACAGTTTCTTCATCACCTTCTAAAATTTCATAAGCAGATAAACCATTGGCCCCATCAATACCATTGGTACCAACCAAAGTTAATAACTCAATAAGATTATGCCATTCATTTTCAGCTTCATATTTCCATTGAACATAACCATCAGCCACTTGTAATATAATTTCTTGACCATCGCTACCATCACTACCTGTCATGGTTGATAAGTCAAGTAAGTTATTCCAAGTTGAATCACCGATATATTGCCATTGATCAAAACCATCTAAAACTTGAAGAGTGATTTTTTTACCGTTATTACCATCACTACCTGTCATGGTCGATAAATCAAGCAAATCATTCCAAGTTTCATCCCCAATATACTGCCATTGAACAAAACCATTAGCCACTTGTAAAACAACCTCATGTCCATCACTACCAATCATGGTCGATAATTCAAGCAAGTTATTCCAAGTTGTATCTCCAAGATATTGCCATTGGATATAACCCTCAAAAACCTGTAGAGTGATGACTTTAGTCATATCACCTATGATGGTTTGAAGATTGATCACTGTCAACCAAGTTTCATCACCACTATATTGCCATTCAATAAAACCTTCATGTAGTCTTAAAACGACCTCACGACCATCTGATCCAGTCAAATCTAATAAAGAAATCAAATTTGACCAAGTTTCATCTCCTACATGTTGCCATTGAATATAACCTTCAAAAACCTGTAATTGAACTTCTTTGCCATTTTCACCTGGTAAACCTTGTGGACCTCTGATAGATTCTAACCAATCTTCATAAGATTCGGTAAAAGCACTTGAAGTCACCGCCAACTCATAAATTTCATAAATTCTTTCATTGATCTCAATAATTGATTCAGTGGTTGTTTCTCCTGTTAATTCTGTTGAAGTATCAACCACATTGGTGTCTCCTGTTAAATCAGTCACACCTGGAAAACCATCACATGCTGTTAAAGCCATTGTAAGCAATATTAAACAACATAAACGCAACAGTTTCTTCATACTATCCTCCCCTTTAAATTCATTTATACCTAATTTTATTTATATTACAGAAATAATGAACATCAATATCATTTTTCAATCAAATTGGTTATTATAAATAAAATTTAAAATAGATTTCATATTAATCTATATAAAATGTAAAAAACACCTGTAATTAGAATACTAACAGGTGTTTTAATCTATATTTAAATGCCTTTTCTTTTTTGTTCACCCCATTGGCCTTTTTCAAATAAAGCACTAAAGAATGAATAGATTCTATGTAAGGATAATAATTGTCTATAGCCAAAATTTTCAAGTATAGCAAAGACAATTAAAACCCATAAATCTTTTTTCTTCATATATTCAGATTGACTTTCTTGAATAAGGACTGAAAACAAAGAAATGATTATTCCTAAAATAATAGATAAACCAAAGATTGCTAAGACGATTGTCGGTGATAAGAAACCAAAAATGAAGCTTAAAATTAACATTAAATAGCCAATCCATTCAAAAAACGGTCCTAAAACTTCAAATATATAGAAATATGGAGTGGCTAAAAAACCAATTTGCTTGTATTTTGGATTAAACAATATTTGCCGATGATAACTCAATATATCTAATAAACCTCGATGCCATCGGTTTCTTTGTTTCAATAAAGTTTTCATATCACTAGGTAATTCAGTATAACAATTGGCATGATAGACATAACCAATATATTGCTTCTTCTTTTCTTTCATTCGTTCATAAGTTAAACGAACCACCAGTTCCATGTCTTCACCAACAGAATCTTTTTTCAGCAAACCTGAAGAAGTAATATAACCACCAATCCTGATAATATCTTTTTTATAAAATAAACCAAAAGCACCCGAAATAATTAATAATGACTTAGCTTCAGACCACCCAATACGCCCAGTTGTAAAAGCCCTGACATACTCAATGGCTTGAAAGCGAGTGATAGATTCCTTAGGTAACTGTTTATCTTCTATATAACCATGATCAATCTTACAACCATTGGCTGGAACAATATTTCCCCCCAAAGCAACTGGCCTATGACTATAATCTAAAGAAGATGACATCAACCTTAATAAGGCATCTTGTTCTAATACACTATCAGCGTCAATTCCGCAAATATAAGGATAATGAGCAACATTGATACCAACATTTAAAGCATCAGCTTTACCACCATTGGCTTTATTGACTACAATTAAATGAGGATACTCTGGATTCTTATAAATACCCCTAACTGCCTTGGTTTTTAAAGCCGTTAAGAAGAAAGGATGATGTCTTTTTAAGTTAAAATGTTTAATTAAAACATTAAGTGTTTGATCTTTAGAACCATCATTGACCACAATCACCTCATACTTAGGATATTTTAAGTTAAGTAAAGACCTAACACTGGTAATGATATTGACTTCTTCATTATAAGCTGGAGCTATGATAGAAATAGCTGGTAAAAGTTCATCTTCATATAATAAATCCAATGATTTTAAAAACCATAACTCATTTTGCTTATATGAACCTCTTAATGAAACAAACATTAACATTAAATAGATAATATTAGCAGCCACGAAATAATAAATAAGGTTTCTATTTGTATCTAAAACAAAGTTTTTAATAATTTCATAGAAACTTAATTGTCCAAATTCACCTAAATGACTCAAAATTGATAATAAAGGATAAAATATTATGGCAATAACAAACATAATGCTTAACCAAATAATTTTTGATAACTCAGGGGCTTGTACTTCTTTTTTGACAACTTCAGGTGTTTTAGAATGATAATCATACCTATTTAAAATTTCTTCATCAACATAAATTAAAATTTCATCTAAAATATCAGGATGATTTTTTATAGTACTTTCAATAATATTAAATATTTTTCTTTCTAAATCAATATCACGATTTTGATTGATAAAAGCAATAAAACCAGATAAATACTTATGTTCTAAAATCAAAGAAATATTTTTTTCAGCCATACTTTGTTCATTTGAATTTAACTTTAATAAAATATAATCAATTTTCTCAGATAAAATTTTAGCCAATGCCTTCCTTTGATTATCATCACTTAAAACAGTCTCATAATAAAAAAGTTTATTTAAAATCATTGGTTCCTGACTAATATTTGAAATAGCTTCAATAATAAGTTGGTTCTCCTGTTGGTGATGAGAAAGTACCTTAAATAATTTTTCGATAAATAACCACTGCTTCTTATTGGCATAAGCTCGATAACCATAGTTTTTAATATCAATGAAATCATGATTAATCACCAGTTCATCTAATAAAAAAGGATCATTAATCGTCTCTAAGTATGATAAATAAAGAGTCATTAGTTTACGATAAGAATCACTTTGCTTAGAAGTAAACAAATCTCGCATATAATGATCGATTTCATCTGGTAAATCATAAGATAATTGCTTCCTAGCGACCATAACTTGAATAAATATATGTTCATAGATAAAAGATGTTTCTTGTTTATGAACATAAGCTTTAAAGACAGAGAAATGATTGGCGATAAGAATGGCTATACGCTCTAAAACAACATGGTTGATTCCTTGAACCTTCATCAAGACTTGATCAAAAATCTCTTGATTCATTTGATTGATAGAAAAATAGAGCAAATAAAACAAAATAACAGGATTCTTTTCTCTAATAATCATAGGAGTTAAAAAATCATGATCACTCAATATATAGGTTAACTTATGGGCAGCTAAAAGCCGTTTTAATTTATAAGGGCTTTGACATTGTTTTTTTAAACTTTCAATGTATTTTTCAGTAAATAAATTTCTTCTTACTTTATTTAAGGCATCCTTAGATAAGTTTAACTGCTCTTCTATTTCTTGAATAGAGTCAAATAAACGTCTTTGTGGAAAATTGAGAGGTTGATGTTGGTAGTTTTCTAAAACATTAAAGACATAATCTCTGATGATAGGTTCATTGACTTGTTTTCTTATGTGTTTTCTTTTTTGATTAAAAATAAAAACTAAAATAATAATAATGAATATAAAAGCTAATATATAGATGACTCTTAATAATTCAATCATCGAATAGACCTTTCAACCAAACCTAAGAGTTCAACCATATAAAATGGTTTTTTAAGAAAATAATTAACTTTTAAACGGTTGGCCCTTTCAATTAAGGCTTCATTTTTCATGTGAGATAAGAAAATAAAAGGAATATTTGCATAATATGAAGATTCATTTAATGATTTTTTTAATGAAAAGCCGTCAAGTTTAGATAAATTAATCTCTGATACGATTAAATCAATATGATATTTTTCAATAACACTTAAGGCCTCCAAAGGGTTTCTCGCATGGTAGACCCGATATGAATGATCTTGAAAATAATGGGTAATTAAGTTGATATTAACTTGTTCTTCATCAACCAATAAAATATTATTTTTATAAAAAACTGCCTTCTTAATATCTTTAAAAACAATGGAGCCCTGTCCTTTGTTTTTAGCAAGTTCAAGTTTCATTTCTAAATCATGAAACCAATCATTAATTTTTTGCATAGGTTGAATAAAATCCTCTTTGCTTAAATTAATAATACCCATGCTTATGGTAACAGCTTTGATAAATTGATCATTTTTTAGGACTAAATTTCTAAGATTCTCAGCTCTTTTTAAGACTTCTTGATCGTTAGACTTTGATTTGATTAGTATAAAGCTAGAACCTTTACCCCTAAATAATAATTCGTTTTTAACAAGTTGATTACTAATGATGTACTTGAGAGTATTCATAGTATCATCGCCTATTTTTACAGAAAATTCGCGATTAATTTCTATCATTTGGTCTATATCAAAATTGATTAAATAAGCATTTTCTATATCAATATGGTCTAATAAATACTGTTTAGCCATTTCTTTATTATATAGTCCCGTTACTGGACAACGCATTAACTGATCTTTGGTTTTTGAGATTTCATCATTCATCTTTTGAATAGATGATTCAAGGTTAGTATATTTTTCAAGCATTTCTTGATTTTGTTCTTCTAGTTTTCTTGACCTTAATTCATATATCTGTGGCTTGGCTATTTTATAAGTTAAGGATATACGATTAATCAAGGTTTCTAATGCATTTAACCAAGCGTCTCCACCTTGAGCATAGATAATATCAAAGAAACGATTCCATAAAGCATAACCACTTAATTGAGAATGGACATCAACCGGATCCCAAGTAATCGTGATGGGTGATTCTCTAAAGGTATGATTTATTAGTTCAATAGAATATAATTGCTTAAGTCTTATAGAAACTTGGACTAGATGCGATAAAAAATCTATTTCTTCTGCTTTAGCAGATACATTATAGATTTGTTTTGGTGTATTATAAAAATCTAAAGTATATAAAAATTTAATGCTTTTCTTGATTAATTCTTTAGCAATAATTTTTCCATGTTGAGGACAAATAAGACTAATGTCCATAGAAAGAAAATCTTTCATGATGGGTCTTAAAAACTCACTGCTTGGCATATAATTTTCATGAAAAACAGCCATAGAATCAAGATAATCTTCTTTTGCTACTAAGTTATTATCTTTAGACATTCCTCCGAATAAATCACCAGAAAAAAGAATTTTTGCTTTATTATCATAGGTCACAAAAGATCCTGAATAATGTAAAAAAGGTGTCATTATAAAGGTAAATTTTCTAGTAGATTTTAGAGTTAATTGATAGTTATTTTCTTTGATTAAATAAAATGAAGATTTCAAATTATAGAAATCTAATATTTCTTTAGTTCGCCATTCTGTCACAATTTTTGCATGGAGCCCTTTTTCTTCAAATAAAGGCAAAGAAGATGTTAAGTCAGGATCTGGATGACTGATGATCACATATTTAATATTCTTTATAGGAGTTATAGTTTGAACATCAAAAAAAACCTCATCAAAATCACTCAAAGAACCTGGTTCAATGAAAATAGCTTCTTCTTGGTCAAGAATTAAATAAGATATAGAATTTATATGTTTTTCAAGACTTGATTTAGTAATTAAATAAACTGATTCAGATAATTTTTTAATCATATAACCACCTTTATTTTATTATATCACGTAAATTGAATGTAAAAATAGATATTTATAAAAAAAAAGATGGATTTCTCCATCTAAAAGTTTATAGTATACGGCAAACATGATCCTTTGATGTATCAATAATCACAGGAATAATGATTGGTTTTCTTTTTGTTGTTTGTATCAAATAGCGTTCAATTTGATGTCTTAAGTTATCTTTATATTCTTTCCAATCTATTTTTCTTTTTGAAAACTGTTTTTTAGTTTCTAACTCATAGATAATTTGTATTTGTTTAACAATCTCTTCGTTATCTTTCATAAACAAATAACCTCTAGAGACGATTTCTGCTTTATTTAACATGACCTTCTCATTGGCATCAACATTAGCTGTGACAATTAAGAAACCATCTTGAGATAAGAGTTCTCTTTCTTTTAAAACGATAGCATTCAAGTCGCTTTCAAAATTTCCGTCAACCATAACAGTTCCATTTTCAACCATATCATGATGTTTTTCAACTTGACCATCAGTAAAGGTAATTACTTCACCATTATCTAATAATAGAATCGAATCATCTTTATAGCCATATTCTCTAGCGATATTTACTTGAGCATTCAACATCCTATATTCGCCATTGATAGGAATGATGTATTTTGGTTTTAATAAAGCATACATTAACTTAATATCTTCACTAGCAGCATGGAATTGAGATAAGTAGTTTTTATCAATTTTTACAACTTCACAACCAATTTCAGAAAGAATATTAAAGGTTTTGGCAGCTATTTTTTCTGTTCCGATGACCGGTGGAGCCATGGCTAAGATGGTATCTGTTTCAATCAAATTAACCAATCGATCATAGCCTTTAGCCATACGTTGCAACATAAAAAACGGTTCATGTCGTTCTCCAGTAACCAAGAATACTACATCATCAAATTCATTTTTATTATTTTGATCAATGAATTTTAAATTAACCAATGATTCTTCTGGTATTTGAATATAACCCATTTGTTCAGCAATAAAAACTAGTCTTTGAGCCTTACGACCAATGATGGCTAATTTTTTGTTGGCTAAGACTGCTTCATTAACCACCATTTGAATGGTTGAAACAGCTGTGGAGTACATATTAACTAAAATACGGTGTTTTGCTTTTTTAAATACCGATCTGATGGATCTTTTTAAATTACCATCTGTCGAAGAATGGCCAATATGTATGGCTCCATTTGATTCACCCAAGAAAGCAAGAACACCTGTATCAGCAACTCTTGCTAATTTTTGAAAATCAGTTTTAAAATACTGACCTACATTTTGATCAAATGTATAATCCGTCGCATAGACAATAGCCCCATCTTGAGTATAAACAACGATAGCTGCACTTAAAGGAACTGAATGGGTTGTTTGTACATATTCTATTTTAAAATCTTTAAATTTTATAGCTTTATTAAAATCAACAATCTTAAAATCAAAATCATTTGGATTCATTTCATTTTCTTTTAACAAATCTTTAGCCATTTCTGCTGTGTAATTTGTTGCATAAACTGGTTTTTTAAAACTTTGTAAAAGTTTTGGTAAAGCACCAATGTTTTTATCATGGGCATGTGATAAAAAGATGCCAATAATATCTTTTTTTCTTGATTCTAAATAGGAAATATCAGGGACCAATGCATCAACACCCAACAAATCACCTGAAGGGTGTTGTAAACCACTATCTAAAATAATTAGTTTTTCATTAATATCAAGAACATAAAGGTTCTTGCCTGAATCTCCTAAGCCACCTAAGGCAAAAAATCTAATTTTACTCATTTTATCCGCTCTTTTCTAAAAAAAATTTCATATCTATTATACAACATTTTTAAGCTTTTTTAAAAGGTTATGTTTTTAATCCTTATTTATCTTACTAAAGCTATGTGAATATGGTAAAATACTTATGGTGATTAAAATGATAAACTATCCTAATAAAAAAAGAAGGCAAGATCGAAAAATTGTATCTACCGCCAATCGTGGTATGAATTTTGAAAATATGATAAACCAAACCAATGAGTTTTATCTTAATAATGATTTGGCCATCATTCATAAGAAACCCATTCCAATTCAAATAGTTAAAGTTGATTATAAACAAAGATCAGCTGCCAAAATAGTTGAAGCTTATTACAAGTTACCTTCAACCACTGATTATAATGGCATTTACAAAGGTAGATATATTGATTTCGAAGCAAAAGAAACCAAAAATAAAACTTCTTTTCCCATTAAAAACATCCATGAACACCAAGTTATTCATTTAGAACAGTGTGCTAAACATGGCGCAATAGCTTTCATCATCATCTATTTTTCACTTTTAGATAGAATTTTCTTCTTAGACCAAAAGTATGTATCTGAATATTATCATCGAGCTAAAAATTCAAGAAAGTCAATCACTTTAGCAGAAATTGAAAAATATGGTATAGAAATTACTGAAGGTTATCGAAAACCAGTAGATTATTTAAAAGTAATTGATGAACATTACTTATAAATTCAAAAAAAGTCCAAAATGGACTTTTTTTTATATAATATTAATGTACCTTTTAATTTCCCACTCAGTAACAGTTTTTCTAAATTCATCCCATTCTTTTGTTTTTAACTCAATGAATTTATTAAAAATATGGTTGCCTAGTACTTCTTTCATTAAAGGTGACCCTTTAAAGAAATCAATAGCTTCTTTGAGATTATCTGGCAAGTTTTCAACACCCATTTCCTTACGTTGTTCATTGGTTAATGCAAATAAATTTTCATTGATTGGGTTAATTAACGGATAATTCTTTTCTATAGCATCTAAACCTGAAGCCAAAAGCACAGACATTGCTAAGTATGGATTGGCTGAAGTATCAACAGAGCGTATCTCCGCCCTAGTTCCTCTTCCTCTTGTGGCAGGAATTCGAATCATTACTGAACGGTTATGTTCTGACCAAGACATGTAGCAAGGCGCTTCATAGCCTGGAACAAGACGTTTGTATGAGTTTACTGTTGGATTGGTAATGGCACAAAATTCCTTAGAATGTATTAAAATACCAGTAATCCATTGTCTAGCAGTCACAGATAAGCCCATTTCATCTTTTGGATCATAGAAGGCATTCTTTCCAAACTCATCAGCCAAAGAACAATTGGTATGCATACCAGAACCATTAACACTAGCAATAGGTTTAGGCATAAAGGTTGCGTGTAAATTATGTCTTCTTGCGATATTTTTAACCACAAGTTTAAAGGTTTGTAAATTGTCACAAGCCTCAACAACATCGGCAAATTCAAAATTAATTTCATTTTGGCCAGGGGCTACTTCATGATGTGAAGCTTCAATTTTAAATCCGATTTTTTCTAATTCTAAAACTATATCTCTACGACAATCTTCTGCACCATCAATCGGTGATAAATCAAAATAACCACCGTGATCGGCTACATCTAGTTTCACTTGTCCCTTATCATCAAGTTTAAATAAGAAAAATTCAGGCTCAAAACCAATTTTTAAGGTTGAAAATCCTAATTTCTCCATTTTTTTAATGGTTTTCTTTAAATTAGATCTAGGATCTGCCTCTGAAGGATTACCTTCAGGTGTATAAACATCACAGATAAGTCTTGCGACTTTACCATATTTAGTTTCTTCCCAACTAAGAATCATCCAAGTATCAAAATCAGGTCTTAAGAACATATCAGCTTCCATGATTCTTACAAAACCTTCAATACTTGAACCATCAAACATAATTTCTCCATCAAGAGCAGATTCTAACTGACCTATAGGAATCTCAACAGATTTAATTGTTCCAATAATATCACTAAACATTAAACGTATGTATCTTACATTTTCTTTTTTTGCATGGTCTAAGATGGCTTCTTTGGTATATTTCATATGGGACCTCTCAATTCTTATTTTTGATTTATTATATATATTTTTTTTTATATTTGCAAGAAGATAAAAGAAAAACGGTGACAATGTCACCGTTTACATAAATTTTATGCTGATTTTGCTTCTTTTTTTCTTAATTCTCGACCATATTTAATTATGTCTTTAATATTTCTACGAATAACTTCCGTATAGGTAAGACCTTGAGTTAATTGAGATACTGTAGATTTTATTTGCCCATCAATCACTTCATAATCCATAACATCATGAATTCTTTGACAATCATAATCGTTAATCATCGGTAATTCAATATTTGAACGAATTTTGGATAAAGGAAACTCATATAAGTGATTCTCTCTTTGAGCATCTTTTACATCATAGATAATTTTTAAAACCAAAGACTCTTCTTTTTGCATCATTAAAAATTGAAAAATGAGTTTAATTTTCTTTTTCTCGTAAACTATATGATAATTTAAGGTTTCTAAATATTTATTGAATTTATAATCAGTGGTTGCCTTATAATCTTTTATCAACCAACTTAACTCATCTTCAATGGTTTTTAGAGTCTTATCCACTTTAATCTCCTTATTTTTTTGCGGCCTTTACTAATATTTTAACCATTTTATTAGAAAATTCAACAGGATCTTCAATTTTTAAACCTTCTATTAAAAGAGCTTGGTTATACAAAACAGATGCATAATCATTTAAATCCTCTGAATTTTGATCATATAAATCATGAATGGCTTGGAACAACTCGTGTTTAGGATTGATTTCTAATATTTTTTGTGCTTTTTGTTGGTTAGTCTTGTCACCTGGCATTTGTTCCATGAGCTTTTCCATTTCAAAAGACATGCCTTCACCGCTAACCAAACAAACTGGAGAATCTGTTAATCTAGTTGATAATTTAACATCATCTACTTGACCTTTAAGAGATTCTTTAATTTTTTCCAATAAATCTTTATTTTCTGTTTCTTGTTTTTTTATCGTTTCTTTTTCAGATTCATCGACCAAATCTAAATCACCTTGATTAATAGACTTGAATTTAAATTTCTTATATTCATTCATAATAGAAAGCATAAATTCATCAATTTCATCAGTTAAAACTAAAACATCATAACCTTTAGATTTTAATCGATCCATTTGAGGTGAAGCTTTGATTGCTGATTTGGAGTTGGCAGAACCAAAATAGATTTCTTTTTGGTCTTTTGGCATTTTTTCTACATACTCATTTAAGGTTATATAAGCATCTTCATTAACCGTTTCAAACAAGACTAAATCTTGTAATAAATCCTTATTTAAACCGAAATTATCATAAACACCATATTTGATATTCACACCAAACTCTTTCCAAAATTTAATGTATGTTTCTCTTTCGTTTTCTAATAATTTTTCTAATCTTTTTACGATTTTCTTTTCTAAATTCTGTTGAATTTTAGTTAATTGTGTATTTTTTTGAAGAATTTCTCTAGATATATTAAGGTTTAAATCCGGTGATACAACCATACCTTTGATGAATCTTAAATAATCAGGAACTAATTCTTTACATTTATCCATGATAAAGACACCTTTAGCATATAATTGTAAGCCTTTTTCATATTTCTCTGAATATAAATTTGCTGGTGCTTTAGCAGGTATATAAATAATAGATTTGTAAGTTAGTTTTCCTTCAACATTAGTCCAAATGTTTAATAAAGGATCTGTATAATCATAATATTGATTCTTATAAAACTCATTTAATTCTTCATCAGTCACTTGAGATTTATTCTTCTCCCAAATAGGTGTCATTTCATTTAAGGTTTGGTTTTCAACAATGGTATCAAACTTATCTTCTATTTCATTTCCTTCATCATCTAATTTAGGTACTTCTCTTTCCTTTTCCATAGTGATTGGATATCGAACATAATTAGAATACTTTTTAACCAATTGTTCAATTTTATAGTCTTCTAAAAACTCATCATAATTCTCATCATCATGATTCTTTCTAATCTTTAGGGTAATTTCAGTACCAATACTATCTTTTTGAGTTTCTTCAACACTATAACCTTCTTCTCCTGATGAAACCCACTTATAAGCCTTATCACTAAAAGGTGATTTAGTCACAACTTCAACCTTATCACTGACCATAAATGCAGAATAAAAACCTACACCAAATTGGCCAATTAAGTCTGTATTCTTAAGGTCTTTACCCTTCATGGTTTTTAAAAATTCTAAAGTACCACTTTTAGCAATAGTCCCAATATTATCAATAAGTTCATCATAAGTCATCCCGATACCATTATCTGTAATGGTTAAAAGACGATGTTTCTTATCAATATCAATATGAATTTCATAATCATTACGATTTTCTAAGCCTTCTTCAGTTAAGCTTTTAAAATGATACTTATCAATAGCATCAGATGCATTTGAAATCAGTTCTCTTAAGAAAATTTCTTTGTTCGTGTAAATTGAATGAATCATTAAGTCTAATAATCTTTTTGATTCCGTTTTAAATTCAATGTTTTTCTTACTCATAATTGTCCTCCTAAAATGTTTTATCATTAACATTATACCATGTTTATTAGCACAGTCAAGGATTGAGTGCTAAATTAATCTTAAAAAAAATAGAAAGATTTCTCTTTCTAATTTTCTTCTAAATTAACAAGCAGTAGTTTTCTTTTAAATAAGACATAGCCAGCAAACAAACATAAAATGAGTGAAGCCAACATGTATGGCAAATTATAGATGATAAAAGAATATACAAAGGGACTTACATTCATATTAAATTCTTCATTAAACCATTCTGCATAACCACTCCATATCATTACACCTGATAAACCATGCATGACATAACGAATACTTGAAGCTAGTATCATTCCTAAAAAGAATGGTTTTAATTCTTTAAGACCATTTTTAAAGATTCCAGCAAGTCCTAAAAGGGTAAATGGAATAATATAATCAAGTAAGTATACTAAGATGATATTCACCCATTTTGGCCCAAAGAATGTTGATTCAGGTATGGCAGCGATGACTGAAGCAGAAAACATACCTGTGGTCATCAATTGCAAGATAGCGAATATAAAACCAGAAAACAAGCCAGTTTTTAAACCTCTTCTATAGGCAATGATGAATATGGGTAACATGGCTGGAGAGATACTACCTCCCCAAGGGAATATGCCCTTTGATAAAATACCAAAGACCACATCAAGGACAGTCGCTATACCAACAAGAATAGCAACTTCAACAATAATAACAATTTTTTCTCTATCTTTCATAAATCTTCTCCTCTATTTTGGGACAAAAAAAGTCCCTGATTAAGGGACCTATCGTACGATATTATCCTACGCTGGCATTATCCAGATCAGGTAAGGTCTATAACTCACAGTTATACTCTCAGCCTAGTTTACTAAGCTCCCCTTGTTTATATATTATAACATATTTTTTTGTCTTGTCTAGTTTATTGAATGATCTCTTTAATGACTGGAGATATTTCTTGTTTATCTTCACTAATTATAAATGCTTGTTTTAGATCATCCAATACATTATCCCCTAATTTAGAATTTAAGTATACTTTAGCTAAAACATCATTCTTATGAACAAAATCCCCAATTTTCTTCTCTAAAACAATACCAACAGAAGGATCAATATTATCTTCTTTTGTTTCACGACCCCCACCAATTTTCATGGAAGCTAAACCGATATTTAATGCTTTAATATTTTTAATATAACCTGCTTTATCAGCCTTAAACTCATAAATTTCTTGAACTTGAATAAAATGATCTAAATCATCTATATGACCACCTTGGGCTTCTATAAATTCATAAAACTTTTTCAAGGCTAAGCCATTATTCAAATGATCATATGCTAAATTTTTACCTGCCTCAATATCGCTAACAAGACCAGCATACATTGCCATATAAGCAGCTATTTCAACACATAATTCTTCTAAATCTTTGGGACCATGTCCTTCTAAAGTATCAATTACTTCCTTAACTTCTAAACGATTACCAACAGCATAGCCTAAAGGTTGATCCATAGAAGTGATAAAAGCAGAAACCTTTTTACCCAATGATTCACCAATAGAAACCATAATTTCAGATAATTTTCTTGCATCTTCAATGGTTTTCATAAAAGCGCCGTCACCGATTTTAACATCTAAACAAATGACATCAGCTCCTGAAGCTAATTTTTTTGACATGATGCTTGAAGCAATTAAAGGAATTGATGGTACTGTCGCAGTCACATCCCTTAAGGCATACAATAGTTTATCAGCTGGAACTAATTTCTTCGTTTGTCCAGCAACTGCTATATTAATATCATTGACTTGTTTGATAAAATCTTCTTCTGATAAAGAAATATTAAAGCCATCAATAGATTCTAACTTATCTAGAGTTCCCCCTGTATGGCCAAGACCTCTTCCTGATAATTTAGCCAATTTACAACCCATAGATGCCACTAAAGGTCCTAAAACTAGAGTTGTCTTATCGCCAACACCACCAGTCGAGTGTTTATCAACTTTAACACCTTTAATTTGACTTAAATCAATAATATCTCCACTATGTAACATGGCTTTGGTTAAATGTGATGCTTCATCATTGGTCATCCCATTAAAATATATGGCCATTAATAAAGCAGAAACTTGATAATCTGGAATGTCTCCCTTAGTATAACCTTGTATAACAAATTCTATCTCTTTTTCTGTAAGTTCTATTGCCTCACGTTTTTTTTCTATGATGTCAACCATTCTCATAAAAACTCACCTCTTCTATATTTATCATATCAATTATACAATAATTATCCTTAATAGTAAATCAATATAAGCTAATTTTCTTTGCTAAATCTATGCTTTTATGTATAATGTAATAGGTGATAAAAATGAAAGTATACATGATTAGACACGGTGAAACAGATGCTAATAAGCAAATGATTATACAAGGAAGAACCAATAACCCCTTAAATAAGACTGGTATAATGCAAGCAAAAAAAACAGGACAATATTTGAAATCACTTCAAATTCCTTTTGATTATTGTATGACTTCTCCTTTAGATAGAGCCATACATACAGCTGATATTATCAAAAAAGAACTTAATCTAAATTTAGAAACCCACATCGAGAAAGATATTATTGAAAGAGATTTTGGAGCCTATGATGGACGTGTAATTGATGATACTTACCAAGAAGCAGTTCATGGTCACTCAGTTCCCGGCTTAGAAACAGACCAAATGATTGAAAAAAGAGTGGCTGATTTCTTTAATAAATTCTTTAAAAACAACCACTATGAAAACGTACTTATGATTACACATGCTCATGTTTTAAAAGCTTTATTGGTTCAAAATTTAAAAGGTTTTTCATATGATGAATACTTAGTTAACTGTTCCATCAATATTATTGAGTATAAGGATAAAATTAAGGTCATAGAATATAATATTGATCCAATTAATCAGGAATAAAAAACACAAAATTTGTGTTTTTTTATTTTTATTAAACCTTTTAGTGATATAATACTTTTGAAAAGGAGGTCCTATGATTCCCTTAATATCTTCACTTTTAATCTTAGTTGTGAATATCACCACATCAGAATATCTAATTAAAAGCCGTATGAAAAGACTTTATCGCATCTTATTTTTAATCTTATTTACGCTTTTAATGCTTGGCTTAACTAGATGGTTTATTCCGCTCTTAATAGGTCAAGACATGCCAGTATATATGATTACTTTTGTATCATGGCTCTACATACTTGTATATATTTTCATCTATAATGATTCTTTAAAAACAATACTAGCAGTGATGGGCTTTTCTTTTTCGCATACTTTGTTTGTTAATGGTTTAGCCTACCATATATTTAGTATTTATTATAATGATTACCGTGTTATTGGTTTTTTATTATTTGAAATAGCTTTCTTTCTTATTTCTACACCTATTATATTATATCTTCTAAAGAATACCTTATTAAAAGCATTACCTTCATATAAAGAAAACTTACAAAAAATTACAACCCTACTTCTTCTTATGAACTTTCTATTGATGTATTTATCAAGATTTATATTGAATTTTAATCATATATTTGATATTTTACTTTTTTATGGTGTTTTATTTTTTATGATGATTATTACTTACTACTTAATTTATAGACTAACACAAACATCTACAAATGTTCAAGAACTTACTGATCTAGTTTATTATGATCCATTAACTAAGTTAAATAACCGATTGGCTTTATTCAATGATTTCGATAAACTAGATTTAACAAGCAAAGAATTTTTCTTATACTATCTTGATTTAAATCAATTAAAAACCATTAATGACAAATATGGTCATATTAAAGGTGACGCTTATTTAATTGAGTTTTCTAAAGCCTTAGAGAAAACAGTCAAAGACAAGGGGCAAGTTTATCGAATATCTGGAGATGAATTTATAGTCACTAGTCAAACAACGATGTTTAATGTCGATCATATGAAAAAAGAAATCAATAAGCACTATTTTTATGAACATCCGTTTATAGGGGTAAGTATTGGTCTTGCAATATATCCTAAAAATGGTCGTAATTTAGATGAATTATTGAATTACGCTGATGTGTTAATGTATAAAGATAAAGAAAACAAGGAATAATTTCCTTGTTTTTTTTATCTAATAATGTGAACCATCTGAAGGATTAAAACCATCAGTTGCATTCTTTAAATCTAAAACCAATAAATCTCTCATAAAATAAATTGTTTGTCTAATATTTTGACCTTCAAGAAAATCATAATAAGTCTTATCGAAAATATAATCTACAGCCCCAACGGTATAATATTGGTTTAATACAATTGGACCACCATCAATAAATAATTGATTAGAAGCATAATTATAATATAAACCATCATCGAAAACGACATCAGAGTTATATTGAATAACTTCCAGATAAAAATCAGTTAATTGTTGACCAGTCATTTCTGAAGTTTTAATAACATTATCAAATGGATATATTGTCATTAAATCCCCCATAGTTACTTGACCAGCTTCCATAGATACTCTAAAGCCACCTGCATTGGTTGCTCCAACATCTACGCCTGCATAGTCTCTGATAACTGAAGCTCCCCATTGGGCCATATCGTTACGATAATAATTACCTTCAGAAATGGTTAAGACTTCGTTAATATAAGTTGTATATTCGGTATTGGTAGAATATTCTAGAATAATTTGATCAATAATAGAATCTGATATAATCATTTGGTCATTCTCTATAATATTTGATGAAAAATCTATAATTCTATTCAAATTTTTATCATAAGTTAATGAAATATGTACTAAAGATGAATCATAATTGTTCATTTGTGCATAAGGCATATCTGTTAATGCACGACTAACATATGATGCTTCTAATTGATGGGTATGGGCATTAAACATAGCGTCTATTCTAGATGAACCCGATAGATTAGCAAATTCAGTGTTTTCTTCAGAGCCTTGATGAATATATACTACCACAATATCAACATCATGATTTTCTCTTAACTCACTTGCATATTGAGCTGCGGTATCTACAGGATCTAAAAATAAAATGTTTTCAGTTCTTGAAGCAGCAATTGAATTCATAACTGAACCAATTAGACCAATAACACCTACACGTACGCCTTCAAATTCTTCAATCATATATGGAAGGGTAAATTCTAGAGGTAGTCCTGTATCTTCATAAACAATATTAGCTGCTAAAATCGGATGATTTAACTCGCCATTAGTATCATCATTATCTTGATAATTACCAATGATATCAATGCCCCAATCAAATTCATGGTTACCTATGGTAAAACCATCAAAACCAGCTTCATTTAATATATCAACTAATATTCTTCCTTGATAATAGTTACTTAAAGCAGAACCTTGAAATATATCGCCATTTGATATTTCAAGATGATTACCCTCAAAATTTTTAAGATAATAACCAACTCTTGACATCATATCCATGCCAGTATAAGCTCCTCCATGAAAATCATTAATAGAAAATAAGTTAATTTCAACGATAGGATCTGAACTTGTTGGTTCTTCTGTTGTTACTTGAGTAGGCTCTTCTGTAGGAAACTCAGTTGTCGGTTCACTTGTTGTAGGTTGAAGAGTCGTTGGTTCTTCTGTTGGTACTTCTGTTGTAGGTTCTTCAGTTACTTCCTCAGTAGTAGGGTCAGTTGGTAGATTAGTAGGGATATCAGTACTAATCTCTTCAGTTGTTGGCTGAAGACTTGTAGGTTCTTCACTTGTAACTAATTCAGTCGTATTTTCATTTGTAAATTCATTAGTGGTATTTGTATCATTGATGACAGTGTTACAAGCTATTAATACAAAGAATGATATAACCATCATTATGATTGATAAAATTTTCTTTTTCATGTTTTTCTCCTATTCAATGTGTCTTATTTATTATACACGCTTTTTAAAAAAAAGAAAAAGAAAAAAAGAGGCAATTACCGAAAAGATAATTGCCTCCAATACTGTTAAAGATTAAAGCTATCAAAATCTATTAATAATATTAATTATTTAAATGATCAATATAGCGATTGAAACCTGCCAATGTTAAGAATGAATTAATATCTCCATCTTCGTAATCGCCAGCAGTTAAAGCAAATGTAGGATCAATATCATCTGCATCTTCTACTTTAGGTGTAAGAATATTTCTTACAATCATAGAAGATAAGATTGTAGTTCTTTGAGCTTCTGGCATTTGAGATAAACTCACTATATCTAAAGAATCAAAATCAACAGTTTGAACATCAGAACCTTCGCCTGTAAAGGCTTGTGAAGCTAATATAAAATTGGTAATTTCATCTTTAATTAATATATCATTAAAGCCATAAATATCAGCTTTTGCCTTATCAGGAATTCCACTGTTAATTTCACTATTACTTTGAATCATATGGTCAATGGTTAAATGCATTGATCCACTGTTTAAGATTAAAGCATAATCTAAATTTGAACCTAAAGAAGATGGATCTAAGCCACCATCATAATCTGTAATTCCTAAGGCATTGAATGATTTAATAATTGCCTTTAACTCTGTGCTTTCTATTTGTTCTGCACTTAGGTTATTGACTTGAATATTTTCTCTAAAAATAGATGGAACAATAAATACAATACTTCCAGCACTTGGTGTTAGAACTGCATTGGCTAATATGATATCTGATACTGTTGCTTGAATCACTTTAGAAGCCAATAAATCATCGAGTTCTTGGTCGGTTAAAGTATATAAAGTTTCAATAGAAAAAGTTGATATATCATCAGAGATCACTTGAATCGATGTCATTAACTCAACAATTTCGTTTTTATATAAATAATCATCATTTTCATAAGTATTATCTGGAATAATCAAAGTAAATGAACCTAAGTCAAGATTTTCTAACTCAGAAGTCACGGTAGCTCGAATAATTTTAGATTCAAATAAAACATCATACTCAGATGAATCCATCGCAAAGAGTGTATCTAATGAGAAATTATCAATATCATCATAGATTAACTCAATTGCATTAATTAAATTATTTAAAGCTGTTTTACTATAATAATTTTGACTATCCAAGGTTTCATCAGGAATAACCAATATTGAATCCCCAAGCTCTAGAGCGTTGATTTCAGTAGTTATGGTAGCACGCATGATATAAGAATCTAAGATTGAATCAATGGTAGTTTCTGATAAAGATGTCAAAACATCCATATCAAAGTTTTCTAAATCAAGACCATCATTATCAATAATGATATTTTTGATAGCGACTAATAAGTATTCCAACTCACCAGTTTGAAGTTCTGTAGATCGCCAAGTAATATTTTGAGGAACGGTTAAGAAATCTACACCCTCAACATCAGTTTCTTGACTAAGAATATTGATTAAAGCCGAAGTTAATAATTCAGAATCTAGTAATACTGTGATATCAATTTGTGCGAAGGATTCAATCAAGGTATTAAAATCACTAGACTCTATGGATTTAATTGATATATCATTATCCACGAACTCAGCTAGAATATTACCTAAAGCAAGATATTCATTTTCCCAAGAAAAGTTACTAGGTATATCAAGCATTGATGATAAACCGCCTTCACCTTCTTCTATCATAGGCACTAAGAAAGCTTCAGTGGCCAATAATATAATTCTTGATTCAGACACATCATCAAAGATCCCTTTGACCCAAGCACCATCAATGGTAACTTCATTACCATCAGCATCTATAGATACAGCTTGTTCATTTAAAATATCAAATAAACCAGCAATAATATTAGATAAGCGCCCAAGTTCAGCCTTATAATCATAATTATATAGTTCTTCATCAGACACGGATAGAGTAATCTCATTTTCTTCAGCTAGATACTTTATAATAATTGGTAATGAAGTTGGAAGAATAGCTGAAGACTCTAGGTATGAAAAAGCTAACCTAATATCTTCACCTTTAATATCTGTGATTTCATTAGAATCAGCATAATCAGAATTTAATATCACATTGTAAGCCTTAGAAAACATAGATAATTCATGTCTTAAAGCAATATTTGTCTCTTTATATTCAAAGGATAAGACTGAATCAAATAAATTGATATGTAAAGGAACTTCTACAGATTCATCATAGGTTGAAGATACTTTAATGCTATTGGCAATTTTAACAATAACATTATTATTATAGTTCTCAACAAGTTCATCCATCATTTCCCTAGTTTCACTTGGAATTAATGGATCAGAATTACTTTCAGCCAAGGTATTCATTTGATCTTGTATAATTGACCGGTTAAGTTCTAAAATATTGGGTCTAGATACTAGGGATAAGGTTTCAGTGTTGCTTGCCTCATCATCTGGCATAATCAGTGTCGCAGACTCAATAAAGGAAATACCCCCACCCAAGACAATAAGAGATACAAAAACAGCCATAGCCCCGTTTAAAGCACCAACAACAGCACCAAGCAAATGTCTTTTCTTACCTTTCTTTCTAACAACAATAAGTCTAATAATACCAGTAATAATTTTATATAAAATTAAAATAACAGTAAAGTAAGCAATAGCCCAAATGATCTTTACAGCAAACTGAACCAATCCAATAGCTAAAGCATTCATATCTGCCTGTGAAAAATCAAAACTATCATTAAACAAGACTTGTATAATGGCTTGATAATCATTTTCAAAAGATTGAAAGTTTGCCAAACTTGAATCTAAATTGGATAAAACATTTCCTAAAAATGATAATTCCATTTTCCATAAGACATCTACCATTAAATCTAATGTAATAAAGAAAACAATATAGAAAATAGCCATCACAATAAAAGTAAACAATGACTTTTTAAATCCTCTTAAAAAACCAAAGAATACAGCAATTCCTATAATAATATAAAAAACAATGTCAATAGATGCAAAAACATTTAAAAACATAAAGCCCCTCCTTTTTTTTCATTATACTATAAATTAGTAAATTTCAAGCAAATAATGGAAAAAAAAAGAAGCTGATTATAAATCAGCCTCTATTTTTATAGTCTTTTTAACTTATATGTGCAATATATCGATTGAATCCAGCCAATGTTAAGAATGTATTAGTTAAACCATCTTCGTAGTCACTTGCAGTTAAGGTAAATGTAGGATCAAAAGTATCTGCTTGTTCTACTTGTGGTGTAAGAATATTTCTTACAATCATAGATGATAAGATAGTTGTTCTTTGGCCTTCAGGCATGTTCGATAAGGTTACCATATCTAATGTCGTGAAATCTACAGATTGAATATCTGAACCTTCACCACTAAATGCTTTTGCGGCTAAGATAAAGTTTTTAACTTCATCTTTGATCAATATATCACTTAAGGCAAATATATCAGCCAATGCTTTGTCAGGAATATTTGTATTGATATTAGAGTTAGCCTGAATGATATCATCAATAGATAAATGCATTGAACCAGAAGTTAATATGGTGTCTAACTGACCATCTGTTAAAGAAGTCATTGCTGATCCTGAGATAGCAGAGTTGAAATCACTAATGCTTAACTCATTTAAAGCATTGACTAAAGCAATCGTTTCATTGCTTTCTACGTAAGTAAGTTCTGCATGAACAATCTTAATGTCATAAGTATCATCAATATCCCTAGAAGGAATAATCAAGTTAGGACTTGTTCCAGCAAGAATCTTATTAGAGATAGTCGCATGGAATGATGCTGATTCTAAGTATAAAGTAATATTATCAAAGAATTTACTTGGTTCTAATGTAGGGTTATTATCAAATGCAGATAAATCATTATAACCCATTTCTAGGAAGGCATTAAGAATATGTTTAATCTCTGACTTCTTAATAAAATCAGTACCACTTACATCATCAAATCTAATTTGATCAGTTTGAGTTTGACTTAATTCACTATATTTTGGAACAAATAAGACATCATCATTTAAACTAATCATTTCATCACTTAAAGAAGCATGCATAATCGCTGAAGCTAATAAAATATCTTGATTTCCAGGATATAGGTCTTCATCAAATTTACTAAAGTCAATATCACTTGAGATTGAATCAATACTGGCTTCAGGACTTGAAATAATATTCATTACAGTAATTAAGGCTTTTATTTCATCACCAATAATGTAATCTTCACTAGCGATAGTTGTAGTAATATGGATATCTTCACTTGTCAAGTTTTCTTCTAATGACTCTCTTGGAACAATAATAGATGTATTATCTAATAATTGTTGAGACAAGGTTCTATGCATAATGGCTGAAGCAATTAAAGTATTTTGGCTTGCTTCTGTAGAGAATGAACTTAAAGTAAAATCTCCACCAAAACTTTCAATACTTGTTAAACCAACAACATCCATAACATTAATTAAAGCCTTTAATTCGTTTTTATATATAAAGTAATCTGTTGCATGTGTGACTTCTACTGCTTGTTCATTAATCGTAACACTAGGAATAAATACTTTTCCTTGAACATCTAAATCAGATACTTTTAATGAAATAGTAGCTTGCATAATTGATGAAGCCAATAATGTGTCTTGATTGTCTTCGTAAGTTGTAGGGTTGTTTGACTTTAAGAATAAATCTAAAGAAACCGTACCATTAAATGAATCAATGGTAGTCACATCTCCTAGCAAGTTTACAGATGCAAAGAAATTGGTTAATTCATCTTTTTGTAAATAAGTAATCACGTGACCAATATCAGTATTATCTATAATAGTAATGCTTTGTCCAGCATCATTATATTCAGGAATACTAATACTAGTATTTGATACTTCTAAATCTAAAACTTGTTTTGAAATAGTAGCATGTAGAATTGCTGAATCTAATAAATCATCTTGATTATTAATAATATCTTGTAAGGTTAGAGTATCTACATCATTAAAATCATCAATATTTAATGCCAAGATAGCTTGGAAGAACTCAGTTAACTCAACTTCAACGATATACTTGTCTGAGTCACTAGTTACAAATCTAACTTCATCTGTTAAATCCACATAATCTACAGCAGCAATAAACGGTACAATTAAGGTTCTAATACCAGTAATTTCATCTGGTTCGCCAGAGTCAATAATCATATTGGATAATGAAGCATGAACTATTTTAGAAGATAATACTGTATCTTTTTTAAGATTATCTAAAGTCGTTGGATCATTGATTGGATCAACAGATAAATTTTGAAGTATACCAGCATCAATTATAACGTTATTAAAGTCTTGTATACCTAAAACTTTTAATGCATCCAAAGTATTTTTTAACTCGTCTACCAAAATATATTCAGTATCTTCTTCTAATAAAATATCACCCTTAATAAATGTAATATCATCATTATTTAAATCCATGCTAGGCACTGTTAAGTCCCCATCAACACCTAATTGAATAATCGTATCAGAAATGGTCGCATGAATAATAGAAGAATTAAAGATATAGTCTTTATGAGGAATAATATCATCCAATAATAAAGCATCAATTTGATTAAAATCTTCAATATCTAAGGCCAATACAGCTCTAAATAACTCAGTTAACTCTAGTTCAACTATATATTTATCCAAATCATTACTTACAAATCTAACTTCATCAGTCATATCGCTATAATCACTAGCTGCTATAAACGGTACAATTAAATCTCTTTCGCCAGTGATTTCATCAGGTTCATTTGAATCTAAAATAATTTTTGATAATGTTGCATGAACAATCTTAGAAGCTAATACAGTAGAAGATTTTGTTTCATCTAAAACAGTATTATCTACGTCAGTTCCCATTTCTTTAATAATTGCTGTTGTAACAAGAACATTATTAAAATCATTGATTTTAAGAACTTGTAGAGCTAATAAGGTATTGATAAGTTCTGTTTTTATAATATAATCAGTATCTTCTTCTAATAAAACGTCCCCTTTTGAAATAGTGACATCAATGTTACTTAAGTCTAAACTAGGAACTGTCAAATCACCATCATTACCCAATTCAATAATCTTATCAGAAATAGTCGCATGAATAATCGCTGAATCAAAGATAAAATCTTTGTGAGGAATAATATCTGATAATAATAAAGAATCAACTTGGTTAAAATCTTCAATATCTAAAGCTAAAATGGCTCTAAATAACTCAGTTAATTCTAACTCTACAATATATTTATCAGAATCATTGCTTACAAATCTAACTTCATCAGTTAAATCTGTATAAACCTCAGAAGCAATAAATGGAACAATTAAGTCTCTTTCACCAGTAAGTTCATCTGGTTCATTTGAATCTAAAATAATCTTTGTTAAAGTTGCATGAACAATCTTTGAAGATAAGACAGTATTAGATTTAGTTTCATCTAGAATAGTGTTATCTGCATCAGTTCCCATTTCTTTTATTATAGAAGCATCAACTTCAACATTATTAAAATCATTTATATTTAATACTTGTAGAGCTAACAAAGTATTAATAAGCTCTACTTTAACAACATAATCAGTGTCTTCTTCTAATAAAGCATCACCTTTGGTTGTTAAGACTTCTTGATTGCTTAAATCAAGACTTGGAACAGTTAAATCACCATCATTTCCCAATTCAATGATCTTATCCGAAATAGTCGCATGAATAATCGCTGAATCAAAGATAAAATCTTTATGAGGAATAATATCTGATAATAATAAAGTATCTACTTGACCGAAGTCATCAATATCTAAAGCCAATACAGCTCTAAATAATTCAGTTAATTCATCTTCAACAATATAAGTATCTGTATCACTTGTGATGAATCTAACCTCTGCATTAGATGTTGATGAATAGATTTCAGTTGCTTCAAATGGAACTATTAAATCACTTTCACCAGTGATTTCATCTGGTGTGGCTGCATCAAATAGTACTTGTGAAATGGTTGCATGAACAATCTTTGAAGATAAGACAGTAGCAGATTTAGATTCATCTAGAACAGTATTATCAGCATCAGTACCCATTTCTTTAATAATCGAAGCATCAACCACTACATTGTTAAAATCATTAATACCAAGAACATCAAGAGCCTCTAAAGTATTGATTAATTCATCCTCAATAATGTAAGTTGTATCTTCATTTAATAAAGTATCACCCTTAGTTGTTAGTACTTCTTCATTACTAAGATCAAGGCTTGGAACAGTTAAATCACCATCATTACCTAATTCAATAATTTTATCTGAAATTGTAGCTTGTAAAATAGCTGAATTAAAGATGAAATTTCTGTGAGGTAAAATATCAGATAAGAGTAAAGAATCTACTTGATTAAAATCATCAATATCTAAAGCTAAAACAGCTCTAAACAATTCAGTTAATTCCTCTTCTATAATATAAGTATCAGAATCATTGCTAATAAATCTAACTAAATCACTACTTGTACTTGAGTAATTTATTGCTGCAACATAAGGAATAATTAAGTCACTTTCACCAGTGATTTCATCAGGAGCACCAGCGTCAAATAAAACTTGAGAGATCGTCGCATGGACAATCTTTGAAGATAAAACAGTATTGGATTTAGTTTCATCTAAAATAGTGTTATCAGCGTCAGTTCCCATTTCTTTAATAATAGATGCATCAACTTCAACATTATTAAAATCATTAATACCAAGTACATCTAATGCTTCTAAGGTATTAATTAACTCATTTTCAATAATATAAGTTGTATCTTCATTTAATAAAGCATCACCCTTGGTCGTTAAAATTTCTTGGTTACTTAAATCCAAATTAGGAACAGTTAAATTACCGTCATTACCTAGTTCAATTATTTTATCTGAAATTGTAGCTTGTAATATAGCTGAATTAAAGATTATAAAGCGATGAGGTAATATATCAGACAAGAACAAGGAATCTACTTGATTAAAATCAGCAATATCTAAAGCCAATACCGCTCTAAACAATTCAGTTAATTCTTCTTCAATGATATAAGTATCAGAATCATTGCTAACAAATCTAACCAAACTGCTACTTGTACTAGAATAATTACTAGCAGCAACATAAGGAATAATTAAGTCGCTTTCTCCAGTGATTTCATCAGGTTCACCAGCATCAAATAATACTTGTGATATTGTTGCGTGAACAATCTTAGATGAAAGGACCGTATCTGCTTTTGATTCATCTAATGTTGTAGGATCATTGATCGGATCAACAGACATTTCTTTAATAATAGATGCATCGACTTCAATATTATTAAAATCATTAATACCTAAAGCATCTAATGCTTCTAATGTATTAATTAATTCATCTTTATCTATATATTCAGTGTTTTGATTTTTTGAAACATCACCTTTACTCATAATAATTAGATCATTATTTAAATCCAAACTAGGAACAGTTAAATTACCATCATTACCTAGTTCAATAATTTTATCAGAAATGGTTGCTTGTAAAATTGCAGAATTAAAGATGATATTTCTATGAGGTAAAATATCAGATAAGAATAAGGTATCAACTTCATTAAAATCTTCTATATCTAAAGCTAAAACAGATTTAAATAATTCTGTTAGCTCGGCTTCAATAATGTACTCATCACCATCATCTGTAACAAATCTAACTAAATCAGAACTAGTTCCTGTATAGTTTACTGCGGCTACATATGGCACAATTAAATCACTTTCACCAGTAATTTCATCAGGTGCACCAGCATCAAACAATACTTTAGATAAACTTGCATGAATAATCTTTGAAGAGAATATTTTGCTTGACTTATTTTGATCTAAGCTTGTCGGATCAGTAATTGGATCAACAGATAGTTTTTGTATTAAAGATGAGTCAAAAGTCATAGTATTAAAATCATCAAAATCTTCGATACCAAAGACTTGTAAAGCTTGTAAAGTATTAGAAATTTCAGCTTTTACAATATAATCAGTTTGATCTACATTCTTAATAACAGGACTATTATTTAAATCTAATGAAGGTAATACTAAGGCTTCGTTATCAGTTTGTGCAAATATCTCACTAGAAATAGTCGCGTGTAATATCGCTGAAGCCAACAAATCATCAATATTATCAATAATTAAAGCAAAATCAAGAGTTTCAACAGTAATATTATTTAAATCTTCTATACCTAAAATATCCAGTGAATTAAAGATTGCAGATAATTCAGTTTTTTTAATATATGTTGTTGCTTCTTCATCTTCACCAACAGTGATTTCAATTGAAAAACCATCAATATCTTGACTTGGAACAACTAAAGACTCAGATGTTGATGAATTTTTTAATTGATCAGAAATAGTCGCATGTAATATAGCAGAATCTAATAATTCATCAGTGTTTTCAATAATTAAGCCTAAATCAAAGTCATCTATGGTAGAAAAATCAGTTATATCAAGTATCAAAACTGCTTGAAGAATTTCAACCAATTCATATGAAGAAACATAAGTAACATCACCAATAGCGTCTTCAATGATAACAAGGTTTGTTGGGTCTTCTCCTTCAGGAACTTCATAATTTTCAGATGAAAAGTATGGAATGATTATATTTGAAGTTTCAGGAGGTGTAGGATTAGCTTGTTTTAATAAGAAATCTGATATGGTTGCATGTAAGACCTTTGAAGCAAATAGTTTATCAGTCTTACTAGTATCCAGTGTGGTCGGATCATTATCAGGATCTTTAGATAAGTTTAGCAAGATACTTTCATCAAAAACTAACTCTTCATCAATGCTAATATCCATAGCGCCAACAGCAATAAAGGCAGAGATTAGTTCTTCTCTAGAAATGATAATTACATCATTGGCTTCAACCAAAATAGTTTCTTTAACATCTTCAGGAACTATAAGTTGTTCAAAATCAATAAGCATTTTTGCAGAAGACGCATAAAGAATCTCAGATTCAAACAACTGACCAATTTGATTTGGTTCAAGGGCAAAGGCTTTATCGATATCAAAACCTTCAGTAGCGCATTGGTCATCATCAGGATCACACGCTGTTTCACTTGCAATTAGTTTAATAGATTTAAATAAAGTCTTAACTTCAGTTTTAGTGATGTATCCATCATTATCCAAAACTGAGTCAGGAATAATGAGTTCAATGCCACCAGTATCTAAAGTTTTAATGACTTCAGTAATTGATGCGACTAAAATTAATGAATTAAACATGTTGTCTATATCACTATCGGTAAATGAAGATAGTTGTGCTGGATCAAGATTATCAAAATCAATTTCTTCTAAATATTGGACCATAATGTTTAGACTTTCTAGTATAAGTCTTAACTCACCAGAAGCTAAGAGATCACCATCTTGATCCAATGTATCTAACCACTCAGCATCTGTTAAAGTAGGTATCTTTAAAAACTCGATGTTAAGACTAATATTTGTCTTTCCACTTAATATATTGACCAAAGCTCTAGTTGTTAAATCTGATTCCATTAAGACAGTTAAATCAACACCAGAAAATAGCAACAATAAATCTTGTCCTTCTGTGTTTTCAAAATCTGACACTGTAATTCCTGTGCTTAAAATCTCATTGGCTATCATACCGAAGGCTTTAAATTCTTTTACCCAGTCAATATTTTCAGGAACAGTAATAAAAACTGAACCTACGTCTTCGTTATTTGTTAAAACATAATCAAAAGCAATAAAAGCACCATATTCAGCAAGTTTAGAATTAGATAGTTCAGTGAACATTGTTTCAGTTAAATCTCCATCAAATGGAACAGTTGTATAATCTATTTCTTCACCCGTTGGATTAGCGTTTTCAAGAATCATTATCCCAGCAGTCACTACACCACCTAGTTGTTGAATCTCATCTTGCCAATCAATGTCATTATAAATTAATTCTCTAAATTCATCATCAATTTCAAAACCATCCACATCAAATGAATCAACACCTACTTCAATACCTACAGGAATAAGTGAAGTCAATAATTTTGATTTTGATAAATCGGTAAAGATACTAGTTACTTCTTCTGATTTAATATCATTCAAATTCCCACTATCATAATAATCAGAACTTAAATAGGTGTTAGCAACACTTACAAAAACTTTTAAATCCTCTCTAATACCTATTTGCTGGTCCTTATAATTCATTGATAAAACTTCATCAAATAAAACTATGGCCATATTCTTCTCTTCGCCAGTGAATTCATCTTCGACCTTGTAACTATCAACAACTTGAATAATTATATTGCTATTATAGGCGTCGATGATACCGTTAAGAGATTCTAAAGCTTCATTTAATTGTTGATCAGCCTCAGCTAACTCATTATATTGAAGTCTTCCTACTTTATTTAAAGATTGATTAAAATCTGTGATTTTTGGTTTAGCTTGAGAAGTTAAACTTACTTCTTGACCCTGGATTAAATCCAAAGAAGATAAGCTCTCTGCGATACTGATTACACCACTTAAAACAATAATCATCACAAATAGATTTAAAGCGGCCGTTAAGGTTCCAAAGACACCACCAAGAGGTCTACTTCTTTTACCTTTCTTGTTCTTTGCTCTTCCTTTAGCAAATATGAATAAACCAATAATAAAGAATAAAAATCTATAAATGATTTGGAATACTGTGAAATATAATATAGTATATACAATTTTTAAGATAAAAGTACCTAGAGAATCGATAAACGCAATCACTTGAGCGCTAGATTCACTAGCATTAAAATATTCTCCAGCTGATTCTTGTAACATTAAATGAACAATATCCCTAACACTTTGAGGCGTTCCCTCAACAGGCAAGTATTGTTGATAAAGGTTATTTAAAAAACTAATTTCAGCTTCGTAAAACCATGAAACAACTGTATTAACAGTCAAAAAGAACACCGCAAGAAATATCAGTGTAATTATAAATGTATACAAGGACCTTCTAAAACCCTTAATCAGTCCAAAAATAAATCCAATAGCTAAGACTGAGAAAAAGGCAATATTTAAATACAATCCCATATCTTGTATATCAATTCCCATAAATTACCCCCATTTGTTATAATTATATCTTTATTTTTTATAAATATAAAGAAATATGTGATTATCTTTTTAATTTTTTTTAATTTTATATAGTATAATGAATATATAAAAACAGAAATTGTAGGATGTGAATAGTATGACTAATAAGAAGATTAAATCAATATTGCTAATTTTAACACTCTTCTTCACCTTATTTATGGGATCGTGTTCTTATTTTATTCCCCAAACCAACCAACAGATTCTCAATGCTACTTATTCAGGAGAATTTTATAGTTACGAAGATTACAGTCAATTACCAATATATGTTTCAGAAACATACAGCTTAAATAGTATTGATCAATATAATCAAATATTATTAAATACTAAAGAACATGTTGTGAAATCAACCATTTCAATTAAAACAACTATATCTACAGGTTTTAATGATGATATTATTTCTGGTTCAGGCTTTATATATCAAGCTGATGAATCATATTATTATGCAGTCACGAATCATCATGTTATTGAAAATTCTAATGTTTCATCTCCAAGTTTTGCAACCATAAAATTCGAAGTTAAAACTTACGAGGATACTTCTTATCATGAAGCTGAAGTCTTAATATCAAATAAAGATCTTGATTTAGCAATCTTGAGATTTGAAAAAAACAATCGACAAAGTGTTGAATTTATAAATATTTCTCAAAGACTTGGCTATAGAATGAAAGCTGATGAGCTTGTAATGGCTGTTGGTAATCCATTAAGATTTTACAATAATGTATCGATAGGGAAGTTTGTTCGAATTTCTTTGATAGAAAATGTTGATTTTATTGTTATAGAACATAATGCTGAAATTGATGAAGGATCAAGTGGTGGTGCCCTTGTCGATGTGGATGGGAATTTAATAGGTATTAATACCTGGGGATCTGACGATGGAACCAAATCATTTGCTATTCCAAGCTTTGTTCTTTACAATTTTATATCTTCTAATAATCTAATTAATGAGTAACTAACATAAATAAAAAAACCTTAAGAATTCCGTAAAATTCTTAAGGTTTTTTTTGAGATTTTAAATATTGATCTGAAAAAGGTCTTATAACAAAATAGTAGAGAATTAATAGATATGCTAACTGTAAAAAAACAGATAGATATGCAAACCAGTGTTCAAACTGCTGTGAAGGATGGACAATAGCTTCAAATAGTACCCCCGATAAATATGCAGGTGAAATAATTAAAATGTAATTAATATCGTTTGGAATCATATCTACAGAATAAAAAATAGGTATAACAGAAAACACAATTAAATATACTAAATATGCCATTGATAAAGAAAATTGAGATTTAGCAATGATGGATAATGTTAAACCAATTACTATATGTAATACAGAACCCAATAAGTAAACTAATAGAAATAAAAGAACATTAAATTCATATGATAAAACGCCTATTAAGACAATGAGGAAAGATATCAAAGGAATGAGTTGTAGAAAAACAGCTGAAATAATTTTGCCTATGGAATAAATCCCAGGAGGACATTGATTTAACTTATCACTTTTATGGTTTTCACCAATGAATAATGAAATTGAAAATGTTAATACAGGAACAATAAATACAGCCATGTATATATAAATCATTGGTGGTAAAAAATTAGTCAAACCAATGGTAAAAGCGAAAATTATCGATACAGCAGTGATGATATGTATAATATGATACTCATAATAAATATATAAATCGTTTTTAATGATATCAGTTAATTTTTTCATATTTTATTCACCAGCTCTTTAATTTGATGATAAGCAAGTTCATGTACGGTCTTTACCTCAAGTATTTTTATTTCACTATTTGTATGATTTTTAACAAAACCGTCAATAGAATCAAAATAATCTGAAGAATATACACCATCTATTATATATTTAATATAATACTTGTTTTGATATTGAACTGATAAATCATTCATATGATACTTCTTAACGCCTGTAAGATCATCTTTCATATAAAATGAATTTAGACAACCATTAAACACTAGGACTTTATCAATTATTAGTATCTTTGTTAGTTGCCCATTTATAGGTAAAATTTTATTGAATAAGATATCTCTTTGCTTATCGTTTAAATCACTAATCATATGATTTATAACAAGAATTTCATTTAAATCAATAATACCATAAATCAGAGTATAAAAGATATTCCTTAAGGTATCATCTTTAACAATATTGACATAATCTTCAGATTCAAGTATGTTTTTTAAAAATATACCATTAAAAATAGGTTTATTTATATATTTCTTTAATATTCTTCTAACATCAAATTTTAATTGAAAAGTCTTTCTTTTGATCAGTCTTTTTATCTTGCTTTCCTCAAATAAGAAATCATTTACAATAAATACTTCATTTAAAGAATTATTAAAATCATTATCAGTGATAAAATAATTAAATTTGTCTTTAAAGTGGTGTAAATCAAGATATTTGTCTTCACTGTCTATTTCAATTTTATCATTTTTATACTTGTCATTGGATAATTGATTAATCATTTCTTCTAATCTAATATCTTGATTAAGTAATTTCTCAATAGGAAGGTTTTTATATATAGATTCAATGATAATCATTTGAGAATCATTAAAAGAACCTATATGATTCAATTTTTTTATAAATCGCTCATACAATGAAGGCACTGAGACTTCAAGAGTTGAAGAAACAAAATCAGTTTTCTCATTATAAAACCTAATAACCAAATGGTAAAATCTAGAATCAAGTTTATAAAGATTTAATAGATTATTAAACAAGGCATGCAGAATAGCGTTAATGTGATTATTGGTTGTTAAATCAAAAGAAGTTTTATTAAACAAATCGATTTGCTGGACAAAAACATAATCTAATATTGATACATATAATTCATACTTATCCTTAAATCTATAGTAAAAACTCCCTTTATTATAATGACTTCTTTTAATAATCTCATTGACTGAAGCCAATTCATAAGGTTTTGAACTAAATTCATTAAGTGTTTCTTCAAAAACCTTCTTATTTTCCAATAATAATTGTGTTTTATCTTTACTCATATCATAACCTACCATATAGTTTAGACTTATAAGTTTATTATATAACTGATATCAAAAATTGTAAAGTTAAAATGATAAAATAAAAGAAGATTCTTAAGAATCTTCTAGTCTTTCATATTGAATCTGATAATAAAGAACTCTTCTAATTTTCTAGAGTCTTCTTCTGTTGAAAATCCTTTAAAATCTACAATTAATGATTTATTTTGGCCGGCCTTAATTAAAAAGAAGTCTTTCCCTTTTTTTACTGAAAATATAGAATCATAGGGTACTTCATAAGTCTTTTGTGGATTTTTTACTAAGACCTTATCATTAAAAAACTCATAAGTTTGTTTGATCGGTTTTTCCACTAAAGGTGATTTAGCTAACATTCTTTTAATGGTAAACTTTTGTAATACCAATGTCAATAAAAAGTATATGATAATTAAAGCAACCAATAATAATGCATAAAGATATTCTTGGTTTGCTAACATATATATGATAAAGCCTATTGCAACCAAAGTCATTATAATGAAATTCTTCTTTATATAGCCTCTCGAAAAAAACTGATTGTATTTAATGATTAAGTCCTTATTATACTTTGTAGTATTTAATATATGAATATCCATTTAAATTCCTCCTTCTTTTATAATATACCAAATAAAATATAGCCCATCACTCCTGAAGCAAGTACTATAACTACTGGGTGAATTCTATCTTTTATTTTGCTTAATAAAAATATTGATACTAAAATAGTAACAGTTTTCCAATCAAAAACAAAATCCTTAATTAGTGTAACTTTCTTAGTGCTAAATACATTAAGTAGTATAAAATTCACACCTACTGAAAATATAACCCCTACTATCACTGGTTTTGCACCATTTAAGAAACCGACCACATATTTATTATCAGCAAAGTGTTTAAATATCTTTGCGATAATCACTATAATGATGAATGATGGTAATATGACCCCCAATGTAGTGAAAACTGCTCCTATAATAAACAATTGCTCATAACCAATAAATGTAGCTATATTAATAGCAAATGGTCCTGGTGTAGACTCTGCAATAGCAATAAAGTCAATAAGAGTTTGGTGTGTTTCCCATCCTTTACTGATAACTTCCTCAGTGATTAGAGGAATCATTGCGTAGCCACCACCAAAAGTAAATAATCCTATTTTAAAAAATGTGAAAAGTAGTTCAAGTAACTTAAGAAAGATTTCCATTAGTATCACCTCGAACTGTAAGTAATTGGTAGATGATGCCTACAGCACCACCAATCATAATAACATAAATCACAGAAAAGAAATGGAATAAGAGTATTATAAATCCTACTCCAATTAAAAAGTAACTTATCCAATGTTTATCCAACTTTTTATACATTCTTATTGCTGCATTTAAAACAAGGACTGAAACGCCAATTCTAACCCCTTTAAAAGCATATTCTACATGAGGATTTTCTTTGAACTGCATAAAAAAAGCAGCAATTAAAATAATAATAATTACAGATGGTAATGCTACACCAATAGTAGCCGCAATACTACCTCTTATACCTTTGACCTTATGGCCAATATAAGTGGCTGAATTTATTGCTATAGGCCCAGGCGTAGATTCAGCAATCGTAATAATATTTAAAAATTCATCTTCAGTAATCCATTGATATTTATCTACGCCAAATCGATGAATAAATGGTATCATGGCATAACCACCACCAAAGGTGAACAAGCCAATCTTAAAAAATGTCCAAAATAATGTTAAGTACATGCTGTCTCCTATTCTTTAAAAGTTCTTTTATAATTATCTAACTCTTGATTAATTAATTGATAAGCCATATCCGATATAGTCACAGTATCTAATCCTTTAATATCTTCATACTTAATTAAAGGTAATATTGTTAAATAGACTTTAACTTTCTTAATTCTAATTTTTCTACGATTAATTTCATGAAAATTGTATATAGCAACCAAAGAAATATCAGCTTCAGCCTTTTGTGCCACTTTGAAAGCACCAGGCTTAAAGGCACCCATGTTGTTGGAGTAGGATCTTTTACCTTCAGGAAAAATTCCAATCGGTTGACCAGATTTAACTGTTTTTATGGCTTGAAGAATGGCTTCTAAAGACTTCCGATCAGCTAACTTCCCTATAGGAATAGCCCCAATACCATGTAATAAATTCTTTAAAACAGGATATTTAAATAAGGGTTCTTTAGAAACATAGGTTAATGATGAGTTTTTATAAAACATTTTAATATAAAAAGGATCATTGTATTCAATATGGTTAGCATATAATACGAAATTTGAATTCTTAGGTAGATTTTCTAAACCTTTGACTATGGGTTTAACTCTTAATAAAGAACAAAAGAAATAATTAGAAAAAGTCATTAAGAGATTATGTTTCCAAATAGAAGCTTTATCTACTTTTTCTGTGGTATATACTAATATAATGAAGATTATAATGACCAATAGAATATAAATTATGTTTATAGCCAAATAAGCACCAATAATACTAATAATAGATATTATTGATTGAAAATCAACATAGACTATAGTATATAAAAGTGATAATAAGAGACTAAGTATTATCTGAAAAATAGCTATCATATTAGTTCCTTTCATAGACAGTGAAAATTAAATCACTAGTTTCTTTAATAATCTTCATATTAAACTGACTATAATCAAAGTTAATGAAAGTATCTCCTTGATACAAATGTTTAATGTAAGTAATATAAATATATTCAGCGTATTCCTTGCTTTGCTCAAATATTTCTTTGCCACCAATTATATATAAATCATCTTTAAAATCTTTTATAAAAGAATGAATATCATTAACCAGTTGAACATCTTTAATAGGTTTATTATGCCTGCTAGCTACATAGTTTTGTCTATTTGGCAAAGCTTTTCCAAGTCTATTAAAAATAGAATCATAAGTTTTTCTTCCCATTAGAACATTCTTATTTAGAGTAAGTTCTTTAAAATACTTTAAATCTTCGGGATAATGCCAAGGCAAATCATTATTTTGACCAATAAGTCCATGAACATCCATGGCTAAGACTAAAGCAATCATTATACTGCTACCTTACCCTTAATATGAGGATGATGTTTATAATTTACCAACTCAAAATCATCATATTTGAAATCTTCAATATGACTAGGAGTCCTATGAATTAGCATCTGAGGCAATTCAAATGGTTCCCTACTAATTTGTTCTTTAACTTGATCAACATGGTTCAAATATATATGAGCATCACCAATCGTATGAACAAATTCATGAGCCTTCAAACCTGTAATTTTAGCAACCATCATTAATAAGAGCGCATAAGATGCAATATTAAAAGGAACACCTAAAAAAGCATCTGCGCTTCTTTGATATAAATGAAGAGAAAGTTGATCATCAACTACGTAGAATTGATAAATCATGTGGCACGGAGGTAAAGCCATTTTATCTATATCTTCAGGATTCCAACTTGTTACGATATGTCTTCTTGAATTTGGATTATTTTTAATAGAGTCGATAACATTATACAATTGGTCAACACCATTAAAATCACGCCATTGTTTACCGTATACAGGACCTAAATCACCATAATTTCTTGCAAAACTATTATCAGAAATAATTTTATCAATAAATTCTTTCATTGATTCGCCTTGGTATTCACTAGAATCTTTAAAAATTTGATAAGGCCAATCATTCCAAATTCTAACACCATTTTTTACTAAATATTGAATATTGGTGTCACCGTTAATAAACCATAACAACTCATGGATAACTGATTTTAAATGTATTTTTTTTGTTGTAACCAAAGGAAAACCTTTATTTAAATCAAAACGCATTTGATATCCAAATGTAGAAATTATACCTGTATTGGTACGATCTTCTTTCTGTCTACCGTTTTCAAGTATATATGATAATAAATTTAAATATTCTTTCATCTTTGCCTCCAAATATAACCTTATACAAACTAGTTCTTTATTCATACTTACTTCATTATTTTACCACAAATTACTCTATATTTTAATCCTAATTTACTTTATATAAAAAAACATCAGTAATTAATTACCGATGCATTTTTAAATATATAATTTTTATCCAGTAAATCTTTTAGATATATTTTTTTTATGTCTTATTCTTCTTGATTTTTAGGCTTGTTTATAAATGTTATCTTTTCTACAATGATTTCTGGATATGAAAATACTTTTTTCTCATTTTGTACAAAATGGGTTTGTTGAATTCTTGCCTTAACACCTACAGTATGGCCCTTTTTACAATAATTAACTGTAGCTTCTGCAATACCACTCCACAAAGTACATTTAAAGAAATCTGTTTCATATTGGTTGTTTTCACCACTTTTAAAACCTCTTTTTACAGCCAATGTTACAGTAGATACTTTGGTTCCATTATCCAAAACAGTAAGTTCTGGATCTTCAACAATTCTTCCAACTAATATTAATTGATTCATGCAATTTCCTCCTGTAAGCATTATAGCAGTTCTAGTTTTATAAGCATAAGCTTATAAATAGTCTATTATAATCATTTAATAATATTAAAATTGCTCTTTTCTTAAAATACAATGAAAAAGAAAGAGATACTTGATCTCTTTCTCAATATTTTATCAATTTTTATGAATAATTATCTTTTTTAAAAATCCATCTTTACATCTTCGCGTTTGCGATCTTCTGCTTCAAAATATGGCTTTTTAGTCATATTAATTTTATTAGCAACAATACTTTGAGGGAATGTCACAATAATATGATTAATTTTAGTAACATTAGCATTATAAAGTCTTCTAGCAGCTTGCAAATGTTCTTCAGCATTTCTAATTGATTGTTGCAACTCAATAAAGACAGTATTGGCTTTTAAATCAGGATATTTCTCTACAACGACATTGATTCCTTGAGCAACCCTGTCCATTTGAGCTTGGAATTCAGCTTTCTCTTCTAAAGTAGCATTATCAGGAACTCCGGATCTCCATTTGACAATTTTTTCTAATGTCTCAGCCTCATGCTTTGCATAACCCTTGGTTGTATCAAGCATTTTAGAAAGCATATCAAATCTTTTAGTTAATGCAACATCAATTCCTGATTCTGCTTCTTGGACTTTTAGTTCTAACTGTCTTAATTTGTTCATGGTAGATATATACCATACAACAATCATTAAAATAATAACTGCAATAATGATGATTGCGATAATTCCTCCACCTATTTGGTTCACTAACATTTATAAATCCTCCCTTTTCTTAAATATACTATTATTAAGTTTTAAAGAATGAATGACATCTTTAACAACCAATAAGTCTTTCTCAAATTCTTGAATAGCTTCTAATGATAATGGTTTAAACAACTGTAATTCAAAGGTATTCTTATTATTATTAATACCTAAGTACATTTGTTGGTCAGAAAAAGAAAAGCTTATATTACCAGGATATCGACGCTCTAAAGCAAAGATTGCTTCCATGATATCAGGTGTCAATATATAAAAAGCAGTTAATTCTTCTTCAGCGAAAACATTAAATTTCTTATTAAAATCAATAGATTCTAACTCAACTTTGTTAAAAGGTCTTCTAGATAAAGGTCGTCCACTTTCTAAAACTTGCATGTGTCCCACAAGTTCTTTATGAAAATCAAATTTAAAGACTCTACCAACAAAATAAGGTACATAGTAAACTTGAGTTCCGTTTTTAGTATGTCTAACTCTTCTTTCTTCTAAACGAACATCAGATGAAATAAAGTCAATATCATCAATTTTTCCACTTAAATAATCTTCTGAATGAAAACGATCAGCCTTTTTTAAAAACTCAGTTGCATATACATCCATAGGATTTAAACCTATATGAGGTGAATACTCAATACCAGGTATTAAAACACTAAAAATATTTTTAAGAAAATCCTTTTTAAATTCTTTCTTTAGTTTTGAAAAAGCACTAGCGCCAATAATAAAATATATAATACCACCTGCAAATAAAATCATAGGAATAAAATTTAAATTGGAATTTTGATTATAGGTTAAAAATAAAGCAATACCCCCTAAAGCAATAAATAAGAAAGCAATCATGTATTGCTTTTCAACTTTTTTCTTTCTTAAATTAAATGAATCGATAGCTTTTTGATTATCCATAGTAACTCCTTCTTAAAAATTGCGAATATTCTTTAATTAATTATACCAAAAGCTATCATAAAAATAAATCATAAATGTTATAATATAGTTAGTGAGGTGAAAAGTGAAACAATTTGTCTTAAATGATTCTCAAAATAATGATATCCATGTTTATCTTTATGAAGCTGATACGAGCCCTATAGGTGTTCTCCAAATCATCCATGGTGCCAGTGAGCATTTTGCAAGATATGGTTTATTCGCCCAATATTTAAATTCCCAAGGTTTTATTGTAGTTGGTCATGATATATTAGGACATGGTTTATCCACAGACAACCTTAATAAAGTTCATTTTGCTGATAAGTTTGGTCATAAATTAGCTTATGAATCCATCGTATTGGTCAAAGATTGGATTAAAGAAAACTACCATGATTTAGATCACTATGTATTTGGGCATTCTATGGGATCTTTCTTGGCTAGAAAACTTGTCTTAGATTATCCAAACGCATATAAAAAAGCAATATTTTCTGGTTCCGCGATGCCACCAAAACCTTTGCTATTGATGGGTAAATTTTTAACATCAATTATATCATTTTTTAGAGGCCCTCAATATGTATCAAAATTGATTCAAAACATGAGTATTGATGCCAATCAAAAGAAAATGAGAAAAGATGGAATTATCTCAGGAGATAATGAAGAATGGTTAAGTCGTGATAAAGATATTCAGGATTATTATAAACACTCACCCATGTGTGGACAACCATTTACTGTCCAAGCCAACAAAGATATGTTCCAGTGGATTATTGAGTCTAATGATGATAAAAAAATAAAAAAGGGTAATCATTATCAACCCATCTTACTGATCTCGGGAAGTCATGATGCACTGAGTAATTATGGCAAGCAAATTCAAGCCTTATCTGAGAAAATGATTTCTTTTGGCTACACCAATGTTCAATTCAAAATATATCCTAAATCAAGACATGAAGTATTGAATGAACTTAATAAAAATGAAGTTTATGAGGATGTAAAAAATTTTTTGTTAACGTAAATTTTTAAAAGGAGACTAAGTCTCCTTTTTTAATGTTGATAATGTTTATATAAATCAGATAAAAATTTAGATAAAACTGGAAAAAACCATAAAATAGTAAGAAAATTAGTAATACCCATAATGAGTTGAAATGGAATATCAGCAATTAGGTAAGGCGTCATTGGAACATTTAGTAATAATGCTTGAAACGGTGCAAAGATAAGACCATATAAATGTCCAAACAAGTAAGCTGAAAAAGCATATACCAATAGATTATGACTTTTCTTAATTAGTAAAGAAAATAAAAATGTTATCAGTAACCATGCCAAAAGCATAGGTAACCATACGTGTATCATACCAATAGAACCCAACAATAAATTATCTATAAAAACATGAACTAAGACAATCATAGATGTTTTCTTTAACCCAAAAACATAGGTATATACCAAGATTAATAATGTTGTAAGCTGAATGTTTGGTAAAAATTGTAAGACATATTCTTGTACTATCAATATACTTGTTGATATGGCCAATAAGCTTATTTCTTTCACATGATTATTCATCATAATCAGTCCTTTTGATTTCAATGATGTCCCCATCATTCAAATTCAGCATAGATACACCATAATTTGCTCGTTCATGGTTAACATAAATAGTTAAGACAGTATTATACCAATCCGACTCTATATCTTCAATGGCTAATAATACATACCCATTAGGAAATTTGTGGGAGCATGATGGGTCTGCTTTATAAAATTGATTGGCACAGACCAAAGTGTAATGTCTTTTTAATAGTGTAAATAAAGTGTCATTTTCATAGAATTTTAAATCATCTGCAAGAACAACAGAATTTGATTCATCATAGAGTATAAAAGCAATTTGGCCAATTGAATTTTCAGTTTCTATTTCTTGATCAGGACCTAAATCAAGTAAAAAGACCATCACTATAACTAGTAATCCAGCCATAATGACAGATAATAATATTTTAATTTTTAAACTAATATTCATTTTACTCACTTAAATAGATAGCTTGATCTAAAGGATTACCATATAAATCAAACTCATATAAAGTGATTTGAGGAATAGAACTTGGAGCATTAACTTGATAAATAAATTTACCTACATAGACTTGGTCAAGATTTAAATCATATCCATCTGGTATGGTATAAAAAATATAATTGGTTGTACTTGGATATTTCATTTGATTTGAAATGTCTGTACTTGATAAGCCATTAATATCTTCTGCAAAAATTTCAATACCAAATTCTGAACTCTCTACTTGATAAGTTACCTTAAATTTCAATATAAAAATTTCTCCCTCTTCAATCTCGAAAAGTTCTCTAAAATCCTCTATATAATCTATATTGATTTCGTCAACCAACAAGACATTTTCGTTTTCATGACTTTGATCAATTTCACCAGATAATCTATAGAAAAATCCAAGATGTAAATAATCTTCTAAATATGCCTGTGGAAGATCTTCATGATACACTTTGAATGCTTGATTTTGGTTTTCAAAAACATAGTAATCATCTGCTTTACTGACAAGTTCAGCACTTAAATTAGTAGAAAATAATAGATTTTCAGAAAATGTAAATACATCTGCATCCATATAATTTATTTGATCCAAGCCTTCCATAGCAAATTCACCATTTTTAGTAAAACCAATCCAATGAAAGTCATCTGCTTGCAAAGAACCTATTTTAGTCACCATAGGTCCATAAGTTGTATCAGTGTATTTTAAATCTATTTCATACGTTTCGATTAAATCTAATAATGACATTTGATCTTGCATCTCATTAGTAAATGTAAGTTTATAGGTTTCATCTTCTAATATAATATCTACAACGCCATCATATGCTGGAGAGATTTGAGTAATTGAAAATTGAACACCTTCGATACCTTCTTCTAATGCACTTCCAATAAGATGGTATTCTTCACCACTTATTAATTCTAAATCATTAACCTGACTAACTTCTACATATACACTTGTGTCATTAATAAGGAAAATATAATGATCTTCCTCCATCACATCATAAGTCATTGTCAATTCTTGTGTCCAAGTTGATAAGTTCTCAGTGAATTCAAAGACATCCCCATTTGAATATTCTATTTGATCTAAGCCTAAACTAGCAAATTCATTATTTTTCATAAATCCAATCCAATGAAAATCATCTTGTTGATATTCTCCAATTTGTGTAAGCATAGGGCCATATGTTGTTTCAATATAATTTAATTGAATTGGACTTGATTCAATTAAATCCATTAATGACATAGTTGATTTCATTTCATTGGTATAAAAAATTTCACTTATATTTTCACCAATTTTAATATCAATAGAACCATCATAAATAGGACTAATCTCACTAACACTAGCATAAATAATAGATTGATCTTCAGAAGTAGGAGTTAGGGTAACATGATAATCCTCACCCTGTATTAAATCAAATTGACTCATTTGATCTTTAGGAACATATATAGATGTATCTTCAAAAACAAAGATATAAGAATCTTGATTAATATCTTGATAATTTAATGTTAAAGATAGTGACCAGGTTGATAAATTTTCAGTGAATTCAAAGATATCTCCATCAACAAAATCTATAGTATCCACGCCTTGGTCCGCAGTTTCATTATTTTTTGTAAAACCTATCCAGTGAAACTGATCTTGAGATAAGGAACCAATCGCTGTAATCATAGCCCCATAATTAGTGCTTTCATATGTTACTTCAATACTTGAATTCTCAATTAAGTCAAGTAAGGAACCATCAAAATCATCAATTTCAAGCAAATGAGTTTCTTCACCAATAGTGACTTCGATTGAAGGAATGTCTGTGCTTAAATCTTCCGAACATGCAAAAAAACCTACAAAAATAAAAACAAATAACAGTAAAACCTTAAAATTTTTCATACTTTCTCCTCAGTAAAGTGTATTTTGAACTGTTCTCCCGAAAATAAAAAAAAGACCTATCCCAGGTCTAAAAAAAGCAATGCTTTTCTTTCTCATTACCCAGGAGAAAACATTTAATTATAGGTAGGTCTACCGGCTTAACTTCATCCTAATTTGCATCCTTCCCGCTATTGCAGTGGATTATTGCATTTCGTCTGTATCACGGTTGCTGGGACAGCTTGAGATTACTCAATTCCCTGTTATGTATTGCTACACCTATAATCTATTCAATTAATATAATTATAAACAAATAAACCATATAAGTCAATGATAATAAAAATTATTAATAGGATTTCCTTTTCTTTTGGTGAGCATTAATGGATAAGTAATTTTGGTCGCCAATGATGATATGGTCTAGCAAATATATTTGCATCATTTGACCGGCTTTTTCGATGATATTTGTTAGCTCTATATCGTGTTTTGAAGGATAAGGATCCCCTGAAGGATGGTTATGTACCAAAATCAATTGATATGCAGAATATTTTACAGCATATTTAAATATCTCTCTTGGATGAACCAAGCTTTGATTAAGAGAACCTCTAAAAATTTCTTTTTTAGCTATTAAATTTGTTTTTAAATCTAAATATAAGGCTATCAATACTTCTTGTTTTAAATCTTTCAGATCATAATTTAATAAATCAAAGACTGTTTCAGGACAAGTAATTTGGATTTTATCACGTTTATTTTCTAAGACTCTCTTTCCCAATTCTAAAGCAGAAAGAATAGTAATAGCTTTTGTCTGCCCAATACCCTTAATGGATGTTAATTCATCAATTGTTTTTTCTCTTAGTTCGCCTAAGGAAGATAATTCTCTTATTACTTTTCTTGAAATATCAATGGCTGATTCCTCATGTGTTCCAGCCCTGAGAATAATCGCCAAAAGTTCATAAGTATTCAGACTGGTCACTCCATATTTCCTTACTTTTTCTCTTGGTCTTTCAAATTTCGGCATATCTTTAATCATATACATAAAACATCACCCTAAACAATAATACTTAAGGTGATGTTTTTTTCTTTATTATACTAACAATTTTCTAATTTCTGATATAAAGTACAAGGAACCAGTAACCAATAGTACATCATTAGCCTTTAAATTAGACTTAAGCTGATAAAAAATTTCTTTATAATCATGATGATATGATTTTTTATAAGATGTGGACTCAAAGAATAAATCTTCTGCATCTGCCCTACGTTGGTAATCAAACTCAGTGAAGTAGAGTTCATCACAAAAATTATCCAGTTCTTCAATCATTTGTTTATGTTGTTTATCTTTCATAACAGAGAATAAACATAAGATGTTTTTATCTTTAAAAATAGCTCTCATCGATTTTTTTAATGCTTGAATACCACCTATGTTATGTGCACCATCAATGACAATCCTATGGTCAAAAATTTCAAATCTTCCTGGCCATTTGGTTGATTTTAAACCAACTTTAATATCTTTTTCACTTATATCTAAGTTTAAATGTAAACGTAATAAACGAATAGTCTCAATAGCTAAACAGGCATTTTTAATTTGATGATAACCTGGTAGACCTAAAACATAAGTTTCTTCCTGATATTTAAAGGTGGTTTCTTCACCGATGACTTTATCAGTCACTAAATCATGGTTAATAATCTTGACTCTAGCATTCTTACTTGCAGCGACTTCATAGATTAAAGGAAACAAATGCATATCTTCAATGGCAGTGATTAAAGGTACATTTTCCTTAACAATGCCAAGTTTATTTAAAGCTATTGACTCCAAAGAATTCCCTAGTTGTTTCATGTGATCATAGCTAACATTAGTAATCACTGAAACTTCAGGAATGATTACATTTGTCGCATCTAATAGACCGCCTAAACCAACTTCTATGACTGCAAAATCAACTTTCTCATCCCGAAAATATAGAAAAGAAATTACCGTTAATACTTCAAAAAAAGTAATAATATTTTCTTCGTCTTCTTCAATAAGCTTATTAGAAACGTCATGTAATATATTTGTGTAATAGACTAAAGACTCATCAGATATGTTATGATGATTGATTTTAATGCGTTCATTAAAATCAACCACATAAGGAGAAGTGTACAAACCCACTTTAAATCCAGATTCTACTAATATATTCTTAATATAATTAGTCGTTGATCCTTTACCATTAGTTCCTGCAACGTGAATTGATTTAAACTCTTTGTGAGGATTGCCTAAGATTTCTAAGGCTTTACTAATTCTTGATAAGTCAAGACGAGACCCAAATCTTTTAATGTTTTCTATCCAATTTTGAGCTTGCTCTTTGCTAGTAAACATTTTAATCACTTAACTCCGCTAATCTTTTTTTAGCTTCAGAATATTGTTCTTGATAAGATGATAATTTCTCTTTTTCCTCATCAATTTTTGATTGAGGTGCTTTATTCATAAAATTACTATTATTCAACATGCCTTGACAACGTTTAATTTCTCCAGCTAAAGCCTTAATTTCATTTTCTATTCTAGTGATCTCTTCTTCGATATTAACTAAGGAACCAAGTGGTATATGAACTTGTATATCCGCTAATATGATTGCTACACTTTGATCAAGTTCATTATTTTCTTGATTAATTAAGATAGAACTAGGATTTAAGAACTTATTAATATAATGACGATTTTCTGAAATGAATTTTTCATTCTCTTTTGAAGTTTTAATCATTAAATCAATAGGTTTTGACCATGATACATGGTATTCATTACGAACATTTCTAACTCTTTTAATTAACTCAAAGAACCATTCTTTTGACATTGTATCTTCATAATGTAAATCTGTTGGTTCTGGCCACTTAGCAATCATAATTGATAAACCATGTTGAGGTAATTGTTGGTAAATCTCTTCTGTAACAAATGGCATAAATGGATGTAACAATTTAATAATCTTATCTAAGACATAGATGAGTACTTTTTTAGTTGATAAATCATCCGATATTTTTGCCATTTCTATATACCATGAAGCAAAATCGTTCCAAGTGAAATTATAAATTAAACGAGCAGCTTCATTAAATTCATAGCGATCGAAAAAGCCTTGTGTAGACTGAATCATAGTATTTAATTTAGTTAAAATCCATTGGTCTGCAAAGTTTAACTCAAAGGCATTAATCTCTAAGCTTTCATCTTCCAAATCCTGTGTATTCATGATTACATAACGGCTAATATTCCATAATTTATTAATGAAATTCCATGATGACTCTACTTTTTCTTCTTCATATCTTAAATCAAGTCCTGGAGCCGAGTTTGTTGTAATAAAATATCTTAAAGCATCGATTCCATATTGATTAACAACATCAATAGGATCAACCCCATTATCTAATGATTTAGACATCTTTCTACCTTGGTCATCACGTATTAATCCATGCATTAAGCATTGTTTAAATGGACTTTCACCAGTAAATTCAATGGCCTGGAAAATCATTCTTGATACCCAGAAAAAGATAATATCGTGTCCAGTAACCATTAAATCATTTGGATAATATCTTTTAAGGTCATCTGTTTCATTTGGCCAACCTAAGGTTGAAAAAGGCCATAAAGCTGATGAAAACCAAGTATCTAAAACATCTTCATCTTGTTTCCAACCAGCTTCTTTAGGTCCTTGTTCACCTACATATATTTCATCATTTTTATACCAAACAGGTATTCTATGTCCCCACCATAATTGTCTAGAAATACACCAATCTTCAATGCCTTCCATCCAATTAACAAAGATTTTTTTAAAGCGTTCAGGTATAAATTCAACAATTGACTTATCTAAGGCTTGTTTAGCTAATACATCCATTTTTACAAACCATTGTTTTGATAATCTAGGCTCAACTATGACATTTGTTCGTTCTGAATGTCCAACATTATGGATGATTTTCTCTATTTTATCGATTAAATTAGCTTCTTGCATATCACTAACTAATACTTTTCGACATTCAAAACGATGCATCCCTTCATATTTATGAGCTAAATGGTTCATTGTACCATCCTCATTCATACATAAAGGCATCTCTAAATCATGTCTTCTACCAACCTCAAAGTCATTAGGATCGTGAGCAGGTGTAACCTTAACGATCCCTGTACCAAAATCTTTATCAACATAATCATCTGTAATTATCTTAATTTTTCTTTGGGTTGTTGGTATAAAGACTTCTTTACCATGTAAATTTAAAAATCTTTCATCTTCAGGATGCACCATCAAAGCGCTATCTCCAAACATAGTCTCAGGTCTTGTGGTCGCGATAACAAGATGGTCATCACTATCTACAAGCTTATATTTAATATAATATAAGGCCCCCTCAACTTCTTTATGATCGATTTCTATATTTGATAAAGCTGTTTTTGCTTCAACGTCCCAATGAATGATTCTTTCACCTTGGTAAATTAAACCTTTATTGTATAAGTCAATAAAAACCTTATTGACTGCTTTAGATAAGCCTTCATCCAAAGTAAAACGCTCTTTAGAATAATCTAAAGATAGGCCCATCGTCTTCCATTGTTCACGAATATATTCAGAATATTCTTCTTTCCATTTCCAAGCATGCTCCAAATATTTTTCTCTTCCAAGTTCATAGCGATTAATACCCTGTTCTCTTAATTTTTGATCGACTTTAGCTTGGGTTGCAATTCCAGCATGATCCATACCAGGCAAATATAAAGCATCATAACCTTGCATTCTTTTTAATCGAATGATTAAGTCTTGTAAGGTATTGTCCCAAGTATGACCAATATGTAGTTTACCTGTAACATTTGGTGGTGGAATAACAATTGTAAATGGCTTCTTTGATAAATCTCCTGAAGAAAAAAGCTTATTTTTAAGCCAAAAATCATATTTACCTTTTTCTACTTGTTTCGGATTGTATAGTTTATCCATGATATAATTCTCCTTCTATATAACCAAATTGATTGTGATAATAAGCTTGAATAATCTCTAATGTATCTATTGAATGAATTATTGGTAAATCATAATAATTAAAGTACCTTAATTCCAATGACTCATGGTCATTTACCTTTAAACTTGAACCTATTACTTTCCCTAAAAAAGCATAGGATATGACTCTAGCACAGTCTCTTTGTCTCCATCTCATAAATGGATTATTAAAAACCCCAATAAATCGACTGAGTTCTATATCTAAATTAGTTTCTTCCTTCACTTCCCTTATGGCACACTGAGAGATACTATCTTCTAATTCCAGTAGACCGCCAGGTAACCCCCATAAGCCATTATCGGCTCTTTTTTGTAGTAATATTTGATTTTTATCATTAACAATAACTACAGCTGAAGCATTTAGAATCAACCAATCATCAGAAACTTTATCTCTAATATCTTTAATATATGACATTCTTGACCTCCAAAAAAAAATCGTCCTAAATAAAGGACGATTAATCACCGTGGTACCACCTTAGTTCTAGAAAACTAGCACTCAAATCTTTAACGCAGATATACGTTTCAGACTACTTATTTCATCTGAAATACTCCATGGCTACCTTCCTCACAACAAACATAAACTTTCACCAACCGTTTACTCTCTACATCTTTGTGGGTGAGTACTCCTCCACTTCACTGTATTTGATTTGTATTTTACCAAAGGATCTTCTAAATGTAAAGTAAAATCATTGATATTTTCAATAATCATCATTCCTGTGTAATCATTAATTTCAAAAAAACTTAAAGCCAATTGTTGGCTAACCTGATTTACATAACGACTGTATATATGAAAATATAAGTTTAAATCCTTATAATCTTGATGATTAATAAAAAACTCTTGTTTGCTAGAAGGGTTAATAAATTGTAATCCAGCAATAATAATTTTCCCACCCTTATCTAAATAATTCAATAAGACATGAATTAAATCAATGGTTGTGGCAAAAGGATAGTGCATAAAAACATAATTAACTATAATATAGTCATATTTATGACCATAGAGACTCTTAGGTAATCCTCTCAAGATATCATAATGAATAAAAGAAGCTTTAGGATATTTACATTTAGCTTCATTCAACATCTTTATTGAAGCATCTATGCCTGTTAAGTGAAATGAGTTAGGATTTATTTTTTCATACAATTTACCAGTTCCACACCCAATATCCAACACTTTTGATTTCTTCTTTTGACTCAATAAATCATCTGAAATTAAATCTTGTATATGGTGATATCCAGCATATGGAAAACTAGCTTTTTTGATATCTTGTTCAATTAAATCATCATATTTACATGCAATATCATCGTAATTGACTAACATTTAAATCACCTATATAAGACTCTATAATATCCCAAATAAGATCATGGTTAACTTTACTTTGTATTGAATATTCAATCATTTGGTCATTATCTCTAGGCTGGATAGTATCCCTAATGATTTTCTTTTGTTTATTGATTTGATTGTTAGATAACTTATCAGCTTTTGTTAAAATCATTAAGACATCATAACCAAAAGACTTAAAGAAATTATACATTAATAAATCATCTTCATTTGGCATTCTTCTAATATCTAGTAATAAAACTGCTAAAGAGGCTTGCTTAGACTTTAAATACTCATCAATCATGGTCGCAAAATGTACCATTTGAGCTTGAGAGACTTTAGCATACCCATAGCCAGGTATATCCACTAAATAAAAAGACTTATTAATCAAGAAAAAATTAATTAATCTTGTTTTACCTGGTGTTTGTGATACTCTAGCAAAATTCTTAATATTTAATAAAGAGTTGATAAAAGAAGATTTTCCAACATTGGAACGACCCGAAAAAACAATTTGAGGCAAATTGTCTTTAGGATATTGATCTTTGTCAACAGCTGAAATTATAAATTCACTCGATGTAATTTTCATATCATCACTCCAAAACTATTATATCATAAAATCAGTCTATTTTTTTGCGTAAATAACAGTATATATATTTTCTTTTTTAATATACGATTTATTTATTTCTAAATCTTTTACAGAAATATGGCTGACATTATTAATATAGTTCTCAAAATCAATTGATTTTTTGGTAAAGTCAATAATAGCTGACATTATAGATTTAGCTGAGTCAAAGTACCCAATATAATGCCCTATTCTTGCTCGCTTTGAAGCAGTAAATAATCTTTCGTCAATCATCTCAAGTTTCATCAACATCTCTATAAGTCTATCTTTTAACTTACTAGGATATTTAGATTCTGAAGAAACAAAAAAGTAAGCATATTGATCCATAATAGATGTGGTTTGATAGTAAGAATAATTAATTAATTTTTCTTTCTTCAGTATTTGATAATTCTTAGAACTTTCATTAAAGAAATGTTCAAAAAACATGATAATCGCTAATCTTTTTTGACTGGTTTCCAAATGATTAAATAGGGACAAATCGATTTTCAAACCTAAAGCAAGATACTCTACACTTTGTTTTTGATTGGTTTTGTATATACTTCTTTTTTTAGAGCCTTTTAAATCATAATTTAATACTGGCAAGTATTCTTGATCGGCTAATTCAGTAATTTTTGACTGATGAATAATTTTTTTAACTTCTTCGGGTTCAAAGGGGCCAGTAATAACTAAATACATGTTTCTTGCTTGATAAAAATGTGAAATTGTACGATCAATTAGTTCTTTGTTTATCTTTTTGACTGACTGACTACTTCCAGCAATGTCTTCCCATACTTTAGGGTCACGGTACATATGTTTCATCAAATCATCATGAACTTGATAAAACAAGTTATCCTCATACATTTTAATTTCTTTTAATATGATGGCTCTTTCTTTAGCAATCACTCTTTCAGATATATCAAATGAAGAAAAATGATCAAGAAAGATTCTTAACACTTGTTCAAAGTTTTCTTGAGCAGAGAAATAATAACGAGTTAAATCTCTAGACGTTGATGCATTTACATCAGCATTGTAAGCAGAAAAAACATCACTTAAATTCGATTCGTGATTTTCAAACATAACATGTTCTAAAAAATGAGCCATACCAGAAGGAATCACAAATTTATCTGAACCAAATTCATAGTCAATGGATTCACCACCCATATTGACTTGTAAACTTACATGGTAATCAACAAAATCAGGTTTTGGATGCATATAAATTTTAAGACCATTATCTAAAGTCTCCACATACATAGTCTCATCAACTAATAGACGCTTTTTATTCATTTGCTGGTTCCTCCTTCACAAATTTGTAAAGATGACTTAAACTTAATTTTTGAGCAAGTTTAATCATATCTTCTTTTGTGACCGATTCAACAGCCTTAATTCTATCATCTAAATTAAAACTTGAATTTTTCATAATATCTTCATTAATATTTAATTTTAAGAGTCCATACAAACTATCTGAAACTGATCGATATGATTTGATTTGTGAACGTTTTGCCCTTTGAATTTCATCCTCTGAGATATCTCCATTAGATACATTAAGAATGATTTCTTTAATCCTATCAATAGCCACATTTTCATCCCTTGCTTCACTTTCAAAATGAATCATCAAGGTATTAATCTCATATAGATAAGATGAATAAATCATGTAAACCAATTGCATTTCCTCACGAATAGTCATAAACAATTTAGATTGTGAATCACCACCAATAATCCTTGATAACAACTCAATGGTATCAGCTTCTTTGGTGTTCCTCTCAACCTCAATATGATAACCTAAATAGACCCTTGAAATACTAACATCATCATAGTCAACCCATTCAATAAGAGAACCATCATGATTAAAGGGTAGTGATAATTGAATATCATTTCTTTTTTGACTCGGTACATATTCATTAAAGACATGACCAATCACTTGATCAAAGACTGATTCATGAAAATCACCAATCACATAAATTTTAAGCTGATCTTGAAGAATTAATTGTTGATAGACTTGTGTCATTGAATCTTGATCAACCAGACCCAATTGGCTTTCTAACGGAAAAATAAGGGGTAGGTCACCTGATATTTTCTTAACAAAATTAACATAAGCCAATGTCGCTTTATCTTGTTTGATGGTATTCATAGCCTCATAAGTCTCTTTAATCTTATCATCAACAGCTTTTTTTGTTAGTTTATGTTTATATTTCTTAGGATCGAAGATAATATTTTTCATTAAAGAAAAGGCTGATTCTATTAAGCCCTCTTCATTTTCTACATATTTTTCATTAATAAGTTTTAAGAAAAATTGATTAGAGAATAAATGACCTCTTTGGAATACAGACGTGAAAAAAGTCGCGCCATATAAATAATCTAACGCAACATTTAATTGATCAGTTGTTTTATAAATTCGGTTATTTTCTTCAAGTAAACTCGGCAACATATTCAATTGATTATAGTTATTTTGATTTATTTTTGAATTAAGACATATGCCGATAAGCATATGCTTATATTTACTGGCATGAATGTATACAACATCAATGCCCTGAATATTCTTTTTACTTATTTTCATATTCTCCTAGGAAAAAAGGATGTTTCCATCCTTCTTATTCAGCCATTTCTAGAGCGATTTTCATCATATTTGTAAAAGCAGATTGTCTTTCTTCTGGGGTTGTTGCTTCATGGGTAACCAAAGAATCAGAGACGGTTAATAAACAAGCAGCGTTTTTACCAGTAACATTGGCGTTATGGAACAAAGCAAATGATTCCATTTCAACACCAAGTAAATTTCTCTTTTGAGCTAATTCTAAAGCAACTTCTCCATTTTCTCTATAAAAAACATCTGAAGAATGAATGGTTCCAACATGTAAAGGTATGCTTAATTTTTCAGCAATTTTGCTCAATTTTTCATTAAGAACTTTAGAAGCCTCTAAAGTATCTCTTTTTTCTCCACCTTGAACAAAGGCATATGAAGATTCAGAATAAGCATCTTTTGCAAGTATGGTATCGTATAAATTCAAATCCTTAGTATATGCTCCACAAGATCCAATTCTAATAATATTTTCAACATCAAAAAATTTGAATAATTCGTAAGAATAGATACCTATAGATGGTTGCCCCATTCCAGAGCCCATCACAGAAATTCTTTTGCCATTATAATAGCCAGTAAAGCCATACATGTTCCGTACATCATTAAACTTTTCTACATTTTCTAAAAAAGTTTCAGCTATATATTGTGCCCTTAAAGGATCCCCAGGCATTAAAACAGTTTTTGCAATTTGATTCTTATCAGCTTTTATATGTGGTGTTGACATTATTATTTTCCTCCCTTTTTAGCAATATTCATATTCTCAATTGCTTTCTTATGATTAACTATAGAAAAACGGTAATACTGACCTGAAAACGTTGAATCAATAGTCATCGATTGATGATTCTTATCAATAGTCTGACGATCCATAACAAACCTATCACCATATTTAACAGGTATAGATATTTGACCTTGTTTATCGTTTTTTCTTTGCCTAAAGGCTTCAAGATATAATTGACCATCATCAATGATTAATGCAGCTCTTTTTAGAAAATAACCTTGATAGGTTTTTTCTAGTAAAGGTATATATAAAGACATATTTTCGTGATTAGATCTAGCATGTTGGTAATATTTAACCATTTGTTTATTTGAAATCTTTGTGATTGAGACATCTCTTAATAAACTATAGAGTAAAGAAATACCAAAAGTAATTAATGCCATCTCCCATGACAACATGTTAAAAATAGATAAGACTATCATTAAAATACCAGCGGAAATAATCGTATAGAAAAAAATCCTTATTAAATTAATGGTTCCTGTTAATTTTTTAGTTAGAAAAAAGATTTCTTCTTGTATTTTATTCATTAGTAATCGGAACCCTGTAAGCCTTTCATGATTTGAACACCGCTTGAAGCACCAATTCTAGTCGCTCCTGCAGCAACCATAGCATCTAAATCTTCCTTAGAACGAACGCCTCCAGCTGCCTTAACTTCTTTTCCGTTGACATGGTCTTTCATGATTTTTACTGCTTCAGGTGTTGCTCCACCTGTACCAAAACCTGTAGAAGTCTTTATAAATTCAGCTTGTGTTCTCCCAACAACTTCACTTACTTTCTTAATTTCTTCATTATCTAAATAACAAATCTCAACAATGACCTTAACAAGTTTATCACCTGCAGCACGACAAACTTCATTAATTTCATTTTCAATATAGTCATAATCTTTTTCTTTTAATTTACCAATATTAATAACCATATCAATTTCATCAGCGCCATTCTTAACTGCATTTAAAGTTTCAAAGATTTTCGTTTCAATTGTGTTAGCTCCTAAAGGAAAGCCAATAACTGTACACACTAAAACATCAGAATCACTTAATTGCTCATGAGCATAAGCCACATGAACAGGATTAATGCAAACTGATTTGAAATGGTATTCTTTTGCTTCTTCAATTAAATTTTTAATTTCATTCTTTGTACCAAACGCTTTTAAATATGTGTGGTCAATATATTTGTTTACTTCCATTTTAATTCCTCCTAAATAGTTAATTAAATTATACAATTATATAATGTAAGTGTCAATTTAACAAGGCAATATGCCGAAGAAAATCTTCGGCATAGTCTTATAATGATTCTACAACACTTTCACAACGCGGACAAATACCATCTTTATTGACTTGATCAACAACTTGCCAACAACGATCACATGTATGACCTTCAGCTGGTAATACGTCCATAGATATATCTTTACCTTTATGCTTTCCAAATCCAGTATGACGAATGTCTAGTTTAGATACAATAAAAGCTTGAGCAAGATTAATATTAAGTTTTTCAAGTAATGTCTTAGTTCTAGATTTAGGATAAAGAACCAAATGTGCATTTAAACTCTTACCAATAATCTTTTCATTTCTAGCATTTTCTAAAGCCTTTAAAACGTCTTCTCTTAAATAAGTGAAATCTTCCATTAATTCTATATGTTCAAAATCTAGTTCTTCTACCTTAGGCATATCTAATAAGTAAGCATCTTCTAAATGTTCAATATTTGGAATATACTCATACACTTCTGAACAAGTATGAGGAATAATTGGCGTTAGTAAACGGACCATCGTATCCAAGACTTTAAAAATAACAGTTTGAATATTTCTTCTCTCAATAGAATCAGCTTTTTCAATGTAAAGAACATCCTTAGCTGGATCCAAATAGAATGAAGATAAGAAAGTCACGTAATTAGTAATTTTTCTATATACCAAGTCAAACCTATAAGTATCATAGGCATCCTTAACTTCTTTAATTAATTCATTATTTCGATAAAGAACATATTGATCTACATCATTTAATTCTTTAAAGTCTCTACGATCTTTTAAGTCATTATAATCAAATAAATTTCCTAATAAGAATTTCATGGTGTTTCTTATCTTTCGATAAGATTCTGATACTTGTTTGATTAAATCATTTGATAGTCTAACATCAGCTTGATAATCAACACTAGACACCCATAATCTCAAGATATCAGATCCTAAAGTATCAGCGATTTTATTAGGATCAACAACATTGCCCATAGATTTAGACATCTTCTTTCCTTCACCATCTAAGACAAAACCATGAGAAACTAAAGTTTTGTAAGGTGCTTTCCCAGTTGTCGCCACCCCAGTAATCAATGAAGAATTAAACCAACCTCGATATTGATCAGATCCTTCAATATAAATATCAGCAGGGTATCCATAACCCCTATCTAACATACCACCATGATGAGACGACCCAGAATCAAACCAAACATCCATAATGTCTGTTTCTTTTCTAAATATGTTGTTTGGAGAATCAGGATGTGTGTATCCTGGAGGTAATAAGTCTTTGACTTCTTTTGTATACCAGGCATTTGAGCCTTCTTTTTCAACGATATCAGCAAAGTGATCAATAACCTTAGGATCTAAAATTGCTGTACCTTTTTCAGTATAGAAAGCAGGAATTGGTACCCCCCAGGTTCTTTGTCTTGATATGCACCAAGATCCCCTATCTTTAATCATATTTGATAATCTAACATTACCCCAACTAGGATACCATTCAATAGTTTGAATTTCTTTAAGAATTTCATCTTTAATAATTTCTATAGAAGCAAACCACTGTGGCGTAGCCCTGAAAATAACAGGTTGTTTTGTACGCCAATCATGAGGATATGAATGGGTAATATCAAATTTACCTAGTAATGATTTTTCTTCAAACAAAGCTTTAATAATCTCTTCATTAGCATCTTCAACATACATACCTGCAAATCTCTTGCCAGCTTCTTTAGTCATTAATCCTTGTTCATCAACTGGACAATAGACTTCTAAGTCATATTTTTGGCCAACAATAAAGTCTTCTTCACCATGACCTGGAGCAGTATGGACTAAACCAGTCCCATCTTCAGTGGTTACATGATCACCTAAAATAACTGGTGAGATACGATCATATAAAGGATGTTTATATGTCATATGCTCTAATTCCCAACCGAAAATATTTTGTACTTTGGTGACTTGACGCCAGTCCAATATATCTTGTAAAGCTTCTAATCTTTCACGGGCAACTAAATAATGTTTGCCATCAGTCTTAATTAAAGTATATTCAATTTCAGGCCCGACAGCTATGGCTAAATTAGCAGGAATGGTCCAAGGAGTTGTTGTCCAAACTACAAAATGAGTATGTTTAGGAAGCTTATCTTTAGTATCTTTAGCTTCCATTGAAACATAGATTGAAGGTGATACAACATCCTTATATTCAATTTCAGCTTCAGCTAAGGCTGTTTCACTAGATGGTGACCAGTATACTGGTTTCAAACCCTTATATATAAGTCCTTTTTTAACCATTTGATTAAAGACCCTATATTGAGCAGCCTCATAATCTTTATCTAAAGTAACATATGGTTTTTCCCATTCACCTAGGACACCTAATCTTTTAAATTGTTGTCTTTGAATATCTATTTGCTCTAAAGCATAATCCTTACATAAATTTCTAAAATCTGCAAGATTCATTTTTTTACGATTGACTTTTTTATTTTTGGTTAAAGCATTCTCGATAGGTAAACCATGAGTATCCCAACCTGGTAAATAAGGCGCTTTAAAACCATTCATGTTTTTATAACGAACAATGAAATCCTTTAAAATTTTATTTAAAGCATGTCCTGCATGAATTGATCCATTTGCATAGGGAGGTCCATCATGCAAAAAGAATTGTGGATAATCTTTATTTTTATTTAAAACAAGATTATATAAATCTTTCTTCTCCCATTCACTTTGAATAACAGGTTCTTTTTTACCTAAATTCCCTCTCATAGGGAAGTCCGTTTTTGGTATTAATAACGAATCCTTAAAATCTTTTTTTTCCATTTTTTCTCCTCCTAATAAAACAAAAAAAACATCCTTAAACAAAGGACGTTTTCACGCGGTACCACCTTAATTCTAGTTTACACTAGCACTCAAATCCATTAACGCTGGTCACGTGATTAACTACTAAATTCATTAATCATACTCATAGGTGATAAAAGGTCTTAATGCTTGATTTCACCAACCACAAGCTCTCTAAAGGCAAAACCTTCCTTGTCCTAATCATCGTATATATCTACTAAATTATAACAAATTTTAAGATATTTGCAAGTAAAAGATTAACCTGTCAATGCCTGCGCAATAAATCTTAATAAAAATTGAAATAAAATTAAACCAAACATAGGAGTAAAATCTATTTGTCCTAGTATTAACCAACCTCTAAACATCCCCAAATAAGGATGAACAATTCTAGTAAGCATTTCATAAAATTTTGAATTAACCAATGGTGTCCAAGATAAAATAATATAAGCCAACATTAAATAAAAATAGATTGTCAATAAATAGTAAGCAATAACTAAAAAATCATACATTAGATTTCTTCTCTATAGTTATCAATAAACTTCTTCAATGTTGGACCTAATATATCGCTCTTTTGAGCCATAAGATAGATTTTATCTTTAATTTTTACTACTTCACCATCACAAGCATACAAAACCCCTGATAAGAAGATTAAAACCTCATTAGCTTCTGAAATCAAAGTGTTATCAAAATTTAGGACAATTGGTTCTCTATGCATAATCAACTCTGCATACTGATAGATTTGTTTACTATCATTAACCTTTAAAAAGGTAATATCATCAAATTCAACATCTGTTGGTATAATTTTCTTCTTCTTACTAAATAAACCCATTATTAATCCTCCTCATACAATAAAGAACCTATTCGCAAATAGTCCGCACCCATATCAATAGCGATTAAATAATCATTAGACATCCCCATAGATAAGGCAATTGTTTCATTAAACTGTTCCTTAATTTGTGCTTTTAATTGGACCAATTGATCAAACTGACGTCTAATCAATACTTCATCCGATGTGTGTGTTGCCATACCCATGAGTCCTATGACATTAATTTTATCATATTCTTTCATTTTTTGGAAAAAATCAAGGACATTTTTAAAATCTAATCCGTATTTATTTTCTTCACCTGAAATATTCACCTCGATAAAACAATTCAATGACTCTAAACGATGCTTATTGATTTCGTCAGCTAAAGACAAACGATCTAATGAATGTAAATAATCAATTTGATTAATGACTTTCTTTACTTTTTTTGATTGTAAATGACCGATGAAGTGCCAATGAATATGCTTATCTTGGTGTCTCAAATATTTCTCTAAAAAAACATTAACCCTGTTTTCTCCAAAATCATTAACGCCAGCATCTAATAAGGCTAATATTTCATCATCACCAACGTATTTAGTTACTGCAATTAACTTTTGGTCCCTCATCTGTGAAAGTAGCAAATTTAGTTTATTTAAATTCAACATCTTAGGACCCCTTCCTTCTATTTCTAATCATAAAAGACACGATAGAAGCAAAAATAATAGCATAGACTCCAAGTATAATTTCTATCAAAGGATTATCTATAACATAGGTTATTAATATCAGTACAAGAATTAAATTGATTAATGATAAAAGCAGTGCAAACACTTTGTTTTTAATCAAGTTGACTCACCTTTTTTCTCAATTCATTTAAACCTTCTTGTGTTTGATTTGCAAACTTTAAAGGTGTAATAGATATGTAACCATGATTTACAGCATGTAAATCAGTTCCTTCTGTAAACACTTCATTTAAAAAATATCTTTTTGTTACATAATGATCGTCTTCAGCCACATAATAATGTCTAGTATCTCTAAAACCTAAATCTGTTAACTGAATACCCTTAGATTTTTTAAACTTTTTAGAAACAAAATTAACATTTAATAGATAATCTTTAGATAATAAATTATGTTTAAAAATAAAATCTAAAACAGATTCTATATCTTTTTTTGCTTGTTCTAAATGATCATAGTCTGCAGATAAAGCAATGGCTGGAATTTTAAACTTTAAAGATTCCATACAAGCTCCCACAGTTCCTGAGTATACAGTATCTGCACCAAGGTTAAAGCCTGAGTTTACTCCTGATATCACCACATCAGGACGAATATTCAATCCATGAAAGGCTAGTGAAACACTATCTGCTGGTGTTCCTTCTACAGAGAATATTTTTTCTTCATGTTGATGGACTTTCACTTTTGTCCAAAAAACTCTTGATACTGAAGCCCCAGACATATGATGGTGAGGAGCTACCAAATAAACATCACCATATTTTTGAAGCAAATGATATAAATATTGAATACCTTCTGCATTATAGCCATCATCGTTGGTTAATACTATTTTCATTAAAGTCTAATCCTATTCTTTAACTTCTTATTTTCTTTATAAAGCAATAAGACTCTACCAATTTTATAGACAACCATAATCTGATGATCCTCTAATTTCTTAATGATGGCATCTATAGAATCTGGACAGTTTTTTAACACTGAAATTCTACCTATTTCATGTTTTTCTAAATTAGTTAACACATTTTGAACAACTTGGTCACTAATACCAGCTTGACCAATTTGAAACATGATATCTTTTTCATTTGCTAAACGTCTTAAAGCAGCTTTTTGTTTTCCTTTTAGTTCCATTGTTTCCTCCTATTTAAAGCATGGGCAATAGAATACTCATGCCAATTGTGTAATAAATACTTAAGGTGATGATATCTGATACAGTTGTGATAAATGGCCCACTAGCCACAGCTGGATCAATCTTTAAACGATACATAAGCATAGGGATAATACCACCTAATGATGTTGAAATCAATAAAGCAATAAAAATTGCACCTGAAGTCACTAAACCATAAAGATAATCCATTTGTTCTAGACTCTGATTTTGTGTGTATGCAGTAAATAATATCATACCAAAGACGATGATTCCAATAATAAGTCCTTGTATAATACCTGTTTTAAATTCCCTAAATATCATTCTTCTTAAAATATCGTTGTTTGTATCTTCATTTTTTGATAAATACCTAATGGTAACAGCCAAACTTTGAGTCCCAGTATTACCAGCCATATCAAGAATTAAAGGTAAAAACACAGCCATTCTTGCGGCTAATATAATACCAGATCCACTTGTAGATAATCTCGCATCAAAGAATGATAAAATCATAGAAGTTACCATAGATAATATCAATAATATGCTTAGCCAAGGCAATCTTGATTTCACAGACTTAATAACAGATATAGTGTCTAAATCAGGGTCATAATCTGATAAACCAGCAAATCGAGTATAATCTTCTTCTTCAGCTTCAGCTATAATATCCAATAAATCATCATGAGTCACAACCCCTAACAAATGATTATCTTCATCAATGATAGGGATAGATGATTCTCTAGTTTCTTGCATGATTTTGGCGACGTATTCAACATCATCATCAAGATAAACCTTAGGAAATCTTGTTTCCATAACTTCCTCAAGACTATCATTGGCCCTAGCTGAAATTAAATCTTTTAATTTTATATAACCAACCAATTCATCCTTATCAGCTATATATACAATTGAGATATAGTCTGTGTCATGTGCAAATTCAGTTACATACTTCATGGCTTGTTTAATTGACAAGGTAACATCAATCAATAAAAAACTTTCATTCAAATATGACCCAATTTCATCAGGATCATATGATAACATTTCAAGCATTTTTTTACGTCTAGAAACTTCAGTATGATTGATGATTTCAATACCCTTTTTACCTAAATCACGAATGAAGTCAACAGCTAGATCTAAATCCATAGCCCCAAAAATCATGGCCAATTGTTGACTAGTAAAAAAATCTATAATATCTTTTAATTCATTAATATTTAAATACTCAAAAATATCAGCTAAAAATTCCTCGGATACAGATTTAATTAATTGTAATAAAATATCATCTTCTAATTCTATAAAAGCTCTAGATATGTCATAAGGATGATATTCATTTAATAAATCGATAATGTTGGGATAATCAATATTGTTTTCAATAATAGATAAAATTTCTATTTTATAATCAACAATTTTTGCTTCCATCATGCCCTCCTCAACTTAATCCTGATATTAATGCGGTTGCTAAACCAAAATAAATTAATAATGATAATATATCATTAATAGTGGTAATAAATGGGCCTGAAGCGGTCGCTGGGTCAATCTTTATTGAATTCATAAGTAAAGGCACCAATGAACCAGCCAAAGTGGCTACAATCAAAGCTAGTTGAATTGATAAGGCTATAACTAAAGCGAAATTTAAACCTTGATCCATGGGAATTCCCCGAATTAGGTTAAATAAGATTACCATGATAAATAAACCAATACCCACAATAAGGCCATTGATTATCCCTGTCAATAATTCCTTAAGTAAATGTCTTAAAACCATCCCTTTTTGTTTTAATTGATTGGTTGCGAAAAGTCTAATAATAACTCCCAAACCTTGGGTTGATGAATTTCCTGCCATGTTTAAAATCAAAGGCATAAAAATAGCTAAAGTTGTCAAAGTTTGTAATTCTTTTTCATATTCGGTGATGATTGATGAAGTAATTAAGTTAACAAATAATAAAATCATTAACCAAGGTAGTCTCTTCTTAATGGATGAAAAAACTTTTTCATCTTCTTCGATTTCTACATCCGTTAAACCAGCCAAAGAAGCATAATCTTGAGATGATTCTTCACTCATCGCCTCAAGAGTATCATCGAAAGAGATAATACCGATCAACAAACGCTCACTATTAACGACTGGTAATAATTGAAAGTCATAGTTTTTCATTATTTCAATAGCCTCTTCAATTGAAGTGGTCGGATACAATACTATTAAGTTTTCTAACATGATATCTTTAATCAAAGTATTCTTTTCGTGTCCTTGATTAATCAACTCTTTTAATGATAATGTCCCCATTAAGTGCTTATATTCATCAACAATGTAAATATTATGAATATATTCAACATCGGGAGCTTGATCAACAACCGATTTTATGGCTTTTTTTACAGTCATGTTGGCTTCCAAGCTAACAAAATTATTGTTCATGATAGAACCCACCATATCATCATCAAAATGCAATAATGATTTAATAATTTTTCTTTTTTCTGTAGAAATCATAGAAAGATATAGGACTTGTTTATCAATATCTTCAATAGATTGAATAATATCGACTAAATCATCTGTTTCAATCAACTCAAAGATATTGATAATTTTCGTAACACTCATTTTTTCAAGTAAGGTAAAGGCATTTTCAGGAGATAATTCTTCAAAAACCTCTGTTAAAGAAATCATTGATAAGGATTCATAGACTTTGTTTAATAGGTCATCATTTAAATCGATGATGACTTTAGCAATTTCATAATGATGGTAGTCTTCAAGTAAGTCTCTGATTTGGTTGAAATCATGGTTATCTTCTAATATTTTAGTAATTTCTTGAGATAATTTGTCTTTAATTTCATCCATTTTAGCCCCTCCTTTATCTATTCAATTTTAACATTAAACGCCCTTAAATACAATTTAAATAAGTAAAAAGATGTAAGTCATGAATGGCTTACATCTTTAAAAATTTATCTAAAAAACATTTATTTATTTCATTTAATCCTTAAATGAGTTTTTCAACCAATTTGGTACATTGATTTCATCTTCAACATCATCATCTTTACTTAAGGTTTTCTCGATTTCCTTTTTAGACTTTTTATGTTTCTTATGCTTTTTCTTAGAAACTATAGCTCTATCTTCTTGAACTTCTTCGACCTTATTTTCTCTTTTATCAATTTTATTATCTTTATTAAATATAGGATCATCGTTAAAACCAGTAGCTATGACAGTCACGACAAGTTCATCACCTAAATCAGAATTAATAGCCGTACCATAAATGACATTAATATCTGTCGTTGAACTCTTATGAATTTCTTCAATGACTTCATCTATCTCATATAAAGATGCATGGAAATTTGATGTAATATTAACGATGGCATCTGTCGCTCCATTAATTGATGTCTCTAAAAGCGGTGATCTAATAGCTTCTCTAGCTGCTTCAATGGCACGATTAGGCCCTTCAGCCACACCAATACCCATTAATGCAGTACCTTTATCTTTCATGACAGTTTTAACGTCAGCAAAGTCAACATTTACAACACCAGGTATAGCTATAATTTCTGTAATACCTTGAACACCTTGTCTTAAGACTTTATCAGCTTCTCTAAAGGCATCTAAATATGAAGTATTTCTATCAACAACATAGAATAATTTGTCATTAGGAATCACAATCAAAGTATCAACATAAGGTTTTAAGGCTTCTAAACCTTCTAAGGCAACAGACATCCGTCTTTTCCCTTCAAAACCAAATGGTTTAGTCACGATACCTATAGTTAAACATCCCATTTCTCTTGCTAATCTAGCAACGATTGGTGCTGCCCCAGTTCCAGTACCACCACCCATACCAGCAGTAATAAAGACCATATCGGTTTCAGCTAATAACTCACGAATTTCATCTTCAGATTCTTCTGCAGCTTGTCGACCAACATCAGGATTTGCGCCAGCGCCTAATCCACGAGTTAAATTCTTACCTAACTGCAATCTAACGTCAGCTTTAGATAACTTCAATACTTGAGCATCTGTATTCATTGCCACAAATTCGACACCTAAGACTTCATTTTCTATCATTCGATTAACGGCAGAACCGCCACCACCACCAACGCCAATAACTTTAATTTTAGGTTTTTGATTAAACTTATCATCCATATTAAACATGGCTACCTCCAAAAAATCTCAATTACATATTATCACAATTTAATAAGTAAATAAACAAGTTATTCAATAAAATCATTTCTTTTTATAATATTTTTCAAAAAACTCATTTTTAAAAGAAAGCAATCTATCTTCTTGAATAGCTTGTCTTACTTCTTTCATTAAATTCTTTAAGAAATATAAGTTATGATAAGTCACCAATCTCTGTCCTAAAAACTCTTTTGACTTAAATAAGTGACGAATATAGCTTTTAGTATAAGTTGTACAAACTTTACACTTACAATTTTCATCTAAAGGAGATAAATCTCTTTCATAAGTTTTATTTTTTATGACAACTTTTCCAACACTAGTCATGGCTGTGCCGTGTCTAGCTATTCTTGTAGGAAGAACGCAATCAAACATATCTATACCATTGATGACGCCGATGATTAAATCATCTGGAGAACCAACACCCATTAAATATCGAGGTTTATCTTTAGGCATATGATCTTTTAAAAACTCTAAAACTTCATACATTTCTTCTTTAGTTTCTCCAACAGATAAACCACCTATTGAATATCCAGGAAAGTCAATTTTCTTTAACTCATCGATAGAATATTTTCTTAAATCCTTAAAAGGACCCCCTTGAACAATACCAAATAGAGCTTGACTTTCAGGGTTCTTATGGGCATTTTTACCTCTTTGTGCCCATCTTAACGTTCTATCTAAAGATTCCTTATGGTACTTATAATCTGCATGAAAAGGTGGACACTCATCAAAAGACATGATAATATCAGCACCTAAATTATTTTGTACTTCTATACTTTTTTCAGGTGACATTTTTAAAATAGATCCGTTTAAATGATGTCTAAAAGTGACTCCTTCTTCATCAATTTTGCGCATTTCAGATAAAGAAAAAACTTGATAGCCTCCAGAATCAGTTAAAAGAGCATGATCCCATGCCATAAAACCTCTAATACCACCATGTTCCTTAACTATATCATCACCAGGTTGTAACCATAAATGATAAGTATTTCCCAAAATTAAACCATCACTAACTTCTTCGATTTCACTTGGTTCAAGAGTCTTAACTGTTGCTTGAGTACCAACAGGCATAAAAATAGGTGTTTCAAAACGGCCGTGAGGCGTATGCAAAACACCATATCTAGCGCCGGTTGACTTATCTTCATGAATCAACTCGTATTTAATCGCCATTATAAAATAATCCCGTATTGAACTCCACTAACACCAGCTGCATTACCTTCGTCAGTATCAATATGCATGGCTGAAGAAAAGTCATTTCTAACTCTAATAACCACATCACCCAAAATGGTTGAGCGTTGGTCAGTATCTATTTTTACAGAGACAACTTCTTTATCTTTTAAACCGTAATTCATCGCATCTTCAGGAGTAATGTGAATATGTCTTTTTGCAACAATAACACCTTCCTTTAATTCAACTTGCCCCTTAGGTCCAACTATAGTACAACCTGCAGAATCTTTAATATCACCTGATTCTCTAATTGGAGCATCAATCCCAATAGATCTTGCATCCGTTAATGAGATTTCAACTTGAGATTCTTTTCTTGTTGGTCCTAAAATTGACACATTAGCCAATTCTCTTTTTGGACCAATAACCTTAATTTTCTCGTTAGCAGCAAACTGACCTGGTTGAGATAATTCTTTCTTTACAGTTAACTCATAACCTTGACCAAACAATATATCTAAATGTTCTTTAGACAAATGACAATGTCTAGCAGACACTTCAACTAAAATCTTTTTTTCCATAATATATCCTCCATTCATTCAAATATATTGTACTAAATTTTATGGTTTTAAGCAAACAATTCTTGCTATTTTAATAAGTTTTGTTATAATTAAATATCGTATAACGCAGTTCGAAACCATCCTGCGAAAAAAAACTAGGAGGATATTATGCCAAACGAAATTATTTGGATATTTTTTGCATTAACTAACTTTGGGTTTTTCTTATTAAGTTATAAATTTTTTGGAAGATTAGGAATCTTCCTATGGATCGTCTTATCTACCATTTTAGCTAACATTCAAGTTCTTACTGTTGTTGATCTATTTGGAGTTGAAGCGAGTCTTGGTAACATCTTATATGGAACTATCTTTTTAGCCACTGATGTACTCAATGAAATATACAGTAAAAGGGAAGCAAAAAAAGCTGTATTCATTGGCTTTTCAGTTATGTTTGTAACCGTGATTATCATGCAAATTGCGATTCAATTTAAAGCAAATGAAAATGATTGGGCCATGCCATACTTAAAAGAAATTTTTGGTTTTCTTCCCATAGTATTCATTGCAAGTATGTTAGCTTTTATTGTCTCTCAACTTGTAGATGTATATATCTTTTCAAAAATTAAAGATAAACTTCCAGATAACAAGTACCTATGGATAAGAAACAACGGATCAACAATCTTATCCCAATTTCTTGATACTGTGATATTTGTACCAATCGCTTTTTATTATAAAGACTTTAATAGTATTTTAATTCTTATTTTCACCACTTACTTTATCAAGTTAATTGTCGCAATTTTAGATACACCAGTCATATATTTGGCTAAAAAGATTAAACCTATTGAAAACTAAAACCACCCAAAGGTGGTTTTTTTAATTGCTTATAAACATTGAATCTCCAAAAGAGAAAAATCGATACTTATGTTGAATAGCTTGTTCATAAGCATTCATAATAATTTCTTTACTAGCAAAGGCAGATACCAACATTAATAAAGTTGATTTAGGCAAATGAAAATTAGTGATTAAAGCATCTACGGCTTTGTATTCAAAACCAGGATAAATAAAAATTTCAGTATACCCTATATCTTCTTTAAAAGAATTATATTTATGGAATACAGTTTCTAAAGTTCTCACTGAAGTCGTACCAACAGCTACAATTCTTCTAGACTCACTTTTAGCTTTATTTAAAACTTGAGCCGTTTTATTAGAAATCTGATAATATTCCCTATGCATCTTATGTTTTAGAACATCTTCGACATTTACAGGTCTAAAGGTTCCTAAACCAACATGCAAGGTAAGGTATTCAATTTGAACTCCTTTATTTTTAATTTTTTCAAGTAAGTCTTTGGTGAAATGTAAGCCAGCAGTTGGTGCAGCAGCTGAGCCAACAACTTTTGAATATACAGTTTGATATCTTTCCTTATCATTTAACTTTTCGTGTATATATGGTGGCAATGGCATCTCGCCCAATTGACCTAGTATGACTTCTAAATCACCATCGTAAATTAATTTAAAATGACGAATACCCTCATCAAGAACTTCAATACATTCAAGTCTTAGTTCTCCATTTCCAAACTGAATTTTCGTTCCAAGTTTAACTCTTCTAGCAGGCTTAACTAAAGCTTCCCACATATGTTCCCCATATTGATTTAATAATAAGACTTCAATATGAGCTTGTGTAGATGTTTTTATTCCATGAAGTCTTGCTGGTAAGACTCTAGTATCATTCAAAACTAAAACATCATCTTCTTTCAAATAATCGATGATGTTTGAAAAATGATCATGAATCAATGATTTATCATGACGATTAACCAGCAAAAGTCTTGATTCACTGCGCTTTTCTAAGGGTGTTTGTGCAATTAATTCTTCAGGTAAATGATAATCAAAATCTGATGTTTTCATTAAAATAAAGCTCCTTGATATGATTTTTTTAGATGTTTATAGGCCTTCTCAGTCACAACCCGACCTCTTGGAGTACGACTTATAAAACCTTGCTGAATTAAATAAGGTTCATAAACATCTTCTAAAGTTGTAGGATCTTCAGAAATAGATGTTGCAATCGTATCCAAACCCACAGGACCACCATGATATTTTTCAATAATTCCAATCAAGTACTCTCTGTCCTTATTATCTAAGCCCATATCATCTATTCTAAGCTTATCTAAAGCCTTTTTTGTAATATCTAAACTTATATAACCATCACCTAAAATATCAGCAAAATCTCTAACCCTTCTAAATAAACGATTGACTATCCGAGGAGTACCGCGGCTTCTTTTAGCAAGTTCAATAACAGCCAAATCTTCTGTATCACACTGATAAATGCCTGCCGTTCTTTTACATATAGTTTCTAAATCTTTATCAGAATAAAACTCAAGTTTATGTATAATACCAAACCTATCTCTTAGTGGACCTGTTAAATCACCGAATCTAGTCGTTGCACCAATCAGTGTAAATGGCGATAAATCTACCCTTATTGATTTAGCACCAGCATCTTTTCCAACAACAATATCAATGACATAATCTTCCATAGAAGAATATAAAATTTCTTCAACTATCTTAGGTAAACGATGAATCTCATCAATAAATAAAACATCACCAGCTTCCAAAGAGGTTAAAATAGCAGCTAAATCTCCTGTTCTTTCAACGGTAGGTCCACTCACAAATTTCATATTTACATCTAATTCATTAGCAATAACTTGAGCCAAAGTCGTTTTACCTAACCCTGGAGGGCCATATAAAAGAACATGATCCAAAGATTCATGTCTTTTTTTTGCCGCTTTAACTGCTATTTCAATCATTTCTTTAACATCTTTTTGCCCTATATACTCATTAAAATATTGGGGTCTAAGTGTTCCTTCTACTTCTTCATCAATCAGTAGGTCACTTGTAATTATTCTCTTGTCCATATACACCTCAATACTATTATAACAATTTAAGACAAAAATTACATCCCAAATTCACCTAAATTATTGATAAATAACTATGATTATATTATAATGAACCTATAAAGATATATAAGGAGAGTCAAATGGCAAGTAAAGGCGATATCTTAATAAAATATAAAAAAGCATATCCCGAATTTGAATCTCAATCACTTAACCGTTTACAAGATCTTAAACGGTCTTTTCTTAATGAAAAAACAAATTATGACAATAACATCAAAGCATTGGAAAATCAACTCCTACAAAATCAAAACGATTACTTAGATCAAATGGATAAAGAATTCACTGATTTTACTCAGAATCAAACTATTATAGAAGCAAAGTTTAAAGAAATTAGATATGAATTTAACCAAGACATCCATGATCAAATGACTCAACTAGACAATAAAGTAAATGAAGAAAATAAGCTATTTGAAAATATTATTGAACAATTCGAAAGTCGCAAACAAGATGCACTAGATATCTATTTAAATCTTACCAAAAAGAATAACTTATCAATTGATGAAGATATGAAAGTACATCATATTTTTATAGAAAAAGAACAGAAAAAACTTCTTTCTTTTAAAAATTCCTATGATGAATTATCAGCCCAAGTTAGCAACAAAATGATATGGACTATAGAAAAATCAAAAAATGCTATTACTCAATTAAAAAATGATTTATCTAAAATTGATAAAGATGACTTAATTTCTTTAAACCAAAAAATACTTCAATCATTGACAAGTTTAAGAGGTACTAGAAATGATATTAATGCAGCATTCAAACAAAGTTCACAAAAACTAAATGCCTATAAAGAAGACATTTATAGTATTAGTGATATTAAACAAAAACCATACAGTGAAATTAATCAAAAACTTATTCAAAAATTAATCAAACAAATAAGAATAGCCAATAATAATAAAATAAAATATCAAAGAATTATTAAAGAAGACCTTTTAAAATCTCAAAATAAACTATATCCTTTTATTTTGAAAGCTTATGAAGAACATCGTTCTGATGATCTTGAAAAATACATCTTACAAGTTGAAACTCTTGAAAACAAAGCCAATTACCTTATTGATAAAATTGAAAAAATAACAAATTACAATATATCTACTTATCAAAGTCGTATTAAAGAAATTAAAGTTGAAGCATTTACAAGAAATGAAGAAATTAAGTTTTCATATGCTGTTCCTATTAAGTATATTGAAAATGCCATCAATATTTACTCAAACTATAATTTCTATTTTAATCAAGGTTTTAATGACTTAGATAAATTATTATCTGAACTTATCGGATTCTCTCAAGAATTTAATGAGATTAGAGATGACGAAGTCTTGAAAATTAAGAAAGACTTGGCTGATTACCAAAGTAACTTTGTTGGTTTAATAAAAAAGACAACTGATAAATTATCACAACTTTTATACCATATTGATGAAATAGCCAATGAAATCATCACTTTAGAATCAAAAAACCGTTTAGAGATTGCTGAGATAAAAAAAGAAATCCTTAATGTTGACATTAAGGGTGATTACATTAAGTTTTTAGAAACCCTTAACACAGATTATAAGCTTGCACAAAAACAAATGAAGACTAGATTAAAATCAATTAACATTCATAAATTATATGTTGATAAAACACATGAAATATATCAATCAGCCATCCGCTTAGAAGAAGACAAAGCCAGTTTAGATATGCAGAAAGACTTTAATCATGCAATCAATAACCTAGAAACAAGAGTTCATAGGGATTTTTATGAATTTTATCAATCAAAATTAGATCTTTTTTACTCGAGTCAAACCAATATGTTAGAAGCTTTCATGAAAATAATGAAAGAAAGAATTACGCAGTCTTTAAAAGCTAGAAATTATTACCTAGTTAAAGGCTTTTTTGATTATGAAAGCATCAATATGTCTAAAATAAAAAGGAAAGAACAATTCTTAAACAATCTCATTCAAAAAACGAATAGAAATATTGAGCTAAACTCTAATGAAAGCAAAGAATTTATAGATTACTTATCTGAAAAAGCTAAGACTTATTCAAGCCTTACCTACTTTGAAAAAAATAGACTTACATTGCACCAACAACTAGATAACAATTATTCTAAAAAAACTTCACTCATGAGTCAAAATTTAATTGATTCATATCAAGAAAAACATGAAAAAATATTAAATTTTAAATCACAAATAATGAAATTAGATTTACTTAAAAAAAAGCAATTACTAGACCTACACAATAACCAAGTGCAAATCAATGATATGCTGATTAAACAAGCTGATTTTAAGGATGTTTTAATTACACTTACAAACATCTATTATGATGTTTTAAAATATGCATATGATCATCATGCTTCTTCTTTAATTGATAGAATTAATAATTATTATGACGACCAACTCTATGTTTTTACTGAAAACTCTATTGCTACTATTGATAGATTAACCTACATGAAAAACAAAGATAAAGCCTTTCAAAATCTCAGTGATTACATCATATACGTCATTGATACCCTTAATTCTTCTCTTACCTTCTTTACACAAGTGGTTGAAAATATACATGGTCAAATGAAAGATTATTTCATTGAAAAAATAGCTATGGTTAAAGTTCATTCAGATGAACAAAAAGAAATTATTGATCGTGAATTTGATCATTTAGAAGAAAAAACTTTAAATTTACAAGACAAAATAAAAAAACAACAAGAACTGTTGTCTCATATGTCAGAAGACTTAAATCATTGGCTAAGTAAAAACCTTAATGATCAGCAAGAACAATTTAAAAAATACGCTAATGATAAAGAGGCTTCGATTGAGGCACTCAAAACTTACGTTTTAAAAGCAGTTAAAGAAAATGATAAGTCCCTAAAACAACTTATTAAGAAAATTAATCAAGAAGTTTTATATCAGTATCAATTAATGATGGATGACTACGAACAAGAAAAAGTATTTATTAATAAAAGCAAACATAAAATTATTTTTGATGCTGAAGTTGAAAATCAATACATAGATTATATTACTGAACAAGAGATTGAAAATATTAATACTACCAAAGCACAATTAGTTTCACAAGCAAATATTATTCCAGCTGAAAGACAAACAAGACTTCTTAACCTAAAACTTAATTACCAGAATGTCTTCCAGGATTATCAAGATTCTTTAAATATCAAACTTAGCAAGGTAGAACGTGATAAATTTGTAAAAGTACCTTTACTTGAAGAAAAAATTAAAGATGTTGAAGAAAAACTCTTTGAAGACTTTAGAAAACTTTATTTAAAACATCAAACACTTGAAAAAGAATATTTAAATGAATACATTCAAACCAATGATTTGTTTATATCATTACATAGAGATTATAAAAATGATTCAATTAAATCAACACTTGGTTATGATAAAGAATTAGATCAACCATTAAAAGATTTAATTTGCGTTGAAGAATCAATTATTGATAAAACCAATATAATTCACCAAGAAGTCATCCAAAGAACGAAATCTAAAATGGATGACATCAAAGAAAGTAATCGAACATCTCAAAACAAGCAAGATAGAATTATTAATTCATAGGAGGAATATTTTGTCTCAAAAGATCGATAAAGATATTTATAACGCCAAGCAATATCAAGACAAATTTGATAAATCATCAAAAGATGAATTATCATTTTTCGACGATCTTCATAAGAATATAGAACATAAAATCAATAGCAATCGACAAATTACCATTAATAATTTAAAGGATATTAGTGAATCATTAACTGATATTCGTAAACGAGCACAAGAATTGACAGAATCTATCATTAATCATGATGAACATATGATTGTAGAAAAACAAAAGATTATCTCTGATGGCCTAAGGAAAATTCACAATAACCATTACGAAGTCTTTCAATTTGAAATAGATGATTTAGAAGAAAGAGTTTTTTCTATAGAATACTTACATAATCAATTGGTTGAATCTAATATGGAGTATTTCACTTCCTATAAACACTTTTTGTCAGGTACTATTGAAAATGTTCAAAGTAACCATGATTACTTAAGGCAAAAGAGTGAAACTATTAATTATACAATAGAGAAACATTTTACTGAAATTATTGAAGAATTTTCAGCTTTAGACCAAAAGATTGCTTCAATTGATGAAGATATCAAAAAATTAATTACAACGAAAACATTTAAAGAGGAAATTTTAGATGAGTTTTTTGATATTGAAATTAAAAACTTAACTGAAAGTCAAATTAATTTTTCTATCAATGAAGACCCTTATTCTGAAAATATTAAACAACTTACTGAAGAAAAACAAAAGCAATTCACTCGATATCAAAGTTTCCTACATAAACAAGAAAAAAGATTAATAGATAATTACACTTCTGAAGTTGAAGAGGCATATAATCACTATTATCATATTAAATACAAAAAAACAAACGATCAAAGCCAAGCAGAAAAATTTGGTAAAAGAAAAGTAAAAACTCTAATTAAAGATAAGAAATCCATTATTAAAGATTTTAAAATAAACAATGAATTATCAATTATGGAGATGAAAAAAAGTTTAGATTTATATATGAACTTCTATAAAACAGATCCATTTTTAGCTCAATTATTTTATGATAATGGTAGTCGTATTGTTACTAAGGAAGTTGATTTTACTAGATTATATAAAATGAATAAAGCCTTAAAATACCATATATATTTTACTTATAAACTAGCTCAGCTTAATCATGAAATAAAAATGAATGAACACCAGTTTGTACATTTTATAGAAAATAAATTCGTCACTCAAATCATTGATATTATCAATATAGTTAAAGATATCAAGACTTTTTTACTAGATAATCAATCAAGCATTGACGCTACTCAAATAGCCTTAAAAAGAGATAAAAAGTATATTCTTTTCCTAAATGATCTCATGAACGCTCATATAGATTATCAAATGAAAAAAGAGAACTTATCAAGAACATTCTTATCTGAATTTACACAATTAATTAATCATGATGTCCATGATTTAGTCTCTATGGACATTAATCTCTTAAATAGCACTTCTGATATTCTCTTAGCCTTAAAAGAAAGTGAAATCGACACCATACATTTTAAACATATGTACCAAAATGAAAAAAGAATGCTTTTAATTCAGCAAAATAGAATACTCTCTGAAACCCAAATTAATCATGATTTAATTGCTTCTACTTATCTTAATCAAATGCGATTCGCTAAGGAGCAAATTAAACTAGCTGAAGAGGATTTAAAATTAAGACTTACTGCCCTCATGCATAATGTGGATAGCGAGAGAATTCATTACTATGAAATGATTAATCATGAAGTTAATTTAAAAGAGGAAGCTTCAATGTCTGAGTTTTCTAAGTATCAAAAACAAGTTTATGACATCGTATCTGAAATTGAAAAAACAGATGATAAAGGATTAAAAAAACTTTTAGAAGACACATTAATAGAAGTCAAAAAAGAATATAGAGCTCATGTTGATGAAATTCTTAGAAAATATCGAAATAATGAAAAAATCATGCTTTATCAAAAACGATTAGATGAACTAGATATGTATCTAGAAGACGCTTATTATTCTGCCAGCAAACTCTATGATGCTACCATTGAAGAAATGGATGAAATCTATCGATATGCTGAAATCAAGTATAATGAATTTGTCGATAATGTTGATGAAGATGCTTATCCTTTAGATGATTTATTATATGAATCACTTCAAGAAAGCAAAAATCGTCTTAATGAAAAGATGCTCTATGCTGAAATTACTCTAGATGAAAAAGTTAAAGATAAAATTGAAGCTTACAAAGACTTATATTTTAAGTCTCAGCTTAAGTTTGATTCAAAGAATATCCTTAAATTACTAGATACTTACCAAGACGATGTACAAGGACTTGAAGATGAATATCACAATACTTTAGATAAGATTAATCAAGATTATGTCTATGTTACTGAATCTTATAATCATACGATTAGAGGTATTCAATCTCGTTATCAGTTATTAATCGATGAAACCATCAAAGAAAAGAACGCTTTTATTAAAGAAAAAACATCTGAAATTAATCAAAGAGACCTTCACTTTAGTGAATTTATAGATAAGGCAAATAAAAAGCATCAATTTGATTTAGTCATGTTAATAGAAGATTATTTAGATAATCTTGATCATAATAATGAATTAAACCAAGAATTAGACAATGATTACAAGAGCTTAATTAAGTCCTTTGATGAATACATTAGCTACTCAAAAAAATCTAAGAATATTCGTAAGTTAATTAAACAAACTTTAAAAAATCATGAAAAAGAAAAGAAAGCTTCCATAAAAGCACTTAAAGCAAGTACTAAGAAAATTAGTCTAATATAAATTAAAAGGCAAAATTTATTATAAATTTTGCCTTTTAATATGTAAAATTTTATTTTAAGTCATTTAGTAAACTAGTACCAATTTCAGTGCCCGATAAACCAAAGTTGTCAGCTATTGTTTGTCCAATATCCGCAAAAGTTTTACTAATATCTAAAAATGATCCTTTTAATTTATGATTGTAAATAAATAGAGGAACATATTCTCTAGTATGGTCTGTCCCATGATGGGTTGGATCATTACCATGATCAGCAGTCACCATTAATAAGTCATCATCTCTTAGTTTCGTAATTAATTGTCCTAAATCACGATCAAACTCTTCCATAGCCTCTTTATATCCTTGAGAATCTCTTCTATGTCCATATAGGGCATCAAAGTCAACTAAATTTGTAAAATTAAGCCCAGTAAATTCTTTTTCAGTTAGCATCATAACTTTGTTCATACCATCATGATTAGATTTAATGCCATAATGGTCAGTGATGCCTGAACCATTAAAGATGTCCTTGATTTTCCCAACTGAAATAACATCATAATTATTTTCAGCCAGTATATCTAAGACAGTTTTTGAAGTAGGAGATAAGGCATAATCATGTCTATTGGTCGTTCTTTTGTATCCATCTGTTTCTGATCCAAGATATGGCCTCGCAATAATTCTACCTACACGCCATTTTTCATCTAAGGTTAATTCTCTTACTTTTTCACAAATATCATAGAGTTCTTTTAGAGGAATAACTTCTTCATGTGCAGCTATTTGAAGGACTGAATCAGCTGAAGTATAGACAATTAAAGCACCAGTTTTTTCTTGTTCAGGACCTAATTCTTTTAATATTTCTGTACCGGAAGCTGATTTATTACCAATTACTTTTCTTGATGATAATTCTTCTATCTTTTCAATTAAATCTTGAGGAAATCCAGAGTCAGTAAAAGTTTTGAATGGTTTAACTGTCTTAATACCCATAATTTCCCAATGGCCAGTCATGGTATCTTTACCATTTGATATTTCCATCATTTTAGTCGTATTAGCTCTTGGTTGCTGAACTGGCTTTACACCTTGAATTTCTGTTAAATTTCCATAACCAAAAGATTCAAGAACTGGTAGGTGAATCCCTCCAGTTTCTTTAGCTAAATTAGCAATTGTATTGGCTCCTAAGTCATTAAATTTATCAGCGTCTGGTAATTCACCGACACCAACAGAATCAATGACAATTAAAAATATTCTTTTATATTTCATTTTCTCCTTCTTTCTTTGATGCTCTTGGATGAGCATCATTATAAATTTTATTAATACGTTTTTTAGAAACGTGTGTATAATTCTCTGTTGTTAAAATATCTTCATGACCTAAAAGTTCTTGAACAGTTCTTAAATCCGCTCCGTTTTCTAACAAGTGTGTCGCATATGAATGCCTTAAAGTATGAGGTGAAACTTGTTTTTGAATATGAACATCATTGGCAAGCTTTTTAATTAATTTAAAGAAACCAACTCGACTTAGGGGCTGACCGAATTTATTAACAAATAATAAATCAGCTTTTTTAGCTTTTAATAAGGGTCTAGCTTCAATAATATATTTTTGTATAGCAAGCACAGCGTTTTCATTTAAAGGAATGATTCTTTCTTTATTTCCTTTTCCAAGGATATTCACTAATCCCTTATTCAGATGTAAATCACTAATTCTCAAATTAAGCAATTCAGAAACCCTAAGACCTGAACCATAAGCAATTTCTATTAAGGCTTGGTTTCTTAAAGATAAAGGGTCACTATTTTCGTAGGTTAAGTTAATCATATCTTCTACTTCTCTCATATTCAAAACCGTTGGTAAGAACTTATGAGTTTTCGGTTTTTTTACTTTTCTTGAAATGTCTTTATCAACAATATTCTCGCTCATTAAATAACGATGAAATGATCTTATCGAAGACAGTTTTCGGGTGATGGTTGAATTTGAGTTATTTTTCCTAGATAAACTTCTAGAAAAATTTTGAATATGATCCTTATGAATATCATTTAAATCTCTAATTTTATAATTGGTTTTAATAAAGTCTAAATAGGATTTTAAATCACGTTCATAAGAAATGATGGTATTCTTAGATAAGTTCTTTGTAATCTTAAGATAATATAAATATTCTTTTAAATAGGTATCTAAAATCATATAATATCCACGTAAACCTGATTAGATAAGTATATACCCTCTGAAGTAAATCTTAAGTAATCTCCTTGTATTTCCAATAAATTTGAATCAAGGAACTTTTTCAATTGAGGATAAATATCAAAAACACCTTTTTTAAAACGTTCTTTATATGCCGACATAGAAATGCCTTCAGTTTTTCTTAGACCAACCAATAAGGTTTCTAATTTAGGATTAAAATCCTCAATATTGTGCATGGTCAAACTCTTATCTTGAATACCCTTTAAATAGACCGACAATTTCGTCGGATTAATCATTCTTGTATTATTAAACTGTGAGCTTGCATTTAGACCAATACCTAAATATTCTTCTAAATTCCAATATATTAAATTATGTTTAGACTCATACCCAGCTTTAGCATAATTAGAAAACTCATACTTATGATAGCCTAATTTTTCAAGTTCTATGTCAATAAGTTCGCCATATTCTCTAGCTAAATCGTCTGGAAAGTCCTCAACTTTATGTTTATTAATTAAGTAATTTAAGACTGTCCTATCTTCTAAAATTAAAGAATAATATGATATATGATGGGCTTTAAATTTCTTAATATAATCTAAGTCTTTTTTTAAGTCTTCTAGACTTTGACCAGGTATGGCATAGAGAAAATCTAAATTAAAATTTAAACCTGATGTTTTAATTAGGTCAATGGCATGCTCAACGATTTCATCTGTATGGGTCCTACCTAAAAATCTTAATAAATCTTCACTCATACTTTGAACACCCATAGATACTCTAGTAACATGATGTTTTCTTAGAATTTCTAAAAAATTAGGTGTAATATCATTTGGATTAGCCTCAATAGTAAACTCTTTTATATGAGTCATATCAACCAATATATCAAGTTCGTCCAAAAAAGCATCCATTAAATCATCATCTATGGATGATGGTGTTCCACCACCAATATAAATGGTTTCAATATGCTCTAATAAATCACTATAATATTCCATTTCTTTTACTAAAGCTTTCATATACTCTTTTTTATTATGTGTTGAAGTCACCATTTTGCAAAAATCACAATAAGTACAAATTTGATCACAAAAAGGTATATGAATATACAGTCCTTTTATCATACTATCACCATTATTATGTTAACATAATAAGACAATTTTTAAAAGAAAATCATCTTAAATATCATAAAAACGCCTTCAAGGAAGGCGTTTTTAATTAATCATCTTTTTCTAAAGATAGAACAGACATAAATGCCTCTTGAGGTATTTCTACAGACCCGACAGACTTCATGCGTTTTTTACCCTTTTTTTGCTTTTCTAAAAGTTTTTTCTTGCGGGTAATATCTCCACCATAACATTTAGATAAAACATCCTTACGCAAAGCTTTTATATTGGTTCTAGCGATAACTTTAGAACCAATAGCAGCTTGAATTGGTATTTCAAACATTTGTCTAGGTATGATATCCTTAAGTTTTTGACAAATCTTCAAGCCTCTTTCTCTAGCAAAGTCCTTATGAACCAAAAAGGCTAAAGCATCTACAGGTTCCGAGTTTAAGAGAATATCAATTTTTTCTAAATCAGATTCTTTTAGGTCAGAAAGTTCATAGTCAAAAGACGCATATCCTTTAGTACTAGACTTTAAACGATTAAAGAAATCATAAATAATTTCTGACAAAGGCATTTCATAGATAATTTCAACCCTTACATCAGACTGATATTTCATATCTTTAAATATCCCCCTTTTGTATTGACAAATTTCCATGACATTCCCAACATAATCATTAGGGGTAATGATGGTCGCCATCACATAAGGTTCTTCTATTTTTTTAATCATTTGCCTTTCAGGCATTTTGGCAGGATTATCGATTTCTACAAGGTCACCATTGGTTAAATGAACCATATAGTTTACAGATGGTGCTGTTGTAATCAGATTTTGATTAAATTCTCTTTCCAATCGCTCTTGAAAAATTTCCATGTGTAGCATTCCAAGAAATCCTACCCTAAAACCAAAACCTAAAGCTGAAGATGTTTCCGGCGTAAATCTTAAAGAAGCATCACTTAATTTAATTTTTTCAATAGAATCCTTTAAAGAAATATAATCATCTGCTTCAACTGGATAAACACCTGAATAAACCATAGGTGTTAATTCTCTATAACCAGGAAGCGGTTTTAATGCAGGTCTTTTATCATGGGTTATTGTGTCCCCAACATGAATTTTATCTATGTCTTTGATGGCCGCAGAAACCCAACCAACGTCTCCAGCAGCTAAATATTCTATAGGTAATTCCTTTGGCGTATAAATACCTAACTCAGTCACTTCATAAACAGCATTGGATGCCATCATTTTTATTTTATCGCCTTTTCTTATGATTCCATTTTTAACCATAACTAAGGGAATAACACCACGATATGAATCATAAAATGAGTCAAAAATCAAGGCTTGTAATGGCTCCTCAATATCACCTTGAGGTGCAGGGACTTTATTAACGATTGCTTCTAAAACATCTTCAATACCCATCCCAGTCTTTGCTGAAACTGCGATACATTCATCAGGAGATATACCCAAAGCCTCTTCTAAAGACTTTTTTACACCTTCAACATCAGCACTATCAAGATCAATTTTATTGATTACAGGAATAATTTCTAAATCATTGTCTAAAGCAAGATATACATTGGCTAATGTTTGAGCTTCAATACCCTGAGTCGCATCAACAACCAGTATAGCGCCATCACAAGCAGCTAAAGATCTACTTACTTCATAAGTAAAATCAACATGCCCTGGTGTATCAATCAAATTAAACATATATTCTAAGCCATCTTGGGCTTGGTATTTTAACTTAACAGAATTCAGTTTTATGGTAATACCTCGCTCACGCTCTAAGTCCATTGAATCAAGCATTTGTTCCTTCATATCTCTTTTATCAACTGAATGAGTAGACTCGAGTATACGATCTGCTAAAGTTGATTTTCCATGATCAATATGAGCGATGATTGAGAAATTTCTTATTCTATTTTGATTTCTATTTTCTATACTCATCTTATCCCTCTTCTTTTAAAAAAAGCATATAACCGTTAAATTATATGCTTTTTATGTCAAGTCATTTATAAGCCATGTTCTGTCGCTAAAAAGCGTGGTAATCATTTATCTCCGGTTTCCCGCCAACTGTGTCAATTCATTTCTTGCACAGTCATGCCCCTACCAAAATTTGGGTTTCTAGCTTGAGGGGTTTACCCGTTTCACCCATAGATATTCTCTATGATTCGTCACTGTGGCACTTTAAGAATACTCAGGCCGTTAATCCTTTTCTTCGCCGTCACCAAATGGTGCCTAAACTTATTTGTTCGTTTAGCACAATCACTACAAACATCTCAGTTTGTGCTAGCATGGACTTTCCTAACGTTTTCACGCTCGATTACCTAATGACTTAACTAAGTTTATTATATCATTCTTTAATATCGTTTAAAACATCTTTTCTTGATAAATCAACGCGACCTTTTTCATCAACTTTGATGACTTTAACTTCAATCGTATCGCCCAACTTAACAACATCTTCAACATTTTTGATATGTTTATTATCTAATTTTGAAATATGGACTAGACCTTCTTGTCCTGGCCATAATTCAACAAAAGCACCAAATTTCTCAATTCTTGTGACTTTACCTAGATATTTTTCACCAACTTCAACTTCACGAATAATATCTTCTATTAACTTCATTGCCTTATTAATAAAGAATGTTTCTTCATGCATTAAAATAATACGACCATCTTGTTCTATGTCAATTTTGACATTATTACATTGTTCAATAATGGCTGTAATATTCTTTCCACCTGCACCGATAATATCTCTAATCTTATCAGGTGATACTTGCATTAACTTGACTTTAGGTGCAAATTCAGACAATTCTTTTCTAGGTTCTTTTATAGCACCATTCATGTTTTCAAGAATTTCCATTCTCGCTTTTTTAGCTTGTGCAAGAGATTCTTTAAAAATTGCTTTTGTAATACCAGAAATTTTAATATCCATTTGTAAAGAACAAATTCCTTTTTCTGTTCCAGCAACTTTAAAGTCCATATCACCAAAATGGTCTTCTAAACCTTGAATATCCGTTAATACTGTATAATTATCTCCATCCATAACAAGTCCCATCGCTATTCCAGCAACTGGAGCTTTGATAGGAACCCCTGCGGCCATTAAAGCCATAGATCCAGCACAAATAGTAGCTTGTGAAGAAGATCCATTTGATTCTAAGATTTCAGATACAACTCGAATAGCATATGGGAATTCATTTTCATCTGGCAGTACTTGATATAAAGCTCTTTCACCCAAAGCACCATGTCCGATTTCTCGACGGCCCGGTCCGCCATAACGTCCAGTTGATCCAACTGAAAATTGAGGAAAGTTATAATGTAACATAAAACGTTTATTTTCATCAACTGAAATATCATCAATAATTTGAGATTCTCTTAAGGCTCCTAAAGTAACTGTTGCCAAAGCTTGAGTTTGTCCTCTAGTAAATAAAGATGAACCGTGAGCTCGTTTTAATATATCAATTTCAGATTCTAAATCTCTAATTTCATCAGTTTTTCTTCCATCTGGTCTGATCTTATCTTCAGTAATTAAACGTCTTACTTCTTTGACTTGAATTTCTTCTAAAATCGCTCTAACATCTTTTAAAAGTGAAGAAACATCATACTTATCCATACCTTCAGCTAAGTATTTAGCTTCAAGTGTTTCTTGAATTTCTTTTTCAATATCTTCAATCGTGTTTTGTCTTTCAAGCTTTTCTTTGATAGAAACAGCCTTAGTTATTCTACCAGCCTCTAAGTCATGAACTTCTTTAATCAAAGAATCTTCAGGCAATAATAATTCAACTTCAATAGTTTCTTTTCCAACCTCTGCAATAATTTCTTCTTGGAAAGCAACCAATTCCTTAATTTTATCATGACCAAACATGATAGCATCCAACATGATATCTTCATCAACTTCTTTAGCACCGGCTTCAACCATATTGATAGCATCTTTAGTCCCAGCAACAATTAAATCAATTTCTGAATCTAATAATTCTTCAGGTGTCGGATTTAAAATAAATTCTCCATCCTTATATCCAACCATAACTCCAGCAACTGGACCTTCAAAAGGAACACCACCAAGTTTTAATGATAAAGAAGCACCAAATAAAGCAGTCATCTCAGGTGTCTTATTAGGATCAGCGGACATAACAGTATTAATAACTTGAACTTCATATCTAAAACCTTCACTAAATAAAGGTCTTAGAGGTCTATCGATCGCACGTGAAATTAATGTTTCATGTTCTGTTGGTCGACCCTCTCTTCTTAAAAAACCTCCAGGGATTTTACCTGCAGAATATAGTTTTTCTTGATATATGACCATCAATGGGAAAAAATCCATTCGACTTGGTTCTCTACCGATGACAGATGCAGATAATACAGCAGTATCACCATAACGAACCATACAAGCTCCAGTAGCTTGTTTAGCAAACTTACCAGTTTCTACAACCAGTTCAGTTCCATAAAAATCTTTCTTAAATACTTTTTTCATTAATTTATTTACCTCACTTCAATAAAATACATTTATTTTGTATATTATACCATAATTTCAGCGTTTTTAAAACAGAATAATAAACAATAAGCACCCAATAGATTGGGTGCTTTCATGCTATCTTCTTAAATTCAATCTTTTAATCAAATCAGCATAACGATCAAGAGATTTACCTTTTAAATAATTTAATAAACTACGACGTTTACCAACCTTCATTAAAAGACCTCTTCTTGAATGATGATCGTGTTTGTGAAATTTCAAATGTTCGATTAAGATATTGATTTCTTCAGTTAATAAAGCAACTTGTACTTCAACTGAACCAGTATCTCCTTCTTTAATTTGATACTCATCCACGATTTTTTTGATTTGTTCTTTGTTTAAAGCCATCTGTATTTCCTCCTTTTATTTTAACTTACCTAAATCCAAAAACAAAGTTGGAGATTCCAAGTTTCTAGATATAGGCGCGATAAGAATTATAACATAGTCTTCAAATAAATGCAAGAATATTCTATTAAATCATCCTATATAAACCACTTATGATTTTTGTTAATAAATAAGCCTTATGTTGACTATATACAATCATATCATTTTTCATCTTTTGCTTGGTCTCATCTTGATAATCGTTGTATAATCTAAAGGTCTTATATTCTGTCTCGTCATCATGAATATCCAATGAATTCATTGCTTCTAAACCAAAAACTTCAGCTAAGTTCTTCCTTGAATAAAGACCTGATAAGTTATTATCATAAAAATTAAAAGTGCTTAAGTCTAAATTTTCGTCATTAAACTCTTTTAAAAATTTAGGATCAATCATTAATATGTCTAAAACATCCATGAGTCTTTCTTGGATTTTGTCAAAATCATTTTTTACTTCAGGAAAAACGATTTTAATACTATCAAAAACAGACATTAATTTAGCTTTGTTATAAACCAAAATTGTTCCATCGTGTTTCAAAAGGTGATTGGCAAATCTTTGAGCAAATTCAGTTCTAGTATCAGTACGAGTTTCTTTAAAAGAGTTAATAAAGTGATGATCGTGTATTTGCAATTTATCATTTTGCTTATTTTGATAATATATTGAATATTGAAATCCTAAAACTTCAAAAGGTCTTTCCCCTTTAAACTTAGGAATAATTGTTGGCATAAGACTTAAATCTAAATAGGTTAATGGATAAGTGATGGCATCTAGCATTATAGAAATCTTTTCTTTATTTATATAATTGACTTGATTATCCAAACAATACCGTTGCATTAATCGATTTTTATTATTTAACCAATCCAAAGGAATATCTTCCATTTTTAAATAACCATTATTAATAAGCTCATAGGTATCATGATGGAGTTTGGTTTGCTTTAAGGGTTCCTTAAAGCCCAAATTTACATCAAAGTAATCTAAAATAGAATTCTTTTTAGGTAAATGACCATAACAAAAATTAACAAACTTACATTCTGTATCTTTACCCTTCATACAAGCATTTCTAACTAGTTCACATGGAGTAAAGTCATTTAACTCAATATGATTAATCATTCTAAACAAGGCAATCTCTATACGATTGTCTAAATCTTCAATGTTAGAAAAATCAAATGTGTGATAAAGACGATGATTAAAAACCAAACCATCATGGACATACTGTTCATTTAACATAACCATATATATTTTAAATTTTTTGTGTGGATATATATTTTTATATAAGTACTTCATAAAAGCATATTTAAAAATAACCCTACCAGTTTCTTCATGAAGTTCCATCATTTTCTTAAAACGGGTATGGTAACTCTCATTATTTTTTTTGCCTTTAATCACTTGATAGTGACCCTCTTGATTCTTTTTAAAGAGTTGTAAAGTTTGGTCAGCATCTTTGAATTTAACATTTAAAAAATGCTTAGAAGATTCAGTTAAAAGAATATAAATATTATGATCTTCAAAAATAAAATCATATGTTTCAGACAAGGTAAAATCATGATGAAAATCATAAGTTAATTCAATATCCTTTTCATACATCATTGATTCACTATAATTTAAGCCTAAAAAGATATCTTTAAATTTATTGATACTTTTGTTATAGTAATCGTCATTGATCAGTGGATTTGTTTCACTTTGTGGATCATGTAAAGCAGCAAACCTTCTACATCTTATGTAATTAAATAACTTATTTGTTGTGACCTTCATAAGTTCACCCTATCATAAAGAATTTGTTAATGCTAAAAACTCTCTTTGCATAATATTATTGGCTTTAGCAAAAGGAGAATCGTGACTATCTAATAAGAAAATTGCATCGACTAAAGGAAGCCATACCAACTCAATATCAAGGTAATGCTCTTCTTCAGTGAGTGCTTTATCAGATACCTGATTATCAATTTGACAAATAAAGAAATGGCTTTCCCATGATGAATCTTGATAATATTCTTTTATAACAATCGTCTCCTTAGCTTGACTAACATGGAAGCCGGTTTCTTCTAATACTTCTCTATGAACACATGCTTCAGCTGATTCATTTTTTTCTATACGACCACCAGGCAACATATAATAATCTAATTTTCTAGAATACAATAATAAGACCTGATTATCTTTTTTGATAATCGCTCTTGAAGAACGATAATAATTTTTGCTAATGTCTTTCTTTTTTAAATCATCTGCAAATATTTCTAAAATCATAAAATCCTTCCTAACATAAAATATACTGGTTTCTTAAATAAATCAACAGATAAGCCAATAAAAAATAAAATAATAATCGTCGTTTGACCGATAAAAAACCATTGATTTTGATGCTTAAATACCAAACCAAAAATAATGGTTAATATAAAGGCTAAGGCTTCACCAATTAATTTTGCTTTTCCAAAAGAAATACTCAATCTTAATGATAGAGATTGAATTAATTGTTCTAAAGCGGGGAGTATATACCCACAATAAATAATAACATTTAATCCAACAGAAATCAAAATCATCGCGAAAAATAAATATAAATAATTTAAGAAAATACTTAAATCACTCACATTTGGTATAAATAACAAAGCTAGGTCAATTGAAAAGCCTATCAAAGTTGAAATTAATACTGGAATGATCATTTTGTAGTTGGGTTTTTTCCAAGCTATTAAATATGCAAAGGATATTAAAAAAACAGATAAAATTGGTGAAAGATACTTATAATCAATCGGTACACCTTCATAAAAATTTCTAGCAAGTGCATCCCAAGGTGCCATCCCTAAATTTGTGTTTTGAATAAAGGCGATACTCATACCTAACATAAATAAAGCCAAAGAATAAACCAGTAATTTTTTTAATCTGTTCAATTTAACTTCCTCCAAATAAAATGCCATCCAAAATAGGATAGCATTTTTTTTTAATCTATTAAAGCAATTTTAATAACATCATCTAATTTTTTTGCATAATGAATGGTTAGTTTATCTCTAACTTCTTTTGGAATGTCTTCTATATCCTTTTCATTACCTTGAGGTATCACAATTTCCTTTAAACCAGAACGACTAGCAGCTATTGCTTTTTCTTTTAAACCACCAATTGGTAAAACCCTACCATTTAAAGTGATTTCACCAGTCATACCAACAAAGCGATTAACTTTTCTGTTGGCTAAGATAGAAATAAGAGCAGTTGCTATAGTAACACCTGCAGATGGACCATCTTTGGGTATAGCCCCTTCAGGAACATGTATATGAAAATCGTTTTTCTCTAATATTTCTGGGTCAATTTTTAATTTTTTATGATTAGACTTAACATATGATAAAGCTGCCATTGCAGACTCTTTCATTACATCACCTAAATTACCTGTAGATACAAGATTATTTCTGCCAGGGTAATAAGTAGCTTCAACCTCTAAAGTATCTCCACCAGCCATGGTATAGGCTAAACCAGTAACCACTCCGACCATATTCGTTGATGGAATACGATTATTTTTATATAAAGCCTTACCTAAGTATTTCTCTAAATTCGATTGATTAATTGTCACAGAATCTTTTTCTTTAATTAAAATCTCTTTAATAGCTTTTCTAACAATCGTACCAATTAATCTTTCTAACTGTCTAACTCCAGCTTCTCTTGTATATTCTCTAATAATTGTTTTCATAGCATTATCAGTGATATTGAGTTTAGCTTCTTTAAGTCCGTGACCTTCTATTTGTTTAGTCACTAAAAAATTCTTTGCTATATGGAACTTTTCAATTTCAGTATAAGAACTTACATCGATAACTTCCATCCTATCTCTTAAAGGCGCAGGAATATTTTGTAGGTAATTGGCTGTGGTGATAAACATTACTTTAGATAAATCATAATCTTCTTCAACATAGTGATCAGAGAAGAATTTGTTTTGTTCTGGATCCAATACCTCCAACAAAGCAGATGATGGATCATCTTTTTGGTTTTGAGTTAACTTATCAATCTCATCAATTAAGAAAACAGGATTTGTAACCCCCGCTTTTATCATACCATTAATAACACGACCTGGTAAGGCACCCACATAGGTTCTTCTATGACCTCTAATTTCAGCTTCATCATGAACTCCACCTAAAGAGGTTTTAACAAATTTCCTATTTAAAGCATTGGCAATTGATTTTGCTAATGATGTTTTTCCAACCCCTGGAGGTCCAGCCAAACATAATATAGTTTGAGGGTTTTTACCCGTTAACATTTTTACTGATAGGTATTCAATAATTCTGTCTTTTACTTTCTTTAATCCATAATGTGATTCTTCTAATTTTTTTATTGCGATATTAATATCTTTTTCATCTTCAGTTTCCTTGTACCATGGAATTGAAACTAAAGTTTCTAAATATGTTCTTGCAACATTTGACTCATTAGAATTAGGAGCAAGATATTCGTATCTTTTTAACTCTTTTAATGCCTTCTCTTTAACTTTCTCAGGCATCTTTGAATCGTTAATTTCCTTTAAGAACTTATCATAATCACTTTGTTTTGAATCACCAAGTTCTTCTTGAATAGCACGCATTTTTTGTCTTAAATAGTATTCTTTTTGATTTTGATCAGAAGATTTTCTTACATTTTCATTAATTCTATTTTCAATAGCTTGTAATTTCTTTTGTTTTTCAATATCTTCTAAAAGCATTTGAATACGAGCGTTGGTTGATAACTCAGTTAAATACTTAATACGATCATTTTCAGGAATTCTAAGTTCTGAAGCTACTAAATCCGCAAATTTAGAAGCAGTAATACCTTCTTTTAAGGAATTAAGAACTTTTTTTTGATCTCTAAATAAGAATTTAGAATTTTCAACTATTTCTTTAGATAAAATTTTAACTGACACTTGTTGCTCATCAAAATCATCATGATCAGAAACCAAAGATTTAAATTCAATCTCATAGTATGGATCAATCATAATTATATCTTCTAATTTCACACGTGTAATCGGTGTGAATTTAATTTTATAGTTACCATTAGGAAGTTTAATTTTCACAGCAATTTTAGCTAAAATACCAACTTCAACAAAATCATTAAAGTCAGGATTTTCTATTTTTGGATCTTCTTGAAAAACCAATAATACATGACCATCTCTTTTTTCTTCTGCTTCATGAATGGCTTGTTTGGTGAATTCTCTTCCTATTTCAACCCTTATATCTGATACAGGTAAAAAGATAATGCCTCTTACCGCAATAACTGGCAATGCGTCTTGAAAGACTTCATTGGGATTGTACATAAATATCACCTCTTTTTTTTAAAATGTTCATTATTTATTTTAACATAATATAATAAAAAACCCTAATATTTTAACCGTTAAAAATCTAGGGTTTTAAATCATATATTCTATAGTACTACTAAGCTTTTTCTACGTTTGCACTATCAACTAACATATCAATAGTTTTTCCAAAAATAATTTCAGCCTCTAAAGACGATTGAGGAATCGCTTGTTTAATTTGTTCCATTGAAACATTTTGAGATTTATATTGTTCCATCAATTCATCATATTTGGCATTAACTTCTTCTTCACTTGCTTCAATTTTTTCTTTTAAACTGATTTCAGAGATAATTAATTGTTGAGCAATGTTAATTCTTGCTTGTACTTTAAGTTCATCTTTGAATTCTTCTTCAGTTTTATTCATATATTGTAAATATGTTTTAAAATCTAAACCATATTGTTTAATTTGACTTTCTTGTTGTTTGAACATACGGTTTGTTTCATCTTCGATCATTTCTTCAGGAATATCAAATTTTGCATTTTCAGTTGCTTTTTCAATGACTGATTGACGAAGATGATTTTGATTTTGTTTTTCTTTTTGATCTTCAAGATTTTGACGAATATGCTCTTTATAAGCATCAACTGTCTCAATGTTTTCAATGTCAAGATCTTTAACAAATTCATCTGATAACTCAGGAACTTTTCTTTCTTTAATTTCGTGAACTTTAACAGCAAAAACAGCTTCTTTTCCTGCCAATGATTCTTGTTGGTAATCTTCAGGGAAAGTTACAACTACATCTTTAGCTTCTTCAGCTTTCATTCCAAGCATTTGTTCTTCAAATCCTGGTATAAATTGGCCTGAACCAATTTCTAACTCATAGTTTTCTGCAGATCCACCTTCGAATTCAACACCATCAACAGAGCCTTTAAAATCAAATACAGCTGTATTACCTTTTTCAATCTCTCCAGATTCTTTGACAATCATCTCAGCATTTTCATTTAATTTTTTTTCTACCTCTGAATTTACTTCTGAATCAGAAACTTTAGTTGGTGCTAAAGAAATTTTTAAGTTCTTATATTCACCTAATTCTATTTCTGGTTTTACAGCAACAGTAACACCATAAGTGAAGTCTTCTCCACGTTTAATGATGTTAGGATCTAAATCAATTCTAGGTTGAGCCACGACATCAATTTTGTGTTCAACAACAGCATTGTAATATGTTTCTTGTAAAACATATTGGATAGCTTCGTTATATAAAGCTTCGATACCGAATTTGTTTTCAAAAACTTTTCTAGGTGCTTTACCTTTTCTAAAACCTTTAATTTCTACTTTTTCGTTTTCGACCTTAAATGCATGATCTAATCCTTCTTCAAATTTCTCTGATGAAACATTAACATCAAATTTCACTTTAGATCCTTCTAATTTTTCAATTTTTATTGACATGTTTATACCCCCGTGTCGTCTTATTTTCTCACTTTTCAAATTATAACAAATAACTAGTATTTATGCAAATATTTCAACCAAATAATTTACTAAAAACGCCTTTTAAACGACTTGGGAACTTTTTCATAGATTCACCAATCACCCTAGGAAGTAAAACAACCGCTTCAGCAAAAGCCAATTTTCTTATATCTTTTTTACTTAAACCTTTTAAATCCATAAATAAGAAATTACGGCAAATGATTCCTACCCTTAGGGATAACAATGCATTACCTAAGCCTTGTGCAAAAGACCCAGTGACAGTTTTTAATAAAGGAATCTCTGATAAAGCATTCATAGTTGACGTTGGGAAAATAGTAGAAAAATCCATATCTTCTAAATTTTCAGCTATTATTGCTGTTCCCAACACATTAACAGATAACTTTCCTAAAGACATATAACTTGGTCTGAACCCACACTTTTTCACTAAGTTTTTGATTAGTCTTAAATTTATGGTTATCACAGCTATAGAGTCTAAACGTCCATTTTGAGATATTGCAGTAGATAAATATACAGTTTCAGCGTGTTCAACAATCATCCGATTTAATTCTTTTTTAATAGATGTATCAAATACATTAGACAAAGTATTTTTTAGCATCAAAGGTTCATTTATGTGTTCTTGAATTTGTTCTTTTTCCTTTTCAGATAAATAATCCTCATCCAATAAGTTCTTAGCAACTTTCTTGTACATACGAAAATTCTTTTTTGCATTTTCTTCATCAGTAAATAAATGATCAATTGAGAAACTTGGAGAAAGTAAGACTGCAAATAAAGGTCTTATAAATAATATCAAAAAAAGCAGACCTGAGACAAGATAAAGGCTATATTCTAGATAAAGATGAATTCTCCCAACTTTTTCCCCTAAATCCATCACTGCTGATAAAATAATTAATACAAGAAAAAACAAAGATGCAATACCTAAAAATATCCAAAAGGGTTTCCCTAATTTTTTCATGAATTTCTCCTTTTTATGATTTCATGTGACCGTTCAACATCTTTATAAATTTGTTTTATTAAATCTTCTTTATGAGAATATTTAATTTCATCTCTCATAAATTCTATAAACTCTATCGTGATGATTTGACCATATAAGTCTTTACTTAAATCAAAAATATAGGTTTCCAAACTAATTGATTGATCTTTAAAGGTAGGTTTTTTTCCGACATTAGTGACCCCATAGTATTGTTTATCTTTTATAATTACTTTAGTCAAATACACACCTCGTTTAGGTAAATAATAGTTGGTAAAATCAATATTGGCTGTAGGAAATCCTAAGAGTTTTCCTACACCCCTTCCATGAATGACTTCACCTGTGATTTGATAATTTCTTCCTAACAAGTAGTTGGCTAAATCCATTTCACCTTCATCTAAAGACTGTCTAATTTTACTAGAACCTATTTTTTCATCTTGATAAGTAATTTCAGGCATCACAATGGTTTCAAATTCTTTATATGCTTTTAAATGACTGACGTTACCTACAGACCTAAATCCATAAGTAAAATCAAAACCAACCACCAAATATGACATTTGAATTAAATATTGATTAATAAAATTTTCTGGAGATAAACTAATAAACTCTTTTGAAACCTTAAACACATATAGCCTATCAACTTGATAAGTTTCCAATATTTCTTTTTTATCATCAACTGATGTTAAGTAATAAAAGGGTTCATTGTAAAGATACTTTCTAATACTTTGATCAAAGGTAAATACAAAGAGTTTCTTTCCAGTTTTTTTCTTTAGTTCTAAACCTTTATTTATTAACGCTTGGTGGGCAATATGTAATCCATCAAAAAAGCCCAACACAGCAATATGTCCAAGATCTTCAATTTGATCATGATGATCAATATATTTAATTTCTAGCACCATTTCACCGACATTCTCATTACGTCTTTTTCCTTATCATAGTAGTATATAGCCAGTACTTGGCCTTCATTAGAATAAATAATCGTTTCCGTTTTTTCTTTAAATAAATCTAAATCTAAAAAACGTCCGTTTTCAATATAAGATTTGGCTCTTTCATCGACGACCAGTTTTTGCATATCTAGATATTTAAAAGGGTCTATCAAAGTCACATCGGATAATTTTAATTGTTCAATACTATATGCGTCTTTAATATTAAAAGACTCAATGGCAGTTCTTCTTAAATTTCCTAAAGTACCACATAGCCCTAACTTTTCACCTAAATCTCTAGCGATTGACCTTATATAGGTACCCTTAGATACCCTTAATGTCACTTGAAACTTAAATAGTTTTCCTTTTTCCAACACTTTAAAATCCTTGATTTCATAAATATTTATTTTTCTGGGTTCTATATGACGGATATCCTTGTTTTGTCTGGCGAGTTCATATAATTTTAAACCATTCATTTTAATAGCAGAAAATTTAGGTGGTGTTTGTAAGGACTCTCCTAAAAAAGACATTAGATTATCCAAAACTACTATTTCTTGTAAGTGACTTGCGTCTTTTTCTTCAATAACTTTACCAGTGATATCATCAGAATCAGTAGCTTGACCAATAATTATTTCAGCTTCATAAGTCTTATTATTTTCTGTAAAAAACTTAACAAGTTTGGTTGCTTTATTAACACACAAAACCAATACTCCTGTAGCGTGAGGATCCAAGGTTCCAATATGGCCAATACGCCTAGTTTTTAAGGATTTTCTAGCTATATCTACTACATCATGTGATGTAATATTTTTATCTTTATCAATAATTAATAAGCCATGTTCTAAGTTGCTCATCATTTGCCTCCAATCTATTTAAAATATATAATGGTGACACCTTGTCCACCTTCATTTTCCCCACCAGGTCTAAAAGACTTAATTTGTGGATTTCTTTTGGCGTATTTTTCAACACCTTTCTTAAGCGCCATGGTACCAATACCATGGATAATATATGCAAACTCCAAATTATTCAATAAGCAATCATCAACAAATTTATCGAGTTCATCCATGGCGTCCAAATATCTTTTTCCATGTAAGTCTAACTCTACTTTAATTGATTTCGTCGGCATAGGCTTTTGTTTGCTTACAGTTTTCTCTTTCTTGGCTTTACCTATATATTCGAGGTCCTCTTCTTTAGCATTGATGGTTAAGACACCCATCTGCACCTCAAATTCATCATCTTTTAAATGTTTGTTGACTACCCCTTGCCTTTGGTAAGGAAGAACATGAACCCTATCACCAACTGAAATTTTACGGTTTGTAGTTTTTTCATAAACAGGTTCTTTCTGTTTTAACTGACTTCTTTCATATTTTATTTCAGCCAATTTATGTTCTTTAAATTCTGCTTTATTTCTTAAGTCATCTAATTCTTTAATGAGTTGGTCAACTTTTTCTAAAGCTAATTTTTGCTTCTCTTCATTTTCTAAAGCATATTTATGTAATACTTGATTTTGTTTTTGAATCATCTTCTGTTTTTCTTGATCAAGTTCCATAATCTGAATTTCAAGATTCTCTTGTTTTTCCTTATAATCATCGATTTGTTGGTCTAGATCTAAAGATTGTTTCTCTAATTTTCTTACCAAAGAAGATACATCATTATCAAATGAAATTGATACACTCTCTGCTTCTTGGCAAATTTCCTCATGTAAACCTAGCCTTCTAGCAATTTTAATAGCATTAGATTCTCCAGGAGTACCGATTCTTAATTTATAAGTTGGTTTTAAACTGTTTAAATCAAACTCAACAGAAGCATTAATGGTATCATCCAAGTGATAAGCATAAGTTTTCAGCTCAGGGTAATGGGTGGTTACCATAGAATAAATATTATGCTTTCTTATAAAATTCATCATTGAAATTGCTAATGAAGCTCCTTCTTTAGGGTCAGTACCAGAACCGATTTCATCAAGCAATACTAAAGACTTATCATCCAATTTATTAAAAATTCTAATAATATTACCTATGTGTGAAGAAAAGGTTGATAATGATTGCTCTATAGACTGTTCATCGCCAATATCCGCAAATATATGCTTAAAAATAAGTGTTTCAGACCCATCATTAACAGGAATTAACATGCCGGCTTGAACCATAAGTGATAATAAGCCTAGGGTTTTTAAAGCTACCGTTTTCCCACCTGTGTTTGGTCCAGTAATGATAATGTGTCTATAATCATTAAATTGAATATGATTACCCACAACTTCCTTGGGGTCAATTAAAGGATGCCTAGCATTTAATAATTTAATTTTTCCAGAAATTTTAGGACGAGTCATTTCAAAATCACAAGCATATTTTGCTTTAGCAAAAACCAAATCCAAATAAGTAAAAATTTCTAAATTACTTTTTAATGCATCAACTTTTTCAGCGACCTCTAGAGTTAAGGCTCTTAAAATAGCTTCAATCTCGTTCTCTTCATCTAAAATAAGAGACTGCAATTCATTATTTAACGTAAAACAACCCATAGGTTCCATAAAAACAGTTTCTTTACTAGCGGACTGATCATGAATAACACCTTTAAAACTATTCTTATATTCTGCCCTAACAGGCAATACAAGTCGGTTATTTCTTATCGTAATGATACTATCCGATAACTTACTAGCTTCAGACCTTAATAAATGATTCATTAAGTTATTAATTTTATCTTCACTAATCTTAATCTGCTTTCTAATTTTGCTAAGTTTTTGAGAAGCATGATCATATACTTCACCTTTTGGATCAATCACTTTTTCTATTTTGATTTTTAATTCAGATAAGTTCTCTAACCCTTCATAATATACTTTTAAATCTTCATAATATATATCCAATAAATTGATTTTCTTAATATATTGATTGGTTCTAGCTATCGCTTCTTGATGAGATATAATTTTCACAAATTCTTCAATACTTAATACAGATTGAATAGATGCTTTCCTAATAAGACCCTCAATATTTAATACACCAGTTAATGGTGTTTGATCTAATCTTAAAGTCATAATTTTGGCTTGTTCGACTTCTAACAATGCCTTTTCAATGGCTATTTGATTGTTCATAGGCATTAAATCTAAAACAACTGATTTTCCTAAATCAGTCTTTGCATAAGTCTCTAAGATTTCTTTTATTTTGTCAAATTCTAGTTTATGTATATCCGCAATCATTGTCACACTCCACTATTCTATTTTAACATAAATTATGTTAAAATAAAAAGAGGAGTTGACTTAAATGAAAACTGTATTAGAATTAAATGATAAATATATAAAAAAACTCGTTGATTATTATCATCCTTATGAAGGAAAAGCACCTAGTGACCATATCAAACACTATTTTAAAACAGAGTATTTCACAATCAGTGTTTATAATTCCAACAAGGTATTATTCCAGGGTGAAGATGCTGAAAAAGAGTATAATCAATGGGCTGAACTTACAGGTAAAACATTGGAAATACCTAAACCCATATCTCATACATCTTATATGAATGAATATTATAAAAAAACAATTATTGGATCTGATGAAGTAGGGACTGGTGATTATTTTGGACCTGTCGTTGTAGCAGCTGCTTTGGTCGGACCACATAACTATCCATTCTTGAGTCAGTTTAACATTCAAGATAGCAAAAATATTTCTGACGATGTTATCTTGAATATTGGCCCTGATTTAATCAATACTATTCCTCATCATTGTTTGGTCTTAAACAATCAAAAATTCAATGAGTTGACTAAACAAGGTTACAACTTAAACAAAATCAAAGCCTATCTTCATAATCACGCTATTAAAAAGCTTATACAAAAGAACAATCAATATGATATGATTATTGTGGATCAATTTTGCAGTGAAAAAAACTACATACAATATTTACAAGAACAAGACATGGTTCGTCATACGACCTTAGTTGAAAAAGCAGAATCCTTACATCAATCCATTGCCGTAGCCGCAATTATTGCACGCTATACTTTTCTCAAAGAAATGGATAAACTTTCAGATAAAATTAATATAGTATTGCCTAAGGGTGCTGGCCCACAAGTTGATGCTATTGGCAAAGTCATCTACTTAAAGCATGGTAAAGATATCTTTACTCAAATAGCCAAAGTAAACTTTAAAAATTCAAAAAAAATATGGGATTAGTTCAATAACTAATCCCTTAATTTTTCTATATAGTTTTTAAATTCAATAGGTAGTTCAGAATCAAATTCCATCCAAACCTTGGTCCTAGGATGAGTGAATCCAAGCGTTTTAGCATGGAGATACTGGCCAAAATCATCAATTTTCTCCCCATATAATTCATCATTAACTAAGGGGTGATTAATATATTTCATATGAACCCTAATTTGATGAGTTCTACCTGTTTCTAATCGACACTCAATTAATGTACAATCTTTAAATTGTTCTAAAACTTCAAAATGAGTCACTGCGTTTTTTCCAGAAGCTACAACATTCATCCTTAATCTATTAGAAGGATCTCTTCCCACTGGCGCATTAATTAAACCTTTTTTGTTTTTTATAACTCCAGAGACTAAAGCGATATATTCCCTTTTAGTCTTTTTTTCTTGTAATTCTTTAGCTAGTATTTCATGAGCATAGTTATTTTTCGCAACCATTAATAAACCACTGGTATCTTTATCAATCCTATGAATAATACCAGGTCTAGAGGCTTGAGAACCATCGGATAAAGAATCAATATGATACATTAAGGCATTCACTAATGTATCACTATAATGTCCTGGTGCAGGATGCACTACCATACCTGAAACCTTATTAACTACCAAAACATCATCATCTTCATAGACAATATCTAAAGGAATATTTGATGGAAGAATATCTTTAGAAGGTAAAGAAAACTCAAATATTTCAATTAAATCATTGACTTTTAATTTATAAGAAGACTTGACTGATTTTTGATTAACTAAAACATCATCTTCTTCTATTAGGTTTTGAATTATCGTTCTAGATAAATCATCAAATTGATTAGATAAAAACTTATCTAAACGTTCTTTTTGATGTTCTTGATCAACAATAATACTTTTAAAAAGATCAGACATGACTTTCAACCCTTTTCTTTTCTAAAAAGAATATATCTATAAAAAACAAGACCAAACCTACATTTAAATAAACATCCGCAAAATTAAATACATAGGTCCATAAATCACCTAAACCCCTAAAGTCTATAAAATCAATGACTCCATGATCTGGTTGAAATAATCTATCAATAGCATTACCTAAAGTACCAGCAATTAAGAGCGATAAAGCTAAAGATAAAAGAATAGTTCTTTTATCTGAAAAATCAATTTTACTAAACAAATATGCAAATATGGAAAAAGCAATCAAAGCAAATATAGCAAGTAAAACTGTATAGGTAGCAGTAATACCTTGAAAGAAACCAAATACCATACCTAAATTTCTAACATAAGTAATATGCAAAAAATCTTGAATAATAGGTTGACTTACTTCATAAGTAGCCACCAAGTATTTACTGATTTGGTCAAGGGCTAATAAAGCACCCATTAAAGCAATCCATTTCTTCATAAGTCCTTGTATAATTAAATTAAGATAATTTAACTATACTTCTCCTTTCTCTTTTGTTCATAAAATGTATTTAAATAATTTATTTAATCTCCTATAATGAAGTTACAAACGTTGTGGAGTGTGTCATACGTTCCTTACACTTCGAGTGTGTTTAGGAGGGTACAACCACAACTTATATGATAAATGTGAATTAGCTAGTTACACTTCGAGTGTGTATTTACAAGGTTACATTTATATTTGTTTGTGGTTTCATAACGTTTGAATATTTCAAACAAGGAGGTTTTTATTTTGATTTTCATTGGCATTGATATCGCAATGGATAAACACGATATCATCATCATAAATGATTTGGGTGAAATTATTTATGATCACTTTATTATTCAAAATAATCATTTTGGATTTAAAAAACTTCATACAGTCATTCAATCCTGTACGAAGTCGGTTAACGATATTCGTATAGGAATGGAAGCCACAGGTATTTATCATAATAATCTGCGCGATTATCTAATATCAAAAGGCTACACTGTATATTGTACTAACCCAATGTTAGTTTCTCTCAGTCGTAAGTCGGCGTCCTCGCATGACCAAGACTGACAAAATTGACGCTATAGCAGTGTGTAGGCACCTTATGTATAACCTGAATAGGCTCCATCCCTATACACCACCATTATATCATTTAGTTGAGTTAAAACAATTATCTAGAGATTATAATTCTAATAATCAAATCATTACTAAAGCTAAGGGTGAACTTAAAAGATTACTTCAAATGTTCTTCCCTGAGTTTCTTAAACACTTTAAACCCTTCTCTAAATGGACTTTAGATCTACTTTATGATTTTCCCTTACCAAGCGATTATAAAGGTCTTCATATTGAATCTTTAGCTCAAAGAATTGTAGTCGATCAAATCACGTTGAACAAGCTAAACTCATTAAATATATCGCGAAAAACTCAATAGGAAATCCAAATAACTTAAATGCTTATCTAATTAAATTTGTGTCTCTAATATCATTCATTTTAATTCTCAAAATGAAATACTAAAGAAACTTATTTCACAACATATGACTCTTTATCCAAAAATATTATCAGTCCCAGGTATCGGTCCTATTAATGGAGCGACTATTCTAGGCGAAACAGGCGATATTAGCAGGTTCACTGACAAACACAAATATACATCTCTTTTCGGTATTGAACCTATTGTTCATGAATCCGGAAAATACAAACGTAAACGTACTCGAATTTCTAAACGTGGTAGTAAATATTTGCGAACTGCCATCTATAGTGCCGCTAGGATCGCTTGTGTTAGTCCTAAAACTAGAGATAATAAGTTTAAACGCAAATACATTCATATGATGACTAAAGGCAATAAACATCACTCAACAATCATTTTCGCTATAGCCAAAAACATGGTTCATTCTATTTACAAAATTCTTAAAACAGATACTTTTTATAACGATCTCTTATAATTAATCACCCATTATTTAACTTAGGGTTCTTTAACCTTTTTTAAGTATGTTCAAATATCATAATTTTAATTATTTATAATTTTTACTTGATTTTTGTATAGCTAGCTCCTAAATTTGCATTATTGGAATAAAAACAAAAACAAACAATAAAGCGATAATCAATATAAGTACAGCGTGAATCACAAATTGAATTCTAAACAATTTTCTGACATCTGTGGTAATACCATTGTGATTTAAAAACAAAGACTTTTTCCACAACCACAATTGTAACATAGATATAAGGATAACCACAAGACCTAAAACCATGACCAAGAAATTAAGTCGATGATAATACATCGAAATAACTTGAATCATCATTAATACAGCTGGAAAGAAAACCAATAAGGAGTAAAAAATGCTAGCCAATAAAGCTTCAAAAATAAGTTCTTTACCAACTTCTTCTTTTAGTGACTTCCATAAAGTAAAATATTTATTCATGATTATCAAGTCCTTCTAGATAGACTATGGCTTCATCAATAGAGGCTACAGGAATTAACCAACCTTCTGGGTCAATACCGTATTCTTCACATGCAGCTAAAGCTTCTAAGTAGTTATGTGAACTATATCTTTCATCAATAGCAGGAATAAAAAACATGTCCACTTTATTGACATAAGCCGTCGCTATTTTTTGTTTAATACCGCCTACATAACCAACAGTTCCATCATAACGAATGGTCCCAGTACCAGCAATCTTATATCCCTTTGTAATATCTTCTTTTACCAACATATTATAGATGGATAAGGTTTGTAGTAATCCCCCTGATGGACCACCAATATTTGAATCTTTTTCAATATATTTAGGATATATATCAGCTTGATCTACCAAATAATAATTGCTAAACAATAAATAATTTTCTTCAATATCAACTTTTCTTAATTGAACTTGATAGACTTCTTCTCCCTTGAAATTAAAAGTATACCATTGATCATCCGACATAGCATTTCTAAGTTTCGTATAATCTTCAATGATGATATCTTCATCACCAATCATGGAAATAAATTCATGACCTAAGCCAATATCGTTATAATTAGATAAAGAAGCTTCTTTACCACGAATCAAGGTCACCAAGCGATAAGAATTTTCAGTAAATATAATATCTTCATTAACCTGGCTAGCTTTAATGTAAGCAACGATAACCGCCGCATCAACACTAGTTACTTTTTGCATATAGGATATATCTCTTAATTCGCTGTCAGTATAATGTCTATAACTTTCTGGTATGATATTGACTTGATTATATTTGGAAAAATCACTAATGATGAACTGAAAGATAGAAGGTCTTGTAAAAGATACAATATAAGTTGAAGATAAAGAACCTTTAATTTCATCCACAGGATAATCCACTTGAATCAATTGATCAACTTCGGATATACCACCTGGAGCTTGAATCTCATAGTCTATGCGATAAACCATTAAAAAAATAAAAATTAAATAAGGTATAATTAATAGCCTAATACTAGGCCATAAAAAACTACTTAGTTTCTTCATGATTGATTTTAACTTTATAATTTTTTAATGGTCGATATTGAATTTTAGCCATATCGAAAAGTTTCTTACTGGCCTTAGTCATGTCTAAATCAGGATATTTATCTTCAAGGTAAACAACTTCTTTAATCCCAGATTGAATAATAAGTTTTGCACACTCATTACATGGGAATAGGGTCACATAAATTCTAGAATCTAATAAATCTGTACTTGAATTAAGAATAGCATTTGCTTCTGCATGAACTACATAAGCATACTTAGTATCTAAAAATTCTCCTTCTCTTTCCCAAGGCAATTCATCATCCGAACAACCAATAGGAAAACCATTATAACCAATACCTACGATATGGTTTCTCTCATTAACTATGCAAGCGCCAACTTGAGATGTATCATCTTTCGATCTTTTCGAAGACAAATCAGCGACACCCATAAAATAGTCATCCCATTTTAAATAGTTTTGTCTCTTCATGGTATCAACTCCAGTTTCTTAATTTTGAATCTTGCTAATCTTAGCTAAATTAATATGACAATAACCACCTGGATTCTTTTGTAAATAATTTTGGTGGTATTCTTCGCCAGAAGAAAAATCTTCAGCCATTTTTACAGTTGTTACAATTGGTTTTGCATATTTGTCTCTTATTGAATCAATATATTGATTGATTTCTTTGATTTCATTCACATCATAAGCGTAGATACCAGTTCTATAGTTAATTCCAATATCATTGCCTTGACGATTGATTAAGGTTGGATCAATAATATTAAAAAAATGATCTAAAAGTAGTTTTAAGGAACAAACAGCTTCATCATACTCTATATATATGGCTTCTGTATGCCCACTACCATTTAACACATCTTGATAAGTAGGATTCTTTGTCATTCCATCTATATATCCTACGATAGTTTTTTTGACACCTTTTACTTGATCAAAGTAAGCTTGAACTCCCCAAAAACAACCACCAGCTAACACAATTTTTTTCATAATGCATCTCCTTCTAATATTTGATTAATAACATATGAAGCCATCATTAAGCCAGCAGAACTAGGACAAAAGGCTGTAGAACCTAAAATAGTTTTATCAATGACTTGAGCCGGTTTCTCTTCTGAATATACACAGGCTACATCTAAAGACAAACCATGATCTCTAACCAGTTTCCTCACAGACCTTGCTAAAGGACAAACAGAAGTTTTCTTTAAGGTGCTTAAACGAATCATTTCCGGATGAAATTTATTGGCAAAACCCATAGCTAAAATTAAAGGTATTTGCTTTGTTTGACAAGCCTTTACAAGTTCTAACTTACCAGCTACATCATCAATACAATCCAGCACGAAATCAGGCAAAGGATTTAATATAGACAATACATTGTCTTGATTCACTGCTTCATCTATAGCAATGATTTGAATATCTGGATTGATATCTTTAGCTCTTCTAGAAAAAACTTCTACCTTCTTAAGCCCAATAGTTGATGTTTTAGCAATCAACTGACGATTAATATTCGTAATATCAACGATATCATAATCGACTAGAGTAAGTTTTCCTATCCCGCTTCTAACCAAGGCTTCAGCCGCAAATGAACCAACACCACCCAAACCAAAAACTACAATATGCTTGTGCTTTAACATCTCTATTTTATCATGTCCTATTAAATTTTCTAATCGATTAAACAACATTTTTTTCACCTATAAAGAAAGGCTGCTTAAGCAGCCAAATTATCTAGATATATAATCTATCTTAAAATATCTTTTGCCTGTATACATCAAAAGAACAAATAAGAAAGCAGATATAATTACTAATATATTAGCAATATAATTTCTATTTCCACCTAAGTAATCATAAAGAACTACAAAACCAAGTATTGATAAAACATTCATAAAAGATAAAAATACAAACTCTTTCTGATAATGTGTTTTAACAATTTTTTTAAGTTTTCCTCTTTTGATTAACATATATATTGTCCCAATCATTGTGACTAGAACAACCAATGCAATACTTACAAGAATTATGTCATTTTCTTTGTAAAGTAAATGTAAATCAATAGCGTATGAGAATACTAAGAGAACAGGCAATAATATAAGCATCAGCCAATAAAAAACAATATTAAAAATAACGTAATATGAGTATACTTTGTTTTGATGACTTGCCATTATGAGCCCTTAGCTTTTGATAAATTAGCTTCTACATTCTCTTTTCGTAAATCTCTAAAAAATTGATAGAAAACCTTTATAGAAGCAGCCATAGGAGATGCGAAAATCACTCCAAGAGCTCCAAATAAAGATCCGAAGAATAAAATAGACATAATAATTAAAATTGGATGTATTGATAATTGGTGTGACATAATTAAAGGTTGGAATATATTACCTTCAATAAATTGAAGGACAAAATTTACTAAAATGACTAGTAAAGGTCCAGGCCCTGATGTTGACAACATCGAATATATAATTGGAGGTAAAGCTGCAATAATCAAACCAAAATAAGGAATTATATTAGTGATACCAGCCAGCAAACCAAAAACAAAATAATACTTTAATCCAATCAACTTATAGACAATAGTTGCTACTGCACCTAAGACAATCATTAACATCAATTGTCCTCTTAGGTAAGCTCCAACTGTTTCATTAAGTCTAGTCGCTAATTTTGAAGTATTTTTTTCGTATTTTTTAGGTATAATCCCTCGTATAGAATCGCCAATCAACTCATAATCATATAAGTAATATAATAAAAGGATTGGCAATAAGGCCACACTGGTAATTAAAGGAAAAATCCAATTCGAAAGCGACGAAATCAAACCAGGAACAAAAGATTCTAATGTGTCTGAAACAACATTGGATTGATTGATATAATCTGCAATTCGATCATAGATATCCTGGCCAAAAATGAAATCATCTCTTAAATCAGTGGTAATATAAGTCACAATATTAGGAAACTCATTGTTAAAGAAACTTTGAATTTCAGTAATAACTAGAGGCATTAAAAAGTAAAAACCAGCAAATATCGCTCCAAAAGCAAAGATAATAACCAGTGCCAATGAGAAGCCTCTTGGTCCAATACCCTTCTTCTCCAAAAAGCGAATTAAAGGAAACAAAATCAAGGCAAAAATATATGCTAGACCAATTGGAATGATCACTGAACGAATAGCAGAAAACAACCATTGCCAAAAATCATTAAATTGAATAGCAACAAACAAAATTGCAAAACTCAATAAAATGATAACCAAAAACTTTATAAGCCTATTTAATGTTTCATCTGAGATTCTTTTCATGATTCAACCCACATTTCTTTAAGAATCACAACCATCACATGAGCCACAGCCGCCTGAACAACCGCCACCTTTGAGTTGTTTAATAATATAATCATACAAATCATCCACTGCTAAACTCACTTGTTCGCCAGTCTTAGAATGTTTAATCTTTATTTTACCTTCTTTAGCTTCTTCATCCCCATAAATTATATAATATTCAGCATTTAATCTATCAGCTTGTTTAAATTGAGCCTTTAAACTACGATTTAAAAAATCGTAATCTACCAATAAACCACCCAATCTTAAATCTTGGATAATCTTTAAACCACCATTTTCAAAAATATCACCTAGAGAAATAAAATAAGCATGTATGCCTTCAAGATCATTAAATAAAGGTGAATTTTCTAAAGCTAACAAAAGTCTTTCAGCCCCAAAAGCAAAGCCAACTGCAGGCGTATCAGGACCACCTAATTCTTCAATTAAATGGTTGTATCTTCCACCTCCAACTAAGGTTGCTTGAGAACCAAGTTGACTTGAAGTTGACTGAATTTCAAAAACAGTATGGGTGTAATAATCTAAGCCCCTGACAAGATTACCATCAACTTCAAAATCAAGGTCCAAAGCTTTTAAACCTTGGAGCACATAATCAAAATGATATTGGGCTTTTTCACTAAGATAATCTATTGGTTTAGGAGCGTTTTTTATAATTTCATGGTCTTGATCAACTTTACAATCAAGGACACGCAAAGGATTCTCTTCATGTCTTCTTTGACAATCATGACACAATTCATGAACATGTGGATCAAGATATGACTTTAAAACATCTAAATATTTTTCTTTAGACGCTTTATCACCCAATGAATTAATTTTAACGATGGTATCTTCTATACCTAAAGCTTTAAGATAAGTTAAGGCAAAATTAATAATTTCTACATCAACCAAGGGTGATGAAGAACCCATAATTTCTGCCCCAAACTGATGAAATTGTCTTTGACGACCTTTTTGAGGTTGTTCATACCTAAACATTGGTCCAAAATAATAAAGCTTTAAGGGTTGAGAGGGATCTGCATACATTTTATTCTCAATTAAAGCACGGACAACAGGTGCAGTGCCTTCTGGTCTTAAAGTGTTAGAACGTTTTCCCCTATCAAGAAAATCATATGTTTCTTTTCTTACGATATCACTACTTTCACCTACAGAACGGTGAAACAATTCAGAAGCTTCAAAAATAGGTGTCCTAATTTCTTTAAAATTAAAGATTTTTGCGACTTTTCGCATTACATCTTCAATTTGGTGCCATTTTCTACTCTCTTCAGGTAATATATCGTAGGTACCTTTGATTCTTCTAATCATTGTTGTTCCTTTCTAAAAAAATCGTCCTAAAAAGGACGATTCATTCTATTCAAAATAATCGTCACTGACAGTATTTACCACATAATCTACTAAATCTTTAACAGTTCTCATATCTTGAGCTGCTTCATCTTCAATAGTAATAAGAAACTCACTATCAATTTGATTAAATAACTCTAGTGCATCTAATGAATCAACACCAAAATCTTCAGCAAGACCAGCATCCAATGATACGATTTCTGGTTTAACACCTAATTCTTGTACAATCATTTCTTTGATTTTATTGAACACGATTTCTCTTTTTTCCATAATATCCTCCAATAATAGTTATATAAATTATTATATTAAATTTAAGTGATTCAGTCAAATGATTATTGACTTGTATCTATGATTAATGTCACTGGTCCATCATTAATCAACGAAACTTCCATATGTTCACCAAATACACCTTCTTTTACAAGCAAATCATGGGACCTCAAATAATCATTAAATAAAGCATACATAGTCTTTGCATGTTCAAATTTCATTGCTTGAGTAAAACCAGGCCTGTTTTGTTTTCTTACATCCCCATATAAAGTAAACTGAGAAATAGAAAGTATTTGACCTTTGATCTGATGAATATTTAAATTCATCAAACCCGTGTCATCAGAAAATATTCTTAGCTTACTAATCTTTAAAGCCATATTTTTTATCGTATCTTCATCATCACCATTTCTTAAACCAACCAAAAGCAAAAATCCATATTCAATTTGACTGACTACATGATTATTCACAGAAACTGATGCCTGCTTAACCCTCTGTACAACAACTCTCATGCGCCAACCCTCTCTATTGAGTAAACACCTTTAACTTTTTGCATATTGATAATTAAATTTTCAAGTTCCGACACCGAACCGATTTCAATCTTAGTAGTAATAATACCTTGTTTTAAATCATTGGTCTGGGCTGATACTTGTACGATTTTACCTTTTGAAGATGTTGAAGCGTTGATGATTTCAGCTAGAATATTGTCTCTATTCTCAACATATATTCTTAAACTAGTTAAATACTTTTTAGATAAGTCATCCCCCCAATATACATCAAGAAAACGATTCTCATCATAGGTATCCAAGTTATGGCAATTATCCCTATGAACCATAATTCCATAAGACTTAGATACATAACCTACAATCTTATCACCATAAATAGGTTTACAACAGTTGGCCAATTTAATTGAAGGTTTATCTAAACCTTCAACAATAACATTAATATCTGAATGGACATAACGCTTTTTCTTTTGATCATCCAGTTTATTATATTTTTCAAGAAGTTCTTCTTCAGTAACTTCAGGTTTTCCAACCAAGACATTAACGACATTAATTGCAGATAAAACACCCTTACCTATTTCATAATACAAGTCTTCTTCTGTTTCTATATGTCTTGAAGTGAAATTTTTTAAAACTATTTTATCATCAATACTTAATTCGATATGACGACTTTTTACTTCTTTTTCAAAATCGTTTTTACCTTTTTCAACAAGAAAATCTCTTTTTTGTCTGTTTAAGAAATTCTTGATTTTACTACGAGCGTTTGATGTTTTAGCCAAATTAAGCCAGTTTTCATTAGGTCCAACTGCATTCTTTGATGTTTTAATCTCAACTAAATCACCTGTTTTTAATTGGTAATCCAAAGGTCTAATTTTACCATTAACAATTGCGCCAACAGTTTTTTCACCTACTTTAGTATGGATTCTAAAGGCAAAATCTAAAGGTGTTGCTCCAGCAGCTAAGTCGATAATATCGCCCTTAGGCGTAAAAACATAAACATTGGCATTTAAAATATCACCAGTAAATATATCAAGTATTTCCTCTTCAGAATCAGATTCTTCAGTATATTTAATTAACTCAGAATACCATCTTAATTTAGATGACATGATGGTTTCAATATCTTTACGGTTAGATTTCCTACCAGTTGTTTCTTTATAAGCCCAATGAGCAGCTACCCCTTTTTCAGCAATATCATCCATTTCCTGAGTCCTAATTTGAATCTCATAGATTTTACCATTGCTGACAACAGTGGTATGTAAAGATTGATACATATTTGGTTTAGGCATGGCTATATAATCTTTAAATCTTCCAGGTACAGGCATAAATTTTGAATGAACAATTCCAATAGCCCTATAACAATCACTAACTGTTTCAACAACAATTCTTAAAGCCAATAAATCATGAATTTCATCAAAATCAATTTTCTTATTTTTCATCTTTATATAGACAGAATGAATATTCTTTATACGACCTTTAATCTCAAACTTAAAACCTTCAGCCTTCAAAAGATTGGTAAGTGATTCTTCCATCCTAAAGACATCAGCTTCTCTAGAACCTTTTTTCTCCCTCAATTTTTTAGCAATTTCTTGATAATCATAAGGATATAAATATTTAAAAGCTAAATCTTCTAACTCAGCCTTTAAACGATACATACCTAATCGATGGGCAATTGGCACAAAAATATCCAAAGTTTCCCTAGATATTCTTGTCTGTTTTTCATCATTCAAAAAAGCAAGCGTACGCATATTATTTAGTCTATCAGCCAATTTAACTAAGATAACTCGAATATCTTTAGCCATGGCTAAAATCATTTTTTGATGATTCTTAGCTTGTTGAAGAACTTTAGAATTTTGATATTGTAACTGTTTTAACTTAGTTAAACCCTCAACAATATCAGCTATTTCTTCACCAAACTCATTTTTGATCTCTTCATAAGTTGTATCAGTATCTTCTAATATATCATGCAATAAACCAGCTACAATTGTGTTAGGATCAACCTCATACTCAGCCAAAGTAATGGCCACATCACGAGGATGAATAATATAAGGTTCTCCTGATTTGCGACGCTGATCTCCATGTTTTTGTAAGGCATAGTCAAAAGCGCTTCTTATTAACTTAAGATGCTTAGATTTAGATAGATACTTTGACAGAGCATCTGCCAATGGTTTGTAATAATCAACTTGTGTCAAGGCAAAGCCTCCTAATATTTTAATAATACTTTAATTGGATACTTATCTAATTTATTTCTTGCATTTAAATCAACTAACTCAATGATGAATCCTAAACCAACAACCTGACCACCAGCTTCTTCTACCAACTTGATGGTAGCTTCAAGAGTACCCCCAGTTGCTAATAAATCATCCATAATAACAACCTTATCCCCTTTTACAATAGCATCTTTATGCATTGATAAAGAATTAGAGCCATACTCTAAATCATAATCATAAGAATAGGTTTCCCTTGGTAACTTACCAGGCTTTCTAATAGGAACAAAAGGAATAGCCATGGCGTAAGCCACTGGAGCACCAACTATAAAGCCCCTTGCATCTGGACCTACAATTTTATTAGCTTGCTTTTCTTTAGCAAAATCAACAAATTCATCAATACAAGCTTTAAAGGCTTGTCCATCACCAATTAAAGGTGTAATATCTTTAAATTGAATCCCTTCAACAGGAAAATTAGGTACATTTTTAATATATTTACTATAATCCATTTTTATCCTCCAAATAAGTCTTTATTTTATCTTGGCTTGTAAGATACAACCAATCAATAGTTTTTTTCTTTTCTAATACATCCAAGTACGTTTGACTTTCACTTAAGTCTTTTTTAGAACTTTCTTGAATATTATATAGACCATTCTTCTCAATGGCAAAGCCCAATTCTAAAAAGATTTTAATTAAAGTATCACTTACCCATTCTTGTTGATCAACTAATTTCATTATATCAAATTTACTAAAATCTGATAATCTTTTTAATTTAATATACAAGTTAGCCATTTGATTTCTATCAAGTAAATAGTTAAAATTGATTTTTAATTGTTTTGGAAACAAAGCATAAGACTTTGAACCATGCATTAAATTTTTTAGATGACTTGTCATTAAAACAACTTGATCATTAAGATAGGTAAAGTCAGGTAGAATATTATCTTGAACCTTACTAATATTTAAGGATCTACGATAATCTAATACTTGAAAATGATCACAACTTAAATCAGATATCATCACTTGAATACTTTCTTTATTTCGATACCGATTGATTGTCAAACCACCAACCACATCGATAACATCACCTTCGTTTAAAGAATAAAAATAAGAGAGTTGATTAAACTTAACCGCATCAAAACTTTGATGATTAGATTCTAAAAGAAGTTTAACATGATTTTGACCAATAATCTGTTTGCGAATAACTCTAAGATTTCTCATTAAAAACAAGGCAGTATGAAAAGATTTCTCTTGAAGTTCTTGAATGGTATCTTTAGAAACTTGATCTAATACCACTTCCATATCGATATCTAAAACAGGCTCGGATTCTTTGATATCTAAAGAATTCAACTTTTGTCTAAACTCATCAATATTAGATAATTTTAACTGCATACCCGCTGCTTGATGATGACCCCCAAACCTATCTAACAAATCTTCAGTTTGAGTTAACATTTTTAAAATTGAAACTTGTCCAAATGAACGGGCTGAACCTTTAGCTATATCATCTTCAATCGTCAAAACAATGGTTGGTTTTTGATATTTTTCTGAAATTCTTTGAGCACAAATACCTATTACACCTTCATGAAATTTTTCAGAAACTAAAACCAAAACTTGATCTTCATGATTGATTAAACTTTCAGCGATTTTAAAAGAAGTTTCAGTATGTTTCTTTCTTACCACATGATTTTCTTCTATTTTTAGAATAAGCTCATTTGCCTGTCTTAAATCACTAGTAATTAATAATTCTATAGCAGTTTCTGCTTGATTCATTCTCCCAGAACTATTAATTTTTGGAGCGATTTGAAAAGCTATAGCAGTTTGATTAATTATATCTAAATCACTATAAGATAAAATTTTGCTTAAACCCAAATTTCGTGTGTGTTTGAGTTGCTCTAAACCAATATTGACCATGGCTTGATTTTCATCCTCTAAAGGCATTAAATCAGCAATTGTACCTATCATGGCTAAGTCGGTTAAGTCTTGAGGAAATTCACCTTTAAGTGCCCATGCTAATTTAAAGGCAACCATACAACCAGATATTTCTTTAAAAGGATATTGATCAGACACTTTTGTATGCAAAATCGCATAAGCCTTTGGTAAATACTCCTTGAGTTGATGGTGATCAGTCACAATGACATCGACCTTGTGATTTTGTAGATACTCTACTTCATCTATAGATGTAATACCATTGTCTACAGTAATCACTAAAGAATATTGACCAACCCACTCTTTAACCAAATCAAGATTTAAGCCATAACCATCTTCAAAACGATTTGGCACCTGATAGTAAACGCTCGCATCTAAGTCTTTCAACGCCCTATATAATATGGCTACTGAAGTAATTCCATCACAATCATAGTCACCAAAAATTAATATATTTTCATCTTTGCTAATGGCTAAATTAATTCTATCAATAGCCACTTGCATTTGTGAAAACAAGAATGGACTATGAAGAGATTCAACCCCCATTGAAAAGAATGCTTCATGATCATGAATATCTCTATTTTGATTGATCATTTTAAAGATGTCTTGGTCTTTTACAATACCATCTATTTGTTTATTCCATAAATATTTACTTTTAATCAAAATAGACCTCCAAATAATGAGACAACCATATTTACTCTTCATCACCTAGATATAGTTTTAGTTGTCCTTCTATATCATAATTTTCTATCATCTTAACCCACTTTGCGCCTCGACCCTTACCTAAAGACCTAATTTTGTCTTCTTCTTGAAGCCTTTGTAATGTTCTATTGATGGTAGAATCGGATACATGTGGATACTTCTTACGTATATCTTTTTTTGAAAAAGTTTCAGGCATTTTCAAAATAATATTTTCAACAAAATCTGTTTTTAAAAGAGTACTTTCATTATCAAATTCAAATTCTCTAGCCAAATCTTTTAAATCATCATACATACTTTGATATATCTTAATTATAAAATGAGTCATTGGCATCACATCCGCTAAGCCCTCTTCCCACTGAAAAGAAGATTGATGTAACAACTTAAAATAAAGATTTTTCTTTGTTTGAAACTTTGGAAAAAAACCAATAAAATGAGATACTCTTAAATCATTTTCTATCATAAGAATATAGAAAATTAATGTACCTATAATTTCATTATATTTAAAGTCAAAAATTTTCATATTAACAAAATCGATCATAAAATTAAGATATAGGAAAATAGGCTCAATTACCTTTTCTTTTTCTATCTTTTCAAGATCATCTATGTATTTATCTAGAACTTCTCTTAAAGAAAGAGTTTGACTATCTAAAAGTGATCTCTTTTTTACAAATTTACGATATTTAGGTATTTCCATGACATCAGTAAAAATATAAGAAATTAATTCCCTAATCTCTACAGAATTCAAATGAAAGCGTTCATAAGACTGATAATGTATTTTTCTAAAAACAAGCAATATATTTTTAAACAATTGTTCAGAACGATTGCTGGCTACAGAAGACTCTAGAGTTAAAGCCTGTAAACGATGATTAGAAATAACCTTGAAATCCGGCAAAAACAAAGCATAAAATGCTTTGGCATTATCTTCTGCAGTCTTGTGTTTATAATAATCAAGATTTTTTGAAAAATGAACATCATAGTAATCATTCATCCCCATAGACTTATATAATTGAGTCATTTTAATAAAAACATCATGAGGAATCGATGTTGCTTTTATATTTTTAATACAATTCATAAGTCACCTCATTTACTCAAATAAAATCTCCATTAGTCTATCAATAAATGTATCTTGTAAATTTGGGTAATTACTTTGATAAAAATCTATATTTGTTGCTTGACTTAAAGTGATAAGATTGGCTAGATTATCGTCAAACATTATAGAAGAGCTGGCCACTATATAAGATGAAAAATCATCTTCTTGAGACTCTTGTATATTTCCAACGATAGAACCACTTACACCCAAAGTATCGTCATCAATATTCATTGATTCAATATAGACCAAATTATCACTTGCAACCTTTAGCCAATAGTCACCCACTAAAGTTCCCATCAAGTATTCTCCACCAGTAAGTTGAGTATTTAATCGAACAAAATTATTACTTACATCAGTATTTTGACTATAACCAATTAAACCACCCAAGCTGAGTACATCAGTTTCATCAAAGTCAAAAGAAATATCAACTATATTTTCATAAACCAAAAGATAGTCAATTGATAAAGATGGATTCTCTTGCTCAAAACCATATAAAAATTGTTGTCCAATTAAGCCACCTACCAAGGATGAAACTTGAGAAATTACTGAAATAGATGTGTCTAAAACTTCATTTTGATAAGTTTTAGTATTATGACTTTTACCTAACAAACCGCCAACATAAGCAATCTCTGAATCCAACACTTTAATGGTGCCACTGGCTTGATTAAGATATACTTCATTAGGTTTAAATTCACCAGAAACAATCGTCTTTTGTGCTAACTTTTGTTGATTTCCAATCAACAAACCAGCATAAACATTAAATCCATTAGCAGATAAGGTCATTTGCCCATCGACTGAAACATGATGAATACTACCCAAACTCATACCAGCTAAACCACCAGCATTTATTATAAAGTCGTCAGAAATTTGGAAATCAAATCCAATAATATTTAAGTTATAGACATCTCCTTCAAGATATCCAAATAAACCATTAAAACTATGGTTTTCAGTGATTACAAAATTTGATATGGTATGATTATTTCCATTAAAATGCCCTAAGAATGGTTGACTTAAAGTTCCTATAGGTATCCATTCTTCACCACCTAAATCAATATCAGCAATCAGTTGGTATGACTTATTCATTTCAATATTTTTTAACTCATCCACAGTAGAAATTTCAATGAAGTTAAGATAATCAACTTCTTGAGTAGATGGTTGCAAATCAGGTAAAAAGTTACAGCCAGTTAATAACAATGCTGACAACATCATCATAAATCCAAATATTTTTTTCATTCTTTATCTCCTATTAAAACAGTTTTTGTTGAATGATGTTTTCATCATCATCTTCATCTTCTTCTATATCTTCTGGATCACTATCTTTTGATATCGATATGATCTTTTCAAGTTCACTAATAACATCCTCAGAGTTTTGATCATCTTCATCTTCAACTTGCTCAGCCAAACTCAACAATAAATCATTAGACTCATTGTAACGATCAATATCAATCCTTAGCATTTGAGGTTGATCTTCTTTTTCTAAAGTAGGAATACCATTTTCATAACGATCTGGTTTAATCTCTTCACCTTGAATTACAAGATCCTTAACTTTACCAATCACATGTAAGGTAATAAATGATTTTAATCTAAATATGTTTTCTGAAGCAATTGAAACAACTTCATATGGATTTGATTTGATGAGTTTAAAATATCGTTTTCCCTTGGCTGGCCTATGAGATACATCAATATTGGCTGTAAATTCTCGTTTTAAACCACCTCTATTGGTAAGCATTAAAATCTCATCTTTATTGATCTTAGTTGCAAACTTAGCACCAACCAATTTATCTTTTCTTAGATTAATACCTTTAACACCCTTTGCCATCAAAGATTGAACAGGTATCTCTTCAATATCATATTTAACCACATAACCATTCTTACTAACCATGACTACATAAGTATCATAAGCTTCTTGCAAGTCAATAGAAACCAAGGGATTAATGGTTGAAGAAGCTAAGACATTAAAAGTTTTGTTAATTCTTGTTTTATTAAAATCACTTAGTAAAACCCGTTTAATCGAACCGTCTTGATTTGCGACTAAAACAAATCTTTCTTCATCAAATTCATCAACCACTATATAGTCAATGACTTTTTCTTTATTATCTAAAGCAGCAAAATTCCCGATATAGTCACCCATATCTTTCCATTTAGCATCCATAATTTTATGAACAGGTAATTGGATAAAATTACCTAAATTAGTAAATAATAACAAGGTTGACCGTGTGTTAACTTCGCCTTTTTTTAGGACTACATCATTTTCTTTTAAACCAGTAGCTCCTTGTGTAGCTTGGTATGACTTTAATGAAGAACGCTTAATATACCCATCTCTAGATATGACTACCATAACATTTTCATTTTCTATTAACTCTTGTTCATCAATTTCTATTTTCTTTATTTCATCTTTAATTACAGATAAACGAGGACTAGGGTATTTGTCCATGAGTTCTTTTATTTCAGAAATAATAACATTTTCTAAATCATGTTCGTTATTTAAAATTTTAATTAGTTTCTTAATCTCTTTAGACAATTGAACAGATTCATTTTCCATTTCACTTACATCCGTTGAAGATAAACGATATAATCTTAAAGAAACAATCGCATCTGCTTGTTCACTTGTAAAAGAAAATCTTTCAATTAAATTAGTTTCAGCATCTTTTTTTCCAGACGACTGACGAATGATACGAATAACCTCATCTAAAACACTGACCATTTTTAAGAAACCTAAAACTATATGTTTTCTTTTTTCTAACCTTTGTAACTCATAATTAGATCGATTCCTTATCACTTCTTTTTGATGAAGTATGTATTCATTTAATATTTCATCAAGAGATAATAACCTAGGACTTCTTTGGCTAATAGCAACCATATTATAATTATAGTTTTTTGATAAATCAGTATTCTTTAAAAGATATGCCAATATAACATCGCTAGCAATATCTTTTTTTAGTTTGATTTCAATGCGAATACCTTCTCTATCAGAAATATCATTAACTTCGACGATACCATCAATTTTCTTTTTCAAAGCAATTTCACTAATTTTTCTAACTAATTCAGCCTTATTGACTTCATAAGGTATTTCAGTAACGATTAATTCAGTTTCATTAACTTCAACCTTAGAGCGAATAACAATTTTTCCTTTACCAGTCTTGAAAGCTTTTTCAATTTCATCTCTTCCTTCAACAATACCCCCAGTAGGAAAATCAGGACCCTTTATAAATTTCATAAGGTCAGCTAAGCTACAGTCTTTATGTTCAATCTTATAAATAATGGCTTCTAAGACTTCATTTAAATTATGGGGTGGAATATTGGTCGCATAACCTGTGGCCATACCTGTTCCACCATTAACCAATAGATTAGGAAATTTAGCAGGCAATACAACTGGTTCCAATTCATAATCATCAAAGTTTGGTATGAAATTTACCGTTTTCTTGTCTATATCCTGCAATAAAGCCTCAGAAAACACCGTTAATCTCGCTTCAGTATACCTCATAGCCGCTGCAGGGTCATTGTCAATAGAACCATTGTTACCATGCATTTCAATTAGACGATTTCTCATCTTCCAATCTTGAGACATTCTTACCATGGCTTCATAAACAGAAGAATCTCCATGAGGATGGTATTTACCAATCACCTCACCAACAATTCTTGCTGATTTTTTAAAAGCTTTAGTGGATCCCATTCCTAATTCGTTCATAGCGAATAAAATCCTTCGTTGAACTGGTTTTAAACCATCTCTAACATCAGGTAAAGCACGATCTTGAATAATATACTTAGAGTATCTTCCAAATCTTTCACCAACAATTTCTTCTAAATTCATTGGAATAATATTTTCTATATATGCATCTAATTTCTTTTTAACTGATTTTGCCATATTATTCCTCCTCAATTAAAAAATCGTCTTCAATAGCAAAAGAGACGTTATTGTCAATCCATTCTTTTCTCGGTTCTACATCATCACCCATTAATACTGAAATTCTTTGGTCTGCTTCAGCTAAACTATCAATAGAAACTTGTATTAAAGACCTACTTTCAGGGTTCATAGTTGTTTCCCAAAGTTGGGTAGAGTTCATTTCACCTAAACCTTTATATCTTTGAATAGAATAATTTTTAAATTTTTTACTAATGATTTCTCTATCTTCTTCAGTCCAAGCATATTCATATTTTTTTGATGAATTAGCTGTGATTTTATATAAAGGAGGTAAAGCTATGTACAATTTACCAGCTTCAATGAGTTCTGGCATATATCTAAAGAAAAATGTGATGAGTAATACTTGGATATGCGCTCCATCTGTATCAGCATCTGTCATAATTATGACTTTATTATAGTTAGATTTTTTTACTTGGAAATCACTACCTATTCCAGCACCAATAGTTGAAATAATGGTAGATATTTCTTCATTTTTAAATACATCTTCCATTTTTTGTTTTTCAGCATTAATGACTTTACCCCTTAAAGGTAATATAGCTTGAAAAGACCTATCTCTTCCCTGCTTAGCAGAGCCACCAGCTGAATCACCTTCAACTAAAAATAATTCCTTAATTGAAGCATCTTTTGAAGAAGCAGGCGCTAACTTCCCAGATAATATAGTGTCTTTTTTCTTAATTTTTTTAACCAATCTAGCATCTTCTCTTGCTTTTCTAGCAGCCTCCCAAGCATTTCTAGCCTTAATGGCTTTTGATACTAATTCTTGAGATGTTTGTGGGTTTTCCATTAAGAAAGCTGATACCTTGTCATAAACCACTGTTTCAACGGCAGCTCTAGCCTCATTGGTCCCCAATTTATTTTTAGTTTGACCTTCAAATTGCAATAAATACTCAGGAATTCTTACTGAAACAATTGCTGTCATACCCTCTCTAACGTGGGTACCTTCCAAAGACGTGTCTCTTTCTTTAATAAGAGACATCTTTCGACCATACTCATTAAATGCTTTAGTAAAGGCTGACTTGAACCCAGTTTCATGGGTTCCACCATCTTTTGTTCTTACATTGTTAACAAAAGATACCAAATTTTCAGAAAATGATTTGGTATACTGAAAAGATACTTCTACTTCAATATCATTGTTTAAACCAGAGAAATAAACGGCCTTATGTAAGGCACCCTTACCTTTATTCATGTATTCGATATATTCTCTAATACCCTTGTTGTATTGGAAAATTTCACTCGTTTTACTGCGGTGATCAATGACCTCCATTTTTAAACCTTTGATTAAAAAAGCATTTTCTCTGACTCGTTCTTCTATCATTTTATAATTGAACAAAGTTGTTGAAAAAATAGTTTGATCAGGTTTAAACCACACTTCAGTTCCAGTTTTCTTAGTTACACCAACTTCAGTTAGTAATTGAACCGGTTTTCCCCCAGCCTCAAATCTCATTTGATAAATGATACCATCTCTATAAACAGATACTTCTAAGAACTCAGACAAAGCATTGACTACTGAAGCACCAACCCCATGTAATCCACCAGATACTTTATATGCCCCATCGCCAGAAAACTTTCCACCAGCATGCAACTTAGTAAAAATCAACTCAACACCTGTCAAGCCAGAATCATGCATATCTACAGGCATACCACGACCATTATCAGAAACTCTAATTGAATTATCTTCATTGATTTCAACTTTTATGTATGTTCCGTAGCCAGCCAAAGCCTCATCGATTGAATTATCTATAATTTCCCATACCAAATGATGCAAACCTCTCGTATCTGTAGAACCAATATACATGGCGGGTCTTTTTCTAACGGCTTCTAAGCCCTCTAATATTTGTAAAGATTTAGCATTATATGTATTATTACTCATTAAAATAGCTCCTTTTTGCTCTATTCTTTATTATATCAAATTTTAATAGGAATTTCTTTATTTTTCTAGATTTTTTTGGTATAATCATTATCAATAAAGAGAGGTTAACATGGAATACATTTTTTTAGTCCTTGCTTATGTCATTGGATCAATTCCTTTTTCATATATTTTCGGAAAAAAACTTAAAAATAAAGATTTAAGAAAACATGGAAGTGGCAATTTAGGGACGACAAATGCCTTTAGGGTTTTAGGAAACGCTATCGGAATTTTAGTTTTAGTACTTGATATTACCAAAGCTGGAATTTTAGTATTAATCATTAAATACAACCCAGAAATATTTGGAATCACCATGTTGCATCCAATGTTTTATGGTTTAGCTTCAGTGGTAGGACACATCTTCCCTGTCTGGATGAAATTTAAAGGTGGAAAAGGTGTTGCATCATCCTTTGGTATTATCATCGCTTATGCCCCATGGGTAGGATTATCACTCATACCATTTTTCCTATTTATTACTTATATTTCTAAATACATTTCATTAGCATCAACATCAACAGCTTTATCAACTTTCATTATTGCTTTTATATTATATTTTGATGGAATGAATCCTTACTATGATTTAGAATTCTTAATTGTTGTTGCTGCTGCTTCTACTCTAATATTCATTAAGCACAAACAAAATTTTATTAGATTACTCAATAACAATGAAAATAAAACCTATTTATTTAAATCAAAGAAAAAAATATGATCTCCTAAGTTGGAGATCATTTTTTTATTGACCTTGTTTCATTGAAGCCATAACTTGTCTCACTTGTTTCTCAGAAGGTTTTCTTCCCATTTGAGACATCATAGCTCTAATCATTTTTTCATTAATAGGTGGATTCTTTTCTAGGTACTTCTTAAAGTATGCTCTAGATAGGAAAAATCCAACAACCAATCCTACGATTAATGCAACAACAATTAATACGATTGCTAACCATAATTCCATAATAATATCAACTCCTTTAAATACCATAATCATTGTATCAAAAGTCACTTAATTATTCAAGGCATTATCATTGGCAAATAATGAATTGTTTAAAAATATGTGTCTGTCACTTTATATTCATTTTAAGTAACAGTCGTTATAATTTTTCAAATTTCTTGTTTACAAAAGACCCATTCATTGTTAAAATAGATATGTCAAAGATTCTTAAGGAGGATATGATTATGCCAAGATTTATTTTAGATACTTGTATTGCCTGTGGGACATGTAAAGAAAACTGTCCTGTAGATTGCATCGAAGAAGGAGATATCTACGTTATCGACGAAGATGCTTGCATCGATTGCGGAGTATGCGAAGCTAATTGTCCAGTAGATTGCATCATTACAAAATAATTATGTAAACAAAAAAACAGCGATTATTCGCTGTTTTTTTTATCGACTAAAAAATGAAGATAAATTTCTTAAAGAATCGATTAATACTTGATCTTCACCAACATTAAGTTCTTTAAAGATTGAATCAATCATTTGTTCATGAAATAAATCATGTTTTCTTAAAACTAACTTTGCATCCTCTGTTAATTTAATTAATACTTTTCTTCTATCATTGACATCTTTTTCACGAATAACATATTTTTTTTGATATAGGGTATTGATAGCTATGGTTAAAGAACCAACAGTAATATGCAATTTTTTAGCTATATTTGACATCGAAGGTTCTTCTACTTTTTCAATAGCTTCTAAAACGTGAATTTCATTCATAGATAGCTTAACACTTTTTTCTTTCATAAACTCAGCTTCTATAATTAAAATACGATTAAAAATATCAACTAAAAGTTCATTAACAATCTTTTTTGCATCATTTTGACTATCGTTCAATATACCCGACCCCCATAGTACCTGGACCTGCATGTGTACCTACAACTGGTGTTAAAGGAACCAATTGAACATCACGCACCCCATGGCTTTCTAATTCTTTTTTAAAATCTTCCATTTCTAGTTGATTATTTGTATAAACAACAAAAGTCATCACATCTTTACCTTCTGTTTCTTTAACAAATCTTTCAATTAGGAGTTTTCTAGCTTTTTTAGTAGTTCTAATTTTATCGACAGTTTTAACTTTACCTTCATCATTGACTTCTAATAAAGGTTTTAGTTTTAATAAAGATCCTATTGCTCCAGCAACATTAGATAAACGACCATTTTTCACTAAATATTTAAGAGTATCAACAGTTATATAAATATGATTGTGATCTCTGATATAATCAAGTCTCTCAATGATTTCTTCGATTGACTTACCTTGATTAGCCATCTCTTGAGCTTGTAAAGCCATATATGCTTGAACATATGAAACTGATTTAGAATCGTAGACAATAACATTTGTGTCAATCATTTTAGCTGCTAAAACAGCATTTTGATAGGTACCACTCAATTCTTTAGATATGGTAATAATCAACAACTGATCATAACCTTTAGCATGCATTTCTTCATACATTTCTAGAATATTACCTGTACTAGTTTGTGCAGTAGAAATGTTTAAATCTGGATTTTCATTTAATCTTGAATAAAAAACATCGCTACTTATTTCAACAAAATCTTCAAATTCTTCTTTTTCAATAATTAAATGTGATCTAAAAATTCTAATCTCTTTATCTCTTTCTAAATAATCAATACCTGAGTTACCGTCAACAGCAATACCTATTTTCATAATATACCTTCCTTTGAATATCAAACAGTTTGAATTTCAAAACTTATATTATCATATTCTATAATGGAATGCAAGAGAAAAAGGCTTGCTATACAAACCTCCTTATATTAAAAGGTTTTAAAAGGATCTGTATTAATTTTTGACTCAATAAATTCTACTTCTTCAAATTGAGATTCCAAGTCAGCTTTCACAGCTGGAACAAATATTTTCTCAGCATGATGCCCTATATCAACAATTGTTAATCCTAAGGCAATAGCGTCTAAAGCGGTATGATAAGTAACATCACCAGTTAAGTAAACATCACAACCTACTCTTTTAGCTTCATACATATGTTTTGAACCAGAGCCACCAGATACACCTATGGTTTTTACCACTTTATCTTCACGGCCAACAACTTTCACTACTTCAAGTTTAAGTTGTTTTTTAATCATCTTAATAAAATCATTGAAAGCCAAGGGATCAATGTCGCCATATCTACCAATTTCATCATCCATATCTAATAATTGAGGGTTTTTGATTTTTAAAGCCTTAGCTAAGGTATCATTCATACCTCCATTTGCTAAGTCATAATTGGTATGAGCTGAATATACAGTAATATTATGTTTAATCAAGTTCTTAACAATCCACCCTTTAGGTGAATCAAAAACAATTCGATCCATTGGTTTAAACATTAATGGATGATGGGTTAATATCATATTTACTTTTAAATCTATCGCTTCTTTGACCACTTCTTTGGTTAAATCTAAAGAAATAAGAACTTTCTTGGCTTTTTGGTTTAAAGTCCCCACTTGTATACCCACATTATCCCAATCATAAGCCAAATCTTTTGGATATTTAGATTCAAAATATCTGATTATATCAACTAAATTCATGCCAAAGCTCCTTTCAAAAAAGCAATTCTTTGATTTAATTTTTCTTTTGTTTCAGAATCTTTTGCTTGTTCTAAAGCCTGATTAAAATGATCAATCATTGATTCAATTCTCTTAATGAATAAAGGCGGTTTTTTCTTTAAAATAATTGGCCCAAATTCTCTATCTAAATCATTTAAAATCATAGACCCTTTTTCACAAACAATTATTTGATAATACTTTTTATTGTCTTCTATAAAAACTTCATCAACAATCTTCCACTTATGTTCTTCTAAAAATCTTCGCACAAGTTCCGAATGTGAATTAGGCTGTAAAACCATTCTTTTTACATTATACAAATAAGCTTTATCTAAAATATCTTTCATCACAATGCCGCCCATACCTAAGATCGTCACGACATCAACTTCATTTTCTAAATTTAGATAACTTAAACCATCTGCTAAAACTGTTTTCACTTCTAAAAACAAACCTTTTTGATTTATATTATCTTTTGCATTCATTAAAGGTAGATTTTTATTGTCTGATGCAATAGCTTTTTTAACATATCCTTTTTCTATAGCATATATTGGTAAAAGCGCATGATCTGTGCCACAATCAGCTAAATAATGATAGCCCTTAAGAAATTGACTTGCGATTCTTAAGCGTTCTGAAATCATCTATAATGACCTTCTTTAAAATCTTTTAATTTCTTTGATCGATTTGGTGATCTTAATTTCTTAATGGCCTTAGACTCTATTTGTCTAATTCTTTCTCTAGTAACATCAAACTCTTTACCAACTTCTTCTAGGGTTCTTGGTTTACCATCTAATAAACCAAAACGCATTCTTAATACTTTTTCTTCTCTATCAGTTAAAGTAGCTAAAGCAGCATTTAATTCTCTTTTTAACATTTCTTTTGTGGTAAACTCATAAGGATTTAAGATTTCATTATCAGCAATAAAATCGCCTAAACTTGAATCTTCTTCTTCACCCACAGGTTGTTCTAAAGAAATAGGTTCTTGAGCTGTTTTTTGAATAGCTTGAACACGATCAGCTGTAATACCCATCTCAGCAGCAACCTCTTCTGGTGTAGGTTCTCTCTTTAATTTTTGGGTTAAAGTTCTTTGAGTTCTCACCATTTTATTGATGGTTTCAACCATATGAACAGGTATACGAATGGTTCTTGCTTGGTCAGCAATGGCCCTGGTAATAGCTTGGCGAATCCACCAAGTAGCATAGGTAGAAAATTTAAATCCCTTAGTATAATCAAACTTACCAACAGCCTTAATCAACCCCATATTACCCTCTTGAATTAAATCTAAGAATTGGAGGCCCCTTGACACATATCTTTTAGCTATATTGACAACCAATCTTAAATTAGCCTCAACAAGTTTTTTTCTCGCAAAGTCACCTTTTCTAAAGACTTCTTCAAATTCAAACATTTCTTCATCAGAAATAGGAATATTTTCTTGTCTTCTATATTCATAAATTTCACGAACCTTCTTATCCCTATCAACCAAGGTCGCCAACTCATATTCTTCTTCACTAGTAAGGAGGTCAACTCTACCAATTTCTTTTAAATACATTCTTACTGGATCATCAACTTTAATAGCCACAGATGAATCAAAGACTTTTTCTTTCATCAAACGATCATTAGTTTCTTTAGAAAAATCTCTAATTTCAGCAATATCAGACTCTGAGATTGAATCGTCAGATAAATCATCTAAACTTACATGATCACTGCTTGTTTCGTTTTTTACATAATCAAAAAACTCATCTGGTAAAACCCCTCTATTAGCCAGTAAATTTACGATGTCTTCAAAATCTTCATGTTCTTTATCAATGTATTCAAAAATATCTTTAACTGTTAATTCACCATTCTCTTTAAAAATATCAATGAGTTCAGTATATATTTGTTGTTTTGTCATTCTTTTTCCTCCTAAATTTCATTGTAGTTCAGCGTAATATTTAATCAATTCAAATTGATTTTGCGATCTCAATTTCTGAATTGCTTTTGATTCAATTTGTCTTATTCTTTCCCTGGTTACTTGAAAAACATGACCCACTTCCTCAAGTGTTTTCGGTTGCTCATTCCACAAACCAAATCTTAATCTAATCACTTGTTCTTCCCTATCAGTTAAAGTAGATAGAGCCTGGTTTATTTCCCTTATCAAAGCCTCTTTTGAAGCATATTCCATTGGGTCTAAAACGTCCCCATCAGCAATTAAATCTCCTAGACTAGAATCTTCTTCTTCACCAATAGGTTTTTCTAATGATAGAGGATCTTGAGCTATCTTTTTGATGGCTTGAATTTTGTCCGCAGTCACATTCATGGCAAAAGCAACTTCTTGATCTGTAGGTTCTCTTTTCAACTTTTGAACTAAAGAACGTTGGGTTTTTAACATGGTATTAATCGTCTCAACCATATGAACAGGAATTCTAATCGTTCTAGATTGATCAGCAATAGCCCTTGTAATAGCCTGTCTAATCCACCAAGTGGCATAGGTTGAGAATTTATTGCCTTTTCTAAAATCAAACTTTTCAACAGCCTTCATTAATCCCATATTACCCTCTTGGATAATATCTAAAAAATGCATGCCGGAATTATTGTATTTTTTTGCTATAGAGAATACTAAACGCAAGTTAGATTCAATTAATTTACTTTTAGCAAAATCTGCCTTTCTAAATATATCTTGAAAATAATCCATTTGCTCTTTAGTCAAAGGTTCTTGACTAGACATTAATTTTTGATAGTCAAGCCTAGCTTTTTTTTCAGCATCTACCATAACAGCCAATTCATATTCTTCTTCAGGTTTTAACAAATTGACTTGCCCTATTTCTTTTAAATAAATACCGATAGAATCATTACCATGAACACTAATTTTACTAGAAAAATGCTTTTCTTTCATTAAAAGCTCTTGAGTATCTTTAGCATAGTTTTTCAGCTCACTAATATCTTCAAAAACACTTAAATCATTAACCATTTCTGTAACATCAATTTGCTCATCTAAGGGTAAAGAATCAATCTGTTCAAAAAAATCTTCAGTCAATAAGCCTTGATAAGCTAAAGCTTCAATGATTTCATCAAAGTCTTTGTTATCTCTTTTACAATAAGTGAATACATCTTCTATAGTTAACTGTCCCTTATGTCTATAAAGATTTGTTAACTCACGAAGGATTTGCTTTTTTATCATTCCTTCTCCTTTTGATAATCTCATAGGATTTTCTTTTATCATCTAAGATCAATTTGTCTTTATAGTATTCATCATTTTGTTTATTGTTTAGTTTGATGGTTAAAGTTTCTTTGAGCTCATTAATTTCTTCAACTAAGGATTCTAATATTAGCGTGTCAATAAGCTCTCTTAGTTCAATATCACTATATTGATAATTTTCTTTTAACAACATATCTTGAAATTCTTCAAAGGCTTTATCACTTAAATCTGACTTCAAATTATACAAAGCCACTTCTCTATTTTGATGATTCATTTCTCTCATTGTTGAAAAAATCTCAAATCTTAAACCCTTTGAAAAATGAAACTGATGAAATTCATCATCGATTAAACTACGGTAGTCATCACTTTGAAGATAATAAGAAATTAATTTGATTTCAGCAGTTGTCCTAGCTTTGGAAATCTTTGGTATAGCCAAAGGTTTCTTTTCTTTTTCAATGGTTTGAAATCTTCTTTGATTGACTAGATATTTTTTATAATCCTGTTCAATAGCCTCTAAAGGTAAATGAACAACTTCAGAAAACTTTTGCAAATAAATACTGGTAATAGTTTTAGATGCTGAGGCTAATAAAAACTTAAATAAAGCATTCTTAGCTAGTTCTATCTCAGAACTAGACTGAATTCCCTTTTGAATAATCATTTCAAAAACAAAATCATATTTATCAATTAAATTTTGATTTAACTGATTTCTAAACATTGCTTGTGAATGATTCTTAATATATTCATCAGGATCCAAGCCATCTGGCATGAGGGCAACTTGAACATTCAATTGGGCTTTTTCTAATATATTTAAGGCACGATAAGTAGCTTGCTTTCCAGCGCTATCACCGTCATAACATATAACTACATTATCAGTATACTTTTTAATTTTTTTTGCTTGCTCGACCGTCAGTTCAGTACCCATAGTACAAATTGATTCTTCCACTCCAGCCATATAAGCTTGAATAACGTCAAAGAATCCTTCCATTAAAACTGCCCGTTTTCTTTGGTTAATAAAGGGAATAGCTTTATCTAAATTATATAAAATTTCACCCTTATTAAATATTTTAGTAGCCTGAGTATTGATGTACTTTGCTTGAGACTTATCATCAGATAATATTCTCCCACTAAATCCTAGTACTTTGCCTTGTTCATTTAATATAGGAAACATTATCCTATCTCTAAAAAGATCATAATACTCGCCTGATTGACTTCTTCCAATAAGTCCTGCTTCTACCATCTCAAATTCCTGAAAATTCTCTTTTAAGTTTTTTAGAAGAATATTATTTCTAGGTGGTGCATAACCTATATTAAAGTCATTCATGGTATGTTTATCTATTTTTCTATCTATCAAGTAATCTAAAGCTTTTTTTCCACTATCTAAGTTTAATAAATTCAGGTTAAAAAAATCTTTAGCAGTTTTATTAATATCATATAATTTTGAATAATTATATTTTTGAACAATTTGATCATTTTCCCCTAAATCAAAATGATATTGATCAGCCAAATATCTAATGGCTTCTATATAATCTAAATGTTTATATTCTTGGATGAAACCAACAACATTACCTTTTTTATGGCATCCAAAACAGTTGAATAATTGTCTATCTTTACTCACATGAAAAGAAGGAGTTTTTTCACTATGAAAAGGACACAAGCCCTTCATACTTTTCCCTGATGCTTGTAGCGACACATACTCACTAATCACATCAACAATATCAACGGATTGTATCAATTCTTCAATTTTATCTTGATCGATAAAACTCATAAAGACCCCTCATCTAAAATAATTTCTTGAAGTAACCAGTTAATTCATTAATATGAAGACGAATTTGTTCCATGGAATCCCTGTCTCTAATCGTTACAGTTCCATCCTCTTCAGTTTGATTATCAATGGTAACACAATATGGAGTCCCAATAGCATCAGCTCTTCGGTATCTTCGTCCTATGTTTCCTGTTTCATCATAAAAAGCGGTGAAATTCTCTAACAATAAATCATAGACTTCTTCAGCTTTTTCAGCATGGTATTTTTTTACCAAAGGTAAAACATTAACTTGATAAGGCGCAAGGTCTTTTGAAATTCTTAACAAAGTTCTACTAGAACCATCTTCAAGTGTTTCTTCTTCTAAAGAATCTAAAAGAATGGCTAAAAACAATCTTTCAACACCTAGACTCGGCTCAATCACATAAGGCAAATATGATTCATTTGTATTTGGATCTAAATATTCTAAGTTCTCACCAGAAAATTCTTGATGACGTGATAAATCATAATCTGTTCTAGAAGCAATACCCCATAACTCATCAAAGCCCCATGGATATGCAAAAAGAATATCTGTTGTTGCGTTAGAATAAAAAGATAATTTTTCTTTTGGATGATCATGGAATTGAATATTTTCCTCTTTCAAACCACATGTCAAAAGAAATTGTTTAGAAAATTCTTTCCAATATTTAAACCATTCTAATTCAGTCCCAGGAACACAGAAAAACTCAAGTTCCATTTGCTCAAACTCTCTAGTTCTAAAAATATAGTTACCAGGTGTAATTTCATTTCTAAAACTTTTACCTACTTGGCCAATACCAAAAGGTACTTTCTTCCTTGAAGTACGCTGAATATTTTTAAAATTTAAAAAAATCCCTTGAGCAGTTTCAGGGCGTAAATATATATCATTATTTGACTCTGAAGTGACACCTTGCTGAGTCTTAAACATCAAGTTAAATTCTCTAATTTCAGTAAAATTGAAACCACCACAATGTGGACAATGAATTTCATTATCGATGATGTATTGATACATTTTATCATAAGACCAGCCATCAGCGTCTACTTTCCCTTTCGATGTATCTGCAATAAGGTTATCCGCTCTATATCTAGTCTTACATTCTTTACAGTCCATAAGTGGATCTTTAAATCCATCTAAATGTCCCGTTGCTTCCCAAGTTTTAGGGTTTAATAAAATAGATGAGTCCAATCCAACATTAAGTTTATTTTGACTCACAAATTTTTTCCACCATAATTGTTTAATATTATTTTTTAAGTGCACACCCAATGGGCCATAATCCCAAGTATTTGCCAATCCGCCATAAATCTCAGATCCTTGATAAATGAATCCATATTGTTTAGCATAAGCACTTAATTGTTCTAAAGTATATTTCAATCTAAGTTCCTCCATTTTTCCGCATAATATCTCATTTTAATTATATATGAAATTAAGTTAAAAGTCAAATTGACAAAAGACTTTAAAAAGCCAATTTAAGCACTTTTAAACATAAAGCAATAGCTTAATCTTATCTAATAAGCCATTAACTCTTTAATCATTTGCCTAGACTTACTTTTATAGTTTAAATGATATTCATAATAAGAATCAATTAATAATCTTAAAGATACAATATCTTCTGCATGAAAATCAATTTTTTCACCAAGACTTAAATCATAATAATACAGTTTTATCATTAATTCAATGGCACTCACTTTATATTCACTATAAGAACCATGATTTTCACATACCATTCCCCCATCTTTTATTGAAAAAGATAAAGTTTTAGTATTTTCACAAAAAACACAATGTTTTAAAAGGGGTTGTACGCCCAATAAATACAATAGTTTTAACTCAAACATCATGACATAAAGTTCAAAATTGTCAGATATTGAAATTAAAGATAAAATCTTAAGTAAAAATAAATAAAGTTTTTCATGATCATGATTATGATTTGAAAAATTATAAACTGTTTCTAGTAAGTGAAGGCCATACGCATAACGATTTAGGTCTTCAGGAATAGAAGAAAAATAGTTTAAAACTTCTCCTTCTCTTAATGTTTTCAAGTCTTTCCCAGAAACAAACAATCTTACATGAGAAAAAACCCTAACCAAATTTAAGTAAGGGCTTTTAAGTTTGTTACTCCCATGTACCAATACTGAAACCTTTCCATGACTGGTATAGAGATATATAATTTTTGAACTTTCTTTGTAATTGATTTGTTTTAATACTATACCTTCAATTAGTTCCAAAAAATCACCTTATTGCGAATCTTTAAATCCATAATTTTTTAAGTAAAATTCTCTATTTCGCCAATCTTCTTCAACTTTACAAAATAGTTCTAAATAAACTTTTCTTTTTAAAAAATCTTGGATATCATTTCTAGCTGATGAACCTATCCTTTTTAACATTGATCCACCTTTACCAATAATGATACCTTTTTGAGACTTCCGCTCTACGACAATAGCTGCATGAATATGAGTAATTTTTTCTCTTTGTTCATACTTTTCTAAATAAACCATCACTGAATGAGGGACTTCTTGATGAGTATACTCTAATACCTTCTCTCTTATAAACTCTTGTATAATAAAAGTTTCAGGTCTATCAGAGATTTCTCCATCTGGATAATACTTTGGTCCAGCTTCTAGTTCTTCTTTAATATCTTTAATTAAGAGATCAACATTGTCTCCCTGTAAAGCAGATATTCCAAAAACTCCCTTGAAATTAAAGGCGTTTTTATAAACATTTATAGCCTCTTCTAAACGCTCATAATCACTAATGGTATCCAACTTATTAATGATTAGAAAAACTGGTGTTTTAACACCTTTAAGTTGTTTCAGAATTTCCAAGTTATCAACTTTCACATCATCATATGCATTAATCATATACAAAACCAAATCAACAGTTTTTACAGTTGCCAAAGCTGCAGAAGATATGTAATGACTTAACTTAGTTTTACCTGTATGAATCCCAGGTGTATCCATAAATATAATTTGAGAATCATCATCATTATAAATACCCGAAAAAACATTTCGGGTTGTTTGTGGCTTATTAGAAGTAATGGCTATTTTTTGATTCAAAACTTGATTCAAAAAAGTTGATTTCCCAACATTAGGTTCTCCAATAATAGTAACAAAGCCTGATTTAAACATTAAAGGTCCTCACTAGAAAAGCCGAAGGGCAATAAATCTTTGTTTTTAACAGATTTCATTTCACCCTTGCTGTTAGCCATGATCACTTCAGCATCTGATTCCAATAGTTCGTTCATCACTTGACGACAAGCTCCGCAAGGAGAAACAAAATATTCTTTATCAGTATAAACTAAAAGTTTATCTATATCTTCCTTACGATATCCTTGAGCATATGCATGAAATAATGCAGTTCTTTCTGCACAATTGGATAAACCATAAGAAGCATTCTCTACATTAACACCCGTTAAAGTTTGTCCGTTTTTAAGTTTTAAAACTGCAGCTACCCTAAACTTTGAATAAGGCACATAAGCATTTTCAATAATTTTTATAGCTTCATTTAACATTTCATTTTTCATTATTTTACCTCCTAAATTCTGTTTGATCTATAATTTCATCTTGTAATTTAAACATAATTCTTTCTTCATCATCATTGAGATGATCATATCCTAAGCAATGTAAAAACCCATGCAAGGTCAAAAAAGCAAGTTCCCTTTCAAAAGAATGTCCATATTCAAGCGCTTGCGACTTGGTCTTATCAATAGAGATAAAAATATCTCCTAGTTCATCATCGCTATCCTCGTTTTCAAAAGACAATACATCCGTACTTTTATCAATTTGTCGATAATACTGATTGTATTCTTTCATTTGAATATCATCTATAAGAATCACATTAATAACAAGTTCACTAGACATACTCATATAATCGTAAGCATGAAAAATGATTTTTTGAATAATGATATCATATTTACTTTCTTGATCATATTGATTGATAATATTAATGTTGATCATTCTCAAACCTCTCAATAATGGTTTGTACCAATGGGTGTCTAACCACATCAGTCTTATCGAAATTCAATAAAGCTACTGTATGAATATTATTTAGTATATTTTTAGCCTTAATAAGGCCTGATGATTGATAACTAGGCAAATCAATTTGAGTAATATCTCCATTGACGACCATTTTAGATCCAAAACCCAAGCGGGTTAAAAACAATTTCATTTGATTTATCGTTGTGTTTTGAGCTTCATCAAGTATTACAAAAGCATTGTCTAAAGTACGTCCTCTCATATAGGCCAAAGGCGCTATTTCAATGACTTGTTTATCCAATAAATCCAAAGCATCTTTAGGACCTAAAACATCATATAAGGCATCATAAAGTGGCCTTAAATATGGATCAACCTTTTCTTTTAAATCACCAGGCAAAAAACCTAGTTTTTCTCCAGCTTCTACAGCAGGTCTTGTTAAAATAATACGCTTAACCTTATTGTTTTTCAATTGCTTAATGGCCATTAAAACAGCCAAATAGGTTTTACCTGTCCCCGCTGGACCAATTCCAAAAATTAAGGTATTATTTTCTATCATCTCTATATACTTTTTTTGATTAAAAGTTTTTGGGTAAATAGGTTTACCGGTAAAAGTTTTAATAATTTCTTTTCTAGATAAAAATAGAGAAATTACATCTTCCTCAGATTCTTTTGCTAATAAGTGGTAAATATAAATGATATCTCTTTCGTTAAAAACGATATTGTTATGAATCAACTCCAATAAAACACGAATAATTTTATGGACCCATTCAAGTTTTTCAGGACTATCTGTTTCTACAACCAACTCTTGGTGATTAGAATATATTTCTATATCTAATAGTTGTTTTAACAACTGGATATTTTTATCATTTACCCCTAATAGATCAATCAATTGATTTAACTCAATATTTATATTTAATTTTTCAGTCAATATGATACACTCCTTAAAAATATTATATCACGTTAGGTCATAATGAGAAAAAATTAATGACAATTCTAGTGAATTGTCATCATTTTTTTATGTAAGTCATAATTAACTATTTATTTTTATTTTTGTTCTTCTTTTGTTTTCTCATTACACTTGGTTTTTCGTAATACTCTTTTTTACGGGCTTGAGCAAGATTTCCCGAACGAGATACGTCACGTTTAAAACGACGAAGTGCATCTTCGATATTTTCGTTATCTCTAACAATTGTTTTAGCCATTGCTTTCACCCCTTTTCTTTACCATTAGTTATTATACTAAATATTAATTAAAAAGTAAACTTTTTTATTTTGATTATTCTAAAAATTTAGCTACTATGGTAAAATGTAAACATATGACAAGGAATAAGGAGGTCTAAATGATATTAGCCATTGAACAAAAAGACATCATTACATTGAGCATCATTATTATTCTTGCTATTATAATCAGCTTCCTTATAATTTTTTTCTTAAAAAGAAATTTAAATGTAAGACGTTATAAAAAATCTTTAAAAGCAATTATAAAACATAAAGAAAAAAACTATAACGCTAATGTATTAATTGATATCCTTTATAACCGCTATATTACTGATCAATCCAACACATATAAAACTCTTAAAAATAGGGGCAAGAAAAAAATTAAACGTTACTTTAAATTCTATCAAGATAGTTTAAATGATTTGGTAGAAAAGAAAAGCATCATTACTCCCAATATGAAACGTAACAAGTTGGTCTTTATATTCAAAGATGATCAAAACCAACAATTAGGTAAATACTACATAAAAGACTCATTTAACAAGTTAAAAAAACAATTAAACAAACATCAACTACTTTTTGATATGATTGCTTATGTTTATGAACTCCCACAATATATAGACCAAGCCAAGCCTTATGAACTGGAAAATCATGACAACAAACATATCATCAAATATGAAATTGTAGAGAAATTAAAAAAATAACAGCTTAAGTTGTTATTTTTTTTATGGTTCCAATAATGTTGGGGAAATCCATTTCACTTAATTCAACATCGATTAATTGGCCTAAAAGCGCTTTTTGACCTACAAATTTAACAGAAATATAGTCACTGGTATGACCAAATAGGTATCCATCTTTTTCTTGCTCAACGATCACTGATTTTATAGAGTTCAATTGTGATTCATAATAGGATTTCTTTAATTGATTGCTGAGTTCGATTAGAAGGTGTACCCTTTCTTTCTTAACAGACTTATCAATCTGATTTTTCATTTTATCTGCAGGAGTTCCTTGTCTTCTAGAATAAGGAAAAACATGCAGTTCTTGAAAACCAATCGACTTAATAAAATCATAGGCTTCTTGAAAATCTTCTTGGCTTTCTGAAGGAAAACCAACGATAACATCTGTAGTAATGGCAATTTCACCAAAAACTTGTCTAATTTCTTGAATCTTGCGTAAATATTCTGCCTTGGTGTACTTTCGATTCATTAACTTCAATATTCTTTCACTTCCACTTTGTAAAGGAATATGAAGGTGATTGACAATTTTATTAGAATTCTTTATTACTTCAAGAACTTCAGAATCTAGCTCTGTAATTTCAATCGAGGATATTCTAATTCTTTTTAAACCATGAATTTTTTCCAAATCAGCTAATAAATCTGAAAAACTATAGGATTTTAAATCTTCACCATAACCTCCAGTATGAATTCCAGTCAGTACAACTTCAACATGACCATTTTTCACGAGTTCTTTGACTTCTTGTAAAATAATATCCCGTGATTTCGATCTAATTCTCCCCCTAGTATATGGAATAATACAGTATGTACAAAAATTATTACAGCCGTCTTGTATCTTTAAAAAAGCTCGTTTATGGTTTTTAAAATCATTTATTTCTAGATTTTCAAAACTTTCATCCTTATCAAGTTTTTCAGACTTGTTGATCACTTCACCAGACCTTAAATACTCATTAAGATAATCTATAATCAAGTGTCTATTTTTGGTTCCTAAGACAATCTTTACACCCGGTATATCTAACATTTGTTTAGCTTTTAGCTGCGATAAACATCCCATAACAATAATAATGGCATTAGGGTTTATGGATATGGGTCTTCTGATAATTTGTTTAGATTTTCTTTCACCCGAATTAGTGACCATACATGAGTTTATAATATAAACATCACTAAAATCATCATAATCGACAATTTCATAGCCTTGATTTTTAAATAATTCTAAGATTGCTTCAGTTTCATATGCATTCACTTTACATCCTAAAGTATAAAAAGCTACCTTCATCTACTCACCTACCATAAATCTAAAAACTGAAGCAATGTACATGGCTGCAGTTTCTGCTCTTAAAATTGTATCACCTAAAGAGACACTAACAAAACCCTTCTCTTTCAAATTCTTAATTTCAGTCTTTGAAAAACCACCTTCAGGGCCAATAACTACCAATACCTTGTCTGAACTCTTAATTTCTGTCAATTGACTCTTTAAAGTCATATGATCTTCTCTAGCGTACGCCACAAATAAATAATCATAAATTTTTGTATTCAAATCTCCTATTTGAGTTATATCATAAATAAGAGGTATTTGATTTCTTTCCGATTGTTCAGCGCTTTCTTTAAGTATTGTTAAATACCTTTCTTTCTTTTTCTCATAATCTTTAATATTGATGATTGATCTCTCAGTCTCTAGAGGAATAATTCCAGATACTCCAAGTTCAGTAATTTTTTTTAACGCCAACTCAAAAGCATCTTTTTTAGTCAAACTAAGACCTAAATCCAAATGATAATTTATATTCTTAGCTTCCATGCTTTTTATGAGTGAAAGTTCAGTATAGTCTTTTGCAAAATCAAGTATTTGAGCCAAGTAGACAAAACCATCATAGGTATTGACTACGACTTGATCTCCAGGTTTAAATCTCATCACATTTTTCATATGATGATGATCTTTACCATAGATACATACTTTATCTGCTTCAATATGATTTTTTTCAATAAAATATCTTTGCATACATTCACCCATTCAAAAATAACTATAACTATATTACCATAAAACCTATATTTTCAAAAATATTAGGCCATAAAAATTATGGCCTATTATCTTATGCGACTTGTTTGTTCATCTGTAGAGTTCTTGCTTTTTTTCCATCTCTCAAAGTTATTACTGTAGTATCGGTATACTTTTGTAATATTTCCATTTTTTGTGGTGGCGTTGAAAGCATAATTTGAACCGGTAACTGTTGGATAAACTTCATCATTGCTTTGATTCTTGATGAGTCCATTTTATCAAACACTTCATCAAACAAGATTAGTCCTATAGACTCTTGATTGACTTTTCTAGAAGCTTGATCGAATACTCTTACAAAAGATGCTAGTGTTGCAACATAGAAAGGTACTTGAGTTTCTCCACCAGATTTTTCTTTAAATACTTTAGAGTAATTAATTCTATCTCCCGAAGTATTAGTAATCAATATATCATAATCCATATAGGTCCTGTAATCCGTAAATTTATTAACACTGCCTTTTGAATTTAAATCTTCTGAAGCTAAATTAATAAACAACTCTTCCAATTGACGTTGGTATTTCATTTCAAAATCATAATTAAAAATTTCTTCACCTGATTTAATTGCTTCTTCTGATAATACCATGTCGTAATAGTCCCCATATTCTTTACTCTTAGGGAAAATAAATTCATAAGAATCTTCACCAAAACGTATATTTTTTAAAGTCTCATTGATTTTCTTGATCTCATCTTGTGCTGAAATGATATAATGTCTTAATTTTGACATAAAATCTTCTTTAAATAATTTTTCTGCCACTTCTCTAGCTTCTCTAACTTTAGATTCATACTTAACAAGTTCTGATTTAACTAACTTGTTTCTTTCGTCTAGATATTCATCAATATATTGTAGACCAAATTGATAGCTTAAATTATATTTTTGAGTGTATTGAATTTGTTTGCTTCTTAAAGCATCTTCTAAATTATCAATATTGTTAAGTTCCTTAGTAATTTTTTCTTTATATGCCTCTAATATATTTTGAATACCTTGACTTTGAATTTCTTCATTAAATAAAGTTTGAGCTTTATCCTTTAAGACTGGATTTTCTTCTACTTGCTTAGAAATTGTTCTATTTAATGTATTTAAACTTTCTTCAAACATTAGTAGATTTTCATGACAATTAGATTCTTTATTATTTAATGACCCATTTTTCTCATAAGCTTTTTGTCGACTGATATTATAAGATGAAATTTCTTCTCTAATATGCTCATATTCTACCCTTAAATCTTTTAAACTTTCTTGAGGCAAGTTTCTTTTCTTTTCAGCCAAAGCTTTACGTTTTTCTTTTAATGTATCTAGTGAATAGTAATTTTTGAGCATAGATATAAAGTTACTTAAATTTAACCTTTTTATTAAAGAGTTTTCTTCAGTAATATCATTCATTTTCTTATTGATTCTTTGATGATCTAGTGATAATTCTTTTGCTTTTTTTCTCCAAGTTTCTAATTGTGAAGCTTTAGCATTTTTACCTATAAATGGTTTATCTTTTAGTTTAAATAATGACCTTACTGTAAACGATCTATATACCATACCATTTAAAGTGATTGCTTGTGAATAGTTTTCTAGTTCATTGACTGAATCAACCATGATTAAATTACCACAAATCATGTTTATGAAATTTTTGGCATCTTTATTATCTGAGTCAATTATTGAGGCTAAAGAATTTGGCCTAAATTGATCAAATTGTTGAATTTTCTTTGTATTTACTAGACCAACACCATATATTTGCATTGAATCTTTAATTTGATTATATACTGATAATGCTAAATCAAAATACCTTGGTTCAACAATCAAGTTGAATCTCTGTCTTCCTAAATAATCTTCAATAGTATCTTGCCACTTAGGGTCAGTCACTTCTAAAAGTTCACATAGAACATGAACATTGATATCTACATTATATTGTTGTTTAACCCCATCAATTATACTTGATTGCAACCGAACAATCATAGGATCATACTTAAGCTTATTGTTTTCTAAACCTTTTAAGGTTTGGTATACATCATTAATTTCTTCAACAATTTCTTGTTTTACATGATTAAGTTTTCCGAATTCTGAACGGTTTTGATCTAAGACTTCATCTAAATCTTTTTCTATTTGAATCAGTTTTAACTTTGTTGATTCATAGTTTTCATCATCAATATTTGTTAAATCAATTTTACCTAATTGTTTATAAGTTTTTTGATCATACTCGCTATTTAAGTCTTCTATAATTTCTTTTATTGATTTAGCTTTAGTAGCAGCATACTGACGCATTTCTGATTGTTCATTAATCTTTTTAGTTAAGTCATTCATTTCTTTATCATATATCTCAGCAGCTTTAAAAGTATCATTGTTTGACAACATTGAATAGACTTCTTTAGATCTTTCATCAAGTATTTCTAGCTGATCAGATAGTTCTTGAATCAACTTATTGTTTTGTTCTTTATCAAGTATAACTTTATCTAATTTTTTATTCTCTTTATCGATATTATCTTTAATAGATTCTACTTCAAGCAGTTTTAAGAAATATTCATAAAACTCTTTTTGAGAAATATTGTCTTTAATCTCTTCATATGTTTGAGCTATATCATCTAAATCTTTTACTTTTTCCTTAATAATCTTTAGTGTCGCTTCTAAATCTTTATATGCCCTAATAGATTCTTTAATTGATTCAACATCTAATACTCTTTCTTCAAGTAAATACTTATAGATAAATTCCTTTACATCTGAAATAGGTTTAAATGCCAAAGCTTTTGGCAATAAGCTAAAATAATTTTCATTGATAGAACCGAATTTTTTCCTAAAAGCAGCTTTTGCTTCTCTTCTAGTTAAGTATATTTTTTTGCTTAACTTAATTTTTTTGAAATTAAGTGTTGTAAGAATAATGCCTTCATCATCAACAAACAACTCTTCATTAATCTTATCATGATATTCATAGAAGATTACTTTTGGAGGAATGATTTCTCCAACAATATCAATAACAGTCCCTACAGTAAAATATTCGTCTTTGACTTCGTCATAAAATTCAAGAGCCACATGACCTGTCGTATCTCCTGCTCTTAAATACTCTTGATTATCAATTCCTAACTTACATTTAACATAGCCTCTTAAATCACGTTTACTTTTATCATTAGCAGCTAAGTTGAATATTTGATCTCCTGCAGTTAATACAAAAGCTATTGCATCAACAATGGTTGATTTACCAGTGGCGTTTTGACCTGTAATCAGGGTATTATTTTTTATATTTATTGTTTCATTAGAAAAATAATGCCAATTGATAAGTCTAATTTTCGAAAGTTTTTTCATTTTTTTCACTTCCATTCTTATTTTCAATATGAGAGATTATATTATAGACATCATTTATCGTTTGCGTATTAATTGCAAGTAAAATAGTTGGGTAAATTATGATTGGTGTAGATGACTTAGTAATATCTCCAAGTGTTTCTATCAAATTATATTTTTTAAATAATCTAAGAATTTTAACCAAATCAGTTTTATTAATTTTTTTCTTTAACTCAAGAGAATCATAGTAGTCATGTATCTCGTCAACTTTAATAACAACATTATCATTGATAGAAGTCTTTACTAAATGTTCATGGAATAAAATTCTTAAGATAAGCAAAACTATAGATTCATCTTTTTTAAGTCTTAATAAATTGTTATTTTCACGATGCACTAATTGTACTGCACCCATCTCCCTATCTAAAATTAAATCAAATTCCATCACATCAAAATATTCATCAAAGTATTGTTTAAAAGAAATAATGAAATAATACATCTCCTTATTATCTTCTTTGTCCTTAGCTAAAAAGCTATTTTGTAATAATCTTAAACATGTTTTAGCAAATAGCTTTTGTTGCCCTACATTTAGTTCTTCGAAATTTTCCAAAATCATTTAATTTTCCCCCTTTATAATCTCAAAATCATCAATGACAAATCTTGGATTATTAATTTTTCTATTTAATGGTTGAATATAATAATTCATTTCATCTCCAGCATAGACTAAGATATAAAGTAATCTTAATATGGCTTCATCTGTCATATCATCTTTAATTATTTCACTCGCCTTAATCACAGAATTACGGCTGAAATATTCTTTTAAGTATCTATCGATAACTTCTTCAGAGTAATGAGCTTCAAATTCTTTATAAAAATCATCTTTAAGACTTTGATCAAACTCATGATTGGTTGATTCTAAGAATTGATTTTCAATGCGTTTATAAATACCTCTTGGAGTATATAATGAGTTTTTCGATATTTGTTGGTAAGAAGATAAGGTAAACATTGGTCTGATTGTATTTAATGCTTTTATAGTTTGATTATCCTTAATGGTTTCAGATGTATATCTAAGAATTTTACTTAATTTAGAAATAACATTTTCATCATCTGATAGTAAGAACTTAATTTTAGCAATCGTCGTATTTACATAAACTTTGTTTTTATTATCAATTTCATCAATTATGTAAGAAACTGAATTATAAATATCGATGATATCGTCTATTTTTTTATTAACTTTCATCATGGCAATATCAGAATTATTATGTGATTTAACCAAATGTTCTTTTGCCAAAATTTCCATGATATACTTATCTTCCTGCATTTGTTCTAGTTTTTGAACAATAACATTACGATATTTATTGATATTATCACTCGTTTTTAATCTCCGATATGCTTTATCCATTAACTCTGTCTTGTAATTGACTAATAAGTTAATTAAATCTTTAATTTCAGAGTTATCTACAATGGTTTTAATATAAAATTTTAACCTAGAATCAAGTTTTCTAATCTCTCTAACAAAAGCCAATGTATTTTTATATACTTGTTCTAAAACCATCGCATACTCTCCAAAATCACTATTTAGCAAAGAGTAAGATGTATATATATATCCTCTAAATTCATGGCCATCATCATCAAAATCCTCATAAAAACCATCAGAAGATATATCTTTTAAGGCCTCAATAATTGTAATTGAATAATCTCTAAAATTTAAAATTTCTTCATAATTATTATTAACGTCAATATCAATCCATTCAGTTTTTTCAAGACGTCGTAGTATTTGGTTAGCTCTATCTCTATTAGTTAACTCTGAAGTATCCTCGATATCATCTAGTTCTTCTTCAAGAGGATTAATGTCAAGATAGTCAGTAACAACTTGTCTAGCTATATCTTTATCCATTCCTAAAATTGAACCCTGTTCATAAACTCTAAAAAGTTCAAGTAAACAATTCACATAAATCGTTCTATTCTTGCCTGTTAATAAATTAAAAAATTGATTAGGTATAATATTAAATACATCCATTGTCTCACATCCTTACTCATAACGCTCATATTTAAATTTTCCACTTACTAAGGTGGTTAATGTATTTTCTAAGTTGATCCATTCTTTTCTAAAAGTTTTTAATTGCTTCTTCCCTTCATCGTTGAGACGATAATAACGACGCGAGATACCCTTTTTATTTTTTTGTTTATAAGTCGATATTTTTCCTTCATTTAACAAACGTTTCAAAGCAATATATAAAGTTGCTTCATTTAAATTAATATTTTCTTTGCTAACAGTTTCAATTATTTTAGCTATTTCATATCCATAACTATCATATTTTTCTAGTATAGACAATATAAAGTAATCTGTAAAACCCCTAATATGATCGCTATTTTTGGTCATTATCATCACCTCCTTTATACTTAAATGATTTAAGTATAATTTGTTTATGTATAATTTGTTTATACTTAATCTGTTTATAGTATAATATATCCTAACTAATTTGTAAATAGAAAGTATAAAAAAATATAAAAAAAAATACCAGATTGCTCTGGTATTATTTTGAAAAATTAGATTTAAACTTTTCCCATATAGATGGGTTATCATTTGGTTTGTCTTCTACCTTTGATAATTGTTCAAATAATTTCTTTTGTTCAGGACTTAACTTCTTAGGGGTTACAACTTCAACAATGACATGTTGATCACCTTTTTGTTTAGTTCTAACATTAGTCATCCCTTTGCCTCTTAACCTAAATTTTGAATCTGATTGAGTTCCTGCAGGGATTTTTAACATAACGTCTCCATAAGGAGTTTTGACTTTTATTTCGTCTCCTAAAGCCGCTTGAGAGAAAGTGATTGGATGGGTAATAATGATATCATCACCTTGACGAGTAAAAATATCTGAAGGGTTGACTTTAATTAAAATATACAAGTCACCATTAGGGCCACCATTTTGGCCTTTATTCCCATATCCAGCAAGTCTAATATGTTGATTATTATCGATACCTGCAGGTACTTTAACTTCAACATTTTTTGTCACACGTTCAACACCTTCACCATGGCAATTGGAGCATTTATTTTTAATCTCTTTTCCAGTTCCACCACATTTCGGACATGTCGTTTGTGTTCTAGACATACCGAATATAGTTTGTTGCTCTACAATTACAGTTCCTTGACCATGACACTGAGAACAAGTCTTTATATCTTTATCAGATTCAGCGCCTGACCCATGACATACATGACACTCATCATAAACTGGAATTGAAATTTTTTCGGATTTACCAAACACAGAATCTTCAAAAGAAATATTCATAACCCTGCGTATATCAGAACCTTTTCTTGGAGAGTTTCTTGTACTTCTTTGTCTAGAAGCACCTCCACCAAAGAAAGAAGAAAATATATCGCTGAAATCAAAATCCCCAAAGCCGCCACCAAAACCACCTTGACCGAAGCCACCGCCAGGTGCTTCATGTCCAAATTGATCGTATTGTGCCTTCTTTTGATCATCTGAAAGAACATCATAAGCTTCTTGAACTTCCTTAAATTTGCTTTCAGCATCTTTTTCAGTAGAAACATCAGGGTGATATTTTTTAGCAAGTTTACGATAAGCTTTTTTAATATCATCAGCTGATGCTGATTTGTCTAAACCCAACACTTCATAATAATCCCTCTTGCTCATAGACTCACCCCGTTTCTAATTTGATTAAATTGATTATACTTCTTTATAGTCTGCATCAAAAACGTCATCGCCATCATCAGATTTACTGTCTTCTGATTCGCCTTCACTTGTTGCATCTTGATTACTTTGATGTTGAGCTTGTTGAGCTCTTGCCATAATATTTTGAGCAGTAGATTCTAAATCTGATTTAGCAGACTTGATAGCTTCTAAATCATCACCTTTTAAGGCTTCTTCTAAAGCTTTTATCTTAGCTTCAGCATCTGTTTTTTCAGAACCTGAAACATTATCTCCTAAATCTTTAATAGATTTATTCGTAGCGAATATTAATTGATCTGCTTCATTTCTTAAGTCTACTTCTTCTCGTTTAAGCTTATCTGCCTCAGCATTTTCTTCAGCTTCTTTAACTAGTTTATCAATTTCTTCTTCTGATAATCCTGAAGAAGATTTAATTGTAATTGAGTTTTCTTTACCAGTTTTTTTATCTTTAGCAGAAACATGAACGATACCATTAGCATCAATATCAAATGTTACTTCAATTTGAGGAATACCTCTTGGTGCTGGTTCGATATCTCCTAAGTGGAATCTACCTAAAGTCTTATTGTCTTTAGCCATTGTTCTTTCACCTTGTAATACATGGATATCAACACCAGGTTGATTATCTGCAGCAGTAGAGAATACTTGTGATTTAGAAGTAGGAATCGTGGTATTTCTTTCAATTAATTTTGTAACAACACCACCTAAAGTTTCAATACCTAATGATAATGGTGTAACATCTAATAACAAGACATCTTTAACATCTCCTTGTAAAACACCAGCTTGAATTGCAGCACCCATTGCTACAACTTCATCAGGATTAATTGAACGATTAGGTTCTTTTCCTAACAACTTTTTAACTTGGTCTTGAACTGCAGGGATTCTTGTAGATCCACCAACCAATAAAACTTCATCAATATCAGATGCGGTCATTTTAGCATCTTTTAAAGCAGTTTTAACTGGTTGAACTGTCTTTTGTACTAAGTCATCAGTTAACTCATTAAATTTAGCTCTAGTTATTTCTTTTTCTAAGTGGACAGGCCCATCACTATTCATAGATATAAATGGTAATGAAATAGAAGTTGCTGTTGTAGATGACAACTCTTTCTTAGCTTTTTCAGCAGCATCTCTCAATCTTTGATAAGCCATTTTATCTTTAGTTAAATCAACACCTTGTTCTTTTTTAAACTCTTGAGCCAACCATTCAACGATTCTCTTATCAAAGTCATCTCCACCTAAGCGATTATCCCCGCTTGTAGAAATAACTTCAAAAGTACCATCTGATAATTCTAAAATTGAAACGTCAAAAGTACCTCCACCAAGGTCATAAACCAAGACAGTTTCATCTTTACCTTTTTTATCAATACCATAAGCTAATGCAGCAGCAGTTGGTTCATTAATGATACGTTTTACATCTAAACCAGCGATTTTACCCGCATCTTTAGTAGCTTGTCTTTCAGCATCATTAAAATAAGCAGGTACAGTAATTACTGCTTCTGTGACTTTCCCACCTAAATATGCTTCTGCAGACTCTTTTAAATTTCTTAAAATCATTGCTGATATTTCTTGTGGCGTATATGATTTATCTTTGATTTTAATTTTTTCTGATGTACCCATTTTTCTCTTTACTGAGTAAACTGTATTAGGATTAGTGATTACTTGTCTTTTTGCAACCTCTCCTACTTGAATTTCCTCATCTTTAAAAGCTACAACAGATGGAGTCGTTCTATTTCCATCTCTATTTGGAATTACTTTTGCTTCTTTACCTTCCATTACTGAAACAACAGAGTTTGTTGTTCCTAAGTCGATTCCTATAATTTTCATATTTATTCATCCTTTCCTTCATTATTGATTTCATCTATTTTTTGATTTTCATCTTGATTTTCATTTTCTTCTTCATTAGCTTTTACATTAATTACAACAAAAGCAGGTCTTAAGACTCGATCTTTAAATTTATAACCCGTTTTTGAAACTTTTACGATTGTATGTTCCTCTTTATCTGGGTCATAAATCGTATCCATTGCTTCATGAATATTAGGATCAAAAGTATCTCCTATTTTTGTCTCTATTTCACTGACGCCTTCATCTTTCAATGCATTGAATATCATATCTCTTATCATTTTAAATCCATATAAGAAGTTTTGCATTTGCTTATCATCGGTTTTAATATTCAAAGCTTGAGTAAAGACTTCAACAGAATCAATCAACTTATCAGCCATTGATTGAGAAGCGTATTTTCTTTCTTTAACCAACTCATTAGTAGTTCTTTTTTTATAGTTCTCCATTTCGGCTAAATTTCGATAATATTTATCCTTTAATGTTTCTAATTCTTCTTGAATTTCATCCAACTGAAGCTCAAGTTTATTTTTCTTATGTTTTTTCTTCTTTAGTTTTGATTCTTCGTTTTCAATTTCATCATTGACTTCATTGTTTGATTCTATATTCTTTTCATCAAACAACTCTTTTTCCAGATCTTTTTCAGACATATTATGACTCCTCTTCATATAATTTTTGTATGTGTTTTGCAATATATTTTATTAAAGGTATGGCTTTTCGATAGTCCATTCTCTTCGGACCAACCAGTGAAACTGTACCCTTCTCTCCATCTATGGTATCGTATGTTGATGATATAACTGTAATATCATTTAAGGATGTAATTTGATTTTCAGTACCGATTTTTACAGAAATGCCCTCTTCTTCTGTATCAACTATTTTAAAAATCTCTTTATTTTCAATGGTAGAAATGAACTCTCTAAGTTTATCAATATCATTAAATTCAGGTTGATATAGCATGTTTGAAGAACCTGTTAAATAGTATCTAGATTGTGCGAATTTAGAAAATGCTTCAATAAAAGACTCAACAATTGTTTCTCTATATTTTAATAACTCTTTAATTTGATTATGTTCTATTTCATAGTGTAATTTTTCTGATACTTTTGAAATTGGTGTATCCTTCAACAACTCATTAAGTAAATCAATGACTTTTGTTAGTTCTTCAACATCCATTCGTTCATCTAAAGTAATTTCCTTAGATTCCACGTAACCATAATTAGTAATTACCAGTATTAGTCCGTGCGTTGGACTCAATTGAACCATTTGCACCTTTTTCACTTTTGAGTGATATGCATTAGGGCCAAGGGAAATAGCTGTACAATTTGTAGCTTCTGAAAGTAAATTAATCGCTTCTTTTATAATAATATCTCTTTCTGCTTCTTTATTAGCAAATATCTGTTCGAACTCAAAAAAACCATCAGTATCATCTTCTATCGTCTTAGCTACTGTTTCTATGTAATAACGATAACCTTTTTCCGAAGGTATTCTACCTGATGATGTGTGGGTTTTTTCTATATAACCTTCATCTTCAAGAACACTCATTTCATTTCTTATGGTTGCACTCGAAACATTTAAAAGTTCTGACAAAGATTTTGAACCCACAGGTTCAGCTGATTTAACATACTCATCAACAATTAATTTAAGTATTTTTTCTTGTCTTTCAGTCATTCCAACACCCCTTTAGCACTCATTATTTCTAAATGCTAATGATATTATACTAAAGTCATTTAGCAATGTCAAGTTTTGAGTGCTAAATTTCTGTTAAAAAAAAGTTCTAACTTAAAGTTAGAACTCATATAAAATTATTTTTATGCTTTTTTTGTGAATCTACTAAAAATATTTTTAAAAATATTTCCATTAGCAGAACCAGATTTTCTTTCATTCAATACTTTTTGCAATAAAACAGCACCAAGAATCAAGATGCCCTTAATTAAATCATTGACAAATGATGGTACTTTAAAGGCTGTTAAAACAGCATTAATTGAGTAAAGAACAATAATTCCAAAGAAAGTTCCTTGAATAAAACCTTTACCACCAGCCATTGAAGTTCCACCAATAGCTACAGCGGCAATAGCATCTAATTCAAATGACTTTCCTGCAGTTGCAGTATCAACTGATCCAAATCTAGAAACATAAATAAATGAAGCCAATCCAGTTAATAAACCAGTGATAGAGAAGATATATATTTTGATTCTATCAACGTTAATACCACTTAATCTTGCAGCTTTTTCGTTTGACCCAACTGCATATACATATCGTCCAAACTTTGTTTTAGTCATTAAAATGATAATTAATATTGTTATAATCACGAAAATCCAAACAACATAGGGAACATTCAAGAATGAACTATAACCAACTTTTCTATAAGTCTCCATAAAGGCATCCCCATCAATCAAAACAGGCCCACCTTCACCTTGCTGTATGGTCAATGATCTATAAGCTGCCATGGTTGCTAAAGTAACAATAAAGGCAGCTACTTTAGCCTTACCAATGAAAACACCATTAACAAAACCTAAGAATGCTCCAAAAGCTAAAGCAAATAACAAAGTAATAAAGACATTATGAGTACCATTAAATACAATGGCAGTATTGGCAGCTACCAAAGCCATTAAAGACCCCACTGATAAGTCAATATTACCTGAAATAATAACCAAAGTCATACCTAAAGCAATTATCCCAATAATAGCTGAAGATCTCATTAAAGCCATCAAACTATTAAAACTCAAAAAGTTATCAGAAGCAATACGTCCTAATATGAGTAGTAAAATTAAAGAAATTACATAATTATGATTGATAAGTAATGACTTTAATTGTGCCTTACCTTTTTGTTGATAATAATCTTTTATTTTGTCTTTCAATGATGAATGATTTTCTCTCGCCGAACCCTTCATATTAAGACTCCTTTCTATTTGAACCAGTTGAATAATACATGACATCTCTTTCCGTCAACTCATCATGATTCAGTATTTTGTTAATTGAACCCTTATACATAACAATACATCTATGGGCTATTTTATATATTTCTGGAAATTCTGAAGAAAATACAATAATCGCTTTCCCTTTTTTACTTAACTCGTCTATTAATTTATATATTTCAAATTTAGCACCCACATCAATTCCTTGTGTTGGATTGTCAAGTATATAGACGTCTGAATCAAGTTCAAACCATCTTGCAAAAATTACTTTTTGTTGGTTACCTCCAGACAAAGAAGTAATTGAGTCTTTCGGACTACCTACTTTAATGTTAGTAATCTCTTGGTTTTTCTTAAATCTATCTATCTCTTCTTTATCTGATATCAAGAGGCTTTTATGATCAGAATTAAAATGAGCCATTGATACATTATTTAAAATATTCATATCCTTAATAATTGATCTTTCTTTACGGTCTCTAGGTATCATCCCTACTCCAGACCTCATCATCTTCTTAATGGATTGAATAGGTAGTTCTATTCCATTTTTTAAAATTTTACCTTTATTGATATCTCGGGCACCAAATAAAGCTTCACTTAATTCACCGCGACCATCACCAAATAAACCAGTAATAACAATAACTTCACCTTTCTTTACTTCAAAAGAAATATCTCTAAAATAAGGCTCTGATGTTAATTCTATAACTTGAAGGACGGTTTCAGTATTGAGTTGTTCTCGATGAATATCCTTGTCTTCTACTATGCTTCTACCTACAAGCAATTCAGTAGCCTTATCCTCATCTATATCTTTAAAATCACCACTAGCAATAAATTTACCATTTCTAAGAACCGTATACCTATCACAAATTGCAAATAATTCAGGCATTTTATGAGAAATATAGATACAAGAAATTCCATTTTTCTTTAAATCTCTCATAATATTAAATAAATTATCTATTTCTTTATTAGTTAAAGCTGTTGTCGGTTCATCCATTATAATTAACTTAGATTCAAACAATATAGCCCTTGCAATTTCAACTAATTGCTTTTGCAAAGTATCTAATTGACTGACAAAAACAGTAGGATTAATATCTATGTTTAAACGATTAAAAATCTCGTAAGATTTTTTTATCATAGTTTTCTTATCTAAAAATATCTTGTGCTTAGTAATTTCTCGATGAATGAATAAATTCTCGTATACTTTTAAATCATTCACCAAATTTAATTCTTGATGAATGAAGTTTATTCCTAATTCAGATGCTAAAACTGGCGTTAAATGTGCGTATTCAACACCATCGATTACGATTTTTCCACTCGTTGGTGGCAATACACCCCCTAAAATGTTCATTAAAGTACTCTTACCAGCACCATTTTCCCCAAGTAATCCATGAATTTCTGAATCACCAATTTTAAAGGATACATTTTCTAAGGCTTTAACTGCATTGAAGTTTTTATAAATGTTTTGAAACTCTACAACCATGTCTTTCAACTCCTTCAAGCAAAAAATGAAATGAGTCGGTTAGAAAAATCTAACCGACCATTCATTATTAGATTTTTATTCTTCTTCTTCTAAAGAATATCTTAATGTGTATACTGGACCTTCCATGAATGTTTCATAGTTTCCATTATCTACCATTTCAGTTTCTACTAAGTATAATCCTGAAACATCTTCGCCATCAAGAATATCAACTGCTAATTCAATCGCTTCTACAACCATCGCTGGTGAGAATGAGAATGTAACTTGGTCAATACCAAGATTTTCGTAATGATCAAACATACCTAATAATTCTCTTGAAGCACTTACTGCAGATACTAATTCAATATTAATTGTTGCACTACCTTGATAACCTTCGATTGCTTGAAGGACACCAGCAGCAACTTCAGCATCATGTGTGAAAACTGCTTTAATTGATTCAATTGTAGCTTGTTCACTTGAATTTAAGAAAGTTTCCATTTGTGTTTGTGCTGTTGATTTACTCCATCCAGTTGACCAATCTTGAACTAAATTAAAGTTATCATTAGCTGTAGACCAGAATCCATCAGAACGTTGCGTAGGAACAGTTGAATTATCCCCTTTGAACTCAAGAATATTTACTTGACCAGCCGCTAATTCTGTAGCGAAATAATCATTAAAATATAAACCTGTTTCTTCACCAATGGTTTCGTTATCTCCCATTAATTCTGCATCTTCATCAAAATTTGTAATCAATCTGTCATATACAATTAACGGAATGTTAGCATCTAAAATAGATTGTGCAGTTTGTTTTAATTCATCACCATTATGTGGCCACAATACAATTACATCAACTTCTTCAGCAATTGCTGTTTCAATTTGTTGAGCCTGAGCAGTAACATCTCCCGATGTGTATACTCGATAATCATAACCAGCTTCAGTTGCTAATCTTTCAGCAGCTGCAGTAGCATGTTTTACAGATTCACCAGTAAAACCGTGTGTTGCATTTGGCATAATAACAGCCAATACTTTTTGGTCATCGTCTCCACCGCAAGCGACTAAGCCTACCATGGCAAATAATGCTAAAAACATCATTAAAACTTTTTTCATTTCTTTTTCTCCTCCTAGAATTTTTGTATAGTCAATTATATTAAAATATAATAAACTTCTTAATTAATAACCTGTTGATTCTCTATGAATAATCTTGTATGGTAAGATAATCTTCTTATTTGTTGAATGAATATTAATTAACTTTTGATGCAATAAATTAAAAGCTTCTTGACCCAATTCATATCTAGGTTGTGCTATCGAAGATATAGATGGATTATAAAACTCTGTAATCGATGTATTATCAAAACCAATAACGAAAATATCTTTACCCACTTTGTAATCGTTCTTCTTTAATTCAGATATAGCTCCAATGGCTAAGGAATCCGACGCACATACAATGGCTGTAGGCATTTTTTCTAAATGCATCAAATATTTGACTGCATCTGCTCCATCAGTATATTTATAAAAATGCTTAATAATTAACTTTTCATCAAGAAACATATCAGCCTGTTGATGAGCTCTTCTAAAACCAGCCTCTCTACTACGTTCAGAATACTTATAATAATCACCACTAATAAAGGCAATTGTTTTATGACCATTTTTAATAAACTCACTAGTCGTTTCAAATACTGCAGTTTCATTATCGATGACTACATTAGAAACATCAGCGCCAATGGTTTTTTCACAACACTGAACAAAAGGAAATTTAGAAGACAATTGATTAATTTTTTCAGGGTCTAAAGTATTAAATAAACTGATACAACCATCCACATGATTCATTTTAAGCATATCAAGATATTTTAATTCTTTAGTCTGGTCAAGATTTGTTACGGCAACCAAAGTAGCGTAATTTTTTTCTTCAGCCTTATCTTGAATACCTTCAATAATTGATGTATAAAACTGATTATCCATGGTAGGAAGTAAAACTAAAATTTTATTTGATTTTTGAGTCCTTAATGACCTACCCGTGATATTAGGCATAAAATTATGTTTTTCAATAACGGATAATACTTTTTTTCTTGTTGAATCAGCAACCCGAGGATCATTGTTAATTACCCGAGAAATCGTCGCAACAGAAAGACCGCATATCTCAGCAATGTCCTTAATATTCATAATTTTATCCTCTCATTTCTTCTTTTATCTATGTGAAATTTTTATAAAAACGATGTAAACGATTACAAAATTATTATATCACATAGGACCATACTGTCAAGAATCGAATTTAATTTTTTTTAATAATTTACAAATTATCGCTTTATTTCGTTGCAATAATGAAAAATAATATGTATAATATCGATGTAAACGTTTAGCATAATTAATTATTAAGGAGTGAAATTATGAAAAAATTTAGAACAGGAATCATTGGTGCAGGTTTTATAGGTGTAGCGCATGTAGAAGCCTTAAGACGATTAGGAAGTGTTGATGTTGTAGCTTTAGTTGATAGATATAATGTTGAAGACAAAGCAAAAAAACTTCATATTGATCAAGCATACAATGATTATAAAATAATGATAGATGAAGTCAAACCTGATTTCATCCATATATGTACACCAAACAATACTCATTTTGAAATAGCAAAATATGCTTTAGAACACAATATCAATGTTGTTTTAGAGAAGCCAATGACCTTCTCAGTTGAAGAAGCTAAAATTCTAAATCAAATAGCAATAGATAAAAACCTAATCAATGCTGTTAATTTCCATAACAGACTATATCCAAGTAACATACAAATGAAATCAATGATTAAAGAAAATTCAATTGGTGATATTATCAGTATTACAGGCGGTTACTTACAAGATTGGCTTCTATATGATACAGATTACTCATGGAGATTAAACGCTAAAGAGTCAGGTCTTACAAGGGCTGTGGCTGATATTGGTTCACATTGGATGGATTTGGTTGAATATTTAACTGGTTTAGAAATCACAGAAGTATTTGCAGAATTTAAAACTCATTACAAAAATAGAAAGAAACCTCTTAGTAATGTGGAATCTTTCTCTAACAAAAAAGATGATCAATACCAAGAAATACCTATTGACACTGAAGATTTAGCCCTTATAATGTTTAGATTTTCTAATGGAGCTATTGGTAATGCAAACATTTCTCAAATGGCTGCCGGTCATAAAAATAACTTAAACTTATTAATATCAGGAACAAAGTCTTCTTTACAATGGTCTTTAACCGATTTAGAGACCATAAAAGTCGGCCAACGTGATCAAGCAAATCTTGTCATTCCTAAAGATCCAAATATATTTGCTGCTTCTTCTACAGAATATCCTGCAGGTCATACCGAAGGTTTTCCAGATGCTATTAAACATGTTTTTAAAGAAGTTTATCATCAACCAAAAGAAAAACATTATGCCACCTTCAAAGATGGCTTAAGACAAATGATATTATGTGATAAAATATATGAGTCTTCTAAAAAACAACAATGGATAAAAATTAAGGAGTGATTTTTATGAAACTAGGTTTATTAAGTGCAATTTTAGCCGATCAAACTTTTGAAGAAGTTATTGATATAGCTTCTAGTTATGGTTACCAATCAGTAGAATTAGCCTGTTGGCCAAAATCAAAAGCATCAAGAAGATATGCTGGAGTAACCCATATAGATTTGGATACTTTATCGGACGAAAAAATCCAATATATACTAGATTACACTCATAAAAAAAATATTGAAATTGCAGCTTTAGGTTATTACCCTAACCCTCTTGATCAAGATGATGAAAAAAGACAAATAAGTTTTTCACACATAAAAAAACTTATAGATGCTGCTGTTAAATTAAAAGTTAGCCTTGTATCTACTTTTATTGGAAAAAACCAATACATAAGTGACCAAGAAAACTTTATACTATTCAAAAAATACTGGCCGGAAATAATTCGCTACGCAGAATCAAAGCAAATTAAAATTGCAATAGAAAACTGTCCTATGTATTTTACTCAAGATGAGTGGCCTGGTGGTCAAAACCTTGCTAGTAGTCCATATATATGGAAAAAAATGTTTGAAGAAATTCCTTCTGATTATTTTGGATTAGCTTATGATCCATCACATTTGTATTTACAAAGAATGGATTACTTAAAACCTTTATCTGAATTTAAAGATAAAATTTTTCATATTCACTTCAAAGATATCAAATTAGATATGGATAAGATCAATGAATATGGTATTTTTACACCTCCACTAAATTACATGCAACCAAAAATACCTGGTGAAGGCGGTATTGATTGGAAAATTTTTATTAACAAGCTTAAAGAAACAAATTACCAGGGCTCTACATGTGTTGAGATTGAAGATAAGGATTATGAAGACTCATATGAATCTATTTTAAAGGCTGTAAAAAACTCTTATGATCATTTAGTCAAGTATATTTAGTATGAGATACAATGTAGTTTCGCAACTTAAGAAACATAAACTAAGGTTGTTTTACTATCTCACAGGATTTTTAGTCATTGGTTTTGCAGTCAACATTATAAAAGCTTCAGATTTAGGAAATGGGGCTTGGGATACTGTATCAATAAACCTAAGAGATTTCTTTCATCTAAACCTAAATATTACCTGGGTAACCATGGGAATGTTTTCCTTCCTAATATCCTTTACCTTAATGCTAATTGTTATATCATATAGAAAAAAATACAGATACTTACTAATGGTTTTTCCCATTCTTTTTGTTGCAATAAGTATTGATTTTTGGAACTTCACCGTCTTTCACGACTATGAATCATCAATATTATGGATTCAATTCATTTTCTTCACATTAGGACTATTCTTATTACCTCTAGGTTTATCTTTAATTGTTAAGTCTGATTTTCCAGCCTTTGTATTTGAAGAACTTATGCTAATGTTTGTAAAAATAAGTAAGGCAAAGAAAATTACATATGTTAGACTAAGTATTGAACTCACTGGTATTACCATTGGCGCAATATTTGGATACTTAACTTATTATCATTTAGACCAATCACTTGGTGCGGTCAATATCGGAAGTATGATTATTACTGTTTTTATCAGTCCAATCATGACTTTGTATTTCAAAGCTTTAAAAATATCTAATTAGTGAGGTAATATAAATGTACGAAATTAGAAAATCAAAAATCATGGATATTATCCATATTGAACAAAATGGTATAATTGTTGACTTATCTAATTACGGAGCTATGATATATCAAATACAAACACCAGATCAGTTTGATAAGTATGAGGATATTCTATTAGCTTACCCTAAGGAAACAGACTACATAAAAAATAATATATACCTAAACGCAAGCGTAGGACCAATATGTGGCAGAATTCCTGAAGGTCAATTAATTATAGATGACAACACTTATCAATTTGATAAAAATGAAAATCAAAGACAAACCCTACATAGTGGGTCCGATGCCTTATCATTTAAATATTTTGACTATGAAATTCAAGATAACAACCAACAAACGATTGTTGAATTTCTACACTATTCACAATTAATCAATGATGTATCCTACGAAACAAAAATAACCTACACCATTAAGAACTCAAGTATAATTATTGACTTTGATATTTCATCAAATCAAAAGTTCTTCTTTAATTTGACTAACCATGCTTATTTTAATTTATCTGGAAACTTAAAATCATCTATCGAGAATCATATTGTTCAAATCAACACTGACCTTGTCCATATTCTTGATGAATTTCAATGTTCAACACTTCAAGTTCATAAAGATCCCCTCTATGATTTCACCCAAGCCAAGTCTTTACATACTCTATTAAAATCATTAAAAGGTCATCCATATAAGGGTTATGATGACTTATATTACTTTGATAAGGATATAGAGCCTAAAGCTTGGGCATATGATCCTATAAGCAAAAGAAAACTACAAGTGTTTTCAACCTATAATCATATGGTCTTCTATACCCATAACAATATAAACTCAATTCCCCTAAAACACTTGAATAAACACCCTATGCATTATGGTCTGTGTTTTGAATGTCAAAGAGGACCTTTAAATTTTAAAAATACACTTTTGAAAAACACCTATAAAGATCAAATAATATTCAAGTTCTCACATCAATAATTCATTGTAAAGAGAACAAATTTGTTCTATAATATTTATAAAAGGAGAGATAAAATATGGATAAAAGAATCACCCTCGCAGACAAATTAAAAAGCAAAGATCCAAGTGTATTTAATATGCTGGTTGGCTTTGATGGTTTTGTTGATGAAATCATTCATGTTGTTGATAAAAGACAAGGTCCAAGAGACTACACAAGAGTTAAAACCATCAGTGATTTTGCAAAAAAAATCGACCGTGCAAGTGGCTTATCTTCAAATATAGAATTTGTTCCAATCAAAAGTAAAATAGGTGGTAATGGCCCTATTATGGTTAACGCCCTAATAAAACATCATCCACAAATAACCTATATTGGCACCTTAGGTTACCCGAATATTCACGAAGTATTTAAAAGCCTAGTTGATCAAGCCAATGTTTACACCATAGAAAAATATGGCGACACTCAAGCCGTTGAATTTAATGATGGCAAGTTAATTATTGGCAAAATGAATAATTTGGTTAATGTGAACTATGATCATTTAATTAAAATTGTACCTGAAGAAAAACTAATCAACTTATTGGGTTCTATTGACTTGTTCTCTACAGTCAATTGGTCCATGCTTCCATATATGACAGATATTTGGAAAAACATCATTCAATGTATTTTACCTAACGTTACGATTAAAGAAGAAAAACCATTCATGTTTATTGACATCGCAGATCCTGAAAAAAGAGAAAGACATGATATCGTTGAAGCATTAGACCTATTAAAACAATTTAAATCTCACTTTAAAGTAGTTTTAGGCTTGAATAAGAAAGAAGCTTATGATGTCTCTGTCCACCTCGGTTTATTTAGTCAAAATGTAATTGAGTCTAAAACATTAAAAGAAGTTAATCAAGCTCTTTATGATTATTTAGAAATAGACTATGTTGCTATTCATCCAGTTGATCGTTCTTCTGTCATTTACAAAAATAATTATTATGAAGAAAAGGGACCTTATATATCAGAGCCTAAGTTAACAACAGGTGCAGGAGACAACTTTAATGCAGGATTTGTTCTAGGTCTTCTTCTTGGTTTAGAACCAGATGAAGCACTATTAACAGGTATGTCTACTAGCGGTTATTATGTAAGAAACGCTGATAGTCCAACATTTGCTGATTTAAATAAATTCATCACTGATTGGGCAAACAATAAAATTTAAACAAAAAAAATCTCAATTTATTTGAGATTTTTTTATATATATTATAGTTCTTATTTAATTCTTAATGTAGTTTCTTTATCAAAGAAATGAACTTTAGCCATATCCAAGGCCATGTGTAATTCATCACCAATTTGAATATCTGCTCTAGCATCAATCATTGCAGTAACATCTTGTTGACCTACTTTTGCAAATACAGAAGTTTCTGAACCTAATAACTCAGCAACATCTACTGTGAACTTAACAATAGCATCTTTAAATTTTTCTTTAGATTTTTCATCATCATGAATATCTTCAGGTCTAATACCAAGTACAATTTCTTTATCCAAATAATTTTTTTCTTTTAATAGGTCAAAATGCTTTTTAGATATTTTTACAGAAATTCCTTCACCAAAGAATATACCATTTTTATCAACAATACCCTCTAAAAAGTTCATAGGTGGCGTTCCGATAAATCCACCAACAAAAATATTGTTTGGATTATCATAAATATCTTTAGGTGCACCAACTTGTTGAATAAAACCATCTTTCATAACAACAATTCTACTAGCCATCGTCATCGCTTCAATTTGGTCATGGGTAACATAAATCGTTGTTGTTTCAATCTTCTTATGAAGTTTAATAATTTCTCCACGCATTTGTACACGTAATTTAGCATCTAAGTTTGATAATGGCTCATCCATTAAGAATACTTTAGCATTTCTTACAATAGCTCTACCCAAAGCAACACGTTGACGTTGTCCACCTGATAAGGCTTTTGGTTTTCTTTCTAAATATTCTGTCAATCCAAGAATTTGAGCAGCATTCCTTACTTTTTCATCAATCATGTCTTTTGGTTCTTTTCTTAATTTTAGACCAAAAGCCATATTATTATATACTGTCATATGAGGATATAAGGCATAAGATTGAAAAACCATTGCAATATTACGATCTTTAGGTGCCATATCATTGACAAGGATATCATCAATATATAATTCACCCTCAGTAATTTCCTCTAATCCAGCAACCATTCTTAAAGTTGTAGATTTACCACAACCAGAAGGCCCAACGAAGACAACGAACTCTTTATCTTTAATTTCTAAGTTAAAATCATCGACTGCAGGTTTATCACCTGGAGTGTATACTTTTTTAAGATTCTTAAATGTTAATGTAGCCATAAAACTCTCCTTTATTATTTAATTATCACTATTATAAAATATATAAGCTTTTATATCTATGGACAAAGTGCACAAATTATGACTCTAAAATAGATATGAAAGCTCTAAGACCTTTAAATGTCTTGATATCAACTCCCGTTAATTGATAAATTTTATCTATACGGTAGTTTAATGAATTCCTATGTAAATATAAGCGCTTAGCAGCTATTGAATTATTCATGTTGGTCGAGGCCAACATAATAATTGTATTGATATAGTCTTGACCTAACAATTCAACCAACTTGCGTTTCATAGTCATTTTGCCTTCATGGAAATGACTCAAATAAATTAAAAAATCACTAATATCATATACCTTGTTTTTAAGATGTGGTAAATGTTCTATGACCATAGATTCCTCGATGAGGTCATGAACATTATCATATAAATATAACATATGTATATCTGTTTCAAAATCAGTTGTCATCGAAGCATGAATCATCTCTAAGTCTAAATTGTCTTCAATGATTTCAGAATGAATAGAGACCTTCATCATAGAATTACTTATCATAGAAATTCTTGTAAGATGGTCCATTTTATCAAATATTTCTTGTAAATATTCAACAGTATTCTTTTGATACAAATATATATGATATACCATATGAAGACTCCTTATTAATCTACAACATTAACACTTATAGACAGCAAATCTTGAGAATTAGGTCCTACTTTCACAAAATAGTCTCTATACTCAGCAGTCCATTCCATATTGATATTATAAGACCTAAAATCATTAATGTCTAATGTAAAATCAATAGTTTTAGTCTCATAAGCTTTAAATGAAACCCTTTTAAAGCTTTTTAACTCATTAACTGGTCTAGATACAGAAAAATTCTTTGCCTGGATATAACATTGAATTATCTCATCAGCTGGATATTGACTTTGATTTTCAATTTCAACTTGTAAAAATAGTTTATCATGTTTATTAAGTTTATGTTGGTTAATAATAAAATTTTTATAAACAAATTTTCCATATGATAATCCGTAGCCAAAAGGATATAAAGGCTCATTTGGACAATCTATATATCTTGTATTATACCTATAATTTGGTCTTTGAGGATCAAATGGTCGACCTGTGGCATAGTGATTATAATAAATAGGAATTTGTCCTTGATGATAAGGGAAAGTCATTGTTATTTTTCCAGAAAAACTACAATCTCCATACATTAGTCTCTTCAAAGCATTGCCGGCTTCAAGACCTGGTTGGTAAGCATATATCAAAGCTTTTACTTTATTTGCAAAATCAGTCATAATTAATGGTCTACCTGCAAACACAATGAGTACAATGTTTTGATTCAATTGGTATACTTTATCAAAATATGCTTTTTGCTCATCAGCCAAATGTAGATGTGTCTTACTATTACCTTCACCTGCTTGATTTCCTGGTTCACCTAAGGCCATAATAATGACTTCAGCGTTTTTAATTGCCTCATCACCTGATTCTTCTATAATTGACAGAGTTTTATCTTTAGAGAAAGCATCAAAAATACTGACTACATCATCTTTACTGGTAAGAGCTGCCCACTCTCCAATCAAATCCTGAGATTTAATCATTGGACCACAAAGCATTATTTTCGTTTCTTTTTTTAATGGCAAAACTTGATTGTTCTTTAATAATACCATGCTTTTTTCAGCTGCTTCTCTAGATAATTCTCTTGTTTTTTCAAGAAGCATATATTGGTCACTATTTTCATAAAAGTATTTAAAAGGATTGTCAAACAAACCTAGTTTATATTTCAAAGTTAATATTCTACTTACAGAATCATCAATATCACTTTCCTTAACTTTGCCTTCATGAACAAGTTCTTCTAAATGACTTATGTAAGATTCAGATACCATTTCCATTTCTAATCCTGCATTAAAGCATTGTTCAGCAACATCTTTTAAGTCTCTTGCAATTCCATGATTAATAATCTCTTCAGTTGATGTATAATCAGATATAATTACATTTTTAAAATCTAATTCTTCTCTTAATATATCTTTTAGTAAGGCTTTATTGGCTGTTGAAGGCACATCAAATACTGTGTTAAAAGAAGTCATTACCATTTGAACATTAGCTTCAACAGCTGCTTTAAAGGCTGGAAGGTACATGTTGTACAAAACTCGTTTTGATAAATCAACTGTATTATACTCCCTGCCAGCTTCCGACAAACCATAACCGATAAAATGTTTTGCACATGCAGCAATCGTATCAGGGTGAGATAAATCATTTCCTTGATAACCTTTTATGTAAGCTTTTGCCAAACATGAAGATAAATATGGGTCTTCTCCATTACTTTCCATGACCCTACCCCATCGAGGATCTCTAACCAAATCCACCATTGGTGAAAATGTTAAATGTAAACCTTTTTTTGTACTTTCAAATGCCACTGCTTTTGATATTCTTTCAATCAAATCCATGTCCCATGTATTTGATAAAGCCAGATTAATCGGAAATGAAGTTTTATATCCATGGATGACATCAAAAGCAAACAATAAAGGAATACCTAAACGGCTCTCTTCAACTGCAGTTTTTTGAAGTTGATATAACACTTTCTCATCATGGACACTTAATATAGACCCAACCCTACCATCTTTAATTCTTTGAATGGTAGCTGATGAATCAAAAGCATGACCTGTGATGACATCACTAAAATAGGGCGCTTGATACAATTGCCCTATTTTTTCTTTAAGTGTCATCGTTTTTAATAAGTCATTAATTTTATTATCCATTATAACCTCTTAGAATTCTTCAATTTTAATAGATTTAATTATAAATTGTTGAGGAAAACAACTTTCATCAACTTTACCACCAAGCGTTCCTCCAATGGCTAGATTCATAATTAAATAAAATTCTTGATCAAAAGGCCATCCTTTTGATGATGTATCTTTACTGTCATCACCCTTAATATAGGCATGTTCTTTAACGCCATCAATATAATAAGTAATAGATTTTTCATCCCATTCAAAGCCAAAACGATGGAATTCATCAGCAATATTTGTTTTTTGAACACTATAGAAATACTGGTCCTTACGGGTATGATTATACTTTTCAGTATGAATACACAAGTACAAAAGGTCCTTATTATTACCAGTGTGCTCCATAATATCTATTTCACCACTTTTAGGCCAATAGCCATAAACATTGTCTTGAGGCAACATCCATAAAGCTGGCCAAGTACCTTTTCCACTAGGCACTTTAGCGATAATTTCTCCTCGGCCATATTTGAAAGAAAATTTATTTTTTGTATGAATTCTTGCGCTATTATACTTACCATTTTTAAGTGTGGCTTGTATCACAAGACCTTCATCGTTGAAAAACAAGTTATCAGACAAATCAGTATACCTTTGAAGCTCATTGTTTGCCCACTTATCTCCAATGGCAATATTCCATATATTAGAATCTAGTTTTTTTTCTTTAGTAAAATCAATATATAAATTTCTTTTCATTATTTCTCCTAGTCTTTTAAAACTCTAGTTGAATCTCCATTAATTAAATATGTTTCAACTGTGATAATATCTCCGTTTTGTTTAGTATTTGGATGATCTAAAAACTGAAAAGTTTTTCTAGCAGCTATTTCACCCATTTTCCTAGCATCTTGTCTAATAGTTGTTAATTTCGGTGTAATCAGTTGACCAATATCAATACCATCAAAACCTAAAATAGAGTAATCTTCTGGAACTGATTTTCCTGCTTCTTTAATGGCTTGTATAGCACCTATGGCTATCATATCGGATGCACAGAAAACTGCTGTCGGTTGATCTTCTAAAGTCATAAGCTTTTGCATAGCCCGATAGCCATCCTCTTTAGAAAAATACTCACCAGAGACTAAATAATCATCTCTTAAAGATAAATTATACTTATGTAGGGCATTTTCAAAGGCTAATTTTCTTTGCCCACCAATAAATGTGTATGGATCACCATAAACATGAGCTATTTTTTTATGACCCAAATCAACTAAAAACTTCACGCCTTGTTCCATACCTTGAATATTGTTTGATGTCACTGTAACCGCTGTAGAAACGGCATAATCAATCACTATAATTGGTAGGTCAGATTGATAGAGTTCAAGCATTTCTTCACTGTTAAAGTCTTCACATAAAACCAAAATGGCATCCACTTGTTTTCTCATTGAATGTTGTAAATAAGACCCTTGTTGATTACCCATGTTTTTTGCTAAAAACATGATATCATAACCTTTTGATTCAACAACCTTTTTATAACTCTCCAATATTTTTGAAAATAATGGATGCTGTAAACCATAATCAGTAATTTCTTCAAAAATAATACCAATTGTATAAGATTGATGTGTCTTTAATGATCTAGCAGAAGAATTGGGCACATAGCCCATTTCTTTTGCTAATTTTAATATATTTTTTTTTGTTTTTTCTGAGATATCTGGATAATTATTAATAGCTTTAGACACAGTAGCTACACTTACCCCAGATTTTTTAGAAATATCTTTAATAGTAACCATTATTCAATCCTCACTATTTCAAAATAGTTTAGATTAAAACCACCTTCAACAGCGAGTATTTTAAACTCTTGTATACCTTCTGTTAAAGTAAATGTATCTGTAGTAACAGTTGTCCAAGTTTGCCAGCCCCCAGTCGCTTCAAAAGTCAAAGTAAAATGAGGAAAACGATTTTTTGTAAATAATTGAATTTGACCACCTTGGTTTTCACTAGCTACTCTAAAACTAATTTGGTAAGTTCCTGGTTCAGAGACTTTTAACAAATAAATCATATAATCTCCATCATCAATCCAGCCAACATTTAAAGTTGAATCATCTTCACTTTGTTCAGTTTGAACACCAGAAGCTTTATAAAAGTCTTCTGCTTGAATCAAACCAATGGCCTCTGGAACATCATCAGTCGTCACCGTATAACCAACCAATGGAGATGTTTTTCCAGAAAAATCTTCAGTCTCTATAAATAAATTATAGGTAGTATTAGGTTCTAAGTCATTAATTCTAATAGCATTTAAAGTCGTTTGATCAATTAAAGTATCGTCAATATAAATATTATAGTGTGAAACTAAAATATCATCTGTTGCATGTTTCCACTTGAATCTTATACTATCATAACTCGTATCTTGCAAAACAAGTTGACTGACTCCTGTTGGATTTTCTTGGTCCATACCTGCATAATCTTTTTGAAAGACTCTTACATAATCTACTTGCATAGATGTTGGGAATATTGAATCATCTACACCTTGGACTCCACCCCAATTACCTCCAATAGCAACATTTAAAATTAAATGAAATGCCTCATCAAATGGCCATGCATCTGAATTTTTAACATCAATATTGGTGTCTGGATTGTATCCAAAAGTTGCAAATTGAATACCATCAACGAATAATTTAATACTTGAAGGTTCCCAAATCATTTCATAAAGATGAAATTCTTCTTCAACAGTTTCTAATGATCTTGAATACCCAATTTGAGTGCCTAAACCATGGTTATAAGCTCCAGTATGAATGGTACCATGAATGACACCATCATCATATCCTACATACTCCATAATGTCTATTTCGCCACTGTATGGCCAGCCGCCATAAACCCAATTGGTTGGTAGCATCCAAATTGCTGCCCATGTACCTCTACCAGCAGGCATTTTAGCTCTAATCTGAATTCTTCCGTATTGCCAATCCCCTTGATATTTTGTAATCAATCTTGCAGAAGTGTAATCATTAGTTCCAACATTCTCTTTAAGTGCACGAATATTTAAAATTCCATCTTCAACAAAGGCATTATCTAAATCAGCATTTGTATAGTACTGTAATTCATTGTTACCCCAACCAGTACCTCCAACGTCATACATCCACTTTGAAGAGTCAGGTAAACCATCTACATTAAATTCATCACACCAAATAGGTTGCCAATCATCTATATTATCAAGAAATTGACATTCTTCAGGTACCAAACTTCTATCATCATATACAAACTCTGTAGTGGGTTCTTCTGTCGTAGGTTCTTCTGTGATAGGTTCCACTGTTGTTGGTTCCACTGTTGTTGGTTCCATTGTTGTTGGTTCCATTGTCGTAGGTTCCTCTGTTGGTACTTCAGTAGGAACTTCGGTTGTAGGTTCTAGAGTTGTTGGTTCTTCCGTAGGCGCATCCGTAGGCAGATTGGTAACATCTTCTGTTGTTGGTTCTTCTGTTGTCATAGAATCAGTCGTTGGTACTTCAGTCGAAGTTTCACTTGGAGTATCTGTTGTATTTAAAGTCATATTCTCCTGACAACTAATCAATACCATAGCTAGTATGGTCATTGAAATAATAATTAATAATTTTTTCATCATTTTATTCCCCCGTAATTCCAGTTTTATCAATTGCCTCAACGAAATATTTTTGTGTAAAGAAAAATAATACTAATAACGGCAATATTGTTAGTATATTCCCAGCCAACTTGGCTGATTGCATGAGTTCGCTAGCTAGAGATCCTTCAGGATACAAACTAGCATAACTATCAATATATTGTTGAACTCTTAAAGGCAAAGTTAACATATTACTATCTCTTAAGAAAAGACCAGATAGATATGTTTCATTATAATACCATACAAAGCTAAATAAGAAAACAATAATTATAGCTGGAACCGCTAAAGGAATAGCGATTTTCATAAATATTTTAACTGGTCCTGCCCCATCAAGTTGAGCTGATTCCATTAAACTATTAGGTATCATCCTAAAGAATGAATAGAAAATTAAAATATAGATAGCACCATTAAATCCTTGGCCTAAAATAGCTGGATATATAAAAGTTTTAATAGAACCAAGTAAGTCATAACGAGCATACATTCTAAAAGTAGGCATCATAGTAACTTGAGGTGGAATAATAAATGTTAAAATCATCAGCACCATCAAAGTCTTTTTGAATGGAAAATCATATTTAGCAAAACCATAGCCTATTAATGCACTTGAAATAGTTGCACTTAATGCAGGAAGACCCGCAAGAATAATGGCATCTAAGAATGCTCTAGGATAATTAATAGCCTCCCAAACTAATCTGTAATTCTCAAGTGTAAACTTGGTAGGTATCCAATTGACTGATACATCAATAATATCGGTCATGGTCATAAAGCTATAAGATATCATGTACATTAAAGGATATAGATAAATATAACCTAAGCCAAATAACATCAAGTAAATGATTAACTTATAAGCAAAACCATCAGTAAATCTCATACCAAAAATAAATCTTTTAAATTTAGATTTTGTCTTATCCTTATCTTTGGTAAAATATGAAGAAATTTTCTTAGTCAATTCTTTATATCGACTCATCATATTATTTCGCCTTCCTTCCTCTAATGTTGAGAACTCCAACAAAAATCAATATGATTAATGCCATTACAATGAAATACACCCATGCCAAAGTCGCAACATAACCATATCCATTGGTCAAAGCATCAGTTATCGTAGCAAACATCTTACCTTGAATATAAACGATAACTTCATTTAAACTAAATACACTCATTGATACAACGGTATAAATAACAGATATAGTAATCAAAGGTTTAATTGAAGGCAAAGTTATTTTCCAAAATGACTCCCATGGACTAGCTCCATCAATCATTGAAGCTTCATAAATAGACTTGTCTATTTTTTGTAAACCAGCCAAAAATATCAATATTTGTATACCAGCAAACCATAATACATACAAAATTTGATCAAATAAAGCTTGGATTGGTCTAGCTAAAAACTCACCCACATTATTAACAACCATTTCAATAAAACCATATTCATCAATTGATGGTAAGGTCGTAGCCCCCTGGGCCATAAGTTCTCTAATCACTGGACCAGACGCAATAATAACTGGTAAAAAGAAGATAGTTTTCCAAACACCCTTACCACGAATATCTTGATTAATTAATAAAGCAATAATTAATGCAAACACAATGGTTACTGGAACATTAAGTATCATACTTAAAGCATAATTTATTAATATTTCAACAAAATATGGGTCTGATAAAAATGCTGCACGATAGTTATTAAACCATTTAAACTGTGTCTGGATATCAGAACCATCAAGCTTAACCTTATGTAAGCTTAAAAAGAAACTATAAAAAACTGGATAGAATGAAAAAATTAAGTATCCAACAATCCATAAAAATATAAAACTTAAGCCGATGAAAGCAGCTCTTCTTTTATTGGTTCTTTTAATCTTAAATTTATTAAATAAAATAATTTCAGTATAAGACATATTTAAAACTTTGTTATGGGTTATAATGCTAAAAAACTTAGACACATTTTTAGCGATAATGTTTTTATAAAAGTTTTTTACATTCAAATACACTTTGACAAAGAATACTTTTACTTTTTTTAACAAACTTTTCATTTTATCGATGAACTTAGTCATTTTGAACACCTCTCAATCCATAATTCAAAGATTGAATGGTCAAACCTTCATAGTCAATATCATTTTGAGTATAATTAATGATAATTTCAACACCATTAGAATACTCAACCACAACCACACCTAAAGATGGAACTCTTCTTGAAACGATCATTTCACCTTGAACATGAGACAATGCCCCATTAATAAAATCATACTCACTAATTATAGATGATTCCCATACCTCAAATTGTGATGAATAAATATATTCAATGTCAGTTCCTTTTAGTAAAGAAGGACGTTCTTTTGTCAAAATAAATGATGGGTAGATATTAAAATCGATTAATTTCAATAATTCTTCTTTACCCAATGAGTTAAAATTCAAATGAGAAGAAAACATCTCAATATTACCACTTAAAACAGTTGGTAAAATCGGGACTAAATCATCATAATATCCATATTGATTATTATATAAAGGCGTTGAATAATAAGATTGCATGCCTTTTAAAGCATAAGAATTAGGCTGATTATATTGGCCAATACCCTTATATTGATCAATAATATATTTATAGAATCTTAGAGATTCATACCTAGTATATAAGTCATCATCATAATAAGAAAATAGCATAGAACCCATAGATTCAAATAAAACATCTACACCTAATTCCTTATAATCATTTAAATCATTCATAGTTCTTTCATAAGTAAACTGTGGATATAGTAAATATGTATCTGAATAAACCCTATCTTCCATAGAGAATTCTAACTTAAATCTATTAATACCCTCAGCCACATCATTGTTATAGCTTAGACCATCTGATTGATTCGAACCAATGACATAGTTGTTGACCAATAATAACTCATTGTCTCTTTTAATTAACTCAATTAAATCGATAAAATCATTATTAGAACCTAGTTTTCCTTCAAAATCAACTTCAGAAGGCAAATGACCACTATAACCTCCTTCATTCCAACCTAATAAAGATACTCTTTGGTTACTTAAACCTGCATCCATAAAATATTGATACATACTCCCAACATCTTCAACAGAGGTCATTTCAATAAGTTCTTTACCTATAAATCTATTTTTTGAATCAGACATTAAATATTGTAAATGGATTGGAATATCATCCTTTGATACTTGCATATTTGATAAAATATCATCTTCAATTAAAATATTTTTATATTGATTGGCCATTCCAATATAATTAGCTTCAGAATCTGATAAAAAATCAACCCTTAGCTTTATATCTTCACTCTTAGTTTCAAACAATCGATTAGCCCCAACAGAGCCATCTGTTGTAAAGCTTTGTTTATAGACTTGTAAAAAGTCATATTTAGTAAAAATCAAATTATAATCTATATTGGTTGCGCCATTCGGATAAGCAAATAATCTTGCATTTGTCACACCTTCTTCAATACTTGCTATAAAAGCGTTTTGATCAACACCATGAACTGCACCATATATAGGTAGTGATAGTCTATAATTATTTAAAAAACTACCGCTTGAACTAGCACCAAAATCTGGCCCATAAAAACGAGCTTGGAAAGGTGAACTATATTTTCCTTGATTATCTTCATAACGAATTAAAGCACCAACACCATCTGGAATCATCATATACCCTGGTATATTATCCATTTCAGTAGCACCTAAGCCAGGGAATACTATTAATGATGAAAAACGGATAACTTCAGGATCATTCTCAACAATTGAATCAACTGGCATGAAAAATTCAATTCCAGTCTCAGTCAAAGTTATTTCAAAAGAAAAACCTATACCTAATTGAGTATAATCATAAAGTTCTATCATTTCTTCCAATGTTTTTGTTCCAGCAAGATACTGATCATAATATCTCTTGCAGTTTCTTGTTGCACAGAAACCATCAATGCTTAAATCAAATTTTATTTTATTGCCGACTTGAGTCATTTCATAAGTAAATTCCGTATCAGTCAAACCTATATTTTGTCTATTATTAAAATTCTGAGTTAGATTAAAATATTCAAAACCTAATCCACTTGATAATAAAGCAGAAAAAGTACCTGCACTTGCATTATCTATGGCAGTAGACCAAACATAATTTGTAGATTTATTTAACACTTTAATACCTAATGAATTTTGATTTAAATACATTATAAACTGGTCATTTTCTAGAACCTGTTCATCACGTCTTGTGATTTCAACATATTCATCGATATCTACAAGTCCCATATCTTCGGGTTGAGAATATCTTGATGAATCATACTTTAAAGTTTCTGTAAATGGATTATTGATTGTATCGGTACTCGAACTTGTATAAGTAGGACTAGCCGCTTGAACAACTAAAACAGTTGCTGAAGCTAAGGCTAGCATAATGACTATTTTTTTAGCTATTTGTAACACGATAAATCACCTCCATTATTATGTCTTTTACTAGAATAAATAACTCATTTAATAAAATATATAAAATAAATACACCCAACAACATCATCACCATCGTGAAGGCTGAAATGATGATGGATTTAAATGTGTCTTTAACATTATAAAAATGTGTTTCTTTTACCATAAAGAAGAAATAAATAACCGTTAACCCTACAGCGATTGTTGTCATAAAAGATACTAAAAAAGCTTCATTGTATGTTAATCCTTTTGAGACTATAGCTATAATTGGTAAAGTTAAGAAGTAAGGAGCTAAACTGTAGATTGTAGTAATATATACGTCTTTTAACCTACCTTCTCCTTCTCTAATAGATCCAATTAAGAAGTTAGCTACAACCCAAACAATAATCGGTAAAATAATTTTTATTAATTCTTCTATAACATTGATATTATCAATATTTCTAGTATTAAATAAGAAGCCTAAATTATAAATGTAATAAATATAGAATAGAAAGTAAATTCCTAACAAAACTGTTACTGGGAAAATTCCAATCCGATTTTTTCTTTTAATCTCATAAGTCTTATCTGCAGGATTTCGTAAATAAGAAAAAACATAAAGTATTTGATCAACAATCTTTGATTTCTTCCTTGTCCATCCTATAGATAACCTTACAGGTTTAAATACATAGGATACAACCTTTACTTTTATATTGACAACAAAAACAACCAATAAAGCCATTAAAATAATTATGAATGTTGGAGCATTGTCAATTAACCAAGCATTTCTAACTTCCCAAAACGCATCACTATACCCACTTCTATCATTAGCAATATAGTATTCATCTAATGCATCTTCATATTGACCTAAAGAAAAATAGGCATTGGCCATCCCTCGATGAGCTAAATCAAAGAAATCATTCATTTTAAGCACTTCTTGCCATGGACCTTGGCTTTCAACATAAAGTCCATCTTGATAAAACTCTAAAGCACTATGGACATGATGAGTAAAAGTCGTAGGATAAAAAATCTTCATAGATTTACTTCCACGATCTAGTACGTAAATGTTTGAATAATCATCAACCGCTATTGATGTCGGTTGATTCATTAGACCTTGAACCTGATTGGTAATATCTTGGCCACCAAAAGCAAATAATAAATTACCTTCAATATCATACTCATAGATGACACCTTCTCTACTTATTGTAAAGATGTTGCCTAAAGAGCCTACATAAACATCCACTAAATTAGGAGATGTGTACATTTCAGGCAATAAGTTATCACCAGAAATATTTAGTCTTTTAACCCCATAAGCCCCATCGCCTAAAGAAACTGTATGGATTAATCCACGGTTATCAATGGCCATATTAGAAACTTCAGGTGGAGTTAAATTAAATAAAGACTCCAATTGCTCATCAGTAAAGAAAGTATACTGCAAAACAGTTCTTAAAGTAGGAGTAATGGTATTGGTACCAAAATAAGCGAGAAACTCACCATCATTTGTAAATTGAGCCAAACCCTTGGTTCCTAAATTAAGAATATAAACATTTCCTCTTGAATCAGATATAATTTTTCTTGGTTGAAAATTCTCAGTGCCAAACAATGGAGAATTAGGTTTAACATAAGTCGTTAAAATTTGACCTGTTTCATCTAATTTGTAAGCAACATTAGCAGCTCTATCAGCAACATAAATGATACCTTCTTCTGTCGCATAAACACCTGACGCATTTTCTAAAAAATCTTGGCCAATCACTTGAGCTGTTTCAGATAACAAGTCATATATAATAATTTTACTTGAATCAGTACCTAAACTAGCAATATATAATTTATTGTTAGCGATATGAACATCTTGTGGTGTGTCTAATGACACCCCATCTAACTCATTAATATCCCCAATTGGAACATAAGCGATTTGAGTTCTTACCAGCCTGCCATCGCTTAATGTATAAGTATTATAATTTACACCATTTTCCGCTTTTACAGATGTGCCGATCACCAAAGCAGAAACAAGTAAGAATAAGAATATCGTTAAATACTTTTTCATTATTTGATACCTGAGTGAGCCATGGTATTCATGACTTTACTTTGTAAGAATATGAACAAAACAATGTTTGGCACAAACATTATAAAGCTGGCAGCAGCCATCATCCCTTGCCCCGCAACAGGATTACCTGCAACAGCGGCTATAGTAGAAAAGTAAAAAGGTAATGTTTTTAAACTTTCACTATCTACATAGAGTGAAGACCCAACAACATCATTCCAAATTAATTGGAAGGATAGAATACCAACAGTAGCAACAGCTGGAGCAATGATAGGCATAATTATTTTTAAGAAGATTTGCATTTCACTAGCCCCATCGATTTTGGCTGATTCAATAACCTCATTAGGTGTTTGATCAATAAACTGCTTGACCAAAAACATTCCAACTGGAATGGCTATAAGAGGTAATATCAAACCAAAATAAGTATCTATTAAACCAATATTTGCCATGGTTAAATACCTAGGAATTGTAACAGCAATCGGTACAAACATTAAGGCCAAAGTATTGATTTCAAATAACAATTTTTTCCCTTTAAACTTAAGTTTAGATAAGCCATAAGCTGCCAAAGATGTAATTAAAATGCTTAAAAATACTCCAACAACAGTCACTAGTATACTATTAAATAAATATCTACTAAAAGGTATACCAGATTCACTGGCCAAATCTACTAAATTTCTAAAATTATCAATGGTTGGCCTTCTAACAAAGAATCTAGGTGGCCAGGCATATAACTCATTGGTTGGCTTAAAAGCATGATTGATAATAAAAACAATGGGTAAGCCAACAAAAATTGCTAATGGAATAAGTATGACAAAAAATTTAGTTTGACTTCTATGAAATTTTTTAGGATTGATTTTAGTTCCGCTAAATTTAGACATATAATCACCTATTCTTTTCGCCTAGTAAATTAAATGTTACCTTAGATATACTATAAATCATTACAAGCAAGACTACAGAAACTGCCGATGCATAACCCATTAAATATCGAATGAAACCAAAATCTTCAATATGGTTAACCATTAATTGGCCTGCATATTGAGGTGTTGGATTGGCACCGGATAACTGAACGCCAATAGCCCCCACGGTGAATGTCCCTACAACAGACATAACCGCACCAAAGAGCATCTGTGGTTTCATTGATGGTATGGTAATATAAAATATTTCTTGCCAACGGTTTTTCATACCATCAACATAAGCAGCTTCGTATAAACTTTGATCTATATTTAATATCCCAGCCAACATAGCCAAAAAACCTACCCCCATTGATCCCCATAAAGATACAATCATCATAATTGTCATTAAATAGTCTGGAGATTGAAGGAACTGAATAGGTTCTTGAACTAGACCCCAATTCATTAATAATGCATTCAAATAACCTGTCGAGTTACCTGAAAAGATAACAGTCCATACAACAGCCATAGCAATCCCAGCTGTCATTGAAGGACTATAAAGGATAATTGCAAATACAGTTCTTGCTTTATGAGGGATTTGAGCTAACATCCATGCAAGTAAGAAACTTAATATATAGCCAACTGGTCCCACAATAAAGGCAAATTTAATAGTATTAGGTAATACATATTGCATGAATACTTCATCTCTAGTAATCAATTCTATATAATTTCTTAATCCAATAATCTCAGGAGTTTCAATGGTATTAAAATAAGTAAATGATAACAATATAGCAATAACAACTGGAATAATAATAAAGGTAAAAAACAACATGACATAAGGTGTTATAAACCATAAAGGAGAATTCATTTTATTCGTCATAATTACCCTCCTTTAACCATAGTTCTATATTATAGATTGTTGGCACTATATAAGGTTTCACCACTTGACCATTAACAACATAATCAAATTCTTCCATACGATAAAGAATTTCTCTGTTAGCAGTTTTCACAGCTTCATCCATAGCAATTCTAGGATTAGTATCATCAAAAATAATGGTATTCCAAGCATTAGAAATTTCACGTTCAACCATATATGTTCCAGGTATTCTTGAAGCTTCCATAGCGTATTCCCATTGTTCTAAAATAACTTCTAAATGTTCACTTGGTAGTGAAGTTTGTGCAAATGCTTCTAAATTTGCTGTATTCCATAAAAATTCAGTTCCATAAGTTGTTTGTAATCTTTGAGCAAATAAAACTTGGACATCTGTGCTCATCCACCATTCTATAAATGACCAAGACTCTTGAGGCAACTCAGTATCTGCTAAGATCATTATTGATTGGGCACCACTTGCAGCCCATCGTTCTATTTCTCCTGCTTCTTCATTATAGACACCAGGATGAGGTGCAATGTTCCATTTACCAGCAATTTCAGGTGCTGCAATGGTTAATTGTAAATAAGTTGCTAGGTCACCAATACCGATTGGTAATGTGCCAGCCCTAAAATGATTATAAAAATTTGGCACTTGAATAGGTAAGTCATAAATAGTAAATAAATCGGTCATCATTCTCATACCACGTAAATTTTCTTCACTATTAATTAAAGTAGACATACCATCTTCTGAATATAAAGAGCCACCAAATTGATAAATAAATGGAATGGTTGCCACAAATGGTTTAAAGCCACCATATTGAGCAATTGGTTCAAAGAAATTCATTCCATACCTTTGCAATTCTGGTAAAACTTCAATCACTTCATCCCATGTTTCTGGAATAACTATATCATCACCATCGCTAAATGAACCTAATTCTGATAATATATCTTCACGATAAAACGTTACCCAAAAATTTTGTGTTTGAGGTAAACCAAATACACCATCTTCAAAAACATAAGGGATCATAACACCCGGTGAAAATTTACTAACCACTTCTTCATAACCATCAAATTGTCTTAAATCAAGACTTGCATTTCGAATAGCGAATTCATAAGGAATCCAGTGATTAACACCTAAGGCAATATCAGGTGGTCTGTTTGCTGCATTTGCCAAAATCAATTTATTCTCATCTGGCATTAATGAAAGTTTGACATTAATACCATAAGTATCAGTAAATCCACTATCAATCATTTGTTGCATAATTTCTATATATTGTCTTGGATAATTAACCCAAATTTCAATGGTATCATCTCCAACTTCTTCAACAGCATAATCACTAGACTTAAATGATAAGAAAAATCTTTTAACTGATTCAAAGAATCTTACAAAGAAATTGGCATTAGGTCTAGGAATGTCTTCTATGTCATTAGTAACATTAAATTGCTCTAAGTCTAAGCCGTTTTCTAAAAGAATTTGAGCAACAGTTCCCAACAATTGACTTGTAGAAGCATCTCCATCAGCCAACATTAACATCTTATTTGGAATATCATTTACATCTTCTCTTAATTTAAGTAACTGATTTTTTGCTAAAGAAATATTCGTTAACTCACCTGGTTCATCATAGATACTATAAGTATTTAAACCTGTATAAATCATATCTAATGTATCAATCCAACGATCTAACTTATCTGTAATATCAGGAATATAAGTTTCTAAATCCCAATTTCTATAGTTATCAACAGTGTTACCTGTTAGTTTCTTAATCTCTAAACTCAATGCAGTTATTTCATCCATAATAGTAACAATATGCTCATAAGCATTTCTGTATGGATCTAAAACGACTCTTAAAGAAAGTTTATTATCCCCCTTCTTGAGGTAAATCTTATAAGGTTCATCATCACCCAATACCTTATTTTCATAATCATTAGTGTATTGGAAATCAACCATTGTTAATTCTTGAAAAGGAACAGAACCATTGACTGAAATTTCTCTAAAAACAGGCATTTGCATTAAAAAATTCTGTCTATACTTAATATTAATATAATAAAAACCCGCTTCTTCAACTTCAAAATGATAAGTCAGTGTATCGTTACCACTTCTAAAACTATACCCCTCAATAGCATTTAACATACGATACTGACTATCGTAAGAAGTTGCTGAAGGATCATTTATGCTTGTTAATCTTGTAGAAGGATTGGTTTTCGAAGTGAATGACTCAGCTCCAATTGTAACAACACCATCAGATCCCATCTCTTTATCTTCATGTAGTAAAAGATAATCTTCATAAGAAGGTATCTGTTCAATGCTTTCAATTACAAATGATTTTAATAAAAACTCACCACTTTCGTGAATAATTTCTATAGTATTATTTCCAGCCTCTAAATAGAATTGTAAAGGCCTAGAATTCAAAGCTGTTGAGTCATAAAGGTTATGCACATGAAAATCATCATACTTAAATGAGTTTGGTAAAATTTCATTACCATATCTATCTCTAGTAAAATCACTAGATGATAAAGACCAAATAGTAGTTAACTCAATAATTCTTGCTTCTTCATATGGATATTCACCATTAATTTTAATACCAATAGCATTGGCTAGAATACTTGATGAAATATCTTTTTGATTAATAGCAAATTGATAAATCCCTGAAGATGTTATATCAAGATTAATTGTTGTAAGATTATCAACTTCATTCATATATATTAAGTCAACATCATCACCAAAACCACTTCCATCAACCACATTACCATTCATATCAAAGACTCCAACTTCCTGATAGAAATCTACTACATCGTTATCAGACCATGTTTCTTTAACATGAGAATAATGGCCATCAAAGGCAGATGATGAAGAGATATAAGACATGTTAAATGTGGCGTCTTTAAATCGATTGGCATTAGATATGGCGAAAATTAAAATGATGATAATCACAGTAAAAAGCACATAATATATAGGTTTGTTTAGTTTCTTTATAATTTTCATACCTCACCTCGAAAAGCAATAAAGCTTGATTTTACACAAGCTTTATTCTATTTTTTACTCGTATTGCTCTAGAGCAGTTTGAACAAATTCGTTAATTTTTTCTTCCCATTGGGCTGCAAAAACATCAGGAGTTATGGTTCCATCATTGATTTTTGTCCAATAATCATTGTCATCATTTCCAACCCACTCCCAGAAAGCAGAATAGCCTGGTAACCATTTATCAACATCTGGTTTTGAGTATTCAAATAAATCAATACTTTCTTGAACACCTTCAATATAGAACAATAAATCACTAGGACCACCTAAATCATCATACATAATCCTATCCCAAACCTCAGAGTAATCAGCTACAGGGAATCTATCAAGATAAGTAATACCTTGAGCTTCCATTGCATCTAGTCTAGTCATCCAGCCTTCTCTACCAAAAGACATATACTTAGCAAGTAAGTAAGCTTCATATGGATAAGAAGTTTGTGAAGATACAACTGTGTAATCTAAAATTGTTGGAGGGAATTGTCCAGCGTCTCCACCAGGGTAAGGCCAGAATCCAACTTCATAACCAAAATTATCATACATATGATCTACATACCATAATTCCCATGAACCTTGGATACTCATAGCTACATAACCTTGTAAGAAGGCAGAACCTTCACCATAGACACCCAACTCTTCCTCAGATAAATTACCATAATCGATAACAACATCTTGAGCCCATAGGTCTAATTTAGCTTGATACGCATCTATCCATGCTTGTGAATTAAAATTAAAGCTTTGTCCATCCCAAGTATTGTAACCAATATTTGCAAAATCTTGAGTCGGCCAAATAATTTCAAAATCCAAATCTCCAGTATAATGCACTGGTTCTATACCATAGATATATTCAGATATACCAGCTTGTCTAAATTCTATAGCAATATCAACAAACTCATCATAAGTCCAATCTTTATCAGGAATTGGGATATTGTATTGATCAAACAATGTTAAATTAAGGAAAATACCTTTAACAAATTGGAATGATGGTAAAGCATATCTAGTACCATTATAAACAGCTGTATCCCTGATATTAGGATATACTAATTGAGTATCAGGATCGGTGTTCCAAAAATTAGTAACATCATACAACATACCGTTTGAATAACCAGTTGGCACATTGTCAATAACAAAAACATCAGGTAAAACACCGGCTGCTTGAGCATTTAATAAAGATTGTGTAAATGCTCCACCAGTACCTGTAATATCTGTTCTTAAAATAACTGTGATATTAGGATATAATTCCATGAAAGCATCAGCCAAAGCTCTATTAATTTCAGGATTTCCCCAATCAGCATAAGTTAAGGTAATTTCTTGAGTTGTTACTGAAGTTGTATTTTCTTCAGTTGTTGTATTATTTGTTGTAGTTTCAACAGTTGTAGGAACATCAGTAGGTTCTTCTGTTGGAACTTCCGTAGGAGTTTCAGTAGGTTCCTCTGTTGGACCTTCTGTTGGTTCTTCAGTAGGGACTTCTGTTGGACCTTCTGTTGGTTCTCCTGTTGGTGCTTCAGTAGGCTCCTCTGTTGGACCTTCTGTCGGTGCTTCAGTAGGTTGTTCAGTAGACACTTGTGTAGGTGTTTCGGTTGGATTTTCAGTTGGTGCTTCCGTCACTTCTTGAGTAGTATCAATCGGTAATGTTAAGTCTTCAGTACAAGCAACAAGTACAATTCCAATCATGAAAACCAATATTAAACTTAATATTTTTTTCATATAAAATCCTTTCTAACTTAGTTTAGAGGAGGAGACAAAGTCTCCCGCCTCTAATTATACTAAGTATTAATTATAAAATCTATAATTCAATAATTATTCAACTGTGTAAGTTATAGCAGCTGAAAGTTCTGAATCAGTGTAAGTTGTTCCATTTCCAATTGCTTTTAATTGAATATCATATGTTCCAGCGCTTAATCCTAAAGCTGCTAAATCAAAATCATAATCTCCAGCAAGTGTAGTATATGCAGGATCAGTAGCACCATTAATGTATACTTCAAAACTTGATGCTTCAGGAAGTGCTCCCCATTGTAAGATTCCGCTTTCATTAATCACCATTCCAAAAGGAGTGATTAATTGTTGAACAGATGAAGCTTCTCCATAAGTCCAACCATTGAAAATCATGGTACCTTCTGCTCCAACTGTTTTTGAGAAAATAATCAATAAATCAATTGTATTTCTTTGAGCTTCTGTCATTGTACTTAATGATAATTCAACACTTTGTTCTGCACCTGTACCAATAGCAGATACTTCTAGAGCAAGATCGCCTTCAACTTTAAATACATATTCATGGTCTAAAACACCAGTAAAAGTAAATATAATAGATGATTTAGTTCCATCAAAGTTTTCAAGTAAAGCTTGAGCGTTATTTTCCCACCAATTAGTGGCTGTAGTCCCATAAACGATTTCAACATTAGTTTCATTTTCTGTTACAGTGAAATTACCATATCCTGCCCAAGCAGGTACTACAATAACTTCTTCTCCATAAGCCCAACCTTCGATCAACAAAGTCCCAGCTGCATCACTAGCAGTTACAAATACAACAATAAGATTTAAACCAGCTCTTTCAGCTTCAGATAATGCCGCTACAGAAATAACAACTTCTTCTGATGCTCCGCTAGCAAAAAATCTTGTTTCAGCGAATTTTCCTCCGCCTTCTACTTTAATTAAATATTCATGGCCAGCAACACCTGTTACAGTGAAAACTAAAGATGTTTTTGTTCCATCAAAATCAGCAATAGTACTTTGTACGTTATTGTCCCAAACTGTTGCTGGAACAGCATCATAAGTAATTAATGCCCCAGCTTCAGTTTCTTCAACAGAAATAGCATTGTAAGCTACCCACTCAGGAGTTACTGCACCAATAGCTTCCCATCCTAAGACACTAAAAGTACCTGTTTCTCCTACTGTTTGAGCGAAAATGATAAATAAATCTAAGCCTGCTCTATCAGCTTCTGCTAATCCTGATAAGTCTAAAGTGACTACTTGTTCAACTCCAGTAGCTGTAACCGGAATTTCATAGAACGCTTTAGTCGTTGTATTTTCAATTTTAATTAAATATACTTGGTCAAGTTCTCCAATGAATGTGAATTCAATTGAAGTAGCAGCTTCATCAAAGTTAGAAATAACACCTTGGAAATTACTATTCCACCACTCTGTAGCAACTGCACCATAAGTCACTTCATAAGCAAGTGACATATCACCATAAGCAATCCATTCAACTTCTAAATCAGTGATAGGCATAATTTTTAAAGTTCCTGTTGCATTTAAAGTTTGAGCGAAAATAACCATTAGGTTAAGACCAGCTCTTTGTTCTTCTGTCATTGCTGATAAATCAATACTTACTGTTTGTTGATTTCCATCAGCAGTGATAAGTTGTTCAGCATCTTGTCCGCCACCTTCTACTTTGAATAAATAAGTTTGGCCAGCTTCACCAATGAAAGTAATATCAAAAGTAGTGTTTGTTGGATCAAATCCAGCAAATGCACCTTGTAAATTACTATTCCACCAAGCTTCAGGAACAGCGCCATAAGTCAAAACATTTACAAGTGAATAATCACCATAAGCTGTCCAGCTTTCTAATACATCTTCAACTGGTTCTTCTGGATCTTCAGGATCTTCTGCAACGACGTTATAATTTCTAAACATATTAATGTTTTCAAATGTTATAACTGCAGGAACTGATGCTTCACTAATGTTTCCAAGTTCAAAATCTAATTTTCCTAAAGTAGCTGCACCATTATAAGTAAATGTATAAGCATATGTTGCCATTTCAGTTGTTAAATTAAATACTTGTCTAAACTCAACATTATTAGCGTCTATTAATACTGCATTCATATCTCTTGCAACTGAAGCAGATGCATTAAAGATGATTGTGTATGATGCGCCTTCAACCAATTCAATACCTTCTTGGAATAATTGAATAGACCAGAATGCTTCACTAATTGCAGCCACATCAACAAGTAATTGACCATTGACAACACTTATATCAACTGTACCTACTGCGCCCCAATCTTGAGCCCATGTAGACCAACCAATAACTTGTTCAAAATCACCATTGACGACAGTCACTGGATCTGTACCATCTGACATAGTGATATTATCAAAGGTTACAACAGCTGGTACTGATGCTTCTGAAATATTACCTAATTCAAAATCAATCTTACCTGAAGTGGCTGTTCCATCATAGGTAAATGTAAATGTATATGTTTCCATATCAGTTGTTAGATTAAAGACTTGTCTAAATTCTACAGCATTTGCATCAATTAGAACTAAATTCATATCTCTAGCAACTGAAGCTTTTGCATCAAATGTAATTGTATATTCTGTTCCAGGTACTAAAACAATACCTTCTTGGAACAATTGAACTGACCAGAATGCTTCACTAACTGAAGTCACGTCAGCAACCAATTCACCATTTATAACTTGAATATCAATACCGCCAACTGCACCCCAATCTTGAGCCCATGTTGACCAACCAATATTATTAAAATTATCATTAACAACTAAATCATTTTGTTGTAATACAGATAATTCAACATCATCAATTGTAACAAGGCTAGCAGCAAAGTTAGTAGTTTTTCCTAATAAGAATTCAAGTTTAGCATCTATAGTATTTGCACCTTCATAAGTAAACATAAAACTAAATGTTGTTGGTGTAGACGTTAAGTTAAATGTTTCTGTATAAATTGCCCCTAGAGTAACCATGATATCTCTATCAACATTTGAGCTTGCAGTAAATGAAACTTTATATGTTTCACCTTGTACTAAGGCAATACCTCTTTGTTTTAACATAACACCCCAAGTATTGTTTCCAGAGGCTGTAATATTAAATTGAGCGGCACCATCTACGATACTTGCGCTTGCAGCAGCACCATCCCAATCGGCAACATAATGATACCAAATTTCAGGATCAGTAATATCTGCATAATTATTATTTTCATCTTGAACTTCAGCAATTATTTCTGTTGTTGTTGTAAATGTACCATCAACAACTTCAGTTGAAGGGTTGAAAATCAATTCTACAACTGTAATAGTTCTAGTTGCGGTAACTTCATTTCCAGCAGCATCACTTACTGTATAAGTTACAGTATATGTTCCAGCCACTGAAGTGTCTACATCACTAATATAATTAGCTTCAGTTAAAGTAATAACGCCATCCACTACGTCTAATGCACTTACACCAGCTAATGGATCGAAAGTTGAACCTTTTTCAATAGTAGAATCTTTTACACCAGTTAATACAGGTGCAGTTTCATCTGGATCTGCTGTTGTAACTTCAATAGTTACATCATCATAATATACTGTTGTAGCATAATTTGCTGCAGGAACAGCAACTTCGCCTTCAATAGTACCACCATGTTCAAATAATAATTGACCTTCTAATAAAGCACCAATTTCAGCATCTTGACCCATTGTAAATTTAAATGAGAAAGTTTGCCACTCAGTTGTTAAGTCGAAAATTTCAGTTTGTAATGGTTTGTAATCAACAAACCAAGGTGCACTTGGCAACAACTGTCCAACTTGAACTTTGATAGGACGTGGTAAATCTGCTTTAGCTTTGAAAACAACTTCATAAGTTACGCCATTTTCAAACTCTGCCACATTTGAATCTAAACGTGGGAATGGTGGACTCCAACCAGCAGCTCTAATGATAACAGCTCCTACTAAGTTATCGCCCTCTTCTACAACTGTAAATTCTCCATCTCCACCTTCATTTAAAGCAACAGACCAAATTCCAGCGCCTAAGCTAAAGTCACCGTTTTGAATAAAGTCATCGCCAATTGTTGATGGATCAATAACAATTGTAATATAAATAGTTTTTTCGGTTATTAGACCAGCACTATCTTCAACTCTATATTTAACAAAGATAGTTCCAGTTTTACTAGTATCAATCATACCATTTTCTAATAAACCAGTACTTAAAACTTGAATTTGGTCAGTGATATCGCCATCTACATTATCAATAGCTGTGACACCTTCTAATGGATCAAATTCAGTATTTAAGAAAATTTCAACATTAGAAACCCCAGAAATAACAGGTGGTGTTGTATCAGCAGGAGTTGTTGGTTCTTCTGTTGTTGGTTCTTCTGTTGTTGGTTCAACTGTTGTTGGAACCTCTGTTGGTTCTTCAGTAGGTTCTTCTGTAGGTTGAACAGTTGTTGGTTCTTCTGTAGGAGCTTCAGTAGGTTCAATAGTGGTTGGTTCCTCTGTTGGAGCTTCTGTAGGTTCCTCTGTTGGAGCTTCCGTAGGCTCAACAGTTGTTGGTTCTTCTGTTGGAGCTTGTGTAGGCTCATCAGTTTCTTGTTCCGTTGTTGTTGGAACTTCTGTTGATGTAAGTTCAGTAGTTGTGCCATCACATGCAGCTAAAGCAACTACAAACATCATCATTAAAAGTAAACTTAAAATCTTTTTCATTTTTTCCTCCTCTTAATTTATATATATATTTAAATTTTTGTAATGCCCATCTCTAATTTTTGAAGCTAAATCACCTCTTATAAGAGGTTCATGAACGATAACTGTTTCATCATCATTCTTAACTTCTATTTTCCTTACATCATAACGATCATAGGTATTCTCAACATTGTTGCAAATGTAAGTCACTTTTATATCTTTTAAAAATGTAAAACTTACAGTCTTATCTTCTTTAAAGAAAGACTTATGTAATTTTGGTTGTAGATCCAATACCAAATTTCCATCTATATATTTGAAAGGCTTATCTCCTGTCATCATTAAAGTCCACATATTTAAAGCTTCTACAGTAGACCCACTTAATCTTGCAAAAAAGCCTTTACCATGGATACTAGGATCCGGATTATTAGATGTAGCTATAAAACTTGAATTTTCTAATGTAGAACGTTTATATATTTCAGGTTTCATAAAACAAACTAAATTATCTTTAATCTCCTCATAAAACTCATCATATAATCCAGCTTTTAATAATCCCAACAAGTATTTATATGTCATATGCAAGAAATTACTTTCTCTTTCTAACCAACCTTTTGTAAAAGCGTGAATTCTTCCAATCTCATGAGATTCTTCATTTAAACAAACACTAGTCTTATAAACGTTTAAATTAGAATCATACAAATCAGATTTTTTTATTTGCTCATGCATATATAGTAATTTATCTTTGCCTATATTTGTCTTCAATAATCTAGCAGGTGCTTCTAAAAATATAGGCAACATTTTTCTCTTATATGACAATGGTTGGACCAAAGAAAATCCTTCATGAATCTTGTTGTTTAGATTTTCATCTTTTATATATTCATATTGATCTACTTCATATCTTAAGAATGTTGGTAACAAACCATTAGTTTCTTTATAAAGTTTATCTATACTATCTTGGATTAATTCTTTCAAATGAAGTAGATAAGATTTTATATTAGCGTAAGCCATTGAATCAATTTGACCATTCAAACCAAACCTTATAGCCTGACGATACTCCTCAACGGCTTTGATTCTTACACTATAATCATCTGTTTTAACTAACTTGTTGAAGAAAGTCATCACTTCTTGAGGAAGTTCGATCTTTCCATCTATGATATTTGCTAATAAGAAATCAATAATTCTTAGGAGCTCAATACTTTCACCAAGTCCTGAACCTAATAAACCTGGCAATCCATTCATCGCATCATTCCAACCTGGTTTTTCAGCTTCCATCTCAACCCCTAAATTTTCAGGATCTAATATGGCGTGCTTATTGAGAATTAGTATAAAAAGCTTGGTAAATAAATTGGATTTATAATCACACCCTTTTACTTTAATCCAGTTAGAAGTATAAGGGTTCATTTTTAGTTTGTTAAGCTTTTCCTCATCAAAATGAATTAAACTTCCATATTGTCTAACCCCACCATCTGCTTTAACAATAATTTTCTCATTTTTATTTCTTATGGTTACAGGTGAATCGTAATACTTATATTTAACTTCATTATATAATAATGTTTCAATCTTCTCGGGATAAATACTCACAAATGATTCAATCAAATCAATTAAATAGGTAAAATGATCTATCCAAAATCCTTCTCCAAAGACAGCTTGAATTGCAGGGATTGAATGAGAAATTATTACATCTAGATATTCTTTTGTAGATAGTTTGCTCTTGATGTTATTTCTTTCAACGAAATTAACAATAGTACCCGGTGTAAAAGGATGATCAAAAAGCTGATTTAAAAGATCTTTTGAGTTTTCAAACAATTGATCGATCAATTCATCCTTATCAACAGAATCATCTAATTGATACAAGATACCATTAATAGACAAAGGATTATATCCATCCATTTGGATTAAACTAGCAAAATGTTCTATATTAAAATCTTTTACTTTAGTATTGAAAAAAGAATCTAATCTTCTATTTTGACAAACATCCCTAAAATTACCGTTACCTTGCGAATAATATTCAGGCGCTAAACTAAAGAAATTATAATCTCTTTCTAAGTCTCCGTGTCTACGAGAATACAAATGATAAATAGTGTTCCCAATTTGTTCAGGGTATCCACCTCTAAGAATATTGTCTAAGTAGTTTTGTTTAACATATTCATCAAAAATAGGATAAGCAGATGATGTATGCACGTCAGAAATCATGACATCAACTTCTTTTTCTGCCTCGATTAATTTTTCTTCAAAATAATTTTTGCTTGTCATTGATTGAGCATATTCCTCCAAAACATCATATGTTGATGAATATCCACTCACTGAATACCAAACCAATGACTCATTAGCTATAACTTTAGTGTCAATTGGTGTAAAAGCACAAGCAAATTTATTGGTTGTAATTTGAGGTTCTTTAGATAACGCTTTCAAAGAATGATTTAAAAATCTATCAGCTTTTGTTTTTGCAGTATTAAATCCAAATACAATATTAGGATCCACTATCGGTTTCAAGAGTTTTCCATCAAAAAGTGATAGATAAAAATTACCTGACTCATGTTTTTTCACTTGTGAAGAATCTCCTGTAGATGCCCTTAAAGTAAAGAAAGGCAATGAGTCATTTAAATGTTTAACATCAGCCCATGAGGCTAATAAATTTGATGTAGATTTAAAGGCATCATTTTGAATTCCCGACGGCAGTATTTCAGCTATACCGTCTAGAATTTCCAAATCTAAAATATTAGAATTCATATTTTGGACTTCAACTTTTCTAACTAAACCACCTAGAGGTTCATTCACAAGGCCATAATAAGTAACCTTTATTTTTATTCCAATGTCACTTAAATCTTCTTCTATAGAAAAAGAGGTAAATCCAATAGTCATCTTATGCTTGTATTTTGAATCTACATGAAAAGCCTCATAGACTTGACCATTCACTTTAATAAAGGTTCTAAAACCTGTAATAGGTGCTGTTTCATAAGCTTTGTTGGCAGGTGTAAAAGCCATAATTGGATGGTTTTTATCCTGTAAACCATATCCAGAAATTCCTTGTCCTCTATTGGAATAAAAAACCCATAAAGGAATCCCCATTTTGCCAGCTACACCAGGTAAAAAATTAGCAAATGGACTTTGATGATTGTAGTCATAAACAGTGAACTGTTTGTCGATATAATCATAGTTTTTCATATAATCACTCACTTTCTAATATAATAGTTGAAATACTTCTAGCTTCTATCAGGAAATTATTTTCATTATCTTCAAAATGAACAACATGGATTTCTTCAGTTTCATTTTGAATGATAAATACTATATCTCCATTAGGATTTAAGAAAGCAACCTGTTTTAAATCATTGTGATTAGTTTTAGATTCAATTCTTTTTGCACCGACCATAAGGTATTTACTAAAATGACCTATAGCATAGAAAGAACTATTAAAAATTAATTCATCATTGTTCCTGTCATATATAATTGGAGCATCACAATAGTTACCAACATGATTAGGACCGCCCTCCTCATTAAGTAATAAGTTCCAGTCAATATAACCCTCACAATAATGACTAAAATCTCCTATCATATTTCTAGCATATCTCTCGCCAGTTTCGAACTGATGTAAATGAACGCCACCTTCAATAGTACCTTCTGTAAATAATAAATGCTTATTTGGAAACATATCATGAACCTTCTTTAAATTTTCAAAAGCCTCAGATACATACCAATGAAAACCCAGTCCCCAAACATATTGGCTAGCTTTCTTATCTTCATAGACTGCTTTAGCTCTCTCAACCATGATGTCTCTATTATGGTCCCATATTAATAATTTGACATCAGAAAAATTACTTTGAGCCAATTTAGGACCTAAGTAATCTTTAACAAAATCTCGTTCTTCTTCTTTGGTATACAAACACGAATCCCAAATTTGCTTAGCTGCAGGTTCATTTTGAACAGTTAAAGCAAAAATAGAGACATCATGCTGAGTATACGCTTCTAAAAATTTAAGATAGTAGTTTGCCCAAGCATCTTTATACTCATCTAATAATGATCCCCCGTGATTCATATCATTGTTGGTTTTCATCCAAGCGGGAGGACTCCAAGGAGAAGCAAGAATGTTAATTCTATCATTTCTTACCATCTCAGCTTGATGAATCATAGGTATAACATACGATAAATCTCTTTTAATATTAAAACTCTTTAAGCCTTCATCGAAATCATCAACATAAGTGTAATTGTTTAATGAAAAATCACAAGAATGTATTGATACTCGCCCTAAGTTATAACTTAATCCAGTATTTTGATTAAAATATGCCTCTAATAGAATTTTTTGCTTATCTACTGGCATTTGATAAAAAGTATAAGCAGCTGCTTCAGTAAAAGCACCACCAAAACCAATAATACTCTGATATTTAACATCTTTATTAAAACTAATTTCTACATTAGGTTTCTGATCCGTTTTCGTCATTAAGCGCTGAAACCCATTCTTATATTTAGATGATTGTATATGTTTTATCACGATTACCTCCAACACTAAAACGTTTTCGGAAATATTATAACATATATGTTAGCGTTTTACTATAACGTTTTCGTAAAATTTATAATAAAAATTTTTTGACTTAAAAATTCACTTATTTTTTGTAAATTTCAACTTATTTATTTGCACAAAGTAAATATTTTATGTAAAATATACAACAGGAGGCTTATATGTCAAAAATATTAAATGAATTCATAGAACTAGCAAATGGAGTAAAAATACCAAAAATTGGTTTTGGAACCTGGCAAATTGAAAACGGTGACGAGGCTTATCAATCAGTAACAAATGCTCTCAAAAACGGCTATATTCATATCGATTCAGCCAATGGATACGGAAATGAAGCTTCAGTTGGCCAAGCCATAAAAGATTCAAAGATACCAAGAGATCAAATTTTTGTCACTTCTAAATTACCTTCTCATATTAAGAATTATGAAGAAGCAAAAAAAAGTTTTGAAGAAACTCTAAATAATTTTGGTTTTGATTACGTAGATTTATACTTAATACATGCCCCATGGCCTTGGAGTAATATAGGTAGTAAACATGACCAAGGTAATGTAGAAGCTTGGAAAGCAATGGAAGAGTATTATAAGGCGGGCAAAATCAGGGCCATTGGTGTCTCTAACTTTTCACCAAGTGATATCCAAAACATTATTGATCATTGTGAAATTGTTCCATTAGTTAACCAAATTGGATTTTGGATTGGAAGAGATCAGGAAGATACTTTAGATTATTGTAAAAAACACAATATCCTTGTAGAAGCCTATAGTCCTTTGGCTACAGGTAAAATTCTTAAAAACCCAACAATTGTTGAAATAAGTAAAAAATACAAAGTTACACCTGCTCAGTTGTGCATTAGATACTGTCTAGAAAAAGATACTATCCCATTACCAAAATCAACCCATGAAGATCGAATTATTCAAAATTCACAAGTAAATTTCAAGATATCTCAAGAAGATTTAAAAGTATTAGAAAACTTAAAAACAAACTAAAAAAAATGCTGAGAATTTTCTCAGCATTTTTATTTATTTATAACCTTAATGAAAGCATCAACAATTAAAGGGTCAAATTGAGTGCCAGAACACTTCTTTAATTCCTTAATAGCTTCTTCTTTGGTAAATGATGAACGATATGGTCTTGACAAGGTCATAGCATCATAAGCATCAGCCACCGCAATAATTCGAGAATTAAAAGGAATGTTTTCGCCTTTAAGACCACGAGGATAACCTTTGCCATTATAATGCTCGTGGTGGTGAAGTATATCTTTAGATATTTCTAAATATTGACTTGAAGCTGATAAAATTCGATAACCTATCTCTGAATGTTTTTTGATTCTTTCATACTCAAAATCAGTTAATTTTCCAGGTTTATCTAAAATACTGTCTTCTATGGCTATTTTTCCAATATCGTGGAGTATTCCAGCAATTTTTAAAGAATTAACCTTATCTTTAGGTAATTTTAGAGCTTGACCAATCATGCCACAATATTTAGAAACCCTTTGAGAATGCATTTCCTCTCTTGAATTTTTTTCATATAAACCTTTCATGATAGTGTTAATAGTTTCATTTTTATCTGTCGATTGCTCATATAACTTATTAATATACATTTTATCTTCAGCTTGCTTAAAAGTATTCTCAACACTTCCGCCTTGCTCTAAAATCTCATAACCTATAGACATAGATAAACGAACACCTTCTATAGATCTTTGATCCAAAGCGCTATTGATATCTTTAATGACTTTTTCAGCTTTGTGTTTAGGTGTATTCTTTAGTAAGACAATAAATTCATCTCCACCAATGCGTGAAACAAAGCCAGTTTCACCAACAATATTCTTAAGAACATCAGCTGTTTGTTTTAACATTTCATCCCCAGCTTGATGTCCAAAAGCATCATTTACAGTTTTTAATGAATTTACATCCCCGAGTATTAAACACAGAGGATAGTTTTCTATTGAATCATATGTAATCATGTTTTCATTATAATAACGGCGATTATACACATTGGTCAATGCATCATGATAATTTAAATATTCTAAGTGAATTTCGTAACTTTTTCTTTTAGTAACATCATAAGAAAATATGGCAACACCAATCACATCATTCGAACCATTACGAATTGGGGTAAACATACTTTCATAATATTTGCCCTGAGTGGTTTCAACTTCATCGATGGTTGAATACTCTACCCCTTGTAAAGCTTTAAATATTTGTGATCGATATCGAGAATACATTTCAGAATTTTTTATATACTCTAAAAAAGAATCTCCTACTTTAATATTCGAACCATAATACATTTTCATACAATACTCATGGTAAGAATTAAATAATAAATAATTGAAATCTTTATCCAAAACATATATTTCCATCACTTTGGGACTGTTGATGGCTATATTTAATAAATCTCTTTGCTCATTAATCATATTTGATAAGTTTGCTAAATGCTTTTGTCTATGCAAAATTAATGAAAGAAGAAAAGTAATAATTGGTATTGTGATTAAATAAAAGATATAGATAAAGTTAAGATGAGGTTGAAATAAGGAATAATCCCAAGCCATCAAGAGTAAAAAGGGTAGTAAACCTGATATAAGCGAGAAAACTATTAACTCAACCAAATAATTAACCTTCAGTTTTTTCCAAACAAAATACTTCCATAGTAAACCATAACTAGAAGACATTAATATCAATACCATACCCAGATATACGCCTTCGTGCCCTAAATAAAAACGATAGGCAAGAGTCACTAACGCTATCACCAAAGTCGGAATTAAACCTAGAAATAATCCTGATAGACTAAATAAAACGGTTCTAGTATCAAATAAATATCCTTCAATCATTTCAAATGATACTGATAATATTAAAATGGAAACACTACTAACCAATAAACCTAAACCAATCTTTTTAAGAATACTGTTCTTAAAATAATTACCAACAAAGACTGCATATAAAACTGCAATCCAGACTAAAAACATAATATTTAAGGCTATTGTTTCAAAATCAACATTGCTTGCTCCAAGCAATAAAATATTGAGTAACATTGATTCCTCCATGATATACAAACTCATTATATAGAAATATACTTGTATTATCAAGAAAAATAACAGGTATTATTGTAAATACCTGTTAATTCTTTTAATATCTTTTAAATAAGCATTTTTCCCATGTCCTGGCCAAATCATTTTTTTGTTAGAAATATTCTTCTTAATCATATTTAGAGAACGTCTAATGGCATTGAAGTTTCCGCTAAATAAATCAGTTCTCCCTATACTATCATAAAAAATAGTATCTCCAGAAAAAATGTGATTCATATATTCATACATAACAGACCCAAAGGTATGTCCTGGTGTATGAATCACTCGAATTAGTTCATCTTGAATAAGAATTTCTTCTTGATCTTGAATTTTAACAATATTCAACTTAAAATCTAACTTGAAATCAAATCCAAAGGTCTTAGAATAATTGGCAGTCGAATTAAACAAAGCTTCATAGTCTCTTTCGTGAATATAAATAGGGATATGATGAGAGTCAAGAATCATTTGACTATCTCTAATATGGTCATAATGGGCGTGAGTCAAACATATAGCTAATAAATTCAATTGATTTACATTTAGAAAATTCAATATTTCCTGACCATTGAATCCTGGATCAATGACAAGAACTGAATCTTGCTTGATTAACAAATATGAGTTCATATCCATATCAAGATTGGTCATTTTTTTAATTTTAAACATATATCTCCTCTCTTAGAAAGAAAAAGTATCCTTATTGGATACTCTCTTAAAAACTATTTTCTTTCTTTGTGAACAGTGTGTTTGTTACAAGTTGGGCAATATTTTTTTACTTCCATCTTGTCAGGGTGTGTCTTTTTGTTTTTTCTATGACGATAATTTTCTGATTTGCATTCTTCACATCTCAAAGTGAATACTTGTTCCATAATTTATTCCTCCAATCAACATAAACTATTGTATAATTTATTCTTAAAAAAATCAAGTATTTTTCACTCTATTAAGGGACATCTTATATAATTATAAATATAAAAATGTAACACAACCATAACAAAACTAGTATTAATAAATTAATTTATAATTTAAATTAAAAAAATTGCATCAAGTTCAATGAACTTGATGCATTAGTCTTATACAATCCTTACTTTAAATACACCCTCATATTGAGAAAGTTTACTTAAAATATCTTCTGGCATTTTTTTGTCAATATCGAATACATAATAAGCATAATCGCCTCTAACTTTTGAGACTTTTGATTTGATAGCATGGCTTAATTTATGCATTAAAGAATCAATATGTCTAGCAATATCAGGATCATTTTTTGCAAGTATAGTCAATCTTGTCTCCGTTTCAAGCTTGTCTAATGATATGTTAGGGAAATTAACAGAATTATTGATTTCACCTTTTTCTACATAACTCATTAATTGATGAACAGCCATTGTTGCACAATTTTCTTCGGATTCCTCAGTCGATGCACCTAGATGAGGTAAGTAAATCACATTTTCTAAATTTGCAACAAATGAATCTGGAAAATCAGTAACATATTTTTTAACTTTTCCGCTCGATAAAGCATCTTTAAGTGCTTGATTATCAACCAACAAATCTCTAGCAAAATTTAATACTATGACATTATCTTTACATCTATCGAATACTTCTTTATTCATAAAATTTTTAGTTGAGTCTAGCAATGGTAAATGCAAAGAAATGAAATCAGCGTCGCCATAAACCTTATATAGGTCCTCAATAATCTCAACATTATGATCTAACATACGGCGAGCATTTTCTGATAAATAAGGATCAAAACCTAAAACTTTCATTCCTAGAGAAACACCAGTATTGGCGACTTTCCCGCCTATTGCTCCTAAGCCAACGACAAGTAATGTTTTTCCTAAAATTTCATTACCACCGTAAGCTTTTTTAGCTTTTTCAACATTTTTTTGTAAGTCTGGATCATTCTTGTTTTCCTTAACCCAATTAAATCCACCGATTAAATCTCTTGATGCTATTAACATACCTGCAACCACCAACTCTTTAACTGCATTAGAGTTTGCTCCAGGCGTATTAAAAACAACAACACCAGCTTGAGCCATTTTATCCAAAGGAATATTATTGACTCCTGCTCCAGCTCTAGCAACTGCTAGCAAATTATCATTGATAGGATATTCATGCATTTTAGCTGATCTTACAAGGATTAATTCGCTTTGATTTTGGTCTTCAACAATTTGATAATTAGAAGTGAAATGATTTAAACCTACTGAGGAAATATTGTTTAAGCATGAAACTCTCATGATAAATTCTCACTTTCAAATTTTCTCATGAAGTTGACTAAAGCTTCAACACCTTCAATTGACATTGCATTGTATATTGATGCTCTCATTCCACCTACTGAACGGTGTCCTTTTAAATTTACCAAATCATTTTTCTCAGCTTCTACTACGAATTTTTTATTCAATTCATCATTTCCTGTGTTAAAAGTAACATTCATTAATGAACGATCTTTTTTAACTACTGTTGGTTTAAACATTTTTGATTGATCTAAGTAATCATAAAGTATGGCAGCTTTTTTCTTATTGTGCTCATACATAGCTTCGATACCACCATTTTCAAGTAAATGTTTGAAAACTAGTCCACACATATATATCCCATAAGTTGGTGGTGTATTGTACATAGATTCTTTTTCAACATGAATATCATATTGTAACATTAAAGGAGTATATTCAGGATAATTCTTAGTTACTAAATCTTCTCTAATAATAACTATTGTTGTTCCTGCAGGTCCAATATTTTTTTGCGCACCTGCATAAATTAGGGCATACTTACTAACATCAATTGGTTCAGACAAAATACAAGAAGACATATCTGATACTAAATCCACACCTTTTGTATCTGGCAATTCATGATATTTAGTTCCATAGATCGTATTGTTTTCACAAATATGTACATAATCCGCTTCTGGATCAAAATTTAAGTTTTTAAGGTCTGGAATATAAGAAAACATTTTATCTTCAGAAGATGCAACTTCATTTGCTTTTAAGTATTTTTTTGCCTCTTTCAAAGCTTTTTTAGCCCATGAACCTGTGGTAATAAAATCAGCCTTTTTATTTTTCATTAAATTTAAAGGGACCATTGAAAATTGAGTGTGTGCTCCACCTTGTAAAAACAGTATTTTATAATTATCTGGAACATTCATTAACTTTCTTAGATTAGCCTCAGCATCAGTAATGATTTGTAAATAGGCTTTAGAACGGTGTGACATTTCCATCACAGACATTCCAGTATCTTGATAAATATACAATTCTTCTGCAGCTTTTTTTAATACCGCTTCAGGTAAAACTGCTGGTCCTGCTGAAAAGTTATAAACTCTTTTCATATCATTCACTCCTTTTATTTCAATATTTTTTTACTTTCCATATAATATCTTTTTTCAACAGCTTCACCTAAAGAAAAAGATTTTCTTGGCAAAACACCATTTTCTCTAATATACGGAAGTAACATTTCTCTTTTTAAGGCAGGCATCGTAATCCCTACACTATCTTTATTATTCTTTACAATTTTCTTCAAACTATCCATTCCATGCACAAAATCAATTTCAATGTACTTGTTTCGTGAAATATATTCATCTAAAATCACTTGAATTTCTTTAATGGCGTTAAAAGGATTTTCAGGAACATTGATTTTGTAAACATTATTTTGATAATAAATATCTAATAAAGCATTCCCGCTTAAATTGTTCTCTAAAGTTTTAATAACATTAATATCTGCATTAAACAAAACCCTATGGATAGGTTCAAAAGTTAAACCATCATCATACAAGCTAATTAGTTCAACCAAAGCATATCTCGCTGGATGATTTGACCATTCTGATTCAGGTAATTCTTTTTTTATATTCTCCCAGCATACTTTAGCAGAAGCAAGTGAATGATTACCATCACCAACAATTAAATTTAAATCGTCAGATAAATTTTCTATTTGTTGAATAATCTCACTTGTGTTTGTTACTTTGTAGCCTCTAAGATGGCCACCATCCATATTTAATTTAAAATCATATAATTTTTCTAATTTGTTTTTATTTTTATAAAGATTAGTGATAATTGACTCATTTAAGTCATCCATAAGTACAAGTACATGAGGCAACTCAATTGGGGCTTTTTCTCTAATTTTTACTCTTGGTGGAATTCTTTCAGGCACAGTTTTTTCTGTAGCTTTAATTTTTCCAATTTTTCCTTCTTCATATTGGTATTCTTCTAAATCAATCGCAATAACTAATCCCAAACGTTTCTTGACATGAGGTGTTTGTCTCTCAACAAGTATAAAAGCTTCATGTTCTTCAAACAAATTATTTTTTAAGTATAAATCCATATTGTAATTGATTTTTTCAACCCGATGAACTGGTTCATCATCTAAATAAGCCTCAGGAAGGATTAGATGATATGTAGAAGGCACATTATCCACCAATGTTTTTAATTCATCCCAATATTCCGGTTCAGACGTAAACTGATCACAAGCTATGACTGCCCATTTTTCCTTATTGATTGAAGAAACCGGCAATAATATTTTTGGGGTGACAATAAAAGACATTAGATGACTCCTTGTGCGACCATTGCGTCATAAACTCTCATAAATCCAGCAACATTTGCCCCAACTACTAAATTACGAGGGTCTGCATATTTTTCAGCAGCTTCATATGACTTTTCGAAAATTGATTTCATTGTATCTTTAAGTTTTTTATCTAATTCTTCATAAGTCCATGGAGTATGCATAGCATTTTGTGTCATTTCTAATCCAGAAACTGCAACGCCTCCAGCATTAGCTGCTTTACCAGGTCCAAATAGAATATCTTTTTCTTGTAAATAATGTGTAGCTTCTAAAGTAGTAGGCATATTGGCACCTTCACATACTAAGTAGCAGCCATTTTTTACTAAAGCTTTTGCAGATTCAATCGGTAACTCATTTTGTGTAGCACAAGGTAGAGCTATATCACAAGGTTTTGTCCAAACATCTTTAGGACTTTTTCCGTATTCTGCACCTGAATGATAGTCTTTGTATTGTGTTGTAAATTCAGGGTTATTTTCAGTTAATTTTGCAATTAATGAAATATCTAAACCATTTTTATGGTAAACATATCCATTAATATCAGACATAGCTACGACAGTCGCGCCTAATTCTCTTGCTTTTAATGCTGCGTGCATAGCAACTTTTCCAGCACCAGAAATAATAACTTTTTTACCTTCAATGGTTTCTTCACGATATTTAGCTAACATTTCTTCAACAAAATATAATAAACCATAACCAGTAGCTTCTTTACGAACTAAAGAGCCACCATAAGTTAAACCTTTACCAGTTAAAACCCCAGTATTTTCATTTCTGATTTTTCTATACATTCCATACATATATCCGATTTCTCTAAAACCTACACCAATATCTCCAGCAGGAACATCTGTATCAGGACCAATATGGCGATATAACTCTTGCATAAAGTTTTGACAGAATCTCATTATTTCATTATCACTCTTTCCTCTAGGATCAAAATCAGCGCCACCTTTTCCGCCGCCCATTGGTAATCCTGTTAAAGAGTTTTTGAAAGTTTGTTCGAAACCTAAAAATTTTAAAATAGATTCATTCACAGAAGGATGAAATCTAATTCCGCCTTTATATGGACCTATTGCAGAATTAAACTGTACTCTATAACCTCTATTAACATTAATCTTGCCATTATCATCAAACCAAGTAACTCTGAATTTAACAATTCTTTCTGGTTCAATTAATCTTTCCATAATAGCATGCTTTTCAATGTTAGGATCTTCATTTACAATTGGATCCATAGCATCAAAAAATTCTTCAACCGCTTGTAAAAATTCCGGTTGTGTAACATATCTTTCTTTCACTTCTTGAAATAAGTTTGATAAATAATTACTTTTAAACAATTTCTTCGCCTCACTTATATTATTTTATTTAAACAACTTAGTTGTTTATGCGTTAAATTTATGAAGACATGAAAAAAACAATAAATATTTCAAGGGTATTATAACCATATTTATTTTCTTTATCACGACCATTATAGATTATACAATGAAAGCGCTTTTAAAACAAGTCATTTTTTGTAATATTTGCATTTTATTTTCTATTCACAAAATATTCTAGAAATATCTTATTTATAGCGATATTCTCTAAAGAAAAAGCCGGCTAAAACCGGCTATTTTGATTATAATTGAGTAATCCAACCTTCTGGAGCTTTAATATCTCCAAAATATATACCAGTTAAAGTATCATATAACTTTCTTGTCACAGGTCCAACTTCAGTTTCACTATAAAAAACATGTTGTTGATTATGGTAATCTATCCTGCCTATAGGAGTAATAGCAGCTGCAGTTCCACAAGCACCCGCTTCAGAAAATTCATCAAGATTATTGATATATACATCTCTAACTTCTACATTCATATTTAAATACTCTTTTGCTATATGCATTAAACTTTTCTTGGTAATACTAGGAAGGATACTTGAAGAACTTGGTGTTACAAAAGTCATATCTTTTGTAACAGCGAAAAAGTTTGCTGCTCCAACTTCATCGATCTTAGTATGTGTTAATGGATCTAAATAAATACAGTCTGCATAACCAGCTTCTTTAGCTTGTCTGTGAGAATATAAACTAGCAGCGTAATTTCCACCAACTTTAACTTGTCCAGTTCCATTAGGCGCTGCTCTGTCTCTATCAGTAACAACAAAATTAACAGGTGATAAACCACCTTTAAAATAAGAACCTACTGGAGAGCATAAGACACCAAAAATATACTCAGGAGCTGCTTTAACTCCTAAATTTCTACCTACGCCAATGACATAGGGTCTTATATATAGTGACGCTCCATATCCATAAGGTGGCACTAATTCTTCATTTACTTTTACAACTTGTTTAATTGCATCAATAAATTTCTCTGTAGGCACTTTTGGCATCAATATTTGATCACATGAGTTTTGAAGTCTTTTTGCATTTTCATCAACTCTGAATAAATTAATTTTACCATCTTTTGTTCTATAAGCTTTCAATCCTTCAAAAGCTTGTTGTCCATAATGTAATGCTGTAGAAAATGCAGAAATTGTAATTGTATCTTCTTTTTGAATCTTGCCTTCATCCCATTTTCCATCTTTGTAGTAAGAAATATAATTTCCAAAAGTATCTCTAACATTAAACCCTAAATTTTTGTAATCTTCCAATCGCAAAACCTCCAATATGATTTTTTGTACATATCTATTATAGTCTATGTAAGCCCTTACTTCAAGTGATAAAAACGAATTTTAAAGAAGTTTTCTAATTATTAAAAATCAACTATCTTTTATTTAATGATGATATTTGATATAATTAAATATCATTATAGTAAAGAGGTATTTAAATGTATACTAGAGATATAACAAAAGCAGTACAAGTTGGCAATATTTGTATTGGTGGCAGTTCAAATGTAATTATTCAATCTATGACCAACACTAAAACAAGAGATATTGAAGCTACTGTTAATCAGATACATAAATTAGAAAATGCTGGTTGTCAAATAGTTAGAGTTGCAGTTTTAACTTTTGCTGACGCAGAGGCAATCAGGGAAATTAAGAAACACATCAATATCCCTATTGTAGCTGACATTCATTTTGATTATAAATTAGCCTTAAAATCGATTGCTTCTGGTGCTGATAAAATAAGAATTAATCCTGGAAATATCGGTTCTGATGAAAATGTAAAGGCAGTGGTAGATGCATGTAAAGAAAAGAAAATACCTATACGTATTGGGATTAATTCTGGCTCTATTGAAAAACACATCTTAGAACACTACAAAAAACCTACTCCTGAAGCCATGGTTGCTTCAGCTAAGTATCATGTTGAATTATTAGAAAAGTATAATTTTTATGATATTATTATTTCTTTAAAAGCTTCAAATGTTTTAACTACCATTGAAGCTAATAGATTAGCTGCTCAAACTTTCCCTTACCCTCTTCACTTAGGGATTACAGAAGCAGGAACTGATTTTTCAGGAACCATCTCTTCTTCTATAGGATTAGGTATTCTTTTAAGTCAAGGTATCGGATCAACCATTAGAGTATCCTTAACTGCTGAACCTGAAAAAGAGATTCATGTTGCCAAAGAAATTCTTGCTAATTTAAATTTATATAAAAAGCCTAAATTAGTATCATGTCCTACTTGTGGCCGAATTCAGTACAATATGATTCCAATTGTTCAAGAAATCGAATTGTTCTTACAGACCATTCAAAAAGATATCACTGTAGCTATCATGGGTTGTGTTGTCAATGGGCCGGGCGAAGCTAAAGAAGCAAATATTGCAGTTGCAGGCGGAAAAGATGAAGCATTGTTATTCATTGACGGTGTAAAGCAAAAAAAAATTAAACAAGAGAATTTAGTTCAAGTTTTAAAACAAGTCATACTAGATTATTAGGAGTAACATAGTGAATCCACAACTTCAAAAAAAATTAAGATATACTCTATTTGCTGTAATCATAGCATTTCTTTTTATAATGTCTTTTTTTTCTACTCAAACCGATAAATTAACTTCTTTTTCTGCAAGCAAACTCAATGAAGGATGGGATATTAGAGTTGATTCTGATTTTGTTGGAACGGTTAACTTACCTAGAGTTGTTGAAGCAGAAAAGAATTCTATAGTGAGTGCTTCTAGACTACTTACTGCTGACTTTAATCAACCTCAAACCATTTTAATAAGAGGCTCTTTACAAAATGTCATAGTCAAACTCAATGATTCAATAATATATGAAAAAAGCTTTGAAGACAACATTTTTAATACTTATGCAAGTATCTATCATTTTGTAGATATTCCTGAAGCTTCATCAGGTTCAACCATTGAAATTATCCTAGTTTCTCCTTATAAAAATATGTCAGGAACCCTCAACGAAATTCATTACGGTCCACCATCAACTATTTATCAACATTTAATAAGTCAGCATGCATATAAATTAAACGTATCTTTACTGATGATTCTCATATCATTTATTTTCGCACTCATCAATTTAATATTTTTTAACAAACAATCTCAACATAACGCATATCTAGGTATTTTTGGTATTTTCATCTCTTTATGGTTATTAGCTGAAAGTAGAATCTTACAATTGTATATAAATAATGACTTCTTAATAGGCTCTTTAGCTTATGTCTCTTTAGCAGCTTCACCCATCGCCGCAACCGCATTTTTAAAAACCTATATTTTCAAAGCAGATAAAAAATTATTTAGTAGCCTATGTGTTATTTATGTAATCAATTTAGTATTCATCATCACTTCTCACATCAGTGGATTATTTGCCTTTTTTGAAACAGTAACAATAACCATTGTATTAATTTCTATCGGCTTCTTGCTTACCCTATATTCGCTTATTAGAGAATATTCTCATAGAAAAGATATACTCTCTAGAAACTATTTACTTTTATTCTCATTTTTTACAGTTTTCTTATTATTAGAAGTGATTGGCTTTGCTAACAAGAATTTTACAGGCACAGCTAACTATGCTACTTCGGGTATCCTATTGATGCTCATTATCGCTTTTATTTCGACAATATTAACCTTATCTAATAAGATTAAGGAAGTATATGAAAAAGAAATTTACGAAGTGATTGCCAATACCGATCAACTTACCAAAGCCAAAAGTCGATTTGCTTTTGAAAAAGATATAGAAAAACTCTTTTATAACTCCACTAATCATCTTGCATTAATTTACTTTGATTTTGATGACTTAAAATTTATTAATGATCATTTTGGTCATAATGAAGGTGATAAGACGCTTATTGATGGGTTCAATACAATTCATTCTGTTTTTCACGATTATGGAAACTGTTACAGAATCGGAGGAGATGAATTTGCTTGCTTAAGTGAAATGATTAATTTAGATTTGTTTAAGTCGCTTAAAACAGAACTCCACTATAAGTTAAAAGAAATAAATAAAAATTCAAACTATCAAATTAGGATATCTGCTGGCTATACTGAGCAAATACATGGGGAAGATCAAAAACCATCTGATTTACTACAAAGAGCTGACCAGCACATGTATATTGACAAAAACAAAAATAAAGCACAAGTTAAAAATTAACTTGTGCTATTTTTTTAAATTATCGATAAGAATATATTAATTATAAACCTAAAAATATTATTATTGTAGAGCCACTTAGATAACCTAAAACTATCTGTGCTTAGTTGCATATCAACATATACAAAATCACCAATAGCGTTATTGATAGCTGGTATGGCTAATACAAAACTTAATAATAACAACAATACAAAGATAATCATACTTACTTTAAATAGCCCGAAAAAAGCACCTAATACTTTATCAATTTGTCTAATAATTGGTACTCTTGTAATGGCTTTAGATAGTAGTTTCAAAAAGAAAAATATAATCATTGATCCAAAGAATAGTGTAAGGAAGGCAATCACAATCAATATCATCGTTTTAAATAAAGGAGTGATCGCTTCAATAATAGATCGTGTTGCTTCTTCGTAATCAATTGAATCACTAATCCATTTAGTAATAAAATCAGGCATACTTAAGCCTTCTAATGCTTCTTTTAAGCGAGGTTCTGTCAAGTTGTCTGAAAGTTCAGGGTTTTTAGAGATTAAATGATCACGAATTCGTGTTTCAATATCAGAACCAAACCATTTATCCAGTAAATTAGAGAAAGGTCTAGTCAGCAATAAAGAAGCTATTAGGCCAAATAAGCCAGAAGCTAATTCAACAATTTTTAATAAAAACCCTTTTTTCCAGCCCATAATGATCATGGCGATAACCGCAATCACTATTAGGACATCAAAAATACCAAATAGATTAAAAATATTCATTGTTACTCTTCTCTTTTCTCTCTATATTCGAGATAGTCTTTGTAGGAGAATATCATTTCTTTAGCAGCGAAAACTTCATCAGTTCTTCTAATCGGAGTTTTGGTTGGTGCTTCTTTAAGCCTTTCAGGGTGTTCTTTGGCTTCAATAGCAATATCCTTCATTACCGAAATGAATTCATCCATGGTTTGAAGTGATTCGGTTTCAGTTGGTTCTATCATAATTGCTTGAGGGAATAATAAAGGGAAATAAATAGTTGGAGCATGCATACCATAGTCTAAAAGTCTTTTTGCAATGTCTAAAGTCTTTACTTCAGTATCTTTATCCACCAATCCATTAAAAACAACTTCATGCATACAGTTACCATCTATAGGTAATTGATATAAAGATTTAAGTTGTTCTTTGATGTAATTGGCATTCAATGTAGCATAAGGACCTATTAATTTAATATTTTCTTTACCTAAAGTTAATAAATATACATAGGCTCTTAAGGCAATCATGTAATTACCATAGAAACCAGATATTTGTCCAATAGCATCCCCATTATTTTCTATATAATAATGATCTTCAATTTTTTTGATACGAGGATTTGGTAAGTATTCCGCTAATTCTTTTGTGACTCCAACAGGACCAGAACCAGGTCCACCGCCACCATGAGGTGTTGAGAATGTTTTATGTAAGTTAATATGCATAACATCAAAGCCCATATCCCCCGGTCTTACTTTTCCTAATAAAGCATTTAAGTTCGCCCCATCATAGTACATTAAACCACCGGCTTGATGAATAATTTTTGTAATTTCACAAATATCATCTTCAAAAATACCTAATGTATTTGGATTAGTTAACATCATTCCAGCAATGTCATCTCTATCTTTAACAGCTTCTTTTAAAGCATCAATTGAAACTCTACCACGTTCATTGGATTTAATTTCGATTACTTCCATGCCACAAACCACAACTGAAGCCGGATTAGTTCCATGAGCTGAATCGGGAATAATAATTTTATTGCGTTTAAAGTCTTGATTTGCTTCATGATATTTCTTAATGACCATTAAGCCAACCAATTCGCCGTGAGCGCCGGCATATGAATTTAAAGTAAACTCATGTAGGCCAGAGACTTCAGATAAAATCTTTTGTAGTTCATAATATACTTTTAAAGCCCCTTGAACTGTAGATATAGGCTGTAAAGGATGTAATCTTCTAAAAGCTCTTAAAGAAGCAATTTCTTCGTTTATTTTAGGGTTATACTTCATCGTACAAGACCCTAAAGGATAAAACCCATTTTCAACACCAAAGTTCTTATTTGAAATATTTGTAAAATGTCTTAATACATCTAATTCTGAAACCTCAGGAAGTAATAAATCACTTTCTCTTTTAAAAGAATTACTTAGATCTTCAATTGAATAATCTGTAAATCTTGAAGGTGGTAATGAATAACCAACTCTATCTTCTTTGGATAGTTCAAAAATCAATTTTTTGTAAGCGATCATGATAATCCCTCCAAGACTTCAATAAGCTTGTCAATTTCTGCTTTTGTTCTCTTTTCAGTTACAGCGAAGTTAATTAAATTATCATATTCTTCACCAAAATGAGACAGAGAAAAACCACCAAAAATTTGATGTTTTAACAAAGCTTCTTTAATTAAATCATGAGACAAACTTGTTTCTAATACAAATTCTTTTAAAAATGGTTGTTTAAATGGATCTGAGAATTTCTTGGTTTTTAGTAAACGATCATATAAGTAATGTGCTCCTTGATATGATAAATCATTAACTTTTTTCAAACCTTTTTTTCCCATAACAGATAAATATACAGTCACAAATAATGCTAATAAAGACTGATTAGAACAAATATTAGAATTCGCTTTGGAACGCCTAATATGTTGTTCCCTAGCTTGTAAGGTTAAGACAAAAGCTCTTTGTCCATCTAAATCATGTGTATAACCACAAATTCTACCAGGCATTTTTCTGACAAATTCTTTATTTGTTGCTAAATAACCTAAATATGGACCGCCAAATGCTACTGGCAAACCTAATGATTGACATTCTCCACAAGCAATATCTGCCCCTTGTTCATAGGGTGATTTTAATACTGCAAGTGTAGATATATCAGAATTCATGATGAAAAGTGATTTATTTTCTTTTAACAAATCACTAAAACCTTCGTATGATTCTATATAACCAAAAAAGTTAGGATTTTGAACAACTACGCCAGCCACATCTTTATCAAGTTTAGTTTTTAAACTTTCAAAATCTGTGACACCATTAGATGTTTCAATATAATCCCATTCTATACCCTTAAATTTCAAGTAAGTTTCTATGACCTTCATCGTATTAGGATTTAAGCTTCTAGAAACTAAAATTTTACTTCTTCTACGGATGCTTGCAGCCATAAAACATGCTTCTGCAGTCGCTGTTGCTCCATCATACATAGAAGCATTAGAAATATCCATACCTGTTAATGTTTGAATCATTGACTGATATTCAAAAATATATTGTAAGGTACCTTGAGAAATTTCAGGTTGATATGGGGTATAAGATGTCATAAACTCTTGTCGAGATGTTAAGGCATCAATAACAGCAGGTTGGTAATGATCATAAGCCCCTAAACCAGAAAATAGAGTTAATTCTTTATTTTGATCACTTAACTTATCAAAATAATTTCTCAACTCAAATTCTGACATAAAGCTTGGAATATCGTAGTCAGAGTTATAGATTACCTCTTTAGGTAATTCACTAAACAATTCATCAATTGAATTTATGTTTAAACTCTTAAGCATTTTCTCGATATCAGCTTTAGTATGCGGGAAATACTTAAACAATGTTTTTCACCTACTCAGCGGTTGCTTTTTGATATGCTTCATGATCTAGAAGATTGTTAATCTCTTCTGGATCACTCATTTTCACTTTAATAAACCATGATTCATATGGTTCTTGATTTACTTTTTCAGGTTCTCCTATAAGTTCATCATTAACTTCTAGAATCTCACCTGATACAGGTGCAATTAAATCTGAAGCAGCTTTTACTGATTCTACAGCTCCAAATTCCTCATTTTGAACGATTTCATCTCCAGCTTCAGGTAAATCAACAAAAACAACATCACCTAATTCAGCTTGAGCAAAATCTGTAATACCAATTAAACAAATACCATCTTCTAAAACTTTTACCCATTCATGATCTTCAGAATAATAAAGACCTTTCACTACTTTACTCATTATAATTCTCCCTTCATTATTTTCTATCTTTTAAAAATTTTTTATCTCTAATAAAACCAGTAAACATTTTATTCCTAATTTGAACAGACACTTTAGTTCCTTGTTTAGTATGAGGACGATTAACCATGGCTAGTGCAATAGGCTTTCCAGTTGAAATAGATAAATAACCTGTCGTAATATAACCTATTTCTTCATCATCTTTATAAACCTTGTATCCTTCTCTAGGAATAGATTTTTGATCTAATTCTAATCCAACAACTCTTCGCTTAACATCATGATTCATTAAATATTCTTTACCTAAAAAATCTAAATGTGAATCAATCTTAACAAAATATTTTAACCCTGCTTCTAGTGGCGTAATATCTTGAGAGATTTCATGACCATAAAGCGGAAGATTTGCTTCAAATCTAAGTGTATCTCTACAACCAAGGCCACAAGGCATTATTCCACCTTCAATAAATGTGTCCCATAACTTTTGAATAATTACGGAATCACCATAAATTTCAAAACCATCTTCACCAGTGTAACCAGTTCTAGAAATAAGCAAATTATGATCATGATATTTCACTTGAATAAAATGGAAAAATTCCAATCCACTTAAATCAATATCTAATAGTGTTTTTATTGTATTTTCTGTTTTTGGACCTTGAACAGCTATTTCAGCATAAACTTCACTCAAATTAGTTATTAAAACATCAAAATCTTTACTATATTGGATTAAGTGTTGATAATCCTTATCAATGTTACTTGCGTTGACTACTAAAAAGAAGCGCTCTTTAGAGATTTTATATACCAGTAAATCATCGACAACAGTCCCTTGTGGATACAAGAGCATCCCATAAGCTATTTGTCCAACCATTAAAGATTGAACATCATTTGTAAACATATATTCTACAAATTTTTCTGCATCTTTGCCTTCGCAAAGAATTTCACCCATATGCGATACATCAAACATCCCAACATTATTCCTAACAGCTTCATGTTCTTCTTTGATGGAGGTATATGATATAGGCATATCAAATCCAGCAAATTCAACCATTTTTGCCTTCAGATTGAGATGGGCTTGATGCAAAGGTGTTTTTTTAACTTCACTCATTTTTTCACCTCGAAATAATTATAGCATTATTCTTTAAATAATAAAGATAAAAAATCTTCATTTGATAAATCATATATATAGTTGGACACATCAATACTATCTAATACATTTTTTATCTTATCTAAATCATACTCTTTGTTAATTAGAAGATTAATTAACTCTTCCTCATCTTGAACAATAAAATAATCACCTAATATATTCATCTTTTTTATTAGTTTATTTTTAATTTCTAAGGATATTTCAAACAAACCAGCCTTAACCTTACCTTTTTTTATTAAAGTATAATTAGGATTTTTTCCATAGATAAATGCATCAGCTAAATATGTTTTCTCTATATCTTCAATTATTTTAATGTCAGATTCACTTAATGTAATATCTTCATCAGATATATTTTTTTTGATGAAAGCTTTAAAATCCTCAATAGATATATCAATATGGTCCTTTACATTGGTAACTCTTTTTCTAACGGAGTCAATACCTCTAGAAACTAATTTTTCATTATCAGGTGTAATAGCTTTAACCATTTCTGCTAAATCAGTATTATATAGCATTGTTCCATGGACAACTGACCTAGAATTGACTTGATAAAAAGCATTACCAGATACTTTTAAGTCACCTACTAATATATCATTTCTTCCTGAAAAATTAGCATCCAAACCTAAATCTCTTAAAATATTAATAATTCTTGATAAATAAGTTGTAAAGACAAAGTCCTTATTAAAATTAGGAGTTATGAAAGAAAACATTATGTTAGAATAATCAGCGTATACACATCCGCCACCAGATTTTCTCCTATAAAATTCTATGTTATTTTCTTTAACATAATCCATATTCACTTCATTTTCAATTAACTGATTTCTACCAAAAATAACTGTAGGTTTTACTTGCCACATAAAGAAATATTCATCTTTAGGATAATGTTTGGCTAAAAACTCTTCAGTCGCCAAATAAAAACTTAATCTTTTTGTCTCATTAAACGGATAATTAACGTATTTCATCTTATCTCCTTTTCCGATAAAAAGAGAGAAAATTATTCTCCCTTTATATAATCTTTGATTCTTTCTGCTTCTAGTTTCATTAAGAAATCGATGAATGGTTCAGTTTTTTTATTGATTTTATACTCGTCAATTGCATCAAAGTATTCATCCTGAAGTTTTTTAGTGATTGATACAGGTAAATAATCTTGCAATTCTAATTCATAATTAAGCAACAATCTTGCTAATCTCCCATTAGCATCAACAAAGGGATAAATTTTCAAGAATTGTAAGTGAGCATATGCTGCTCTTTCAAATCCTTTTAATTGTGGATTTCTAAGTTTTTCAAAATAGTCATCCATCTTTTTATAAATTTTTAAGTAACTAGGTGGAACATGCTTAGCCCCTAAAATAAATAAATCTCGGCTTCTATAAACGCCTCCGCCAATAATTCCATCTACAAGGGTTTGATGTAAATCCTTAACTATTTCTTCATCATATGCGATTTTCTTTGATGATAGCCTATGAATCATTTGTAAAGCGTGATAATTGTTTATAATAGCTTTGCGTCTATTCCTTTTTTTATCAGGAAATTCGCGTGAATGATCTTCCAACAAGAACTCAACATCTTCATAAGTGAAGTCATCGTTATTAAAATTCGTTGACTCGTAAATATACAATGTATCAAAATCTTCTTGTTTCTTTAAGATTTCTTCTTTAGACATTGATTTTTTCTTGTTCAACAACTCCTGTTTAAGAGCTTCTACCTCTTCTAACTTCATATTTATCACCTCACTAAAATAATACCATAGAAAACCCTTTCATTCAATTGATTTATCTAAAAAATATAGAACTTTATTTGAAAAATAAAAAACACTTTTTCGCTGTATTTTATCATATCTTATTTACATTAATGAATATATTCTTTATAATATACCTACAATGTTCTAAAAGGAGCTCATATGAAAGACAAAAACCACAAAAAACTTATGGAATTAGCTATTGAAGAAGCTAGAAAAACCATGAATCAAAATATAGGTGGACCCTTTGGCGCTTTAATTATTGATCAAGATGGTCAAATTCTTTCAATAGCATCAAACACTGTCTTAGGAGATCATGATCCAACAGCACACGCTGAAATAAACGCAATAAGAAAAGCCTGCAAAGAAATTGGATCCCATGATTTATCAAATTGTACTCTTTATACTACGGCATATCCATGTCCAATGTGTTTGGGTGCTATCATTTGGTCAAATATCAAGAAAGTATACTTTGGTTGTATTGAAAGTGATGCAGATGCTATTGGCTTCAGAGATGATTTTATCTATAAATTCATTGAAAATGGCAGAGAAAATTTCGAAATTCTTGATTTAGAAGAAACAGAAAGACAAACATGTTTAAAACTTTTTAAAGAATATCAAGAAAAAGATAAGGAACTTTATTAAAAACAGTAACGGTGTAAGAGAAATTCTTACACCGTTCTTTTTAATTCAAATCAACATAATCTAAAGATTGATAAATCAAATTCCCATTTTCTCTTTTTGATACCATAACATGAATCTTATCAATTGCAATATCAAGAGCTTTTACGTGAAGTTCTTTTATTTCTTTATCCACTGGATAAGCATTTCTTACCATGGTAATGTGCGGTATATAATCGATTTGCTTAATATTAAGATTTAGTTCATTTAGTTTTTCAATAACTAAGTGATAACACTTTAATAGTCTTGGGTTCTTTTCAACTTCTAAATATAAAACTTTCTTTACTTTATCACTTCCAAAAAAATTTATTATTCCTGTTTTTACAAGAAAACTATCAAAATCAATTTCTTTGATTTTACTTATGATTTTTTTTAAGAAATCATCACTTGTTTCACCTATATAGTGAATAGTCAAATGAAGCAAATCATTCCTTTGAAAATTACCTTGAATATTTAATTCTTCTAAGACTGTTCTCATTTTTGATAGTTCATGAATAATCCTATCTGGAAATAATAAGGCAATAAAAATTCTCATTTATCTTATTTGTCGCCCATAGTCATTGCCATAACTGCTTTGGCGGTATGAAGTCTGTTTTCTGCTTCTTGGTAGACTATTGAATGTGGACCATCTATCACAGAATTTTCTACTTCATTGCCTCTATCAGCAGGTAATGCATGCATGTATTTAACGTTATTATTAGCCAAAGCCATCATTTCTTCAGTACATTTCCATGATTTATATGATTCTAATAAATCATCTACGACTTCAGTTGACTGATTGTTTACCCAAGATCCCCAGTTTTTCGGGATCACAACATCTGCATCTTTAAATGCTTCTTCCATATTATGAGTGATTCTAAAAGACCCATTGTTTTCCTTAGCATTTGCTCTAGCCTTTTCAATAGCCCAATCTGGCAAATCATAGCCTTCAGGGTAAGCTAAAGTCACATCCATACCAAATCTTGGAAACAATAAAATTTGTGTTAAAGGCACCGATATAGGTTTTTTATGGCTTCTTGCATAAGCCCATATAATAGAAACTTTAATATTATTTTGTTTTGGAAACACCTCTTGAATAGTCATTAAATCTGCCAATCCTTGCATTGGATGGTATAAATCACATTGCAAATTCATTACAGGCACTGTAGAATGTTGTGCCATTTCTCTCAAATATTTATTACCTATACCCCAAAAGCAATTTCTACAAGCGATTCCATGTCCATAACTAGATAATATAACAGCTGTATCCTTTGCTGATTCTCCATGAGATATTTGCATCCCTGATGTATCTAAATAATTACCATGTCCCCCTAATTGAGCAATACCTGCTTCCATAGAATTTCTAGTTCTTGTTGATTGTTCAAAGAACATTAAAAATGCTGTTTTGTTTTTTAAATAGCTCGTATCTTCATTATGTAAAAATTTATCTTTCATTAATTTTGATACTTCAAGTAATCTTTCTATTTCTTCTTTTGACCAATCTTCAAGCGTGATAAAATGTTTTCCTTTAAATTCTGGTTTCATATTATTTTCCTTCCTTTTTATGTTTTACATACATTGTCGGTATAACCGCATACATTGCACAAGCCTTTATGAGATGTTCTTTATAGGTTATTTCATTTGGTGCATGTGCTTGTTCTTCCTTTCCAGGTCCAAATCCAATACATGGAATTTGATGTCTACCCATGATTGAAACAGCATTGGTTGAAAAAGTCCATTTATCAACGAGTGGTTTTTGATTAAACAAAGATTCATATGCTTGAACTGTACTTTGACATACGATATGGTCCTCTGGCAAAACCCAAGTCGGGAAATATGATTTTGTTGGATAAACCAAACCAGTATATGAAGGTCTTGAATAATCATACATTTCAACCACTGCATTTGCTTTTTTTACAGAATCTAAGTCTTCTATTTCTTTTAAAGCTGACTCAAAGGTTTCGCCATCAGTGAGTCTTCTATCTATTGAAATCCAACATCCATCAGCAACTGCGCATCTAGAAGGTGATGAATGACCAATCTCACTAACCGTCAATGTTCCTTTTCCTAGGAAATCATTGTCTAATAAATGATGGTTTAACTCTTCTAGGTCTTTTAAGATCGGTCCCATTTTATAAATAGCATTGTCTCCTCTTTCTGGAGCGCTACCATGACAAGATACGCCACTTGTTGAAACTTTAATTTCCATGCGACCACGATGACCCCTATAAATGTTTAAATTAGTAGGCTCTGTAATGACTACAAACTCTGGTTTTAATTTGTCTTGTTCAATAATGTATTGCCAACATAGCCCATCACAATCTTCCTCTTGAACAGTACCAGTAATATATAAGGTATAATCTTTTTCTAAACCTAACTCTTTGATGATTTTCCCAGCATATATCATAGACGCCATCCCACCTTCTTGATCTGATGCTCCGCGTCCACCAATACTAGTTTCATCTTCAAAGCCATTATATGGATCAAATTTCCAATTCTTTATTTCACCAACACCTACTGTATCTATATGGGCATCCATAGCAATAACAATAGGTCCATGGCCAATACGTCCAATAATGTTACCCATTGGATCAATTTTCACTTCATCAAAAGAAACTTTTTCCATTTCTCTTTTAATTCTTTGAATGACTTTTTCTTCATGACAACTTTCACTTGGGATAGCGATCATGTCTCTTAAAAATCTTGTCATATCTTTTTCATATGATTTAGATAATTCTAATACTTTTTTAAAATCCATACATCTTACCTCTTTTCCTTGATTAGTTTGTCATATTCAAAAACCTTGTTGTATTCATTATCCCAAAAAGACATATCTTTCATAGAATCTAAATAAGCTTTTGTATATCCAAATTTTAACCAATCTTTTTCTTTTTGTATGAACAACTTTTCTTTTTGGCTTATAGGTCTATAATCTGCAATATAATTAGTATCCGCATTTAAGAACACATCTTTAAACCATCTTTTTAGTACGAAATCTTCTGTCTCTAAATATCTTTGTTCAAGATTTTGAATTACGGTATCATATCTGTCATAACCATCAGTCGCAATGGTTACTACATTTTCTCCAGGTCCCAAATGTAAATATTTAGCCATTTTAATTGCGCCAATAATATTACATATACCTGAAGGGCCAAATAAATCAGTCATTGATTCAGCGATTTTTTTATCAATACCAAAAGATTCCAATACACTAATTCCGTTATGAATCACTTTTAAACCTTGAACCGTTTCTTCATCTTTTATCATCACAACAAAATCTGTGGTTAATACATTATGAATGAGTGTACACATCTTATCGCCAATACCCTCAATACGGTGTTGTCCACGTCCACCATTCATCAATGTTGAACATTCATAAGGTTCTAAAGCAGCCACTTTAGCCTCAGGAAACTCTTTTTTAATTTGGTCGCCCGCACCTAAAGTCCCAGCCGAACCAGGCGCTGAAGTAAAACAAGCTATCCTTCCATTTCCAACATTTTTTACAGCTTCAATACAAGCATTTCCCGTCACATGACGATGAAAACGATAATTAGGCAATAATTCAAATTGAGCTAAAGATCTATTCTTAGTATTTTTAGCCAATTCGTAGGTTTTCTCTAATGTTAAAATAACATCTGATTCAGTCCCAGGCGTCAAATCTAATTTTGCCCCATATTTTTGAATGCGTTCATAACGTTCTTTACTCATATTATCTGGCATGATGACAATAGAATCATATTTCATTAAGTTACAGATATAAGATACTCCGATACCAAAATTACCTGTTGAAGGTCCTAATATTGTGTGCTTGCCAGGAATAATATTCTCATCAACACATCCTTCAATGAGTGTAGAATAAGCAGGTCCAACTTTATGAGACCCTGAAGGGAAATACTTTCCTAATAGAACGACTATATTGGCTTCGACACCTGTCATTTCTTTAGGTAAAACAATTTTATGAACTTGATTGTTATCATCTTTCCAATTAATGTTAAATAAGTTTATTGGATTTAGTTCATTTTCTTTACTTTCTAACGCTTTTTTTCTTATGTTCGGATCAATATGAGATGGGTTGCACATTTCATCATAAGTTGGTCCAAATGGAATTTTACTCATTACTTTCGCCTCTTTCTATGTAGTCTATTAAATCTTTTAAATCATTATTTAAAAGAACTGGTTCATTAATTACATTTAATGCATTTTTTGTATCTTTTAATCCATTGCCAGTGATAATTACGGTGGCTGTATCAGATGGTTTAATTAAATTTTTCTTTCTAGACTTCATTAATCCTGCTAAACCGGCTGCGGCTGCAGGTTCAGCAAATACGCCTTCATACTTTGCCAGTAAAAGCATAGCATCCATGATTTCGTCATCAGATACAATCTCAAAACTACCATGACTATTTTTTACAGCCTTTAATCCCTTGATAGGATTTCTAGGTATGCCTACTGCTATACTATCTGCAAGTGTATTTTCTTCACTTTCTTCCATCTCCTTTTCTTCATGAAAAGCTTTATAGAATGGTGAACAGCCTTCACTTTGAACGCCTAATAACTTAGGCATACGATCAATTAAACCTAGTTCAATAAGATCATAAAAACCTTTATAAACTCCACCAATCGTACATCCGTCTCCCACAGAAACTATAACCCAATCTGTTAAATTAAATTCAAGTTGCTCAGCTATTTCCAAAGCCACTGTTTTTTTACCTTCAACCAGATATGGATTGACTGCAGCATTTCTATTGTACCAACCATAATGACTTATGGCCGCTTTTGATAATTGATAAGTAGACTTATAATCACCGTTAACTTTAATTAAATCGGCTCCAAAGACTAATAGTTGAGTTAATTTTCCAACGGGTGCTCTTTTTGGAACAAAAATAACTGTTTTGAGTCCTAGTTTTGCAGCGTTGCCAGCCAATGATGAAGCAGCGTTTCCAGTTGATGAGCAAGATATAATTTCATAATTATTTTCCAAGGCCTTCACACAGGCAATGACTGAAGCCCTATCTTTTAAAGACTGTGTTGGATTTAAACCCTCATCTTTAATATATAATGATTTAATATCAATCATTGTTTGTAAATTAAAACTCTTATATAATGGTGTCCAGCCAACTCTTAAGGAATTCTTCGTATATTTTTCTTCAACAGGCAACAAAGGTAAATACCGCCAAATAGACAAATCTAAGTTATTCTTAAAATAATCTCTATTCATGACTTCCTTAATTTCCTTATACTTATACTCAATGTCAAGTATTCCTTTTTCTTGACAATTTGGGCATATCATTAAATCCTTTTCAAAAGGATAAAAATGATTACAATGGGTACACCTCAAGCCTTTAACATACGTCATGAATCTTCACCAACTTCTAATTTAATTAATTGAAACTTTTCGACATCAAACAAACCTTTGTCTGTTACTTTAATTTCAGGGACAACAGCTAAAGATAGAAAAGCTAATTGTAAGAAAGGATCTTCAATATCATTAGTTACCCCTAATTTTCTAATCTCATTTTCTAAATTCAATAACTTCTTTTGGACATATTGCCCATCATTCAATGACATTAAACCACCAACTTCTAAAGGCAGAAAATCAATAATATGTCCTTCAGATGCCAATACAATTCCGCCACCAATACTTTTAATTTTTTCAATGGCTTTATACATATCTATATCATTATCTCCAATACAAATTAAGTTATGTGAATCATGAGCAATCGTTAATGCTAATGCACCATTACTTAACCCATAATCCTTGACTATTCCAAAGCCAATATTGTTACTTGAATGATGTCTTTCTATGACTGCTAATTTTAATAAACCTGGATTATTTTTTGAAAGAAACAAACCTTTTTCTAAGATAATACTAGCTTTTATTTTCTTTGTTGTAATATTATTTTTTACGAGTCCTATAATATAAACTAATTGGTTTTTTAAAGTTAAATCTAAATTGATTTTATTTAAATTTATATTGACTGATTCTAGAAGTTTAGATGGATCAATTTTTCTGCTTTCAAATAGTGCTTGCTTATCTTTAGCGACTAGTTTTCCCTTTTTATAGACCATATTAATATCAATTTTCTTAATGTTTTTAAAAACAACTAAATCTGCGTAATATCCTGGTGCTATGGCTCCATAATGATTTAAATGATAACATCTAGCTATATTTATACTCGCCATTGATATAGCAACGATAGGATCTAATCCATGTTTTATTGCCAATCGTACATTTTGATCAATATGACCAACATTTAATATATCACTTGGGTGTAAATCGTCTGAACATAATAATATTCGATCATAATATGCACTAGATACACCTGATAATAAGTCAACTAAATTCTTTGTCTGTGAACCTTCCCTTAGATGAACATACATACCCCTTTGAACCTTTTCAATAAGTTCGCTCGCTTCAACACATTCATGATCTGTTTCTACACCTGATAAGATATAAGCATTTAAATCTTTACCACTTAAACCCGGAGCATGACCATCAATAGTTAATTGAGAATAATCCTCCAATTTATTAAGCACATCTTTATCCCCTTCAAGTACCCCTTGATAATCCATCATTTCACCTAGGCCATAGACAGAAGGATTTTCAGTGTATTTTTTTATATCCCTTGCTTTTAAGATTGCTCCACTTGTTTCAAATGAAGTTGATGGCACACACGAAGGAATCATCATAAAAACATCTTGAACAGTTGATTTAGCAGATTCAATCATAAAATCAATTCCCTCTTTACCCGCCACATTCGCTATTTCATGACAATCAGCAATGATTGATGTGGTACCACGAGGAATGGTTGCTAAAGCATAATTATTTGGTGTAAGCATACTAGATTCAATATGGACATGACCATCAATAAAACCAGGTGCAACATATTGCCCCTTTAAATCAATTTCATTTTCTCCTTCATATGATCCAATCCCAACGATAATACCATCAGAGATAGCAATATCGTTGGCTTCGATTGATTTTGTAAACACATTGACAATTTTGGCGTTTTTCAATACAAGTTCAGCAAGTACTAAACCTCTTGATATTTGAATGAGTTTTTTCTTATTCAAAACGAGCCTCCTAACAATTTAAAACAAATGCTTTAATTAAGTTTAACGCTACTTGTTTTCGATACTCTTTGTTTGACCTTTGATCATCAATAGGTTTGATTATGTGGCTGTAGTCTATTAAAATTTCTTTTATATGATTCTTGAATTCTTCCTTGCTCATACCAATATATTTTTTTTCGATGCTTCTATTTCTAACTACAGTCATATAAACAGCGCCAAGAGATATTCTCATATCTATTAAAGTATTGTTTCTAAAGGAGTAAGCTCCAACAAATGACAACTTTGAAATAGCATCACTTAGTCTAGGCGCAACTTTTTTAAAATAAATATTATCAAAATCTAGTTTTGGAATGATAATTTCAGTAATCATTTCAATAGGTGATAAATCAATTTTTCTAACACCTTTAATAAAATCAGATACTTTAACTATTCTTTCGTGCATAGCAGATTGTATTCTAACTTGTGCATCTAAAGCATATAAAGCAACTAATGAATCCCCTGCTGGAGATGCATTTGCTATATTACCGGCCAATGTCCCAGTATGTCTTATGGCAGGAGAAGCCATTTCATGGATAACATCTCTTAATATTTGAGGGATCCTTTGGTCTTTTAAGATACTTTCTAAACGACAAGTAGCACCAATGTAAACATTGTTTTCATCATCACTAATAAAGTCTAATTCTTTTACTAAGTTAACATATAGAATATTTGACTTATAGGCTATAGGCATGCCAGTATGTGATCTATTTTGAATCAACATATCTGTACCACCAGCAACAATTTTATAGTCTCCTTGCTTTAATGTATCTAGGGCTTGAACTAAAGTTTTAGCAATGACAGTATTTACCATAAACCATCACCATCTTCTGCAGCCTTTTTTACAGCCTTAATGATTAAATTATATCCAGTGCATCGACACAAATTCCCTGACAAACCAATCTTAATTTCATAATCACTAGGATGAGGATTTTCACTTAATAAACTTTGGGTAGCAATAATCATTCCAGGTGTACAAAACCCACATTGAACTCCACCCATTTCAGCAAAAGCATCTTTGATGATTTGATATTGCTTACTTAGAGAAAAAGCTTCAATAGTCATGATATCTTGGCCATCTACATTTGCTAAAGGGACTGAACATGAATTGACTATTTGACCATTTAATAAAACTGCGCAAGCTCCACATTCGCCTTCTCCACAGCCTTCTTTAGGACCAGTTAAGTCAAAATCCTCTCTTAAAACATCTAATAGACGTCTATTAGGGTTTGTATCAAGTGTTATATTTTTACCGTTTAAATTAAAATTAATCTTCATGTTCATTCATCAACTCCATAATATATTCAGGTGTTACAGGAATTTTATAAATATTCTTCTTGATGGCGACCTCAATAGCTTTTGCAACAGCCGCTGCTCCGCCGATAAGCGTTAATTCTCCAACACCTTTAGCTCCATAAGGACCAAACGCATAAGGATTTTCAAATAAATAAGTTTCCATTTCACACATATCCATGGCTGTAGGGATAATATAGTCTGTCATATTTTTTTGCATGATTTTTCCATTTTTATGGTTCATTACTTCAAGATATCCATAAGCCAACCCTTGAGCTAACCCCCCATCTGCTTGACCCAATACAATTCTTTGATCAATCGCTTTTCCAATATCATATACAGACCAAGATTTTTTTACATTCACTTGATAAGTCAATGGATCTACTTCTACTTCAACCACATTGACACCCCATGAATAAGCTGGATAAGCATCTCCTATAAATTTTTCTTCATCATATTCAATGTAATCTGGTTGTTCATATTGTTTTTCTACAATAAAAGATTTTTCTTCCCATCGACTTTTCATTTCTTTAGCAGCTCTCCCAAGAAGTCCACCAACAATCATCATGGTTCTAGAAGCAACTGTAGGTCCGGAATCAGGGACAAAATCAGTATCAGGATTATTAAAAATTACTTTATCAATATCAATCTCTAAAATATGAGCAATCAGTTTTCTAAATGTGGTTTTAACTCCTTGACCCATATCAACAGCAGCTACTAATATATGAACATTAGCATCTTGATCCTTTCTTAATCTAACCTTGGCCTTAATAATATTCTTTTCACCTGACCCAGTAAATCCACATCCATGGAAAAACATACTCATACCTATACCTTTATATGAGTTTTCTTTACTATATTCTTCATATTTTTCTTGAAAATTCGAAACACTCATTACTTTTTCAATCATTTCGGGCATTAAAATAGGGTCTCTGAATATGCCATTGGTTGACGTTCTATCATTTTGTCTTGCTAAGTATTTTTTTCTAAAAATTAGCGTATCTAATTTAAGTTTTTTGGCGATATGTTCCATAAACATATCGATAGCGAAAAACATCTGTGGGGCTCCAAACCCTCTAAAAGCACCATTAGGAACAGTATTAGTCCGATAGACATCACCACTAACATCCAAGTGATCAATAGTATAAGCTCCTGATACTGCAAGAAGTGCCCTAGATAAAACAACACCACTTAAGCCTATAGTCGCTCCAGCATCAATGGATACATGAGCTTTTAAGCCGATAAGTTCATTATTTTTAACAGCTGCTTGAAAATGAGTTTTAGAAGGATGTCTCTTTGTAGTGACAGACATATCTTCTTCTCTTTCAAAGATAAGTTTGATAGGTTTCTTTATCTTTTGAACAGCTACAGCCAATTGACAAGCAATTAAAGAAGGATATTCTTCCTTACCTCCAAAAGCCCCACCAACATTGGCTTGAATGACTCTCACTAGATGATCTTCCAGATTTAAAGCTTGCTTCACAGCGTTTTTTACATAATAAGGACATTGAATAGAACCAATTAATGTTACTTTTTCATCCTCTGTGTATCCGATAAATCCTTGAGGTTCAATATAAGCTTGTTCTTGGTAGCCTGTTTCATAATCATATTCAATAACTTGATCAGCATCTTCAAAAACACTTTGACCTAAGCCCTTGTCAAAATGATAATGAATCACTGAATCAGTCCAATCAAACAAGGCTTCTTCTTCAACATAATCAATCTTAATGTGATTAATAATATCAATAATTACATTTTTATCCGGCCCTATAACCAACATTATAGGCTCATATAAGTATGAAATTTTTTTGTCAGTAAAAACTGGCCAGTCTTCAAAAATCACTTTGACTATATTCTTACCTGGTACATCTTTATGATCAATAATATAGTAACCATCAGGTAAACGAGGATATTCTATGGACTTGATATAACCTTTACAAATCTGACTTCTAAAGGTCATAGCGTATAAGGTCCCATCCATTTTTATATCTGCGACATACTTAGCTTTACCAGATATCTTTTCATCATTATCTACTTTATTGATGGATATAGAAATATCTTTCATTTACTCACCTGCTTTACCATAACTTATAGCTCCTGTTGGACATTTAGCTATACATAAACCACACTCAAAACATTTTTCTGGATTAAAAGTAATCACACCTGGATAATCAATAGCGAAATATGGACATATTTTTTGACACAACATGCAATCAATACACTTTTCTTTATTAAGGACAGGTAGTGATTGCTTATAAACAACATGTTTGCTTAATGAAGTCTCAATCACTTCTTCAATAGAAGAGAAGCCGTATTTTTCTAATGCTTTTGGTAAATCATTAATGATTTTTGAAAATAAAGTTTTACCATACAATAGGGCTGAAGATAACATTTGCACAGCCGAAGCTCCAGCAAGTAAAAACTCAATGACATCATCAGCGTTCTTTATGCCTCCGACACCAATCACAGTTAAAGAAGGTTCTGCTTGTTTTATCTTATAAACTGTTGCTAAAGCAATTGGTTTTATAGCAGGTCCACTGGTCCATACAAATCCCTTTTCATTACCATAAATAATAGCTCTTTTTGAAATATCAATTTTCATGGTAGGACCTAAAGAATTTATAGCCACAACGCCATTAGCACCAGCTTCTTTGATTGCTTTAGCAAAGGCTTCTGGGTTCGGTATATGAGGACTTATTTTCATATAAATAGGTTTTTTTGTATGAGAACGAATTGTTCTTACAGTCTCTTGAATCACCGATAAATCAGTCCCAACATAATGAGTAGAAATTTCAAATGCATCCGCAAACTCATCAAACTTAGGGACCAAAAAAGCCATATCTTCTTTAGAGTAACCTAAAGAAACAATCAATGGCCTATCTTTATTTTTCATAAAGGTAGGTAAAAATTCATTCATCCAAGTTTCATAATGATGTTCACTCCAAAGTTCAGAATTCATAATAAACTGTTTGTCACCATAAATACATGGTTTAGGTATGTGTGGTAATTCTTTAGATATAGTTTTAGTAACAATACCACCACAGTTTTGTTCTAGCAAAAAATTTAATTTTTCTAAATCACCATTTAATGGCCCAGCAGCAGGCATTAATGGATTATTAAATGACATACCATCAAAACTTGTTTTTAAATTCAAAATCTTTACCTTCTTTCTTTAAAATATTCCATAATTTATTTGACTCTTGTCTAGCTTTTTCGTAATATTCTGTATGTTCAAAATTTAAATGATAATCTTTAATAAGATGCTTACCACCTATAAAAACATCTTGTGGTTTTAATCCAGGAAAAACCCCAAAAAATAAGTGGCCAAAAACATTATCACTATTAATCTCAGTATAGGGTTCATAAGGAATGACCAGCAGATCAGCTTGACAATCTTTTTCAATAACCCCTAATTTTGTCATCAATCTCTCATTAATATAATCATATGTATTTCTCATGATTTTATGGAGATCTCCTAAAGTGAAACCAATAGGTGATTCATTCTTCAAATGTCCTAAATAGTAAGTATTTAGATACTCCATGGCTTGTGATTGAATTAAACCATCATTCCCTAGAATTACTCTAATGCCAGCATCTAAAAATTTCTTTACATGAGAAATTCCAACTGCGTTATTTAAATTTGATGTCGGATTAATAGCTATCGTTGCTTTTCTTTTTTTGATAATTTCAATTTCAGCATCATTGATATGAGTACAGTGAACCAATAATGATTTTTCATTGATTAACTGAAAATCATCTAACCTTTCAACAACTCTTTTTCCATATTGTTCAATACACCTTTCTTCATCTAATAAGGATTCACCAACATGAATATGAATACCTTGTCCCCGAAGATTTTCCCCAATCTTTTTCAAAGAATCATCACTTAAAGATAAAGAAGCATGCATTCCAAACAATCCACTAATATAAGGACTTTGATTTTCGCTTATAAAATCAATATTTTCTTTAATAGCAGCCATTAAATCAAATCGATCACTTGTTTCAAAAGCTAAAACAGACCTCATACCAAGTACATCATTTAAAGCTTGTTTTATTTGATTTAATGAACCATTTACCTTATAACTTGCATGATGGTCTATAAGAGCAGTTGTTCCTGATTGTAATTGATCAATACCACCCATTAAAGCAGAATAAAAAATCATATTTAAATCTAAAAAATGATCTACTTTCCACCACATTTGTTTTAATATATCTAGAAAGTTTTTTGGATTAAAATCTAAAGATAAACCTCTAGCAAAAGTAGAGTATAAATGTGTATGTCCACTTATGAATCCTGGAATAATAATTTTTCCTTGACCATCGATCACTTGATAATGATCTTTGTTCAAAAAAGACTCCATAAGGCCAACTTCCACTATATGTTCATCAAAAATAATAAAACCATTATCTATGTACTTTTGGTAATCATAGATTCTAACATTGGTAATAGCAAACATACTATAACTCCTTCCCTATGGCATCTAATAATACTTTATTTTTAATCACCCATTGGCCTCTCAACAGTAAATGAGTTAAAAAACCATTTGATTTTTTACCCAAATATAAATCATAATTGGTTTCTCCGTGATGATTTTGAATCGAGGCATCCCCTATTTGATATATAAAAAGATTAGCGAAGTTTCCAACTTTTATTTGTCCATAGAACTTTAACTTATCATATAGTATAGATATATTTTTTGACATCTTATTGATAGAATCTTCATTGAATAAATGATACATTATATCAAAAGAATGCTCAATGCCACCAATACCCAATGGAATTTCTTTAAGATGATTTTTCTTTTTATCTTCAATATTAAAAGCACAATGGTCTGTACCAATTGTATAAACATTATTGATAAGTTTTTTAAGTAATTTTTGTTCTTCTTTAGTCCTTAAGGGTGGAGCGAGTGTATACAAATAACCATCTTCACCTAGTAAATCATCATGAGAAAAAGAAAAATAATGAGGACATGACTCTATAAAAAAATTCTGATTTAATATATGAGAATATTTACTCACTAGTTTTTCTAGGGTTCGACCAGAACTCAAATGAACCATATATAGATAGCCACCATATTTTTCCACATATGATGCTAATTTAATGGCTTCATTTTCTTCACTTATACTAGGTCTTGATTTAAGTAAATCACTATATTGATAATCTTCTTCCATATTTATTATAGAATCATCTTCAATATGAGCCAATAATAAAAAACCGTATTTTTTAGACAACTTAAGCAATTCAATAATTTGATGATCATAAGTTCTTCGATTTGAATCTGAATAGGTGGTGAATAATTTTAGTGAATGAATATTTAAAGACAACATTTTTTTTACAAAATCTTCTAAGTCACATTGAGGATTTTTAATTGTCGCATGGAAAAAATAATCACAATAGCTTTTATCTACTTGAGATTTTCTTTTTAAATATGCCTTTTCTAAATCTTCAGGATTATCTACAGGGTCAAGAAAATCTATATATACAACCATCCCCCCATAAGCAGCTTGCCGACTACCAGAAGTAAATCCATCCTTGGAATGGATACGACCCAAATCTAAATTAAAATGAACATGGGGATCGATTAATCCTGGAATCACTAACTGATTTTTGGCATTCACTATCTCTTTGGCATCTTTGACTTCATGACTAATATCGACAATCTTATCATTGTTTATATAAATATTGCTTATGGTAAATTGATCTTCTATCCATATTTTCCCATGAATAATGGCTTTATCAAACATTTAATCACCTATAAATTCAAATTTTCTTATCTGATACTTATTTAACACTTTGTCTATTAAGTCTTCTCGAACAACCAAACATAAGTTCATGTTACTAGCTAAACACTTCTTTAAAACTTTATGAAAACCCTTATCCTCTAATTCAAGCAAACTAATTTCATCAAGGTAAATTGGGCTTATATTTTTACAAATAAATTCATCAACCATTTTTTCAACTGTATCAAAAGCTGATTTGTAAAATAAATACGGTCCTTTTTGATATATAATCTCTTCTTTTCCATCATAAAAATCATTTCTTACTATATAAGGAATTCTTTGACCAGTTGACAAATGTATCAAGTCATAATAATGAACGAAATTTCCTTGCATATGTTTTTCAGCGATAAAACCATCACCTTTTAAAGAATCATCATAATACTTTTTAAGTTTTGTCGACTTACATGAATTGATTTTACCAGTAACAATCTTGACCATTTAATATCTCTCTCATATGTTTATGACCTTCTTTCCCATAAGTTAAAGCTAAAATTTCAGCACTTATAGATATAGCTATTTCTTCAGGAGTCATTCCTCCTATATCTAAGCCTATAGGTGAATAAAAGAAACTTAAATCTATGTCTTTACCAAAAAATTGATAAGTAGATTTTAAGTAAGCTTTAATTTTATCAGGTGAACATAGCATACCAAGATATTTAGGTTTTATTTTAAGTTCTAAAATTTTATTTATCACATGATAATCATACTTATGACTTGGAGTACATACAATAATGTAATCACCATCTCTAATTGTGCCTTTTTCAATAAATTGAACGAATGGCTCATTAACTAAAACATCTGCCTTTTTGAACTGATCTATAATTTCTTTTCTTTCATCAATGACAGTGACATGATAATTCATGGTTTTTAATACATTAACCAAAGCTTGACCTACATGGCCACCTCCAAAAATGTAAATGGTAGCTTTTGGACCAATATATTCATAAAACAGGGTAACCTTGCCACCACATACCATAGGCAACGTTTTTCCCTCACTAATAATCTTACCTTCATCCAAAAGGTAAGTTTCTAACAAGGATGTTTTTGACTTTAACAATTCCTTAGCTTTCTTTTGTGCATAGTATTCAATGGCTCCGCCACCGACAGTACCAATATTTTGACCATTTTCTAGACAAATCATTTTTTTCCCAACTTCAACAGGTCCGGCACCTTCTTTTTTTACAGCGGTCACAGCTATTAAAGGAACATTTTTCTCTTTATACTCTGTAATCAAATTGAATATATCCATTTTTCACCTAAAATTTTACTAAAGTAAGAATAATTGCTATAGCGAAAATAGCGGCTGATATAAGTGGATTAATCCTCATTGAATCTAACTTTTTCATTATTTTTATATCTCTAATAGCAACAAAGATAAAGATCGCTAATAATGCTGAAACCAATCCATCTGTCACAATAAATGTAAAGACTGATGTCAAGGATTGTAAATAGAATGATAAAAATCCAGTAATCAAATAATTCACACCATAATAGGCTATAACACCAATGCGCCAACCCAAACTAGCAATTAAGATTCCTGATGTTAACTGAAGTGGTTTTTTAGATTCTAGTAAAGGAATAACCGCAAAGACTATTAAGCTTTGTAAAAACATCGCGATCATAGGATTAATCGTTTTAGCTGCAGGCAAGAAAGGTAATAATAAATTACTTGATTTTATTAAGATTGCAACTAAACCTACAAAAAGTAATGCTTTTCTTGAACCTGTACTTTTGTAAGCTCTATACAATACAAAAACAACGAGAGGAAACATTAAAGTTCCAGATATTAACATAGGCAAAAAGTGTAAGACATAACCTAAAGTAGCTTCTAAAAGCCCCCAGAAACCACCAAATAATACAACTTTTGCTAATAATTGAATTTTATTTTTTTTCATTTGATTTCTCCTTCATCAATTTCATAATTTTTTCTGGTGTAATAGGTAAACTTTTCACCCTAACACCTAGAGCATTTTCTACAGCATTAGCTAATGCCGCAGGAGGTGTATCAATACCTATTTCTCCTACAGATTTGGCTCCAAAAGGGCCACTTTCTTCATAACTATCCACAAAAACAGTATTTAAATTCTCAATATCTAACCTAGTAGGAATCTTATAATTTAATAAATCATTTGAAATTAAACGACCATTCTTTGAATACTTAACTTCTTCAAACATTGCCATACCCAAACCTTGTACAATAGCTCCATCAACTTGCCTTTTTGCTAACATTGGATTAATTGTTGTTCCACAATCGACAACTGATACATAATCAAGAACTCTTATTTCAAATGTATCCTTATCAACTGCAATTTTCACAAAACCAGCCATAAATGGAGGTGGTGATTTCGGTCCAACATACGAAGACGTAACCTGTAATTGCTTTTGTTCATGTGAGTAGGTAATTTGATTAGAAAAATCCTTTAAAGACATTTCTTTTTCATTATAAGTGAAGATTTGACCATCAAAGTCAATATTACTTATGTCAGTATTAAAAATTCTAGCAGCCTCTTTCAGCATTTCATTTTTTAGTTCCTTAGCTGCTTTGTAAACAGCGTTTCCAGATACAAAGGTTGTACTTGATGCATAAGCACCTACATCAAAAGGTGTTAAATCTGTATCAGATGAATAAATAATCACTTTCTCAACATCAGTCATTAAGACTTCAGCTGCTATTTGTGATAGAACAGTATCAGATCCTTGTCCAATCTCGGTAGCGCCAACCATCAGATTATAGAAGCCATCATCATTTAGTTTGATGCTAGCACTCCCCATATCAATTAAAGGAATTCCACTACCCTGCATAGCAATTGCCATACCGACTGATTCAATATATTCACCATTATCGTGATATGGATAAATATTATCCCAACCAATTAATTCTTTTCCTTTAATCACACACTCCTCAAGTTTACATGTATCCATCATCATGGCTGTACCTTCAGTACCTTCTCCCATGATGGCAAATATAGGAGATGTTTCATTTTCTTTCATCATATTCTTTTGTCTAAATTCAATTGGGTCTATCTCCATCTTTTTACATAAAATATCAATAGCTGACTCTAAAGCAAAGTTCCCTTGAATTGCACCGTATCCTCGATATGCTCCAGCTGGTGTATGATTTGTATAAACAACATCACCATAAAATCTAACAGAATCAACTTTATTGTATAAAGGCAATACTTTAGAACCTGCAACCATATAAACAGTAAGGGCATGTTCACCATAAGCACCCGTATCTGATAATACATGGCAATCAATAACTTTTAACTTTTTATTCTTATCAGCGCCTAATCTCATTTCTAAACGCATAGGATGTCTAGTGTAAGAAGATTCAAAAACTTCTTTTCTGGTATAAGTCATTTTGCAAGCTTTACCAGTTTTAAAAGTAACATATGCCACAAGCATTTCACCATGAATGGCTTGTTTTCCTCCGAAACCACCGCCAACTCTTGGTTTTATAACTCTAATCTTTGACATAGGTATTTCTAAGGCATGACCAATAATTCTACGGACATGAAAAGGTGTTTGAGTTGAACTATAAATGACTAACCTGTTTTGATAATCCATTCTCGCATTGACTGTATGGGGTTCTAGCATAACATGTGCTTGAGCCTGGGTATAAAAAGTTTCATGAATGGTATATGTACATTCAGATAAAGATTTTTCAACATCACCAATTTCCATATGATAACTTGCAGCAATATTTGCCTTTGGATTAAAACCTATATCAAACATCTGATGTATTTCTTCTTCAGGATGTATTATGGTATGATGATTTTTAGCTTTTTCATAATCTAAAATCGGTTCAAAAACTTCATACTTAACATCAATTAAATTTAAAGCTTTTTCACAAACTTCATTTGATACTCCAACAACTGCTAAAACTTCATCGCCGATATATCTAACAAACTCATCAAGAACAAATTTATCGTGTGGTGATGGCTCTGGATAACCCTGTCCTGCTCTAGTAAAAGGAATTCTCTTAAAATCCTTATGAGTTAATACCATTTCAATACCATCTAACTTCTTCGCTTTTGAGTCATCTATAGAAATTATTTTAGCAAATGCATGTGGTGATCTTAATACCTTTACTATTAAAGAGTCTTTTTCAGCATAGTCATCTGTATAAGCTTTCCTACCTTTAATAATTCCTAAACCATCTATAGATGGAGTTTTATGATTTACAACTTTCATGATTGATCACCCAAATATTTTCTTATAGCTTCATGTTGAGCCACATAACCAGTACAACGACATAAATTCCCAACCAAATATTCTTTAATTTCTTGATCTGTGGCTTTTGGATTTTCTAATTTCAATGCATAAACCGTTAGAGCCATTGACGGATTACAATATCCACATTGGTCAGCACCTTCTTGACCAAAGTAATGCCCTATTTTTTCAGCTTCAGCTTGAATTCCTTCGACGGTAGTCACATGATGTCCATCAGCCTTAATTGCAAGTAATGAACAAGAAGGAACTGGCTTATCATCTAATAAAATAGTGCAAACACCACAAGAAGTATTATCACAAGCTCTTCTTACACTTACATAGTCATTTTTTCTTAAAACATCCAATAGATACTCATGGGCTTGAACATCAAATACTTTATCAACTTGATTGACTTTAACTTTAATTTTCATTTTATCACCTGCTTTAAGCCTCTTTTTAGATAAGTTCTAACTAAAACTTCTCTATACTCTTGACTTGCCCTTAAGTTTCCTGATAATTCTAGTTCTTCTATAGCTTTATCAAGGACCAAATCAATGACTTGATCTGTGATATCTTTTTCTTGATTAAGATATGCCATAGCCTTATAACATAACTTTGCAATACCAGGTCTTGATCCAACTGCTATAGAATAATTTTGATTCTTTATAATAGCTATATTTACCCATGAAAAATCTAGTGGTGTATTTGATACTTTTTTAAAGTAAGATTTACCATGAATCGATTTTATGCTTATTGATATTAAAATATCATCTTTAATACTTTTATCATTCATGAATTCATCAATGGTAATTCTACCTCTTTTATAGAATTTTAAATCGCAATTAAGAACCAATAGAACGGGTAAAATATCAGAAAAAGAAAACTTACCCATGATAGATCCACCTATAGTCGCTAAATTTCTAATACCAACTCCCATAATCTTAGCTATAGCTTTTGCCAAAATGCCATCACATAGATTTGTAATCAATGGATGTCTTTCAATCATTCTTAAAGAAGTCATAGAACCTATTTCAATATAGTCGCCATCTTCTCGAATATATTCTAAAGACAACTTGTCCAAGGAAATAAGTTGGTTTACATCTTTGACGGATAATTTTATCCAAGCACCTCCACCAATAATCATGTTTTTTTTGTCATCAATCAAAATTCTATAGGCTTGTTCTAAAGAATCAACGATAACATAGTTGTTTATATTCAAAATATCACTCCTTTTCTTTCAATATTTTTACATCATCCATAGTATCTATATCAAATAAAATTGATGAATTATTCACTTCGATTATTTCAAAATTGTATTGGTTTCTAAAAGATTTTAAATCCTGTTTTTTAGTATTTAAAATCATCTTTTTATAAGAGTAGTCAAAATATATAGGGTGACCTAATTTAAAAGAAAAGCTAGGCACACGTATCCCCGCATGGCCTAGCTTCATTTTTTCATATATTGATTTATCAACCAATGGATAATCTCCCGGAATGATAAAAAAGTCATTTTCAACGCATTCTACACCCTTTTGAATTGATCTAAACATACCTTGTTCATAATCAGGGTTATAGATTAGATGAATATCATCTAAATCTTTAAGAACTTTCTTAATTTCGTCATGGTAAAAACCTGTCACAACATAAATATTCTCACATACTGATTTCATATGTTCAATGGTATGTATAATGACTGGTTTATTTTTAAAAATAATATTCATTTTGTTTTGTCCGAGTCGCTTAGAATAGCCACCCGCAAGAATAATTCCGTCCGTCATAAAAACCTTCTAAAAATGGATTTTACTAAATTCTTTAACAGTTATTATAACATATATATTAAATCCATACTATATGTATTTAAAAATAATTCATTAATTAATTAAAGAAAAAGCCGATAAGACAAGTCTTATCGGCTCATATTTATTTAATTTGAAACAACATCATAAGCATTCTTAACTATTTTATAAATGACTTCTTTCGGAAGATCTCCATAATTATTTGCTTTAAACCAAAGCTCTTCTCTAGTAGACTTATTCTTAGAAATTGTAGGATACTTAATGATTAGCCTGATACCTTCTTCTAATTCATACCTAAAGGCCATTCGATAATAATCGCCATAATTCATTAAGACCAAAAATGGTCTTCTTGCCACATAGAAAGTAATCTTGTCTTCTTCTAATTTACTAATAACATCTGGAAATTCCCTTACATGCGCAACAAGTTTATCAAAAGTAGGATTCAATGGTTTGAACATTTTTGGTTTTTCTATATAATACTCAATAGAATTTGGTTTACTTCTTTGTTTGTTTTGTTTAGAGAATTCAGGATCTACTTTGACTTCTTGATATAAGTCATCGTTAATTCTATTTGTTTTAGATGCGATTTCTTGATTCTCTGAAATAATAATTTCATCTAAAGGTTCTTCATTAATATTACTTTCTAAAGAATCTTCATGAGATTTTTTGATAACAATAATTAAGTGGAAGATATATAAGACTAACATAATTGGTATCATTAAAGCCATATATTTGGCGCTCATTCCTGTGTAATTACTCGTCCTATAAACTCTAAAAAGGTACGCTGCTGCAGCAAAAATTCCAGCGTAAAGTGAGAATAAAATAAAGTAGATTAATCTTCCTCGGTTTTTAACATTTTTAAATGAACGAATGAATAGATGTATAAATATAATTGATAAAACAATCAATGCTCCGCCAGCAATTAATAAAATTGAATTTAAATTGCTCATGCCAATTCCTAATGCTAAATTAGTATTTGAGTAGATGACGTAGGTTACATGACTTAAAAAGGCAAAGCCGTAAGTTAGCAATGGAACAGTTGCGGCGAAACTAGGAACTCTTGTTACTTTTTTATTTTTCTTAAACTCACTTCGTGTAACAAAAAGGAAAATTAAACTTACAATGAATATAAAAATCAAAATACCAAGTTTGATTTTAAATTCATTGTTTCTTAATGTCAATAAGAAATCAATATCCAATCCCCACACAGAAAAATTGTTCCAAGGAACAGCCACCAATGAAGATAGTAACAATGCTACAAAAATATAGATGTTTCCAAAAAATTTCTTCATAAACCCACCTCTCAATATATATTAAAATTATATAACTAAAAATAGGGCCTGTCAATAATAGACACTGTTTTTGTTCAATTTATCTTTATTTAAGATTGTTAGACTTATGTCAAACCAAAATAATTGCATAAGCATGATTATTTTTGTATAATATGGGTAGATAAATGAATTCAATTTATCTAATCTTCATGATAAAGGAGGTTTATCGTGCAAGTTTTAAAAGAAAGTGTTAGAGAAGCCATCATAGAAAGTGCTATCTTAGAATTTTATAATAAAGATTATCAATCAGCAAATATGAGAGACATCGCTAAAAATGCGAATATTACAGTAGGAAACATCTATAGGTACTACCCAAATAAACAGTCCTTATTTAACGCCATTCTTATTCCTGCCCAACAAGCGATAGATCTGTTGGCTGACTTTGATAAGAATACGAACTTGAAGAAAATTCACTCTAAGGAAGAGTTAGATAAAATTATTCAATATGTCATACACGTGACTAACCCTTACATCAAAGAAATTTTCATTATGATTTTTAATTCTTCTGGTACTCATCATCATAAACTGAAATCTCAAATTGAGAATTTAATAATTACTAGTTTAAGTGAATATTATCCAGGTCAATTCACTCGGTCTTTCTTAGAAGTAATATCAAAGAGTTTCGTTGAAGCTGTATTTTATATTTTTAAGACCAATATTGATAATCAACAAAAAATTAAAATTCTACTATCAGATCTTGTAATGTTCTATTTTAAAAACTTAGACCAAAGATTATTTTAGACATAAATAAAACTCTTAAATCGTCGATTTAAGAGTTTTTTTTATTACATTTTTTCTAAAGCAATGACATCAGTTTTTCCAATCACAGTCTTTGGTAGTTCCTTGAGAATAACGATTTCTTTAGGAACAGCATAAACGGATATATTATCTTTAATTGCTTGCTTAATTTCAGCTTCTTCAAGAATACTATTTTCATCATTCCAAACAATAAATAATTTAACGACATTACCCTTTTCATCATCAGTTTTTGATACTGCACATACTTCACTGATTTGCTCATAATCCATCAAGAAGTTTTCAATTTCACCTGGTAGTACTGGAATACCCAATACTTTGATGATACGTTTTAACCTTTGTTTAAAATGAATATAGCCATTCTCATCAATGTAACCCAAGTCGCCAGTCTTTACCCAAATTTTATTATTGTATTTAAAGAAAGTTGCTTGACTAGCTTTAGTATCATTTAAATAACCGTTCATATTGGTTGGACCACTCACAATAATTTCGCCATCTTGATTTATATCTAATATTTCTTCTGATTCTAAAGCTTTTATAGCGATTTCGATACCTGGAAGTGCTTTTCCAACCGATAAAGGATTATGTTCTTTTAGTGTATTGACACAGCAAACAGTCACAACTTCTGTTAAACCATAGCCTTCCAATAATCTTGCAGGAGATTGATTCTTCATCATTTGTTCATCAAAACGTTTCTTCAAGTCCATACTGACGTAATCTCCACCAATAAAAGCCTGTTTGACATGTTTCATTTTTTCAGAATTAAAAGCTGCTTGTTTTAACAAACTTTCAAATAGGGAAGGTACACCTATTAAAAAGTTAATTTGATTCTTAGCTATTAAGTTAACTGCTTCCTTAGCATTAAATTTAGGCATCAATGTATTCACACCACCATTAATGAGCATAGCATGAATACCCATACACAACCCAAAACCATGAAACATAGGAAGTACAGCAAGCATATGTAAATTTTCAAAATCATCAATATCCATAATATAAGAAGTTTGGTCAGCTAAATAATTTATGGCTTGATGAGACAACTCTATGGTTTTTGGTTGTCCAGAAGTACCCCCACTATGAAGATATACTGCAGTGGACATAGGATTTATATTGCTGACATTTACAACTTGTTTAATATACAAGTCACTAAACTTTCTAACTTGTAAATTTTGAGGGATTTTAAGTTTTTTTCGATTAATTAGCTTATATATAGTTTTCATGACTACATTGAATTCTGTCATTGGATTCACTAAGAAAATATTAATTTCTTGGTCTTCCAATAAATCCTTGTAATGATCAAAAAAAGTATCAAGTATAACCAAAGTTTTACTCTTTGTTTCAAGCATATATTTCTTCATTTGAATTACAGGAGTCACTGGATGAACCATATGACATTTTAAACCCAATTTAGAACTTGCATAAAAACCAAAAACTGCCTCAAAAACATTTGGCATGGCAAAGGTTATAGAATCTCCTTTACTTAATCCATATTCAGATAAACCAGTAGCTAAATAATCAATCTTACGCATAAGTTCATCATATGAAAGATACTTTCCTCTAAATAGCAAAGCGTTTCTATGACCATACTTTGAAGCTGATTTTGATAATGTTTGATATAACGTTAAATCTACTTTCATTTCTATCTCTCCTTAGAATCTATATCCAAATAAGTATGCAAATCCAAGAACCAAAACTAAGACTAATGGTTGATGTAAAACATAAATATAGAGTGAATAGCGACCTGCTATTCTAAAAATATTGTTTTCCTTCATTTCAACTTGTGGTATTAATGATACCCTATTTTGGTAAAAGATTTTTCCAATGACTGTACCAATCAATATAATACCTAAGTAAGGTAATATTCCAAAATGGTCAGCACCAAAAGAATTGATACCAATGATGATTTTAGGAAGTGTTTGCAATGATAAGCTTATTGAATAAACGTTAAATAAGTCATAAATAATTGACAAAGTAATAATCAACATACCAATGAATAATATAATAATCTCACTTTTTATGAATTTCCTTATCAACGCAGTGATTAAGGTATTAACTGCAAACATATGAATAACACCAAAAATAATGAGAACTCCAAAGCCTAAAGCTTGATCAATCAAATATGTCACCAAAGTGATTATCAATGCAACAGCTAACATTTTACCACCACGCTTAAAATTATCTTTACTAAAGGTAAAACTAATCCCAGAAATAAGTAAAAATAAAAGCACAAAGAATTCTCTACCAAAGAACCTTAACGTAGAATTCCAATATAATCTAGCAAAATCATTGAGCCAGTTAAACAATGGATGATTCACATCATAAAAATTGGAAAAATAACCAGGCAGATAAGCAAAATCATACATGATATGATCAAAGACCATCATAATAATAGCTAATCCTCTTAAAAAATCTAATTCCCATATCCGTTTTTTATTTGTCATATAGTTAGTCTCTTTCTACAAAAATAAGTATAGGTATTATTAAAAAAGCTGTCCAAGAATAAGCCCATCCATTAAGAAAATAACCTAATGAGAAGAATATCGCAATAGAAATAAAGGGCATTATATAATAAAATTTAAAATGATTAGGTGACTGATCTAAAATCTCATAAGCAGGAAAAATTAGGAAAATCATCCATGCATATGCCCAAGCATTAAAAACTATTCCTAAGACTACATAGATGACACTTAAAGCAATGAATAAAGCCAAATCAATAATATTATCTTTTTTAAATTTAATGATACTATCTTCTCCCATAGCTACCATTGCAATTAAGGGAACTGCTAAACCAATAAAAGATAAACTCCATAAAGGTGTGAAAAATGGAGTAACAATACCAACGATTAAAGCTACAGATAAAGATCCTTCACATATAAATAATCGTTTTCTATTTTCTTCTTCTAAGCAAGCCAACATAGGTACTATTAGAAAGATAACCCATAATCTGGACCATAAATGGAATTGGCTTCCAAGAATAATATATATAGATATGGTTAGAAAAGGACTTAGGGTGTATAGCAAAAATTTTAATGATCTTTTCTTATATCTTGAAAAAACGCCTATCACTGGTAATAACATAAAAATCAACCAAGTCGGATGCCATAATCCAAAATAAAAGCCAACAAAGAAATAACTGGTAATTATGATAAAAGGAATTAAAGCTAAGAAACCTAAAGAAATATCATCATGAAAAACCGAGAAAATCAATAAAATAATAGGTACAGCTATAAAAACAAGCCAACCAGGATGCCATAAATCAAAAAAGAATCCTAAAGATAAATATAGAACTATACTAATAAAAGGGGCAAAAGCAATGATAGTCGATATCTCTCTATTTGTATCTTCTTTAAGTTTTAAATCATAGGTTTTAATCAGTTTTTCTGTCACAACTCCGACATCATCAACACTATTAGGGTTTTTTTCAATTTTCTTTTGATAATCACTTAAAATTTGATTTAGAAGTTTATCACTAATATCATGATCTAAAAGTCTCTCTTTTAGTTGCTCTAAGAATAAATCCATGTGACCTCCTTAATGGTGATGGTGATGATGATTATTTTCTACATTAATATTTGAGCAGTCTTCACCAACGCATTCTAGTCCTTCAAATTCGATTTGAATCGTAGCGTGATCAATCCCTAAGTCGTGAAGCTTATAATGAATTTCTCTTTGAATTTTAATTATACTTTGATCTTCTTGCCCTGACTTAAGTGTAACATGTAAGGTAATAATTGGTATGGACCCCTCTAAAGTCCAATAATGAACATGGTGAATATCAACCACATCATCAATTTGCACAAGCGAATTTTTAATTTGGGATATTTTTGGAGATTTTGGAGCTTTCTCTAAAAACACTTCTAAGATACTTTTTAAATTTCTAGCAACGTGAATGATAATATATATACTAAATAATAAAGATAAAATAGTATCAATAATAGGTATATTAAAAATATTAATGAGTAAGGCCGCTATTAATAAAGCAACCCATCCAAAAACATCTTCTAGCAAATGTAATGAAATCACTTTTTCATTGATACTATGTCCTTTTGAAGCATTAAAAGCAGCCAAACCATTTACTATAACACCAATGACAGCAAATACAATTAATAACTCAGGATTCATAAGATCTTGAGGATTAAATAGCCTTTCTATGGCCCTATAAATGATTAAGGTTGATCCAACTATCAATATAATAGATGAAATCAATCCTCCTAACAAAGAAAACCGATAATAACCATAAGTGTATTTATAATCAGGTTTTTGCTTTGATTTTTTTTCGAGAATTATAGCAACACCTATTGAAATAGAATCACCCAAATCATGAACCGCATCACTTAACAAAGCAATTGAACCGGTAATTAGTCCACCAAAAAATTCAAAAACTGTAAAAATGAAATTAAGAATAAAAGATAAAAACATTCTTTTTTCAGATTTCATAGGCCTATTTTTTGACATTTGACAACCTCCATATATAGGGTTGATTTAAACGTTCGTGTTCATCTACTTCTACAACAGCAACTATTGCAAAGAATATAACCATAAAGTGAGGCATAAAATATACGTTATCAACCATTCCATGTATATTTGCTCCAAGCAAAATAATCAATAATATTGATTTTTTTAAATTGATTTTTCTTAAAAATAATTTGCTTACCACAATAATTTGCCAAAGTAATGATATCATCCCCACTAGACCTAAAGATGCCAAAGTGTGCATAAATGTATTATGATAAAAACCAAAATAGTCACCTTCAACCCTAGCAAATAATCCTGCCCCCACTAAAGGATATTCAAGAAATTTATGGTAAGCTTGAATCCAAAGTTCAACTCTACCATTACCTTCTTTAAAATCCAAATCCTTAAATCTCTCAAATAGAGGTAAAAAGAAATCAGTTCTCACTATAAAGACAGTCACTAATATAATTAAAGTTATAAGAATATATAAAGTAATATACAATTTGTTTTTTTGTCCGTGATATAAATAATAAATTAATAACGGCATCAAAGCAATAAAAGATAAAACACCGCCTCTTGACAAGGTAAAGATTAACATGAGGATTTCAAAGGCTAAAACTATTGAAAAGAAAATATATTGAGGTTTGGTTTTCACATAATAGATTGTGGCAGATATAAACATTATTAAATATGTTGCTGCAAAATTAGAAATACCCCAACCTAAATTAACCCTGTCAGATCTTAAAGCTTCGGCAATATCTCCTGAATTCATGTAATATATTAGAATTTGTAAAGAAATCATCAAACCTAAAACAACAAACAATTTAATGATATATTCAACCTGATCGCCTTTGATGGTTTGAATAAAGAACACATATAACAAAACATAAAATGATCCAATGACTAAATAAAAAACGAAATTGAGATCCAAAATTTGTGAATTAAAAATGGATAAAGCCATAGCCACAAACATTAATAACATAGGTTTAGTCAAAATGCCTTTAAACCATTCATCCCTAAATCGAATATAATGAATGATAAAACCAATAGCTAAAATAATAGGTAAAGCATATAAAAATATAGGTATACTTTCAAGGCTCCATTCAGTCTGACTAATCATAAATAACATATTAAAGAAATAAGGAAATGCATGAATGGTATTTTTGACAAAAACCAAAACAAAAAAACTGACAAGAACAAAAATACCCATGCCAATAAAATCAAGATGATTAATCCAAATATATAAAGTTATTGAACTTAAAAATAAAAAGTAAAATATACTATTAAAAATCTTATCTGCTCGCATATAAAATCTCTTTCTATATAAGATATTCTACCATATTTTAACACAAAATATTGAAAAAAAACATTTTCATTTGGATATCATGAAAATGTCTTTAACGAGATATTAAATTTTATTCTTCTCTTTGAAAAATCATTCGATTGTAAATGTGTTTAAAACCCATTTTTTCATATAATTTTTTTGCCCTATAATTATCTAAATCAACATGCAAAGAAATATTACCATCACTTAAATTAACTGCATATTCTATAAGTTCAGTACCTAATCCCCTACCCTTGCTATTAGGGTTAGTCCCAATATAAGCTAAGTGATAAGTTGGAATAAAATGGTCAAATCCAGTATGGACAACAATACATACTCCATCAATCGAATCATCTCTTGATGCAATCAGTATAAAGCCTTTATCTATAGCGTTATCCAATGCATCACTAGCTTCTTCTAAAGGATCAGAATAGCGATCCAAGTAATGATCAACATATGATAATATTTCATCCTTTGAAATCTCATTAAAGTTTTCAAGACGAGTCATTTGTAATCTTGTTTTTGCTTGTTCTAATATTATGATATGTTCACCATCTGAAATATCTCCTTGGTTAACTTTTGCAATAAAATGTGCAAGTACTATCGCTTGTTTTTTCTTCAATTTTAAATGTTCAGTTCTAGAAAGTAAGCGATATGCTTGATCCAATAAGTCGGTCGTAATTAAATCTTTATCATAATTCCCTTCTTCTATAGTATAAATTTCAGGCATGGGATTTTGACTTTTCATTGAATCCATTAAATAGCCATTATAAATACTGTCATGATAATCTTTACTATGGGTATAAAAAACACTAGTTGCAGGTTTCTTCATCTTATCTATCATTTCTTCAGCTATTTCTTTATAAGCTAGTTCAGCTAAACCCTTGTGATCTAGTCCTTCAATAGCTCTAAAATCATTTGTCTTGTCCATATGTATATCTATATTTTTTTCAACAGATGACTTTGTTTGATGACTTTGATCGATGACGATAACATGACTTCCTAATGAATTCTTCCATTTTTGGTTCTTATATTGAATCACTTTCAATTTAATATGATATAAATCAGTGAAAAAAGATAATGATTTTAAATAGGGTTTAGATCCTTCTGCCACTATAATTTTTTTATTTTGACTTATGGCAGAATACACTATTCTCTCAACAAAACGGTCTTGTTTTGAACCAGTAGAATTAGCACCTTCCAACTTAAGATAAATTCTTTTTACGCCTAACTTCTTTTCAATATTCCTTGCTCTTAATAATGGTGTTTTTCCAATTTTCTTCATTTAATTGACCTCCTAAAAAAAAATGATGACCAAAGTCATCATTTCCATTATAACATATTTGTGAGCCAATTTAAAGGTGCCCATTTATAGCAATCTTTTTTGATCTTGCAAAGATCTGATGTGGCTAACATCCTGAGACACTTCTAAAACTCCTTGATATTGTCCTTGTTGATCTCTAAGCGCATAATACGTGATGTAAAGAAACACACCCCTTATTTCAATCCAAAATTCAGCTGAATCTCTACGGTTATTTCTAAAATCTTCAACTATTTCTTCAACGATATGAACAGATTTTGGCGGATGACAATGTTTAACGAGTCTACCAATAACTGAAGGATTTCTAGGAAAATGTCTTTCCTTTCTATTATTAAAATATGTGACCTTATCATCTTTATCAACAAATGTAATATCAATAGGGATTTTGTTTAATATAAGTGATAATTCTAGCTGACTTAATTGACCAGTGATTGACTTATAGACAAATTGATTTTCATCTATGGTAGGTATATTTACTTTTATTTTACTTTGTTCACCCATAAATACAAAACCATAATCTATACATTCATTATATAAAGCATTTAACTCTGCTTCTGTGTGCAGTTCTTCAAGTAAAGGCATAATTATTAATCTTTCTTTTTGGTTAATTCCAAAAACCAAATAATAATATGCACCTATTTTTTCAATAATTAAACGTTCATCAACAAGATCTTTTTCTAGTAATTTAATCAAGTCTTTAATTTGACTTCTAGCATCATCATGTAAACTCCATAAAACTTCAAAGGGTTTTGTTGAAGGTAGTTTATGTTCTAACTGAGGAAAAATAATATTTTCAAATTTAATAAATTTTAATTCAAATTCTAAACACTTTTTAAAACCCTCTAACAATTCATCTTTATATTTTTTTATATCTTTACTCTTATAGTACTCTTTTAAAACATTGAGATGCTCTTCCATTTTTTGGTTTTCATCAAATAATTTTTTTAATAAAATATGATTAAAATCTCTTGAATATTTCTCCAAGCCTTTGTAAAAAACATTCACAAATTTATTGGCTGTTGATTTAATTTCATTGATTGATAAATCGGTTTTATCTCCATAATTATGCAAATAAAACATGTCTAAAGGCGTCATTTCTTCTATATCTTTTTCAAATTCCCTAAAGACTTTTACTTTTTCTTCAGTCCTTGTAGACTCAATCAATCTCTTCATAAATAAATCGATTTTTTTTATTCTATCTTTATTTAGCTTTAATAATTCCATGATCATTTCTCTTTCTATTCAAAAGTACGCGATTGATAAAAACCATTAAATATCCAATCATTAAAATTAATGATATAACAAAGAAGAAATATCCTATGCCTTCTTCTTTGATATTTAAAAAGAAGTATGGATATTTAGATTCATAATCTGTTCCAGCATGGAAACTTCCTCCTAAGAAACCATACAAAAGTACAAAAAGGTAATATAAGAATGGGAAAGTTAACCATAATAAAGCTTGTTTTCTTTGCAAGATACCTTTTTTTCCAAAGATAATTCTCTCAACAACCACCAATATTGGAGTTACAGTATGGACAAGTAAATCAGTAAAAGGATTAACACCAAAAGTCTTAGGATCAATATAAGGTCTTAACATTAAATGGTATACTATCGCTGTCAAGACTATAGCCAAGACTACTTGGTATATAATTGTAATCCATTTTTCTTGATATTTTTTATAATAGAAAATATAAAAAAAGTAAATTAAAAATACTAGTAAATTAGATTGATTGGTAAAATATGTCAAGGGATATAATGAATCATCAGCGTGAACTATAGCCAAAATCACACCTAAGGCACTTGATAAAACAATTAAAAACTTAAAAGCCTGGTGAAAATATAATTTATTCATATCACTTTAGCACCTTTTTAACAATTTTTTCCTTAGCTTTTGAGATTGGAAAATACCTCAATGGTATATCGATTAAATTGGATTTCTTTATCACTGATCTATAATGAGTAAAAGTATCAAAACTAGCTTTCCCATGATATGAACCCATGCCACTATCTCCAACACCACCAAAAGGTAAATAATCGCTGGCAACTTGCATAATGGTATCATTAATACAACCGCCACCAAATTGAACTTCATTAAGAACTTTCTTAATTTCAGTTTTTGATTGAGTAAACAAATATAAGGCTAATGGATGTGGCTTTGATTGAATAAGTTGTATAGCATCATCTAATGATTTATATGTAATGATTGGTAATATAGGACCAAATATCTCTTCTTGCATAACTGGGTCATTCCAAGAAACTTCATCTAGGATGGTTGGCGCTATTTTTAAAGTTTCTTCTTGACTTTGTCCACCGTGAGCTATAGTCATATCAGTCATTAAGTTCTTTAATCTTAAAAAATGCTTTTGATTAATAATTTTTCCTAAGTTTTCATTTTCAAGAGGATTATCGCCATAAAATTCTTTAATATATTTTTTTAAATACCCTATAAATTCTGTTTTTATATCCTGATCTATTATGACATAATCAGGAGCAACACAGGTTTGTCCAACATTAATAAGTTTTCCAAATATAATTCTTTTCGCAGCCAACTCTAATTTAGCTTCTTTGGTTACAATAGTAGGACTTTTTCCGCCCAATTCTAAACTAACTGGAGTTAGGTTTTTTGCAGCTTTTTCCATGACTATTTTTCCTACATTAGTACTTCCTGTAAAGAAAATATAATCGAACTTTTGATTTAATAAATCTTGATTTTCTTCCCTACCACCTTTAACAACAGCAATATAGGATTCATTGAAAACAGCCAGGATTAATTTTTCAATAACATCAGCAGTATTGGAACTGTAGTTACTAGGTTTAAGCACTACGGTATTACCAGCAGCTATAGCACCCGCTAAAGGAGCTAAGCTTAAGTAAATAGGGTAATTCCAAGGACTCATAATCAAAGTCACACCATATGGGTGTGGGGATATAAAACTTTTAGCAGGAAAATTAGTTATTTCTGTTTTTCTTGATTTAGTTTTCATAAATTTCTTGAGATTTTTTAGTAAGTATTTAATTTCTTTTAAAGTAACACCTATTTCAGTTAAATATGCTTCTCCAGAAGATTTATTCAAGTCTTTTAATAGGGCTTCTTTGATTTGATCTTCATGAAGAAGAATTGATTCATAGAGTAAGTTTAATGCTCTTTTTCTAAATTCATAGGGCTTACTTACATGAGTCATATAAAAGGTTCTTTGATTTTCAACAATATTTTTTATCAATTTACTCACCTCACCAATATTATAACATTAAGTTTTTTTCTAAACAATAAGATTAAAAAAGGAAGAAAAGTATCTTCTTCCTATATTTTTTTAGATTTTTTTGATCTTATCGCTATTCTTGGATCAACAAAAGCAAGAGTAACATCAGAAATTAAAGAAAATATCATAATTACACCTACAAGCAATACCGCAACAGGAACAGCAATTTGTGTATTCACATAAATGGAATTGTTTGCACCACCAAAACTTATTAAGGCATTGAAGAATAAATTAGCCAATCCATTGATATTATAGGTGTATTCAATCACAAATGACATATTAATTACATAAACAAATAAAGGCACAATTTCTGGCAACATTACCACCATGCTATCCTTAATACCATGTCTAATAAAGGCTTGTTTTTTTGTTAGTCCTTTTGCTCTTAATAATAAATACTGAGGCGATTGCATTGAATCCAAAATCTCACCTCTAACTGTTTGAGCAATTTTACCCATAGGTCCCAAAGATAGAGCTAATACAGGAATAAAAAAACCCAAGAATTTTCTATATAAACTTGCGTTTTGAAAAGGTTCTTGTGGAGGAAACCACTTTAAATGATATCCAAATAATAAGATTAAAAAGAATATGAGAACAAATCCAGGTATCGAATTAAATAACATAGAAAACAAAGAAATTAAATAATCCGCAGTTTTATTCTTATAATATGCAGCGACAACTCCTAAGCTTACCCCACCAAAGAAATAGAAAACAAAAGCAATCACGTTATATTTTAAGGATACCTTTGCTTTTTCTAAAACTAAATCCCAAATAGGAGTATAATACTTATCTTCACCCCAATCCCATCTACTAACGATATTATCGAGATAAATTTTATAGTCATTCCATGCAATCTTAAAATCTTCACTTACTGGGTGTGGCAAGGACCAAATTTGTAACATTGATACTCTAGTAAGGATAAAAACTGTGGTCATAATAACAAACAAAGCAAGAATAACTAAGATGATTCTTTTGATAATATACCAAACCATAATTCAACTCTTATAAATTCTTACTGATGTCTGAAATTGCAATTGCACCATCACTCACGGCAGTCACAACTTGTCTTAATATTGTATCTCTGATGTCACCAATTGCATATACACCTTTTATTGAACTCTCACAGTTTTGATTTGTTTTTATCCAGCCCTGGGGAGTTTGATCTAGACCATCACCTAAATAATCTATATTAGGATTATAACCTACTGCTATAAAAATCCCTTCTACAGAAATAATTTTTTCTTCATTACTTTTATTGTTATAAATTAATGCTCTTTCTACAAAATCTTCACCTTGTATCTCTTTTAATTCATGATTCCATAATATTTCAACATTTTCGATTTTAAATAATCTATCTTGAAGTGATTTTACTGCTCTTAACTCATCTCTTCGATGTACTAAATATACTTTGTTTACCATTCTTGATAGGTACAAGGCATCTTCAACAGCAACATCACCGCCACCAACAACCATTACATTCTTATTTTTATATATAAAACCATCACAAGTAGCACAATTAGATACACCACGACCAAAAAGTCTTTCTTCACCTTCACAACCAAGTTTTCTTGGAGAAGCTCCAGTAGCTATCACAATATTTTTTGTCTTGTAAGTATGCTTATTTGTGACTACAGTTTTAAGTTCTTCTTTGAACTCTACTTCTCTGACTTCTTCACTTTGTATTTCTATATCTAAGGCATGAACATGATTCAACATCATATCTGACATTTCTAGGCCGGTAACACGCCCAACACCTAAGTAATTTTCTAATTCAAATGTATTGGCTATGCCTCCACCAGGTAGAAATTTTTCAAGAATAACAAAATTTAACATGGCTCTTTTAGCATATATTGCTGCACTCAATCCACCAGGTCCAGCACCAATAATAACAACATCTAGTATATTTTCCATATGGTCCCCCTATTGTTTCCATAAATATTGTATCATAAAATTGTTTTATCTCAATAGGAAAGAAAAAACCATAGAAAAACTATGGTTTTATGACTTTGACATACTTATAGAAATAATAGTGTTTAGTAACAAATATCAAAATAATCAATCCTCTAACAAGGATACTATCTACTAGTATAAAACTTAAAGCCAACATTATATCAACAAATAATAACAAGGCCCATTTTCGCTCTCTTGTCATTGATCTATCCTGGATAAATCCTTCAATATATAAGTGATAAATTCTAGTAGATATAAACCATTGATGAAACTTATTTGATGACTTAGAGTATAAGTAAGTTGTCAGTAGTAAAAAGGGCACCGTCGGTAAAACAGGTAAAATAACTCCCAAAGTACCTAAGGCTAATGATATACTCCCTAAACTAAGATAAAGAATTCTCAAGATTCATTCACCAATCTTTTTTCACCTTCTAAATCCCTAATAGGTTTTATATCTTGTGTAATTTCTAAAGTACCTAGGTATTGTCCTAACTTATCTCTTACTGCAAAATAACGAATATAAACAAACATGTTTTTTATCTGAATATAAAAATCTTCATGGTCCTTTTTCCCAGTTCTAAAACTCTCGATGATATCTTCAACGATATGAACCGATTTTGGAGGATGACATAAAGAAACATGTCTTCCAATAATTGTCACAGGACGATTAAAAATTCGTTCTTTTCCTTGAGTGAAATATTTAACATGACCATCTTTATCTACAAAAGTCATATCTAAAGGCAATGTATTAAGGATTGAATTTAATTCAATTTGTGATAAATGCCCAGCATCAAACTTAATTTCACCCTGAACTGTATCTTCCTCTTCCTGTTTTACTTCCTTCACAGCCCATGACTCTTTAGGTTTTTCTAGGAAATATCCTATTTCATCACTTGCCTTGTCTGCCATAATCCAATCATAAAAAGTCATGATATCACTTAATTTAGGTAATAGAATATTCTCTTCTTTCATTACCATGTCTTTGACTCGTTCTAAAACATTTAAAATCTTCTTCTCAATGACTTGATAATTAGATGATTTGTCATCTAATAAAGATTTAACTTCCTTGAGATCTGCTCTAATTTCATCATCTACACCCCACATAACCTTAGGTATAGATGTAATACCTTTTTTCTCCAATGCAGGGAAAAATAAATTTTCTTTTCTTTCATAATGTTTACTAATTTCCATTAGTCTTTCGAAACCTATTCTTAACATCAGGAAGGAGTTGGGATCTGTTTTACCTAGATAGGCTTGTATTTCTTCCTCAATTAATTGCAATATTCTATGATTCTCATCAGAAAAAACTTTAGCAGGATGTCCAGGTATTTTCATCATTGATTTCGGCTTATGAATATCTGTAATCGACCCATCAAACACTGCTGCATGGACATCACAAAGGCTTTGTACTTCATCCATACTCATACCTTCATCCATTAAAGCTTGTTCTAATTTAACGATTTCATCTGTAGATATTTCTTGAAAATCTTTCTTAAATAAGACTTTAGCCTCTTCTAAAGGCATGCCTTGGTGGATTTTTTTAATTAAGTCTTTTAATTTAACTTGTCTTTCTAAAGTTTGGTTATTTATAAATTCACTCATTTTATTCACCTCGATATAAGTATAAATGAGTAATACAATTTTGACTGTGATTTAAATCACATAATGTAATATATATTGATTCTTATTGACACTCAATATTTTTTCGTTTTGTAATACAGATAGATATCTAGAAAGCGTTTCTCTTCTAACATTAATAATGTTTGCCAATACTGTCTTAGAAAATGGCAGGTCAATGTACATTTTCTTGTTATTAATGTAACCAAATTTATTGGCTAAGTTCGATAAGATTAATATAATTTTTTCTTTGATATCTGTATTGGCTGATATGGATAGTTGATTATGAAATAAATTGGATCTTGTGATGGCACAATTCAAACACATTTCTTTAAATTTTTGATTTGATTGATAAGCTTTTAGTACTTCATTTTTTTCCATAGATCTTAGTTCGACCTTAGACAAGGCAGTCGCAGATGCAATGTAAGTCTCTTTATTTTGAAGCAAAGCTAAAAGAGCAATATAATCTCCAGGCCCCAAAACTCCAATAATATACTCATCACCATTTTCGGTATACTTACTCATTTTAATATAACCTTGGTTGATTGAATACACATGTTTTAAGCTTTGTCCTTCAAGAAATAATATTGCCTTATCTTCTAAAACTATCTCTTGAGAATGGATATTCCCATAAATACAATTGGCACAATTTTTCTTCATATGTTTATTATATATGATATACTCTTATTTTTGAAATAAGTTTCCTTATTAATTATCTATGATAAAATAGTATTGGGGGATGGTCTTTATGAAAATATGCGTTATTCAAAATAAAGTATATGAAAGTATTGAAGAAAATATTAAGAATTTACTTACTCTTGAAAATGAATTATCAAAAACATCTTATGATTTTATTGTATTTCCTGAAATGTTCACAACACCCTATGAATTAAAGTATTTTAAGAATACATCATCAAGAGATAATCGAGAAGTTTTAGCCTATTTAAAAGCTTTAGCAATTAAATATAATACATATGTCATTGGAGGTTCTATTCCAGAAATATCAGAAAACAAAATATATAATTCATCCTTTGTTTATGATAGAAACGGTACTTTAATTTCTAAATACAGAAAAATACATCTATTTTCAGTTGTTTATCCTAATGGTCATTCTTTTTCTGAAAATGAAGTATTGTCTTCTGGAAAAAAGATTGTTACTTTTAATACAGAATTTGGAAAAATGGGCTTAATGATTTGCTTTGACATAAGATTTCCAAGACTTGCTTATCTGCTTCAAAAACAAGATGTTAAAGTTATTTTTGTCCCAGCGGCATTTAATACCTACACTGGACCAATGCACTGGTACACAACCTTTAAAGCAAGAGCTATAGACAATCAATTATTCTTTGTAGGAGCAAGTCCTGCTAGAGATTCATTTGGAACTTATGAACCTTATGGTCATTCCTTAATCGTTAATCCTTTAGGAAAAATCATTAAAGATCTAGATGAAAAACAAGGTATCATTGATACAGAAATTAACTTAGATGATATTGAAAAAGCAAGGAAATCTATACCAATAATAAAAAATCAAGTTGACTTATAGAAAACAAAAATCTCTTAGTTTTTAAGCTAAGAGATTATTTTTCTTTTTATGGTACCGGTAGTCGGACTCGAACCGACACGCTTTTAAGGGCAATGGATTTTGAGTCCATCGTGTCTACCAATTCCACCATACCGGCACGTCAAAGAATATTATACAATATATTGATAAAATATAAAAGTATAATTTAATTAATTTGTTGAAAAAACTTCTTCTCCATCGATAAAAGTTTTAAGGACCTTTATATCTTTTATTTCTTCAGTACTTATATGGTAAATATCTTTATCAATAAGAATGTAATCATTTGAATCTAATTGGTCTTGATAAATGAAATCTAAATTATTGACGGTATATGAATCAAGTGCTTCTTTCAAAGTAAAACATTGATTTTCATTAAGTGATTTCTCATTTGGATATTTGATACTCTTATAAGTCATTGCTGTGTATATATTGTAAAATGGATTAACAGGTTCAATAGGAGCATCCGTTGAAAAACCTAATCTAATCTTATTATACATAGATTTAAACAAATAAACATCATTAGTTCTATAACCCAATCTATCTTCAATAATTTTAATATCAGTATTGATAAAAATAGGTTGAACAATGGCTCCTATATTATATTTTTCCATTAATGGAATTTGATGGCTTCTAGTTAACTGCGCATGAATAATAGCATGAGCGTGTTCATATCTATGACTTATTTTCATTGATTTAGCAATGGTTTGAATAGCTTGCTTAGTCGTTAAATCACCAATGGCGTGTATGGTTGTGTCCATACCATGTATATCCGCCAAATGGATTAAATCAAATAATTCTTCGTCAGTATAGGTAAGTATTCCTTTTTCATTTGGGGAATCACTATAGTCTTCTAATAAAGCAGCAGTTCTTCCACCCAAAGATCCATCAGCTAAAATTTTAAGAGGACCCATTTTAAATTTAGGATGAATTTGCTTTCGAACATAGCCCTTTGCAATAAAGTCTTTTAACTTATCTAAAGGTAGATTCACTTGTTCAGTTATTTTCACTTTCATTAATCCTTGATCGTAAAGTTCTTTTAATACTTCAATAATTTCTTCATAAGAATTTTCAAAAACACAAAAATCATCACTAGCAACTGCAGTAATTCCATTTTTTATTAAAATTTTATCTGCTAAAAGAAAGTATTCCTTTAACAATTCCTTATTAGGTTTTGGTATAACCCTATGGATTAATGACAATGCTTTCTCAGAAAAAATACCTGATTCATAATCAAAATGACCCCCTAGTATTTGCTTCGATTTATCGTGGATATTTGCTAATTCAAGCATTTTATCATTAACTGCAATGACATGCCCACATACTCTTGTGACCATGATGGGAATATCTTTAGAAACTTCATTTAAATCATTTTTGCTTACCATTCTCTTTTCAGAAAACTGGTCTTGATTCCAACCTCTTCCAATAATCATTGGTCTATTAGTATACTTCTTTAATAAATTGATAAGATCCTCAATGGATTGGCATTGAGATAAATCAACAATAGATTCAAAATAACCAATCCCTAACACATGCAAATGTGAATCTATAAAGCCCGGTAGTCTCATAATATCCTCCATATAATAGAAGCCTATAATTTCTTATAGGCTTTTATCTTATTTTAACATATCTTCTGAATATTGATTGGTATAAAGCTTATAATAATATCCTTTTCTATCAATCAATTCTTGGTGAGAACCTTCTTCTATCACTTTTCCATTTTCTAAAACTAATATTCGATCGCTTTGTACAATCGTTGATAGTCTATGGGCCACAATAAATGAAGTTCTATTTTCTAGTAATTTGTGTATTGCAATTTGTATAACTTGTTCTGTCTCAGTATCAACTGATGAAGTAGCTTCATCAAGAATTAATATCTTAGGGTCAGATAGAATTGCTCTTGCAAAAGAAACCAATTGTTTTTGTCCTACAGATAGTCTAGAACCACCTTCACCACATTCAGTATCATAAGCCTTTTCAAACTTCATAATAAATTCATGAGCTTCGACAGCTTTGGCAGCTTGGATTACTTCCTCATCTGTTGCATCTAATTTACCATATCTAATGTTTTCCATAACAGATCCACTAAATAAATGCGGAGTTTGTAAAACATAACCTAAATTAGAATGTAACCATCCTAAAGACCGTTCTTTATAATCTTTACCATCAATCAATATTTGACCAGACGTCGGTTCATAAAATCTTGATATTAAGTTAATAATTGTTGTCTTACCTGCACCCGTGTGTCCAACTAGAGCAATGGTTTCGCCGGCTTTAACCTGCAAATTAAAATCAGTTAAAACCTTTTCACCAACATTATATTTAAAATCGACATTTCTAAACTCAACATCACCTAATAAAGGCTCAAAATTCTCTAAATTATAATCAAAAACAGTTCCATATTTCTCAATAACTTCATCAGTATCTTTAATTTCTAACTCAGTTTCAATTAATGAAACAATTCGTTCTGCTGAGGCTTGTGCTTGTTGGAATCTTGCATAAATATTAGCAACATTATTAACTGGTTCAAAAAACTGCCATACATAGTTTGTAAATAAATATAATGTACCTATTTCTAAAGCTGTCGATGAATCCATACTAACCATGTTACCACCAACCAAATAGACTAATGATACACCAATGGATATGATAAATAACATTGATGGAAAATACAAGCCTTGTAAAATGTGTGCTTTAATTGATTGTTGGCGCATATCAGCTGTTAATTGATCAAATTCATCATAATTTTCTGCTTCTAGCACAAGTGTTTTTGTAGTAATTGCACCAGTAATTCCTTCATTAAAAGCTCCTGTGATTTTTGAATTCACTTTACGAATTGAGCGATATGCTTTAAGAATGTATTTTCTAAAAAATATCGACACTAATACTAAAGCTGGTAATACTGCCAAAACAGTTAAAGCTAACTTAAAATTAATCACAAACATAAAAACTGTAAGGATAATAATCAAAAATAATCCCCATGCTAAGTCAATAAAACCCCAGGATAATATTTCACTTAGGTTTCTTGAGTCAGAAGTCATTCTCGCCATAATCCAACCAACTCTGGTCCTATCATAATATGAGAATGGTAACTCTTGTAAATGCTTAAATGCTTTTTTTCTTATGTTGAATGCTAACTCTGTTTGTATTTTTCCTGCAAAAATAATAAACAAATAAACTGAAACAGCTTGTAATATCATAAAACCAATAAAGAATATAATTAAAATGTTGATCTTTGATAAGTCAGGACTTCCACCATTTTCAACTATATTAATATTAGGTCTAATTAAATCATCGATAGCAAATTTAGTAATATAGGGGTAAACCACATCAGCAGTTGCTAGTAAAGCAACTGTCACTAAAGCTAGTATGACATATTTTTTAAGTGGTTTCATTAATGAAAAAATCTTTTTCCATACATCCCAGTCTATTTTTTTTGAGGAGAAATGTTCTTCATCGCGTAATTGATCTTGCATCATAAACCCCCTCTATTTCAATCGAAAATCAATCTTAGATTGAATTTCCCAAATTCTTTTATATGAACCTTCCCTTAGGACAAGTTCTTCATGTGATCCAGATTCGATAATTTTACCATCTTCAATCACGATAATTTTATCAGCTTCTGCAGCAGTAGTTATACGATGAGTAATAATAAAGACTGTTGAATCTTTCCATTCTTGTTTTAATGCTCTTCTAATTTGAATATCAGTTACTGTATCCACAGCTGATAAACTATCATCAAAAACCAAAATTGGTTTTGGATTAATTAACATTCTTGCAATAGCAACCCTTTGTTTTTGACCACCTGATAAAGTAACCCCGCGTTCACCAACTAAAGTTCGATATCCTTCTTCAAAGTTTACAATATCTTCATGGACTTGAGCGATTCTAGCCACACGCTCTACCCTTTCAGGAGAACTTGATTTATCAGCAATCTTAATATTCTCTTCTACAGATCTAGAGAATAAGAAAGGTTCTTGTAAAATAAAACCAATGTTTTTTCTTAAATGATGTTTTTCAATATCTTTCACTTCTACATCATCGATGAAAATATGTCCTTTTTGATAATCAAGCAACCTTACAAGTAAATTAATTAATGTTGATTTACCTGATCCAGTTTTACCAATAATAGCTACAGTTTCTCCCGGATTGACTTTAAAATCAATATCTACAATTTGATCATTTTGTCCATCATCAAATTTAAATGATACATGGTCAAAATGTACTTTTCCTTTAATTTCAGGTTGAACTTTATCTTCTTCACCTTGATATTCACCAGGGTCGGAAATTATTTTATCCAAACGTGATACACTGACAATTGCTTTTGAAAAATCGCCAACTATACGACCTAACTGTCTCATAGGCCATATAATATTACCAGCATAAGCTAAGAATGCTGTATACATTCCCAATGAAATAGTTGTTCGTGATGCATAGATAACTCCTACAATAGCAATAACGAAAAATTGAATAAATGATAAAAAGTCAGTCACTGACCAAAAGATAGACATTTTCTTTACTAACTCAAAATCAGAATCAGTGAAAGTCCTAGATAAATTATCAAATTTTTTAACTTCGTAAGCTTCGTTCGCAAAAGCTTTTACCACTCTAGCTCCAGATACATTTTCTTGAACGTGAGTTGTCATTTTAGCTTCATTTTCTTCAATAACATGAAACATTTTTTCTACTTTTCTAAAATATACAATTGCAATAGCAAACAAAACAGGAGCGATGATTAAGGAAATCAACGTCATGTTAATGTTCATTCTAGACATTTGGTATATTGAAAAACCTACTAGAAAACCTAATCTTCCAATTTCAATGACCTGTTCTGAGATAAATCTTTTGTACATTTCCACATCTGTCGTACATCGTTGAATTAAATCTCCCGTTTCAGCATGGGAATAAAAAGAATAGTCTGCATCTTGTAATTTCTTATATAGTTTATTTCTTAAATTATATGCGGTTCTTTCAGAAAAAAAACCAGTCATATATCTTCTTGTGAATATAAATACACTTCTAATAAGTGCTGTTAAAACGATTAATCCAGCAGCCAATAACAATTGTTTCATGACTGTATCGGCAATCAATAAATTCGCTAAAATTATTGGCAGTTCAGACGGATTATCACTTCCATCTAAAACAACATCAATTATATGTTGGCCAAATAACGGCACCAAAGTTCTTAAATAAGATTCAAGAAGCAAGATGATAAATATAGGGATTAAAAAATATCCGTATTTTCCCATCCATTTTGCCATTAATTTTAAGTACTTACCAATATGTCGTTTAGGATTTTTTATTGTCTCTTCCATTTATGCTCCTCCTAAAGAACAATCTTTACATTTTCTTAATAATTTTCATTCCCAATAGTTTCATTCCATCATTTAAGATGTGACGCACTATTGAAATTAAGTATAATTTTGTGTTTCTTTCTAATAAATCATCTACCATTACTTTTTCTTTAGCATAGTAACTGTTAAAGTAACTTGCTAAAGATAATAAATATTTTGCGAGCACTGAAGGCGCATAGTCTTCTTTTGCTTTCAATAAAATATCTTGATACTCATCAATAGACTTAATTAACTCAAAACTAGCCTCGTTTGCATATAAATCAAAGTCAATTGAGTTAATATCCATAATATTTTCATCTAAAATAGATGAAATTCTAACCGATGTATACTGCAAATATGGTCCAGTTTGTCCAACAAAATTAACCATATCTTCTAGGTTAAAATCAATATCATTTGATCTGAAATTTTTCAAATCATTAAATATAATTGCAGATACGCCAACAGCTTGTGCTATTTCTTCTTTGTTTTCTAAACTAGGATTTTTTTCATTCATATAATTTAATGATAGATTTCTTGCTTCTTCTAAAACATCAATTAACTTAACAATTTTTCCCTTGCGTGTAGACATTTTTTTTCCATCTTGCAATACCAATCCAAAATTAATATGATGAATATCTTCATAAAAAGAATAACCCATTTTTTTAACAACTTCTTGCAATTGAGTAAAATGAAGTTTTTGCTCATTGCCAACCACATATAGTACTTCATCAAAATGATAAGTGTTTTTTCTGTAAAATAAAGCAGCTAAATCCCTTGTAATATATAAAGTAGATCCATCACTTTTTTGTATTAAAGCAGGCGGTAAATCATCATCTAAGGATACAATCATTGCCCCTTGGTCTTTAACCAATAAGTTCTTTTCTTTAAGTTCGTCTACAATAGTCTGCATTTTATCGTTATAAAAAGCTTCGCCATCATAAGAATCAAATTCAACACCTAATATTTTATAGACTTTCATATACTCCTCAAGAGATACTTGTCTAAAATGTTTCCATAAGGAAACGTATTCAGGATTATTTAACTCAAGTTCTTTAAATATTTCCCTTGCTTTATCTTCAATTTCAGGATTTTCTTTAGCTAACTCATGAAAATCAACATACAATTTCATAAGTTCTTCAATTGGATTTTTATCTACTTTTTCTTTATCACCGAAATTTAAATAAGCATAGATAATCTTACCAAATTGAGTACCAAAATCACCTAAATGATTTATTCTAACAACCTTATAATTCAGCTTTTCAAGAATATTTCCAATAGCATTCCCTATGACCGTTGAACGTAAATGTCCTACTGAAAAAGGTTTGGCAATATTAGGCGAGGAATAATCAATGACAATTGTTTTTCCTAGACCAATAAGACTTTCTCCATAATTTTTGGCTGACTGGTACTCTTTGATAACTGCTTGTGCAAAATATACTTGATTGAGTCTAATATTAATAAAACCAGACACTGAATTAATTTCAGCGAGAAACGAACTTATAGTCAGCAATTGAAGTTGGTCTTGAATGATTTTAACAATCTCTGGCAAAGGTCTTCTTAAAGCCTTTACAACTGAAAAGACAGGAACTGATAAATCACCTAAATTTGGATTTTTTGGCTTTTCAACACCGATTTCTATTTTTGTTTGAAATTCATTATATATAAAAAATTCTAACTCACTTTTTATACTTTCTTTAATTTGATTAATCATGTGGACCTCCTATAACATAATAATTTTATCATAAACTAAATGCTTTTAATATTCTTTTTTCACGAGAATCTCTAATTCATGATATTTTTCATTTAATTTATTTTCTAATTCTAACAATAACTGATTTTCAAAATCATACTTATCTATATTACTGTATATTTCTTCTTCAAACAGTTTTTGTTTTTGGTCTATAATAAGAGTTTCTAAATGAGATATCTCTTCTTCAAGTTTTTCTAATGATTGTTCAATTGAAACTCTTTTAATTTTGTTAACTGGCTTAATTTCCTTTGTTTGATTTATGCTTTTTTGACCAATATAATCAGTGTAATTTCCATGATATACTTCTATGTGATTTGAAATAGAAATAATTTTAGTAGCTACCTTATTAATGAAATATCTATCATGTGAAATAAAGATAATAGGTCCCTCATAATCTTCAAAAACATCTTCAATAATATTTTTAGTATCTATATCTAGATGGTTAGTGGGTTCATCCAATATTAACAAATCAGGTTCTTCAAGCATAAGAAATAATAAATGAAGTTTAACCAATTCACCACCACTTAAAACCGAAATAGTTTTATAAGCATCTTCTTGAACAAACATCACTCTAGCTAGATCAGATCTTACTTCAGTTAATGTTTTTGTAGGGTAATATTGATGAACAGTTTCTAATAAAGTCAATGTTGGATTAAACTTTGATAAATTTTGATCAAAATATCCAATTTTCATATGCTTATGAAAAATAACTTGTCCATAAATGGGTTCTATCATAGACATAATAGTCTTGATTAATGTTGTTTTTCCAGAACCATTGGGTCCAATAATTCCAACTTTATCAAATCCACGCATTTTAAAATTGATATTTTTTAAAATTGCTTGATCATAACCAATACTCAAGTTCTTTAATTCAATAATGTTTATTTTTGTTGGTCTTTTGGTATTAAAATTAATATGTACCCTAGCATTAGATTTGCTTGGTGCTTCTATCCTATCAATTCTATTTAATTTTTTGATTCTATCTTGAGCGGACTTGGCTTTGGTCGCTTTATATCTAAATCTATCAACAAAACTTTGAAGATGCAGTATTTCCTTCTGTTGTTTTTGATACTTTTTCATCAACAACTCGTAGCGTTTGACTTTTTCCTCTTCATATTCATCATAATTACCATGATAAGTTTCAATTGTATTTTGATCTATTTCAATAATTTTTTTACATACTTTATTAATAAAATACTTATCATGAGTAATGACAAAGACTGCTTTGTTATAGGCCTTTAGATAATCTTCAAGCCATTCAATAATTTCTATATCCATATGATTGGTAGGCTCATCCAATAATAATATATCTGGTTCAATCATTAATAACTTTGCAAAAGCAATTCTAGTTTTTTCACCGCCTGAAAATGTTTTAATTTGGCGGTTATATTGTTCTTTTTTAAAACCAAAATGACTTAAAAGAGTATCTATCTTAATCAAATAATCATAGCCACCCTTATGTTGAAACTCGTCCTCAACTCTTGCATAATGATTCATCAGTCTTTCTGAATGATCCTTTTCCATGACTTGTGTAATTTCATGAAGTTTCTTTTCTAAATCTATAACTTCCTTAAATACGGTCACAACTTCTTCATACAAGGTGTGATTTTCATCTTCAATAATGTTCTGGGAAAGATAACCTATTTTTGTTTGTCCATGAATAAAAACCTCTCCTTGATCCGGCGAAATTTCTTTTAATATAATCTTGAATAATGTTGATTTTCCAGTACCATTTCTTCCGATTAAAGCAACTTTTTCATTTTGATTAATATCTAAAGATATACGATCAAACAATAAATCACCAGCAAAGGATTTAGATACTTGGTTAACTCTTAATAAACTCATAATAAACCTCTTAAAATAAAAAGAAACAGATTACTCTGTTTCTTAGTTCATCAAACTACTGATTCCTAAACCAATAAAATAGATACCTATTAATAACAGTATCACAGCAAATACTCTTGTAAGAATTATGGCCTTTGGGTTTGGTTGGCTAGATGACTTATATTTCAGTTCTTGTAAGGCTCTAATGGTTTTCTCTGTATTAAATAAAAATTTATATGCTATAAACACAAAAAACAAACCAAAGAGAATGGTGAAGATTCCAGGAATAATCATCCTATTCCTCATCCTTTACAACATTTAAGTTCTTTTCATCTAACACTTCAGGATTGGCTAAAATTCTATTGAGTTCTTTTAATGATAAGCTGTTATATAGACCATCACATATTCTTTCATCAACAACAATGCCTAAGGGCATAAGTTTTTTAATGCCAATTTCATTACTGTTTGGATTGATGACAACAGGTTGAAAAGTCTCTTTACCCATTGAGACAAAGGCTCCAGTTGTACCAAAATTATAAATATGATGTTGTACAGGGCTCATTTTAATTGATCTAGAATTAACTAAAAATACAGAAGTGTGGAAGGGAGAGGCTTGAAGAATAGATTTTGGTAACATTCCGTGTTTATCTAACCACATAAAGAATCGTACAGTATATTTAATGATAAAATTAGGTCCTTTGGTAAATAATTCAGCTAACTTATCAACAGTGTTTCTTTTTTGAACACCAGAATTTTCTTTTACTGTTTTATGGACTTGTTCTATAACATCATAAATTGACTCAGTCCCATCAAATGTTAGTTTTATAACGGTTTCTTCAGCGCTATCCACTAATCTTTTTTTCATTGTTAAACATAATTGGATATTGTTTCGTTTATATAGTCTTCCATTGACTACAAAACGATTTAGTTTTGGTCTTAAAGAATAGACCCTAACAAAAGCAGAAATAATAATATCCATATAATCTAATTTGACGTTTTCTTCACGCCTTTTATTAAGTATATATGAATCTAATTTAGAACAATCAATATCTTCAAATTTAGCAACCAGTGCATCATTCCGATTAAACATGATGTGCGGTACTATTTTCATAAAAGGATCAATTCTTTTTATTTTTTTTCCATCGCTACGAAATCCAAACATTTTTCCCTCACTTTTTACTCATATCATTTTATCACATTCATCAATCTTTATCAATAAAAATCAAAATCCTTATCCTCTACCCAAGATATTTTTATTGTGATATAATATTGAAGAAATATCAAATGGAGGATTTATATGGAAATCGCTAAAGTTAAAAAACTACTGATTCCCTTGTCAGTTGCTTTGTTATTTTTGCTTGTTAATTACTTTGGAAATCAAATTTATGCTGAAGTTTTTGGCAATCCTGGCAAAGACTATTCTTATATTTTTTATAACTTAAATCAATCAGTTCCTTTTTTAGCTTGGACAATTTACCCATATATCATAGCCTATCCCTTTTGGTTTTTTGCTTTTATATATATTAGTTATCGTTCAGAAAAAAACATGTATATTATTACCACTCTCGCAATGATTACATTCACTATATGTGGAGTTTGGTATTTCTTTTGGCAATCAGATGTAGAAGCATGGAGAGTGACCTCTGGTTTATTTCTTGACAATAACTACTTAACTCCACGAACTGATTTATCATTTACTGAAAGTATCGTTATGTGGATTTATCAAAAAGCTGGTCCAAGAAATGCTTTACCTTCCATGCATACCATTTCAAGTTGGATTGCTATTGTAGGGGTTAGAAATGATAAAACCATGCCTAAAGTCAATAAGATTATTATCTATACTCTGTCTATTTCAATCATCATTGCCACTCAGACTTTAAAACAACATTATATCATTGATCTTATCGTTGGCATCATTTTAACTGAAGGTTTTTATTGGATAATTATTAAGTATAAATGGCATGAAAATGTATGTAATTTTTTTAAAAAGATTAATATTCGTTTTAACTTAGAAAAAAAAGAGGACTAGTTCATTTATTTTGAACTAGTCCTTTACTTTTACTATTCTTCTATATCTATGATTCTCATGGTATTGGTATAACCATGTTTTTGACCCCAGCCAGAAGTGATCACTAATGTAGCTCCAACTTCAAACCCAAAATCTTTAGCTACTTTAATAGCAACTTGATCATGATATTTTAAATCAGTTACATTTTCACCAATCGTTGCAAATACCCCACAATAATAAGACAATCTTTGACAAGTTTCTACATTATTAGTAATTGCTATTATTGGAACGCCTGGTCTAAATTTAGCCATTCTTTTTGCAGTACCACCTGTTTCAGTAAAAGCTATAATTACTTCTGCTTTTGGAAGAGCCAAGACTGTTTGACTAACCGCAATTCCAATAGCATCATTGGTGGTTGGATGAGATGTTTTAATTGACTTAGTTAGTTTTTGTTCATAGTCAATAGTATCTTCAATAGCTTTAGCAATAGTATCCATGGTTAATACAGATTCAATTGGGTATTCTCCCGCAGCTGTTTCACCTGATAACATAATTGCATCAGACCCATCCAAAATAGCATTAGCAACATCGCTTGCCTCAGCTCTAGTTGGTCTTGGTGATAACATCATTGATTCTAACATATGAGTCGCAGTAATAACAGGTTTACCCATTTCATTTGCTCTTTGAATAATCTTTTTTTGATAAATAGGTACTAGTTGAGTTGATACCTCAACACCTAAATCTCCTCTAGCAACCATAATTCCATCAGTGACTTCTAGAATCTCATCAAGATTGTCAACACCCTCTTGATTTTCAATTTTAGCAATAATTTCAATTTGAGGAGCATTGATTTTATTTAAGATATCTTTTACAGCTAAAATGTCTTCTTTTCTTCTAACAAATGATAAAGCTATAAAATCTACTTTCATTTCTACTGCAAAACGAATGTCAGCTTCATCTTTGCTTGATATAAAAGGCATACTTAATTTAGCATTAGGAATATTAACACCTTTTTTACTTTTGATGATACCTGTATTCCATACCATACATTCTAATTCGTTAGGAGATACTTTTCTAATATCCAGACGCATTTTACCATCATCAATCAACAAATAATCTCCCACTTGAACATCATCAAACATTTCTTTAGAAGAAATATGAAAAGCATCTTTTGTCCCTAATATAGGCTCACTTACTACTTTTACTATATCTCCCTTTTTAAATGATTGGAAACCATCTTTAAAATCACCAGTCCTAATTTCGGGACCTTTTGTATCAGCCATGATACCTATATATCTATTAAGTTTCTTAGAGATACTTCTAATCATTTCAATGCGTTTCTTATGTTCTTCATGATTACCATGAGAAAAGTTTAGTCTTGCGACATTCATCCCTGCATCAATAATTTTTTCAATCATTTCAGGCGAGTCAATGGCTGGACCAATGGTGCAAACAATTTTTGTTTTTCTTTTCATAATTTTAACCTCCTATTGGTTCCACTCTATACGAGCGCTATTTCTTTTTATTTTCACTTGAGCTAGGTATGTTTTGAATAAAAAATCAAATTCAATTCTTCTTACTGATTTTGGTAGAATAGCATCCACAGTAAATTGGTTTTTCACATGATTTAGTTTACATAGTCTAAAGACTATAAAATAATATATAAAGCCAGCCAAACCTACATCAAGATTTTCTTGATTAACAAATAAGGACTCTTTTTCAATCGATAAATTTTCTAATACTATTTCTAAAGCATCTTCTATAGTGTGATCCATAGGCAATAAAGACGAGTAAAGTTGATTAATCGCTTGATTTTGATACTTATCTTTTATTGAATCATAATTACTCTTCATGATTGTTTGATTAAATTTGTCTTTAAAAATTACAAATAACAGAATTTGATCTTGAACTAAAGAAACATGTTGATTCAATAAAGCAAGTCTATCATGTTTAAAATCATCGTTAAATTTTTGATAAGGCAATAATTCTTCGTGAATGTTGGCCTTCATTAAAAATATCTTTTGGTAAAGATGATCGAGTGCTTTTAGCTTTTTGATCACATGATATTTTTTTATAAAGTCATTATAATATGCTTTATTTAGTTTTTTCACTTTATTTAGGAATAATTTATATAATCTAATGGTATGTTTAACCATGTGATTGGTTAGCGTATGATTATCAATATGATGGATAGAAGCTGCTAAATCAGACACATTCATTATACTATAATGATGGTGATTTTCATCATATCTTGAATAATCAAGATAAAAGTCACAAATAGCCGCAACTGTATCCATTGCCCCAGAATAAAAAATTGAAACATCATCAGTTTGCTCTAAATATAAATGAAGCATATGAGTGAAGAATGCACCATTTAATATATGATATTGACCCAAAGGCTTCTTGTTAATATCCAAACTAAATAAAGCCCCTTTATATCCTAGTTGACCAGTTAAAAGAATAAATTCAGGTAAAGCATTAATTTGTTTTTCTAATAATGCTTTAGCTTTTTTAGGTTCCTTCATTATATAAAAATAATATGGCAACCATTGACCCAAACCGGAAGGAGAAACTTCATCAATATTCCCTGAATGATTAAGCAATTGTCGAATAGAAAAGTCTGATAAAATTTGTAAATTTTCATTGTTAATAATATTTATTCTATATTTGTTTATTTGTCTATGGTTATATTCAAGATGTTTTGATTTCACCATTTCATAACCTTGGTTTTTTATCCCGTAAAGTTTCCTTTTTAACTGATCTATATCTTTACTTAGACCAATATATTTTATAATAGAATAGACCCTATCGGCTTCAGTCTTAATTTCATAGTGTTCAATAGGATCTTTTTCTAAATTACGGTTTTGATGTCTAAAATCTTTTTCATAAACAATTACTATATTATGGTTTGGTTGATCTGTTTCTAGAGAAATTTCATGTAAAGTAGATTGGACTTTTATTGTATTTAAAATTGCAGATTCAATATTTTCATTGACACCTGAATAAAAATCAAGATTAATAGACTCAGAACTTGAAAATTGATATTTCATTATAATAATTGATTCATCTTCAAGTAAAAATCTTTCACTTTTAATGTTTATTTCACAAGTATTAATTTTATATTTAGAATCTCTATATAAAATATTACCATGTAAATCCATATTAAAATCATGAGTTAAAGGCTCTATAAACTGTGGATTTAAAATTATATCATTGGCTTTAATCATCGAAAATAATGGATTGTATGAAACAACTGTTTTCTTATCGTGTTTTAACAAAACAGAAACCAATTTATCTGATGTTTCTTCAAGAACTCCATAACAAGTGAGACTTTGGTTTCTTAGAAGCATTCGTTGCATATTAAGTTTTGTATCAGCAATTGTATTTGAATTAATATTCATGATGCTACCACCTAAAAAATATATTTTTATTTATTATATCTTCTTTTAAAATAAATACCAAGACACTATCCTATTAATTTACATAATTTCGACTTTTATTTGTTGCAATTTTCAAGTTTATTTGATAAAATAGTTACGCTGTACACATGGAGGTGAAAATCGTGGCTAACAACAAACAACAAATGAAACGTAATATTCAAAATCAAAAAAGACGTCTTGCTAATGTATCTTACAGATCTTCTTTAAAAACTGCTATTAAAAAAGTAGAATTAGCTGTTAAAAATGGCGAAAAAGAACTTGCTGTTGATGCATTAAACTATGCTTTCAAAAAAATTGATAAATCTGTTTCTAAAGGCATTCATCACAAAAACTATGCTAATAGACAAAAAGCTCGTTTATCTAAAAAAGTTAATGCTCTATAATTAAATTCAATCAAATAAATAAAGAATAGCGTTCGTCATCCGAACGTTTTTATTTATATTTACTGTCAATCTTATACGTTTAGTAGGAACAGTTCAACTCCTAAACTTTTGTCAATTTGACCACTTTTAATTTTATAATCTAAATTTGCTAAAGAAGTCATATGTTTGATTAATTCATCCATATCCGTTTCTTCAGCATTTTTTTTCATATAGTAAGCTCTCCCACTAGATACATTAAAATAAGACATAATATCACTTTGATTGTAGCCAATTTTCGTAAGTGATTTTGTATGAAGGATTTCTAAGAATTTATTTGATATGGCTGAAATCATCCATATTTCACTCGTATTTATGGATTTTAACTCTTGGTAAATTTCCATTAATTTAGTTTTATTATTGTCCAGTAAGGCATTCACTAAATTATAGATATTATCATCAACATCCTTGACTGTTATTTGACTAATTATTTCTGAATTAATTATGTCTTTCCCACTAGAATATGCTATAAGTTTTTCAATTTCATTATTTACACTATCTAAGTCATGATTAATTCTATTAACAAACTGAGTTAATGCAAAAGTTTCAATTTTTATTTGGTTCTCTAATAACTTATCTTTAACATATTCAAAGACATTCAAACTTTTGTTTTGATTATAAGTATGATGAAGGATATTCTTCTTTAAGAACTTCACAATCTTTTTTTGGCCATCTAATTGTTCATAGGGTGCTTGAATGATAAAAACAGTTTCTTGAACATTCATCTTACAAAAACGAATTAATTCTTCGTTTTCATTTTCGTCCATTTTTCCTTGTTTTTTTAAGAAGCTTGAGTTACGAACAACAACACCTTTCTTATCTACCAAAAAAGGTAAAGTTAAAGCATTGGATAAGGCAATATGCAATCCAACTTCTTCATAGTCATAAATTTCAATAGCATCCTCTGGAATATCGTTCTCGAGTAAAATTTGATTGGTTTTCTCTTTAATAGAAAAATGATCATCTCCATAGAGCAAATAACAATTCTTGTTCATAACATCAACTCACTTTACCTTAATTATTATATCACAACTAGCAAAAAATTAACATTTCTCATTTGTTAAATCTATAGGTTTTTTTACCGTCAATATAAGTTGTAGTAAAGGTAAATTTCCCTATGTAATTTACCTCAATACTACCTATCTCATAAGTTGAATATAATCTTACTTGATGGGCATTCAATCTTGATAATACATTTTTTGAAGGCATTCCATAATCATTTCTTCCAACAGAAACATAAGCATATTTAGGTTTATAAGCATTAAGAAATGCATCAGTAGATGAAGTATCCGAACCATGATGAGCTAATTTAAGATGTTTAATATCCATTTGAAACTCTTTGATAATCATTGCTTCTACTTTTGATTCTATATCTCCAGTAAATAGCCAACCATCATTATGAATTTTGGTGTAGATAACCAAAGAATTATTGTTTTCGTTATTATCATCTATATTTGAGTGAATGATCGAAAAAACTTGTTTTTTGCATATTATTTGATCGCCTTTTTTTGCAATTATTTGAGATTCCTTATCAATAGTATTAATATATCTACTAACATAAATTCTATTGACATGAATTTCATTAACCAAGTCCTTTACTTCTCCATAATGATCTTGATGAGGATGACTGATGAATAAAATGTCTATTTGATTTATATTTCTGCCTTTAATATAATTTATTAAGGAATTGTAATCGTCAACATTACCGGTATCTATAATTGCTTTACAATGATTTGATTCTATAAAAATAGCATCACCTTGGTTGACATCTAAAATACTTACTCGAGATATCATTGATATACTATTAGCCGAAGAATTAAGAATTATAAAAAACAACCACAAAGATGCTAATAGTTTAAATTTTTTCCCTTTATATAAAACACTAATACTAACAACTAAAAGGAGCCAATATAAAGGAATCATCATGCCATTAAAGAAACTATAATCAATATATAGATTATAACTTTGACCAAATAATATAGCTTTTTCATAGGTTTGAATAAAATGAGTATAGATTATTTTGAAAGGTGGATAAATTAAAATTACAAATGTTCCAGGCAAAAGAAATGTCATAACGAATATAATAAAAATAGGATTATATATAATATTCATAAGACCAATTTTATGATTAGCACTTAATATAATAGGTAAAGAAAAAACATAAGCTAAAGCTGATAGAATATATAGTTGTTTTATTTTAGACTTTTTATAAGTCAATTTAGAAAATACTATGATCACAAAGGTCATTAAAAAAGATAATTGAAAACCTATATAATAAATTAAGTAGGGCTGATACAACAAAAAGCCAATAAAAATAACCGTTAGATAGTCCAAAGCAGAAAGTTTATTGGATGTTTTTTTAAATGCAAAGACAAGGACAAAGAGTAGTGATGCCCTTATGAGAGAAATAGAAAAACCCGTTATTATATTATAGATTATAAGAAAAAAACACATCAGCAATAAGTGGGTTTTTCTATCTAAATAAAATTGATTTAAAATAGTCTGAAGCATTAATATAATCAATCCTAAGTGCATACCTGAGATTGCGTAAAGATGGGATATACCAATATCTAATGATGCCGAGTAAATCTCTTGATTTAGATATGATTTATCTCCTAAAATAAACAAATTTAGATATGTTTGTATATGTCCATCATAAGTTTTATCAATCCAATTTTGAAGTGCGTATTGCAAATAAAATATACTTTTTTGATTGTCAAGCACACGAATAGATTCAACATCAATGACAGCTTGAATACCTTGTGATTTTAGGTAAAGTGAATAATTAAAACTGTTAGGTAAATTTTTGATATCTAGTTCTCGATATTGACCATTTATTTTTAATGTCATTCCAGGATAATAAAATGAAGTATCATCGAGATATACTAAATACTTATACTTTGATTTGACTAATAATGAATCAACATCAACTTTTAAAACTTTAGCTTGTAATGGGATAGGTTCATTTATTCTATGATCTATCAAACTTAATCTTATGATTACTAAAAATAAAATGAACATTGATAAATAAAGTAGACTTTTTCTTTTTTTGAATAATACCACTGAATAGACGAAAACAGCCATTAGGATTAATGGCTGTTTTCTTATATATAGGGCTAAAGAAAGAATGAAAACAATATGGATATATTTAGAAGCGTTAGACTGTAATATGGTCTTTAATATTTTCATAGATACTTGTTCCTATACCACTAACACTCATAATACCTTCTATATTTTCAAAGAAACCATGCTGCATACGATAATCTATAATTCTTTCAGCTAGAATAACACCTATACCAGTCAATGTTTGTAGTTCTTCCCTAGTCGCAAGGTTAATATTGACTTTTCCTGAAGGGTTATTTGGTAGATCTGGAATTTGTGTAGTCACCTCTTCAGTTATGACTTCAGTAGATGGAATACTTGGAATGTAGACTGATGAATTTGAATAAAATACTTGATAAAAGTCAATATATTCATAGTCTGCATAAACTGTTAATCCTCCTGCAATTTCTAATAGGTCTATCATATCAATCCCTCTTGGGACTAAGTAAGAACCAGGATTAAAAACTTCTCCAGAAACTTGAACATATATTTTTTCTTCATAAATACTAGGAACAACAATTACCTCTTGATCTTCCAATTGTCTTGTCAAATTCATATTGTCTATATCGGCTTTAGCCGTTAACCCACCTGCTCTATTGATTATAGAAATTAATCTTTCTCCTGGTAAAAAGCTATATATCCCAGGTAAAATGACTTGCCCTCTTAATTCTACATAAAAATATTCTTTATCATTGTCCACTTCACTAATTTCTATAACCTGCTCGTCATATACGTATTCAGATAAGTTGACAAGACTTGAATCTGCATCAGGTCTAAAACCACCCGCCATACCAATCACATCAATAATTCTTGATCCTTCTTTTAAATAATATACTCCTGGGTACTTAACTTGCCCCTTAATATCAACAGCAAAGAGAGTTGCTTCTTTAAGCATAGGAATATTTATAACTTGTTCATCCTCAACAATTTCAGATAAGTTAACCTTTTCGTAATTTGAAAGGTCCGTAAAGCCTCCTGCACTTTGAATTACATCAATTACTCTAGTCTCTTGTTTAAAATAGTAGACTCCTGGATTTTTCACTTGACCTTTAACTTCTACTGCAAACTCATCTAGCATATCATCAAGATGATATATATAGATAAATTCATTGTTTACCAAAAGTCTAGCCAAATTTAGTTCTTTTGTATAAGCCTCTTCTTTAAGACCTCCAGCTTCATCAATAGCATCCCTTAATAAATCACCTTGATTCATTTGATAAACACCTGGATTCCTGACCTGTCCCTTAACTTCTACATAAATATATTGATCAACAAGCTTCTCAATTATATAGAGTTTTTCATGTTTTAGTTTTTCAGCTAAATTGACTTCTCTAATATCTGCAAAGGGTGTTAAACCCCCAGACATCAAGATTAAATCATCTAAAATTGCATTTTCTTTAATTTTATAGACTCCTGGTTCATTCACTTGTCCTTTAATCTCAACATATATATAGCGATAAATATCTTCAGGAGGGATATGACCACTAGATATCCTTGGTACAATAATAACCATCTCATCATAAACTCTTTCTGATTGATTGATTGTGGCTGTATCAGCTGCTAAAGTAAGTCCTCCTGCCTTATTAATCAAATCTACTACCCTATCATTATCGTAACAATCATAAATACCTGGTTGAAGCACTTCTCCTTTAACCTCTACTTTAATTTGCCTATGAATTGAGTCCTCAGTGCTTATTGGATAAGGATTAATTTCTTGATCCTTTAAATCAATTGTATTATAAGCAAAAAAAGCAAGAATTGCTAAAAATATTAAAATAAAACCCATATTATTTTTTAAGAATTTCATTGTACCACCTCAATCATATACTACTTGAGTGTGGTGAAAATTCTTCTTGAAAAAAAGAAAAACACTTCTTTTGAAGTGTTAGAGTTCTTGTTTTTGAACAACGTATATTTTTCTTTCAGGCATTGATCTTGAATCAACAATTTTAAAACCGACTTTTTCCAATATTTTTTCATACTCTATATATTCATGAGTTTGTTCATATATTTGAATTTCATGGGGGTTATCCAAGTGTTCAACCCTAATGGTATGAACTATACTGTGTGGTTTATCACCCTTCTCGCTATGCCAATGAAATTGATAGTCTTTATCATTTTCTTCATAGCCATCAAAAGCATCTATAAACTCTACAGATAAAACATCAAAAATAAATACACCATTTTCTTTAAGAGAATTAAATATATTCGTAAAACCAAATTCAACATCTTCTAAATCAGACAAATGATTAATCACATCCATAGAAGCAATAATTAAATCAAACTGAAATTCAATAGGATCTAACATATCATAAACTCCAACTTCGATTTTTAAATCTTCATTTTCAGCTCTTTGAGTTACAATATGCAACATACTCTCACTTAAATCTGTGGCTACTACATCATATCCTATTCTAGCCAATTGTAAAGATAAATTACCCGTTCCACATCCTATATCTAAAACAGATCCTAATCCTGAGTATTTATTTATATAATCAAGATATTGCTCATAGACTTCTTGATCAATAAAAGCATCATAAAAACTTGCTAAATAATCATACTCCATTTTGGATCTCCTCTTGACTTATAAGCTTACGATCGTAAAACAACTTTTCAATTTGGTAATCATTTCTTGTATCTTTATGGAAGACGTGAATAATAATATCTTGTAAATCTATTAGGACCCAACGACTTGCAGGATCACTTTCAACATGGTAATTATCTAGATTGTCTAGAGCTTTTTTTACAAATTCAATCGATGAATGAGCTTGTCTTTCATTAGATGCTGATGCGATGATTTGATAATCAAAAAAAGGGGATACATCTTTAAAATCATAAACCAAAACATCAAATAATTTTAAGTCTAATAGGGCATCCACTACTTTTTGTAATTTTTTACTCATTCATTTCCTCCAATATAATAATAGTCATACAATTTGTATGTTTCTTCAGATATATATGCTTTTTTCTTATGCAAATAATCAATGGTTTCTTTTACAACTCTAGCCGTTGCAAGATCAAGATTTTGAAAAGCAAGTTGCCTAAAATCATCTGTGACAAAATCTCTTGTCTCTTCAAGGTAATCACTTAAATAAATTACTTGCTCTACCTTTGACATACCCATTCTACCATGACAATGGTATTTTATTGCATCTAAAATTTCTTTATCTTGGATATTAAAATTATTTTTAGCTAAAACAACAGCCGAATATGCATGCAAACAGCCTTTAGGAATCTTCTCTAATTCTTCTAATGAAAATTCCTCTTGTGCCATTGACCAAATAGTCTCAATTGAATCATTTTTTGTAGCATCATGTAATAAAGCAGCTATTTCTACTTTATAAACATCTATATAATAATGATTAGCCAATTTAACAGCCATTTCAGCAACTGAAAAAATATGCTTTAGCCTATAGGAATCACTTTCAAATTCATGAATTAGATAGTCTTTTATATGGTCTAATAAATTTTTCATTTATATAATGGCCAACCTAGTATATACGCCCACGACAAAGGGTGCATAAGCTTTAACATGAAAAGGTGCTCTTAATGTCACAAAGCCTAAACCAGAAAAGACGATATCATATTTTTGATTGTCTCTAATTCTAAACTCATGAAAGACCCATCTAGGTAATTCTTCTTCTGATGAAACAGGTGGAGACAATAAAGAATATAATTTATCTTTATATAATTTGTTTGCTCTATCAGTCTTAGTTCGATGAATATTTAACCTATTTGAAAAATAAGTTACGACATTTATAATATCACAGGTTTCACCAGAAATAATGTCTAATCTTGCCAAACCACCAAAGAATAAAGTTTGTTCTTCATTTAACTGAAAAACAAGTGGTTTTACTTCTTTTTGTGGATATGTTGCCTTGTAAGACTGTCTCGATAAATAATGCATATATTGATGTTTATTAACCACTCCAGGTGTATCATAAATGATTGAACCATCAAGAAGATTAAAACCAATCAAACCTAAAGTTGTTTGAGGGGATAATGATTCTGTTACTATGTCAGATGCTGCACCTAAATATCTTTTTAATATTTGATTAATAATTTTAGATTTACCCACATTACTTGAACCCACAATATAAACATTTCTATTACCCTTATACTTATAAATCAATCTCATTAACTCGTCAAAATTATCACCATATTTAGCAGATACAAGTACACTATCTAAAACATCAAAACCTTGATTTCTCAACATTATTTTTAGCCAACTCAATATCTTTTTATGCTTTACATTTTTTGGTAAAAGGTCTACTTTGTTTCCAACTAATATAAAATCTTTTTTTTCAGTTAAAGTCTTAATTGCTGGTACGAAAGATCCTGAAAAATCAAAAATATCAACAATTTTAACAATTAATGCATCTTCGTTTCTAATTTTATCTATTACTTGCAAAAAATCTTGGTTTGATACCTCATAAGGAAATGTTTCAGAATAATTCTTAATTCTAAAACATCTTTGACATATTAGTTCATCTGATGATTTCTCTTTTAATAAATCTTCACTAATAAATCCAGGTTTGGTTTTGTCTGTGCTTTGTATTTTTGAACCACAGCCATTACAATATGCATCTTGACTCATACTCTACCTCTTCTCCGCTAAATTCATCAAATCATAAAAATCAGGATCAGTCTTTTTTAACCTTAAAAGAACTTTATTCTCTAATTTTCTATTAAGCTTGGTATACCATTTTTCAGTTTTTCTTTTTATTGCATCGACAACAATCGTGTAAAAGCCCATTCGATTACCCCCAAACACATCTGTCATGAATTGATCTCCAATCAAACAAACTGTGCTTACTGAAGGATAAGAAAGTTTTTTTAAAGCTTTTTTGAAACCATATTTTAATGGTTTTTTTGAGCTATTTACATAATCCAATTGAATGGCTTTAGAAAATGCTTGAACTCGCTTCTCTTTATTATTAGAAATAATTGTCATTGTCAATCCTAAAGACTTAACTTGATTTACTAATTCTTCTATTCTTGTGTTCGGTAAATGCTCATCATAGGGGATAAGCGTATTATCTAAATCAATTAATATATGTTGTATACCCTTGGATTTTAACTTATTAAAATCTATATCAAAAACGGTTTTCTGGTATTCATTTGGGTAAAAGAATTTCTTTTTCAGAAAAATTTCGATCATAGTTGCCTCCAGGATTATACATTGCATATATTATTATATAATATTTAAAGGTAAATGTCTATTTTTTCATGAGTGAACACTTACATTTTATACTTTTTAATTTCATGATTTAATTGACGAGTGGCAAGACGATGATTCTTATATAAAACCTCAAGTAAATCATGAAAATTTTTAGAATGATTTTGGACACTTAAATGAACTAACTCATGAAATAAGACTAGTTTTAGATATTTCTTATCTAATCTTGCCAGTATGGAATTTAGTTTGATGATTTTCTTTTGCGTAATGCAACTTCCAAGCCTTGATTTCATTAATTGAGCTTTAAAAGTAAGCTGGTCTATATTGAAGTACTGCTTCAATAATTCCTTATTATCTTCAATAATCTGTTTTATTTCTTTTAAAGTTTCATTTCTATAGAAATGTTCAATTACTTTTCCATCAATAGTATCAGATTTAATATTGATATGGCTATCAAAAAGATAAATAGAGCGAGAAATATTTTTATTTACTCTTACTTTATACTCTTGACCCCATAAAGAGAAAGACTTCAAATTATAGATATCTTTTTTTTCTATGCTTAATCGATTGATAATCCATCGTTTATGCTTATATAAGAAAGCCTCTATTTGATCTTGACTAAAGCTAGGATGACAAGTGACTTTAATATAGTCTTTTTCTATTCTTAAATATACATGTTTTATCTTATTGAAAAAAACTTGATAATTAAAAACATAATTATCAAGCTTTATTTGATTCATTTAACACTCCTAAAAAAGATAGAACAAATTGAGAACTTTTTTTAGCAATTTCATGAGCTATTTTTTTATAAGATAGGGTTTGTCCTTTATCTTCAACCACATCAGAAATACCTCTAATTGAAATAAAAGGAATATTAAATTTATAAGCAGTTATGGCTATGGCCATACCTTCCATTTCGCAGGCTAAAATATTAGTAACATTCTTACTAATCTTATCTAATGTTCTTATCTTGGTTACAAATTTATCTCCAGAAACAATATGTCCAATCTTATAATCATATGCTAGTTTATTAAAAACATTAATGGCTTTATGCAAATAAGCTTTATCAGTCTTGACTATTAAAGGATCATCCCCTAATTGGCCATGAGGAGCATCATCAATCGCTGTGGTTGAAGCATCGAAATACGACAAGCCATTAGCCAATATAATATCTCCTACTTGAGCAGGATGCAAACCACCAGCTATACCTGTGTTAATAATCAATTTTACTTTGAAATAACTTGCCATAATGGTCGCAGTGATGCTTGCATTCACTTTACCAATATCAGATTTAGAGACAACAACTTCTTGGTTTTTTATATGTCCTAAATAAAAAGTCTTATCGGCAATCAATTCTGTCCTTGCGATAACCATATTTTCAAATAGAAAGTTTAATTCAATATCTAATGCGCCTATGATTCCTATCACAATGTATTCCTCACACTCTATTTAACATCTAATATTTCAACAGTTATTTCTTTACCGGTTTCAGCTTTATAATGAATAATTTGACCTTTCTTTTGTCCAATAAGTGCTTTACCCAATGGTGATTCATCAGAGATTTGATTGCTTAATGGGTTAGCTTCAACAGGTCCAACTAATTTTAATTTTTTTTCAACGTTTTGTTTTATAAATTTAACTGTGATTTGTTTCCCCACAGAAATAGATTTTGATCGGCTGTTTTCGTTAATAATTACAGCATTTTTTAAAATATTCTCAATTTCTTTGATACGAGCTTCTATTCTTGCTTGCTCATCTCTAGCTGCATCGTAATCAGCATTCTCAGATAAGTCACCTTGAGCTCTTGCTTCTTGTAAATCTTGCAAGTTTTTTTCTCTAATAGGACCCTTAAGTTCTTCTAATTCTTTTTGGTGTTGTTCAAACCCAGCTTGGGTTAATTTAAATTTATTTTCCATTATATAATCCCCTTTACTTATTTATTATATCACAAATATATTTGTTAACTAAACTAAAATTTTTCTGACCATACTATTCTTTTTAACACGAATAAGACATCTTAATTTGATGGTTTGTAATGGATGTCTAGCTGCATCCAATTTTAGATTATCTTCATCAAAAATTTCTCTTACTTTTAATTGAATAATTGTTTTATCAGGCATTAATATTTCAAGACTATCACCTGGTTCAAAATAATTCCTTTGTTGAATAATCAGTTCTTTCTTATCCTCATTATATTCTTTAACTAAAGCTACAAACTCTTTAGTAGGTATTTCACTTCTAGCATTATATAATTGCTGTTCTGTGCTTGTTTCTCCTTCAAAAAAGCCGTACGAAGTCAGTCTATTTTCTGCTTTTTGAATTTCTAATTGATATTGTTCTATAGGTCTTAAACAAGACTTATGGTAGTCATCTATCAACATGCGATAAGCATTTATAACTGTGGCTATATAGTGAATTGATTTCATCCTACCTTCAACCTTTAAGGATGCTACACCTATATCTAATAAGTCTTTAATATAATTTGTTGCTTCTAAATCTTTTGAAGACATTTGGTAATCAAAATCCTCAGATATCAATCTGCCATGATCGTACAAGTTATACAACCACCTACAAGTATGAGCACATCCTCCGCGATTGGCATCTCTTAGTACTGTATAATTTGATAATGTACATCTTCCAGAATATGATACACACATACCACCATGAATAAAGACTTCCAACTCAGCTTTAGATTTATTTTGAATTTCCTTTATTTCTTCTAAAGATGCTTCTCTTGATAAAACAACCCTTTGTACACCTTCTTGGAAAAAATAGTTTGCTAAAGATGAGTTTGTTAATGAAAACTGAGTTGATAAATGAATTTCTAAATTAGTTAACTCTTTTGCCTTTTCAATAACAATCATATTTGAACAAATGATAGCATCTACTCCTATTTGATCTAGTGCTTTTAAATACTGATCTAACCCCTCTACATCTTCATCGTGAAATACCATATTCATGGTAACATAAACTTTTTTTTCTATTTGATGAGCATAATCGACCAATTCTTTTATCATAGATACATCAAAATTAGAAGCTCTAGCTCTTAATGAAAATTGTTTGCCTCCTATATATACAGCATCAGCGCCATATAATAAGGCTATTTTTGCTTTTTGTAAATCTCCTGCCGGTGCCAACAACTCAGTTTTCATGAATTTCACCCTTTCTTTTTTCAGTAGGGGTGTAATAAAAACCTTTATTGTATGAAGCCCCATATTGCTTTAAGAAACTCTCAACAGATTCTTGATTTAAATAAGCTTTAACAGCATGATAGTATTCCTGATCATCCATAAAAATTCTTTCAATAAAAAAATCGCTTATTTTATCTTTAATCATTTGAATTTCTTTAAAAGATTCCAGCTTTTTATCCCTAAAAATATGTGTTCCTATTTCATCTTCATATATAGGATAGAACATATTTTCTCTAGTTTTTTCTTCAAGAACAAAACCTTGATTACCTTTGACTAAAGGACCCGATAAATCCTTGTGAGTTAAATAATGAGTAATTAATTTTCTTTTGGAATAGAACATATCAATATAACCATGTCCAATAATAGAAAATTCAATGTCCTTACTTGATTCTATCATTACCTGAATTTCATCAAGGGTAATCTCCTTTGAGAGAGTCATACCCTTAATTCTATTTTTTAAATAAGTCACATCAAAACTATTGGTATTCATAGTACCTGGTTGATATATAATCAAATGATCCAATTCAATTTCTTTGGCTATGACATACACTGAAAAATCATTGATAACAATAGCATCCACTTCAAGTTCCTTCAAATAAGACAAATAAGACTTAAGTCTTAAAATATCAGGTTCATGAATCATTTTATTGATTAAAACATAAACTTCCTTATTGAGAGATTTTATGTACTGAACTATTGACTTCATTTCATTTATGCCAAGTGCAAAAATAGCTTTAGTTGTGAAATTATCAGTATCAAGCAAAAAAACATCTGCACCAATTTCAGTCAAATGTCTAATTTCTTCTTGATTTTTTATCCTAACAACTAATTTCAAAAAAATCACCTATTTCTTAATAGATATGCTCATACCATCACCAATTGGATAAATATAAGTATCATAATCTTCTTGCTTAATAATATATTCGTTAAACTTATTAATCTTCTTAACTAATTGTAATCGATTTTTACTTTCAATACCCTGTGGACTAGCAACCAAACCTCTAAACAAAAGGTTATCTGTAACGATGACACCACCAGTCGATACATTTTTTGAAAACTTTTCAAAAAAATCAATATACGAAGCTTTCGCAGCATCAATAAAAAGCAAATCATAATCCTGATCATTTATACTTACATCATGGGCATCAGCCAAAATTACTTTAATCTTTTTTTGTAAATTTGCTTTATTAATATTTTCTTCTGCTATTTTAAAAAGTTTTTCATCTCTTTCAATTGTCGTAATATCCACATGGGTAAAAAGTGCCATAAGAATAGAACTATAGCCTATAGCAGTTCCTATCTCAAGCACTTTTTTTGCATTTTTAATTTTTAATAATTGAATGAGAAAACGAATACCTTCATCTGTAATGATGGGAACATGATCATTTAAAGCTTGCTTTTTCATAAGGTCAACCATTGGATGTACCAATGGTTGATTTAATGATTTTAAATAAGCGTTAATCATTGATTATTCTTGTTCTTCTTCGTCTTCTTCTAAGAAGCTTTCTAATACTTCTTCAATCAAATCCCATTCTTCATCGGTTTCGATTTGACCTAATGTACCTTCATCGCCATCTTCAGGATTGAAACTAGCTGCATGGTATTCTTCTTCATCTTCATCATCTAATTGATAAACCACATAAGATTTATTAAATTCTTCAGATTCAAAAGTTAATATGATTTTCGCTGTAATTTCATTTCCAAGTTCATCGGTTAATACTAAAGTATCATCATGTATATCTGTCATAATTTCCTCACTTTCTGCTATCTAAATAGCTTTGTAATATAATAGTCGCTGCCACATAATCGACTTTTTGCTTTCTTTTCTTTCGACTTAAATCCGCTGTAATCATCATAGAATTTGCCATCTTTGATGTTAATCTCTCATCCCACATAACAACTTCCAAATGAAAGTGATTTTCCAACATTTTTTTAAATACAAGGGTGTCCTCAGCTTGTTTACCAAGGCTTCCATCCATGTTCTTTGGTAGTCCTAAAACTATTTTCTCATAGACTGAGAAATCTATCAATGATTTTAACTCATTAATTGCTCTTTTAAATTGATTTTCAGGAAAAGTAATTGTTTTTACCATGCTTGCTACAGTTTGACTTAAATCTGATGAAGCTATGCCTAGAGTCTTTGAACCTAAATCTAATCCTAATATTTTCATAAGACTAAGTCCTTTACCTTGTCTATAGCCTCTTGAACTCTTTCAGTATCTTTTCCACCGGCTTGAGCAAAGTCTTTTCGACCGCCACCATTACCTTGACATATGATTGCAGCTTCTTTTACTATTCTTCCTGCATCAATATTAGGGTCATTGCTTTTAGCAACAAATATAACCTTTTCATTATAAATACTTGCTAAAAATACGAATCCCTTGTCTAACGTGTCGATTAAGTCATCTGCCACTTGTTTTAATACTCCACCGTTCACATCATTTACAATTGAAATAATCTTTTGACCATATGTATCTTTAGTAAAATCTGATAAACTCTGCATGGCTTTTTCTTCTTTAATTCTTTGATATTCTTTTTCAAGATTTTTCACTTGATTTTGATATATTTTTAATAGGTCCCTTTGATGTATCACATCTTGATAAGAACCTTTCGCTTTGTAGTTATCACTAAAATCAATTGATAATACAATTCCCTCTTCTTTAGCCTCATCAATAATTCTATGTGCCTTACGTTTAACATTTTCTATATCTTCATTTAAACCTTTTAACTCATCTACTAGATTATCAACCCTATCATTGACCAAAGCTTCAATACGGTAAATACCTGAACCGATAGAATATAAAGATTTAATTGCAAACCTACCAATATCACTGATATCTTTAACATGTGTTCCACCACACAAGTCAAGGGTGTATTTTAAATCAACTGTTCTAACTTTATCTGAATATTTTTCTCCAAACTCAGCGATTGCTCCTTTTTCTTTTGCTTGATCGATTGAGAGAATACTTGTTGAAGTTTTGTAAGAATCTTGAATCATATCATTGACATCTTTTTCAATTTCTAATATGAGTGAATCATCAATAGATTCATAATGATTGAAGTCAAATCTTAAACTTTCGCTAGAAACTTGTGACCCTTGTTGACTCACATGACTTCCCAACCTATCCCTTAAAACTTTAAACAATAAGTGGGTTGCTGAATGATGATATTCAGTGAACTCTCTATTGACTTGATCAACCTTAGCAGTCATCTCTTTCCCTTCTAATGATTGATTAATATCTTCTTTTATCATATGAATGAATTGACCGTTAGGCAATTTATTTACATCGATTACATGTAAAGTAATGTCGTCATTGTATATAATACCTTTATCCGCTAGCTGTCCACCTGAAGTTGCATAAAATGGTGTTTTATCTAATACAATTCCTTCAGGAAAAACTTTGATTATTTTAGCCAATTGGCTAAGTTTTTCATAACCAACAAAAATAGACTCATCAGTGAAATTTAAATAATCTTGATTTTGTGACGCAAGAGAGGAAGTCTCAGTTCTAGCACTTCTTGCACGTTCTTTTTGTTTACTCATTTCAACTTCAAAAGCTTTAACATCAACCTTATAACCTAATTCTTCAGCGTATTCTTCGGTTAACTCTAATGGAAAACCATAAGTATCATAAAGAATAAATGCATCTTCTCCCTTAATCATATGACTTTGTGTTTGATTAATCATGTCTTTAAGCTTTTCTTCACCAGATTGCAAAGTTTCTAAAAACTTTATTTCTTCACTATGTATAATTTTTTTAATCATATCTTGTCTATCTAGTAAATCGGGATATGAAGGTTTCATCAAATCAATCACAACAGTCACTAATTCTGATAAGAATGGCCTCGTTATACCGTTTTGTTTGCCATGTTTTACAGCCCTTCTAAGTAAACGTCTGATAACATAGCCTCTACCTTCATTCGAAATCATTGCCCCATCATTTAAAGCCATTGTAATGGTTCTAATATGGTCTGCAATAATTTTAAAGGATTTTTGACCCTTATACTCAATCCCTGATATATCAGCAAATTTTTCAATGATAGGCAAAAATAAATCTGTTTCGAAATTAGTTTTAGCATTTTGGAAAACAGAAGCAAATCTTTCTAAACCTGCACCCGTATCAATATTTTTATTTGGTAATTCAGGATATTCTTCTCGTGTAAGATTTTCTTTAGCATTATATTGAGATAATACTATGTTCCATAACTCCACATAACGGTCATTCTCTATATCTTTTTTAATACTTTCAGTTGTAAAATCGCCAAATTCAGGGCCTCTATCAAAAAATATTTCTGTACATGGTCCACAAGGACCGGTTCCTATTTCCCAAAAATTATTCTCAGAACTAATTAAATGATCTGCTTCAATACCAATCTCAAGCCACTTGTTATAAGTATCAATATCTGTTGGATAATAAGTAAAATATAACTTTTCTAAAGGAAAATCAAAATATTTAGGACTTGTCAAAATTTCATAAGCATATTCAATGGCTTCATCTCTAAAATAATCACCAATAGAAAAATTACCCATCATTTCAAAAAAAGTATGGTGTCTAGCTGTATTCCCAACATTTTCAATATCATTAGTACGAATACATTTTTGAACATTGACCATTCTTGGATTTTTAGGTACTATTCTGCCATCAAAATAAGCTTTCATAGCTGCTACACCAGAATTCATCCATAATAAAGTAGGATCATTATTAGGTATTAATGATGCACTTTCTTCTATTTTATGGTTTTTATCCTTAAAAAAATTTAACCATATTTCTCTAATTTCATGTCCTTTTAATCTTTTCATTATTCACCTCTCCAAATAAGAAAATCGTCCCTATAAACCAAGGACGATTCAATCGCGGTACCACCTTTATTCTAGTTACCTAGCACTCAAAACTCTTAACGCGAGTCACGTGTGTGATTAACACCTCTCAGAAGGAGCTTCATAAATATGCATGTCTAGTTCCCACCATCCTAGACTCTCTTGTTTTATGCAATTATTTACTACTTATCTTCATCATTGATTTAAAAATATTATACAATACATCTACTTAATTTGCAAACTTATTCATTTAGAAAATCTTCAATTTTCACTTGATTGCTTGGACTTTGATTAAGTTCATCTGTAAGAAAGTTTTTAAGCATAGTTCTTCTCTTTCTATCTTTACCTAAAACACCTCTTTTAAAAGCTTCAAAATTACCAACCATGATTAGTATTTCTTTGGCTCTAGTAATAGCTGTATAAAGCAACTTCTTTCTTAACATAATGGAATAGGATAAAGTCAATGGCATAATAACAACTTTATATTCAGAGCCTTGGGACTTATGAATTGATGTTACATAAGCTAAGGTTAATTGATCGAGTTCTTTACGATTATATTTAACCAATTGACCAGAAAAATCAACCACCATTTCTCGTTCATCATCAATAGCAACAACAAAACCTTGGTCGCCATTCATCACATTCTTATCTGGTTGGTTAACCAATTGCATAACTTTATCTTGAAAGTAAAATTTCTTATCACCAAAAGACAAAGATAGATTTTTATTGTCTCCATTAAAGGTTTCTTGTATTAAATCGTTTAATCTATCAATGCCATTGATACCTTTATACATCGGCACCAAGACTTGAATGTCTTCTAGTAAAGAATAATTCTTTTGTATCAATCGATCAATCAGTTTTAGGAGTGTAGAAGAAATATATTCATCTTTGGCATTAAAAAATAACCGATCATCCTTATTATCTCTAATTGACTCATCAATTTGTTTTTCAAGAACATCATAGGCTAAGGAAATGATGTTAGAATCATTGGCTTGTCTATGAATTATATTTAGTTCTTGAACTGGAAATAAATCAGACTTAATTAAATCATTTAATACATCTCCGGGTCCTACTGAAGGCAACTGATTAGCATCACCTACAAAGACAAGGATAGTACCTACTTTTATAGCACTCAATAATTTTTTCATTAATATACAATCAATCATTGAAGCTTCATCAATAATAACTAACTTCGCTTCTAAAGGAGAAAACTCATCATACTTAAACTCTCCATTGAAATCATAACCTAATAACTTATGTATGGTTGAAGCTGGTAAATCTGTCGATTCAGACAATCTTTTAGCAGCTTTACCTGTAGGTGCAGCCAATTTTAAATCTTCGTCATCTAAGGCTTGATTACGCATCATTCGGTAAACATGGATAAGACCCTTAATAACGGTTGTTTTACCTGTTCCAGGCCCACCTGTAATAATGCTCACATGATTAGTCAATGCCAAATGAATGGCTTTTCTTTGAGCCTGAGTATAATTAATATGATTTATTGACTTAAAAGCTTGTAGGTGGTCATCAACCGATAAATTGACGTCACTATTGATGTTAAATTTCAACATCATTTTAGCAATACTTTTCTCAGCATAATAAAGGTATCTAAGAAAAATTCTATCTTCTTCCTTAATTAATTTATGAGATTCAATCAACAAGAATAATTGCTTAATGACTTTTTGTTCATCAACTTCAAAGTCTTCGTGGTTATTCAAAAACTGTAAAGTATACTTAATTAACTCTTCTTCTAAAAGATAAGTGTCGCCAAACTTATTCATATATTCGTTAAGCAAATAATATATAACAGCTGAAATTCTAACATCACTATCATAAGCAAAGCCAACTTTCAAGCCAATCTCATCTGCTCTTTTAAATCCAATGCCCTCTACTTCTTCCATTAAAACATAAGGATTTTCTTTAATTATTTGTTTAGTTTCAAGGCCATATTTATTGTAAATTTTCATTGCCATATTAGGTGATATAGAAAAGCCATATAGCCAAACTAAGGTGTTTTCCATTTCACGATGTCCAACAATTCCGTCAAAAATTATTTTATGTAATTTTTTATTTAGTTTATCAACTTTCTTTAATTGGTCTTTATCTTCAGCAATTAAATCTAAGCAATTCATCCCCAATGTATCCACGATTCTTTCAGCTGTTTTCACACCGACACCTGGAAATATATCACTAGATAAATAGTCAATAATGCCATCGTATGTTTCATCAATATATCTTTCGAATGTCTTTGCATTAAACTGTAAGCCATATGTTTTATGATAAGCTATTTCGCCCATAAATTTATAGGAAGCATGTAAGTCTAACTTAGGAAAAAACCCACAAACAACAATTGTGGGTTCATAACGAATCAATTCAGGATTATTGGTATCTTGTATTTCTACCTTAATCACCGAGTATGAATTTTCTTCACTATAAAAAAGATATCTTTTTATAGTGCCTTCGACATATGTCATATTATTCCTTCTTGTTAAAATAATCTTCTATATCTTTAATTTCTTTAATAATATCCTTGCTTAAATTTTCATATCCATCTTCTGTCACTAATATATCGTCCTCGATACGGATACCTATCTTTTCTTCTTCTATATAGATGCCAGGTTCTACAGTTAAGACTACACCAGCTTCGATTTTTTTAGAATATGTACCAACATCATGAACATCCAATCCTAAATAGTGACTAACATTGTGATAATAATACTTGCTGACCTCAGATTTTTCTTTAATTAAACCTAACTTAATCATACCTTCAGCTAAGGCATTTTTAGCAAATTCATTTAATTCACTGACATAAATACCAGGTTTTACCCTTTTAATGGTCTCTTTATTAACATCTAAAACCATTTGATAAAGCTCTGCTTGCCTTTGGGTAAACTTACCATTTACAGGAAAGGTCCTACTTATATCTGCAGCATATTCATTATGATAAGCACCTAAATCTAAAAGTACAAGATTGCCATCCAATATTTCTTGATCATTATCTACATAATGTAATACTGTTGCATTTTTACCATTTGCTACGATGGTGTCAAAAGAAACACCAGTAGATCCTGATAATTTAATATTATATTCAAAAGTTGCCTCTAATTCTCTTTCATTAACACCAGCTTTTGCATAATCAAAAATACTATAAATTCCTTTTTTTGTATGTGCAATTGCCTTTCTTATATCAGCTACCTCATCATTTGATTTAAATCTTCGCAATTCAGCAATCATACTATTGATATTTTTAACTGTTAATTCTGGGTAATTCTCGACGATTTTAAAAAATGTATCGAAAGAAACAGGTTTTTCTAAAGAAGCTGCCCTAAACATGTCTAGATACATAACTGAAGGTAGACGATCCAATAAGAGTTGTCTAGAATCCACAAGCAAACGGTTTGAAATAAAATTATCAAATTCATTCAAATAAAAAATTCTTTGTGTATCAATTCCAGTTATTTGACTTACCTCTTCTTTACTCAAACGGCTTCCTAACCATTTTGTCGCATAGTCACTTGCTTCTTCAATGAAAATAAAATCTAGCATCGCTTTTTTGTTTTTTACTAAAAGCAAAATAAATTTTTCTCTTTTCAATCCTGTTAAATAAAAAAAGTTTCTTTCAGGAAAATATTTAAAATGTTGATCTAAAGACTTATGCTTTGCTTGTCCTGATGATAACAAGGCAAAACTTTGGTCATCCATTTGTTCAATTAAAGTTTTTCTTCTTTTAATAAATTCTTTGTTATTCATATTCTCACCTCAAAGTTTATTATATCATAAGTGGCTAATAATGAACAATGATTAAACTAGTCTTTATCTTCAAAAAAAGAACCTTTTTTATTTTTCCTTGACCTTAAATATAATATCCATATACCTAAAACAAAAAAATACGCAAGCATCATCCATAAGACATTTAGTGGGTTTTTCTGGATTGAAAATACAGAACCCAAAAATACCATAAAAATAATGATTATAAACCTTGAAATTATTGTTAAAATCAAATATTTTTTTATTTTTATATTAGCAAGAGATAAACCATAATTAAGGATAGATGAAGGTAAGAAAGGATTGGATAATAAAGTTAAAATAAAAAAGGTACTTCGGCCTTGAATAGCATCAATGAAGGTATTGCCATACTTATATTTTCTTACTTTTTTCACAAAATATTCAGCAAAGGTAGCTTTTATTAATAAATATATTAAAAACATACCTAGAAAAGATCCTAAAGTTGATAAGAAAATAGTTAATATTGTTCCTTGAACTGTACCAAAAGCAGAACCTAAAACAGATAAGTTAAATGAAATAATAATGGCTAGAGGGATGGTGGGAAGTATAGCTTCGATGAATGGCAAAAAAACACCAATTAATGGTGTTAACCAAAAGTTATTTTGTACAAGTATTCTTAGTTCATCTAATAATCTATAAAATAGTTCCATAATCCTCCAAAAGAAAAAAGCATCCGTAGATGCTTTTTAAATATAAGTTATTGAGCTAATTTCTTCAAAGTACGAATCATTTGGGAAGTAAATGAATATTCATTGTCATACCAAGTAATGACCTTAACCATTTGTTTTCCATCGACTTCCATAACTTTAGTTGATAAAGCATCGAATAATGTTCCATATGAAATCCCAATTACATCTGAAGATACAATTGGATCTTCAGTATAACCCACTGTATCAGATTGTGCATCTTTAACAGCCTTATTAACATCTTCTTCAGTTACTGATTTTTCTAATTCAACAACTAAATCAACAACAGAACCCGTAATTACAGGAACACGTAAAGCCATACCATCCAATTTACCATTTAATTCTGGCAATACAAGTCCAACTGCTTTTGCAGCACCTGTAGATGTAGGAACAATATTAGCAGCTGCAGCTCTACCTCTTCTAGCTTCGATTCCTTTTGGATGAGGTATATCTAAAGTTGCTTGGTCATTTGTATAAGCATGTACTGTTGTCATAAATCCTTTAACGATTCCAAATTTATCATTCAAAATTTGGGCGATTGGTGCTAAACAGTTTGTTGTACAAGAAGCTGCAGAAACTATTTTTTCTTCACCAGTTAAAACATTGTCATTAACACCATAAACAATTGTAGGAATTTTTCCTTTTGCTGGTGCAGAAATCAATACTTTTTTAGCACCTGCTTTAATGTGTTTATTAGCGCCTTCTTCTGAAGTAAAGAATCCAGTACATTCTAAAACAACATCAACATTCTTTTCTTTCCAAGGTAATTGTTCAGGATCTCTTTGAGAAAAAATAGTGATTCTTTTTCCTTCAACAATTAATTCGTTACCTTCGTATGATACTTCTTTGTTATAACGTCCTTGTGAACTATCATATTTTAATAAATAAGCTAATTGTCTTGCATCTGTTAAATCATTGATAGCGACGATGTCGAAATCTTTGTTACCAAACATAATTCTGAAAGCTAATCTACCGATTCTTCCAAAACCATTAATTGCTACTTTTACTGACATAATATGTCCTCCTTTAATTAAATTACATCTATATTTTAACGTATATAGACATTTATTTCAATTAAGATAGCCGAGATAAAAACGTTTTCATTGAATTAATCAGTGATATTGTTCTTTTTTGTTAAAAAGAAAAAGACCTTAGCAGGTCTTTATCAATTATGATTCGTTGTTGTCTCTTGCTCTAGCTAAGGCCTTATCAACACAATCTTTGTATTCGCACTCAGGACAATCCTCAGTGCATACGGAAAAATTTCTTAGTTCACTCGGTATAAAAGCTCTTATTTCATCTTTATTGTAACCTGTTTGCATAATTTGGTCATTAATAATGATTGGTCTTTTAAGAATGGTTGGGTTATCGATGATAAAATTAGCTAATTCAGAAAACTTCATATTATCTGGTTCAATATCACTTTCTTTAAACACTTTTGATCGTGTAGAAATAATATCTTCAAAACCATTTTCTGAATATTTAAGCATGTTTATAATATCGTTTCTAGTGAGTTTAATACCAATAATATTCTTTTCTTTATAAGGAATTTTATTGTTATCTAACCACTTTTTAGCTTTTCGGCATGATGAACAACTTGAACTTGTGTATAAAGTTATCATATAAACACCTCACTTCCATATTATTATACCATAAAATGAATAACTTTAAAGATTTATTTTCTTAAAAACACATTAATTATGATATAATGAAATAAGAAAATAACAGGAGGTATTCACATGAAATGGGATTTAACTTATCACTTTAAAAATGATCAAGATTTTGAAAAAGCTTTTGAAGAAACAGTGTCTATTATTGATAAACTTGCTTCTTTTAAAGGTAAATTAGGAAACGAAAAAGATTTTAAAGCTTATTTTGATTTACAAAAACAATTCGAAGAGACTGGTTTAAGAGTATATCAATTCGCTTCATTATCAAGTGACCTAAATAAAAAAGACTCTGAAAAAGCTGCTCGCTTGCAAAAAGTACAATTAGCCTTTGCTAAGCTCCAACAAGCTGTTTCTTTTGAAGAACCAGAACTAATTTCTATTGGCCAAGAAAAAGTAATGAAATTTATTGAAGACAATAATGAATTACATGAATATCGATTTGCCATGGAAAAACTTTTTAGAAGACAAGAACATATTTTAGATGATCAATCCGAAGCTTTGATTGCTAATTACTCACAATTAGCTTCAGCAGGTAAAAGCTTATATAGTTCATTAACAGTTGCTGATATTGAAGGCACTGACATTATGTTGGACAATGGTGATATGGTTACCATCACCAACAGTAATTATCGTGCTTATATTCAAAAATCTAATTCTCCAGAAGAAAGAAAAGATATTTTTGAATCTGTTTTTGATTATTATGCAGCCCATAAAAATACATATGCAAACATCTATAAAACTGTTTTAGATGCTGATTATGCAAGAATGAAAAACAGAAAATATGCTTCTTCACTAGAAAGTTATTTGTTCAACAATAACATTCCTACTGATGTTTATCTCACTTTAACAAAAGTAGCTCGTGAAAACACAAAAGCCGTAAAGAAATATTTAAAACTTAGAAAAGAATATTTAAAACTTGAGAAGCACCATACATATGATCGTTTCTTAGAACTTGCTAAGTCTGATAAAGAGTATGAATTTGAAGAAGCTAAAACTTTATTCTTTAACTCTATTAAAGATTTTCCACAAGATTTCCAAGATAAAGCCCATGAAGTATTAAGAGATGGCTTTGTTGATGTTTTGGAACAACCAGGTAAACGTACAGGAGCTTATTCTTCTTCAATGCCAAACATGCATCCTTTTATCTTATTAAATTATGATAAAACACTTTCAAATGTCTTTACTGTAGCCCATGAGGCAGGACATTCAATGCATTCAATGTATGCTGCTGAATCTCAACCAACGAGTCTTCAAAACTATACTATATTTGTTGCAGAAATCGCTTCTACTTTCAATGAACATAATCTACTTGATTATATTATCAAAGAGTCTAAAGCTTCTAAGAATGAAAAAATCGCTTTATTACAAAGAGCCATTGATGATATTATGGGAACTTTCTACCGACAAACACTTTTTGCAATCTATGAATTAGAAGCTCATAAGTTAATTGAAACTGATCAACCAATAACTGCAGATAAGTTATCACAAATAATGATTGATTTGTACCAAGAATTTTATGATATTGATATTAAAGAAGAATCAGTTAAAGAATTTGTGTGGGCATATATCCCTCATTTATTCTATACACCATTCTATGTATACCAATATGCAACTAGCTTTGCTGCTTCACTTAAAATTTATGAAAATGTTAAGAATAAAGAAAAAGATGCTTTCGAAAAATATATTGGCTTGCTTAAATCAGGTGGCTCAGATTACCCTGTAAAACAAGCTTTAGAAGCTGGAGTTGACTTGACTAAAGAAGATTCATTTAAAGCAGTTGTTAATCGTTTAGAAGAATTAGTAGATGAATTAGAAGTTGTATTAAAATCATAAGTTTGATATAATAAATTAAATCAATGATATGGAATAGTAATTATATATTATTTTCTTAGAGACAAGATGGTTGGTGTAAATCTTGATTAAAATATAATGAATGGACCATGGAGAGGTGCTAAAGACATCCGTAGATCTGCGTTAAAGATTTAAGTGCTAGTTTACTAGAACTAAGGTGGTACCACGGTAATAAATCGTCCTTTATATAAGGACGATTTTTTTTTAGAAATGGAGAGATAATATGAAAAGAATCGTATCAGGTATAAAACCTACAGGTAGTTTAACCTTAGGCAATTATATTGGAGCTATAAAACAGTTTGTTAAATTACAAAAAGAAAGAAAAGATGATGAATTTTTCTTATTCATCGCAGACTTACACGCCATTACTATTAGACAAGTTCCCCACGAATTACGTCAAAGAACATTGGATATAGCTGCTATGTATTTAGCTTGTGGTTTAGATGAAGAAAAAACAGTTTTGTTTATTCAATCAGAAGTTCCTCAACATGTAGAATTGGGCTATATATTACAATCAAATGTTTACATGGGCGAATTAGAAAGAATGACACAATTTAAAGATAAGGCGCAAAAAGGACAAGAATCCATCACTTCTTCTTTATTCACTTATCCAGCTTTAATGGCAGCTGATATTTTATTATATGATGCTGATTACGTTCCTGTAGGTGATGATCAAAAACAACATCTAGAACTCACAAGAGATATCGCAGAGAGATTTAATCATTATTATAATAACTTTTTTACAGTTCCTGAACCTATCATTCCTAAGGTAGGCGCAAGAATCATGGATCTACAAGACCCTAATAAAAAAATGTCGAAATCTGAAGATAATCCTAAGGGTTACATCACTTTATTTGATAATGAAAATCTTATTAAGAAAAAAATTGCTTCTGCAGTCACAGATTCACTGGCTATCATTCAGTTTGACCCAATAAACCAACCTGGATTAGCAAACTTAATAAATATTTTTGCTAGCATGAGTGATCAAAGTATTGAAGAAATTGTTGAGAAATACAAGGAGTCAAGTTATAAAAATTTTAAAGAGGATTTGGGACAAGCAATTGTCGATGTTTTAAAACCTATTCAAGAAAAATATCAAGCCCTAATTAAGTCTGATAAGTTACAAGAAATCTTAGATAAGGGAAGAGATACTGCAAATCAATATGCCTTTAAAAAAATGAGAAAGTGTAAACAAAAAATTGGATTAGGAAGAAAATAAGAAAAAAGACTTTCATGGATGTAAAATGAAAGTCTTTTATTTTATCATAAATTAATTAGTGTATTGTAACTTTCTTCTAGTAATAGCAGCTATAACAAAGATAGAAATCATTGTAATACCCACGAGTTTGAATAATAAATCATAAGAATAGTCTGCAATCAAACCAATCAAAGGGGCAAAAACAACCAATAATAATGATGTTAATTGAGCCTGGATACTCAGTGCACTTGCTCTTCTTCCCTCTGCTGTAACATCACCAATTTCTTGAACCATAATAGGCCTTCTAATATTAAGAAGGATATACATAAGTATAAATGCAACCATAATAACATAGATGTTTCCAACAAAGAATCCTAAGATTAATGATACGATTCCCATGAATAACCAAGCATAATTTATAATCTTTACTTTATCAATCTTTGCTTCAAGTTTATAAGCGTTTGCACTTGCAACTGCTGAGATAATATAGATAATAGCATAGATAATTCCAATATAGACTTCCTCATTTTGGTTTTCACTAAAGACATACAAACCAATAGTTGCAGCTAAAATCAAAGGTTGAATATAGTCTTTTATACTCTTAAAACCAGCTTGAAAAGCTGAGGCATCAAAAACAAATCCTCTTACTTTTTTTGTAGTAAAGACATATTTTAAACTTTCCCAGTTTTCTTTTAAAAATTGTTTTAATTTAAATGTTGTTTCTTTTCTTTCGTTCATGTATTTTGGATAAGTTAAAATCATTAACAAGTCAATTGCATAAGGTATAATTGCAGCCAAGAACAACCAATGGTATTGACCTTTTACAAGGATTATCAACGCAATTGAAATAAGACTCATGATTGTTGAACCGATTAATGACATTGATCTTGTTTTTCCATATACTTCACTCTTGGGTTCAACAATGTCCTCAACATCAAGAAATTGCATAATCATTGCTTTATGGGTTCCCGACCTAAATGCTTCCCCAAAACCAAAGAGAGACATAGCAATTACAAAAATCCAAAATGAAGGATAAAATCCTCCTAAGAAAAAGATGAGAAAAGAGATTATATAAAATAGGAAACACATAACTAACTGTGTTTTCTTACCATACATATCAGCTATGACTCCTGATGGTATCTCTACAATATAAATAATTATTTCTCTTATGGCAACTAATAAACCAACTTGGAATAAATTGAGGTCACCCGTTGCTAAAAAGAACAATATTAAAAAAGGTTCAAAAAATCTTAGATTTTTTAAGAACCCATACATACCAAATTTGAGCATTTGTCCTTTGTGTTCTTTAATACTTGACATACTTACACCATCTCATTTATTTCAGTGATAATTCTTGAAATCGCTTTGAAAGCATCATCTTCATCACTACCTGAAACAGAAATCTTTACTTTAGAATTTGCTGGAACACCTAATGAAAGCACACCCATAATAGATTTCAAATTCACTTTTCGATCATTATATTCCATGTACATTTCTGCTTGAAAACTATTGGCTTTTGATACAAGTTTAGTCGCTGGTCTTGCCTGTAAACCTTGTGAATAAACAATCTTAAATTTTTCTTCAATCATGATTTTCCTCCATCAATTTCATTGTTAATTTTATCTACTAATTTTTGCATATCATAAGGCAAAACCATTTTAATGTGATTGCCTGATATGAAAATACCTGAAGCTCCATATGATTCAAATCTTTCTATATCTAGAAGATCTAAACTCTTTAATTCAACTTTTAGTCTTTTACCATCTAAAAAAGCAGCCTTAATGTTATTTATTCCGCCGTATGATTCAATGATTGAAAGTATTTGATCATCTTCTACAGATTTAGGTTTTACTATTTTAGGTTTTCTCTGTAATCTAATAAAACCAAAAAGTACAAGTAAAAGAACCAATAATATTAATATCCACCAAAAATTATATTTTAACCAAGTTGTTATATTTCCAAAGACAATGATGTCATTCATGTAAGTCACCTCTTTTTCTATGTAAATATTTTATCATATTCTATCAAAAAAAATAGATAAAATCTAATATTTTCCTTTCATTCATATTGCATTTGCACCAAATATCCTATATAATCTTTTCGAGAGGGTGATATTATGTCAAGAATTATCGAAGCAGTCATCGAAATTCCTATGGGTACACAAAATAAATATGAAATTGATAAAGAAAAGAATAGAATAAAATTAAATAGGGTCTTATATTCTAAAATGACTTATCCTGCAGAGTATGGCTTTATTGAAAAAACATTAGCTGAGGATAATGATCCGCTTGATATTTTAGTTTTAGCTACTACCCAAACATTTCCGGGTTGTATTGTTGATGCTAGAGTTGTTGGTTATTTAGACATGTATGATTCAGGAGAAAGAGATCAAAAAATCATCGCTGTTGTAGATGCTGATCCAAGATTTGATGATATTAATGATATTAGTGATATTAAATCTCTTCAATTGAGAGAAATTAAGTTGTTTTTTGAAAACTATAAAATTCTTGAACCTGGTCACCATGTAAAAGTATTAGATTACTATTCTAAAGCAGATGCCATTGAATTGATTGAAGAATGTCAAGTTAGATACACTGAAGAATTATCAAAAAAATTGTAAAAAAGAACAAGGGATTTTCATAAAATCCCTTGTATTTTTTTATTGGTGAATGATTTCACCATTAATCATGACCATTTGTGTTTTTGTCATATAATGTAATGGGTGTCCATTCCAAATAACTATATCTGCATCTTTTCCGACTTCGATACTTCCAACTTTATGGTCAATTTTAGTTATTTTAGCAGCATTTATAGTCACTGCTTTAAAAGCTTCCAACTCATCCAGACCTTCTCTTACAAATAAGCCTAATTGTGTTAAATTACTTGAAGCGTGAATAACAGGATGGTCAGTCATAATAGCAAATTCAATTCCTGCTTCTTTCAATATTCTTCCTGATTCAAAGGTTTTGTTTCTTAATTCATATTTAGATTTTGAACCTAAAGTAGGTCCAATGATAACTTGTTGATTATGTTCCTTCAAATAATCAGTGATTAAGTGTCCTTCAGTACAATGTTCAATCGTACCATCTAACCCAAATTCTTCTATAATTCTAATAGCAGTTACAATGTCATCTTGTTGATGAGCATGAATTTTAACTTGCAATCCATCAAATACTCTTGCTAAAGATGCCCACTTCATATTAAATTCAGGTTTCTTAGCTTCTTTATTGGCTTTTCTATTTTGCTCATATTCATCAATCTTATCCTTATAGTCTCTTGCTTTTGATAAGGCATCTCTAATAACCGCTGTAGTTGCCATCCTAGTTGCTGGTGTTTGAGATTTAGAACTATATACTCTCTTAGGGTTCTCACCTAAAGCCATTTTCATAGATATTTCAGGCACAAGAATCATATCATCAATTGTTTTTCCATAAGTTTTTATAACAGTGAATGTACCGCCGATACAATTGGCTGAACCAGGTCCGGTGACAACAGTTGTTACTCCATGTTCTCTAGCCTCAATAAAAGCAACATCCTGAGGTTTTATAGCATCAATAGCCCTTAACTCTGGCGTGACAGGTGATGTCATTTCATTACCATCAGACCCTTCAAAGCCAATCGATTCTTCGTATAGACCAATATGACAGTGAGGATCTACTAATCCAGGTGTCACATAATTCTCTTTAGCATCAATGACTTTAGCTTGTGGGTAATCTGATTCATTCAGTTTACCTATTTTTTTAATTTCTTTTCCGTCAATTAAAATATCTGTAATCTCATAGTTGATGTCTGCCATGCTTAACAAATTCGCGTTCTTAATTAAATACATTAATGATTCCTCCTTTTAATTAACTCAATAAATATTTGAACACCATTCATCAACGCATCTTCATTCAAGTTAAATTTAGGATGATGAATGTTGTGAGTTTCTTTATCAACTTGCTTAACACCAAGCCAAGCAAGTGCTCCCTGTTTTAAGTTGATATATCTTGAAAAATCTTCTCCCCCAGCCATAGGTAATTCTAAAATCTCAACTGAGTCTTTTCCAAGAACCGCCTGTGCTGATTGAACAAAGAAATCAACAGAATCTTTGTTATTAATTACTGGATCATAACCATATTCATACTTAAATTTCAATTTGCCTCCATGTCTATTCGCAATAGACATAGCAAGTTTTTCAAGTTCTTGTCTAATCTTATCTCTAACATTTTGAGAAAAGGTTCTTACCGTTCCCATAAGCTTTGCATTTTCAGGAATAACATTATGGGTTGTTCCAGCTTCTACTTTTGCAATGGTAATAACTGAACGTTCCATTGGAGAAATTTTTCTAGTAATTATATTTTGTATAGACATGATATATTCAGCCTGCATAATGATAGGATCTATACCTTCTTCAGGCAAAGCAGCATGAGCACCCTTACCTATAAATTCTATATGAATAGTATCAGCTGCGGCCATGGCTGGCCCATAATTTATTGCCATAACACCAGTCTCATACTGAGGTGAAACATGCAAAGCATAAAAATCTTCAACATCATCTAATAGACCAGATTTCACAATGGCTAAGGCTCCACCAGGCGCAGGACCTTCTTCAGCTTCTTGGAAAATAAACTTAATAGTGCCTGTCCATTCCTCCTTATGTTCTGTAAGATATTTACAAGTTCCCAATAACATAGCTGTATGAGCATCATGACCACAAGCATGCATTTTACCCTTGTTTTTAGAAGAAAAATCAAGCTCTGTATCTTCCAAGATATTTAAAGCATCAAAATCCGCCCTTAAACCTATGGTTGGTCCCTGACCATTTTGAACAACTCCAATAAGAGAATGAACACCCACATGGTGGATATGATCAACTTTTAATTCTCTTAAATAAACCTCGATATCTTGAGAAGTTTTCTTACAGTGAAAACCAACTTCAGGAAATTGATGAAAATGTCTTCTTTTTTCAATAACATAATCTTTAAGATTCATTTTGACTTCCTTTCAATTCTATTTTAGTTAAATATTGACTTGAAATATATCCTAAAACCAACAAAGTTAAGCCTATAATAACAATCCATGGATTTTCAGAAATATAAGTCCATAAATCTTGATATATAGGTTTTTGATTTTCAAATGAAACGTTAGAATTAGGGTCTTTAATTTCTAAGAAAACTCCAATAATACTCGCTATTATAAATCCTAATATAGCAAAATATGTTTGTTTTGGATACTTATCTAACAAGAAAGAAATAAGCTTTGAAAATAATATAATTCCAATAAATATACCTAAAGCGAAAAATACTAGAACTCGTAAGTTATAAGATAGATTATCAAAGTTTAATACATTCCCTATAACATTAGTTACAATGGCTGTATAAAAACCTAGAACCATTAACATTGCTGAACCAGAAATGCCAGGAATAATCATCGTGGTAGCACCAACAATGCCCAATCCAATAATTATTAAATAATCCGTAAATACCAAATTAAAATATTCAATTCCTTCTGTACTCTTGGTCTTATCAATAATAATCACTAGCAATAATAGCATAAAAGCTAAACCACCAGATATTAATGATGGCAAATGCAAAGACTTAACTTGAGATTTTAAATAGATATGCTTTAATCCACCAGCCAATAAACCAATAAAGAACATCAAAACGATATATGAATTCCATTCAATCAAGATTCCAAACAATTTAGCAAGACCTAAAACAGATATGACCCCTCCAATAGCGAAAGGTATAAGAAACTTCATTGAATTTTTAAAATCTGTAAAAATATTGCCAATAGAATCCAATAATTTTTTATAAATACCCAAATATACAGCTAAAGTTCCACCACTGACTCCAGGAATGATGAAAGCTATACCCACAATAAATCCTTTAATTATTAACTCAAGAAACATTGTCTTCACCTTCTACCCTGTCTCCAATCAAGTCATAGCCAAAGAATGTTTTTATCTTCACATTGACCATTTGCCCTATTTCTAAAGGCTTATTAGACTGAAATACAATCATACCATCAATATCATCTGGAGCGAATGCAAATGATCTTCCATAATAAAATTTCGTTTCAGGGTCATAATTTTCAATTAAAGTATTATGTATTGATCCAAGTTGCTTCTTATTTACTTGACGGCTAAGACGTTTTTGTAATTTCATTATTTTTTCTAAGCGTTCTTCCTTAACTAACTCATCCACTTGATTGGTCATAGAATAAGCACCTGTATCTTCTTCTTTTGAGTAAGCAAATACCCCTAAACGATCAAATTGAAATTTTTCTGTAAATTCATATAATTGGTTGAAATCTTCATGAGTTTCTCCTGGAAAACCAACAATATATGTTGTCCTAATAATCGCTTGGGGAATTTCTCTTCTAATTTTGTTTAATAAGTCTTCAATAAACTCTTTGTTACCACGGCGATTCATTCTTTTTAAAACTGTAGAAGAAATATGTTGAATTGGAATATCAAAGTATTTGGCTACCTTAGGATTAGTTTTAACTTCTTCAATTAAATCATCACTTATCTCATCAGGATATAAATAAAGGACCCTAACCAATTCAATGCCCTCTAATAGAGATATTTCATGAACTAAATGATGTAATTCAGATTTATTTTGCTTATTATAGTCAGAACCATACCTAGAAGTATCTTGCGAAATTAAATTAATCTCTTTTGCACCATTGTCTACTAACAATTGACATTCAGATAAAACATCTTGAAATGGCTTTGAACGGAATTTTCCCCTAATAAGAGGAATAGCACAATAAGTACAATTATTGTTACACCCTTCACCTATTTTCACATAAGGAGAATAATGAGATGTCGTTAAAAGACGATTTTCATACCTTAAAGGGGAAAATTTCATATGTTCTTCTGAAAACAAATCATTCAAAATTAAATGAATTTTAGGGTAGTCTTGCAAGGTTATTATCTTATCAATAAAAGGCATTTCCTTCTCAAGTTTTTCTTTATACCTTTTTGCATAACATCCTGTAACAATTAATTTTTTATTATAAGAAGCCATTTCTAAAATAGTTTCTAATGTTTCTGTTTTTGCTGATTCAATAAATCCACAGGTATTCACAAAAATGGCATCAGCTTCTTCAGGATCATTGACAATAATACATCCTGCTTGTTGTAAGATACCCAAAATCATTTCTGAATCTACTAAATTTTTTGCACAGCCTAAGCTGATAAATCCTATTTTCATAAATAACTCCTAAATTGGTTTGTTTAAAAATTGTGAATTATACAAGTCAGCATAAACCCCTTGTTTTTCTAAGAGTTCATGATGATTACCTTGTTCAACAATTTTTCCTTGTTCCATCACTAAAATAGTATTAGCATTTTTAATAGTTGACAAACGATGAGCAATAACAAAAGATGTTTTGCCTTCCATCATTTTCAACATTGCGTTTTGAATATAACTTTCTGTTCTAGTATCCACAGAAGATGTAGCTTCATCCAAAATTAAAATTTTTGGATCAAATAAAATTGCTCTTGCAATAGTCAATAACTGTTTTTGTCCTTGAGATATATTATCAGCATCTTCCTTTAACAAGGTATTGTAACCCTCTGGTAAAGTTTCAATGAAATGATGTACATGGGCTTTTTTACACGCTTCAATAATTTCCTCATCACTGGCATCTTTTTTCCCATAAGCAACATTTTCTTTAATGGTTCCAGAAAACAACCATGTATCCTGTAAAACCATACCAAAATGCTTTCTTAAGACAACTCTAGGAATTTCAGTTGTTTTTTGACCATCAATGGTAATAGCTCCACTATTAATATCGTAAAAACGCATTAAAAGATTCACTAAGGTGGTTTTCCCTGCACCAGTATGTCCAACTATTGCTATTTGTTTACCTGGTTTCACATGCAAATTAAGAGCTTTGATGAGTTCAGTTTCTTCTGAATAAGAAAAGTCTACTTCTTTAAACTCAACTTCTCCAGTGATTTCCTTTAAGTCATATTCTGTTTCTAAAACTTCATTAATTTCTTCTGTTTCATCAATAACTCTAAAAATTCTCTCAGCTCCTGCAATCGCTGATTGTAATTGATTAACAATATTCGCTATATTTAATATTGGGTTTACAAAAGATCTTTGATATTGAACAAAGGCTGTGATGTCCCCAATTAGTAAAGGGCTTGGTAAACCAGCCAAGTATCCACCAACAATAACCACTAAAGCATAACCTATATTTGATATGAATTCCATAATAGGTCGAATAAGACCGGATAAGAATTGTGCACCCTTCATTTCTTTTGCCAAATTAACATTAATATCATCAAAATGTTGGAAAGATTCTACTTCCTTATTAAATAACTTAACGATCTTGCTGGCAGTAAAGTTTTCTTCGATATGGCCATTTAAAACCCCTAATTCTTTTTGTTGAGCCTTAAACTTCTTTTGAGATTTTTTTGCAATAGTGGCTGTTGCTAATACAAATAAAGGTAAGGCCACTAAGGCTATTAACGTTAATTTCCATGAGATGATAAACATCATAACCAAGATACCTACCACCATAAATGTTGATGAAATTATGTTAATTAAACTCTGTTGTATAGAGTTAATCACAACATCCACATCATTTGAAAATACTGATAGTATGTCACCAGTTTGTCTTTCATCGTAATATTTAATTGGTAATTTCTCTAATTTGTCTCTAAGATCAGATCTCATTTTTAAGCCAATATTGATACTGACTTTATTTCCTATAAGCATTAACAATACTTCAATGATGAAACGTATAGCATACAACGAAACAATGGCGATAAAGAAAGTAGAAACTGTTCTCATGCCTTCTTCTTTAGTAATTTCACCTGTTATCATTTGTTGTAAACCATTAATAATGTATCTAATTAGATTTGGACCAACAACCGCTACAGCGGATACTAATATCGTCAATATAATAATGAAGAGTAAATGCCATTTATAATTACCAATATAATTTAAAAGCCTTTTACTTGTTCCTTTTAAATCCTTAGGTTTTTCTGCAGGCATACCCATGGCCATACCACGTCTTGGACCTTTTGATTGATTGCTTTGTTTGTTATTTTCTTTTTCTTTCATCGTATTTCCTCCTCATCTAATTGAGATAAGGCTATTTCTTTGTATACCTCACATGTATCCAATAATTCCTTGTGTTTTCCTATGCCAACCATTTTACCTTCTTGTAAAACAATAATTTTATCAGCGTCCATAATGGTCCCTATTCTTTGAGCAACAATAAAGATTGTTGCATCTTTTATTTCTTCTTTCAAAGCTTTTCTTAATGTTGAATCAGTCTTAAAATCAAGTGCTGAAAAACTATCATCAAAAACAAATATTTTTGGTTTTCTAATAATCGCTCTGGCTATAGAAAGCCTTTGTTTTTGACCACCTGAAAAATTATTTCCAGATTGCTCAACTACAGCATCATAAGTATCATCTAATTCTAAAATAAATTCTTCAGCTTGAGCGATTTGTGCAGCTTTAACTATTTCTTCATCAGAAGGTTCTTCAACCCCATAAGCTATATTTGACTTAATAGTACCAGAAAACAGAGTCGCTGTTTGAGGAACAAAACCAATGAGAGATCTTAATTTAGATAATTTAATATTCTTGATATCAACACCATCTATTTTTAAGGACCCACCGGTGATATCAAAAAATCTAGGCAATAAATTAACTACTGTAGATTTTCCAGAACCAGTTGAACCTATTATTGCTATGGTCTCACCTGGTTTTGCATTGAAACTAATGTTATCTAAGACATTTTTTTCAGCATCAGGAAATTTAAATGAAACTTCATTAAAGTCAACTTCACCCTTGAAATTAAAATCACTATAAGAATCATCTGCAGTATCAATAATAGAAGATTCAAGTTCCAAAATTTCTTGAATTCTTTTACCTGACACTTCGGCTCTAGGATACATAATAAAGGTCATCGTTAACATCAGAATACTAAAAAGCATTTGCATAGCATATTGAATTAAAGCTGATACATTCCCCAAGCCTTGATAATCAATTATTTTTCCATCTAAAACCATATGGTAAGCAAAAAATACTACTGCTAAAATCACAAGATTAAATATCAAATTTATTGTTGGATTTAGGGTTGCCATGATTTTTCCAGCTTTTAAACCTACATCAGCTAAATCTTGGTTCGACTCATTAAATTTCTCTACTTCTCTATCACCTTGACCAAAAGCTCTAATGACCCTTACACCATTGATACTTTCTCTCGTCACTAAAGTCATTTTATCGACTCGTTTTTGGAATAATTTAAATAAAGGTAAGACAAGTTTAAATGCAATCACAATCACAATACCTAGCAAAGGAACACCAGCTAAAATAACTAGTGTTAGAGTTACTGATTTTTGTAATGAAAAAACCAATGCTCCAATAAAAATAATAGGTATTCGTAAGACCATTCTTAAAGCCATAATTAAGAAATTTTGAACTTGCATAACATCATTCGTTGCTCTTGTAATTAATGTAGATGTCCCAAATTTTCCTGTTTCGTAAATAGATAAATCATTAATTTTATTATAGTAGTCTCTTCTAATATCTCGACCAACTTTACTAGATACATCGCTTGATAAATACATTAATCCAATAAAACTTAAAGTTGAAGCCAAAGTAACTAAAAGCATGATGCCACCATATTTTAAAATCACATTAAAATCTGATGTTTGAATAACCCTACAAGTATCAGGATTTACTTCGATACTACATTCTTCAACAACCTGCCATTCGTTATCAACCAATACTTGGTATTCTGCATCTAAACCTTCACCAATAATTTTACTCATATAATCTGGCAACAATAACATACCTAAAGCAGTAAAAGTCACAAGAATCAAGATAAAGAAAACTTGAAGTTTATATGGTTTTAAGTAATTAAACATTTTTTTCATCTTGTAAATCCTCCTCAAAGTGTTCCTTTAATTTATAGTATACTTTTTCTCTCATAATATTTAATTGATTTCGCTCTTCTTCATTTAAAGCACTATCGATTAAATTTTCCCATTCCTCTAAGATTTGCTTGACTTGTTCTGCCACTTTGATCCCCTTTTGAGTAATGGTAATGATGTACGATCGTTTATCTTCTAAGTCTTTTTCCTTGGTAATAAGTCCATCTTTAACCATTTGATTGATGGCTCTTGTTGTATGAGACTTATGAAAAACCACATTAGAGATTAATGTGTTCATCTTGATAGGACTCTGATGGTAAATCATTTTGATATAAGGAGCTTCAGCCCTTCCTAAATTAAATTCCTTAAACTTTTCTTCTAAAAATTTATGATGATACTTATTAATCATTCTTTCATGTTGATTGTTCATTTCATTACTCCTTTTATACATATAATAAGTATAAAATAATATAGTTGCGATGTCAACTAATTATTAAGAAAGAAAAGAGCTATTCATCATATGAATAGCTCAAAATTATTATTCTTCAACTTTTTTATCATATTGCAAACGATACAACTGATAATAATGTCCTTTAGCTTTAAGTAATTCCTGATGATTTCCTTGTTCGATTATCTTACCTTTTTGCATGACTATGATATTGTCCGCGTGTTGGATTGTTGATAATCTATGGGCTACGATAATCATAGTACCTATATTCATAATTTTCTTTAATGATTCTTGAATTAACATTTCTGTCTCAGTATCTATATTAGCGGTGGCTTCATCTAAAATCATTATTTGTGGATGATGGACAATCGTCCTAGCAAAAGACAATAATTGTCTTTGCCCAGAAGAAAAATTATTGCCTCTTTCTCTTACCAATTCATCATACTTATCTGGCAATTTTTGAATAAAATAATCGGCATTAACATATTTAGAAGCCGATAAAACATCTCTATCAGTGATGGTCTCATCTCTTAAACGAATATTGGACTCAATTGTACCCGAAAATAAGAAAACATCTTGAAGCATTTGACCAATTTTTTCTCTTAAACTTGAAATTTTAATTTTTTTTATGTCAATATCGTCAATTAAAATTTGACCTTTTTGGATATCGTAATTTCTAACAACTAATGAAATGATTGTTGTTTTTCCTGATCCTGTTGCTCCAACCAAAGCCATTGTTTGATTTGGTTGAACAACGAATGAAACATCTTTTAAAACCCATTCACCTTCGTTATAAGCAAACCATACATTTTTAAATTCTATTTTACCCTTGACTTTTTCTAATTCAATAACATCATTCTCGTCTTGTACTTCAGGTACAGTATCAAGAATTTCAAATATTCTTTCACCGGAAGTAAAAGCTTCTTGCAAAACATTAAATTGAGCAGCTAAATTTTGAATTGGCTGGAAGAATCGATTTACATATTGAGTAAAAGCAAATAAAATACCAGCACTAATATAACCTTCTATAACAAAACCTGTACCTTGCCATAAGATTAGAATCAAGCCTAATACATACAACATATACATAAATGGCCTATACAAACTAAAAGTTAATATTTCTTGATAATAAGCTCTTCTTAAAATATTGTTTTTACCTTTAAACTCATTATATTTTTTGTCTTCTCTATTAAAAATTTGAATCAACTTCATACCAGATAAATGTTCAGATAAAAATGCATTAATATTTGAAACATTTTTTCTTACTTTACGATAAGCTTTTCGCGCAAATTTTCTAAAGACATATGAAGCGATGAAAATTAATGGAACTAATCCCAATAGCCATAGCGTTAACTTTGGTGCTAAAAACGACATAAAAATGAAAACCCCAAAGACCATTAATATATCCTTAAATACTGAAACAACCACATCAGTATAAAGCATATTTAGTCTATCAATATCTGTTGTAACACGCGTCACTAATTTACCGATAGGTACTCGATTAAATTGAGAGATAGATAATGTTTCCATATGATTGAAGACATCTCGTCTAATATTATAAATAATCTTTTGGCCTGTAACTTGCAACATAATTTGTTGCTTATAAGTCAAAAAAGCCAATAAAGATAATGTAAGTAAATATGCAATAACAATTAGAATGATTTTTAGCCCATTGATATCAGATAATGATAATTCATCCAAGACTATTGATACAAAATAAGGTCCAACTAAATCTAATCCAACAATAATAACAACTAAAATAAATGAAATAATAACAGGTCTTAAATATGGTTTAACATAGGTTAATAATCGTTTGATAATCTGCGTATCAGTCATTTCACGATTGATGATTTCATCGAAATCTTTATTCATTTTCGCCATTATTCTTCTCCCTCCAATTCAGACTCTAATTGTTGACGGAGAACTAAATCATGATATAGTTTACATGATTTGATTAATTCATCATGAGTTCCTTTTGCGTAAACTTCGCCATCTTCTAGGTATATAATTTGATCAGCTTCTTTTATGGTAGAAATTCTATGAGCAATAATGATTGTCGTTTGTCCTTGTCTGAGTTTTTTTAAGTTTGAGATAACTGACTCCTCTGTTTTAGTATCAACTGCAGAGAAGGAATCATCCATGATTAATATATTTGGTTTTTTTAGTAAAGCTCTAGCAATTGAAATTCTTTGTTTTTGACCCCCTGATAAAGTGACACCTCTTTCGCCAACCATGGTGTCATATTGACTAGGAAAATCAATAATATTTTGATGAACGTCTGAGTATTTTGCCATCTCAGTTACGAGTTCTATATCCGCTTCGTCATCAGCAAAAGAAATATTGTTTCTGATATAATCAGAAAAAATAAAGTTATCTTGTGGTACATACCCTATTGAATCTCTGATTGTTTTAATTGGTAACTTCATAATATCATGATCATCTAATAAAAGTTCATTAGTTCTTAAGTTATATAATCTTAGAAGCAAATCTACCATCGTAGTTTTTCCAGAGCCTGTACGACCTATAATACCAATAGTCTGTCCTTTTTCAATTGTTAAACTAATATTCTTTAAGACTAATTTTTCTGTTCCAGGATAAGCAAAAGATAAGTTATTGAAAGTAATTTTTCCATAGATTTCATCTACGTGCTCTAATTGTTCTCTATCATCTTTAATTTCAATAGGTTCATCTAAGAATTCAGATATTCTATCCAAAGATGCTTTGGCTTGAGCTCTCATATTGATGAGTCTTCCTATAGCCATCATCGGCCAAATAAGCGACCCAAAGTAACCAATATAGGTTGTTAGATTACCTACAGTAAAGTCAGCTTCTTCTCCAATAGTGTTCATAACTAATAAAGCACCCAAGCCTAACATGATAACTCTAACCACATTTATGAATAGTTCAATGCTGACATGCAATAAGGTACTAACTCTAATATAAGCTTCATTTTTCTCTTGATTGTTCTTATTTACTTTTGCAAAAGCTCTAATTTCTCTAATTTCATTAACAAATGCTTTGACTACAGTAATACCATAAAAATTTTCTTGAGTAAAATCACTTAAATCTTCAAAAGCTTTTTGTCTTTCTCTGAATTTTTGTCTAGTAATCTTTGAAACAAAAGTTGCTAAAACAGCAATTAAGAAAAGCGGAATTGCTGCCATGTATGTGATAAAAGGATCAAGGTTATACATTTTATAAAAAGCCAATGTACCTAAAATTAAAACATCAAATAACATTAATAAACCAGGACCAAAAGCCATTCTAATGGCATTTAAATCATTGGTAAACAAAGCCATTAATCCACCAGTTTTCTTCTTGCCATAATAACTTTGACTTAACTTTTCTGCATGAGCAAACATCTTATTTCTTAAATCATAATCAATTTGTCTTGATGTCCCAAAAATAAAAATTCGCCAAGCAAATCGCCCAAAAACTATCACCAAAGCTATCCATAGGAGATTGATAATAACTTGTGTAATATCAGCCATTTCATCAATTATTTCAACACCTTCTTCTCCATTGAGACCATCGATGATATTTCCAATATATTCTGGTATTAACAATTGATAGTAATCAACAAGTATTAAGGCGATTACCCCCAACAAGAAAAAAACGCCATATTTTAAATAAAATTTGTTCACATGTTTTCCAAACAGCATATAGATCCTCCAATATTTAGTCACAACTTATTATTTTACCCCATCGTCCCATAAAAATCAAAAAAAAATCTTATGTCATTACATAAGATCTTATTTAAGAATATATAGTACGCCTATGGTACCTTTTCCACAATGGCTAGAAATAACACATCCAGCCTGAGTTTCATGAATTTCTTTAACAGAGATTTTATCTTTAATTTTATCTTTAATATAAACAGCTTTATCATCAGCCATTGAATGAGTAATCATCATAAAATCTTGATCTATTTGATCAGCTTCTCCTAACATATCAGATAACATGATATTGATAGCGTTTTCGATTTTACCCCTCCCTTTTTTACCAACGCCCATGAGTCCATCTCGCACTTTTATAATGGGTTTAAATCTTAACATGGTCCCAAAAAAAGCTGATAAGGCATTTAATCTTCCGCCTTTATATAAATAATCTAAAGTATTAATTACGAATTGAGATCTTACCTTAGGTACCATTTCTTCAATAGCTATTTTGATTTGCTCAGGGCTTAAGCCTCTTTTAATCATTTCACCAGCTTTGAGTAAAAGCAAACCTGTACCAGATGATAAATTTAAAGAATCAATAAGGTATATATGATCACTTTCCAGTAAATCTTTAGCAACTTTGGCTGAATTTAAAGTCGCTGAAAATTTAGATCCTATACCCATATAGATAATATCATAATCTTCTTCTAGATATTTTTTAAAAACACTTACAAATGCACCAGGGGCAGGTGCTGCTGTTTTAGGTAATTCATTCGTGTCTGTAACCATATCATACATCTGTGGAACTTGAATATCTACACCATCAAGGTATGACTTTTCTTTGAAATTAACCAACAAAGGTATAACTTCAATATCATACTTATTTATTAGTTCTTTACTTAAATCACAAGTGCTATCCGTTACTAATTTAGTTTTTCGCATATTTACCTACCTCATAAAGATTATAACCAAATTTAAAGAAAATGTAAACGCTTTATAGAATTTTAGAGAATAAGGTTTTTTTTATTTAAAAATCCATTTCTTTTGATATAATGGTGATGAGGTGAAATAATGTATACGATCGAACGAAAAGATATAGTTAACACTATAAAAGATATGTTTATTGATGCTGCTTATCACTTAGGTGATGATTTTGTAGCGAAATTAAAATCATCTTATAAAAAAGAAAGTAGCCAGTTAGGCAAATCAGTACTATCAAAGATTATTGAAAACCAAGATATTGCTAGAGAAAAGCAAATTCCTCTTTGCCAAGACACTGGTGTGTCAGTTGTTATACTAGAAATAGGTAGAGAACTTATTTTTGATTTTGACATTGAAGATGCTGTCAATGCTGGTGTGAGATTAGGGTATCTTGATGGTTATCTTAGAAAATCAATGGTAAGACATCCTCTAAGTAGAATCAACACTTTAGACAATACACCAGCAGTCATCCATTATGAATTTATTGATGGCCATGACTTAATTATTCATGCAGCGCCAAAGGGTGGTGGAAGTGAGAATATGTCAAGATTAGCTATGTTAACTCCAGGAGAGGGTGAACAAGGTGTTATTGATTTCGTTATAGAAACAGTAAAATTAGCTGGTGGAAAAGCCTGCCCGCCTTTGATTGTTGGTGTAGGCATTGGTGGTAACTTTGAAAAAGCAGCCTTAATTGCAAAAAAAGCTATATTTAGACACATCGATGATCAAGCTGATAATGAAGTCGATCGTAAGTTAGAAGATAAACTTCTCAAGTTAATTAATGAAACAGAGGTAGGACCTATGGGGCTTGGTGGAATCACTACTGCACTTGCAGTAAAAGTCAATTCATTTCCTTGTCATATAGCTTCTCTTCCAGTAGCGGTTAATTTACAATGCCATAGCGCAAGAAAAAGTGAGGTGACTCTTCATGGAAAAAAAATTAACAACACCCATTAGTGATGAGCTAAGAAGATCTTTAAGAGCCGGTGAAGAAGTATTAATCACTGGATATATATATACGGGAAGAGATGCTGCTCATAAATTACTTATAGATGCTATAGATAATAACCAAGAATTACCTTTTGATGTGAAGGATCAAGTCATTTATTATGTTGGTCCTACTCCAGCTAGACCAGGTCAAGTTATTGGTGCATGTGGCCCTACATCGTCTTATCGCATGGATCAGTTCAGTCCCAAATTAATGGATAAAGGTTTAAAAGTCATGATTGGAAAGGGTCCTAGAAGTCAAGAGTTTATTGAAGAATTAAAAAAACACCAAGCCGTTTATCTTCTTGCTATTGGTGGTTTAGGCGCAAAATTATCTCAAGCAGTTAAAGAAAATATTACCATTGCTTATCCACATCTTGAATCTGAGGCTATAAGGCAATTAAAAGTTGTTGAATTTCCAGCCATTGTTGCCATAGATTCTCTAGGTCAATCTGTATTTTAATATTTTAAACGCAATCATATAGATTGCGTTTTTTTTTAATACAAAAGACTAGGAAAACTCCTAGTCTAATTAATTAATATGCTTTAGCAAAGTACACTAAATGTTTTGCTTCTTTATGACAAACAGGGCATTTTTCTCCAACTGGAGACTGATCAAAAGGCATACACCTTGATGTCGCTTTGGTTTCTTCCTTGATTTGTGCTTCACAAGTTTCATCACCACACCACATCATTTTCACGTAACCTGATTTATCTTGCATTATTTGTTTAAATTCTTCATAATCATTGGTTACTCGAGTATTTTCTTCCACATTTTTTAAAGCATTCTCATACATAGCATCATGAATATTTTTTAATAAATTTGGAATATCTGAAATGGCTTGATCAATTTGGTAAGTTATTTTTTCTCGGTTGTATCTTTTTACAACAACAACTTGATTATTTTCTAAGTCTCTTGGTCCGACCTCTATTCTTAGAGGTGTTCCTCTCATTTCAGATTCCGAGAATTTCCATCCAGGAGATTTATCTGTATCATCAAGTTTTACTCTTATACCTAATTTTTCCAAAGACTCTTTAATTTCGAGCGATTTGTCCATCACACCTTCGACGTGTGACATAATAGGTATAATATCTACTTGTATAGGTGCTAAATAAGGCGGTAAAACTAAACCTGAATCATCACCATGAACCATGATCACAGCCCCAATTAATCTCGTAGAGACACCCCAAGACGTTTGATAAACATTTTTCAATTCCCCATCTTTATCTTGAAAATTAATATCAAAGGCTTTTGCAAATCCAGTGCCTAAGTAATGTGTTGTTCCTGACTGTAAAGCTTTATTGTCATGCATCAAAGCTTCTATTGTATATGTATCTACTGCCCCAGCAAACTTCTCTTTATCTGTCTTTACACCAGTAATAAAAGGGATCGCTAGCAGGTTTTTCCCTAAGTCTTGATAGATATCTAACATATTCAACGCTTCTTCTCTTGCTTCTTGTTCTGTCGCATGAGCAGTATGACCTTCTTGCCATAAGAACTCAGATCCTCTCAAGAAAGGTCTAGTTGTTTTTTCCCATCTAACAACAGAACACCATTGGTTATATTTCTTAGGTAAATCACGATGTGATTCAATCACTTTTGCATAGTGGTTACAAAATAAAACTTCTGATGTAGGTCTAATGATTAATCTTTCCTGTAATTCTTCATTACCACCCATTGTAATAATTGCAGTTTCAGGCGCAAAGCCTTCAACATGTTCTGCTTCTTTTAAAAATAAAGATTCAGGAATAACAAGTGGCATATATACATTTTCATGGCCAGTTCTTTTAAAGGCAGCATCTAAGTAATTTTTCATGTTCTCCCATAAAGCATAGCCATAAGGTCTATAAATAATAAAACCTTTTGCATCAGAATAATCCATTAATTCTGCTTTTAAGCAAACATCCGTATACCATTGAGCAAAATCTTCATCCCTTGAAGTTATTGCTTTAACAAATTTTTTCTTTCCCATATTGCACCTCAATTTCAAATCATTATAACACAATTTATTTATTAAATGAAGATACTTATATCGCTTTTTCTACAAAGGATATAAAATCTTTTTGATCACCATATTTGAAGATATTTACATCTTCTAACATTTGTTCAAATATCCTACCGATTTCCATTTTAATATATTCATCTAAGTTATCAGGTAAGTTTTTACTCATCATCTCTTTAATCCAATCAGCATGTTTATCCAGTTGCCTATAATCATTTAGAGATTTGTTTTTTAATAAGACATCTTTAATTAATTCTATTTCTTCTACCAATCGTCCTGGTAAGATAGCCATACCCATGACTTCAAATAAACTGATATTTTCTTTTTTTATATGAAATTTTTCTGGACTAGGATGAAATAGGCCATGGGGTAAGTCATCATTAGTAAAATTATTTCTAAATACCATATAAAAATTAAACTTTAAACCATCTAATTTCACAAAAGGTGTTATACTTTGGTGAACTTGAGAAGTTTCAGAAAAAATTTTCAATGATTCATTATGATATTTTTTCCAATTTTCATAGATATAATGCACAGTATCCAATAATCTATTTTCATTGTTTCCAATCAACCTAATTGTTGCGACTGGCCAATCCAAGACTTCAATACTAACACGATTGACTTTGTATTTTTTTACGACCCTAGCTTTTTCAATTGGAAAATCATATCTACCAGCTTGAAAATGATGGTGGGATAATAAAGAACCTCCTACAATAGGTAAGCCCGAATTTAATCCTATAAAGTAATGAGGAAATTTATTAACAAAATCAACCATCTCTTCAAAAGCTTGATCATTCATGAACATTTTTATATGTTCTTTTCTAAAAACAACTAAATGTTCGTTAAAATAAGCATAGGGTGAGTAAAACATAGCCCATTGATCTTTTTCATTATTCACGGTAATTGAAATGGGTCTATGATTCATTCTTGGTTCCATTAAAGCATTTTGATACATACCTATATTTTCCATGCATAATGGACAAAGAGGATATTGATCTTCTTCAATTGATAAATTCGTAAAATCTATTGAAGCTTTTTCAGGTCTTGATAAGTTTAAGGTGATGTCTAAATCACCATATTTACCAGGATAATTATATTTAATATTTTGATCAATTCTATCCAGTTTAATAAATCTGGAATTCTTAGAAAACTCGTGATAAAAAAAAGTTGCTTGTTGGGGAGATTTTTTATATTTTAAACGAAACATCCGATTCAATTCACTTGGTCGCGGCAACAAACAATCTATTAATCTTGCTTCAAAAGCATCTCTTTCAAAGAGTGTATCTTTTTCTATAATTGATTTCTCTAATGCATAAGCAATCAGATCATTCATTAAAACATTATAGTCAATTGACTCAACACTTTTGCTTGAAAAATCTTTTATCTTAAAAATATCCAACAACTTATTGGTTGCATAAAAAGAATCATCTAAATTTAATAATTGATTGTCTAATCCATATTGAATCAACTGGTTAATTCTCATTTGAATCATTAGAATTACCTCCAAAGATTATAAAGCTCTTAAAGATTCCTTCACCAGGGTAATGAATAAAGGTCAAAGATTCTTTTGTTATCGGATGAGAAAAAGAAAGTTCATAAGCATATAAGCCTAATTCATAACCTAGTGTTTTTGGACCATACTTATTATCACCATATAAGGGGTGTCCTATATGAGAAAATTGTGCTCTTATTTGATGAAATCTACCAGTTTCCAAACTTATATCAACCAATGAAATAACATCACGCTTAATATTAACTTGTTCTATAACTTGGTAAGTAAGCTTAGCATATTGGTCATTCTTAGACTCTGTAATTTGGGCAACCTTATGTACTTCATCTTTTTTTATATAGTTCTCTAAAACATGAACTTGTTGATCTAAATTCATTTTACCCAATACAACTGCTAAATATTTTTTTGAAAAAAGATGATTTCTCACTTGTTCATTGAGTCTTTTTGCAGCTTTAGATGTTCTTGCAAAGACCATAACCCCGCCCACATTTAAATCCAATCTATGAACCAACCCTAAGAAAACATTTCCTGGTTTTTGATATTTATCTTTTATATAGTCTTTCAAGATACTTAACATATCAGGCATATCTAAAGAACCAGCCTGTGATAATACACCTGGTTTTTTGACTGCGACTAGCAGATGATTGTCTTCATATAATATTTTTATGTCCATCATTTCCTCTTGTCTATTTTACCACAAAGTAGATAAACGTATGTTTATTTATTAAGAATGAGATTATTTCATTTGAAATAATCTCATAATCTTTTAAGGCATAACTCTATTTGGACCCCTATACAAGAATGTTACATCTCTAATACTATCCACTTCAAATAAACGCATTAAAAATCTTGTTAAACCAAAACCGTAGCCGCCATGAGGTGGCATACCATATCTAAAGAAATTCAAATAAAAATCAAGGGATTCTAAAGACATTTCTTTTTCTAAGGCTTGAGCTTTTAATACATCAATTCGATGTTCTCTTTGAGCACCCGTTGTTATTTCAATACCCTTATATAATAAGTCAAAACTCTTAGTTAGCTTAGTGTTTTCATCTAACATATGATAGAAAGGTCTTGCTTGGAAAGGATAATCAATGATAAATACAAAATCTGAATTTAAATTCTTTTTTGCATACATACAAATTAATTCTTCTTCTTTTCTATCAAAATCATAAGGTTTTTCACCAAAATATTTATATTTTTCTTGGATGATTTGTTTGGCTTCTAAAAATGGAATTCTAGGAAATTTTTCACTAGGTATTTGAATTTCTTTTTTAAATATTTCTTTGAAATCAACAGTGAGTTTCTCTTTTAAAGACTTCATCACATGTACAAGCTTAGCTTCTTCCAAATCCATCACTTCATGATGTGATTTTATCCAAGATATCTCACAGTCAACTGATGTGAACTCAGTAGCATGATATGCGGTATGAGAGTTTTCAGCTCTAAATACAGGTCCTATTTCAAAAACATTATTAAAACCAGCAGCCATAGCCATTTGCTTATAAAATTGAGGTGATTGAGCTAAATATACTTTTTTTCCAAAATAATCCAACTCAAATACTTCAGCACCCGTTTCTGATGCAGTTCCTAGAATTTTAGGAGAATGAATTTCGATAAAGTCATTATTAATCCAATACTCTCTCATAGCATTTTCAGCTAAGGTTTGACCTTTGAAGATTAAGTAGTTTTTATCTAATCTTAAATCAAGAAAACGATTGTCTAACCTTAAATCTTGTTTTGATTTATTGTTATAATCTAAAATATCTATAGGTAATTCCTCTTCACTTCTTGAAGTGACTTCAATATTAGTTGGAATAAACTCCATACCTCTTAATTTTACTTTTTCTTGTTTAAAAACAGTACCCTTGGTTAAAATTGTACTTTCTTTAGTAAGTTTTGATATGATGTCATTGAGTTCCTTATTTTCATCATTTTTTTCAAGTGTCATTTGCACTTTAGCTGATGAGTCTCTTAGAACCACAAATTGAACATATTGTAAATCTCTTATTTTATCAACAAATCCTTGTATTTCAATTTCTTGATCAAAATATTTTTCTAAATCTTTAAATAATATTTTCGCCATGATAACCCTCTAATCTATGTTAAAATTTCTTACCAATTATAGCACATTTTTAAATAATCTTCAATGAATAATATCTTTTATTATTTCAAGTAAAAAGTATTATTTTTTTCAAAAACATTAAGCAAATTCACAACAAAAACAAAATAATAAGTTATAATATTTACTAAAGGAGGGTGTATGGAAAAATTAATTAATGAATTTATTGCTATATTAGATAATGAAGATAAAGATAAAGCAATTCTTTTTATCCATAAGTTGTTGGAAGAATCAGTTTCTATAATCGATATTTATGAACATTTCTTAATTCCTGCATTAGCAAACTATGAATGTAACAGTGAACACGAAGAAATATGTATTTGGAAAGAACACACACGAACTTCCATAGTAAGAACGATTTTAGAAAGTACCTATCCTTATCTAATCAAAGCCAAAAAAGCAAAAAATATTGATAAGTTTGTCGTGGTGGCTTGTCCTCAAGAAGAATATCATGAAATTGGTGCAATTATATCTAGCAACTATTTTTATTTGATGGGATACAAAGTAAAATACATCGGGGCAAATACTCCTAGTTTTGAAATTAAATCAGCTATAGAAATTATGAAGCCTGATTATTTAGCTCTTAGTATCACTAATTATTACAATTTAATTCAAACAAAAAAGTTACTAGAAGATATTCAAAATAATCATCAAAATGTGAAAATAATCTTAGGTGGCCAAGCAGTTATGAAATATGCAAAAAAGTCTCAAATACCACACGATTTTATTCTCAACAGTCTAGAAGATATTAAGAAATTTAGAGGTGATGAAAATGAAACTCGCCTTTAATATAGCTAAAAGATTTCTATTATCCGCAAAAAAACAAACTTTAGTGATTATTTTAGGAATCGCTGTTGGTGTCTCTGTTCAAGTTTTTATTGGTGCTTTAATTAATGGGCTCCAAGATAACTTAATAGACACTGCTATCGGCTCTCAATCTCAAATTACATTAACCAGTTCTTCTGATATGGGATATATATCAAATTACGAATCATTGGTTAGAGAGTTAAAACAAAGAGATGACTTAACTCATGTAAGTCCATCTGTCACATCAAGCGGTGCCTTATCTAATAATACTTTAAAGGAAAATATAGTCATTAAAGGTGTATCATTTAATGATGCTGAAGGCATTTACAAGTTTAAAGAAAGATTAACTGACCAATCTACCATTCCTTTATCTAATAATCAAGTTCTCCTTGGTATTGGTTTAAAGGATTTACTAGAAGTAAACATAGGTGATTCATTGTCATATGTGGATAACACGGATTTATCAGGTACAAGTTATACTCTAGAGGTTGTTGGTTTCGTAGATTTTAATTCCCTTGATTTAAATAATTCATGGATGATAACGGGACTATCTACTAGTCAAAATATCTTAGGATTAAATAGCAATGAAACTCAAGCCATTGAAATTCAAATCAAAGATGTGTTTGCAGCAGATGAAATTTCTCAAAGCATTTTATCTAACTTAAATAATTCATCAATTCAGTCTGTGACTTGGATTGAAAGAAATGGTGATTTATTAAGTGGACTTCAAGGACAAAGTATTTCTTCACTTATGATTCAAATATTTGTTATTATATCTGTTGTCTTAGGTATATCATCTGTTTTAGCTATTACCGTATTACAAAAATCTAAGCAATTAGGAATACTTAAAGCTATGGGGATCAAAGATAAAGATGCCAGCAAGATATTTCTATTCGAGGGATTACTATTAGGTGTCTTTGGAGCCATCATTGGTATATTACTAGGAATTGGTTTACTCTATGCTTTTGATGTTTTTGCTGATACAGGTATTCCAATTACTATTGATATTGGTTTCTTATCAATGTCTGCAGGTATTGCTATTGTTGCATCGACCATTGCTGCTTTATCACCTGCTATTAAATCTTCAAAATTATCTGTCATTGAGGTGATTAGAAATGGATAAAATTTTAGAGTTAAATAAAGTTGTAAAAATTTATGGAGAAAACACTAAAAATCCTTATAAAGCCTTACATGAAGTTGATTTATTTTTTGAAAAACATTCTTTTAATGCTATTATAGGTCAATCAGGCTCAGGAAAATCGACCATGTTGAACATTATCGGAACATTGGATAAAGCAACGAGCGGTCGAGTTTTATTCAATAATGAAGATATATCAAATTATGACAAAGATCAATTAGCAGAATTTAGAAATCGACGCATAGGATTTATTTTCCAATTCCATTACTTATTACCTGAGTTTACAGCTTTAGAGAATGTCTTAATGCCATACCAAATTTCAAAACAAGAAGTTACTGATGAAGTATTAAACAGAGCTCATTATTTGTTAGAAACAGTTGGTTTAGATAAGTACAAAAACACTTTATCAACTAATTTATCTGGTGGACAACAACAAAGGGTTGCTATTGCAAGAAGTTTAATTAATCAACCGGATATAGTTTTAGCAGATGAGCCAACAGGGAACCTTGATAGTGACTCAACCGAAAATGTATACCAATTATTAAGAAAAATTAATAAAGAACTAAAAACAACTTTTATCATCATTACTCATGATCGTAAAATCGCAGAAAAAACGGATAGAATTATTGAGTTAAAAGATGGAAGAGTTTATACCGATATTACTAAATAATAAAAGAAAAGCTTAGCACTTCACTGAAGGTTAAGCTTTTTTATTAGAATAATTTATTTTTTTGCTTCATGCATGACAATTTGTGGGAATGGTATCTCTATGCCATGTGCGTCTAGAATTTTCTTGATTTCTTTTCTTAAAATTCTTTCAACTCCGTAATGTTGTTCAGTACTAGTTTTACCAACAACCCTAAGGTTTATAGAACTATCAGCCAAGGCAATAACACCAACACATACAGGATCTTCAATTAAAGAAGGGATAAGTGCTCTTGTTTTTGGAAGTTCAGCAGCTAATATTTCTAAAGTCTTGTCAAGATCAGATTCATATGCTATACCAAATTCAACTATAGCTATTGATTCAGTCAATGAATAATTTATAAGATTACGCAAACTAGAATTATTATATATTTTAACATCCTTTTTCCAGTTCATGACACGAGTGGTTTTTAACCCAATATCAATAACTTCACCCTTGTAACCTTCTACTTCAATCATATCTCCAACATCAAAGTGTTTTTCAAATACAATGAAAAATCCAGCAATAATATCTTTAATTAAATCTTGAGCACCTAAACCAACAACTAGACCTAGAATACCTAGACCAGCTAAAGCCGGTAAAACATTTACACCCCAAACGGCTAATATTAATAAAAGTGCAATAATTTTCACAGTATAATTTACAATACTTGAAGTAATTTTCAAAATCGTATGTTTTCTTCTTTCATTGCTTGTTTTCATATATTTTTGAGATCTTCTAACTAAGAGTCTAAATATTTTAACAATAAATCCAGAGACTAAAATAATAATCACAGTTGATATGATTGCGCCTAATTTTTCTAAGACACCATCTCCAACCGTTGCCCATAAATCTTGTAAATAGGTTTTAAGATCATAGCCCCAAATATAAAAACCAAATCCTAGTCCAAGTATAATAATAATGAAAAATATCAGGTAATATACAAAAATAATAAGTTTGTTAATTTTATCATCAGATTTATTAATAAACTTATTTATTAACAAATAGTATGCTATTGCTAAAACAACAATTCCTAATGATATTAAAATATTGATTGGTAATGGAAAAACCATATATAATCCTCCTTAATTTATTTTTTAATCATCATTCTAATTATAACAAAAATTGAAATAAAAAAAAAGCAAATCGAAAGATTTACTTTTATTGTTCTATGGGATACAATAGCAACTTAAATACAATGATGCATCTAGTAAAACCAGCAAGGACTCCTACTTGATTTTTGTGAGTTCCCTATAAAATTAGTTTAATTATAATTTACGTTATAAGTCATAGGTATTGATCAGTATATAGTCGATGCAATTATGTTAAGATGTTTTCACGAGACAATTCCACATACCATTTAGGGATGTCGCTTTTAAAACCGTCATAATGAAACATCATCTTATTGTAGTACTCCTTCATATTATTTACATCTTTTTCACCATATGGTTCTGCCCATTTAATGCTATATAGTGTCGCATGCGCACTATATTCAGCAAGTGTTTTCCAGAATTCCAAAGGTACTTGATGATCGAAATATCCATCAATTTGACCCTTTGCAAAATATGGGCTATTATTAGCGCTAAAATAAGTTACTTTGTAAAATTCTTCATAAGGATCTTCTACATCCCATCTATTAAAATCTATCACCCCTAGATTCATATCATCAGTAAGGATGAGATTACCTGGATGAAAGTCACCATGTAGAAAACTATGTGTGTTTCTACCTATTAAATGGATATTAGCTTTAATAAATGAAATCACATCTTCATCATAAGGCATTCGATTATTTGAATTTTCATAAAGATGTAGTTGTTTTAATTTCTTCTCTTTAATATTTTTGTCTTGCTTATACGATTTAGGAACATCCATGCTATGAATCTTTTTTAATATATGACCTGCTTTTATACCAAGATTATACTGAATTGCCGTACTAAAGGAAGGCAAAATATCCTCTAATGTATTTCCTTCTATATATGTAAGTATCATATAGCACTGCAAAAAATCCTTTGTTTTTCCAAAGGCTATCGGCATAGACATCAAAAAACCAAGTTTACTAAAAAGTTTGATGACTTCAAATTCCTTTTCTTTCAAATCATAATACTTGATATTAGAAAGCCTTAAAAGATAGTGTTTTCCATTTTTTGATGTTAATCTATATTTTTCATCACTAGACCATCCAAGTTCAATCATTTTTATTGATATGAAATCTTTTAGTCCAGTCAGGTTTATGAAATCATAAATCGTCATATAAATCCTCTTTTCATTGATGTTTAATTATATAAGGCGATGATATTCTAGGATACATAGGAACTGTTTTAAATATAAAAAAAGCTCCCTTCAATAGAGTGTACAGTTTATTATACCATATCGCCAATTTTTGGAAGCCACTTCATTTTAAAATGAGTTGAATGAACTATTTTGCTACAATTTTACACCTCTAGCGGAAATTTTTACACCCCCACCCGAAAAAATCGCACTCCTAAATTATGGCTTAGTTTAGCCTTTTTATTTTTCAACTTTTTCTAGCGCTACTTTTCTTGTGTCAAAACAGGGTATTCCACTATCCACTTATTGTTGGGTATCGAACCCTCAATTCAAGTCGTTAACTAATATTACTTTTTTACATTTGCTCCGTGGACTTTTACATACTCTCTGTTTTCGTTAACCAGAATCTTTTTTTGAATTTCTTCAGAAAGATTAATTCCAAGCATCTCGGATAATCCAAGCAAATAGATAGCAATATCTGCTAATTCGCTCCCTAGTGTCCCCTGCTTTTTATTATATGCATCAAAGGCTTCCGATACTTCTCCCATTAAAAAGCAAAACTCCTTTTCTACATTATCTATATTAAAACCTTTTGTTAATTTATTCTCAAAAATTCTTTTTTGTATTTGTTTTAAATCCATTAAACAATCTTCTTGACTTATCATTTTTATAAATATGAAAATATTATCTCTTACCTAATCTATTTATCTAATAACCATTTAGAAATATCAAACACTTTGATTCCACCTATATCATAGTCCTCATGTCTTGTATTAGCTATCAAAATCTTAGGATAAGCATCGTTAATTTTTCTTAAAGGTGTCAATTCTCTTTCTAGCGTTTCTTCTCTTGATATATTATCAGACACTTGAATATAAATCTTTTCAGTTCCTCGAATCGCAACAAAATCTATTTCTTTTTGATATAGTTTTCCAACATAAATATCATATCCTCTGCGCATTAACTCCAAAGCCACAATGTTCTCGTAAAGTCTGCCATAGTCAAAATACCTTTTTCCAAGTTTTGCAAATCGAAATCCTTGATCCACCAAATAATACTTTTCATTTGTCTTTAGATAACCATTCCCTCGAATATCAAACCTCTTGACTTTGTAAAAGACAAACCCTTCACATAGGTATGAGATATAATTTCCTACTGTTTTATGGTCAATTGCAATACCGTCATCTTTGAGTTTATTTGTTATTTTACTTGGTGTGGTGAGATTTGAGATATTGTCTAAAAGAAATGCTACAATATTCTCCATTGCTACCTTATCAGTCACACCATTTCTTTTCATGATGTCTTTTAAAATAACGACATCCAAAATATTAGTAATATAATCAGATTTTTGTTTCTCTGTGTCGTAAAGATAACTCCCTGCAAATCCACCTTCGATGGTATACTTGTCAAATGCATCACTTATATTATTATATCCATAATATTCACAATACTCTGAAAATGAAAATGGTAATACTTCTATCTCGAAGTATCTGCCCGTGAAGAGCGTTGCTAAATCGCTCGATAACAAAAATGCATTTGAACCAGTAATATAGATATCAAACTCTTTTGATTCATATAGATCATTGACAGCTAATTCAAATTTTTCACACATCTGAACTTCATCGATAAACACATAATTATTTACATTGGGTATAAATCTTTCCCTAATGTGTGCGTTTAGTTTTTTATATTCTTTAATCTCATCAAATACAATTCGATTAAAATCTACAAGAATGATATTTGCATCTTCTTCATTTCGTTTAAGAATTTTAATGTATTCACTTAATAGCATTGATTTCCCAGCACGTCTCACACCTGTTATGATTTTGATGTCTGGTTTGTTTTTAAGTGATAGCAGTTCATCCAAGTATTTCTTTCTTTCAATTATTTTCATTTTCATCACCACATATATTATACAACACTATTCCCAAAACTTCAATTATTTTATTTTTTTGGGAATTTGACTGTTAGCTTATGAGTCCCAAAATCGAATATTTCTGTATGTTTTGGGAATGGTTGATAAAAAGGAAGTTTCAAAATAATCGTGTAAATCCATTTTTAATCGTGTATTTCAAAATGTAATCGTGTAGAAATTCTATTGAAATATCTAAATTTCAGTAAAATCAATGTACTTTTTATGCACGACAAATATGAACAAATAGAGAAACGGCCCTATATAGCGCAAAAAAGGCCTGATACAATTGTATCAAACCTATGCTTTTGAACTAGCTTTATAAAGTTGGAGAGAAAAATGGTTAACCCCCATACTTATTATTTATATTATATCATATAATTTCTATATTCTATTGGACTCATTTTATGTTTTGTAACTAAACGGGTATTGTTGTAATAATTTATATATTCATCATAAGCTTTAATCAAAGCTTTTGGGCTCTTGTACTCTTTTTCATGACCATACCACATCTCTACTTTCATTCTTCCAAAGAAGTTCTCAGTAGGAGAATTATCTAAGCAGTTTCCCTTTCGACTCATTGATTGTATGATGCCCAACTCTTCAAGTTTTGTTTGATATCTTGAGTTTTGATATTGAATACCCTGATCCGATTGTATCATCATTCCTTTCACACGATTGGAATGATGTTTTTTTAATAACTCCAACATCTTTGTAATCTTATCCATCTTGGCGTTTGTTCCTGCGACATATGATAATACTTCTCTTGAATCAAAGTCTATGATTGGCGAAAGATAAACAGGTCCTCTCTCAGTTCTAAACATGGTAATATCTGTACCTGCTTTTTGATATGGTTTGAGAGTTGAGAAATCTTGGTTCATTTGATTTGGCTTTGTAAACCCTAAATCTCCTGCGTATGAATTATATTTTCTCCATTTCTTAACTTTCTTTTTAGTATAGCCTTTATGTCTCATAATCTCTAAGACTTTGTTTTTCCCTATAACATAGTTCATCTTCTTAAGCTCAATATAGACCCTATGATAGCCAATTCTCTTCTTGTGCTTCTTTAGATATAGATAATCTATTTCTTTTTCTATATCCTTGTATTTATTAGCTTTCTTCTTATATTCACTTGTATGATAGTAATAAACTGATGATGCCATCTGTGCTACTTCTAGAAGGTCTGATAATTTAAATTTGGTCCTTAACGATGTAACAATTTCAGCTTTTTCTTTGCTTGTTACGCCTTCTAGTTTTTTTGTTAAGGACCGCGATTTTTTTAGGTACTCTATCTCGGCTTTCAGTCTTTCATTTTCTTCTAATAATGTTTGATCAACGATTGCTTTTGCTCTCTTGTCTTTTGTAAGGTATCCTTTTCTTGAATATGTGTCTTTAACTGCTGCTTCACCTTTTGTTCTATATAACTTTAACCAATCTCCTAGTATCGTTGGATCTGTAAGTCCTAAATCCAACGCTACACTCCGTATTGATTCTCCGTTCTCTACCCTTGCGATCGCTAATAACTTTGTATCTCTTTTATATGTTTTTATTTTATTATGATCAAATACTTTCTTTCCATGTTTCTTGTATAAGTTTATGATATATTTTAAGTTCCCTATATCATACCCATCATACATCTCTGATACATGGGACAATGATTTACCTTTAAGAATATGCTCTTCACACATCTCTATCTTTTCTTTTAATGTTATTTTCATATAAAAAAGGCTCCCTTCATTAGAGTGTATGGTTTAGTATACCATATCTCCAACTTTTGGAAGCCACTTCATTTCAATATGGGTAGTGTGACCTATTTTGCTACAATTTTACACCCCTAGCAAAAATTTTTACACCCCCACCCGAAAAAATTACACCCCTAAATTATGGCTTAGTTTAGGCTTTTTATTTTGTGTCAATTTTCAAATAGTGATTTCTTTGTGTGAAAATAGTGTAATCCACTATCTATATGATGTTCGGTATCAAACCCTTATTTACTTGATAAGAGTTTTTATTTGAATCTAACTACATAATTTTAGCTTATTATTACTTCATAATCAATTTCAACATGTGATAACATTCTATCAATACACGATCACTTAGTACTCAAATTAATATCAACAATAACAGGATAATGATCACTAACAGGCAAATCATCAAACCAAAATGAGTTATCTACACGGTATGTTTCAACTATAATTTGTGAACTCACAAAAATAAAATCAATCGGTGGCATTAACCATACATTAATTGGCTGAAACCAATTAACTGTACCGTGAATCATTGAATCTTTGGCTATTTTCTTTGAATCATGAACACGATCACTTTTAACAATGATATCATATGTCTTACTTCCTTGTAGAACATTAAAGTCTCCTGTAATAACAAATGGTGTCTCACACTCTTCAACCACATTCACTAACAATTTAGCACTTTCTAGTTGTGATGTCTTACCAATATGATCAAAATGAGTATTATAGTGTGTAAACTGATTACCTGATTCAATATCCTCTAAGGTTACCCAGGTAACTATTCTATACGTTGATGCATCCCATCCGATTGAAACTTCTTTTGGTGTTTCAGAAAGCCAAAATGTTCCACTATCAATGACAATATATTTATCACTAAGATAAAATATTGGTGCAAATTCACCTTGAGTATCACCATCTTCTCTTCCAACACCAACGAAACCATAATCATCTAACAACCCCGGTAATCCACTAAACTCAGACATCCATCCATAATCAGCTTCTTGAAAACCTATGACATCTGGGTTGTAGTCTAGCACCTGATTGATGATAACATCCTTTCTTTGCTCGAATGTCTCTAAGTTGCTTGCTGCATTTTTGATGTTATAGGATACAACACGAATGTTGCTTCCTTTATCCGGAACATCTTTGACATTTACTATAGTGAATGCAAAGATAGCAAGTAAAACTATAGATAAGGTTGTCCCTATTAACATATATTTAATTTTTCTTTTCATCATTATCCTCTTTTTACTTTCTTCTTTATTTAAGAAATTTTCTAGGTATTACATCTGATTTTCTAAACAGAATAGTTAGTGCTAAAAGACCAACTATGGCCAAAGTTAGTAATGCAATACCAATGCCATCTTTATAATATGCTGCAATATCAATATCGGGTTGAATTGGTCGAAGTCTTTGACTTTGTAAATCATAATACAAGAATACAAAACGCGATGCACCAGAAATCAATAAAGTAATCGAGGTGATAAACGTTGCTAATAATACTTTTCTCAATCTTTTAATTGAAGTGTTATATATCCACTGAATTGTTCCAATGGGTTTTTCTAACAATTTGCTTATCTCTTTGTGTGTTAAACCAGCATAAATTTTTAATGAAACAACCTCTTTTTGTACTTCTGATAAAGGTTCAATTATTTCATCAAAAGTCGTATCTGTAAAGTTCTGAATTGCTTTTTCATCTTCAATCTGATCTAATTGATCAAAATATACATACTTACTTTCTTTTCTAATATAGGATATCGCTTGGTTTTTAGTGACAACATATAACCAAGAAAGTTCACCTTTTTTAGGGAATAATGAAGGATCCAAATTTAACAACTTCAAATACACATCTTGAACGATGTCTTCTGCAAGATCCTTAGATTTTATATATTTAAAGGCTACTCCTAAAAGTACTGTATGATAATGATTATACAGTAATTCTAATCCTCTATCTTTATTATTTTTTAGAGCAATAAATACATCTTTAATTAATTCCTTATTCATCTTCACACCTCTAACATATTTTGAACTAATATTCTATCACAGCATGACAAACATACACTACATTAAAACAGATAATTTACGACACCATTATTGTCATAATTGTCCCACTAGAAACTTCGTTGTTTTCATTCGCAACTCCATACCCTGAGATTAAATCCCCAACTTCAAAGACTGAAATCATATCATCAAAAAGCGGATCTCCATCACTTATATGTGCGGAAAACACCGTGTCATTGTTTAATATAAACCTTTTATCTAATACTTGAATTATATTACATCCAATGATTGTGATGTTCCCATATACTTCACCTTCTCCATCGATTAGATTCACATCTAAAACATTCGAACCTGGATTTATTAAAAGAGAGCTTTGAGAAGTTACTTCTGTTATATAAAACTCATGGTCTGTAGGTCCCGCAGTTACAGTGAATGTTAGATAGTTACCTGATAATATTGTATTTTCAGTGATATTAACCATTGTACCATCATCTAGTGTTATTTTATTGCCATGAATGCTAACAATTTCTCCACTGAATGTTACTTCTTCATCAACAGTGTATATTATTTCTTCCTCATCGTCAGTTGGCGGTTCATATGGTGTATTATTCATACTTCTACATCCGCTTAATAAAATTACTGTAACTATTATAAAAAATAACTTTTTTTTCATTTTAATTCCTCCTATTCACTATTTAGATGCAAATCATAAGTGTTTTGTTGGTAAATAATTAAATAAATTCATAGTAAGACTGGAATATTACTTGTCTACTACTTCCAATCAATGAAGCCAAATCATCTTGTGACATTAGAACTTTTTTCGAAGTGTTTGTAATTTTAATCCAAAACAATTCATGATAATTCCTCCTCTAATTCAATACGATATAAAAATACCAATTTACTCAAGAATAGATGTACTTACATATTAGTGAGGGAAAGTTGCATTTGCCAAATATGACTAAACAATAATTGTATTATACATTATAAAACGTCAGTAATCTCCTAAAATCTATAATCGTGTAGCGATCTCTTAAACTCCACTAAAATTGCATCAAAATAAGGTATTCTCTATTTACCAAGTTACCTATTTTAGCACAATGTGAAAATAAAGAAACCGCTAAATAAAGACAAAAAAAAGGTTTGATACCGAATGTATCAGCCCTATTCTACTCTTATGGGTTGTATGACCTATTTTGCTACAATTTTACACCCCTAACCAAAATTTTTACACCCCCAACCCAAAAAATTGCACCCCTAATTTATGGCTTAGTATAGGCTTTTTATTTTGGACTTTTCTTTAGTGCTAATTTTCTTGTATCAAAATAGGTTATTCAACTATCAGGTTATTGTGGGGTATCAAACCCTAATTGTCTATTTACTTCGAGTAAAATACCCCACAACCTTCTTAGTATATAAGTTAATCTTTATTTATATAATATTTTAGGTAATTAGGCGCTGAAAATATGACATTTCTATACGCCATACTACTTGGTGAATACAGCTTAAATAGTTCTTCAAAACGGTACTCGTCATCTCTTAAATAAAAGTAATTAAATGAAATATGTTTTGACATGACTTCGTTATTATACATTGTTTCATTATTTGTTCTTTTGTAGTAAGCTAAAGTTTTATTAAATGGTTCATATTCATTATACTCATACTGAATAATCTTTGTTCCATAACTTTCTTTTGAAATTTCATAGACCGTGTTATCTGATGATGCCCAATTGAATAATGCAGAATCTTCGTACAAAAATACCCTATCATCTTTTTCTTGAAGCGTTATGTAGTTATCTCCTAAAGATTGAAATGGTTGATCATAAGTTAATATATACAAATCATATTCCTCATTATATGTAAACCCATACTCTACATAAAGATTGTCGGAATAAGGTGCTCGATAACTTACCGATTCATTTTCTTTAATGACTGTTTCCATTAAACTCGGTTGTGTAATTTTAGTGGACTCATCTTCGGTGGATATTGTAAAACTACTATTACTAACACACCATGTATTATTAGAACTATCAGTACATGAAATTTTATAATAATCATCACTAACATTGTATGCAGTTGTAAACTCATTTATCTTATAGTCACTACTATCAAAATCAAAGAACCCACCATAGGTATTCTCAATATAATCTGTCTCTATAACATGATAAGCATATTTCTCTATTCTTGAAAAAGAACCATCATAATTGTTTTCTATGATATGATGTGTATCGATCTTATAATAGGTTAATTCTCCTTCAAAATCGCTAGTTCTTACTAAACTAGTTTCTGAATCGATTGAAGTGATCAAATTATCCTCATAGTTAATTGTAATGTGGTAATTTAAATTCTCAGAAATAAGTCTATCATAGAATTCTACTTCTTTTGATTCATAGACAGAAAATTCTAAAGTATCGCTAGTATGAACGGAAACATTTAACTCAGGACATACATCGTAATACATGCTCTGATAAATCAAATTATTATATTCATCAAAGTACTTACAAGCAACAATTGAGGGCACTTCAGTTTGTCTTATATAATCAATTTGAAATGAACTGATAAGCATAAGTATCAGGGAAAATGCGATTAATTTAATCCATTTCAAACCTTTTTGAATAGGCTCAGTTCTTTTATGTTCTTTAATAATTATCTTACTGAACCACTCGATTAAAATATATGCCACAAAGATCATTGCAGCAAATAGTAATATGTACTTAACTACAAGTGCAAACTGAAATTGTCTTGAAAAATTATTTGCAATTATATAGAAAAATACACTTAATAAAATAAGTATTGTTTTAATTATTGATTTTTTCATATTTATCCTTTCGTTGTTGGTTTTTTTGTCTTATAAAATGAAAATAAAATCTCAACAACGAAAGACTTGATACTCTTTATATATCTTAATTGATTTAAATTTTTTAGTTATGTATTTAATTCTATTATTAGCAACTAATTTACGAAGGTTAAGAGAGGTAAAGTTAATTCTAAATGAATATTCTATGTAAATTCTTGAAGGAAGAACATAAAAAACAATAGTGGCTATAATAATCATCAAAGCAGCTAAAAGAATGTATAGCAAATCAATACTATAGTTCATTCTAGTAATGATATTAAGATCATTAATCATGAATGCTTGTCTGGTAATGAAAAATGCCACTATTAAAAACAAAGCGAGCTTATATCTTCTACTAGTCATAATTTACCTCCTTTTTGCTTATTTACAATTATTATAACACGTACTTAATTAGTTTATAGAAAAATTTGATAGTTGTCTTAGAATAATTATATTATTATAATTTAGAAAGTTCATAAAGTAATGTTCATCAGTTCATCAATAGTCATATTATATATCTGAGATAACTGATACATCACATCAAGCCTAACCAACCTAGTCCCCATCTCATAACTTTTTAAAGTTGCTTCACTAATGTGTAGTAGATCCGCAACAAGCTTTAAGGACATACCATAATATAGTCTTTGTTCTTTTATCGACTTACCAATTTCTTTTTTATCAATCGATTTAATTTTCGGTTTGTGGTTTGGAAAACATATTCGACTCCAATTTCTCATTATTTCATCGATATTGTTAAATGTTTTAATATTGTACTTAAAACTCTCATTATTGATCAATGATTGTTCCAATAATAGATTTTGTTCTTCTGTTAGTGAATATTTTAACACTTCATACTGTTCCATAATTTCTTTTGCTTCTTTATATTGCTTTATGTTTTTAATACGGTAACTCGTACTTTCAATACTTTCATATGCACTAATTATAGATTTCGCTCTTCTTAAATAATGTCTACACCAACTCCAAAAATCAGTCTCGTTTTTTCTAAAGTGCATTAATGTAATTCTCTTTATATATCCTTATAGCGTTATTTTTGATGGAAAACTTACTTAATAAACCATCAAGTGTAGCGATGGTTGAATACTTATACTTATGATGAGTAATGATCTCTTTGAATATTTCATCAGTATAAGATCTTACTCCAAATTCTTTTTCCTCATTATAACGAATATAATTGATGTCTTTAATTGAACTTACCTTTTCTATTAATTCTAAGGATGTAATTAGACCTAATACTTCATCATAAAAATAAGTATCAAATTTAATTAAGTGATATTTTCCAATTGTTTTTGTGTTAGATATAATCTTCTTCGTATAGATTTCTATGATATCTTCATCCTGATCACCAATATCATAATAATTATACAATGCTTTACCAATCATCATTCCACTAAAGTAATTAACGTAGTAATCTTTGATGGCTTTATCAATATCTAACTCTTGATCAGAATTGACGATATATACCCCTTTTGAAATACTAGAAACAATTTCCTCTTCTTCTAATCTGTTTAGTATTTTTAGTAATGTCTTATATGGAACTAGAGAGAACCGATGATTCTGTTCATATTGAACATCAAATATTCTAACTTTATTTTGATTGCAGAACTCTCTTAATGTTTGCGTATAGTTCATATTTTCACCTTCTTTATGTATATTATATCAATTTATGTCGACATTATAAATGGTTTCCTCGACATTGTCGACTTTTTTTCAAGTCAACTTTTTATACATAAAACATCGCTATATAGGGATAAACATAAAAAAAGACATCTTGTATTAGATACAAAATGTCGACTTTTAAATTATGGGTTGTATGACCTATTTTGCTACAATTTTACACCCCTAGCTAAAAGTTTTACACCCCCACCCGAAAAAATTACACCCCTAAATTATAGCTTATTTTAGCCTTTTTATTTTGGGCTAATATTCAATCAGTGATTTCCTTGTGTCAAAATAGGTTATTCAACTATCTGCATATTGTTAGGTATCGAACCCATGAAATATAAATATCAACCCTAAAGGTTTACTACTGTTTCAATCATTACTCTATTTATTTTCTCTTTAATTGATGCTCTAGTATCAAGAAAGTTTGACCATCCTTCTTGTCTAACAATATCAGAAAAATATAAAACTTGTGAGAATGGAACTTTTTGAATTGATACCATTTTCTTGTACTTAATGTTCTTTGTAGTTATTATATCATTTGTTGATTCATTAACCTATATTGAATAGGTGAATAGCCACCTAGAGTTAATTTTATTCCATCATTATTGGTAAATTTAGTATTGACATTAACACCTAGGGAGACTTGCTTATCCATCCTGATACATTCTTTAGCCTCATTCTCTCTTTTATGCTTTAGAGCAGTAATAAAATGGGCGAGTGAAGCGTACTGTATCTATTTTCTATCACAAAAACTCTTGGTTTTTTTAAGAATATTTCTATATTTTATTTCATCATCCTTTACGATTTCCAGTTCGCCCCCAATTATCATTACCTCCATACGCATTGAAACCAATAAATCTCCCATTCTAAATCTATGCTTACCAAGTATTTTTCCTATGACTCTTCCCATAATGAATTCACCATCTGAAATCTCCTTGCGTATATAATAATCATAGAAATCTATAGGCGCACTAGTTAATTTGCCATTAATAACTACTCTTAGTGGAGCATTCTCCTCCTTTAACTTCTCCTATGCAAAGGATAAATTTCTTAATGAACATTTTGCACATTTCAAATCGGTGAAAAAGTTAAATCGAGGGCAATTTTCACCACATTCGACCTGACCACATAACCCCTACTAAATCAAAAAAATAAGTAGCGAAAAGTTTTAGTTCTAATATTATCTTTGTTTTCAGATTTTTCTTGTTTCACTAAATCAGCTAATGCCAATCCTGGCAATAAAAGCCAAGACCATATAAAATTATTAGCTATACAATAATTACCTAGTTTTGATACTAAGTTAACCATTCTAATGATCATAAGTGAAAAAGCAAGATTTCTTAAAAGTGATTCTAAACTTTTCATGGTTTATAACCCTGCACTGCTATGATTTTCTAGGACACATAGGTACCTACCTAGATATAAAAATAGCGACATGCAACTTTCCTTTGTTGCTATTATTTTATCAATATTTAGTGTTTAAGTAAATCCATTAATCATTCTATATTCAACTGGTGTTATGTAATCAAGACGATATGCTAATCGATATTATTAAAGTAATGAACATATAATTGTATAGCTGTATGTATATCTGAGAAATCATGAAGTTTCATGTATTGTTTTGTGGTTTTTACTGATTAATAATAATTTTAACTTCTTATCAATCTTAGCATTGGTTTATTGTGTCGCATTAGGCACACCTCTTGTTTATTCTATAGCAAGAGTAATACTGAATAGAAATTATATTCTACTCACTGTATTTTATAGTATATTTATTTTCTCTGATTTATTGATTGGTATGCATGAAATTAAAGGTATTGATATACCTAGTTATGGATTCTTAGTGTGGTTTACATATATTATTGCATTATCTGGTATTACATATGTACTTGTCTTTCATAGAAATAAGTCAAATAATTAAAATTAATCTTTTACTGTTTTATATGGGTAGTTTCATTAGCAAACGGTTTCTATTTTCCCTTTTTTTTATGCTTTTATAAAATAAGTATGTGCTTCTTTTATAAGTGCATCACTAGCAGTATTCACAAACTGAACAACATTGCAAAAGACATAAGTTAATCCATTATCAAAAATGATGACACCTTCGCACATTGCTCCTTTTCCATGACTTAATGCATTCTCAACTGTTAACTCCAATATTTGCGGCTTAGTTATTAAAGTTTGAGATAATTGATCTAATTTTACAATATGATTCTCTCCCACTATTCTCCATGTGAAATCTTCTCGTACATGAGTCTTAACAGCATCAATGTCTTTCTTTGATAGTGCGATTGTTAAGTCTATAACGCGCTCCATTTTTGGTGAATTCCCACAATGAAACATAACTTCAATCTTCATCTTAAACCTCCTCTTCTTAAAAAAAATTTAATCATCACTAATATTAGTCGAACTTCTAATTTTTATATTACCCTAGGTAATCTATCTTTAGAATCTACAACTTCTAAAGGAACGTCTGTTTCAACTTTTTAATAACTTAACAATAGGCATTTTATTCAAGTTAATGATATTATGTCTAATTTTTCAGTCTTTTTCATATTGCCTTTTATCTGATACCTTTTGTAAATATTAGTTTACACTAAGTACAGGTTTTTGTCATCCAAATGACACTATATAACTTAAAAATAGGGGATTTCACCCTTTTTGCATGAAAAAAAGTTCGATACTTAGGGCGATTGGTAAATCGCTTCTGTATCGAACCTATGCATTCAATATGGGTTGTATGACCTATTTTAATACAATCTTACACCCTTTGCCAAAATTTTTACACCCCCACCCTGAAAAATTGCATCCCTAAATTATGGCTTTGTTTAGAGGTTTTATTTTTTGCATTTTTTTTAGTATTAATTTCTTTGTATCAAAATAGGTTATTCAACTACCTTCATAATGTTCGGTATCGAACCCAAATCTAACATCTAATTTTCTTCTTTTACCCAAATTGGTACTATCTTGTTTTGATAACCATAGCTATAATCCACATTAGAATAATCGTAAGTGAATACATCATCCTGAGTACTAAGCACTATACTAACATTAACAGTTGATCCAAAATCTTCCATAGAATCAAAGTCATAATCGAAAACATAATTCAACATAAATCCTTGAGAAGGTTGTTCTTCAATTATTACGATATACTCACTATTGTAATTTTCATTAATCAAGAACCCTTCAATATTAACACTTGTGTGGACTAAGGTATCGTTTATGTAAACTTCAACTTGTTTAATCTCCTCAATAGAGTAATCCAAATGTATACCTTCAACAACAATAGTAACTTCATCATCAGTAGACACCTCTACATAACCATACAATGGAGTATCAACATTATCTGGCTGTTCAAAATAATATGAAATTCTGTTTACGACTTCAATTTCATGTGTCAACAAAGTATAAGAAATGAATGCAACAAAAACCAGACCAACAAATCCATATGTTAATTTTACAGCAAGGAGTAATCTTTTAGTTAAATTAGCATACTTATCTATAAAATTACGACTTCGTTCTTGTTCGTACAAAAACCCACCAATAATACCTAAAACTATTATAGCTAAAATCAAGATCAATAATACAATAAGTGGAATATGATTATAATCAGGTATATTAAACAAAACAATAATATACCCAAACAAGAATGTGAAATTCATTCCTAGAATAATGTACTTGTGTTTTAAAACATTTCTACCTATATAAAGATTATATAGCGAGAATAAATATGTTACACCAATAACTGGTACTACTAAACCAAACAATGTTAAGATTGTAAATCCACCTTGAACAATCATAAAACTATACCTCCTAAAAATTCGATTAAAGCAATAATTGATAAAAACGCTAAAATTGCTCCTGGTACAGTTAAAAATGCAAGTGCTAATTTATTCGTTTTAACTTTGTCCATATCAATTGGTTTTATCTCAATATCCATCAATTCGTCAATAGTGATATTGAAGACCTCTGCAATTTTTTTGACATTGTATAAATCTGGTAGTCCATCTGATCTTTCCCATTTACTAATAGCTTGTCTACTAACACCTATTAATGAAGCTAAATCGTCTTGTGACATAGATGCTTTTTTTCTTAAAGTTTGTAATTTTAATCCAAAATATTCCATGTTGATTCCTCCTTTGATTCAATACTACACAAAAGTACATTCCTACTCAAGAATAGATGTACTTACATATTAGCAACGGAAAGTTGCATATACCAAATGTGGCCATATACAGTATTATATTATATTCTAAAACAATTCATAAAAACACCATTAATTCAATGATAACCATTTATTAAATCATCAATCGTCATATTATAAATCTGTGATAATTGATACAACACATCAATTCTAACTAATCTAGAACCCATCTCATAACTTTTTAAAGTAGCTTCACTAATATGTAAAAGATCAGCAACATACTTTAATGTCATCCCATAAATCACTCTCTGATTTTTTATCACTTTACTCATTTCTTTTTTACCAATTGATTTGAGTTTTGGTTTGTGTTTTGGAAAACAGATTTGACTCCAGTTTCTCATTATTTCATCGATATTATTAAATGTTTTGATATTGTACTTGAAATCTTGATTATTGATCAATGACTTCTCTAATAATTGATTTTGTTCTTCCGTTAGTTAAAAATTTCAACACTTCATACTGTTCCAATATTTCTTTTGCTTCTTTATAAGCTTTTATGTTTTTAAAACGGTAACTAGAACTTTCTATATTATCATATGCTCTAATGACAGACTTAGCTTGTCTCAAATAATGTTTACACCAATTCCAAAAATCAGTTTCATTATTTCTAAAACGCATTTATGTAGTTCTCTTTATAGATGCTTAAGGCGTTATTTTCAATTGAGAACCTTTGTAACATTTCGTCAAGTGTAGCTATGGTTGAATATTTATACCTATGATTCGTTATAAGCTCTTTGAAAATTTCATTAGTATAAGATTTTACTCCTGATTCTATTTCCTCATTATAACGAATATAATTGATATCTTTAATTGTACTTACCTTTTCTATTAATTCTAATGCGGTAACTAAACGCACTACCTCATCACAGAAATGAGTATCGAATTTAATTAAGTGATATTTCCCGATTGTTTTATTGTTAGAAATTATCTTATTAGTATAGACTTCTATACTATCCTCATCTTGATCGCCGATATCATAATAGTTGTATAGCGCTTTACCAATCATCATTCCACTAAAATAATCAATATAGTATTCTTTGATTGCATTATCGATATTCAGCTCTTCATCAGAATTGATGATATATACACCTTTTGAAATACTAGAAACAATATCCTCTTCTACTAATCTGTTCAGTATTTTTAGTAATGTCTTATATGGAACTAATGAGAACCGATGATTTTGTTCATATTGTACGTCAAATATGTGTCCTTGATTTTGCTTGCAGAACTCTCTTAATGTTTGCGTATAGTTCATATTTTCACCTTCTTTATGGATATTATATCAATTTATGTCGACATTATAAATAGTTTCCTCGACATTGTCGACTTTTTTCTAATCATCTTGATATACATAAAACATCGCTATTCAGGGAAAACATAAAAAAAGACATCTTGTAATGGATACAAAATGTCGACTTTTAAATTATGGGTTGTATGACCTATTTTGCTACAATTTTATATATCCAGGATGCTTCTTTCTTCCTCATCAATAATGTTTGTTATTGATGTAGAAATACCTGCTTCATCTTTCTTGTGGGTTATTCTTCTTTTTTTCACATCTTGTATAACCGGTCTATTATTAATAATAATTGTCCCGTTAGTCTTATAATTCTTTGCGTTAAAAAAATAGTCAATATTCATGTCATGCTCTTCATGTGATAAGCAAATATAAGTTAAAAACCTTCTGCTCATACCACCATTTATAACTTTATTATCTTCATGAAATTGAAGCTGTTTCTCTCTTCTTTCTGATTCATTGTCATCAACTAAAATATCATTATTTTGAAAATGAATACCTCTATCAAAATCAGAATCATTGATTTCTAGAAACAAAAAATAGTTTTCGAATGGTTGGTCTCCTGTATTCTCAATATCTATTTCTAATTCAACTAAACTTCTATTGAGTTTATAATTATGTACTAATGGATTACTTATTCTAAGACTAATTTCAGGTCTAGTTTTCTCTAAATGTTTAAATGTACTCATAAGTACATTCCTCTGCTTTATCATTTTATCTTGTATATCTTTTGATAAATTGATTGGTTCAACAAACACAACTTCATCAATTATTCTATTAAATTGTGGTTTGAGAATAACAGATTCCTCACTAATTCTAATTGAGTTAATATACAGTTCCATTGAACTTTGATAAAATTTCTCTTCTTTGTACCAATTTAGAACTTTTGTGTGCTGTCGTAATAAATCTGAAATCTCTGCCCAACTATAAACTCTAATACCAAAGAGCCCTTTCTTTCTGTTTTCCACATCCTTTTTCATGACATACTTTTGTATTTTAGCATCATTTTTAGCCGTTGTTGCTATATAAAGCATTTTTAGTGGAGCTGGAAAGTTTAATGCTTCTTCTACTTCACGGTCGACCTCAATTTCAGTTAATTCTTCTCCTATTGATTTATGTTTACATTGTATTCCGTAGTATTTATCTTCTCCATCTGGAATGCCAAAAATATCCACTCCATATTGAGCTTGACCATTTCTTCCGTGAGATTGTATTTCACGACAAGGCCAATTGTCTCTCCATAATTCTTTGCATACATCTTCAAAATCCTGCCAATTTTTAGGTATATCTAAAAGTTTCTTCAACTAGTCATCCTCCCTTGTACAAATTTCGGTTATATTTGCTTCGAGTGAAATTTCATCATTTATTATTTTTATAATACTAATTAGGGATAGTGTTGCGTTAAGACAAAGTTTTGCATCAAGTAAGGTAGCATTTTTTTTATGAGTTAGGCTATTTGCTAAATCATTTGTTACTTTAGCATATCTTCTCTTCTCGTCATTGCTTTGCCCTTTGAAATGATATTCGATATATCCCTGTAGCATTCTAGATGAATCGGTTCGGGATATTTTATCTTTATATGAAGATGGGTGGTGCAAAGGTTCTTTGTAAACTTCATTAGCAAGAAGAATAATTGTTTCTCTACATCGAAGACCAATATGATTAAAGTCAATACTATCAGATATATTTACTAGTTGAATGGATAACAGATTCACTGAATAATCAATTTTTTCCCATCCAGTTGGTTCATATTTTAATAAATCATTTTGTATCTCATCGCTTTTTGAAATTATATCAATTACATTTGCAAATGTTTCATTAATATATTTTCGTCTTTCACGATAGGTACTAAGGTTCTCACTATAATAGTGATACCAATCCCATAGTGTTCTATAATCTAGAGGATGTTCAAGCATTAATTCTGAAAGGACATTTTTTGTATCTAAATGTAAAGCTATGTAATCTTTGTCACAATCTTGAATTCGAGTTTTTCCTGTGCCAGAACTGATTAAATATTCTTTTTCTCGATTAAGTCTATTAATTATACTCTGTTTAGTTTCTTTACCTTTTAAAGCAGCCCAATCGAGTTGTTGTTCAATTAGCGGCTTTATTTCTACGGTTTCTAGCACATTGGATTCATCACTAAACAAATTTGAATATGCACCAAAAATCACTCCCTCATGTTTTTCTCTAACTTCATTAGTAAGTTGATTATAATCAGAGAGTTTTATATAAATGAAAAGCTTATAAAACCATGTTCCACTATTCCAATTATCGTATCGTGTATCGATTAGTTCAGGAAATGCTTTTTTTAATAAATCAACAGTTGTAATATCTCCCGAACTTCTTAATGAAGCAACAAGAGAAGAAAAATATTCTTTTTGACTATCATCACTTATTCTCATAGTATTTCTCCAAAATCCGCATTAGAAAAAGTTATTTAAAATTGTTGTATTTTCCATTTTATCTTTTTCAATAATATCTTTAGCGTAAATCTATCCCTTTTCTCAATGCTATTGTTATAATATTTTTATTTATTAATTAGTGTTTTCTCGCAACGTATCTCGCAATACTTGCGAGAAAGATTATGAAATCTTATATTTTGTAGAGCGACCTTTACCAGTTTGAATAACTAGACCTTCTTTTACCAGTTTATTTAATCTATTATTAGCAGTTTTTTCAGTTAAATTGAATTCTGACTGCACTTTTGATCTCGTAATATCCCCCACCAAGTTAATAAACTCATATACTAGATATTCATCATATGTAACATTAGGATTCTCATTTGAAAATAATATAAAGGCATTCCTATTTGAATACGGAAATATTAGACTTAAATAATCATCATCATACTCATAAACCGGAAGGGGAGACGTCTTTTTGAAAGTGTCCATACCAGATCCACTTCTATTCATCATTTGTGTTCCAATGAACAATTCTGTTAGCCCCGCATTAATTGGTATTGATTTTGCTTTAAACTTTCGTATTTTATCTAGCCTTCCAGAACTTATTTTACATGGGTTTTCAATCTCTAGAGAATAATCTTTAATTCTTATATAACTATAACTTCCATTTGACCCATATTGTCTATGTGCGATGGAGTTCACAACTGCTTCTTTAATTGCTTCATACGGAATAATATAGTCAGTTTTTTCAGCTGACCTATCTTGATTAATAAAAAAATGACTCTCTAACCATTTTCGCAATTGTTTTGTTATTAGTATCATTGGACCATCATATACATCTCTAAATTCCAAATCTTTACCTGTCTTATTCAATATATTACCTTTGCTAAAATTTACGAACAATTGAACTTGAGCCCCAATGCAAAAGCTTTTGGCTGACTTTCCAAATGCAATCCCACATTCCTCAGTCACGTTATATTTCTTGTTTTCTTTGTATATTAATTTGATTGACAATAGATTATTCCAAAGGTTCCCATATCCATCTGAGATATCAATATTTACATTTTCGGAATAAAATTTTAGAGCATCTTCAGATAATTGTGGTAATATATCCTCTTCTAATTTTTCATAATCTATCCCTGAAAAAGACGAGGTAATAAATGAAGTATTTGCAATTTCTATTTTTTTCTTAATATCTGGTTCAAACATTTGAACAGCTACATTATTATTAAGTAAAAATTGCACACCTTTATTTCTTATATTTGGATTCGGATCTATCATCCCGATATAGACTTTTGATACTCTCGCGTCTACAATTCTTTCAGCACATGATACTGTTCCTATACTTCTACCCTCTGGTACACAAGGTTCTAAAGTAACATACATTTCAGCATTTGTAAAATCAACGTTTTGATTTAAGTCATCTAATAATGATTCTTCGGCATGGTGCCCATCCCTTGTATGTCCTCGATGTGCAGCTTCATAATATGTTTTGCCATTATGGTCAAAAACAATTACTGCTCCTACTTTTGGTGATTCCTTTTTGTAATCATTATCTTGAACTGATTTTAACATTTCTTCATATGCGATCCTCATAAAATCTAACGGTGTTTCGCTTGTCACAATATTTTTCATACATATTCCCTTTCTCGCAATTTATCTCGCAATAGTTTCTAGAAAAACCCATTCATATAGGTTGCATTGTAATTCTTCCTTAATATTAAGATGTAATACACTTCTTTACAACAAAAAAATATCCATATAACATCTATTTGTTTTTCATTGGATGCTTTGCTATCTCAGCAGGTAATTCGTCAAGCATTTTTTTGTCATGTCTGTTTAAAGTGATAGTGCCTTTACGTCCTCTACTTGTAAAATAGTATCCCTCCATCTTATCATCACCAATAAGATTTAGGATCACAGTACCTTTATGGGTATCATTACGATAATCCAGGAGTAGATTAGGATCGTTTGTATAGCTATAAGTAATTCTCTTAGTATTAGAAGATTTATCAAAATTTAATTGTTCAGAAAATGATATGCTTTCAGATTCCAATGTCTTAATTTTGAACTTAATCTGATTAAATCTGTGAACTACTGTACTCATACATGGTATAGGTTTAATACGTTTCCCAGTTTTAGGGTCAGGATAATCAGATTTGATTTCCCCTACCCAAGTTCCTCCTAAATTTGGAAACAAGACAAGCCATTTTCTAAATATTTTCCATTTCCATAGAAAAGATTGAAAAAGTAAGAATACTATCGTTTCAATAGCGATTACTTTTGGAATTACAAAAAGCCAAGAAGAAATGTCACCAAGATTCTTATCGAAAATCATTCCTAATAGAAAAATCAATAATGCTGTTGGTAATAAAACAAAATAAAGTTTTCCTTTTACATCGATATTAGTCATTTGTATACCCCACATATCGCCATGCTTTTAGAACAAAATAGTTTGCATCTGCAATCCCTCTATTTTTACCTCTAAAAACATATTTTAAGTCACTTACTTCTCCCCAATCATTAATGATTTCCTCTTTCTTTGTTTCATTATATAAGTATGTGATAATAGCTTTAATCCTGTCATAATGACTATCATAATTAAAATAGTTATTAGGTACATTCCATACTAAACACTCTATAAAGAATCCAGATATTCTATCTTGATCTATATAATTATCATTCTCCATTGCGTTTTTCAATTTTTTCAATATACGAACACTTCTTTTATAACGTCGATATGTTTTACTATTCTTATCGACTCCATTGTTGTAGTGTTGTTCAGGCCAATTGATTACTTTGTTTCCATTATCTGTATACATTTGTACTCCCGAATAATATTGATCACGAGCATAATACCTTCTATGTTCAAAAAATGCTACAACATCTGCTTCGACTCTTGCACTAGTTGCCTTTATATCAAACGCTTTGTTTCCTCTTGTGACCGCTGATCTTCCAAATTTATTTACCAAAGCAGTTTCAACTTCGTTCTTAAATGTAGAGTAATCATATGTTGCTGGAGTAATTCTACTTTGTTGGTACTCCCTTAGGTTCTCATCTTGAAAGTCATAATAAAAAGTATCCATGCATAAAACACCAATATCAATATCGCTGTCCTTTTTAACATTAACTGTGTTTTTATATGACCCCTGCACAAAAACTGAGATATTTCTACTTTTTAACTTATCATCATTACGAATAGCATCTTGTATCGCTCTTTTAGTATTTTCTATTCTATCAGTTTCTGTTTTCTGTGGCCCCCTAGACCAATTCCCAAATATACTTTCCCATTCACTTCTACTTCTCATAAATTTACTCCCTTCATTTTAGTCTAGATGGTGTAGCTTTATATTCAGAAATATCATTCTTCATTTCAAAAATCTTTAAATTATCAAAATATGCATCTCCACTAATCAGCTTCAATAAACTTCTTTTAGTGGATTCAGTCATTTTACTCCCTAAATAAATTGCTGATATATTATTGATGTACATCTTCCTAGCATCCTTGTCCTCTGTCTCATTTACAAGTGTAATTGATCTTATCTCGTCTTCATATTTCCAAATATCATTTTTAGTATACAATCCATCAAAGAATAGCTTCAGTAAATCTTTTTTACCTTTTTCTTCTATATTCTTTAAATCAATTCTATCTAAAATTGATTGATCAATTGTAATACGTTTATCACTATAGTTAATCGGAAATAATAGCATTTTGGATGTCTCCAACTGATCTATGTAATCGGTAAAATCATACTCAATGCAAATACCCGTATGCGAAGAAGCATAATGAGACCACATCAATGCATTATTAAAACGAGTTGTTAAGGATGCAATTCCAAATCGATTATCTATAAAGTCAAATATTCTATCATTAAAGTTAGTTACAGAATCATTAATTTTGTCTTCAGTTTGCTGAAATCCAGGTCCTATTCCAGCGAATTCAGACATCTCCTTAAAATCATTTATCCTTATATTAACAGGATCAACTTTTATTTTAGCTAAATTCTCCTCACCAATTCTCTCTTGCATGTTCTTCATGTCATTTGTCAATTTATCTTTATCAATTTCCTGACTTATAAATGGTTTTAGCAAATCAATATACATTTCTGGATGGCTCATTATTTTTTTTGAAAATGATATAATTCCTTTATTAATATCAAAGGTCTCCTGCTCAGTTATCACTTCTTCAGTTAAATCAAAGATGAATTCTATGTATTTTTTTATATTAGGTGCTATTTCATACTGACTAAGTTCCCTCCTAGCATCATCAAGATTGAATATGCTAGGATTATTTTGCAACTCTTGCATAACATCTCCAATTCCCTTTATTTCTGTAAATTGTCCCAACAGCTCTCTAAAAAAGTTATTAAGACTTATACCAAAAACACAATCATATGGATCGTTAAAAAAACTAGGTTTATTATGAAAAATATATTTATTTAGTAAAGACTCAATTCCAAACTGCTTTTTATGTAATAGGTTTTTTTTGACTTTGCCTCTATCATTTAGAAATTGATGAACTGGAATATATCGGTACAACTTGAAGTCATTTTTCTTAAGCAATATATATAATTCATCTTTATATTTTTGAAAATCGTTATTATAAAAATCTTCTATAAAATCTTTAACTTTAATAATTATTCCCCCTTATACACAATAGATCTAAATAATTAAAAAAGCTACACACCTAGAATTTCTACGCCTAGAACTCGTGTAGCTAAAGTTGTATCTTAAATCGCAACTTAGTGGTTATTCATGATGTGTTCCCCTAGATATTCTCTTAAATAAAATTATATCATATATTCTTAATTATAGAAACACACCTTAGCCAAAAAGTATCATTTTAAATCGTAACTTATTTGAGAGTTATCGAACTTCTATTTCTTCGCTATTTTTATATCTAAATGTAATACTTGAATCTCTGTGCACAACTGCGCTTTCCACCATAAGCATCCATACACTTTCATTCCATTGCATTAGTTCATCTTCTGATTGAATTATGTTGTTTAAGTATGTTCTCATCTTAATTGCTTGATTTTCCTTATTCATCTTTGTATTAATCAAGTCATCACGCTTAATTTTGAGTTCTTCATATCGGTTTTGGATGTCTTTATATTTCCTATTATAATATTCAAAGCTAATTCCAGTTTTCGAGTTTTCTTTTACTAGTTTATTTGCGTGTTTAGATACTATTTCAAGTTCGTAGTCTAGTTTTGCTATTTCTGATTCAATATCCTTAGTGTCATTTAATAATTTAATTATATCCTTAACATCCTGAATGATTCTCTCCTTTTCTTCCATCATGATATTGTAGGACTGGATAAACTTCTGTTTAATATACTCTTCTTTTAGATGTGGTGTTTTGCATTTATCTTTACCTTTGTGGAACTTGCTATTGCATTGGTATACAAATCGTTCGTACTTGGTATTCGTATGCCATTTCTTTTTACCATAGAATCCACCACAATCTTCACATATTAGTTTGGATGCAAAGACATCAGATGATGAATAGTGTACACCAAGTTTGTCTCGTCTTTTCATTTCAATTTGAACTTGTTCCCATGTATCTCTATCGATAATAGCAGGATGATTGTTTTCTACATAGTACTGCGGTATTTGTCCAGTATTAACTGCTTTGGTATGTTCTAAGTAATTTACTGTATAAGTCTTTTGAAGCAACGCATCACCTTTGTACTTCTCATTTGTTAGTATCGATGTTACTGTGTTCTTGGTCCAGTTTGTAGATTTTCCACTTGGCGTTTTTATGTGTTGCAATTTGAGATTTCTTGCTATTCCTGTTGGTGTTTTACCTTCAACAAGAAACATCCTATATATTAACCTAACCACATTAGCTTGGTCTTCGTCAATAACAATCTTGTCATCTTCTTTCTTGTATCCGAGAAATCTTTTATAAGCAAACGATACTTTACCTTCCTGGAAACCGACTCGTTTACCCCAAGTTACGTTTTGACTAATGGAGCGTGATTCCTCTTGGGCTATTGATGCCATAATGGTTAAGATAAGTTCGCTCTTTGAATCAAGTGTCCATAAGTTTTCCTTCTCAAAGAAGACTTCAATACCTTTTGCTTTAAGTTTACGCACATATGAGATTGTATCTAGAGTGTTTCTAGCAAATCGTGATATTGATTTAGTGATGATCAGATTGATTTTACCGTTTAGCGCATCCTTAATCATTCGGTTAAACTCAGTACGCTTTTTAGTTGTTGTTCCGGATAGTCCTTCATCAGCATATACTCCGGTATACTCCCAGTCAGGTTTTTCTTGAATGTGTTTTTTATAGAAGTTCACTTGTGCTTCGTAACTCGTGTACTGCTCATCACTATTTGTTGAAACCCTTGCGTATGCTACTACTTTCTTAACATGATTCTCATGTATAGGCATTTGTGTAATAGGATTTATCGTTGATGGTATTACAGTGACTTTAGGCATTTTGCTTACCTCCTTGATGTTGCAGTAATGATCTTTGTCTAGCTTTCTCTTTCATATCTGGTGTCCAGCTTTTACTTCTTGATGGATGTTCCCAATGATAATTGATAATCGTACCATCTTTCATATGAAACTCTAATAGTCTATTAGGCTTAACGATTATCGTCTTTACCTTTGATTTAAAATAGGTGTCATCATATTGGTCCATACCTAAAATGTGATTAGACGCTTCAACGATTATGTTATCAGGGACTAGTTTAGCATTACATACTTCTTGCCCTTGTCTTGCTGATAAGGAACATACCCATACTAGTTTATCTCTCATTCTTTTTCTTGTATAGGAACTGCCACAGATACCACATTTTGTAATCCCTTTAAATGGATATTGTTGTCTAGGAGCATGAGATTTATTTTTACTAGCTCGTTGTGTTCTAATTGCTTGTGCTTTTTCAAAAGTCTCTTTACTGATAATTGCATCATGGTTATCTGTGATAAGATACTTATTTAGTTCACCCTTATTCATCTTTTGCTTTTTTGTTAAATGGTTTTCTACGTATGTCTTTTGAAGTATTAGATCACCTGTGTAGTTTCGATTCTTCAAGATTTTCATAATGGATGAATGTCCCCATGTTTTTGTATACATTGGTTTGATACCTTTTGAATCTAGTATCTTTCTTATGGAATCTGCACCATGTCCATCGATATAAAGTTGAAAGATTAGTTTCACAATCTCTGCTTCTTCAGGAACAATGATTAACTTCTTATCTACTAACTTATATCCTAGCGAAGATTTACCTCCCCACATCACACCATTTTCAAATTCTCTTTTGATTCTCCATTTCATATTATCTGATACACTTCTAGATTCTTCTTGAGCTACAGAAGCTAATAAGGTAAGAATCATTTCACCTTCACTACTAATGGAATGGATATTCTGTTCTTCAAAGAATACATCTACATCAATTGATTTTAGTTCTCTAACTGTTTTAAGTAGTGTTACAGTGTTACGAGCAAATCTAGATATTGATTTAGTAATGATCATATCGATTTTACCTGTTTTGCAGTCTTTGATTAATTGTTGAAACTCTGTTCTAGATTCTTTGGTTCCAGTATATGCTTCATCCGCATAAACACCAGCAAACTCCCAATCGTTATTATCTTGGATAAGTTTCTTATAATGACTCACTTGTGAAGCTAATGAATGAAGCATAGCATCTTTACCAGTAGATACTCTAGCATAAGCAGCTACTTTAGTTTTAGATACCAATCTAGGTTTCGCTTCTATTTTGGTTATAGTTCTTTTCATGATATTAGACCTCCTTTAATTCATTACATTAATCACTCAGTCTTGAACAATAGTCAAGGGTGTTATGACTTACTTTGATACAATGTGGTTTTGTTTATTGGTTTCTAATCTTGATTTCAGTTTTTCTTCTTTGATGTGGTTATTCCACCAGTCCCATCTACAACGATCGGAACAAAATCGCTTTTTCTTTTTACCTTTAATCGATGCAATCACCATTCCACATTTCAGGCATTTACCAATTAAATCATCATTGGTATAATCTTTATCTTCCATCTGTTTCACCTCCTATATCTTAGTCCGCGAAATTCAAGTATAAGTTCGGGTTATGTATGAATTTCATCTGCTTCAATAGATATATGGCGAGGTAAGTGATGATTTGCCAATAATAGGTTCAACGTTTTCATTTATTTTAAAAGATAAGTATTCATTCAAACTCTTAAACAAAAGCACACAAAACAAATCGTTAAGGGATTAAACAAAAAAATAGACCCCCATTCAATTATTAGAATGAGAGTCTACTCTATTTATTCAAATTATTTAAAATATTTCAAAATTATCGGTTTTTATTCCAGTATCAATCAAAAATCCAAAGTAATTTTCAGAATTTCAAAAAATCGGTCCCGTGTAAATAAATTGCCCAGCCGACGGTACCCTTGCATCTCCATACTTCATGACCTGGGGGGGGTTAGTCTAAGAACAATTCTAGATATTCTCTTAGTTTGTCTTTTGGTTTGTAGCACTTTTTATAGTTATCTTCACAAACCAAATACTGGTTACAAAATATACTTGCATGTGTTTGTTCAATGCAATCATCATAGTAACCATCTGTACTCATCACGACATCTACACTTTCAACTGCTTTATTTAATCTAGCAACAAGTGTTCTATTCTTTGTTTTATTAAATGTTAGCTCAGAAGGTTATCTTTTGATATATGCATCTACTTCTTCTGGAGTAAAACCAACTCCAAGCATCGCATTCATCATCGCAACACTCATCATTTGATAGAGTTCTTTGAAATCACTTTTCTTAACAGGGTAAAACACTAAAACAAAGCGTGACAGATTATGCATTAGCACAAAACAATTTTTTCTACTTCGTTTAACTATATGAGCATGCCAAGCATACAGATCACTATCAGTATTTTTATCAGTTATCTGTGGTTTTAGATAATCAAGTAATGCTTTTGTACATTGAATGTGCATAATTTAACACCTCGTTTCAATTTATTATACCAAAATAGATTAGTGATTAAAATCTGAAATAGTTACAAAAAATGGTAATTGCTTACTGCTTTCTTCAGTTCTTCTTTTTTCTTCTTTTTTCGGTTGTAAAAAGGCGGGTGCTGACGATGATGCATAGTAAGGGATAGGGCGGGCTTTCAAGCCCTATCCTACTAACATGCGTCAGCGTGTTGGTTACATCCAACTATATAAGGCCTATCCGCCAGTTTTTTCTGCAGTTTCAAGATAGGGATTTTTACCCTTTCTGCCAAAATCGTGAATTTTAGACGGGAACTGCATTTTTCACTGTTTTCCATATTCACTTTTTATGTGATATGATTCCCTTTTTTGTAACATATTCATCACTAAATTCTTTTACGCGATCTCTGACAGTTCTTTCAGCAATTCCTAAATATTCAGCAAGCACAAATGCTAGACATGTACCATCTTTCTTTTTGTTAACTTCAAATGCCTTATCGAATTCTTCTTTACGTGATTCTCTTGTTTGAGAACGTTTATAACTTTTTAGTAAGTTCGCTCTGGGATCTCCATCTACGTAGTTTTTATCTAACCCACCTGTATTATCAACTTTATGAATTGGATATTCAAACATAAAGTTCACAGGTTTAAAACTTTTAAATTCACGCAAGCTGCTTTCTAGTCTCCAAGCAGTAGCTGATGAATCTTCATTTTCCTTTTGCATGGGTACCTCGACTAAATTCAATTGTATCATATCCACCTGAGCATCAGCATCTCTAGCAAATACACCAGACCCTGATGCACGATCCATCACTCTCTTAAATCCTTGTGGTCCTTTTGAGTGGTGATGGCTGTATACAAAAGTGCAATCTGTTTCATAGCAAATCTTATCGAATAGATTGGTAAATCGTGCCATATCAGTTGCGTTGTTTTCATCTCCCATCATGACTTTATAGATAGGATCAATAATGATGACATCAAATCCTAAATTTTTAACCCTTCTAATAATGATTGGTACAAGTTTATCAAGAGGCATTGCTTCACCTCTTAAGTTCCAAATAACAATATCATGGCTATATTTGGGTTTAATTTTCATAGCTTTATATATTTCTTTAAAACGATTGATAAAACTAGGTCTATCAATTTCTAGGTTGATATACAATACTTTTGATTTCTTGCATTGAAACCCAAGCCATATCGTTCCTTCAGCTAATGCAATGGCAAGTTCCATGAGCAGGAAGCTTTTACCAGATTTAGATGCACCTGAAATCATCATTTTTTGTCCTTTTCGAACTACTCCTTCAATAACTTCTTCAGGAAGTCTTGGAGGATTGGCTAATAGTTCATCAAATAATATTGGACTTGGCAATCTATCATCATCAATATCATCCCACTCATAGTAGTTGTTTTTGTATCTTTTCATTTAAATACCTCGATTCTATTAATTTAGAGTATTATCTCTTCAATAGTATAATGGCGAGATATCACAAGCTTTGCCAATAAACTTAAAATAAGAATAATTATCTCTAAATCATAGTCCTCAGAAATCAGCTATAAGTTCGGGTCCTTATTGAACTATACAAAAAAGCGATTCAACTAAATTAAAAGCTGGATCGCTATTTTCTAATTCTATTTGTTCATTAAATTGTAGTGCTAAAACTTGATAATGAGATAGTCTATCTTTTAGTAATAGCGTGATATACTTTTTCTTTCATTTCTGCTATCAAGTATTGCTTCGCATCTGGGTTTCGCATTAAATAACTAAATATTTCAGCATTCTCAAAGTATTGATCAGCAATAACATTTTCTGCTTCACGTTCATAAATATCATCAAACGTTTTTCTATCAGGTGATTTACCTAACCCAAGTAATTGATCACTTTTTAGCAACCTAGACTCAAGCTGCATTAATACTTTATCTGCTTCAGACCATTCTGTACCAAATCGTTCATTAAATTTCTCGATGATAACTGACAATGGATCTTTCTTCTGTTCTTTACCTCCACTACCACCTTTAATTGCAGAAACCATACCTTCTGTTTTTTCTAATTCAATAGAACCAGTAAAGCTCTTTTCAATTTTATAGTATTCTAAAACTAGTTTATCATCTAATTCTATCTTACCAATATCTCCTTTTGGTAAGATTTTTTGTAACATTCTAGCGTACACATAAAATTCTTGAAGCTCCTTATCAAACATTCTATCAACTTGAATTATGAAGGCATATAAACGATTGAAAGATTGTAAGTCTGCTTTGAACTGATTTTGTTCTTCAGGTTCTCTTTCATTGTATCTTTCAATTGCCGGTTGTAAATGATTAGTTAATCGACCCATATTTTTAAGTTCATCCGAAGTAGAATAATACACTTTTGCAAATTCATGTACTTCATGAGACAAATACATCTTATAGTCATCAAGGTCTGATTTTAAATTATATAAGATATCTGGATCAGTACCGTTTTCTAAAATGGTTGCTTCATAGTATGGCTGGAATGATTTTTGAATATCTTCTGCATCATTTACGAAGTCTAGTACAAAAGTATCCTCTTTACCTTTTGTTGTTCTATTTAATCTACTAAGTGTTTGAACAGCTTTTACACCACTTAGTTTTTTATCTACGTACATTGTGTGTAGTAATGGCTGATCAAATCCAGTTTGATATTTTTCGGCAACAACAAGCATATTAAAGTCTTCACTTTCAAAGTACTCTGGCAGTTGACTCTCTTTAATATGATAACCATATTGATTGAGTTTATTTAAACTAACTTCAGTATGCTCTATTCCATCATCGTTGACTGTTCCACTAAATGCCACTAGAACATCTAAGTGTTTATAGTCATTTTCTTTAATATATTTCACTAAAGCTTGATAATATCTAACTGCATGTAATCTACTTGCAGTAACAATCATAGCTTTGGCTTTACCATTAATTTTGTGTCTAGTTATTGTATCAAAATGTTCTACAATTATTTTAACTTTTTGAGAAATGTTATGAGGGTGTAATGATTGGAATTTTGCAACTGCTGAAGCTGCACGTGATGCATCTAATGTTGGATCATCTTCTATTTTCTTGGCGATTTGATAGTACGTATTATAAGTCATATAGTTTTGCAGCACGTCTAATATAAATCCTTCTTCAATTGCTTGTCTCATTGAATAAATATGGAAAGGTCTATATGTGCCATCATTTAATCTATGTCCAAATAATTGAAGTGTTTTTACTTTTGGTGTAGCTGTAAATGCAAAGAAGGATAGGTTCGTATGTTTTCCATGTGAAATCAACTCTTGAACCACTTTATCTTCTTCTAAGTCTCTTTGTTCTTCATCCAATCCTTCTAGTCTAGCATATTCTTCTAGTAGCGCTTCTTTATCAGCTAGAGCTTCCTTTAATTTTCTAGCATCTTCGCCAGTTTGAGATGAATGTGCTTCATCTACGATGACTGCAAATGTTTTATTGCTTCCATTAATCTCTTTATATACTACAGGGAATTTTTGGATAGTAGATATAATGATTTTTTTATTATCATTTATCGCTTCTTTTAAATGTTGAGACGTTTTCTTTTCATCAATCTTTTCAACTAAACCATCCATATGATCAAATTGATAAATAGTATCTTGCAATTGAGAATCTAAAACTCTTCTATCTGTGACAACTATGATTGAGTTAAAGATTGGCTCATTATTATCGTTATGCAATCCTGCCAATCGATAAGCCAACCAAGCAATAGAATTGGATTTACCACTACCAGCACTATGCTGGATTAGATAGTTATCTCCTGAACCTTTTTGTTTCACATCATCAATCAGTTTTGTTACTACATCTAGTTGATGATATCTAGGGAAAATAACAATATCTTTCTTAATTTGGTTTCCTTTTCTATCGGTTTTCTCAACTTCCTCGACATGCATATACTTATGGATAATGTTTAGCAAACTATCTTTTTGCAATACTTTTTCCCATAAATAAGCTGTGTCAAATCCATTGATATTTACAGGATTTCCTTTACCACCAACATTACCAGAACCATTAGTTCCTTGATTAAAAGGTAGGAAGAATGTATTTTCTTTTTGAAGTCTAGTCGTCATATATACTTCTTTAACATCAACAGCAAAATGAACTAATGAACGGTATTTATATTTAAAAATTGCCTCATTAGGATCTCTATCATACCTGTATTGATGTTTTGCATTTTCTACATTCTGTCCTGTAAATTGGTTCTTTAATTCCATCGTTACAAGTGGTATCCCATTTACCATAAGAACCATATCAAGTGAATTATTACCTTTCACTTGATAATGTAATTGTCTAACAACATTACATATGTTTTTTGAGTAGTTGATTCTATCGATATCATTTAATGAAGAAACAGGTTTAAAATAAACCATTCTAAACTTGATTCCTCTTGTTTTAAATCCTGATCGCAAAACCTTTAGTATCCCTTGTTTTTTAATTGCCTCATCCATCTTTAATAGGAAATTCTTTTCAGGATTATTTTTAAATTTGTTAGCAAACTTATCCCACTCAAATTCTTGTGATGTTTTTATGAAAGCAAGTAATTTCTCAGTGTCTAATCCCAGCTCTGCATTAAAATCAGAATCTGTACTTTTCGTGTATCCACCATTTTCACTGATTAAATATTCTTCTATAGTATCTTCTAATCGTTTTTCATTATACTCATTCATTTACATCACCTCGATTTTCCCAGTCACAGCTTCATAAATCAATGACTTTTTATATTCATTTAATTTTTCAATCTTATCTTTCTTAATTTGAATCAATTGTTCTATCTCTTCTGTTTTTTTATCTAGGTAATTTACTATCTCTATTTGTTCCGCCTTAGGTGGTAATGGATATCTAAATTGAGAAAAAACTCCTTGATAAAGATGTAAAATAGTACTATTACCTGTTAAAGTCAATTGAAAGAATTCTTTAAAAACATTAGATAACATCAAGTAGTAAAAGTACTTATTAATATATTCGTTATGTAAAGGCCTTGTTACAAAAATTCCACTATTCACCGATACTTTTTCAGGAGCGTTTTGTGCAATTGCAACTTTTCCAATTGTACCGTCTTTTGTTATTAATAGGTCTCCTTCCTGAACTTGAATAAATTTCGCTTCTTCATATCTTTGCTCTGTTACTCTTACACAGTTATCCCAGTCAACATATCCATTGTTAAAATCAGTACCAGTAACAAGGTGAGGTCCTTCAGTTTTAAATTCGGTACTCTTAAGTCCTTGCCATCCAATTCGACCTTTTAAATATGTTGTTCTAGCAACTTTTTCAATTTCCCAATGCGCAGGTATTTTTTTGATCCATTCATATTTAGAGTCAACTAGGTTATCTTTTTCTAAACCAAAATTTATGGTTTCACTTATAACTTGTTGCTTATATTCCTCAAATTTTACAATAGCATCTTCTTGAACTTGAATAAGTTCGTTGATTTTATCAATTTTTTTATCAAGAAAATTTGCTATTGATTGTTGATGTTTATTCGTTGGAAAATCGAAATATTCATTCGAATAATCTTTGAAATATATATGAGGTATTGTTGAACCATTTATATACAAATCAAAGTTAAATACAGACAATACCCAGTATAGAAAATTTAAATCAAATCCCCTTTTTGGTAAAAGGTAATTCATAGTTGCTACAATGGAAGATTTCTCCGGATTGCGATTTACCCTACCTACACCTGCACCATCCTTGACAATCGAAATGTATTTATCTATTTGATCATACTCGTTAATATCTCCTAAATAACCACTTGCTCCATAAAGAGGGAACCCTTCATCAATATAGCTTGTAGAGTTGACAGTTCTATTTGACGATTCAACACTTAAAGCGCGTTTTATTCTTGCTCTAGCCATTTCCAAACAACTCCTTCATTAATTGAAGTTCTTTGTCTTCTAGTTCTTTAATTTCCGAGAAGATGTCATCTGATTTTCTAGGTGGAATATATTTATAAAAGTATCTAGTAAATGGAATTTCATAGCCAACTTTTGTTTTCTTTTTATCAATCCATGCATCAGGTGCATATGGCAGTACTTCTCTTTCCATATACTCTTTTACATCTTCTTTTAAAGGGATATTTTCTGTATCTCTGAGATTTGAGTCAGGTTGTTTTTTACCACGTTTAAGAATAAGTTCACCTTTTTTATCCTTAAGTGGTCTTTCCACAGTAACTTTCAAGTAGCCAAAATCTTGATTATCGAATATTTTAGATTCAATTATATTACCATTATATTCAAACTCACCTGGCTTGAACTCCCCATAAATCTTTGAAATATATTCAATTTGTTTTGGAGTAATTTCTTTGTTTTTCTTACCTAATGATTTTCTCATTTTTTCAAACATATCATTTGCATTGATAAGTTGTACTTTCCCTTTTCGATGTGCTGGTTTCTTATTCGATAAAACCCATAAATAGGTTGCGATTCCTGTATTGTAGAAGATGTCGTTAGGTAAAGCTATAATTGTATCGAGCATGTCGTTTTCAATAATATATTGACGAATTTTTGAAGGTCCACTTTCTGCATCCCCTGTAAATAATGGTGACCCATTATGAATGATAGCCACTCGAGATCCGCCTTTATTTTTATCTTTCATTTTCGCAACAGCAGTTTGTAAGAATAACATTTGACCATCACTTACTGAAGGTAAGCCCATATGGAATCTTCCTGCTGCTCCAAGTTTCTCTTCTTCTTTTACTTTCTTTTGGTCAGATTTCCAATCTTTTCCAAAAGGAGGATTCGAAATTATGTAATCAAAATTATACCCTTTAAATCTATCATTGGATAATGTATTCCCATGTCTAATAAAATCTGCATCTTCTCCCTTAATTAAGATATCAGCTTTACATATAGCATATGTTTCAGAATTGATTTCTTGTCCATAACTAATTAAATTATATGATGAGTTTTGCTTTCTTAAATGTTTCTCTGCTACTGTAAGCATTCCTCCCGTACCACATGCTGGATCATAAATTGTTTTTGTAATTGCTTCAGTAGTTTTCGATAAGTCTTCATCAGTAAAAAGGATGTTGACCATTAGTTCAATAACTTCACGAGGAGTGTAGTGTTCTCCAGCTTCTTCATTTTGTGCTTCACTAAATCTTCTAATAGTTTCTTCAAAGATATACCCCATTTCAATATTGGATACAGTTTCAGGATGTAGGTCGACTTTATTCACTTCTTGTAATACATTGTATAATAGATTATTAGATGCAAGTTTTTCAATTAACTTGTGCATTTCAAAGTTACTTAATATATCTTGGACTTCTTCAGAAAATCCATTTACATAATCATTAAAGTTAGATTCGATATTATCAGCATCAGATAATATTAAGCCTAAAGTATATCTTGAACAGTTATAGAATCCATGACCTGATGCTCTTTTTAGAAGCACTTTGTGATCATCAAAATCTTTTACTTGTTTATATGTTTCATATACTTTTTCTTTTGTATCTTGTAATACTGCATCGAATCTTTTTATAACAACAAATGGTAAAATTACACTTCCATATTGATGTCTTTTATAAACATCCCTTAATGTGTCTGCGATGTTCCAAATCATATTTGCTTTTACGTCTATATTTCTACTCAATTTCATCTTCCCCTTTTGGTTATTATTTTTTGTCTTTTTCAAAATTATTATAACATAATCAAACTAATGTTTCTTCTTATGTTTGGGTTTTATTCAATATCTTCTTTATTAAATATTTGTTGCATTGCTTTATGTAATTCACTTACTGATAAATGTGGTTTATCTTGTGAATCGGTCATTACAATTACTTCTGGGTAATGTTCAGGTTCACTTTGCATCCTAGAAATGATGCTACCATATTTTCCAATTCCCTTTGCTTTGTGTGGGCCTTGTCCAAAGACTATGTATTTGTATGTTTGAGAGTCTCTAAATTTATCAAAGTTAATACTCGTAATCTTCTTATAATCTAATTCTAGTTCTACTCTATCTTCAAGTTTATAATCACTAAGAACTTTTCTGATTATATCCTTAGAGATATCCGTACCTGCACATAAGAATATTCTCCATTCGTCTCTAACTTCCTTTTCATCAAACGAAATACCAAGTATACTTAACAAGCTATCTAATGTACTTTTATCTTCTGTTCGATTAGCAATGAAAATTCTTGATCTAAGATTATTAATCGATTCATTAACATGGTCCAACTCATCCTGACTTAATAGCATCTCATCACTCCCAACTTTGGTTCTTAAAGAAACTATCTAATTCTAGTTGTTTCTTTTCTACTTCTTTTAAAGCATATGAATAACTATCTACTGCTACTAAATAATCTACTGCAATTCTGTTCTGTTCTTCTAGTTTAATGTTTGGTATTTTAAGCTCAAGAAGATTCTTTTTATTAAGATTAACTATTGTTGATCCTGTTTGAGCATTCTCTAACAATTTAAGTCCTAATGGTGTATTAAGAAATACTTTCAGAAAATGTGGATTGTATTTCTCTTTGTCAATTCTAAGCACCATCACATTTCCAAGTGGAACTGTTACTCCTTTTAAAATGGATTTATCATACACTGACGTTTTGATTTTGGATCCTTTTGCAGAGATTATAAAATCTCCATCTTCTAGAATATATCTTTGATATCTTATACCTTCTGGATTGATTGTGTCTAGGTCAGAATCAATAAAGTGTTCTGAGATATTTCCTAGAGATAACAATTGGATACTTCCTTCAGTACCTTTTTTTACTATTTTTTTCTCATAATCCCTTGAAGAAATTTGGATACCTCTGAAAGTATCTTCTATAATATCTCCAACAGTAATAAAATCATCTAGTTCCCCAACAAATTCATACCTTTTCTTTAACAGAACATAATCATTTTCTCTTAATGAATCTAATGAAATATGTGATTTTTCTGACTCATATAAACTCATGATTTTATCAATATCAAAATCGCTCAAGTATTTATTGTGACGTTCTTTAGAATATATTTCTGACGCATCAACCATTTTTATGAAACTATTCGTATTGTTTCCAAAAATCAATAAACTACCTTCAATACCTGTATGTCTTCCAAGTAATCCACTTGATAAATTAATAACACCTTCAAGCATATTGTTTTCTATGATTGTTTTTCTTATATCTTCATCTACAGTCTTGAAAAGTGTACCATTTGATACTATTACTACTGCTCTACCAGTATCTTTCAAACTGCTAAGTACTTTATTGACGAATAACCATTCTGTGGAGTTTGCTCTCAAGTAGCTACTGATGATACTATCAGAACTATGAATGCTTTGTTCAACGATTTGTCTTTGGACTCTTAACCCTAGAGGAGGTGAACTAAATACATAATCATATTTTTCATTTCCTAAATCAGTAAGAACATTTGCTCTATGTACATTGTTGTTTATACCCATTATCAAACTCAAAGCTTTCTGAATATAGGTGTTACTATCATTTAACTCATATGAATCAATTTTCGTAGTTCTATCGTTTTTGTTAAATGTGTTGAGAATAAATGTACCATATCCTGAACATAAATCTACGAAAGAACCTCTAATATCACCAAATAGTCTTTGAGAAAGCTTAGTTAAATATAGATTAGTAGTAGCCTCACCGATTTCAAAATGATCAATATCCAGTAGTTGCTCAATAATATAAATATAACTATTTGAATCAAACTTTGATAACTCGTTCAACACCAAATCCAAATCATTCTTTTTAAAGGTATTAAAATATGGTAACGATTCAAAATAATCTAGCACTTCAAGTTCTTCTTTTGTAATATTTTTGGTCTTCAGATGGTCTCTATTAATCTTTACATTTCTTATATCCGCATTATACTTATCGGATATATAATAAAGAAAGAACACAGATACAAAAACATCAAACATTTCTCTTTGAGAATGATACCCTCTTATAACATTACTAATATTCCAAAACAATTGCTTAATTTTATTTTCCAAAACACTCACTCCTCGTTTTTTTTGGTTTTCCTATACCAAAATTGTATCACACCCAAATATTTTTTGTCAACAACTTTTTGGTTTTTAATTACCAAAATATTTGAGATATTATAAATATCTCTTTTTTTGACCCAATCCCTATAAAACTAAAAAATCATCACTATAGATGGTGACTTCTATTTCCTTCAAAACTTAGAATGGCTCTATTACAATATAAAAAGGCCTGATACAAATTGTATCAAACCTATGCTTTCAATATGGAGCAGGTGAAGGGAATCGAACCCTCATAGTCAGCTTGGAAGGCTGAGGTTCTACCATTGAACTACACCTGCGTTAGACGTAAAAATATGATAACATACTCTCGCCTATTTTGTCAATATATTAATACTAGTTTTTTTCAATAATTCTTAACTTAGCGCTATGTGAACGATTATTATCCTCAAGTTCTTCATCTTCAGCAATAATTACTTTTTTATTGACCAAATTAATAATAGGTTTTTCATCAGGAATGATAGCTAAACCTTTTGGAATTTCAATAGTAGATAAGCTTCTAAATAAATTTTTACATATTCTATCTTCTAAAGAATGAAAAGTTATTACAGCCATTCTTCCGCCAGGCTTTAATATATCAATAGCATTTTTTAATGATTCTTCTAAAATACCTAACTCATTGTTAACTTCAATTCTCAAAGCTTGAAAAACTTTTTTTGCAGGATGCCCCTTTTTATTTAATACTTTTTGAGGTAAGGCAGATTTAATAACTTCTACTAAATCAAATGTTGTTTCAATTTGTTTTTTTTCTCTTTCAAGAATAATCTTTTTCGCAATGATTCTTGAAAATTTCTCTTCTCCATATTCAAAAAAAATCTTTACCAACTCATTAAAAGAATATTCATTAATAATTTGTCTAGCTGTTAGACTTTGACTTTGGTCCATTCTCATATCTAATAAGTGGTTAAAACGATAAGAGAAACCTCTTTCTGGGGTATCAAACTGAAATGATGATACACCTAAATCAAAGACTATTCCATCAACCTGGTCAATACCTATATCTAATAGTCTTACTTTTGCATTTAGAAAATTATCATTAATAGCAAAAAAATGTTTGTATTTTGACAATCTAGCTGTCGCTTTTTGAATAGCAAATTCATCTTGATCAAAACCTATAAGTTCTCCATCCTCAAGTCTTTCTAATATGGCTTCAGAATGACCACCACCACCTAGAGTCATATCAACGTAGATTCCTGAAGGATTAATATTCAAATTTTCAATAGTTTCTTTTAATAAAACTGGTATATGTTTTTCCATAATCTCACCCAATTAAGTATATCATATTTTAGGTAAAAGAAAAACGTTGAAATATCAACGTCTCTTTCTTTTATTCAGCTTCTACTTCTTCTTCAACAGGTTGAGATACTACTTCTTTATCTTTGTAGAAACCACAAGCTTTACATACTTGATGTGAAAGTGTTACTTCACCGCAGTTTGGACAAACTGTCATTGCTGGAGCATGTAATTTAAAATGAGTTCTTCTTTTTCTTTTTCTTTGTTTACTCACTTTTCTTTTAGGAACAGCCATATTATTACCTCCTTATTTTTTTAACTTAGCAAAGGGACTGTTTTCAAGAACCTCTGTTTCATCTATTGTATCCTTTTCTTCATGAAATTCTTTATCAGCATCAGGACTAATCACTCTCATAGGTTTTTCAGTAATAATTTCCGAAAAAATATAAGGATTTAAATCAATCGTAATACCTTCGATAAGATGAATATCATCATCGTCATTTGTTTCAGAAAAATATAAGTCTGTATCAAAATCTAAATTTATTTTGACTTCCTTTAAAGTTATAGAACATAACATAGTTAATATAGTTTGAACTTTTAAATAGAAAGCATAAACATCTTCAGCTTTGATATACTCATAATATCCCTTAATCGATGTTGACGATATATCAATCAAATCAACAAAATCATCTGATAAGAAAGCTTTCAAATCAATGACTTGATCAATCTCATTATCGCTGTAAACTTTTTTCTTGAGCTCATGAATTGTCCATTTCAATTTAATCACCTCATCACAGCATTACAATTATACTTTTTTTGTTTGTAATTGTCAAGAAAAACATCATTCGAATCAGGTCAAAATAATAATCATAATAGTTTGAAAGAATTGATATATGCGTTATAATATTGGTGAAAATACTTTTAGAAAGAGGTCGTCAATGAAAGTTGAAGAAATTAAGAAAAAATTATTAAATGTTATGGACCCAAGTTCAAATGAATCTCTTGGTGAAGTTGATGCCATCAAGCATGTTGGCATAGATGATAATAACACTGTCATACTCATTGTTGAAGTGGCTGATAAAGCCACTGAATATACCAAGCAAATTCAAAGGGATATAGCAAAAATAGTAAAATTAGATTTAGGATTTGCTGGCGTAAAAATTGAATTTCAAAAAAGAAAAACTAGAAATAAAAACGCTAAAACCTTATTAATCGCTTCAGGAAAAGGTGGTGTTGGAAAATCAACAGTCACTGCCAACTTAGCCTATGCTTTAATGAGAATGGGGAAAAAAGTAGCTATTATAGATGCAGATATCTATGGTGCTAATATGCCTAAAATACTTGGCGGAGTCGGTCACCAATTATTGGCAGATGCTGATAATAAAGTATTTCCTTTCGAAGTAGACGGAATCCAAATGGTTTCAACAGAGTACCTAGTCGAAAAAAATAGAGCCCTTATGTTACGAGGTCCAATGCTCGGAAAAATTTTAAAAATATTTTTTGAAGATACCTTATGGAATGAAGAAATAGATTATTTTCTAGTAGATTTACCACCAGGTACTGGTGATGTGATGATGGATATTAAAAACTTCTCAGAAGATGCAAAAATGGTCTTGGTCACCACTCCTCAAGAGAGTGCAGCACACATAGCGATAAAAGCTGGTTACGCAGCTAAAGATTTATCACAAGATCTTTTAGGCGTCGTTGAAAATATGTCTTATTATGAAGTCAATGGTGAAGACCACTTCATATTTGGAAAAGGTGGGGGCCAAAAAGTTGCTGATGAACTTATGGTTGAATTATTAGAAAAACTTCCAATAGTACCCTCAGATAAACCTATATATAAAGAATCAGATGTTGCAGGAATGATCTACTTAAACCTTGCTCGTAAGATAATGAAACTCTATTAAAAACCATAACGGCTAACATAAGTTAGCCGTTATCTTTTTTTTGTAATTTAGTTAAATATTGTTCGGATTTTTGAAGATATGTCAAGGCATCTTTATATCTGTTTTTCAATGATAAAATATCGACAATTTCATTACATATCAATTGATAATAAAATATATTTTCGTTTTTCTTGAAAAACTTTAAACATGAGTTAACCAAATAGTCTTTTAAAAACATTAAGTCATTATTCTTTTCGAATGTTAGTAAATTAACATAATCAAACTGCAATGCAGAACGATAATGATTGCTTGATAAATATTCCTTACATTGTGTATATAATTCTTGATTCTTTTCTTTAATAGCTTGCTTAGCTTGCAAATATGTTAAGAAAGCAATTGCATCATAGGCTTCTTTATCAATCATATCCTTGTATTTGCCATATTCTTTATTTCCAATAGCTCTAACTAGTAAAAACTCAGTAACAAGGTCTTGATCAAGATCCTTGATGAATTGTTCTAAATTATATATATCCAATGATTGTCGTTTATACTCTAAAAATAATAATTTATATAAAGTCAATTCATTTAATCTTGTTATATTCGTAGTATTCATCAAGTTCTTTGTAAGGTTTGGTAGTATATCCCATGCCTTATCAAACAAATGTAGTCTACCATAAATAACAAATTTAATATATTCAATCATAATAGAAACCTCTGGATAATCAGAATGAACTACTATGATAGATTCAATGATGAACCTAGATAATTTTAACTGCTTTAATCTCTGTAATAAATCAGCTGAGAAAATTAAGAAGATTTCAAAACCTAGATCGTCCAATGAATTTAGATAATCTAATAGTTCATTATATAATTGATAGGCTTTTGAATATTCTTTACTTAATATTAAATAACCTAATCTTACAACTTCTATAACTGCTTGAAAATCAATATCAGCTACTTTATCAAATATTTTTTTGTAACCATCTAAATCTTTGTAATAATATAAGACTATTATCCTTTCTAAATAATATACTAATTCCTCGGGTCTTGCATATTGATTCTTTGGAATGTCTAATCTCTCCATAATTTGAAACAACTGATCTTCACCCATAACAATTTGATTGTTTTCTGTTTTTGAAATGTAAGTGTTGGAACATATAGCGTTTGCAACATATTCCTGAGTTAAGTTTAACTCCAACCTTCTTTTTTTTATCACCTGCCCATAAAACAAATGATAGTGTTCGTAAACTTCATATTTTCGTCTTGAAGCAAAAGACAGTACTGCATTAATCATAAATTCCTCCTTAGTAAATTTTTTCAGTCTTATAAATTATAAAACATATTGAGAAAATTTCAAGAGGAAAATTTTGAGTATATTTGTTTATTTTTAAACTGATTCAGAGAAAAGCCCTTTAAATAGACAAAAAAAGCCGTTGATTAAATCATCGGCATTTTACAAACTTTTAGCAATGGACATGTCTTACATTGAGGATTTCTCGCTTTACAAAAATATCTTCCAAAGTGAATAAATTGATGATGCAATCTAATCCATTGATCTCGATCGTATATTTTCATAAGTTTATTTTCAACTTGTAAGGGAGAATCTCCCACTTTTGCTAGCCCAAGTCGAATCGAAACTCTTGATACATGAGTGTCCACAGCAATGCGAGGTATTTTATAATATTCTGCCAAATATACGTTAGCAGTTTTTCTTCCGACACCAGGTAGTTTTTCAAGAAGTTTTTGGTCTTGAGGTATGACACCCTGAAATTCATCTATAATCATTTGAGCTAGTTTCTTTAAATTTTTTGCTTTGTTTCTATATAAACCTATTGTTTTAATATAAGACTCTAAGACTTTAATATCTGCTTTGGCATAATCTTCTAAACTTTTGAAATCTAAAAATAATTTCTTGGTAATCTTATTAACAGCTACATCCGTGGTTTGAGCACTCAACATAATGGCTATTAATAATTCATAATTTTTCCGATAATTTAATTCGATACTAGCATTAGGGTACATTTTACTAATTTGGTCTAAGATAAAATTCGCTTTGTCTTTTTTTGTCATGATTCTAGAAAATCCTTCAAAACTTTTGATTTTTTTCGTTGAGTTTTAATAGATTTTTCATCCTTTACTTTTGACTTTTTTAGTAAAATTCCATCAATATAACTAATCGATGTTTTCCCTGATTTTACTGCTTCAATAATGGCATCTTTTATTTGAAATTTGTCATACCGATAATCTTTAATCCACTTAATGATTATCTCTACTTCAATTGGCTTTAATTGTCTTTGTAATTGAGTTTCTAATATTTCTGCAATCTCATTTTCATCTGTGTCTGAAGGATTCTTTGCTTTAACAATTTCAGCTTCAATATGATGTTTGTAGTAATCAATAATTTTTATTAAGGTTTGATCTAAAGAAAAACTTTCCGTGGTTAAACCTTGTTTATTTTCAATAATTTCAAAAGAAAGATAATCTCTTTGCATCATAGAGTTTAACAAATCTGTTGTTTCCTCTACAGATAAGGATAAATGTTCAGTCAAAACAAGAGGATTAATTGAATGAATTCCTTTATGTTTTAATGAGTTTAGTTCCATCAAGAAAAAGGCTTCGATTTCTTTAAGCCCTATTTGACGATATGTTTTTTTTAGTAAGCGATCGAAATCTAATAAGTGATCTTCAATCAACTTTTTTATAAATAATAAGTCCATTTTAAAGTTCCTTATCAGTTTCAGCCAACTTTTTTAAAGCTGAAAAAGCCGCTTTTTGTTCAGCTTCTTTTTTAGTTTTCCCCTTGCCTTCCCCCATGATAATATAATCATCAAGATATACTCTTGAAATAAATTCTCGATCATGGGCAGGGCCTTTCTCTGAAACTATTTCATATTTTAAAGTTCTTTTATCGGATTGAACTAACTCTTGTAATTTACTTTTATAATCATCGTCATCTTTGTTTAAGTCTTTTTTTACATGTGGAAAAACAATTTTATTTAGCACTTTATAAGTTTCGTCAATACCCCTATCAATATATATTGCACCAATAAAAGCCTCAAAAGCATCTGCTAAGATACCGGGCTTTGATCTACCTTGTGATAATTCTTCACCTTTACCTAAAAATAAATATTGACCCAAGTCAAAGGATTTAGCATAATCAACGAGGGCATCTTCACATACTTCCTGTGCTCTTTTTTTGGTTAAAATGCCTTCAGACTCTGGGATGTGATCGTATAGATATCTACCCACAGCTAAATCTAATACAGCATCACCAATAAATTCTAGTCTCTCATTACTTAAAGTGTTATTTTCATAAGCATAAGATGAATGGGTTAAAGCTCTAATTAATAAATTCTTATTCTTGAAGTCTAAATCAAAGAGCTTCTGTAAGTCATTCAGTTTCTTGTCCAAATGTTTCACCACTTTCTTCTTTAATATAGTCTTCAACTATTTTGAAAACTTCTTTTCTAACGATGTTAGCTGCTTGCCTAATTGCATTATAAAAACCATAGGCTTTAGAAGCCCCTTGCGCCTTAATTACAGGCTTTTTAAGGCCATAAATTACGGCTCCACCGATTTCTTCAGCAGAAAGTTGTTTTTTAAATTCACGTAAATTCTTTTTTGCTAAAAGTCCAGCTAATTTACCAAAAAATGAACTCATTAAGTTCTCTTTTAGTAATTTACCCATAGATTTAGCAGTACCCTCAATGGTTTTCATAACAATATTAGCAGTAAAACCATCACTAATTAAAATATCACAATCAGGTTCTAGAATTGTTTTCGGTTCTATATTCCCTGCAAATTCAAATAAATTAGTTTCTGAAAATAATTGATATACTTCTTTATCTAAATCTCTACCCTTACTTTTTTCTGTTCCAATATTAATAAGTCCTACTCTGGGATTATTAATATCTAATATTTTATTGGCATATATCGTCGCAAAATATGCTTGTTGAAGCATATGTTCTGGTCTTATTTGTAAGTTAGCCCCAGTGTCGAGCAGAATTGCTTTTCTATGATCAACCGTAGGAATCACTGGTGCAATAGCAGTGCGTTTAAAACCTTCCATTCTTCTAACGATAATATGGGCTCCAGCTATTAAAGCTTGAGTCGCTCCACTAGATACTATGGCTTCATTTATCTCATCCGATACGCTTTGTAATGCCCTCACCATTGAAGCATCTTTGTTTTTCCTGATGGCAGCGATTGGATTCTTTTCATCCATTGGAATTACATTTTCACAGTGTTCTATGTTTATTCGTGTGTTATCAGTTAAATACTTCTTAATTTCTGTCTCATTTCCATATAAAGTAAGTTCTATATCATTTATTTGTTTTACGGCTAACATTGCGCCAAGAACTTGTTCTTTAGGTGCATAATCTCCACCCATTGCATCTATAGCTATTTTAATCATAAGTACACCCCTTCTTAAATTAAAGTATATCATATTTTAATCTAAATGGTAAGATTCTATTGTTTGAAATACTTTATCATATAATTCTTTTGATTTTTTATCTTCACTTGAAATAATTTTCTGAGCATCTTTAAGTGCATTCTTTAGTAATGCTTCATCCTCAATTAAATTTGCAAAATTAAATTTAGGAACACCTGCTTGATTATTACCAAATACCTCTCCTGGTCCTCTCAACTTTAAGTCATACTCACTAATTTTAAAGCCATCATCAGTATTTTCTAATATACTTAACCTGTCCAAATCTTCAAGACCATCATCAACAATCAAACAACAATATGATTGTAAATCACTTCTTCCAATTCTTCCCCTTAACTGATGAAGTTGAGCTAAGCCAAAAGTATTTGCGTTCATGATTAGCATAGTCGTTGCATTATCGACATGAACGCCAACTTCGATAAGGCTAGTAGAGACAAGAATTTTGATTTGATTCTTTTGGAATCTATTTAAAATTTTTATTTTATCTTTATCGCTTAATTTACCATGTAAAATGTCCATCAAATTCGGATCAAATTTCTTGCTTAATAATTGATATACTTCTTCTGTAGAAAATCTATTTGAGTTTTGACTTTCCTCAATGAGTGGGCAAACCACATATACTTGATGATTCAAGTTAATTTCTAGTCTTATTAATTGATAGATTGACTTTATTTGAGAATATTCATATACTTTGGTAATTATGGATTTTCTCCCTAATGGTTTTTCTGTGATTTGGGAAATATCTGAACTTTCAAAAATAGATATTGCTAAAGATCTTGGTATTGGTGTAGCTGACATTAACAAGAGGTCGGGATAATATCCCTTTTGCCTTAGTTTTTTTCTTTGTTCAACGCCAAATCGGTGTTGTTCATCAATAATGGCCAAACCTAAATTTAAAAATTCGATGTTTTCTTGAATTAACGCGTGAGTTCCTATAATAATATCAATTTTATGATTAGATATATCACTTAAAATTTGCCTTTTCTCTTTTGCAGGACTTTCACTCGTAAGTAATGCAATATTTACATTATATGTTTTTAAATATTTTTCAAAAACAAGATAATGTTGATGGGCTAAAACAAGAGTAGGAGCCATAATTGCAACTTGTGATTTAGCTGATACAACGGCTAAAGAAGCTAAAACTGCGACAATAGTTTTTCCTGAACCTACATCCCCTTGTAATAGTCGATTCATTTGTTTAGAAGATCTTAAATCCCTAAAAATTTCATTTGTGGCTTCTTTTTGTCCTTTGGTAAGTTCAAAGCCAATTTCTTTAATAAAATCTTTTACAAGGTCAATATTATAGTGTTTAATAAAACTTTGAGAAGACTTTTGAAGTCCTTTTATCAGTTCAATCCTTAGGGCAAATAAGATTAATTCCTCATACTTTAAACGATAGATCGCTCGACTTAATTCCATTTCATCATTTGGAATATGAATATATCTAATAAGCTGATTGATAGGTTCGAGTTTTCTACTAACTAAGAGTTCTTTAGGTAGTGTTTCATTTATAAGAATATTATCAATCAGTAATTGATGAATCACTTTTTTGATCCGTCCATCATTTATATCTCCCAATTGATATTGGGCGATGATTCCTTCTTCATAATTCTTTTCTAATACGATATCACTAGCTGTGAAAGCATTAAATCGCTCCTTAAATCGACCCGTTACCACAAGTTTAACCGATGGATATATTTGACTCGATAAATAATGTCTATTAAAAATATCTATTCTAAATGATTGTCCTTGACTTTGGGCTTTAAATGTAAGTTTACTTAAGTTTTTTCTAAAGAAAAATATAGTTGCTTTGCTTAGGACTTCCACATCTATACTTACAACTTGATTAATCTTGACTTGTTCAATGGGTGTCTTTTTTTGAATTTTATATGATTTAGGAAAACATAACAATAAATCTTCAATCGAGTTGATTGAAAGATCATTTAATTTTTTAATTGTTTTAGGCCCCAACCCATTTACTTTTTCTAAATCACTCATAAGTTTCACCGCATTAATCTTTAATAAATATTATAACATTTTTTCGCTATTTTTTTTACACAAGACAAAAAAAAAGAAGGCATCGCCTTCTTAAGTATTTTTACTCAACTGAGATAATATAAGAATAAACTTCTTGTCCACCATTAATCAAGTCGACTTCTAATTCATAAGTATCTTCTATATATGCAACCAACTCATCAATTTCGTCATCATCTACATTGACGCCATACATGATAGTGATGATTTCTGAACGTTCTTCAACCATTGCATCAACTAAAGCCTTTGTGGCATCTAATCTATCAGGAATTGAATGGATAATCTTTCCATCTAAAATACCCATAAAATCATCTTTATTAATCTCTACACCATTGTTTTTACTATCACGAATGGCATAAGTGACTTCACCAGTTTTTACTTTATCTAGATAAGATGTCATCTCACTAATATTAGTTTTAATATCTTCAGTAGCATCAAACATCGTTAAAGCAGAATATCCTTGGGCAACAGTCGTTGCCTTTAAAACATGAACAGATCTATCTTCAATCATGTCTCTTGCTGCTTCGGCTGATAACATAACATTCTTATTATTTGGAATAATAATGATGTTGTCAGCGTTGATTTTTTCAGTAGCCTTTATAAATTCTTCAACAGATGGATTCATAGTTTGCCCACCATCGATAATATAGTCACAACCCATTTCAATAAAAGTTTCTTTTAACCCATTACCATTAACAACAGCGACAATGGCATATTTTTTCTTTAATGCCGGAGCTACAGACAATGAATGATCATGTCCACAACCACAATCATCTTGATGATCTTGATCTTGATGAATCAAAACCTCTGTATGTTGTAAAGTCATATTTTCAATTTTAATATTAATGAAAAATCCATAATATTGAGCTAAATTCATAGCATCTCCAGGTGTTTTTGTATGAATATGAACTTTAAGAATATTATCATCTTGAACAACCACTAATGAATCACCTAGTGGGCTAATCATATCAATAAATTTCTTTTGTGAAAATTCACTCATTTTATCAATTTGCATAATAAACTCAGTACAGTATCCGAAATGTTCTCCATCACCTATGTGGGTGTTTTGAATTTTAGTTGAGCCAACCTTATAACTTTCATCTGTCACTGAATCATCAGGATAAATCTCACCTAACAATGCTTTTTGCATACCTTCAACGACTTCAATGTAACCAGCTCCACCAGAATCAATAACACCTACTTCTTTTAGTACAGGTAATAATTCAGGTGTTCTTTCAAGAGAGGCTCTAAGTTCTTTTAAATAAATCTCAAATAATTCTTCATAATCCTCTAAGTCTTTTACGACAGAAACTACTCGATCAGCTGCTTCTCTGGAAACAGTTAAAATTGTCCCTTCAACTGGATGTATAACTGAAGCGTAAGCTTGTTCCACACCTCTTCTTAAAGCATGACCAAAATCAGACATGTTGGCTTCAACAAGTCCTTCTAAACCCTTAGCAATGCCACTAAATAATTGCGATAAAATGACACCAGAGTTTCCTCTCGCGCCCATTAACATACCTCTTGATAATACTTTAGCTACTTTGCCAATTTCTGTTTCTTCAGTTTCTCTTAATGCATTTGCACCAGCAAGCATTGTTGCTGACATATTTGATCCTGTATCTCCATCTGGAACAGGAAAAACATTAAGATCATCGATTCTATTCATATTGATTTTTAATTTAATTGATCCATTAATAATTAATTTTTTAAATAACTTACCATCTAGTGATAATGTTGACATATATAAAACCCCTTATTTTTATAATAGATGCGTCGTGTTAGACCTTTGATAAAAAGCATAAGCATTATACCATATGAATTTTAAAAATGCAATATATTTGGTTTTGACTCATTATTCGAATTTCTTAGATATAATACTTGATTTATTTGTAATATATGATAAAATGGTATTGCTGAAATTTAACAGAAACGGAGTGATATCATGCCAAGAGTATGCAGTGTGTCAGGCAAAAAATCTATGTCTGGTAATAATCGTTCGCACTCATTACAAGCTACAAGAAGACAATGGAAAGCGAACTTACAAAAAGTAAGAGTTATAGATGAAGATGGTCAAGTAAAACGAGTATACGTTTCTGCTAGAGCATTGAAAAGCGGTAAAATACAAAGAGCATAAATATAACTGATAATAAAGATGCGAATAGCATCTTTTTTATTTTTATTGGCTAATGACAATTATTGAGCTTTCCTATATAATGGTATTAAGGAGGTAATTCAAATGAAAATGATTCAAACTGATAATGCACCTAAAGCCATTGGCCCTTATTCTCAAGGCGTCATGGCAAATGATACTCTTTATGTATCAGGCCAAATACCCTTTGTTCCAAGCACAATGACACTTGTGGGTGAAGATATCCAATCGCAGACAAAACAAAGTCTTGAAAACATTTTAGGGATTGTTGAAGCTGCAGGATTAAAGAAAGAAAACATTGTTAAGTGTGGAGTGTTTTTAAAAGATATGTCAATGTTTACCCTAATGAATGAAGTCTACCAATCTTTCTTTCAAAATCATAAACCAGCAAGATTTGCTGTTGAAGTTGCAAGACTACCAAAAGATGTGCTCATAGAAATTGATGCTATCGCGTGTAAATAAGTAAAGAACCTACCAAGTAGGTTCTTTTTTTATTGATTAGCAATAATATCTTTAACAAGATCTATTGGAATTGAAAAGCCCATTCCCTCTATTTCTTCATCAGCATATTTTAAGACATTAATACCAACAACCTCTCCTTGAAGATTAAAAATCGGACCACCACTATTTCCAGAATTAATGGCAGCATCATGTTGGATGTAAGTAATTGTTTCGCCACTGACACTTCTATCTAAACCAGCCACAACACCAAAAGTAATTGAATTAAAGAAATTAAAACCTTGGGGATGTCCAGCAGCTAGGATTATTTCACCCTTTTGTAAATCGCTTGAAGATCCAAGAATGGCCGCTGATAGACCCTCAAGACCTACACTTGAAAATGATAGAATGGCGATATCTGCTTCTTCATCATATTTAAGCAAATTAGCAACTACTGTTTCTTCATTTTCAAATCTTACTTTATAGTTATTACCATCTTCAACCACATGATAGTTTGATATTATATAATAAATTTGATTAATGTCATCATAGTCATAAATAACAGCTGACCCAACTGCTTGTCCTGCATTATCTAAATATGTTTCGACACCCACAACGGATTGATTAGCAATTTCAACAACATCATAAATTTGATTTTGTGTTAGATCATTAACCATGCTAAGTTCAGTAAAACGACTATTCAAACTAGCTTCAATATCCGCGTAAATTTGAGTATATAAGTCTTCATCGACCTGAGATAATATATCTTGATATATGTCTTCATAAACATCTTGATAAATTTCTGCGTATACTTCCTCTTCAATTTGATTAAGTAAATCATCGTAACTTGTATAAGTATAAGTTCGAGATGTTTCGCTTATGTTTTCGCTTGTGTTTTCAGTGGTAATATCAGTCGTTGTTTCTGCCGACAAAGAAATAATACTGAAAGTCAAAAGGCTAATAAAAACTAAAGAATAGATAAGAAGTTTTTTCATATTATTCACGACCTTTCAAAACTATATCTGTTAATGTTATATACTGACCATTTCTATAAACAACAATGTCAATGGTGTCTCCCACCAAATACTGACTAAATTCTTCAACAAATTGACTTGTACTTTCAATAACTACATTTCCAATTTGTGTGACAATATCACCTGCAAGAACATAACCATCAACTGAAGATCCTGATACCACAGACTGAATATAAAATCCTTGATTAATATTTTCAGGAATGATTTGTTCCTCTGCATTAATAACATCTTTATTTTGGTAAATATCTATAAAGGTTATACCCAACATCGGTTTTCTTTTTGATTCACCATAAAGTTCAATATCACCTGCAATTAACTCCACTAAATTTGATGGAATAGCGAAGCCCATACCTTCAATTGAGTAATCAACTATTTTTAAAGTATTGATCCCAATAATTTCACCTTCGAGGTTAAATAAAGCCCCCCCACTATTACCAGCATTTATAGCAGCGTCATGTTGAAGATAATTAACAAACATGTCTCTGGTGCCATCCTCGTCAATATCAAAGTAACGGTTAATACCAGAGATAATACCAAAAGTCATTGTGTTAAAATAATCAAAACCTGATGGATTACCTACTGCAGTGATAAATTCACCCTTTTGTACCCCTGATGAATCACCAAATTCAGCAGTTTGAAAACTTTCTTCAGATATAAATCTTAATACAGCAATATCTACTAATTTCTCAACACCTAAAACTTCAGCTGATATTAAAGTTCCATCTCCGAATTGTACCTCAACAGATACTGCATCCTTCACAACATGTTCATTAGTAATAATATAGTATTGATTACCATCCTTTTTATAGATAACCCCTGAGCCTGTTGAGTTAATTTCTCCATTGAGATTCAAATTATTAACACCTACAACTGCTTTAGCTGTGGTCAATGCAAGATAAGTCATCCTATCAAAAACAGTAAGAGCTTGTATTTCGATATCTCCTGACTCTATCTTACTTAAAATATCATCTCTAATATTTTGATAAATTAATTCTACTTCTTCTTGACTAATATCTTCAGCGATTTGAGATTTAATTTCATTATACAAGTCACTATAAATCCTATTATAAACACTATCATATACATCGTCATGCAATTGATCATAATCTATAGTTATTTCCTCACTAGTATTTGTGTTGGTTGAAAAATCTGTTGTGTCTAATGGCAATAATATAGAACAACCACTGAGCACAAGTGCGGATGCTATTACCAAGATTAATATAATTTTTTTCTTCATTGTTTATCTCCTACTCTCTGGTCTTCAGACATAATCACTAATAATTTACCTTTAGAAAAAGATAAATCACCACTTCCTTCATTAGAAACCGATAAAGAATCACTAGTTGAAAGATAATAGTTGTCCAAACTATATTTAAATCCTTTTAATTGCAAATCATAAACATCTTCAATAGCAAAAAAAGAAATATATTTTTTAAAATTATCAATATGGTGCTTTCCTTTATTCAAGATAAACATATAATGATAATCATCCTTTAACGAAAATCTGTATTTTTTCATCAAATTCAAATTAGCGATAAAATGATCAATTCTACCACTAATGCCACCATAGACTTCAATTTGCTTATAATCATAATTTTCATAAACATATTCTAAGGCATATGCCAAGTCAGTCTTATTTTTTCTTTTTTCTAAATGAATAATCTTCTTACACTTACCTTTTATTTTATTATAAGTATCTGGATTAATTGAATCAAAATCACCTACAGCTAAATCGATATCTTTATGAAAATCAAGCAGATATTCTAATCCCGAATCAACTCCTATAATGAATTCATTCACCTCTTCAAAATACAATCTATGAAAATGATAGTCATTGGGACCAATGACTATTTTAATTTTATCAAACATTTTCTAATTCCTTAATTATTTGATTTCTATTGCTTTGGTTGAAAATAAAAGACCCAACAACAATCACATCACAGCCAACATTTTTTACCATCTTAGCTGTATCAAACTGAATACCTCCATCAACTTCAATAAGATATTCATATTTCTTTTGTGTTCGTATATTATTTAAATAGTTAATTTTATCTAAGGCATTAGGAATGAATTTTTGTCCACCTTTACCAGGTTCTACTGACATAATTAATATCAAATCAAGATATTCAAGTAAGTCATCTAATACTTCCACACGTGTATTAGGTTTAATAGAAATTCCAGCTTTAACACCCTTAGATTGAATGTATTGAATTAGTTTTAGCGGATTATGACTTGCCTCATAATGGAAAGTAATATAATCTGCACCATTTTCTATATAATTATCAACATATTTTTCAGGCTTTTCAATCATTAAATGACAGTCAAAAACCTGATTTGAAAATTCACCAATGGTTTTCAACATTTGGTGATCATAAGTTGTATTAGAAACAAACAATCCGTCCATGACGTCAAAGTGAAGCCATTTAGCTTCATTAATTGATAATATTTCTTGCTTAAGTTTACTAAAATTTGAACTTAAAAATGAAGGTGCACAAATCATTATTTATCCCTCCTATACTTTGGTTTAATTGCTTTTACTTCTTCATAGATATTTATGTAATCTTCATATCTTTCTTTAATTATTGTACCTTTATCTACTTGTTTTTTTATTTCACACCCAGGTTCGTGGATGTGACTACACTCATTAAATTTACACTTATGAGATAATTGGAAGAAATCAATAAAGTAATATTTAATATTCTCTAAAGTTAAATCTTGAAATTCTAGATTTGAAAAACCAGGTGTATCTGCTATATAACCTTCTCCAAACTCAATCAATTCAACATGCCTCGTTGTATGTTTTCCTCTGCCTAGCGCTTTTGATATTTCATTAGTCCTAATATCTAATTTAGGATTCATAGCATTTAAAATTGATGATTTCCCTGCCCCTGTTTGTCCAGCAAGAACATTAATTTTGTTTTTGGTTATTTCTTTTATGGCATGTAAGTTATCTTGGGTTTTTGAACTTGTATAGATAACAGGATAAAATTTTTCATAATAAGCCATCTTTTCTTTTAAATCACTGAGTTCATTGTCTGATAATAAGTCTACTTTAGTCATTATAATAATGGTATCAATATGGTTGGACTCTATCAATGTAATAAATTTATCTAAAAGTAAAAAGCTGAAATCTGGTTCTTTGACTGAATTCACCAATAAAACTTGGTCAACATTAGCAATGAAAGGACGATATAGATCATTTCTTCTTTCATAAAGTTTCGTAATGGAATCTTCATTAAAATCAACAACATCACCAACCTTTAATTGTACATTTCTATGCCTAAATATCCCCAAAGGTTTCAAAGTGAATCTTTGTCCCTCATCGTCTATGACCGTATATAAACCACCTATAAGTTTTATTATTCTACCTTTTTTCAAATATATGCCTCCAATGATCACTTTAAAGTTATTATACCATAATTCATGTTGAGGATAAACGAATTAAGTTGAAAAAAAGAAGGCTAGGCCTTCTTTAAAACTTTTCTGTATAACGTTTGAAATATGCTTGAGGATAATCACAAACTGGACAAATCTTTGGTGCTCTTGGTCCAAAATGTAAATGACCACAATTTGAACAAATCCAAACTTCAGCTTCGTTATCCGACATAAATTCTTTGTCGTTTTTTAATCTATCAATTAATGCTAAATATCTTTCTTCATGTCTTTTTTCTATTTCAGCAACTTTTCTAAATAAGAAGGCAATTTTTTTAAATCCTTCTTCTTCAGCAACTTCAGCAAATCCTTTGTACATATCTGTCCATTCATAATGTTCCCCATCCGCACCATCTACTAAATTTAGATCAGTGGCAGGAATATCACCATCATGTAATAATTTAAACCAAATACGTGCATGTTCTCTTTCATTTACTGCAGTCTCTTCAAAATATTCAGCGATATCTACATACCCTTCTTCTCTTGCTTTTTCAGCATAATAAGTGTATTTATTTCTCGCCATTGACTCCCCAGCAAAAGCTTCTTGCAAGTTTTTTTCCGTGCGACTTCCTTTTAATTCCATAATGTCCTCCTATAAAAAATTATTTTATTTTTATTCATCACCAAAAGTGATGCCAATATCTCTAGCTGCATTCACTAAGTCACCGTGAGGATTTACAATTCTAGCTCCACCACGACTAGTTTCACCAATTTCACCAGAACCTACAACTTCTTCAATTCTTACCGAACTCATGGTATCATTTTTAATAATCACCATGCGGCCAAACTCATTCTTCTCTATCATATCAATTGCATATGACCCATATTTTGTGCCTAAAATTCTATCGAATGTATTGGTTACACCACCACGTTGGATATAACCTAAAGTGGTCACACGAATATCTTGACCAGTGATTGGTTTTATTACTTTTTCTAATTCACTAGCAACCACTTCACCGACACCACCTAGTTTGACTGAATCAGGGCTGTCTTTGTCAATCTTCTTAATGGTTACCTTACCATCTAGAGGTTTTGCTCCTTCTGATACACAAATAATTGAGAATTTTGACCCTCTTTTATAACGATCCAATACTGTTTTAGCAACAGAATTAATATCATATGGTATTTCTGGTATTAAAATAACATCAGCTGACCCCGCAATTCCGCCTTCTAAAGCTAACCATCCAGCATTACGGCCCATAACTTCAAGAATCATAACTCTATCATGAGAATAAGCTGTCGTATGTAAAGCATCTAAACTTTGCATAATATGATCTAAAGCAGTTCTATAACCGAAAGTAATTTCAGTTGCTGGCACATCATTGTCAATTGTTTTTGGTATAGCAACAACATTAACACCTTTTCTTCCGAAATCTCTCGCAGAAGTTAAAGTACCATCACCACCAATAATTACCAATGCATCTATATTATGTTTTTTTAAGTTTTGAACTGCAATATCAGAAACATCTTGATAAACAACCTTACCATCCTTGTCTTCAACAGGGTAGTTAAATAAGTTGTCTTTATTAGACATTTTTAAAATGGTACCACCTTGATGAAAAATACCTCGGACTGTAGTTAAATCCATTTTTATATAATCATCCGTATAAAGACCATGATAGCCGCCCTTAAATCCGATCACTTCATAGTTATATTTTAATATCGCTGATTTTACAACCGCTCTGATTACAGCGTTTAATCCAGAACAGTCTCCTCCTCCTGTGAGAAGTGCGATTTTTTTAATTTCTTTTTTCATTTTTTTTCTCCTATCTTCACATTATTTTACCAAAAAATAGCCTTTCAGTCAATGTTTATTGAAGGCTCTCTCTTTCCTTTTTAAGTCTTAACTGCCCACATGCTGCATCAATATCACTACCAAGTTCTCTTCTTAAAGTGGCGTTAATTCCTCTTTTTTCTAATTGTTGATAGAATTTTTGCGCCCTAATCTGATCCGTTTTTTTGTAATCAAAATCATCCACAGGATTATAAGGAATTAAATTCACGTATGCATTTATTCCCCTAATTAAATCACTCAATTCATTGGCATGACTTATATCATCATTGACCCCTTTTAAGAGTATATATTCAAAAGTTACCCTTCGATTAGTCATATCCACATAATCTTTCACCGCTTTAATCAATTCATTGATTGAAAACACCTTATTAATCTTCATTAATCTAGATCTTATTTCATTATTGGGTGCATGTAGACTAATGGCTAAATTTGATTTAATGACTTCTTTAGCATAATCATATATTCTAGGCACAATACCACATGTAGAAACTGTGATATGTCTAGCACCAATTTGAAAACCATGTTTATAATTAATGATGCGTATGAAATCCATCACATTATCATAATTATCAAAAGGCTCACCTGTTCCCATAACAACGATGTGCGTTACTTTGACTTTAGAATGATGTTGAATTGAAGCTACTTGATTTACCAATTCTGCAACACTTAAGTCTCTTTTTTTTGTGATAATACCTGATGCACAAAAAGAACAACCCATAGAACAACCTACTTGTGAAGTTACACAAACAGATTGACCATAATCATAGTTCATTAAAACTGTTTCAATAACATGACCATCATGCAATTTAAATAAATATTTTTCAGTCCCATCTTGTGCAACTTGTTTATTTACAACATTCATGTAATCGAAAACGATATTTTCTACTAGAAAATCTCTTAAGGCTTTTGATATATTGGTCATTAACTCAGGGTTTGTAACATTTTGTTCATAAACCCATTTAAATATTTGATCACCACTGTAAGATTTAAAACCATTGTTCATCAACAATGATTTTAGTGATTCAATGGTAAGATCGTAAAAATGTTGTTTCATAAAATCCTCTTCCTTGTTGTTCACTCTAAGTGAACAGTCTTTATTGCCTTAACACTGCTTGATGTTTTTCAGCTAAAGCCTTAATGATGCGTTTGACCATTTGATCAACTTCTTCTGTCTCTAATGTTTTTTCATTGTTTTCAAATATTAATTGCAAGGCAACAGATTTTTTACCATTCTCTAAATGTTGACCTTGGTATACATCAAAGACTTGGACTGTTTTTAATGAATTGTTTGATATTTGATAAACAGTATCTATAAGATTTTTTGCAGGTATGATTTGATCTACAAGCAAAGCAATATCTCTTGATACACTTGGATATTTTGAAATAGGTTCAAAGCTTTTGACTTGTTTTTCATGAGAAGCATAAATAACATCTAACTCAAGTTCGAATACATAAATATCTTTAGCATCCAAAACTTTCTCTTCTTCAGGATGTAATTTGCCGATAAAGCCACAATATTGATTTTCAATATAAATTTCAGCTGATATTCCTGGATGCAAATTAGGAATCATCTTATTTGAAAGTCTATAATCAATATTTGAAATCTTTAAATCTTGGAAAAATCTTTCTATAAGACCTTTAATTAGGTAAAAATCAACAGGATTCATCTGTTTTTGCCATAAAGAACCCATGTAATTTCCATGCATCAAACCACTTAATAACTCAAGCTCATTTTCTTGACTATATCGTTTTCCAATTTCAAACAAGAAAATATCAGAAATTTTTCTTGCATGATTGTATGAAAAAACTTCTGTTAATGCAGGTAGAGTAGAATGTCTTAAATATTCTCGATCTTTATTTAGTGGATTCATAATTTTTACTAGACTAATAGGTTCTCTATCATATTTCTGAGCTGACTCGAGATTAGTAAGTGAATAAGTATTGGTTTCATGAAAACCAAGACTTGTAAACAATTGACGAATCTCTCTTTTAAACATTTGTTTCTTAGTCAATCTTCCTTGTGATGGTGTTAAAGGTAAACTGGTTCCTATTTTATCATAGCCATATATTCTGACAATTTCTTCAATAATGTCTTGATATGAATCAAAGCCTAATCTCCTAGCTGGTATTTTAACAGAAAACTCTTTATCTTTTCTTTTATACTCAAAATCTAATCTTCTTAAAATATCCTCAACTTCTTTGATCGTAAAATGATGACCTGTAACTGTATTTAATTTTTCTAAACTAAGATAAAAATCTTGGTTTTTTTCATCCATATGATTGTAATAAGAAGGTTGACCCATCACTTGACCTTTGGCTAGGAGTTCAAACAATTCACAGGCTCTATCTAAAGCTTCTTTGGTAAGTTCTGAATTGATTCCTTTTTCATAACGTGAAGATGACTCACTCTTTAAATTCAACCTCTTTGATGTTTTACGAACTGAAACAGGATTGAAAACAGCTGATTCTAATAGAATTGATTTTGTGTTTACATCTACTTCGGTTTCAAAACCTCCCATAACTCCCGCCAGTGCAATTGGTTTTTTTCCATCAGTAATGACTATATCTGTTGTAAGTAATTTTCTTTCAGTTTCATCTAAAGTTAAGATTACTTCATCTTCTTTTGCATTTCTGACAAGAATCTCTTGTGAATTTACTTTTTCATAGTCAAAAGCATGAAGGGGTTGCCCATACTCTAACATCACATAATTGGTTATATCGACAACGTTGTTAATAGGCCGTATGCCTGCAGATAAGAGTCTAGATTTTAACCAATAAGGGCTGTCTTTAACTTGGATGTTTTCAATTATTTGACCATAATATATTGGTGCATCTTTCGTTTCTGTTCTTATTTCTAATTTTGCTTGAGATGATTTTCTATGGACTTGAGGTTTTTTTATTTCTAGTTCAATATCAAGCATGGCTTTAACATCGTAAGCAACACCTCTCATCGATAATAAATCTGCGCGATTAGCAGTCAAGTCTAGGTCTAAGACCCAATCATCAAGCCCCATATATTTTAAAGGATCTTGTCCAATAGGTGCTTGGTCATCTAATACATATATTCCTTTTTCAGATTTATCAAAGTCTTGTACACCTAACTCCGCCAAAGAACAAATCATTCCATTTGATTCAACACCACGAATTTTCGCTTTTTTAATCTTAAAATTACCTGGTAAAACAGCACCTGCCAAAGCAACAATAACCTTCTGTCCTGCATCAACATTTGGCGCACCACAAATAATTTGTAAAGATTCATCTCCAACATTAACTTGACAAACTTTTAGCTTATCAGCGTTTTCATGTTGTTGAGCTTTCTCAACATAGCCTATGACTAAATGTTCGGCTTGCACTAAAGGATAAAGAGCTTCAACTTCTTGACTCATTAAATTGAAACTTGTCTTTAATTGATGAGGATCTAATGTCTCATTAAAATAATTTTTCAACCAATTGATAGATACTTTCATTTTCGGCCTCCTAAAATTGTGAGTTGAATCTTAAATCATTTGTATAAAGATTTCGAATATCATCTATACCTAATTTAAGCATTGCTATACGCTCAACACCAAAACCAATGGCAAAACCTTGATAAAGATCAGGGTCATAACCAGCAGCTTTTAAAACATTATTATTAACCATTCCAGCGCCTAATATTTCTATCCAACCTGTCTCTTTACACATTGAACAACCCTTACCTGAACAAACATAACAAGATACATCAACCTCTACACTTGGCTCAGTAAATGGAAAATAAGAAGGTCTTAATCTGATTTGTCTTTCAGAACCAAATAACTTTTGAGCAGCAATCAACAAAGTACCCTTTAAGTCTGACAAAGATGTTTTTTTATCTACAACAAGGGCTTCTACTTGATGAAATTGATGAGAATGTGTTTGATCATCATCATCCTTTCGATAAACCCTTCCTGGTGCAATAATTTTTACCGGTTTTTTACCTACATACTCTAAAAGTGTCCTAACTTGAACAGGTGAAGTATGCGTTCTTAGTAGAGTATCTTCACTAATATAAAGTGAATCTTGCATATCTCTAGCAGGATGGTCTTTAGGTAAATTTAACATTTCGAAATTATAAAGGTCTTGTTCTTGTTCAGGACCTTCTTTGATTTCATAACCAAGTCCAATAAAAATATCTTCTATTTCTTCTATCGTTTGGGTAATAACATGTTTTTTTCCAAGAGGGAATTTTTTTCCAGGCAAAGAAATATCTATGGTTTCCTTTTTTAATTGATTAAGAATTTGCTCTTCTTCAATTTGTCTTTTAACTTCATTTATTTTTTGGCTAATTTCATTTTTTGCAAGGTTAACCATTTGCCCCACTTTTGGTTTTTCCTCATTAGGCAAATTTTTTATCTCTTGCATAAATTGATTGAATTCGCTTTTCTTACCTAAAAATTTAGATTTTAAAAGCATTAATTCATTCATATCTTTTGTATGATTGAGTTCTTCTATGGCTTTTTTTACCAATAAATTAATTTTTTCTTGCATTATTATTCTCCTTTTCCAAAAAAAAATCGTCCTTATGCAAGGACGATTAATCACCGTGGTACCACCTTAGTTCTAGTTAACTAGCACTTTGATCTTTAACGCAGATATACGGAGATGATTGGTCTCACTCAAAAGATGAATTCACTTAATATATACTCAATGCTTGCACCAACCGCATTTTCTCTATCAGTATAAAATTAAGCTACTTGTTCTTTATCATTGTGTTACTTTATTATACAAAATTTTCACCTTATTTACAAGTTAATTATTTCTACTAAATAAAGCAAGTAATCTTAACATTTCTATATAAATCCATACAATGGTAATCATTAAACCTAATGCAAGTATCCAACCAACTTTTTGATCCATACCAGATTCAACAGAAGTCTTAATGCTTTGAAAATCTAATAACAAGAAGAAAGCTGACAATCCTGCTGAAACCAATACAATAATAGTATAGAAAGAACCGCCAAAAACACTAGGTAATAAAATACCAATCAAGGACATGATAATTACCGAAATGAGCGCAACAACCATAAATGAAGCAAATTTTTGATTGACTTTAATAACATTGGTTGAAAATAATAAAAGCATGATGACAAATACCAATAGGGTAGTTGTTAAAGCAGTGATCACTATGCCTTCATACATATAAGCGAATAATGCTGATACTACTCCAAGAACCAAACCTTCACTAACTGCGTATATTATTCCAAAAATTGGTGCATAATTAATAGATCTTGTTCCAATGATAACAGAAATAAAACCAATAATCATTGCGCCGATTAAAACACCTGGTGTTAAAAATTCAGGAAAATAAATAAGTGAAGCTAAAGCTGTTAAAACAGCAATACCTAATAAAAATAGTGTTTTTACAGTCACATTAGTATAAGTAATAGGTCTATCCGTCACATAATCATAATTCGACATTTTAGTAAGCACTGGATTTGTACTTCTCATTCTCATATAGTTAACCTCCTATAAGTAATCATATTATATACTATATTTTTGATTTTTTTGTGATAATTTGTTTAGAAATCAAATATTGAAACTTGATTCTCGTTATTCATACCATCAAAGGTTCCTAGAGTCTCTAGTTTTTCAAATAAGACCTTGGATAACTTAGTTCTCTGTTTAACATCTTCTTTAGATATAAAGTCTCTTTCTTGTCTTGCTTCTACAACAGATTGAGCAGCCTTTTCACCCATAGAGTCTATCACAATAAAAGGTAAAATTAAAGACTTTTTATCTTCAGATATAATAAAATCTCTAGCCTGTGAAAGATAAAGGTCAATTGGTTTAAATGTAAAACCTCTTTTAACCATTTCTAAAGCGACTTCTAGAGTCGTTAATAGTTCTTTTTCTTTATTAGATGCTTTATTACCTTGAGCCTTTATTTCATTCATTTTATTGACAATACCAACTTCATTTCTATATAAGACATCAACATCAAAAGCTGTAGCTCTTTTAGAAAAATAAGCTGCATAAAAATAAATTGGTTTGTAAAGTTTAAACCAGGCAATTCTTAAGGCCATTAAAACATATGCTGTTGCATGGGCTTTTGGAAACATATATTTAATTTTTGAACATGACCATATATACCATTCAGGCACATTAGCATCTCTCATTAATTCTGCATAACCCATCCACTTTTCCGGAGATTTTGCAGCTTTGCCTTTTCTAACAAACTCCATGATTTCAAAGGCTAGGGTTGGTTTCATACCCCAAGCCATTAAGTCAACCATAATATCATCTCGACAACCAATGATATCTTTAAAATCTAACTTTCCGAATCTTTTTTCTCTACCAGTAACCAAAGAATGTGAGTTACCATACCAAACATCAGTTCCATGAGACAAACCTGAAATTTTGACGAGTTCAGCAAATGATTTTGGCTTAGATTCACTTAACATGCCTCTAACAAAACTTGTTCCTAACTCAGGGACTCCATATGAAGCTACATCTGATTGGATGTCTTCCTTAGTTAAATTAAGAATTTCTGTACCAGATAATAAACGATACACATCGCTATCATCAACTGGAATATCTTTGGGATCATCAAAAGGAACTTCCTCTTGATGGGCCTTAACTAAATCCATTAAATATCTAATCATGGTTGGGTCATCATGTCCTAAAACATCAAGTTTAAAAAGATTGTTTTCTATAGAATGATACTCATAGTGAGTTGTTTTCCAAGAATGATCTGTTGAATCCCCTGGATACTGAATCGGTGTGAAATCAAATATTGATCGATTATTTGGAACAACAACAATTCCTCCAGGATGTTGACCACTTGTTCTTTTTGAACCTTCAATACCCAAGGCCAAACGTTCCATTTCAGCTCTTCTAATTAAAATTGGATCAATGCCTTCTTTTTTTCTTTGGTCATTGATTTTTTTATAATAATCTTTCACCATAGCAAAAGATGTTCTCGCAGCACATGTTGATATGGTTCCTCCCCTAAAGGCATGGTTTTTACCAAACAATTTACGAATATACTCATGCACAACACCTTGATAATCACCAGAGAAATTTAAATCTATATCCGGAGTTTTATCACCATTAAACCCTAAAAATGTTTCGAAAGGAATGTCATGACCATCGCGTTTCATCAGTGTTCCACAAACAGGACATTCCTTTTGTGGTAAGTCCCATCCACAATCAGTTTCACTTAATAAAGTTTGATTTTCTCTTTCAAAATCATTTAAACCATACATTTTAATTTCTTCATCTGTTTTTTTAAATGCAGAAAAATGGCAATGTGGACATACATAATGTGGTGGCAATGGGTTGACTTCGGTAATTTCCATTAGTGTCGCCACCAATGATGAACCAACAGAGCCTCTTGATCCAACCAAGTAACCTTCTTCTAAGGATTTTTTTACAAGTAAATGAGAAATATAATATACCGTAGAAAACTTATGCTTAATGATATTACCTAACTCTTTTTCTACCCTATGTTTTACAAGTTCAGGTAAAGGATTCCCATAAAGTGCTGTCACTTGATCATTGACCATTTTTTCTACTTTTTTTGAAATTGATGGAACACCTTGTTCTGCTAAAAATTCATCGGTAGGTGCAGCCAATTCATCAGGTATAATTTGAATATGATCAATCATATCAGCTATGGCATTTGAATTCTTAACAACAATTTCATAAGCCGTCTCTTCACCTAAGAATTGAAACTCTTCAAGCATTTCTTCAGTGGTCATATAGTACTGATTAGGTTTTGTTTTTCTACCATATAAGGAATGAAATCCTCCACCCCCTACTAAAGGTGTGTTAATTAGAATTTCTCTATATAATAAATCTTGTGGATCCAAATGATGAACATCTCCTGTCGCTACAACAGGTATATTCAATTCTTTACCTACTTCAACAATGCTTTTAATCACTTTCTGAATCACATGTTGCCAATTAGGTCTTTCTTCTTCTAAGAAGTTAAAATGGCTTAATGGTGGCACTTCTAAAACATCATAATATCGAGCAGCTTTGACAAGTTCTCTTCGCGTCTTATTTAAGGCAATATCAAAGAAATGTGAGTCCAAACCACCACTTAAAACAAGAAGTCCTTCACGATGATGATCTAAATATGATTTTGTTATCTTAGCGCCTCTATCAAAATAAGTTGTAAGAGACTCAGATAAAATTTTATATAAATTCTTTAAACCTTTTTGTTGGCGAACCATAAGGTTAATTTGTTTTGGAAATGGGAATTTATATATTTCATTCTCATCTAAAATCAAATTTAAATCAGAAAATTTATTAAAACCATTTTTTCTTAAAATCTTTAACAAATGTAAAAATATTTCATTGGTTGCTTTAGCATCATTAACAGCTCTATGATGTTGATCTAACCTCACTTTAAAATATTTTGATAAGGCATCTAAACCATATCTAGTTCTCTCTGGTATTAGGGCTTTAGCTAAATTTAAAGTATCAATCGAAGGATTAATATGGTTAGTAATCCCATACTTTTTATAATTATGATCTAGGAACCCTAGGTCAAATTCTGCATTATGGGCTATAAGTATACAATTTTTAGAGAACTCATAGAAATCTTGTAAAACTGGCTTTATGGTTCTTTTTCCAGTTAACATTGATTGAGTAATGCCGGTTAATTTTGTTGTAAAGGGTGTAATATTGATGCCTGGATTAATGAGTTCACCAAACTCACCTAAAATGGCACCATTTTTTACTTTTACAGCCCCAATTTCAATTAATTCATCATGATTTAAACTTAACCCAGTCGTTTCAATATCAAAAATAACATAAGTAGCTTCACTTAATAATCTTTGATCTTCTCCTCTGGTAATTGTAATTGAATCATCATCAACATAGGTTAGTTCTAATCCATAAAGAGGCTTTATATTTGAAGATTTTAGCGCTCCTTCTAAGATAGGAAATGATTGAACGGATCCTGTATCTGAAATACCAATAGCTTTATGATCCCACTTTATCGCTCTCTCAAGGTAATCCTTGACATCCGCAACCCCATCTAAAGATGACATTTTTGTATGCATATGGAGTTCTACTCTCTTAGTGTCTGCTTGATCGATTCTTAAATCTTTAGATATTACTTTATTCGAGTGGGCTAAATTAATAATATGTAAAACTGTCTCGCCTATATAATTATCGTACATACCAAATGATTTTACAATAAGCCCCATCCCAACTTCTATCTCTTTATAAAATTTCATATCTGTTGGTCTAATATTTCTTTTCATAATATAAACTGAGTCTTTTTGATTTGTAATAATAAATTTAGCTGATGCCTTATTATTTGATTCATCAATTTCTGCAAAGACACAAATGCCTTGTACATTAAATAAGGCTTTTCCCCCGTGACGTTCTTTATATTCTTCTAAATCCATATCACTCTTAGGAATTTCATTAATTTCAGAAAAATCATGAATATTATTAGATTCATTTAAATAAATATATTCAATAGCTTCTTGGCCTAATAATTTATGGTGTCTTTCTATAAACTCATTGACTTGATTATCAATTTCATCATCAATCGAAGTTTGATTTTCATCCACTAAAACTTGAATAGAAAAATCAAAGCCTAACTTCTTTAATTGATTTTCAATAATATTTCTATATGTTGCTGGAGTAACTGCACCTTTAGGGACATAGACTTTTATAACATTATCTTCTAAATCTTTAGGATAATCTTTTAAGGGTGAAATCCTTTTATCGTTTTCAGACAATATATCAATGGCATAATCATAATAATCAAGAATTTCTCCATCAATTTCATTAAAAGATACTTTAAAATCTATTTGTTCAACTGATTGATAGATATTTTTTAAATTTTGGAGTTTTGTAATAAAGTGTCTAAAATGTAAAATAGGTATAACTTTTTCAAATATGAAAGAAAAAAACCAAGTTTTATTTCTTTCGTCAACTTCAACAAACTCAATATATCCATAATCTTCTATGATTTGGTTTTCTAAATTTAATTCATTTAATAGTTTTGTTAGTTTTTCCAAAATATCATCTCCAATACCTTAATATTATACCATATAAAAGCTTGGATTTTTTTATAAATAAATAAAATTACTGATTAAAATTAAGCTAAAAAAAACAACCAAATTATTCAAATTTGGCTGTTACTTTTCCAGCAAGTATTTCTTCTAAAGCTTTACCAACAGGTTTTACACACCTGTTATCTACTGAAGAATGATTTGTTTTCTTAATGATTTTGGCACGTTTTGCAGAAGTATAAGCTAACTTATATTTTGAATCCACAACTAGAAGCAACTCATCAATTGACGGGTATCTTAGCCCATCTTTATTTTCTAGTTTTTCTGGTTCTTCTTCTTCATCTAAGAAGCCACCAAAACTATAGTCACCAAAACGATTACCTTGAGTTGGGATATACTTAAGCTCTTCTTTCATTTCTTTTAATTTTTCAATATCTGAATCTTTAATCATTTTCTTCCTCCAAAAGTTTATAGTACTTATGAATTGATCGTTCTGTTTTAGCATGTTCCGCTCTAATAATAGCATAGATTCTATCTGCAGCATTTTCTACTTGATCATTCACAACAATATAATCATATTTATAAGCTAATCCAAATTCTCTTTCAGCCTTATTTATACGTTCTTGAATTTTAGATGCTTCCTCTGTACCCCTAATTTTTAAACGATCCAACAAAGATTTTTTTGAAGGTGGAACGATAAATATAAATACGGCTTCAGGAAGTCTTTCTCTAACTTGTAAAGCACCTTGAACTTCAATTTCAATGATAACTTCTTTGCCCTTATCCATTTGTTTTTCAATATAATCCATGGGCGTCCCGTAGTATTCGCCTACGAACTCTGCGTACTCAAGAAAACCATTATTTTTGATACGTTCTTCAAATTCTTCACGGCTGACAAAAAAATAATCAACACCATCTACTTCCCCTTGGCGAGGTTTTCTTGTGGTCATTGACACTGAGTAACAAAAGTTATTATCTGGAATTTTAAAAAGTGCTTTTCGAATGGTACCTTTTCCAACGCCTGATGGTCCACTTATAACCACCAAGAGTCCTCTTTCATTTAACTTCAGATTAATCCCTCCATTAAATACTTTTTTGTTACCACATATCTTACCACATCTTTTGAAAATAGTAAAATATTTTTCATTAAGAATGACTAAATAAAGTCAATTATATATGTTATAATATGTTTTAGTCATATTAATGGATGGTGAATATATGAGTATTGATGGAAGATTTATAAAATACTTAAGCAAAGAACTTAATCAAGAACTAATTTCAGGTAGAATACAGAAAATTTCTCAGATATCACATTCTGATTTTTTATTCATCGTAAGAGTTCAAGCTGAAAACAAAAATCTATATCTATCACTTTCAACTGCCAATTCCAGAATCCATCTCATTGATAAAAACCTTAATCAATTTGACCAACCTGGAGGTTTCTGTATGTTTTTAAGAAAACATATAGAAGGTGGAACCATTCAATCCATCAATTCCTTAAACAATGATCGAATTATTGAAATTAAAACTTTGAATGTTAATGATTTAGGTGACCAAACCAATTATTATCTTTTCATTGAACTTTTTGGGCGATATGCAAACTTGATTATTACTGACAATAATAAGCAAATATTAAATGCTTATAAGCACATTCATCCCTTTGAAGACATCGATCGAACTATCGTCAATGGTGCTCATTATTTATTACCAAATGATAATAAAATAGACCCCGAAGACTTAGTTTCAATAGAAAAATTCTTTAGTCAAGATAATCTAAATTATAGAGATATTATCAACGCATTAAGAGGTATTTCACCCTTATTGGCTCAACATATTATTAAAGAAGCCCATCATAAATCATCTGAAATGTATCTAGTCTATAAAGAAATTCTAAATCAACCCATCAATCCTACTCTAGAGTTAAAGGATAGATCTCATTTTTATTATCTAGATATTTTTCAAAATCCTAAAAGGCATTTTAAAAGTATATCTGCTTTATTAGAATTCTATTATTATGAGCAAACAGACAAAGAAAAAGTAAAACAAATCCATAAATACTTAAGTCAATTCTCGAAAAATCAAGTCAATAAATATAAGAATAAACTAGAAAATCTATCCAAAGATCTAAAAAAAGCTAAGCAAAATGATATATATCGAATGAAAGCAGACTTGCTTATCCAAGACCAACACAAGATCCAAGCCACGGATTATGAATATATTGGCTTCTCTTATGAATTAAATCAAGAACTAAGTGTTGAACTTGATCGAAAAAAATCTGTTATTGAAAATGCTAATCAATATTATAAAAAATACAAGAAACTCAAATCTGCTATAGAACATTTAAATAAACAAATCATTCTAACAAAACATGAACTTAATTATTTTATAAATCTAAAGGATCAAATTAACAATAATTATAATTATCAAGATTTAGATGAAATTAAAGAAGAATTAATTACCCTAAAATACCTAGCTCAAAAAAAATCAAAGAAAACTAATAAAGCTGCTAAATTAAATTATGATACATACATTTTTAATGAACAAACAAAAATATATGTAGGAAAAAATAATTTACAAAACAATTATTTAACTCACAAATTAGCTCATAAAAATGATATGTGGTTTCATGTTCAAAACCAGAGTGGTTCACACGTGATTGTTCATGGAGACTCACTAACAGAGGAAACTATTAGACACGCAGCGAATCTAGCTGCATATTTTTCTAAGAGTAAAATGTCTGGATCAGTTGCGGTTGATTATACCCTTGTAAAAAACATCAAAAAAATTCCTGGTGAACTAGGCTCCTATGTATCATATTCAAATCAAAAAACTATTTATATAGATCCAGATGAAACAAAAATTAGCGAATTAAAAAAAATAAAATAAGCCCCTAATCAGGGGCTTATTACTTATTTTTTGTCTGCAATTTCTTTTCTTATTAATTCAATAAATTCATCTAACTTAACACTCACTTGCTTTTTCTCGCCGTAACGTCTATAAGTGACTTCATTAGCTTCAAGTTCATTATCTCCTACCACAATTTGGTAAGGGATTTTTTTTGTTTGTGCCTCTCTAATTTTATAACCTAACTTCTCATCCCTATCATCTAAATGCACTCTTATTTTTTCCTTTTCTAAAGCACTCAATAATTGCTTAGAAAAATCTAAATGATAGTCATTATTTACAGGAATGACCTCAACCTGAACTGGGGCTAACCATGTCGGGAAAGCTCCGGCATAATGTTCAATTAAAATTCCTATAAAACGTTCAATTGAGCCATATAAGGCCCTGTGTAACATAACAGGTCTTTTTTTCTCTCCTTGATCGTTGATATAAGTTAGTTCAAATCTTTCAGGCAAATTCATATCTAATTGAATTGTACCGCATTGCCATATTCTTTTCATTGAGTCTCTTAGTTTAAAGTCAAGTTTGGGACCATAAAAAGCTCCATCGCCTTCATTAATGATATATTCAATGCCCATGGCGTCTAATGCATCAGCCAAAGCTTTTTCAGAACGATTCCAGGTTTCAATATCACCAATATACTTATCTTCTGGTCTTGTACTTAATTCAATATGATAATCTAAATCAAAGACTTTATACATGTAGTCATATAACTTAACTAACTCTACAATTTCATCTTTGATCATCTCTTCAGTCATATAAATATGAGCATCATCTTGAGTAAAGTTTCTTACCCTAAACAAACCATTTAAAGCTCCACTTGCTTCATGTCGATGAACTAAACCTAATTCACCTAATTTTAAAGGAAAGTCTTTATAAGAATGTAAGTCTCTTTTATATACTAAGATTCCACCAGGACAGTTCATTGGTTTTACAGCATACTCTTTATCATCAATTTCTGAAGTATACATATTGTCATGATAGTTTTTCCAATGTCCTGATATTTCCCACAGTTCCTTATTTAACATAATAGGTGTTTGGATAAGCTTATATCCTGCTTTTTGATGTTCTTCATACCAGAAGTTTTCTAATTCTCTTCTTAATATCATTCCATTTGGTAACCAGAAAGGAAAACCAGGACCAAACTCACTTAACATAAATAAATCAAGTTCTTTACCTAATTTACGATGATCTCTTTTCTTTCTTTCTTCCAACATATGAAGATGTTCATCTAAATCCTCTTTAGTAAAGAAAGCAGTACCGTAAACCCTGGTTAATTGAATATTATCGCTGTTACCACGCCAGTAAGCACCTGCCAAACTTAAGAGTTTAACATTTTTCAGCCATTTAGTACCAGGTAAATGAGGTCCACGACATAAATCAGTAAAATGTGCTTGTTCATAAATGCTGATTTCTTCGTCTTTTGGCAACTCAGTAATCAACTCAATTTTATATTCATCATCTTTAAATTTTTCTAAAGCTTCCTCATAAGATAAAACCGATCTTTTTATCTGTGAATTTTGTGAAGCTATTTTTTTCATTTCTTTTTCGATCACTGATAAATCAGCTTCAGTTAAAACAGTATCTCCTAAGTCGATATCGTAGAAGAAACCATCTTCTATAACTGGCCCAACTCCAAATTTAGCTTGTGGATATAGTTTTTTTACTGCTTCTGCCAATAAATGTGCTGCAGAATGTCTCAAAACATCTAAAGCTTCAGAATCTTCTTCTGTTATAAAAGCAACTTCAGCATCTTCAGATATTGTTCTATCCATATCCATAAGTTTACCATTGACTTTAGCAACTAATGATTTTTTTCTTAATGATATTGATATATCATCAGCGATTTCTGATAAAACTTTAGGTTCATTATAATTTAATTCTGAACCATTTGGTAATTTGATTTTCATATTATTTCCTCCTAATAAAAAAAGCCACCCTTATTCAAAGGGCGACTAATCGCGGTACCACCTTAATTTATAGCTTAAACCGTTAACGCCTGGTACGTGCTTTATTAAAGCAAACTCCAAGGTAGTAATCATTAATATCCATCTTTGGCTCACACCCTCCCAAAGTCGCTATAATGTTATTTTTAATGATCTTGTCCTCTTCATCGTTGTTAATTATATTATACGATTGTTTATGAAATTGTCAAGAAATTCGTGGCATATCTTTCAAAATAAATTCTTCAGTCATTCTTTTGATTCTTTGAATAATTCTGAATGCAGATACAGTTTCTTGCTGGGTATTACTTTCTTTTATAACATTAACCAACTCTTGAATCGGAAAATTAGATGAAAAGAATGTTGGTTTATTATCAAGTAATCGATGTTGTAAAATTGAACCCAAGACTTCATCTCTTATAAATTTTGAAAAGTATTCTCCACCTATATCATCTAAAAACAATATTTCAATAACCTTTAATTGACGGATTTTTTCTTCTAAATCACCGTTGCCAATAGAAGATTTCAATTCCCTTACTAAATCTGGATAATAAGCAAAAATAATTTTTTTACCTTGTTTAGCCAATTCATTGGCTAAAGCAGCCAATACATATGTTTTACCAGATCCATATTTTCCAGAAATATACATACCTTTCATAAAATTTTCTTTCAAATCATTTTTTAAAAATTTATGCATGTATGCGTGGATTAATTTTCTGCTTTCCCCTATTAAATCCATGTCCTCTAATGAAGCTTCAAATATTCTTTTTGGTATATACATGGCTGAAATATTATTAGCAGACCGATTTTGATTGTATCGGCAATTTTCATATTCTATTTGAATTCGGTTATTGTGGTAAGTTAAATGTGGCGTAAATCCCTTTGTTTGTAGTTTGCAATCTTCAAGGCTATGACAATCATTACATGTTTTGTACTCTTCTATATAAGTTAGGAAGATATGAGCTGATTTAATAATTTGATCTCTCGTTAAATCATGGTCAAGTATAAATTTTTTTGTTGTAGGCTCATTCATAAAACGATCTATTAAGCCATCATAATCTATCTTAGCATTAAAGTTATTTAGTAATTCATCGACTTTTTTCATGATTCATTCCCTTCTGGATTCAAGTACTCATCCAACCATTCTATATTTACATCTGTTTTTTCAGGCTTATAGTATCCGCTAGATTTTTTATTTTTCATTGAGTCTATATGCTTAATGTATTGTAAGGCAGTCTTTACAGAATTAATCTTATTTCGTTTCCAGCTTAGTCCTACTTTTTGAAAATAAGCATATCCAGGTAATTTATTGTCTTTTTGTTTATATACATAAGCTAATAAAACATTGATTACACCAGTGTTTAAACCCACTTCATCCATTAATCTTTCAGCTATTTTTAAATCTGATGTCAAAACAACACCATCATTCAATTCAGCCAATAATGTCTTTGGCGAAATAGATTCAAAATAATCTTCTAAACTCTCAGGCTTTTCTAAACTTTTATCTTGATAAATCCCCTGATGATTGTCTTTATTTTCATTAAGTTCACCTTGTCTTTTATCAAAGAAATTTCTAGCATTTCTAGCAAGATTTTCAATACTTAATTGATGGTTATCATCTAGTGATTTGATAATAACTTCTTTTAATTCTATTTCATTTAAGTCATAAACATAAGCTAATTGATGAATTTTATTTTTTACCGCCTCAGTTAAGCTTTTAACATTTAAAATTTCTTCAGAAATGCTATCTGATAAGAAACGCCAATCAACTTCATGTCCATTCATATTTCTAAAAGATTGAGATTTTCCAGATAAAAGCGCACTTTCATAATCTTCTTTGTAGACTTTAACAATGTTGGGAAAAACCTCATTAAAAGCTTTAGATATATTATACTTTTGTCTTTGGTTAGCTTGTTTAACTTTAAAGATTTTTATAATTTTTTTAAACCTTGTTTTAGTGATATTAGAAATTAGATATTCACCTAAAATCCCATCGTTAACAAAACTTCTCGCAGATAAGGGCATTTTAATCTCATAGGTAAAAGAATCAGAAGTAAAAAACGTTACCAACAAACCAATAGCTTCGAGTTTGTAACGTTCTTCTTCGATTTGTTTGACTTCCATATTCAATAATGATTCTAAATCTGAATGTAAATATTCTTCTGAGACTAAATTTTGTCTGTCAATAAGGCTTAATAAAGTTAAGTATAAAGACAAAGCACTTTGTCCTATAATCGGTTGGTACAACAATGATAAGACTTGGTAATCAACAATTGAACATAAACCTTCCGCTGACACAACAAAAACATCATTTCTTTTGATTCTTTCCAAGATATTACTCCTATGATTTTAATTTTGATAAGATTTGAATAAATTGATGGTATGTATGGTCTCTTGACCATGAATTATCAATAACATAATCTGATTTTTCTTTTTTTTCATCTAAAGACATTTGTGAATCTATTCTTTGAATGGCAGTCTTTCTATCAAGATGGCCCCTTTTCATTAATCGTTCAATTTGGCTTTCCCTATCTGCATATACACAAATAATTTCATCACAATACTTCTCCATTCCAGCTTCAAATAAGAGCGGAACATCTAAAACCACTAAAGGATAATCTTCTACACGATAAGTTTCAATCATTGCTTCTATTTCTTTAATAACATAAGGATGAGTTAATGAATTAAGTATTTTTAATTTTTCCTTATCATTAAATACAATTTTAGCTAAGGATTTAAAATCAAGTTCTTGATTAGATTTTTCTGTTAAAGCAAATGTATCGATAATTTCTTGGTACATCTCTTTATTGGTATGGGTTAATCTTTTATAAACTTTATCAGCATCGATAACCTTAATGTGAACTTTTTCAAACCAATCACTAATTAAAGTTTTACCTGAGGCAACGCCACCTGTAACACCTATAACCTTCATGAAGTCTCCTTCCTCTGGCAATGTGGACACAAATAGGTCCCACGCCCTCCTACTTTTATTTTTATAATTAATTCACCACAAATAGGGCAAGCTTGGTCTTTTTTTGTATGTACATTTAATTTGTTTTGAAATCTTCCATCAATACCCAATGTAGAATGGTAAGTACGTATAGTCGTTCCCCCAAGCTCTATAGCTTGATTAATAACATTTTTTGCATTAATTAAGATTTTACTGACTTGGTTTTTGGAAAGAGAAGAACCCTTTGTCTCTGGATGAATAGATGATAAAAACAGAGTTTCATCAACGTAGATATTCCCTAAGCCTGATATAATTGTTTGATCTAGCAAAATAGACTTAATAGGTCTATCTGACCCCTTTATTTTAACATAGATATCATCATAATTAATTTTTTCATCGTTGGCTTCAGGACCTAATTTAGATAAGGATTTCAGTTCAAACAACTTGCTTTTTTCAACCAATTCCATTGTACCAAATTTTCTAACATCGTGGTAGGTCAAAAATAAGTCTTCACCTATTTTAAATGCAATATGATCGTGTTTGGTCATTTCTTTTAAAGATTTTCTCAGGTAATACTTGCCTTCCATTCTGAGATGAGATACCAATGAAATATTATCAAAATCAAATATAAGATATTTCCCCAAACGTCGAATGTCGTTAAAGACCTTATGGATTAAAAGTGATTCAAACAACAATACATCCATTTGAATAATGCCAGGATATCTAATGATGACTGATTGGATCTTTTTACCAATAATCAAAGGTTTGAGCTGTTGCCTTACAGTTTCTACTTCTGGTAATTCAGGCATTTATTTAACCTCATAAAGACTTTGACCATAAGAATAATGGACAAGTAATTTACTTTCAATATCTAAAATATTCTCCATAGTAGTCTTGGTAATCTCGATGACTTTATCGAGTTCATCTTTAAAAACATCCAAGACAATTTCATCATGAATTTGAAGAATTATTTTAGATTTCACTTTCTCATTTTTAAATAAACGATCAATCTTAACCATAGCTGCTTTTAAAATATCTGCAGCACTTCCTTGAATAGGTGCATTCATCGCAATTCTTTTACCGAATTCTCTTGTTTGATAATTTTTCGACCCTATTTCAGGAATAAAGGTTTTACGGTTAAACATCGTGACTACATATCCATGTTTTTGAGCAAATTCAATTTGCTTATCGGTGTATTCTTTAATCTCTGGGTATGTTTCAAAATAAGCATTGATAAATCGTTCAGCTTCTTTAGGTGAAATATCTAGTTCCTCTGAAAGACCCCAAGTGGTTTTACCATAGATGATTGAAAAATTAATGGCCTTTGCAATTGATCTTTCATTGGCTGATATTTCTTCTTTTCCAAAAATTTTTTTAGCAGTCTCTAAGTGTATGTCCTTATCTTCTTTAAATGCTAATTTTAGGTTCTTGACATTAGCTAGTTCTGCAACAACCCTTAGCTCAATTTGTGAATAGTCAAGCGATAAAAGCACATGGTCCTTTTCTCCAACAAAAACCTTTCTTAATTCTCTGCCAATTTCTGTCTTAATTGGTAAGTTTTGTAAATTAGGTTCTTTAGAAGATAATCTACCTGTTTTTGTTAATGCTTGTTGGTATATGGTATGGATTTTCTGATCATCTTTTAGTTGTAAAGCGGCCAATAAGCCTTCTATATAAGTAGATTTTAACTTTGAGTAAGTTCTGTAGTCAATGATTAAATTAATGATAGGATGAATATTCTTCAATTTATTTAAGACTGATATATCAGTTGAATAACCACTTTTTGTTTTTTTCTTAGCTGGAAGATCTAATTTTTCAAATAAAATTTCTGATAACTGTTTTGGTGAATTGATATTAAAATCTTCCCCAGCCAGAGCATAGATTTCAGATTCTAATCTATGGAGCTGCTTATCTAAGTCTTTTCCTAAAGAAATAAGTTGTTCTTGGTCAATATTAATACCTTCAAATTCCATCATAGCCAGAGTGTTAGCCAAAGGAATTTCTATTTCATTGAATAAGACAACTTGTTGATTTTCTTGGATTTTCTCTTTAACTTGTTGGTGTAGGGCTTTAATTGCTTTAACTTTAGTGATCATGTGTTTGATTAATCTTTCTTTTTCAGGCATTGTCTTTTTAGCTCCACGCCCATAAATAAGATCATCAGATAAGACATCATCATGGTCTAAGGATCTAACAACTTGAGAGAAATCATCTTGATAGATATTAGGATTGATTAAATAAGCGCCTAACAATAAATCGAAATCAACACCCCTTAAATCAAACCCATCCCAAAGCAAAGCTACTTTGATTTTCTTTAAATCATATACATACTTCTTTTTATCTTCATCTTTTAGCCAGTTTGTAAAGTTCTTTGATTTTAAAGCTTGGTCATAATCTATATAATAAGTTTGATTGTTGCTTATTAATGAGAATCCAATTTTATCAGAACTATGATAATTATCTTCATATAGTTCTAGGTGTAAGTAGCCATCTCCAAGTTTTACTTGTTCTAACTCTTGACCACTAATACTTTTATATTCATATATTTCAACTTTTTTATCTTTATTAATTTCATTTAAAAATGATCTGAAACTCATTTGTCTGTAGAAATTAGCCAATGCTTCTTCTTTGTATCCTTTATATTCGGAATCTTTGATATTCATTTGATTATCAAAATCACACTTAATAGTCGCTAACTCTTTAGAAAAAACCGCAAGATCTTTGCCTTCTTCTATGCGTTCTTTAAGCTTTCCTTTTAGGTCATCAATATGCTCAATAATATTTTCTAGAGAATGATATTCTTTTAATAATTTTTCAGCAGTCTTTTTTCCAACACCTTTTATCCCGGGAATATTATCCGATGAATCACCTACTAAACCTTTAAAATCAGGTATTTGTTGGGGACTTAATCCTAATTTTTCGTCAAGTGCTTTTTTATCATAAATCTCGATTTCAGATAATCCTTTTTTTGAAATCAATTGAAAGACGTGGTCATCAATTAACTGCATTAAGTCTTGATCATTGCTATAAATCATGATTTCATCAAAATCATCCTTGAAATGCTTCACTGCATAACCTATAACATCATCAGCTTCAAATGATTCTTGTCTATAAAAATAAACACCAGCTGCCTTTAAATAATCTTCCATGTATGCAAATTGTTCTATCAGCTCAGGTGGTGTATCTTGTCTAGTGCCTTTATAGTCTTCATAGATTTGATGTCTATGGGTTTTTCCTAAAGAATCTAAAGCAACTATAACATGAGTATAACCTCTTTCAAGCAGGGTTTTCATAGCTCTAACGAAACCATAAATTCCATTGGTGAATTTTCCATCACTTGTTTGCATTAAATTACCTGTATAGGCTGTTGCATAATAAGACCTAAATAATAAGTTACTAGCATCTACCAATAATAATTTCTTTTTCATTTTTCCACCTCTTTGACTGATTTATTTTATCATAATTAAAGAAAAAATGCACTTAGTCAAGTGCATTTTTTATGATTAAATATTAATTTGTGTTCTTATCTAAGATGATAAGTAAACCTTTAAGAATTAGTAAGTCATCTCTAATAATTTTTTCTTCACATAATTCATGAATAAATCTTGTATGTCCTCCAGTCATAATAACTGTTAAATCAGGTTTTTTGATTTCCAGTTTAATCCGTCTTACCATACCATCAATCATTGAAGCATGCCCATAAATTAATCCAGATCTAAAAGCATCTACTGAATTTTTACCCAAGGCTTTCTTTGGAGCTCTTAGCTCAACTTGGGGTAATAAAGAGGTTTTTGAAAACAGTGCATCTTTACTGGTTGTTAGGCCAGTAGCTATAGCTGCACCTCTTAAAGTCTTATCTTCTAAATAGGTAAAAGTCGTTGCTGTACCTAAATCAATAATTAAACAAGTTTCATCATAAAGATTGGTTGCCGCAACTGAATTAGAAATTAAATCAGCACCAACTTCCTTTGGATTATCAGAATTAATCTTTATACCTGTTTTAATTCCATGTCCAACAAACATAGGTTTTAAATTAAATGTATCTTGAAAATAATCTCTAAATCCTTCATTGAGTTCAGGAACGACTGAAGAAATAATAACTTGATTACATTCTTTAATATAGTCATTCAATATCACTGCATATTCATCAGATGATTTTTGCTTGTCTGTATTAATCTTATATATTTTTAAAATATCAATTCCATCTTTTGATAAACCAATTGTAATGGTGGTGTTACCAATATCAATTGCTAACTTCATAAACGCTTCCTATTAAAATAGATTCGTTATTTGAAGTTAAATAAGCTATCAAACGATCAGTGACTACAGAACCAATTAACATGGCTAAGACAGCCTCTCCTATACCATTGCTGATTAAAACACCAAACATCCATTTAATGATGGTATTAAATGATTGTAAGCCTTCCAATCCAGCGATAGTATCTGCACCGTATTCACCCTTTAGAACGCCTTCATAGATACTAGGTGATTCAAAAACAATCGGGAATCCTGTCGCAAGCATTGGCACCACAAGAAGGGTGTGAATTAAAGAGACAATTAAAAACCCTAAGGCCAAAGCAACCAAACGATTCTTCGGCAATAGTTTTTTAAAAAACTTGAAGACATCATAGATAACCCATCCAAAAATCATTCTTGGTAAAACTGAAATCCAAGGTAATACAAATAGAAAATCAAATCCTCCACTCATTGCACCTCTAATTAAAGATACAATCCCAAAGACAGTTCCAAGAATTAAACCTTCTTTTCTTCCTAAAATCACTGCCCCAATAATTACCGGTATAGTAATTATTTGAAAAGATAATCCTAAGAAGGGAATGAACCCTAAGAAGGGAACCATACCCATAACAATAATAATTGCGACAAACATAGCCAAGATAGTCATTCGACGAATTTTGTCGTGTTTAGATAATACTACTTTTTCTTTTTGCATTTTTTTTCCTTTCCAAGCCACACTTTTTGTGGTCTCATAAGAATCTATATAATTAATTAAATTATACGTTTGATTTAATTTCTTTTATTGTATCCCAATCTAGTGTTTCAAGCATTTTTAAGATAATACTTTTAACTGCTAGATAGTCATCTTTATGAATCATCGATGTTGTTGAATGAATATATCTAGCTGGCATACCAATTGTACAAGCTAAAGTCCCTCCTCGCGATAACTGTGCAGCTGCTGCATCAGTTCCGCCTAAGGAACTATAATATTGAAACTTGATATTGTTTTTTTCTGCTAACTCTTCAATAAACTTCTTCATACCTTGATGCATTAAAGCTCTAGGATCATAAAAACGAATTAAGAAACCTTCTCCTAAATTTCCTCCAACCTCAGTTTTTTCAAAAGTATCAGAACAAGGAGAACAATCAACTGCTATAAACAAGTCAGGGTTTACCATATAAGTTGATGTTGTTGCTCCTCTTAAGCCTACTTCTTCTTGAACATTGGCTCCAGCATAGAATTTACATTTTAATTTACTTCTATCGATATCTTCTAATAAATCTAAAGCCATGGCTGACCCAAAACGATTGTCCCAAGCTTTTGAAAAAATCTTTTTCCCATCAATTGATTCTTTATAATCGTTTTCAAAAACAATTTGTTGACCAATTTTAATTCCTAATGATCTAGCATGATCTTCATCATCAGCCCCAATATCTAAATGAAAGTCATCAAAACTTGAAACTTGTTTACTGGTATTATCTCTCAATAGATGAGGTGGTTTTGCTCCAACCACACCAGGAACAAATGACCCATCATCTCTCACAATATTCATATGTTGTGAAACAACTACTTGAGGGCTTATTCCGCCAATAGCCATCATCTTTACTGTACCATTTTTATTGATGCCTTTTACCATAGCGCCTATTTCATCCATATGCCCTGCCATCATTACTGTCGGACCTTCAGACTCTAAGTTAATCCCACCAAATATCGAACCTAAGTTATCTTCAATGATTTTATCACTTAATTTCTCTAAATGCATTCTCATGTATTTTCTAACATATTTTTCATGAGAGGATACCCCAGGTATTTCAACTAAATCTTTATAAAACTTTTTCATTCAATTTCTCCTTTGTGTTGAGCTTTTATATAATATATAGCATTGTTTTCTTCAACAAACTTCATTTCAAACTCTGTTTGAATATTAGTTGCTGGTAAATCTTTATATAAATCTAAAGATACATCGATAATAGCAAAATAATCAGATTGATTAAACATCATTAAAGAGTATTCAAACAAAGCGTAATTATCTGTTTTCATATCAATAATAGCACCATCTTTTAAAATATGATGATACTTCTCAAGGAACTGAGGTGATGTTAATCTTCTTTTCGAATGTCTTAACTTAGGCCAAGGATCAGAAAAATTAAGATATAAATGTTCAACCTCATTTTCTTTAAATATATCATTAATATGAGTTGCATCAAAACGAATTAATTTCACATTATCTAGCGGCTCTAATATTAACTTTTCTAGAGCTCTAACAATAACTGAATCAAATTTTTCGATACCTATAAAATTCTTTTCTGGATTGTATAGTCCAGACTCATAGATGAATTTACCTTTACCACAACCGATTTCTACTTGAATTGGTTTCTTATTTTCAAATAAATCACGCCATTTTCCTTTATGATTTTTAGGTTTTAATACCACATAATCAGGATAGGAGTGAATCAACTCTTTTGCGTATTTTACATTTCTAAGACGCATATTAAAATCCTGCCAATCTCATAATACCTTCTGCGTAAATAGCGACTGCATTCATCATATCTTTTACCTTTAAATATTCATTAGGTTGATGAGCTAGGTCTTCATCTCCAGGTAGTGCAGGTCCAAAGGCAACAGCTTTTTTCAAAACTCTTGAATAGGTTCCGCCACCAATACTCATTATTTTGCTTTCAGTATCATTGGTATATTTAATATATGACTCATGTAAAGCTTTTACTAAATCATCTTCAGGAGACACGTAATGAGGTTTGGAATTAGAATTCTTATTATAAATTAATGCAAACTCTTTTCCCGCTTTAATAATCTTTTTTTCGCCTTCTTCAAAATCATAATTCTTTGGATATCTTATATTAAGTCCAACTTCAACTTCTTTACCATCATAGTGTATAAAGGCTAAATTAAGCGTTAAATCATCCATTTCTTTATCGTGAATATCAAGTCCTAATTTCTTTCCTAAATGATCATCAGTCAAATATTTATTCAACATATGTACAAAAGGATTATTGGTCAATTTAATTAAAAATTTAGTCATCAAAGAAATAGCGTTGACACCTAAATGTGGCCAAGCCGCATGAGCATTTTTGCCATAAACAACATATTCATTATTGTCCTTAATTTCACCTTGGATTTTATTATCTTTTAAAAATTTGTTAAACTCTTTGTCTTTATTCTCACTTAAAATAGCTTTACATTCATCAGGAACGACATTAAATCTATCTCCAGCTTCTAATGACATTAAAAGTTTATCTGTTACTTTTCCAGTATAGGTAAAAGCATAGATTCCTTTTTCAGCGTAAATTAAAGGAAATTCTGCATCTGGAGCAAAACCTAAATCAGGCATTTGTTCTTTCTCTAAATAACGTTTAATACCTCTCATACCTGATTCTTCATCTGTACCTAAGATTAATCTAACTTTTTTGTTTAACTTAACGCCTTGATCTTTTAACATCTTCATAGCAATATATGCAGCTATCGTAGGACCTTTATCATCCATAGCGCCGCGTGCATAAATCTTTCCATCTTCTTCATAAGCTGAAAAAGGTGGTTGGTTCCATTTTCCACCTGCTGGCACAACATCTAAATGTCCAAGAATTCCTAAGACTTCTTTGCCTTCACCCATTTCTATATGACCTGCATAATGATCTATATCTTTCACTAAGAAGCCATCTTTCTTCCCTAAATCTAACATATAATCCAAAGCTTTACGAATTTCCAAGCCAAAAGGGGCTTCTAAATTTTCAGGATCATACTTTTCTAAAACTGTTGGTATTTGTAACAATTCCTTTACAATGCGGATATATTCTTCTTCATAATTTTTCGCAATGTCTAACCAATTCATAATATCACATCCTAACATCCATATTTTATCATAGAGATCTATATTTTCAAACAGTAAACGACTAAAGTTTTAGATTTCTCTAACATCCAATAATATTTGACTTTACATCTTATATACTAGTATAATGTAATATATATGTTTATATATTACTACTATTTTGGCTACTAACATAAGGAGAGTGAATCTCATGGTAAGAAAAATAAAAATGGAAAACCTAACTTGTACAAACTGTATTGCTAAAGTTGAAAGACGAACTTCACGTTTAAGTTATGTAAATAGCGCTTCTTTTAATTTCGCAAATCAAGTTCTTTTAGTCGATTTTAAAGATAATTATAATGAAGAACAAGCTTTAAATGAAATCAAGGCTATTGTTGATGTTTTGGAAGATAATATTCTGACACATTATATTGAAGATCAGGTTGAAATAAAAAAGAAAACTTTTATAGGCGAATATAAATACGTGCTTATAGGTGTTTTTATTATCTTACTTGACTTAATTGGTTTTAGAGTTTTTCCTTTAATTAATCGATGGTTTAATATTAATATACCGCAGATTGAATCACCCTTAAGTGATATTCTATATTGGGTTGGTTATCTATTCTTAATCTCTAAGATGCTTTTCTTACAAATTCGCGGATTAAAGAATTTTAATTTCTTTGATGAAAACACTCTAATGATTATAGCAACTATTGCAGCTATGGCCATCGGTCAATATGAAGAAGCAATTGCAGTTGTGATATTTTATTCTGTGGGTGAATACCTACAAGGTAGAGCCGTTGATAAATCTCGAAATGAAGTTGCTTCATTAATTAATTTAAAAGTAGATTATGCAAATGTTCTTGAAAACAATGAAGTTATTATTAAAGAACCAGATCAAGTTCATATCGGGGATATTTTGGTTGTCAAAAATGGAGAGCGTATTCCTTTAGATGGTGTGATCGTCAAAGGTTCTACATCCTTAAACACTTCTGAATTAACAGGTGAATCTAAATTAAAAACAGTCAATGAAGGAGACCAAATTCTCAGTGGTAATATTAATGTTGGTGACATTATTCATTTAGAAGTTACCAAAACCTATGAGAACTCTACCTTATCGAAAATTATTGATTTAATTGAAAACTCAACCAACAAAAAATCTAAAAGAGAATTACTGATTACTAAATTCGCTAAAGTCTATACACCTATTGTTGTAAGCTTAGCTGGATTACTTGTTTTATATGGATTAATTTTTGATATTAATAATGTACTGACTCCTTATGGATATATATATAGGGCAGCTATTTTCCTTGTTATATCTTGCCCATGCTCATTAGTTCTTTCAGTACCTTTATCATATTATGCAGGTATAGGAACTGCAGCTAAACATGGCATTTTATTTAAAGGGTCTTCTTATCTCCATTCAATCACTGAAGTTGAAACAATTGCCATGGATAAAACCGGTACCTTAACTCATGGAGATTTCTTTATTCAAGAATACAGCAATGAAGAAACATTAAGGTATGCTGCTTCTATTGAGCGCTACTCAAATCATCCGATTGCTAGGGCTATTGTTGATTTTAACCACCAAGAGGTTTTTGATGTTGAAAACATACAAGAGGTTCCTGGATATGGTATTCAAGGTACCATAGATGGAAAAATTCTTTTGGCTGGATCAAAATCTTTTTTAAAGAAAAACAATATTTTCATAGAAGATGAAAAATTACCCATAGGTTCTTATACTTTTGTTTCATATGATAATAATTATATTGGCTATATCATAATTAAAGATGAATTAAAAGAAACTTCAATGCAGACAGTAAGAGAATTATCGCAAGAATATGATACAGTCATGTTAACTGGAGATAATGAAAAATCAGCGAGAGATATAGCTATGCAATTGGGTGGCATTGAATATTATGCTGAATTATTACCTGAGGGTAAAATTGAACAATTCAATAACATAACAACCAACTCAGTATCTATGTTTGTTGGCGATGGTATCAATGATGCACCTTTATTAAAAAGTGCAGATATTGGTGTCTCAATGGGCTCTGCATCTGATCTAGCCATTGAGGTATCTGATGTTATTATCATTAACAACGATATTAGGTTACTTGATAAAGCCTTTCGGATCGCAAAAAAAACTAGATTTCTTTCTGCAGAAAATATTATTTTCTCCATAGGTGTCAAAATAATTTTCTTAACAATGTCTGCTTTTGGTTTTATGTGGATGTGGCTATCAATTTTCGCTGATGTGGGTGTAGCTATTTTATGTGTATTAAATGCTTTAAGAATTATTTATGAAAAAAAATACTTAACTTCAAAAGCAAAAATAAAGAAGGAATAAAGGATGGAAATTGAACTGATACTCTTATTTATACTCATTTTAATCATCATCAATGGCTATTTTGCTGCTAGTGAAATGGCTTTAGTTTCTGTTAAACAATCTAAGATTGATGATTTAATAAAAAATGGAAATAAAAAAGCTGTTTTGTTAAAAAAAATTAAATCGGACTCAACAAGATACTTATCTACCATTCAAGTAGCAATCACCTTAGCAGGCTTCTTATCAAGTGCTTTGGCTGGTTCAAACTTATCAGATAATCTTGTTCAAATACTAGCAAATATCAATATTAATATACCTCAAAATATAGCTGTCATTTTGATTACAGTTGTATTATCTTATATTACTTTGGTCTTTGGGGAGTTAGTGCCCAAAAGAATTGCTTTATTGAATCCTTTAAGGTTCTCATTAAGTTCAGTTAGAGTTGTATATTTTGCAATGATCATTACTAAACCTGCAGTTTGGTTGTTATCAAAAACCACGAAAGGTATATTAAATATCCTTGGAATTAAGAAACGACAAGGTGATAATGAACTCTCTGAAAGTGAAATTAAGAGTCTAATTAGACATGGTCATTCAGAAGGCTTGTATCAAACACAAGAAAAAGAAATGTTAGAGAACATCTTTAATTTTGATGATATTCATGCTGAAGCAATTATGACCCCAAGAACGAATGTTTATGCTATCGACATTGAAGATACCTTAGAGGAAATCCTTAATCAAATTATGGAATCTAGGTATTCAAGAATTCCAATCTATGAAGACAATATTGATAATATTTTAGGTATTATTCATGTAAAAGATATATTGATTAGCGCAAAGAAAATTGGTTTTGATAATTTAGATATTAAAAAACTTCTAAGAAAACCTTATTATGTTCCTACAAGTATCAAAATAAATAAACTATTTAGAAAAATGCAAGAAAACAACTATCAAATGGCAATAATACTCGATGATTATGGTGGCATGGAAGGTGTCATTACCATTGAAGATCTTATTGAAGAAATTGTTGGTAATATCTATGATGAATATGATCCTATTGAAGAAGAAATCAAACAAATTTCAGACCACCAATATTTAGTTAATGGGACGATGTCTATTCAGGATATAAACCGCTATTTAAATATATATATTGATACAGATAATGAAACTCTAAGCGGTCTTATCATCGATGAACTTGAATATATTCCTAAGGCAACAAAAGCTGATGTAGTATACCATAAAAATTATGTATTTGAAGTCAAATCCGTGATAAATAACCGGATAGATAAAGTCTTAATTACAATAGAAAAAGAGCTGTCTTAATCGACAGCTCTTTTTTAAGAATGTTTGATAACACCGTATTTTTTCTTACCTTTTCTTAATATTGTATATTTTTTTCCAATTGCATTTTCTTTCAAAATGTTAAAGTAAGTATCATTTACTCTTTCACCGTTTACACTAACAGCGTTATTTTTAATCATTTCTCTTGCTTCTCTATTAGATTGAACAAGTGATAATTCAGATAAAGCATCAATTAAACCAATTTCACCTTCTACAGTTTGGGAAGGGATATTTTTAAATCCCATTTCTATTTCTTCAACATCTAAATCTTTAATTTCTCCGCTGAATAAAGCCTCACTTACGCGAATCGCCTTTATTAAAGCTTCACTACCATGAACCATTTCAACAACTTCTTTTGCAAGTGTGTTTTGCGCAAGTCTTTTTTCAGGTTCATTGATAAGTGATTCTTCGAGTGATTGAATTTCTTCCTTAGAAAGAAAAGTGAATTGTTTTAACCTAGTAATTACATCAGCATCTGGAGTATTAATCCAAAACTGATAAAATTCATAAGGGCTTGTTTTTGCAGGATCTAACCAAACTGCACCTGATTCTGTTTTCCCAAATTTGGTTCCATCAGATTTTGTGACCAGTGGGAAGGTTAGCCCATAAACCTTTTTATCAGCACCATGAATTCTACGGATTAATTCCGAGCCAGAAGTAATATTCCCCCATTGATCTTGTCCACCAATTTGAAGTGTACAATTATAATTTTTATATAAATGTTCAAAGTCCCATGCTTGAATAATCTGATATGAAAATTCTGTAAATGAAATACCTTTTTCAATCCTAGATTTTACTGAATCCTTAGCCATCATATAATTGATTGAGAAATGTTTACCTAGATCCCTTAGAAACTCAATAGCATTTAAAGATGATAACCATTGGTAATTATTAACTACAGTGGCTGTTGGTAATAATCTTTTTACTTGTTTTTCAATACCAGCAGCATTTTTTAAAGAATCTTCTATTGATAATAATTTTCTTTCATCAGCTTTGAAACTAGGATCACCAATAAGCCCTGTTCCCCCACCAATAACCAAGATTGGTTTATGGCCGTATAGTTCTAATCTTTTAGCAACCAAATTGGCCATTAAATGTCCAACATGCAAGCTATCAGCTGTTGGATCTGTACCAATGTAAAAGGTCATTTGTTCCTCATTTAATTTTTGGCGCAAACTTTCATCAGTTTCTTGATATATTAAACCACGCCATTTTAAGTCTTCGTATAATGTCATTGTGTCCCCCTAGAAGTTATTTATTTTTTAGTTGAATCTCTGTGTATAATGCTGTAAGGTAATTCAATATATTTGGTTTTACTAGTTCCATTATCTATTTCCTCTTTTAGTAAAGCCATAGCCCTAACACCAATTTCAGTAATTGGGATATCTATACATGATAATTTTGGACGTGATAATGAAGCATATTTTGTATTTTGAAAACCAAATACAGAAATATCTTTAGGAATTTTTCTTCCCTTAGCAATCATTGAGTTAATAAAAGATACAGCGATACTATCTCTAACTGCTATGACGCCATCTATTTTTTTACCCACATCATGGAAGAGTTCATCAAAATGAATGGTATTCACAGAAATATCACCACTAGTTCTGAAAATATGAGGTTCTAATCCGGCTTCATTAATAGCTTTTAAATAGCCAGATTCTTTTAAATCATTAACCATATATTTTCTGGCCGTTGTTAGCATATAAATATTTTTTCTACCTTCTTCGATTAACTCTTTAGTGATACCATAACCTGCTTTATGATAGTCAATAGAAACTGTGGTTAATTTGTTTTCAAAAGGATAAAGAGTGTTAGCGAGAACAATTGGCACATCATAATCATCTTTAATGCGGTTAAGCATTTGATATTGTTGCTCATTAATTTCATCGTTCATGTATAAAATGCCATCCGCTTGTGAAGCTACAACCTCTTTTAACATCTCTGATTCTTCATGATACTCATCCTTTAAAACATAGATTATTAAAGAATAATTATATTTTCTAGCTTCTATGGCGATACCATTTACCATTTCTGCAATACTTGATCTGGTCATATCCGGAACCATCACTGCAACAGAAGTTGATTTGCGACTTGCTAACCCACGTGCAAAAGCATTTGGTTTATACCCCAAATCTTCAATCACTTTTAAGACTTTGTCTCTTGTTTCTTTTTTTACTTTTTCTGGATTATTTAAAGTTCTAGAAACTGTCGCTAATGAAACATTAGCACGCATAGCTACATTATAAATTGTCGCTTTTGTTTTAGCCATAATATCAACTCCTTATTGATTTCTACTTATTATTTTACCATAAAATGAAAAGCTTTCAATCATCAATGAAAATATTTTCATAATTTTACATAAAACCATAAAAAAAAGGACATCAAATGTCCTTTTTTACTATCTTTTTTCTTTAATTCTTGCTTTTTTAGCTGATAATCCACGGATATATCCTAAATAAGCTCTTCTAACTTTACCACGACGTTTGACGACGATTTTATCAATAACAGGAGAATGAAGTAAGAAAGTTTTTTCAACACCTACACCATAAGAAATCTTTCTTACAGTAAATGTTTGACTTACGCCACCACCTTGTTTCTTGATGCATAATCCTTCAAAAATCTGAACACGTTCACGGTTACCTTCGGTAATTTTAATACCAACTTCTAAAGTATCTCCGGCACGGAATTCAGGTAAATCAGATTTAAGATATTCTTTTGTAATATCATTAATTAATTGCTGCGACATTTTGGTCAACTCCTTTTTTAAAATTTGCCTTGGTTCATGATTGATCAGCGGAACAAAGGGATATAGTTCTTTTCAGCATTTCGATTATAGCATATGCCGCTCTTAAAAGCAAACATTTTTTACTTGTTTTTCTTATCGTTTATATATTTTTGATATAAGTCAGGTCTTCTCTCTTTTGTCCGTTTTAATCTTTCTTCTAAACGCCAATCTTCAATGTTTTTATGATGGCCAGATAATAAAACTTCAGGGACCGCCATTTGATTAAAAATTCTAGGTTTTGTATATTGAGGATAATCTAATAATCCATCATAAAAAGAATCATTTATAAAAGAATCTTGATCTCCTAATACATTGGGCAACAATCTAACCACAGAATCAACAATTGCCATTGCTGCTATTTCTCCGCCTGTTAACACATAATCTCCTATAGAAATTTCTTCATCAACCAAAGACCTAATACGATCATCAAACCCTTCATAATGACCACAAATTAGTACAAGATGGTCTATATTAGATAATCTCTTCGCTTGTTCTTGATGATAGGTATTCCCCTGAGGAGAAAGTAATATCTTATGTGCCTCATCAACACCTTGAATACTTTGTAAAGCATGATAAATGGGTTCAATTGAGAGCACCATTCCTGCACCACCCCCATAGGGTGTATCATCGACGGTTTGGTGTTTATTTTGAGAAAAATCACGGAAATTTATAATTTGATAATCTACTTGATTTTGATCTTTTGCTCTTTTTAAAATTGAATGATTAAGAAAAGGCTCTACCATTTCTGGAAATAAAGTCAATATGCTGATTTTCAAAACAAACCCTCCATATCAATAACTACTATTTTTTCATCATCCATAGAAATAATAAACTCATCTCTAAAAGGTATAAGAACTTCCTTTTCTTTGGTCCTAACTAACAAATAATCATCTTTAGGATAGTTTTTAATATCAACAACTTGGCCTTTCAACTCATTTGATTGAAAAACATTCAATCCAATCAACTCATCTTGATGATAGGCGTTTTCCTCTAATAAAAAATCATCATCAGCATTAGCATAAATGTCTTTTTTGTTTAAATGTTGAATTAAATTAATATCCTCATAGTTTTCCAAAACTAATAAAGGTGTTTTTTCTTTGTCATTATATGATTTTACTGTAAAAGCTTGATAGTCTTGATTAATTTGAATATATATTTGAGAATTAGCTTCAAATCGTTCTTTCAAAAAGCCTGATAAGACCTTTATTTTTAACTGACCTTTTAATCCTTTAAAACCAGTGATTTTACCTATTAATTGATATTTCATTAGTCACCTCTCTATCACTAGAATTATACATCATTTTACAAACAAAATAAAATGAAATAAAATTTATTATCTAAGATGTATTTATTATTTATCTTTTTTAAGATATAATAGTGAAAGATAAGGGGACATTCAATGAAAAAAACTTTAAAAATCTTTTTTATTTTCTTTACACTTATAGTTGTCTTTGCGTTTGGTTTTATACTAACTTTGCATCTATTTGAATTTAGACCTGAGCAAGTAACAAATTTAGAAGTACAAGCAGCTGATCAAGCAACAAATACCATATCAAAAAATACTTCAATTACTGTTCTAACTTTTAATACAGGTTATGCATCATTAAGTGAAACTGAAGATTTTGTAATGGATGGTGGTAAAAAAGCTAAAATGGATTCATTGACTGAAGTTGAAAACAATATCAATGGCATAAAGAATATCATATCTAGAGAAAATACAGATATTTATTTATTACAAGAAGTCGATACAAATTCTAAAAGATCTTATGAAACCAATCAGTACCAAACTTATCAAGATTTATTGGGTATTCCAAATGCTTTTGCCTATAATTACCGTTCAATTTTTGTACCTTTTCCTTTAAATCCGAGTCAAATGATGGGGAAAGTAAATTCAGGTATTGCAACTTTCTCAAAGTTTGAAATAACCTCAGCAACCCGAATTCAATTGCCTGGAGAGTTTCCTTGGCCGATTAGGTTGGCTAATCTCAAAAGAGCATTATTAATTACTCGGCATCCCATAGAAGGTTCTGAACAAGAACTTGTAGTCATTAATGTCCATCTTTCAGCCTATGATGATGGTTCTATGCGTAAAGAAGAAATGGTTGCTTTACAAAATATCATGTTAGAGGAATATGAAAAAGGCAATTATGTTCTTGTTGGTGGTGACTTTAATCAAAGCTTTCCTGATGCACTATTAAATTACAATGATCAAGAAGATTATGAATATAAAGATCCTTACCAACTTAAAGAAGATAACTATTGGGAAGCATTCCCTCTAGACCCATTATGGTTTAGTCAAAACAACTTCAATTTAGCTGTAGATGCAAATCATCCTACATGCCGACTCTTACATCAAGCTTATGACACAAGTAACATTGATAATAACCAATATTATTTAATTGATGGTTTTATTGTATCCAATAATATAGATATCGAATATGTAGAAACTATTCAAGAAGATTTTAAGTACTCTGACCATAATCCTGTGAAAATTAGTATTATATTAAAATAAAAAGTTGGAAAAAATTCCAACTTTTTTTCTTAATTATCTTTTTTCTTTTTTAAAACACATAAACCAGTCTAAACAATATGTGTCATCGTCCTTTGATTCCATTCTTTCTTTAGCTGTACCACATGATCCAGCAGTTGGAACAATCACATCATCCCCTGGTCTCCAATCAGCTGGAGTAGCAACATTATCTTTGTCAGCTTTTTGTAGGGCTTGAATTATACGTTTAATTTCATCAAAGTTTCTTCCGGTTGAAAGTGGATAATATAGAATCGTTCTAATGACTCCTTTTGGATCAATCACAAAAACTGCTCTTACAGCTTGAGTTGAAGATTGTCCAGGTTGAATCATACCGAATTTATTGGCTACATCCATTTTAATATCTTCAATCAATGGGAATGTAACATCTAAATTCTTCATTCCGTTCCACTCTAATTCGTTAATTCTTCTTAGCCAAGCAATATGAGCGTACAACGAATCAACTGACAAACCGATAAGTTCAGTATTTAAGGCTTTGAATTCATCAAGCATTCTTGTAAAGGTCATGAATTCAGTAGTACATACAGGAGTGAAATCTGCTGGGTGAGAAAACAAAATTACCCACTTACCTTCATAATCCTTAGGAAAATTAATCACACCCTGTGTTGTTGTAGCAGTAAAGCTTGGCGCCAAATCGCCTATTAAAGGCATTTTGTAAAACTCTTTAACTTGTTCTTCCATAAAAAACCTCCATAATTATTTTATATTTTTATATATTAATTCTAACATATAATGTTAGAATTGTCTAACATATTTTTCAAAGAAAAAATCTTTAATGGTGATGATCAGAACAAGGTTCACCATTTGATTTCAACTCATTATTTATATACTTTTTAATAACCTCATCTGCATGACCACAAACATTCATGATAACTTGAATATTTAATTCTTCAAGCAAATTAACAGCCATAGCCCCTATACCACCAGCTATGACAACATCTATACCATTTTCCTTTAAAAATTTAGGTAAATGTCCTTTTTGATGCGGTGGATTCTTTATTAAAAAAGAACCAATAATTTCCTTGTTTTCTATTTCATAGACAATAAAATAATCACAGTGACCGAAGTGCTCGGTAACCATATTATTTTTTGTGCTTAAAGCTACTTTCATTGTTTGCCTCCGAAATGGTGTCTTCTATGTCTTCTTAAAGGTTCCAAACATTCCTTACAATCATCTTCACAAAGAATGTAATCTCCACCTTCAATCATTAAAATCTTTCCACTAACTATAGCATCTGCAATTTTACTTCTAGCTATCGTGTAAATTCTTTGTACTGTAGTTCTAGCTACACCCAACATAGTCGCAGCTTCTTCCTGATTCATCTTTAAATGATCTATAAGTCGAATGACTTCATACTCATCAATCAATAAAACAACTTTTTCAAGTTGATTAGCTTTTCTACCTTTAGGCCCAAACATTTGATATTCAGGTAAGCCACATACAATTCTTGGTTTATTAGGTCTTGACATTAGTTATCTCCTCTTTAATTATATAAATAATATTGACATATGTCAATATTATTCTCGGATTTCATGACTATATTTTTTTTCTTATTTATAGTATAATACATTTATAAAATTTTATCGAGGTGGAAATATGGAAACTATTAAAAACTATGAAGAACTTCAAGAAGTCATTAAGGTAGAACTATGTGTTGTTATTGCTAAAACAAAAACCTGTAATGTGTGTAAACCTCTTTCAGAAAAACTTAAAGTTTTTATGGAAGATTATCCCAGCATACCTTCCTACCAACTTTATCTAGAAGATGTCGAATTATTTCAGGGACAACATTTAGTCTTTACAGTCCCTACCATTATAGTTTTTAGTGAATCAAAAGAAATATTAAGAGAATCTAGATTTATTGATTTTGAAAAAATACAAAGATTGTTTAATCTTTATTTGAATTAGCCTATGTTTTTAAGCATATCCTTAATTATCCTTATTAGCATTACTTTGTTTTATATTTTTGACAAGTTACATTTACCAGGTTTATTAGCCTTTTTAATAACGGGTATCATACTAGGACCTTTTGTTTTTGACTTGATAAGTCATCAAATACTAGATATATCCTCAGAATTAAGAAAAATAGCTTTGGTTGTTATTCTAATAAGAGCAGGTTTGTCTTTAGTCATTAAGGATTTAAAGGCTGTTGGAAGACCAGCGATTCTTTTAAGCTTTCTACCCGCCTTATTTGAAATACTTGCGATAGGTTTGTTAGCTCCACTATTTTTTAATTTAACAAACATTGAAGCCTTTATTCTTGGTTCAGTTATCGCAGCTGTATCACCCGCAGTAATTGTTCCAAGAATGATTCAGTTGATTGAAAAGAAAAAAGGAACTAAAGAAAAAATTCCACAATTGATTTTAGCATCTGCCTCAGTAGATGATATATTTGTAATTATAGTTTTCACCATTTTCTTGCAGGTTTACGAATCAAATCAATTGGAGTGGTCACAAATTCTCCTACTACCAATTTCCTTAATTTTTGGTATAATCTTAGGATTTGTCATCGGTGTATTTTTCGTATTTGTTTTTAAGAAATTACATGTTAGAGATACTATTAAAGTACTGATTCTTTTTGCTCTTTCATTTTTGATGATTGTCTTAGAAGATTATTTACCTATTTCAGGCCTATTAGGGATAATAACATTAGCTATAACCATCTTTAGTCTTTATCCGATTCTAGCTCACAGATTAACCTCTAAATTTTCTAAAATCTGGGTTGTTGCTGAAATGATGTTATTTGTATTAATTGGCGCTGCTGTTGATATTAATTTATTTTTAAGTATTGGTCTAATCACCTTATTATTTTTACTTTTGAGTTTATTTGTTAGATTATTAGGGGTTTTTATTAGCATTATCAAAACTAACTTTAATTCAAAAGAAAAACTTTTCATTGGACTATCTTTTATTCCAAAAGCAACTGTACAAGCTGCTATTGGAGCCATACCGCTTTCAATGGGCATTCCTGGAGGAAAAATTATCTTAGCTATTTCAGTTTTATCAATCTTTCTAACTGCTCCTCTAGGAGCAGTTCTGATTGATCAAACTTCAAATATTTTATTAAAAAACAAGGACGATTCTTTATAAATCGTCCTTTTCATTTGGCCTTGGTCCATAAAATTGATAATAAGTGGTTTTAATCCTTCCATTAAAAAGAATTCTTTTCCTATTAGCATCAAACTTAATTAATTTTTCTAAATTTTCTTCATCAGTAATTATGTATTTTGACCAATTTTTAAGTCTTCTAAATATTTTTTTTATTTCCTCATACATTTCTGATAAGTCTTCATTTGAAGAAAGTCTTGAACCATAAGGAGGATTGGTGATAAAAATACCATAATCTCCATCATAGATGGCATATTTAAAATTGCAGTGTTCAAAGTTAATAGTATCTAGAACTCCAGCTTCATCTGCGTTTTCAATTGCAGCTTTCACACTAGCTTCGTCCAAATCCGAGGCTCTAATATCCATCATTAAGTCTACATTAATTTTTTTATAAGCATTTCTAATTTCTTCTCTCCATATATCTTCAGAAATAACTTCCCAATGCTTTGAAGCGAAATCTCTTTGTAAGCCCGGCGCTATATTTCTTCCAATCATGGCAGCTTCAATAGCAATGGTTCCAGAACCACAAAATGGGTCTTGTAAAATTCTATCAGGTGTCCAGTAACTTAGTAAAACCATAGCCGCAGCTAAAGTTTCTTTAATAGGCGCAGTCACTGGTTGAACGCGATATCCTCTTTTATGGAGAGATTCGCCTGAAGTATCAATGGTTAAAGTAGCAATATCATTTAACAAAGATACTTTCACTGTGTATTCAGCTCCAGTTTCCTTAAACCAAGATATATTATACTTATCCTTCATATTTTCAACAATAGCTTTTTTCACGATCGCTTGAGAGTCAGATATACTGAATAATTTAGATTTAACTGATTGTCCTAAGACAGTAAATTTTCCATCTTTTGGTATATATTCTGACCAAGGCAATGCCAAGGTTTGATCGAAAAGTTCATCAAAGGTTAATGCTTTGAATTCGCCAATTTTCCATAAAACTCTATCCGCACATCTCAACCATAAATTAGCTCTAGCTATGCCTTGATAATCACTAAAAAAAACAACTTTACCATTGTCTACTTCCTTGATTTCAAAATTTAAGTTTTCTAGTTCTCTTTTAACAATTGCTTCTAAGCCAAAAGTGGTTGTTGCAATTAATTCTATTTTATTCATGATATCTCCCATATCTCTATTATATTGCATTGACGAATTTCAAGCAAGTTTAATAAGTTCAAAAAAATAATCCTAGTAACTAGGATTATTTGAAAACGACATTAAGTTTAATATTAGCTGATTTAGATACTAAAGCATGAATTGAACAGTACTCAGCACCTAGTTTAGCAGATTTAATTAATCTCTCTTCATTACTTGGATTGGTAATGATTAAGTTCATTTCAACATTATCCAATATTTTGAGTTCAGGATCAGATTTATACCCACTCACTTCTATTGAAGCCGAACCAAATGTCAATCTCATCTTTTTAGCAACAGATAAAAACGTTGCATAAAAACAAGATCCTAAAGCACCAAACAACATATGGTAAGGTTTTAAACCGTTATCAGCTTCACCTAAATTTGCTTTAGCTGTTGGTGATATAATTTCACCTTTAAAATCATAATCATAATTTAATTTTATATTATCATAAGCCATAATTTCACCTCGGTAAATATTATACTATAAATGAATCATAAATGCTATTCATTAATCTATGATATTTTATACATCTTTTCGTAATTAATGGTTTATTTGTAAGCGCTTTAGTGATATAATTTTAGTGTTATGTGTTAGATATCTAACAAAAAAATATGAGGAGGAATAAAATGCAAAATAATTTTAAAGGGAGAAGTTTCTTAACACTTCTAGATTACACACCAGAGGAGATTCAAACACTATTAAATTTATCTAAGGAATTAAAAGATAAAAAACATCAAGGTATCACTTTTGAACCTTTGAAAGGTAAAAATATTGTATTATTATTTGAAAAAGATTCGACTAGAACTAGATGTGCTTTTCAAGCAGGTGGAAATGATTTAGGGATGAATGTTACTTACTTAGGTCCAACTGGCTCTCAAATGGGGAAAAAAGAAAGTATCAAAGATACAGCAAGAGTTTTAGGGAGAATGTATGATGGTATTGAATATAGAGGCTATGAACAAAAAACTGTAGAAATACTAGCCGAATATTCTAAGGTTCCTGTTTGGAATGGTTTAACAGACTTATACCATCCAACACAAATATTAGCTGACTTCTTAACGATTCAAGAAAATTTTGGAAAACTAAAAGATATTACATTTGCATATTTTGGAGATGCAAGAAATAACATGGGTAATTCATTAATGATTGGTGCTGCAAAAATGGGAATGAATTTTAGAGCCGTTGCTCCAAAAGATTTATGGCCTAATGAGGCTTTGGTTCAAAAATGTAAACTTATCGCAAAAGAAACCGGAGCTAGCATTACCTTAACAGAAGATGTTAAAGAAGGTGCTGAAAACGCAGATGTTATTTACACTGATGTTTGGGTATCAATGGGAGAACCGGACCATGTTTGGAAAGATAGAATCGAAAAGTTAACACCTTATCAAGTCAATAAAAACATTATGGATATGGCCAATAAAAATGCCATTTTTATGCATTGTTTACCAGCTTTCCATAATAGAGAAACTAAAATTGGTGAAGATATTTTCCAAAAATTTAGCATGGATGCTTTAGAAGTTACTGAAGAAGTTTTTGAGTCAAAACAATCAGTTGTCTTTGATGAAGCAGAAAATAGAATGCACACAATAAAAGCAGTTATGTATGCTACCATGGGGGATTTTTAATGAAAAAAATAGTTGTTGCTCTTGGTGGAAATGCTTTAGGAAATAATCCTATTGAACAATTAGATAAAGTTAAATATGCAGCCAAAGCCATTGTTGATATGGTTAAAGAAGGTAATGAAGTTATTATTGCCCACGGTAATGGTCCACAAGTTGGAATGATCAATTCAGCCTTCGAAGAAAGTCATTTGCTCAACCAAAAACATCCAGAAATGCCTTTTCCAGAATGTGGTGCCATGAGTCAAGGATATATTGGATATCATTTGCAAAATGCTATTCAAAAACAATTAAGCCATGAAAAAATGAATCAAAAAGTTGCAACAGTTATTACACAAGTCATCGTTGATGAAAATGATTCTGCTTTCCAAAATCCTAGTAAACCTATTGGAAGTTTTGTTGATTTAGAAACAGCAAAACTTATGGAGAAAGAAAAAAAATACATTATGGTTGAAGATGCAAACAGGGGTTATAGACGTGTTGTCCCTAGTCCTAAACCTATTGGCATCGTTGAGTTAGACATCATTAAAACCCTAGTAGATGCAAATCATTTAGTTATCACTGTTGGCGGTGGAGGTATTCCAGTTATAAAGGATGACTTAGGCTATAAGGGTGTTGCAGCTGTTATTGACAAAGATTTCGCATCTGCAAAATTAGCTGATTTATTAAACGCAGATATGCTTGTTATATTAACTGCCGTTGATAAAGTAAAAATAAATTTTGGAAAAGTTAATGAAAAAGACTTGGATGCTTTAACTATGAAAGAAATAGATATGTATATTGAAGCAAAAGAATTCTCTGCTGGTTCTATGTTACCTAAAGTTCAAGCATGCAAATCTTTCGTAAATGGTTACTCACATAGAACAGCTTTAATCGCTTCTCTTGAAAAAGCTAAAGAAGCTTTATTAGGCCAAACTGGCACGAGAATTATTGGAGGATAATCATGAAAAAAGAAAAAGTTAAAATTGTTATTTGGGGATTTGGTGCCATGGGTTCTGGGATGGCGAAAATGATCCTAAAAAAACAAGGATTTGACATCGTTGGTATTTGTGACTTGTATGATAAGATAGTTGGCAAGAGTATGTTTGAGGTTTTAAATCTTGAAAACAACCAAGATCATGATGTGATTATATCTAATGATATTGATGATATCTTAACTAATCAAAAACCAGATTTGGTATTATTAGCAACAGATTCTTTTACTAAAGGTGCTTACCCTAAAATCAAAAAAATTATCGAACATGGTGTTAACGTTATATCTACTGCCGAAGAAATGTCATACCCTCTTGCAAACCAACCTGAACTTGCTAAAGAAATGGATGAACTTGCTAAGAAAAACAAAGTAACAGTCTTAGGGACTGGTGTGAATCCAGGAATGATGATGGATTTATTGGCAGTATGTATGTCTGGAGTTATGGAAGAAGTCGATGATATGGAAATATCTAGAATTAACTCATTATCACCTTTTGGAAAAACCGTCATGGAAGAGCAAGGTGTTGGTTTAAGTGTTGAAGAATTTAATGATAAGCTTAACAAAGGCCAAATGGCAGGTCATGTAGGTTTTAAAGAGTCTGTATATATGATTGCTCATGCCTTAGGTTTAGAAATAGACCACTTTGAACAATCTATGAAAGCTATCGTGACTGACATTAATCGTAAATCTCCTTATGGTTTTGCTAAGAAAGGTGATGTTTGTGGTGTTGAAATGTCAGCTAAAGCAATCTTAAATAACGGTAAAGTTATTCATATGTATCATCCTCAACAAATCGAACCTGAAATGGTTGGGGTATCTACTGGAGATTATATTAAAATTAAAGGTAAACCAGCGATTAATCTTGCTAACTCACCTGAAGTTGAAGGTGGAATAGGTACTATTTCAATCTGTGTTAATATGATTCCACAAGTACTAAATGCACACCCAGGATTAAAAACAATGATTGATTTACCAGTTCCAAGAGCCATTATGGGTGATGTAAGAAAATTAATCATTAAGGAGTGATTCAAGTGATTAAAAAAGACACTTGGGTTCAAATAAAAAAGGTAATTCTAAAATCTGAAGAGAGAGCTGGTAACCTTCCAGAAGAAACAAAAAAAGTACCCTTAATCATGTGGGTTAAAGGATTTTTATTAAAGGAAGCTGAACTCAATGATGAGGTTCAAATTAAAACTTTGACTGGAAGAATTGAATCAGGAACCTTAATAGAAGTAAACCCTGCGTATATGCATACTTACGGAAAATTTATGCCAGAAATACTAAGAATAGATGATATAGTAAAATCTACTCTTTTTGGAGATGATCATCATGAATAATTCTTATGAAGCTGTTATGGCAAGGAAAAATGATATAATGAGGAAATCTGTAGGTATCGATTATGAAAAATACGAACATGATTATATCGCTTTTGATTATGAAAAAATGCTAGATGATTGTGGGTTTTCTCTAGAAGAAATTAAAAAAATTCAATCTGAAAGTGGTGTTGGAAATACCCCACTTAAGGAATGCAAAAATATCACTAACCTATGTCGAAAAGTTTCAAAGCCAGGTTATGGAGCAAGAATCTTTATCAAAGATGAAGCCTTAAATGATTCGGGTAGTTTTAAAGCAAGACGAGCTAGTATATCTTGTTATCAAGCCAAGAAAATGGGATATAAAGGTGTTATAGCCGCAACTAGTGGTAATTACGGAGCTGCTGTTGCTTCTCAAGCCGCTAAGTATGGTTTAAAATGCATCATTGTTCAAGAATGCTACGATTCAAAAGGTATTGGCCAACCTGAAATCATTGAAAAAGCCAGAGCTTGTGAGGCATATGGAGCTGAGGTTGTCCAATTAAGTGTTGGTCCTGAGCTTTTCTATAAATTCTTATTGCTTCTTGAAGAAACTGGATATTTTAATGCTTCTTTATATACACCTTATGGGATTAAAGGTATAGAATCCTTGGGCGCAGAGCTTGTAGAAGACTGTCTAAGAATAACCAATAAAGAGCCTGATATGGTAGTTGTTACGAATGCTGGCGGCGGTAATTTAACAGGCACCGCAAGAGGTATTAAGCAAGTGACTGATAAAAAAATTAATATTGTTGGTTCTTCTGTTAATCTTTATGGACTTCACATGGCAAGTGATACAGACTTCAATAAAAAATCATTCACAACCGGGCATACTGGTTTTGGCATTCCTTTTATTATGAATCCTGACCGTTCTGATGTTCCAAGGTCAGCTGCTAGAGCATTAAGATATATTGATCGTTATGTAACTGTGACACAGGGTGAAGTTTTTTTTATAACAGAAGCTCTATCTGTTTTAGAAGGAATTGAAAGAGGGCCAGCAGGTAATACCTCTTTAGCCGCGGCTTTTTCTTTAGCACAAGAATTACCTGAAGATAAAATCATAGTTGTTCAAGAAACTGAATATACTTCTGCTGGAAAACACCATCAAGCTCAACTAGCTTTTGCTAGAGATAATGGAATATGTATCTATTTTGGTGATCCTAAAAATGAAATTCCTGGTAAATCAATCGTTTTTCCTAAAGAAGTATCTTATATAAAAGCTCAAGACCTTGATTTAACTGAAATAAAATACAAATATATTATGAATCACATAAAGAACTTGAATAAAATCAGTCAAAAAGATTTAAAATTTTTGGTTGATGAAACCAATACATCTATGGATTACCTTAAAAAAATTCTAGACCAAAATAAAATTGAAGTGGAGGCATAAAATGAATAAACGACCAACAAGAAGTGATGACTATGAAGTGCGTCGTCAACATCTAAAAAACCTATCTGAGGATGAACTTAAGAAAAGATTTTGGGAACTTGCAGAAAAAACTGTTAACCCATTGATTGATTTAGCATACAAAAATACTAGTCCAGCTATCGAAAGATCTATCGTTTTAAGAATGGGCTTTTCCAGCTTAGAAGCAAAAGATCTTGTTGAAAAAACATTAAAACATAATTTAATTACTAAAGGTGCTGGCCATGTTATATATAGGCTATCTCAGTTAGAGAAAATCTCTATTAGAGAAGCTGGCATGAAATTAATTAATGACCAAGGTTGGACACTTGTAAAAGAAAGTTTTGAGGTGAAATAATGAAAGTTAATGAAAAGCTAGATATTCGTTATATCCTTCAGGATTTAGATAAGTATCAACCAAGACGTCGTGGCTGGACATGGAGACAACCGGTTAAAGATTTAAACATGGAAGGCAACATCTATTCAGATGCATCAAAACCCCTAAAAAATTCAATTCCTTTACCTGCTGCTAAATATTTTAATAACATAGACCCACAACCTATCCAAGTGATTACCTCTGAAATAGCATCAGGAAGATTTGAAGATGATATTCGCAGAATGAGAATGGCTGCTTGGCATGGTGCAGACCACTTAATGGTTATTCGTACAGCTGGTCAATCTCATTTTGATGGTTTAATTGAGGGTACACCACAAGGAATTGGTGGCGTTGCCATTACCAGAAAACAAGTTAGAGCTCAAAGAAAAGCTTTAGATATCATCGAAGATGAAGTAGGAAGACCTATTAATTATCATTCATATGTATCTGGAGTTGCTGGTCCAGATATTGCTGTAATGTTTGCTGAAGAAGGCGTTAACGGAGCACATCAGGATCCTCAATATAATGTTTTATATAGAAACATTAATATGATACGTTCATTTGTTGATGCTGCTGAATCTAAAAAAATCATGGCTTGGGGAGATATTCTTCAAATTGATGGAGCCCACAACGCCAATGCAACGGCTATGGTTGCCTGGAAAGTCATGCCAGAATTAATGGTTCAACATGCTATTAATTCATTGTTTTCAGTTAAGGCAGGAATAAAAAAAGAAAACATCGCCTTATCAACAGTACCACCAACAGCTGTCCCAGCACCAGATTTAAAAATAAATCTACCTTATGCTAAAGCTTTAAGAGACTTCTTCTCTGACTATAAAATGCGTGCACAAATGAATACAAAATATATGGAATCATCTACTCGTGAAGCAACGGTGACCCATGTATTAAATATGATGATATCTAAATTAACTTCTGCTGACATCCAATCAACCATCACACCTGATGAAGGAAGAAATGTGCCATGGCATATGTATAATGTAGAAGCATGTGATACTGCCAAACAAGCTTTGATAGGTATGGATGGCCTTCTAGAAATGGTTGAACTTAAAGAAGAAGGTTATTTAGCAGATAAAGTTAGAGAACTCAAGGAAAGAGCCATTTTATTCTTCGAAGAACTTTTAGAAGATGGAGGCTACTTCCAAGCAGTTGAAGATGGCTATTTTATTGATTCAGGAATTTATCCTGAACGTAATGGAGATGGTATCTCAAGAGCCATTAATGGCGGTATTGGTGCTCATACAGTTTATGAAAGAGATGAAGATTATTTTGCGCCAGTTACAGCTCATTTTGGTTATAATAATATCCAACAATATGGTCTCAAACCAGAAGATAATCCTGCAGTATTAATTGGGGGTTCTACTTTTGAAGATCGTTCTAAAATTCAATACATTGATGAGTTAGACCCTGAAGATAATGTAAATACAAGACTAGCAGAAAAAGAAAAGTACATTAACTCTAATATTATTAAACCTGAAGTTGAGTGGTTAGCAGATGGCGTAGTTGTCATCGATATTACAGTCCCTACTTCTTTAAAATATGCCGAAGCTGCAGCTTTAGAAATAGCAAAGAAAATGAATTTATCTGAGGCAGAAGTTATTCATAGAGAAATTTTACATGTCGCTGAAGCTACAAGAATTCAAGTTAAAGGAAAGGTAAATTTTGATATAGACTTAGATACTTTAACATTACCTGAAGAACCAGACTTATTAACAGATCAAGAAATTAAAGATTACCTTAAAGAACATCCTATGAAGATTGTAGCTGGAACTGTTGGAGAAGATGAGCATTCTGTAGGTTTGAGAGAGATCATTGATATTAAACATGGTGGTATTGAAAAATATGGTATCGAATGCATCTATTTAGGTACATCTGTTCCTATTACAAAACTTGTTGATGCAGCTATTGAAACCAATGCAGATGCAATTCTTATGTCAACCATTATTTCTCATGATGAAGTTCATTATAAAAACATGAAAAAGACTCATGAATATGCAATTGAAAAAGGGGTAAGAGACTCTCTTTTAATTCTAGCCGGTGGAACTCAAGTTACGCCTGAAATCGCTAGAAAACAAGGGGTAGATCAAGGTTTCTCAAGAGGAACTAAAGGTCACCACGTTGCTTCATTCTTAGTCAAAAATAAAAAGGGAAAATAAATGATCATAGATGCTTTGGTTGCCGAAATAGGCTCTACAACAACTGTAGTAAATGCTTTTGATGGATTAGAATCCAATAATCCACGTTTTTTAGGCAGTGGATTTTCTCCTACAACAGTTTTAGAAGGAGATGTTAACATCGGATTAAATCAAGCCATCGAAGATTTAAAAATCAAATTAAATACCGACAGCTTAAAGGCAAAAGAAACTTTTGCCTCTTCTTCAGCTGCAGGTGGACTAAAAATGTCAGTTCATGGTCTAGTTTATGATATGACTGTTAAAGCAGCTAAAGAAGCTGCTTTGGGAGCTGGTGCAAACATAAAAATGATTACGTCTGGAATTTTAGACGAATATCAAATTGAAGAAATAAAGAGTCTTCAACTGAACATAATAATGATTGCTGGTGGTGTTGATTATGGTGAAAGAAAAACTGCCATAGAAAACGCTAAAATTATTGCGGGACTTAAATTAAATATACCCATTATCTATGCCGGAAACATCCAAAATCACCATCTAGTTAAACAAATATTCATTGATAATAATCAAGAACAATTTTTGTTTATTTCTGATAATGTCTATCCTAAAATAGATGATTTACAAGTTGAAAAAACAAGACAAATAATCCAAGAAGTCTTTCATAAACATATTATTCATGCTCCTGGTATGGAAAAAGTGAAAGATATCATTAATCATGATATTATCCCAACACCAGGCGCTGTTATGGAGGCTTCCATATTATTGCAAAAATCTATGGGGGACTTAGTAACTGTCGATATTGGTGGCGCTACAACCGACATTCACTCTGTGACCCAGGGAAATGAACAAATAGAAAAAATTCTTATTGCTCCTGAACCATTTTCTAAAAGAACTGTTGAAGGTGACTTGGGGGTTTATGTTAACAAAGATAATTTAATTGATATTATTAGCATGGATAGGCTAGTTTTAGAACTTAATATAGATATAAAAGAACTTGAAAATATAATTAAAAATTACCAAGTAATCCCTAATTTAAAGCAATATCCATTAACTGAACGCCTTACTTTGGAAGCTTTTAAACAAGCATTAAATCGCCATTCAGGTCACTTAATCAAAATGTTTAATGCAGGTGGTAAAGTAACCTATGCAGAGGGAAAAGATCTTACGAATATAAAACACATTATTGGTACAGGCGGCGCCTTAACAAGATTAAATAATTCTGCTCAATTAATGAAAAAAGTTATATTAGAACAAAACGAATTATCCTTAAGTCCACCAAAGAACTCACAAATATGGATTGATAGAAATTATATTATGGCATCCTTAGGTGTTTTATCTAAAAAACATCCTGAAGCTTCACTCGTACTTCTAAAAGAAAGTTTGGAGATGGTTTAATGTATCCCAGAGTAATCATTAATCAAAAAAATATACTTGAGAATGCAAAAAGAATGGTTTCTTTAGCTAAAGATAACCATATTTTTGATATTATGGCCATTGTCAAAGTATTTGCTGGTCATTTAGATTTTTTAAAGGAATTAGCTGAAACAGGTGTAACTTATATTGGTGATTCAAGAATACAAAACCTAAAAAAAATCCAAGATATTAAGTTGCCTAAAATTTTAGTAAGGTTACCTATGCTTTCAGAAATTGATGAAGTTATTCAATTTGCAGATGTGAGTCTTAATTCTGAAATTAAAACCATTATTGAACTTAATAAGGCTAGCAAAATAGCAAACAAGATACACCAAATTATCTTAATGTTCGACTTAGGAGACTTAAGAGAAGGTATATATTATAAATCTGACTATCTAGATGTGATTGATCAAATATTGAAACTTGATCATATTGAACTACTTGGTATTGGTACAAACCTTACTTGCTATGGCGGCTTAGTTCCTGACCAAGAAATTTTAAATCGACTTGTTAAGATTAAAAATCATATCGAATCTCATTTTAATTGTAAACTTCAAATTATATCTGGTGGAAATTCATCAACTGTCACTCTTTTTGGAAAAAATCAAATTCCTAAAGAAATAAATAGTCTAAGATTAGGTGAATCTATTTTCTTTGGAAAAGAAACTTCTTATTCAACAGAAATATCTCATTTTAATCATGATAATTTTATTTTAGAAGCTCAAATCATTGAATGGCAAATCAAACCTAGTTTCCCTGATGGACCTACAAGCATTAATTCATTTGGTGAAAAAGTCGATATAAAAGACTTAGGCCCAATGAAAAGAGCTATTTTGGCAATCGGAAAACAAGATGTTATTTTAAGTAATTTAAGTCCGGTTGATAAAAATATCAATATAATAGGTGGTTCATCCGATCATCTCATTATTGATATAACAAACGCAAATTATGAACTTGGTGATATTATTCGTTTTAACCTTAACTATCCGGCTTTATTGCACTTAATGAACTCTGATTATGTAGAAAAGGTTTTCCGATAAAAAAAAAGCCTTATCGGCTTTATTTATTCTTAATATAGATTACTGTATCTTCTTTTTTCACTTCAAAATCGTGCATTTTTTCAAAAAACTCAAGTGGTCTCATATTTTTACCATAGTTTCTAGGATGGAAACCTGGATACTTCTTCATAATTAATTGAGCAATTAATGACCAATAAGCCCAACCATCATCTTCTAAATTAGAATTAATCATATTTTTTAACTCATGCTTAATTTTTCTAAGTGGTGTGATTGATGTTGTATTGGTTTCTTGAACAACTTCAACAGTTTGTTTAACAGATTTACGTTTTGGAGCTTTTTCTTCACTTTCATAAGTAATGAGCATCTTATCTAAATAAGAAAAAGTTTCACAAGAGTTGACTAAAGAAATAGGGGTTTTAGACTCACCCATTCCAAAGACAAACATATTATCTTCTCTTAATCTAGTAACCAATTTAGTAAAGTCACTATCACTAGATACTATACAAAAACTATTGACTTTACCTGAATATAATATATCCATTGCATCAATAATTAAAGTAAAGTCTGATGAGTTTTTCCCCGATGTATAAGCATATTGCTGAACAGGGGTCAAGCCAAATTCATTCATTTTTTGTTTCCAAGGGTTTAGTTGTGGAGTTGTCCAATCACCATATACCCTTCGATAGTTTATTTTTCCATATTTATTAGCTTCATCAATGATAATTTCAATGTAGCTAGGAGAAATATTTTCAGCATCAATAAGTAATGCAATACTTTTATCTTTAATTTCCATAAGTCACCTCGTCTCTTACATTATAACAAATTTTTATAGATAAATTAGAATTATTTAGAAAAAAATATAGAAAGGAGCCACATAGAGATTTTCTATGTGATCAAAATGATTAAAAACAAAATTTTATTAGACTGGATTGAAGAAATTAATAATCTTTGTGAACCAAAAGATATTATTATATGGGATGGTTCACAAGCTCTATTTGATCGAGTTTCAGAAGATCAAGTTAAAACGGGAAAAGCCATAAGGCTTAACCCTAAAAAAAGACCTAATTCCTTGCTCTACAGGTCTCACCCTAGTGATGTAGCTAGGATAGAAAAAAGAACTTTTATTTCAACAAGTTCAAGAGACACTGCAGGCCCTACCAATAATTGGATTAATTCAGAAGAGTTAAAACCAATCATGCTCAACCTCTATAAGGGTTCTATGAAAGGTAGAACTATGTATGTAATTCCATTTTCAATGGGTCCTATTGGTTTAGATATGTCAAGATTAGGTGTAGAAATTACTGACAGTGCATATGTTGCTTTAAACATGCAAATTATGACAAGAACTGGTTCTAAAGTCATAGATCTTATCAACCAAGGTCAAGACTTTGTCAAATGTTTACACTCAGTCGGTTATCCTTTAGAAAATGGCATGGAAGATCCTGCTTGGCCATGTGCTCCAATAGATGAAAAATATATATCTCATTTTCCTGAAGAAAATATGATTTGGTCTTACGGTTCAGGTTATGGGGGAAATGCTTTATTAGGAAAAAAATGTTTAGCCTTAAGAATTGCTTCTTCTATGGCAATGAAGCAAGGTTGGTTGGCAGAACATATGCTTATTTTAAAACTTACAGACCCAAGTAATCAGGTAAGATACATTACAGGAGCCTTTCCTAGTGCTTGCGGGAAAACTAATTTAGCTATGATCAATCCTAGTATTAAAGGCTGGAAAGCTGAAACTGTTGGAGATGATATCGCTTGGATGCATCTTAAAGAGGATGGAAGATTATATGCCATTAACCCTGAAGCTGGATTTTTTGGAGTAGCTTCTGGGACATCTGAAAAGTCAAATCCAAATGCCATTAAAACTGTATCAAAGAACACTATTTTCACTAATGTTGCTTTAACTGATGATGGAGATGTTTGGTGGAAAGATTTAACTGATGAAGAACCAGATCATTTAATTGATTGGCACGGTAATGACTGGTATAAAGGTGATTTGATGAGACCTGACCATCCTAACGCTAGATTTACTTCGCCTCTTACTAACTGTCCTACGCTAGCTGAGAATTTTGAAGAGCCAGTTCCTATATCAGCTATTTTATTTGGAGGAAGAAGGCCAACGACAATACCATTGGTTCATCAAAGTTTTAATTTCAAACATGGTATTTTCTTAGGTTCAATTATGGGCTCAGAAATTACCGCAGCTACAATAGATGAAAATATTGGCAAAATTAGAAGAGATCCTTTTGCAATGTTGCCTTTTATAGGATACAATATCAAAGATTATATTAATCATTGGGCTTCCTTTATAGATAAGACAAAAGAAGATTTATTACCTAAAATTTTCTATGTCAATTGGTTTAGAAAAGATGAATCAGGATTTTTATGGCCAGGTTTTGGAGACAATGCTAGAGTATTAAAATGGATTCTTGAAAGAACTGAAAACAAAGATAATTTCCAAGAAACACCTATTGGATATGTCCCTAATTTAAAAGCCTTTGATTTAGATGCTTTAGATATTTCAAAAAATAATCTAAAAGAGTTAACTAAGGTTGATAGAGATGTATGGTTAGATGAGGTAAAATCTATAGAGAAATACTTCATGGATTTATACGGTGACTCTCTGCCAATCTTACTAAAAGATGAATTAAATCAACTTAAAGTCAGGTTAAATTCTTAAATACATTAGCAACAGTTTAAAACTGTTGCTTTTCTTTGCATCTAAATAGCAAAAACATCTAAAATATTGTATAATATCTTTTGTTTGTAATGGAGGTGTCTTATGAATAAATTGAATAAAGCATTTATGGTTGTTGTCATCATCTATTTTCTTCAAGGACTCATTCATAACATCGGTCATCCTGTCACACCAGCCTTCGTGACACATTTAGGAATACCTGATCAAATGTTCGGAGTCTTTTATTCTACCATGAGTTTAGGTTTAGTTATTGGAGCTCCAATTTGGGGAGTAGTTGCGGATAGAGGTAATAAGAAAATCGCTATGGTTGGAGGATTACTGATATACAGTATTGGTCAGTTTGCCTTTGCTTATGTCAACAATATGTATTGGATGGTTTTCTTTAGATTATTGAGTGGCATTGGCGTCAGTGCATCGGTGACTCTTTTCATCTCCCATACTGTAGAAATTTCAAAACCTGAAAATAGAGCCAAACATCTTGCTTGGATGGCTGCTGCTTTAGCATTAGGTAGATCTGTTGGTTATTGGGTTGGAGGTTTTATTTCATCCAATGAAACCATGGTATCCTTATTAGGTACGGGTGAAGACTCTTTAGAAAGAATATTCTTAATTCAAGCCTTACTTAATGTTGTTCACGCCACAATGATTTATCTATTTATTAAAGAAGTCAAAAGAGATATCACACTACAAAAAAAGCCAAACTTTTTTCAAAGTTTTAAAAATATAAAATCAATTAACTCTACGTTATTGATTTTCTTAATCGCCTTAATATTTATGTCAATAGCCCATACTAATCTAAGCAAGTATTTAGATGTTTACTTCAACGAGTTAGATTACAGTACCGGCTTTATTGGTGACTATAATCTAATCATAGGTATCGTTGGAATTTTGACCAGTATTTTTATTGTTCCTCTAATTATTAAATTTAACAAAAATCTTTTGGTTCTACAAATCATTCAAATAACCTCTATGATTGCGGTCATCTACGTTTTTAGAGCCAATGACTTTATTATGGCAATATACTCTGTATTTATGGTCTTCATTATCGGTCAAGCTATTTTCCAACCTCTAGAACAAAACTTTATTGCCGATCAAGCTGAAGATTT